>NZ_CBDRCM010000026.1:0-99180 GCF_965342435.1 Actinacidiphila sp. bgisy160 | reverse complement strand
GAGGTCGCCGTGGCCGACGAGGAGTTGACGGACACCCCGGCCCCGGGGCACTGGGTGGACGGGGAGTTCTTCCTGACCGGTTCGCTGGGCCTGACCCCGGTCGCGGTGCCCGACGCCGCCCGGAAGCGGTGGTGGCCGCGCCGGTCGTGAGGGAGCCGTCATGCGTACGGGCGTACACATCGATGTGTACGCTTGTACGCATGGCATACGCATTGCTGGGCGGGGCGATCCTCGCCGAAGTGCTCGGTACGACGTCCATGAAGTACAGCGACGGCTTCACCAGGCTGTGGCCCTCCCTCGGTACCACCGCCGGCTACCTGATCGCCTTCGCGCTGCTCGCGCAGACGCTCAAGTCGATGTCGGTGGGCACCGCCTACGCGATATGGGCCGGAGTCGGCACGGCCGCGATCGCCGCCATCGGCATGGTGTTCCTCGGCGAGGCCGCCACCGCCGCCAAACTGACGGGGATCGCCCTGGTCATCGCCGGGGTGGTCGTCCTCAACCTCGGCGGCGCCCACTGATGGCCCGCCGGTACGACCCCGAGCGGCGGCAGCGCATCATCGACGCCGCGATCCGCGTGGTCGGCGAGCGCGGCATCGCCGGGCTCGGTCACCGGGCGGTGGCCGCGGCAGCCGACGTCCCGCTCGGCTCGACGACGTACCACTTCGCCACCCTCGACGACCTGCTGGTGGCGGCCCTGCGGCAGTGCAACGAGGCCTTCTTCCGTGAGGTCGGGGAGCGCGCCCTGCTCGGCTCGCCGGGCGCCGACCTGGCCGCGGAACTGGCCCGGTTCGTCGAGGAGACGGTCTCCCGGGACCGCCCCCGTGCGCAGCTGGAGTACGAGCTCTATCTCGCCGCGCTCCGCCGCGAGGCCGTACGCCCGGTCGCCGCGGAGTGGGTGGACCACATGGCCGCCCTCCTGGCCCGGTGGACCGACCCGGTCACCGCCCGCGCGCTCGCCGCCCTCACCGACGGGATGTGCCTGCAGGCCCTGCTGACCGGCCGCGACATCGACCGGGAAGAGGCCCGCGAGGTCTTCGCGCGGATCATCGGCAAACCCGGACGAGACTGCTGACCTATACCGGCCGCGACCTGATCCGGCATCCTCACGCGCCGCATTCGCGCCTTCACGTGATCGATTCTTGTAGAGCGTCGATCGGAGGGCAGTATGAAACAGGCGATGAAGGACATACCGAGGGTGGTGTGGCTCCTTGCCACCGGCATGTTCTTCGTGGCGGCGGTGAGCTTCACCTTCGTCTACCTCTTCGTCTACCTGACCGGACCCCGTGGGCTCAGCACCTCCCAGGCAGGGCTCGTCGCAGGTGTGGGCGGCATCGGCATGGTCGCCGGCAATTTCACCGGCGGCTGGTTCGGTGACCGCTTCGGACACCGCCGCACCCTCATCACGGGCATGGTCGTGTCCGGTCTCGGCCTCGCGGCCCTGCCGGTGACGCCGACCGCCGCCCTCGCGGTGGTCTTCCCGGTCGCCCAGTACGCCACCGGCGTCACCCGGGCCTCCAACTCGGCACTCATCGCCTTCTCCGTACCCGAGGGCTCCCGCCGCCAGGGTTTCGCCCTGCTGCGCTTCATGGCGAACCTCGGTGTCACCGTCGGCCCGCCGCTCGGCGCGCTGATCGCCACCACGGTCTCGTACGACTGGCTGTTCGTCGCCGACGGCCTCGGCATGCTCTTCTTCGGCGTCTACGCGCATTTCATCCTGCCGGCGAACGGCAACCACCGGCCCAAGGGCGACGCCGCGCCGGACGCGCCCGGTCTGTGGACCGCGCTGCGCGCCCGGCCCGCCGTCCTGGTGCTGCTCGCCGCGATCCTGGTCGCCGACACCATCTACCGCCAGCAGTACTCCACCCTGCCCGTGTACCTGAAGGACCACGGCATCGGCACCGGCGTCTACGGAGCCCTGATCGCCATCAACGGCGCACTGGTCATCCTCCTGGAACTCCCGGTCACCGTCGCCCTGCGCCGGCGCGCCCCGCTGCCGATCATCGGGCTCGGCGTGATCCTGGTCGGGCTCGGCTTCGCCGCGCTGACCACCGGCCGCTGGTACGTCGCGACCGCCGTGGTGATGATGATCCTGCTGACCGTGGGCGACATCCTCTACAAGTCGCCGTCCACCGCGTACGTCGCCGACAGTGCCCCCGACCACCTCCAGGGCCGTTTCCAGAGCATGTACGCCGGCGCCTCCATCAGCGGCGTGGTGCTGGCCGCCCCGCTCGGCGGCGTGCTCTACGAGACCGCTCCGGGCGTGCTGTGGCCGCTGTGCGCGGTCCTCGGCGTCGTCGCCGGCGCGGCCGTGCTCGGTGCCCGGCGGCTGCCGGGCGTACGGGACGCGGCGGCCGAACCGGACGCGGTCAGGGCCGCGACACAGTCCTGACGGCATCGAGGGCCTCCGCCACGCTCGCCGTGATGTCCGTGACCGGGTAGAGCACCCGCCGGACCACCCGGTCCGCGCCGACCACCAGGGTCAGCCGCTTCAGGCGCACCGCTCCGCCCGCGCGGAAGGTCGGCAGCCGCAGTGCCGCGGACAGGGCCAGCTCCGCGTCCGACAGCAGCGGGAAGCGCAACCGCTCCCGCTCGGCGAACTCCGCCTGCTCGTCCGGGCGCTGGCCGCTCACCCCGTGCACGGCCGCGCCCGCCGCGGTGAACTCCGCCAGCCGGTCGCGGTAGGTGCAGGACTCCAGCGTGCAGCCTGCCGCGCCCGGGATGTCGCCCCAGCCCGGGGGATAGGACGCGGGCCGCGCGTAGGCGCCGGGGAAGCAGTAGAGGACCGTGAACGGGCGGTCCGCGGCCACCGGGTCGCGGAGTTCGCCGCCGGGTCCGGCGGGGAGCAGCAGCGGGGGCACGCGGGTCCCCGTCAGCGCGTGCACGCGCCCGGCCTCCCGTGAGCCGTCCGCCGCGGTGCCGGTGGTCGTGCCGTCGCCCAGGACCCACTGGTCACCCCAGTCCTGAAGGGCGATCAGCACCGGCAGCAGCGCCCGGCCGCGCGGGGTGAGCCGGTACGCGTACCGGACCGGGCGGTCCTGGTAGGGCTCGCGGGTCAGCACGTCCGCGTCGACCAGCAGGCGCAGCCGTTCGGCCAGCACCTTGCGGGACACGCCGAGTTCGCGCTGCAGGTCGTCGAAGCGTTCCACGCCGCGGGCGGTGTCCCGCACGATCAGCAGCGTCCACCAGTCGCCGACCACGTCGAGGGACTGGGCGATGGAGCAGTTCGCGTCACCGAGGTCTGTGCGGCGGGCCATACCGCTATCCTGCCAGCCGAGGGTGAGTTTCCAAAAGGAACTCACTGGCGGGAGAAGGGGGTAAGGGCATGCGCGAGGTGCCCAGGGTCGTCTGGTTGCTGGCCGCGGGGGTCTTCATGAACGCGGTCGTGAGCTTCACGTTCGTCTACCTCTTCGTCTGGCTGACCGCGGTGCGCGGTCTGCCCGTCCCGGAGGCCGGGCTGATCGCCGGGACGGGCGGAGTGGGCCTGGTCGCCGGCAACTTCACCGGCGGCTGGTTCGGCGATCACCTCGGACACCGCCGTGTCCTGCTCGCCGGGTCCGCCGTCTCCGGCGCCGGACTCGTCCTGCTGCCCGCCCTGCCCACCGTCGCGCTGCTGCCCGTCCTGCTGCTCGCGCAGTACGCGGCCGGCACCGTGCGGGCCGCCAACTCCGCGCTCGTCGCCGTCTCCGTGCCCGAGGGCGCGCGCCGCCAGGGCTTCGCCGTGCTGCGCTTCGCCTCCAACGCGGGCTTCACCGTGGGGCCGCCGCTCGGCGCCCTCCTGGCCACCCGCACCTCGTACACCTGGCTCTTCGTCGCCGACGGCGTCGGCACGCTGCTCTTCGCGGGCTACGCCGCCCGCGCGCTGCCCGCCCAGGGCGTCCGCCGGACGCGTGCCCTCCGCCCCGCCCGCGCCGACGGGTTGTGGGCGGCACTGCGCGCCAGGCCCTCCGTCGTGGTGCTGCTGGCGACGATTTTTGTCACCGACACCGTCTACCGGCAGCAGTACTCCACCCTGCCCGTCTGGCTCGCCGGCCACGGCATCGGCACCGGCGCGTACGGCTGGCTGATCGCCGTCAACGGCGGCGTCATCCTCTGCCTGGAGATCCCGGCCACGGTCGCCCTGCGCCGGCGCCCGCCGCTGCCGATCATCGGCACCGGGCTCGTCCTCGTCGGCGCCGGCTACGCGGCACTGGCCGGCGGCGCGCACATCGCCACGGCGGTGACGATGATGCTGCTCCTCACCGCGGGGGAGATCCTCTACAAGACCACCGCCACCGCCTACGTGGCCGACAGCGCCCCGGACCACCTGCAGGGCCGCTTCCAGTCCCTGTACGCGGGGGCCTCCGTCAGCGGCACCGTCCTCGCCCCGCCCCTCGGCGGCGCCCTGTACGACACCGCGCCGGGCGCCCTGTGGCCGGTCTGCGCGGTCCTGGCCGCGCTCAGCGGGGCGGTGCTGCTGGCGGCCGCCGCGAGGTGGCGGGGCGGCGCGGGGGAGGAGGCCGGCGAGGGCGTGGTGGGCCAGGCGCGGCGACGTTCCGGATGGCGGGCCGGTTGGGCAAGTGCGGGACGCAGCGACTAGCGTTCGACACATGACTGAAACGACCGCCACCTCTCGCGCCACCGGTGCCGTTGCCGCAGGCCTCGCCACGATCGCCGGCGACGGCACCGTCCTCGACACATGGTTCCCCGCGCCCGAGCTCGTGGCGGCGCCCGGCCCCGCCGGGACCGAACGGCTCACCGCCGGCCAGGCCGCCGAGTTGCTGGGCGACGCCGCCCCCAAGGCACTCGGGCCGGACCCGCGCCGCGGCGTCGAGGTCGTCGCCGTACGCACCGTCATCGCCTCGACCGACGACAAGCCGCTCGACGCCCACGACGCCTACCTGCGCCTGCACCTGCTGAGCCACCGCCTGGTGAAGCCCAACGGCCAGAACCTGGACGGCATCTTCGGCCTCCTGGCCAACGTCGCCTGGACCTCCCTCGGCCCCGTCCCCGCCGGCGACATCGAGCGCGTCCGCCTCGCCGCCCGCGCCGAGGGCCTGCACCTGTCGGTCTACGGCGTCGACAAGTTCCCGCGCATGACGGACTACGTCGTCCCCGCCGGCGTCCGCATCGCCGACGCCGACCGCGTCCGCCTCGGCGCCCACCTCGCCTCCGGCACGACCGTGATGCACGAGGGCTTCTGCAACTTCAACGCCGGCACGCTGGGCACCTCCATGGTCGAGGGCCGCATCAGCCAGGGCGTCATCGTCGGCGACGGCTCCGACATCGGCGGTGGCGCCTCGATCATGGGCACCCTCTCCGGCGGCGGCAAAGCCATCGTCTCCATCGGCGAGCGCTGCCTGCTCGGCGCCGAGGCCGGCATCGGCATCTCCCTGGGTGACGACTGCGTCGTCGAGGCCGGCCTCTACGTCACGGCGGGGACCCGGGTCTCCCTCCCCGACGAGACCATCGTCAAGGCCAAGGAGCTCTCCGGCGCCGACAACCTCCTCTTCCGCCGCAACTCCATCACCGGCGCGGTCGAGGTCATTCAGCGCACGGGCTCGTGGGGCGGGCTGAACGAGATCCTCCACAGCCACAACTGACCTGCGGGCGGCTGTGAGGCCGGCTACGTGACGAGCGTCCTTCCGTGACCGATGGAGGCACGGGAGGGCGTCCGGCCATCGGCCCTCGTCCGGGCCGGAGCTCATGTCGTGTGCGCCGACGCCGAGTTCGGCACCGACGGCGGCGTGGAAGTCCCTGACCTCGCGGTCCAGGTGCCGGCCGAGGCGGTTCGGGTTGTCCGGAACCCCGGCACGCTTTCCGGGTCGCGTATCGTCGAAGTGGCGCACCACCATGAGCACCGCTCCGCCGCCTTCAGCAGCCAGGCGGCGGCGAGTTCGGCTGTGCGGCCGGTGTGGGGCCGCAGCCTGTCGACAACGCGGGAGCAGCTTGCCGCGCCGCCCGCCGAGTCATCTCGGATCATGACGGGCCATCGGCACGGCGCCTCCTGGGCCCGGGCCTACGAGGACCTCTCGGGTGACGGGGGCGGGGCGTCGGTGGCGGGGAGGGGGAGGCGCAGGACGATCTCGCCGTCGTCGATCTCGCCGGTCGGCTCGAAGCCGAACTTACGGTAGAAGGGCCACGGCTCGCCGTCGCCGGGTTCGTAGCTGGTCAGCAGCTCGGTGGCGCCGTCCGCGCGGACCAGGTCGACGATCTGCGTGAGCACCTCTCGGCCGATGCCGTGCCCCTGGTGCCGCTTGTCGATCAGGAGGCGCCAGATGAAGTGCCGCCCCTGGTAGGGGCCGGACGGCGGTTTCCACGACAGCATCACGAAGCCGACCGGCTCGTCGCCGCGGTACACCGCGCGGTACCAGGGGTTGGCGTCCGGCGTCTTCGCCGCCTGCTTCAGCGACAGGGACACGGATGCGACGAACTGCTTCTGCTTGTGCCGGACGCGGAGGGCACGGACGGCCTTTCGGTTGTCGTCGGTGATCTCCCGGAGGTGCACGCCTGCGGACGTCATGCCACACCCTTTCCCACCTGGCACGTCGGACGTCCTCGCAGGGTATGCGGGCCGGGCGCGCCGGGGCGGGACTGGCGCGCCGGGCGCGGGCCCCGCCGGTGGACCGCGTCCTCGCCGGACCGGCTCGCGGGCGGTCCCGCCCTGCCGGTTCGTGCGGCGCGGGCACGACGTACGCCGTGTGGCCGCCCTCGAAGGGCGCCGGCCGTACCGGCCACGGCTGCCGGTGGCGACGAGGCGGGCCTCCATCGCGTGGAACCGGCAGCAGATGGGCGAGCCGGAAGACGGACGACGTGCTCGGGGATGTGCGGGGCGGTCCCGCTCAGATCCATGTGTTCAGCCACATCCGGGCGTGCCAGTCGTCGTAGGGGATCGTCCGCCCGGTGTAGATCGGGAAGAAGTAGATGAAGTTCCAGACGATCAGGAGGACGAGGACGCCCGCGGCCACCGCCCCGTAGGTGCGGCGGCGTTCGGCCGCGCCGGGACGGCCGAGGAGCGCGCCGAGCGCCATGGCCAGGGCGAGGCAGAGGTAGGGGAGGAAGACGACGGCGTAGAAGGAGAAGATGGTGCGGTTCTGGTAGTGGAACCACGGCAGGTAGCCCGCGGCGACCGCGCACAGGACGGCGCCGGCGCGCCAGTCTCGGCGCAGCGCCCAGCGGTACAGCAGGTAGGCGAGGGCGAAGCAGGCCGTCCACCACAGCAGGGGCGTGCCGAGGGCGAGGATCTCCCGCGAGCAGTTGGCCGTGCCGCAGCCGTCCTGCCCCGGCTTGGGGGACTCGTAGAAGAAGGACACGGGGCGGCCGAGGACCAGCCAGCTCCACGGGTTGGACTGGTACGGGTGCGGGTCCTCCAGGCCGACGTTGAACTGGTAGACCCCGTACTCGTAGTGCCACAGGCTGCGCAGCGGCGCCGGGATCCACGACCAGGTGCCGCCGCGGCCGTCGGCCCAGTGCCGGCCGTAGCCGTCGTCGGTGAGGAACCAGCCGGTCCAGGTCATCAGGTACGTCGCCACGGCGACCGGGACGAGGGAGAGGAAGGACCAGCCGAGGTCGCGGCGAAGCACCGCGCGGTAGGGGTGGCGGGCCCCGGCCAGGCGGCGGGCGCCGACGTCCCAGAGCAGGGTCAGGAGCACGAAGAACGCGAGGTAGTACAGGCCGTTCCACTTGACGGCGGAGGCGAGGCCCAGGAGCGCGCCGGCCGCGAGCCGCCAGGGCCGCGGGCCGGTGCCCGCGCGGGCGGCGGTGACCGCCTCGGGACCGGCGAAGCCGTCGCCGCCCACCGGGAGGGCCGCCGCGAGCCGCGCCCGCGCACGGTCACGATCGATCAGCAGGCAGCCGAACGCCGCGAGCACGAAGAACATCACGACCACGTCCAGGAGGGCGACGCGGCTCATCACGAAGTGCAGCCCGTCCACCGCCATCAGCCCGCCGGCCAGGCACCCCAGTGCCGTGGAGCGGAACAGGCGACGGCCGATGCGGCACAGCATCAGCACCGAAAGCGTGCCGAGCACGGCGGCCATGAAGCGCCAGCCGAACGGGTTCAGGCCGAACATCCACTCGCCGAGGGCGATCACCCACTTGCCCATCGGCGGGTGCGCCATGAAGTGCCCGGTCTCCGAAAGGGGGATGGCCTGGGGGTCCCCCAGGATCTGCGGGTCGGAGACCTTGCTGTCGGGCCAGCCGCCCTCGTAGCCGAGCCGGAGCAGGGACCAGGCGTCCTTGGCGTAGAACGTCTCGTCGAAGACGATGGCACGCGGGCTGCCGAGGCTCACGAAGCGCAGTACGCCGGCGAGGACGGCGACCAGGACGGGGCCGAGCCAGCCCATGGCCCGTGCGGCGCGGCGCGCCCGCCCCGGTGACAGGCCCAGGGCCCGCCATATCCGGGTGCCGGGTTCGGGGAAGGCCGGGACCAGCCGCTCGCGGGTGTCGGTCCGGGGGCGTGGGCTGTGGCCGAACCGGCTCAGTCGCAGCGGCCAGTCGGCGGCGGTTGCCGCCCGGGAGTCGCCGGCGTCGTCGTCGGTGCGGTCCGGCGTAGCGGTGTCCGTCGTCACCCGGACATCCTAGGGACGTTGTCGGATCGTCATACTGGCCCCTGTGCTCGAGGAGATCCTGGTTCCGGTCTCACGCGACCCGGCGGTGCGGTTGTTCGTCGCACAGGCCGGCCGGCCGTCCGGGGCGCCGCTGCTGGTGGTGCACGGCGGGCCCGACTGGGACCACACGCATCTGCGGCGGCCCCTGGACCGTCTCGCCGGGCACCGCCGGATCGTCCTGCCGGACCTGCGCGGCTGCGGTCGCTCCACCCGCGGGCTCGCCGACGGCCACTACACGCCGGACGCGGCCACCGCCGACCTCGTGCGGCTGCTGGACACGCTGGGGATCGGGCGGACGGACGTGCTCGGCTTCTCGTACGGAGGGCTGATCGCGCAGCGCCTCGCCATGGCCGCGCCCGGGCGCGTGCGGCGACTGGTGATCGCGTCGAGCAGCGTGCTGCCGGTGCCGCCGGACGCCTTCGACGGCTGGCGGGAACGCGACGAACGGCTGGCGGCGGAGGCCGAGGTGTGGTCCGACCCCTCGCTGTCCGGACCGGCCCTCACCCGGGCGGCCGCCCTGGCCTCCGCGCCGGCGAACGTGTGGCGCGCGGACGCCCTGCCCGGTTACCTCGACGTCCTGCGCGGCGTCCGCTTCACCGCCGAATGGCTGCGCCCCTTCGAGGCCGGGACGCTGCCGGGGCCGCGCCGCCCCGGTGACCCCGAGCGGCTCGCGGCGCTCGGTCTCCCCGTACTGCTGCTGCACGGACGGCAGGACATGACCTTCCCGGCCGGCCTGATCGGACCCACGCTGCGGCTTCTTCCGTCCGCGCGGGCCGCGATCATCGAGGAGGCCGGGCACATGGCCCACATCGACCGGCCCGACGCCTGGCTGGAGGCACTGGAGGACTTCCTCCGGGAGGACTGAGGCGGCCGGCTGAGCGACGCGCCTCAGGCGACCGGCGCCCGGTGCAGGTCCAGCGGAAGGATCCCCGCGTCGTCGAAGCGCTGCTCCAGTGCCTCGGTGCCGTGTTCGCGGCGGAAGGCGATCTCGGACGCGGTCACCGGCAGCAGCCACAGCAGACGGGCGTGGCCGCCCGGCAGGTGGCACACCTCCAGGCCGGGACCGTGGAGGTACGGGAGGCTGACCAGGATGTGGTCGCAGGCCGAACCGGGGACCCAGGGTTCCCCGACCGGCAGGCTGTGGCCCAGGTCGAGCAGACGGGGCCGCGGACCGCAGTGGTAGTGGGCGGTCATGGCGATCAGGTCGGCGAAGCGCGGGTCGGGGACCGGGGCGGTCAGGATGAACTCGAGGCCGTGGCCGTCGTGGTTGGCCCGCGACCAGCAACCGGCCGTGACATAGGTCCAGTGGTCGCCGCGCGGCCCCGGGCCCACCTCGACGACCCGCAGGCCGGGGACCGTGCCGCGCCGCCCGTCCCCCAGGTCGTACGGGGCCGTTCCCACCGGGTGGCCTGCGAAGAACCGCCGTATGTGCCGGTCGAGCGCCTCGTGCGCCGGGTCCGCCTCGCTCGTGGTCATGGCGGGGATCATGTCAGGCGCCCCTACGCCGCCGGCCTCGGGGGCGTGCGGGGGCCGGCCGTACGCCCGGTCGTGCACCGGTGCTTCCGTGCGGCGCGCGCCGCCGGGCGTGCGCACCGGTGCCCGGCACCGGAGGTGGGGCGGAAGTGACCCCGCTGACGGGTGGAACCGCCGCACACGTTCCCCGGGCTTGTCCACGCGCGCCAACGCCGACATCCCACGCGTCCGTTGCCGTAACGGCGGGTGACGGAAAGCCGAAGCGCGCCCGCCGGGCGCCCACACGTCTAGGCTGGTGCTGCGCCTTCGGGCGCCCCCCGGACACCGCTGCATTGGAGACCCCGCCATGGCCGCTGACCGCCTCGACCTGCCGCCGGTGAGGCTGCTGCCCGAGGAGGAGCTGGCGCGGCTCGCAGTCGCCGTACCGCTCCTCGACCGCGCGGTACGGCTGGCACGCTGGTGCGCGCCGCACGTGACCGTGGACGCGATGGGGGAGCTGACCGCCGAGGACGTCCCGCGCGCCGTCCGCGAGCTGGGCCTGGAGGGGGAAGCGGACGGCCCGGCGGAGGCGACGCAGGCCTGGGGCGTGGCCGTGGACGCCGGCCTCGTCGACCTGGAGATCGAGGACACCGCGGACGAGGACGCGGAGCCCGGCGCCGGGAGCGTGGCCCTGGACGAGCCCGCGGGGCGAGCCGTGCCCGGCGAGGCACTGCGGCGGCTGGAGGCGGGCGAGCCCCGCGAGGTGCTGGAGCTGTGGCTCGCCGCACTGGACACGGCGCTGGCCGAGGCCGCGACCCCCGACCTCGAAGGCCTGATGGAGGAGCTGGGGCCGGACGGCGAGATCGACCTGAACACCCTGGACTGGGACCCGGAGGAGGAAGGCGAGTTCCTCGACGGCGCGCTCGCCAACCTCTACCTCTTCACCGTCATGGAGGACTCCGGCGGCGACACCAAGGACGCCGTGCCGCTGCCGGTCCTGGCCGCCTCCCTCGTCGTCCCCGAGGACGTGGAGGAGCCGAGCGACGCCCTGCTGGAGGACGTCACCGAGGTGATGGTGCGCCTCGATGAGCACTTCCGGCTGCTCACGACCACCGGGCTGCTGGAGTACCAGCCGCTGGACGAGGCCCTGATCGAGGAGGCCGAGTCCGAGGACGCCGGCCCCGCCGAGGGCGCGGCGGTCCTCCCGGAGGAGATCGGGCCCGAGGAGGTCTCCCGTTACGGCCTGGTACGGCTGACCCCGCTCGGTGTGTACGGCGTGCGGTCCCGGATGATCGACGCCGGCCTGCACGCCCCGGCCGCCGGCGAGCTGGCCGGGGAGCCCGCCGCCGCCCTCCTGGAGGCGCTGTTCCGGTACCCGGACCAGATCGCCCGCCGGGAGGCCGACGCGTGGCTCGGCAACCGCAAGCCGTACGACGCGGCCCGCGAGCTGCTGGAAGCCGCGCGCGGCGAGGACCGCAACGCGCCCGGCCGCCGGCTGGTGGCCCAGCAGACGCTCAGCCTGCTCGGCGACGAGGCCGAGCCGGCCCTGCGCGAGGTCCTGGCCGACCGCCAGCTCGGCGGACTGGCCCGGGTCTGGCTGACGGAACGCGAGGCGGTGGACGTTCCCGCGCCCGACGAGGACATGATCTTCTGGCTCACCGTCGACACCATCGCTGCCCAGCTCGACGCCGACGACGACCCCGAGTTGCTGCGCGAGCTGGTCACCGACCTCGTCGCCCGGCACGACGGCTTCTTCAGCGCGGCCTGGCGGGTGGACCACCCGGCCACCGCCGACGTCCTGGAGGCCATGGGCCGCATCCACCCCGACAAGCGACTGGCCAAGGAGGCGCGCAAGGCCGCGTTCAAGGCCCGTTCGGCGGGACCCTCGGCGCCTTGAACCGCCCGCGGGGACGCGGAACGGGCCGGGGAGGAGGCCCGAACGCCTCAGGGAATGGGCGGCGGAACATCCCGCTCCGTTCAACTCCCGTTCGCCGTGGGGCGGGAGCGTGACTGCGGAAGAGCAGTGACCTTGTGGCCTCAGGAGCAAACGATGCCTCTCACCCGCAGAGACTTCGCCAAGCGCACGGCGATCACCGGCGCCGGAGTCGCGCTGGCCGGAACCGTCGACGTCCTCGCGACCGCGCCGGGCGCCCTAGCCGCCGAGGCCCCGGCCACCGCCGCGGAGGCCGGGGCGTCCCGGCACCACGGCCGGCTGGGCTACGGCGAGCTGATCCCGGACCCCAAGGGCATCCTCGCGCTGCCCAAGGGCTTCTCGTACCGCGTCATCACCCGGACCGGCGTCACCAAGCTGGAGTCCGGCGAGTCGACCCCCTCCAACCACGACGGCACGGCCACCTTCGAGGGCCTGCGCGGTGCCACGCTGATCGCCAACAACCACGAGCTGGCCGGCGCCCGTGCCGACTGGCCGCACCCGGTCCCGCTGACCGAGGGCCTGGTCTACGACTCCGGCGCGGCCGGCGGCGTGACCATCGTGGAGGTCGCCAAGCACGGCGGCCACGTCGTGGAGTGGGTCGGCGTGGCCGGCACCGCCACCAACTGCGCGGGCGGCCGTACCCCCTGGGGCACCTGGCTGACCTGCGAGGAGACCGAGGACAAGGCCGGCAAGAACGGCTTCCTCAAGGACCACGGCTACGTCTTCGAGGTCGACCCGTACGACCGCAGGGCCAACCGGGACCCCAAGCCGATCAAGGCCCTGGGCCGCTACGCGCACGAGGCGGTCGTGGTCGACCCCAAGCGCGGCCACCTCTTCCTGACCGAGGACGCCTCCAACCCCAACGGCCTGTTCTTCCGCTGGACCCCGCCGGCCGGCTTCCACCACGGCCGCGGCAAGCTGCGCGCGCTGTCCGACGACGCGGGTGTGCTGCAGGCCTTCAAGTGCTTCGACTCCGGCGGCGGGTTCGTCGACGACCTGTCCCGCGCCACGAAGATCGGCACGGTCTACGGTGTGGACTGGGTGGACGTCCCGGACCGCGACGCCAAGGCCGTCTCCGTCCGCAAGCAGTTCGCGGCCGGCGGGGTCACGCGGGCCCGCAAGCTGGAGGGCATGTGGTGGGCTGACGGCGGCGTCTACATCGTCTCCTCCTACGCCCGGGAGGAGAGCCCGGGCGCGGCCCACGACGGCGCCGTGTGGTTCTACGACCCCAAGCGCCGCACCCTGACCCTCAAGGTCCTCCTGGGCGTCAACCCCGACCCGTCCGCCGACGGCGCCTTCGACGGCCCGGACAACATCACCGTGTCGCCCTACGGCGGTCTGGTCATCGCCGAGGACGGCGAGGGCGTGCAGCACCTGTTCGGCGCGCTCGGCGACGGCCGCACCTACCCGATCGCCCGCAACGAGCTGAACATCGGCACCGCGGAGGAGCCGGAGTACAGCGAGTTCACCGGTGTGACCTTCTCGCCCGACGGCCAGACGCTGTTCGCCAACATCCAGGACCCGGGCATCATGCTGGCCATCACCGGCCCGTGGCGCCGCCAGGGCCACGGCGGCGCCTGCTGAGGCCCGACCGCGTCACCGGCGCCCGGTGGTCCGTGCCCCGCACGGACCACCGGGCGCGAGCGCGTCGCTCAGAGCGCCTGCGCGGCGGGCTTGACCATGCCCTTCACGGTGCGGGAGTCGACGAAGTCGCCCATCGCCGTCATCTCCCACTCGCCGGAGAACTGGCGGATGAACTTCGCCATCATCACGCCCGTGCGGGGCTCGGCGCCGGTGAGGTCGAAGCGCACCAGCTCCTCGCCCGTCGTGCCGTCCATCAGGCGGCAGTATGCCTTGGCGACCTGGTTGAACTTCTGGCCGGAGAAGGAGTTCACCGTGAAGACCAGCCCGGTGACCTCCGGCGGCAGCCCGCCGAGGTGGACGGTGATGACCTCGTCGTCGCCCGCGCCCTCGCCGGTGAGATTGTCGCCGGAGTGCTGGATCGCGCCGTTCAGGATGGTGAGCCGGCCGAAGTAGCAGGACTCGATGTGGTTGCGCTGCGGTCCGTACGCGATGACCGAGGCGTCCAGGTCGATGTCCTTGCCGCGGTAGGCGGGTTCCCAGCCGAGGCCCATGCGGACCGAGGTCATGAGCGGCTTGCCGCCCTTGACCAGGGAGACCGTCTGGTTCTTCTGGAGGTTGACCCGGCCCTTGTCCAAGTTGATCTTTCCGGTGCCGACCGGCGGGGCGGGCGGGGCCGGGGGCGCGGGGGGAGGGGCCATGGCGGCGGCCGGCGGAGCGGGCGGCGGGGGAGCCACGGGCGGTGCCTGGGGCGGTGCCTGGGGCGGTGCCTGCGGCGCGGCGGCCGCGGGCTCGTCGACGGACACCCCGAAGTCGGTGGCGATGCCCGCCAGCCCGTTCGCGTACCCCTGGCCGACGGCGCGGGCCTTCCAGGCGCCGGAGCGGCGGTAGATCTCGACCACGACGAGCGCGGTCTCGCTGCTCAGGGCGGGCGGGGTGAAGGTCGCCAGGACGGTGCCGCTGTCGGCGTCCCGCACCGTCGCCGTCGGCTCGGTGCCCGCGAAGGTCGCCCCGGGCGCGTCGGGACTCGCCGTCACGACGATCTTCTCGATGTCGGCGGGTACGGCTACGGTGTCCACCGTGATCGCGTCGGGGGAGCTGCCGCCACCGGACCGGTAGGTGACACCGGGCCCCGCGGGCTGGTTGTAGAAGACGAAGTCGTCGTCGGAGCGGACCTTGCCGTTGGCGGCGATCAGGAGGCCCGACACATCCAGCCGCACGGGCGCGGATACCTCCACTGTCACGCGCGCCGCGGAGAGCGGGATGTTCGAGCCGGGTGTCATTGCGGTCATGTTCCGCTTAACGATCGTTCCGGGTTTACGGTTCCATTACCGATTGGGGTTTTCAGGTGTCACGCATCGTGGTCGTCAGCGGTGGCGGTACGGGGATCGGCCTGGCTGTCGCGGAGGCCTTCGTCCGCGACGGGGACCGGGTCGTGCTGGTCGGACGGCGGGCGGACGTCCTGGACGAGGCGGTTGCCCGGCTGGGTTCCGGATCCGCCCTGGCGGTCCCGGCGGACCTGACCGACGAGAGGGAGGCGGCCGGGGTCCGTGAGCTGGTGGCCGAGCGCTTCGGTCGGGTGGACGTGCTGGTCAACAGCGCGGGCGGGAACGTCGCGCTCGGCGCCGGCGAACCGTCGCTCACCGAGCTGTGGACGGGCAACTTCCGGTCCAACGTGCTGACCGCCGTGCTGCTCACCGAGGCGCTGCGCGATCTGCTGGCCGACGGCGGCCGGGTGCTGCTGCTCAGCTCCATCGCCGCCGTGCGCGGCGGCGGGTCCGGCTCGTACGGCGCCGCCAAGGCGGCCCTGCACCCGTACGCCTACGACCTGGCGGCCGACCTGGGCGCGCGCGGGATCACGGTCAACGTCATCGCGCCCGGCTTCATCGACGACACCGAGTTCTTCGGCGGGCGCATGACGCGGGAGCGGCGCGCGTTCCTCGTCGGCCAGACCCTGAACGGCCGGGTCGGCGTCCCCGAGGACGTGGCCTCGCTCGCGCACTGGCTCGCCTCCCCGGCTGCCGCGCACATCACGGCGCAGATCCACCAGGTGAACGGCGGCGCCGAGCGCGGCCGCTGAGGGCCGCCCAGGTCAGCGGGGCCAGATGGGCGGGTGCGTGGTGAAGTGGCCGCCGAGGTGGGCGTGGTCCGGGTTCGCGGGGTCGAGTTCGCCCTGCTCGGCGATGAGCTTCCCGGCGAAGGGCTCGGAGTCGTCCTGCGGCTCGTAGCCCAGCGCCCGCGCGGAGGACAGGTCCCACCACAGGCGGGTGTTGGCCGAGCTGCCGTAGACGACGGTGTGCCCGACGCGCTCGGCGGTGAGGGCGGCGTGGAAGAGCCGGGCGCCGTCCCCGGGGCTCATCCAGACCGAGAGCATGCGCACCGACGTCGGTTCCCGGAAGCAGGAGCCGATGCGGACCGAGACCGTCTCCAGGCCGTGCAGGTCCCAGTAGAGCTGGGCGAGGTCCTCGCCGAAGCACTTGGACAGGCCGTAGAAGGTGTCGGGGCGGCGAGGGGTGTCGATCGGGATGAGCGGGTCGTCCCCGACCGGGCGCGGGGTGAAGCCGACGGCGTGGTTGCTGGAGGCGAAGACGATCCGCGGCACGCCCTCCTCGCGGGCGGCCTCGTAGAGGTGGTACGTGCCCTCGATGTTGGCGCGCAGGATCTTGTCGAAGGGGGCTTCCAGGGAGATGCCCGCCAGGTGGATGATCGCGTCGACCCCGCGCACGGCATCGCGCAGGGCGGCGCGGTCCGCCAGGTCCGCGGTGATCGCGTCGGGCGCGCCCTCGACGGGCAGCATGTCGAGGAGGCGCAGCTGGTAGCCGTATCCCGGCAGTAGCTCGCGCATCAGGGTGCCCAGGCCGCCTGCGGCGCCGGTGAGCAGGACGGTGCGGGGAGCGGGCATGCGCGGGTCTCCTCGAGTCGAGGTCCACGTTCATGGACGTAATTCATATGCGTGGACACGCTAAAGAGCGCTTGCCGAAGCGTCAAGACTCCACCACCTGCGGCTGTCTTCCTTGACCCTTCCTCCTGTGCTGCCTTAGCGTGAACGCGTTCATGAATATAGACATCGATCAGATGCGCGCACAGACGCCAGTCTCCAGGGAGAACCCGATGACCGATGCCGCCTCACTCTCCGCGCGCCTCGACGGCCTGCTGTTCTTCCCCGTGACGCCCTTCGGCCCGGACGGCGCCGTTGACCTGGAGGTCTTCCGCGCGCACGTGCGCCGCGGGATCGAGGCCGGGGCGGGGGCGGTCTTCGCGTGCTGCGGCACCGGTGAGTTCCACGCGCTGACGCCCGAGGAGTTCCGCGCCTGCGTCGCCGCGGCCGTCGAGGAGTCCGCGGGCCGGGTCCCGGTCGTCGCCGGCGCCGGCTACGGCACCGCCCTGGCCCTGCAGTTCGCGCGCCTGGCCGAGGAGGCGGGCGCCGACGGACTGCTCGCCATGCCGCCCTACCTGGTTGTCGCCGACCAGGCCGGACTGCTGCGGCACTACGCGGAACTCGCCGCGGGCACCTCGCTCGACGTCATCGTCTACCAGCGCGACAACGCCGTCCTCACCCCGGCGACCGTCGCCGAGCTCGCCCGCATCCCCCGCATCATCGGCCTCAAGGACGGCGTCGGCGACCTCGACCTGATGCAGCGCATCATCAGTGCCGTCCGCAGCACCGTCCCCGGCCGCGACTTCCGCTACTTCAACGGTCTTCCCACCGCCGAGCTCACCGGCCTCGCCTACCGCGGCATCGGCGTCACCCTCTACTCCTCCGCCGTCTTCTGCTTCGCGCCCGAGATCGCCCTCGCCTTCCACCGCGCCCTGACCGGCGGCGACGACGCCACCGTGAACGCCCTCCTCGACGGCTTCTACCGGCCCCTGGTGGAACTGCGCCAGCAGGGCCGTGGCTACGCCGTTTCCCTGGTCAAGGCCGGCGCCCGGCTGCGCGGGCTCGACGTCGGCGAGGTGCGCCCGCCGCTGTCCGAGCCCTCGCCCGCGCACATCAAGGAACTCGCCGAACTCATCGACCGCGGACTCGCCCTGCTCGGCGAGGACCGACGTACGGTGGCCCGCGTCACCCCCCATCCGCAGGAGTCGCGTTGAGAGCCTCCACCTTCGTCTACCCGTGGGACGTCATAGGCGACCCGGCGGCGGCGGACCGCATCGCCGGCCTCGGCGTCCACCAGGTCACCCTCGCCTCCGCCTACCACTCCACGCGGGCGCTGACTCCCCGCCACCCCGGGCACCGCGTCGTCACCGCCCGGCACGCCGCCGTGCTCTACCCGCCGGACGAGGGGCGCTGGGCGGGGCGCGTCCTGAGGCCGTACACCCAGGACTGGGCGGGCGCGGAGGACGCCTACGCCGAGGCCGCCGGGGCCCTGCGGGGGGCCGGACTGGACGTGCACTCCTGGGTCGTGCTCGCCCACAACTCCCGTCTCGGGGACGAACACCCCCGGGTGAGCGTGCGCAACGCCTACGGCGACCGCTACACGTGGGCGCCGTGCATCGCCCGGCCCGAGGTGCGCGAGTACCTGGTCACACTGGCGGCGGAGGCCGCGGTGCGGCCGGGGACGGGCACGGGGGGCACGGAACTGGAGTCGTGCGGCTGGTACGGCCTCGCGCACCTGCACGCGCACGACAAGACGGGCGGCGTGCCGCTGCCCGGGGCGGCGCAGTACCTGATGTCCCTGTGCTTCTGCTCCGCGTGCGAGGCGGGGTACGCCGGGCTGGGCGCGGACCCGGTGGAAGTGCGGGCGGCCGTGCGCGGCGCCCTCGCGCCGGTGTGGGCGGGGGAGTGGACCCCCGGGTCCGACGAGTGGGCCGACGTCGAGAAGCTGCTCGGGGCGGAACTCGCGGGGCTCACGATGGCGTGGCGGGGTTCCGTCGCGCGGGACGTGCAGCGGGCGGCGGTCGAGGCGGTACGGGCCGTAGCGGCACCGGGGTTCCAGGTGCTGCTGCACGCGGATCCGCACGCGCATCGCTGCGGGGCCAACGTCGGCGTCGACCCGGGGTACGTCCTGGGCCACGCGGACGGGCTCGTGCTCCCCGGGGCGGACCTGGTGGCGGCCTGCGTGCCGCACGCCCGGGCGGGGACCGTGCTGGCGGCCAACTTCCCCGTGGTCGCGGGGATGGGGGGCAGCCCCGGCACGCTGGCCGCGGACGCGGCCCGGGCGGTGGCGGCCGGGGCGACGGAGCTGCGGCTCTACCATGCGGGGCTCGCGTCCGCGGGGGACCTGGCGGCGGTGCGGTCGTTTTTGGCGGGGGCAGGGGGCTGAGGCTCGCGCTTCGTGCGCCGGGCGTGGGGCCGCGGCCCGGTTGTCGTGCGCGGGTCGTCTGCGCCTGCGGCGGGCAGTCCCGCCCGTCCGCTCGGAAGACTTCCGGCGCCTGCGCGCCGCCGGCGTCGAGCCGGGCGCCCGCCCCGGGCCGTCTCTTCGGTCCGTCCGCTCCGTGGCCACCATGTCCCCACCGGACCCCGCAGGAAACCGAGTTGAAGGGCTACCGAATGTCATTCGAAGAGCAGTCGTCGGCGCTCGCCGATGTCGTGGCGATCCCGGTGACCCCGTTCGACGCCGACGGGGGCGTGGAGCGCGCCGCGTACCGGTCGCTGCTGCGCAGGCTGTTCGACAGCGGGGTGCGAACGGTCACGCCGAACGGCAACACCGGGGAGTTCTACGCCCTCGACCCGGCCGAGCGGCGGCTGGTCGTCGAGCTGACGATGGCGGAGGCGGATCCGCACACCCAGGTCGTGGTGGGTGTCGGCCACGACGTGCCGACGGCGGTGGCCGCGGCGCGGCACGCGCGCGACGCCGGGGCGCAGATGGTGATGGTGCACCAGCCGGTCCACCCGTACATGTCGCCGGAGGGCTGGGTGGACTACCACCGCGCCATCGCGGAGGCCGTCCCCGGGACCGGGGTCGTTCCGTACGTCCGCAACCCGGTGCTGGGCGGTGAGCCGATCGCGCGCCTCGGCGAGCTGTGCCCGAACGTCATCGGGGTCAAGTACGCGGTGCCAGACGCCGCCCGCTTCGCGGCCGTGGCGCGGGACGCGGGACTGGACCGCTTCACCTGGGTCGCGGGCCTCGCCGAGCTATACGCCCCCGCCTACTGGGCGATGGGCGCGACCGGCTTCACCTCGGGCCTGGTCAACGTCGCGCCCCGGGTGTCCCTGGAGATGCTGCGGGCGCTGCGCGACGGCGACTACGCGGCGGCGACGAAGGTGTGGGAACGGATCAGGGAGTTCGAGGACCTGCGGGCGGAGCAGGGTTCCGCCGGCAATGTGTCGGTGGTGAAGGAGGCGCTGGCGGTGCTGGGACTGTGCCGCCGCGAGGTGCGCCCGCCCAGCCGCCCGCTGACCGGGGACCGGCGCGAGCGGGTGGCCGCTCTGCTCGCCGGCTGGGGCCTGTGAGCCCGCCGGATCGCGGGAGGGGACGGAGGGCCGCCATGAAGAAGCCGGAAGAGCTCCGCAGCCACCAGTGGTACGGGACCGACGGCCTGCGCTCGTTCAGCCATCGGGCCCGCACCCGGCAGCTCGGCTACCTGCCCGAGGAGCACCTGGGCAAGCCGGTGATCGCGGTCCTCAACACCTGGAGCGACATCAACCCCTGCCACGTCCACCTCCGCGACCGGGCCCAGGCGGTCAAGCGCGGGGTGTGGCAGGCGGGCGGCTTCCCCCTGGAGTTCCCCGTCGCGACGCTGTCGGAGACGTACCAGAAGCCGACGCCCATGCTCTACCGCAACCTGCTCGCGATGGAGACCGAGGAGCTGCTGCGCTCCTACCCCGTGGACGGGGCGGTCCTGATGGGTGGCTGCGACAAGTCCACGCCCGCGCTGCTCATGGGGGCAGCGAGCGCCGACCTGCCGGCGGTGTTCGTGCCGGCCGGGCCCATGCTGCCCGGGCACTGGCGCACCGAGGTGCTCGGCTCCGGCACCGACATGTGGAAGTACTGGGACGACAAGCGGGCCGGCCTGATCGGCGACTGCGAGATGGCGGAACTGGAGAGCGGGCTGGCCCGTTCGCCCGGCCACTGCATGACCATGGGCACCGCCTCCACGCTGACCGCCGCGGCGGAGGCGCTGGGGATGACCGTGCCGGGCGCGTCGTCGATCCCCGCCGTCGACTCCGGGCACGACCGCATGGCGGCGGCCTCCGGGAGGCGGATCGTCGACCTCGTGCGCGAGGACCTGCGCCCGTCGGCGATCCTGACCCGCGAGGCGTACGAGGACGCGGTGGCCACGGTGCTCGCCCTCGGCGGTTCGACCAACGCCGTGATCCACCTCATCGCGATGGCGGGGCGCAGCGGCGTCCCGCTGACGCTGGACGACTTCGACCGCATCGCCCGCACGGTGCCGGTGCTGGCGAACCTCCGGCCGGGCGGCCGTCACCTGATGGAGGACTTCCACTTCGCGGGCGGCCTCCCCGGGTTCCTGACCCGGCTGCGGGACGCCGGTGTCCTCCACCTCGACCGGCCCACCGTCGGGCACCCGACCCTGCGCGAGCAACTGACCGGGGCCCTCGTCCACGACGACGACGTGATCCGCCCGCTGGACGCACCGCTCGCGGCGGAGGGCGGCGTCGCGGTCCTGCGCGGCAACCTCTGCCCGGACGGTGCGGTCATCAAGCACATCGCGGCCGAGCCGCGCCTGCTCGAGCACACCGGCCCGGCCGTGGTGTTCGACGACTACCGGACCCTGCAGCGCACGATCAACGACCTGGGCCTCGGCATCACCGAGGACAGCGTCCTGGTGCTGCGCGGCTCGGGCCCGCTCGGCGGCCCCGGCATGCCCGAGTACGGGATGCTGCCGCTGCCCGACCACCTTCTGAGGAAGGGGGTGCGGGACATGGTGCGGATCTCCGACGCCCGGATGAGCGGCACGAGTTACGGCGCGTGCGTGCTGCACGTGGCGCCGGAGTCGCACGTGGGCGGACCGCTCGCGCTCGTCCGCACCGGGGATCTGATCACCCTGGACGTCCAGGCGCGCACCCTGCGCCTGGAGGTCGACGACGCGGAACTGGAACGCCGGCGCGCGCGATGGCAGGCACCGCCGCCCCGCTACGGACGCGGCTACGGCGCGCTGTACCAGGACCAGATCACCCAGGCCGACACCGGCTGCGACTTCCGCTTCCTGGCCCGGCCCGGAGAAGTGCCGGAGCCCTACGCGGGCTGACGCCCTGCCGCGCACCACCCCGCACCGGCCGGTGAACGCCGTTGCGCCCGGTGGCGGCCCGCACCACTCGGCGAGCGTTTCCCCGTACCCGTAGGACGTCGCGTAGGACGTCGACCGCGCCACCCTCATCAAGAAGTGAAAGGGCACGGCCTCACCGACGACGGCAACCTCGTCGACGGCCGCCCCGTCGACCTGCTCGCCGTGCAATCAGCCCGGGCCCCGGTGAGCGGCTCGGCGACAACGCGGGACGGATCCCGGCCCTGCGCACACGGGGCGACCAGGAAGGCTCTGACGGCGCGCCGCCCGCCGCCCCCCCGCCCGCCGCGTCGGCCGACCGTTTCCGGCCGGCGAATGCCGTATCCTCCGGTCCTCCGGTCCTCCGGCCGCCGTCAGGCCGCCGGGCCGCCGCGGTACGCACGGGGAGAGCTTCCCGTCACCTCCTTGAAAGCCGTGCTGAGCGCACTCTCCGAGCCGTAGCCCACCGCGCGGGCGATGACGGCGAGGGTCTCGGTGCCCTTGCGCAGGCGCTGCGAGGCGAGTTCGATGCGCCACCGCCTGAGGTAGTCGAGCGGCGGGCAGCCCACGGTCCGCTTGAACCGCGCGGCGAGCGTGGAGCGGGACACTCCGCTGGTCCGGGCGAGTTCGGCCACCGTCCAGCCGTGCGCCGGCGCGCCGTGCAGCGCGGCCAGTGCCTGCGCCACGACGGGGTCGGCCAGGCCGGCCGGCCAGCCCGACGCGCCCTGCGACTCGCGCGCGAGGTGCAGGCGCAGCACGTGGACCAGCATGACGACGGCCAGGTGCTCCGCCACGAGCGTGGCGGCCACGGGCCGTTGCAGCAGTTCCTGCCCGATCTGTTCCAGTGCCCACCGCACCGTCTCCGCGTGCGCGGTCCCCGCGGGCACGTGGATCACCGGCGGCAACGCGTCGAGCAGCAGGGCCCGCGCGCGGTCGCCGAAGGAGAAGCGGCCGCCGACGAGCAGGACGTCGTCCCCCCGGCCGACCCGGGCGAAACCGCCTTCCGCCGCGGCGAACACCGGCTCCGCGTCGACCGGTACCACGCCGGGAGCGCTGCGCAGCACGAACGGGCGGGCCTGGGTGAGCAGGAAGCAGTCGCCCGGGGCCAGCTCCACCGGCCGGTCCGTCCCCTCGACCTCCAGGAGGCACCCGCCGCGCCGGACCGCGTTGAACTTCACCCCGGACGGCGCCCCGAAGCGCACGGCCCACTCGCCGCCCGCCATGAGGCCCGTCGACACATGGGCCCTGGTCTCCAGCAGGGCCAGCACGTCCTCGAGCGGATCCACACGTGCCTCCCGGGTCGGTCTGGACGATGAGTGAAGTTTTCCGGAGTTTTCATTATGGAGAATACGCGACCTCCTTCATAGCCTGGTGCGAGTACCAGCCGTTCCCCTCCCGAGTAGGTCCCCGTGCCCGACCAGCCCCTTCTGCAGACCCCCTTCTCCTCCCACGCCACGGCCTCCGAGGTCATCACCGGTGTCGACCTGACCGGCCGCCGCGCCCTCGTCACCGGCGGTGCCTCCGGCATCGGGCTCGAAACGGTCCGGGCCCTGGCATCGGCCGGCGCGGACGTCACCGTCGCCACGCGCGACCCCGCCGCCGCGGCACCCGCCCTCCGCGCGTTCGCCGCCACGGCCCCGGCGGGCTCGGTCGACGTACGGGCCCTCGACCTGGCCGACCTCGCGTCCGTCGCCCGTTTCGCGCGTACTTGGAGCGGCCCGCTCGACATCCTCGTCGCCAACGCCGGGATCATGGCCCTCCCCACTCGCCAGGTCACCGGCCAGGGGTGGGAGTTGCAGCTCGCCACCAACCACCTCGGGCACTTCGCCCTCGCCACGGCACTCCACCCCGAGCTGCGGGCGGCCGGTTCGGCACGCCTGGTGGTCGTCAGCTCCGGAGCCCACAGGAACGCCGCGTTCGACTTCGACGACCCCCACTTCGAGCAGCGTCCCTACGACCCCTGGACGGCGTACGCGCAGTCCAAGACCGCCGACGTCCTGCTCGCGGTCGGCGCCCGCAGGTGGGCCGCCGACGGCATCACGGCCAACGCGCTCAACCCCGGATGGATCCTCACCACCAACCTCCAGCGCCACATCGACGCCGACACCATGCGGGCGATGGGCGTGACGGACGAGGACGGCACCGTCATCCCGCAGCCGTACCACAAGACCGCCGAGCAGGGTGCCGCCACATCGGTGCTGCTCGCGGCCTCACCCTTGCTGGACGGCGTGACCGGACGCTACTTCGAGGACAACCAGGAGGCGCCGGTCGTCCACGCGGACGAGGAGCACCCCGGCGGCGTCGCCCCCCACGCCGTCGACCCGCTCGCCGCCGACCGGCTCTGGGACCGCGCCATGTGCGCCCTGCGGATGTGACCCCGGGATTGCCCCCGGCCCCGATGTCACAGCGGGGATCCCGCCGTCCGGTCGTACTCCCGCAGCACGACGCGGACGACCCCAGAAGGCACGCACCACATGTCCCGCAGAGCCCCCGACCCGCGGCGGACCCCGTTCATCCGGCTCGCCGAGCGGTATGCGCGCCGCCGGTTCGGCAGGGTCCTCGACCCCGGCCGGGCGGTCGGCCGCAACCCGAAGGTACTGATGACCCGCGTCCGGTTCGAGCACGGCGTCCAGAAGTGGCACGCGCTCGAGCCGGCGCCGGCGCACCTCGCCGTCATGGCGTCCGCGGTCCGCGTCGGCTGCTCCTGGGGCGGGGACCTCGGCCACCGGAAGCCCGAGGGCCTGGGCCTGCCCATGGAGAAGGCCGGCAAGGTGCCCGTCCGGCGCGAGCACCGGGAGGACTTCACCGAGTTCGAACAGGGGGTGATGGAGTACGCCGAGGCCATGAGCGAGACCGAGCCGTTTGTCACCGACGAGATGGCCCGCGGGCTGTTCGACCGGCTCGGCGAGGCCGCCTCCGTCTGGCTCACCGCCTCGTCGCGGTGGAGGACCTGCGCTCCCGGGTCGACCCGCCCCCGGACCGGCCGGCCAGGGCTCCTCCGCGCAGTGCGCGGTGCCGCTCCTGCGTCCTGACCGCCCCGCGGTCCGGTCACGCCGCCGCGGCGCCAGCGGGGGCCGCGGCACGGGCCCGCCGGCCCTCGTACCACAGGGCCGTGCCCGTCACCAGCGCGCCGACGCCCTCCCACACACCGACCCCGAGGAAACCGGAGGGCGCCCGGCCGATCACCACGGCCGTGGTGAAGACGGTGAACGTCAGCAGCCGGAACGGGACCGTCCAGCGGAAGAAGGCGCGCCAGTCGGCGAGGGCCGCCAGAACGTAGTACACGCCCATGTTGAGCGCCGCCATCGAGGACGCGGTGAGGAAGACCAGGGTGTAGTCGCCGGCCGCGCGGTGGTCCGGCCGGTGGAAGCCGAGCAACGACAGCTGCACGGCCGGCGAGACGATGCCGACGATGCCGAGCGCCGCGGCGAGCACACCGAAGACAGCCATGGTCCAGCCGGAAAGGGAGCGGGGGAGACGCACCGGTCCTCCAAGTCCGGGGGCGGCGGCTTCGACGCCCCAACTCCCATGATCCTAGGGGATGTTCATGCCGAAGCCCGCCGCACCGGCTCCGTCTGGAGGATCACCCCGGAGGGCTCGCCGCCGGTGCTGCGGGCGAGCAGCAGCCGCACCATCTCGGCGCTGATCCGGTCCCACGGCCGGCGGAACGTGCTCAGCGGCGGCAGCGTGGCCGGCGCCGCCGGGGAGTCGTCGAAGCCGCCGGCCGCGACATCCTCCGGCACCCGCCCCGGCCGGGCCGGACTGCCGCGTGACGCCGGGGCCGTCCGCCGCGCCGGGCACATACCTCTTCGTGATCAACCGCGCCGGGGCCGAGGCGAAGGTGCCCCCGCGACGTGCCGGGCACGGAACCGCTCACCGCGGAGCGGGCCATCGGCCGGCCCGGTGTGCCGCCGGGTGCGGTCCGGGTGCTCCGGGAGGAGTCCTGACCGGGTCGGTCAGAGGCGGCGGGTCGCCAGCGTGAGGCGGTCGCGCGCGTCGAAGAGGGCGTCCTTGATCAGCTGTTCGTGGGCCGGGGTCAGCCGGGCCACCGGGACCGAGCAGCTGATGGCGTCGCGCGCGGGTGTGCGGTAGGGGACGGCCACGCCGAAGCAGCGCAGGCCCAGCGTGTTCTCCTCGCGGTCCACGGCGTAGCCCTGCTCGCGGATCTGGTGCAGCTCCGCGATCAGCTTCTCGCGGTCGGTGTGCGTGTGCTCGGTGAGCGGCTCCAGCATCTCCGGCAGCAGCTTGCGGACCTGCTCGTCGGTGTACGTGGCGAGCAGCGCCTTGCCGAGCGAGGTGGAGTGGGCCGGCAGCCGGCGTCCGACCCGGGTGAACGGCCGCAGGTAGTGCGAGGACTGACGGGTCGCCAGGTAGACGACGCTGGTGCCGTCGAGGCGGGCCAGGTGGATGGTCTCGCTGGTGTCGTCCGAGAGCCGGTCCAGAGTCGGGCGGGCCGCGGCGACGACCTCGTCGCCGTCGATGTACGAGGTGCCGACCAGCAGGGCGCGCACGCCGATGCCGTAGCGGGTGCCGGTGGCGTCGGTCTCGATCCAGCCCAGCTCCACCAGCGTGCGCAGCAGCATGTACAGGCTGGACTTGGGGTAGCCGACGGCCTCCTGCACGGCGGCCAGGCTGTGCATGCCGGGCTGCCCGGCGAAGAACTCCAGCAGCTCCACCGTCCGCACCGCGGATTTGACCTGCGCGCCGCCGTCACCTGCAGCCATCTGGAGTGGACCCCTCTTGTTCGGCCGGGACCCGCACAAGTAGGCTCCCGAGCAGATTCACAATTGCGGATGCTGTTCAGTATATCGAACGGAAGGCCTGGAGGTACCCGCTGTGCCCGTACCAGTGTGGAGCGTCGATCCCCGAACCGGGAAGCAGCGGGAGCAGGTCGCCGTCGAAGCCACCGCCGAGGAGGTCGACGCCGCGGTGCGCGCCGCCGCCGCGGCCTTCCCGGCACTGGCCGACCGTGTGGCGCGGGCCCGGCTGCTGCGCACCGCGGCCGACTTCCTCGAGGAGGCCGGCCCCCGCATCCTGGAGGCCGCCGACGCGGAGACCGCCCTCGGGCCCGCCCGCCTCACCGGCGAACTCGGGCGGACCACCTACCAGCTGCGGGCCTTCGCCGAGATCGTCGAGGAGGGCGCCTTCCTCGACGTCATCATCGACCACGCCGACGCCACGCTCGCCCCGCCCCGGCCGGACCTGCGGCGCTACAAGATCCCGCTCGGCGTCGTGGCCGTCTACTCCGCCAGCAACTTCCCGCTCGCGTTCTCCGTGCCGGGCGGCGACACCGCCAGCGCGCTCGCGGCGGGCTGCCCCGTCGTCGTCAAGGCCCACCCCGACCACCCGGCGACGAGCGAGCTGTGCGCGGACGCGCTGCGCCGTGCCGCCGTCGCGGTCGGCCTGCCCGCCGACGTCGTCTCGGTGGTCCACGGCTTCCAGGCCGGCATCGACCTGATCAAGCACCCGCTGGTCTCCGCCGCCGGGTTCACCGGATCCGTACGGGGCGGGCGCGCCCTCTTCGACGCGGCGGCGGCACGACCGGTGCCGATCCCGTTCCACGGCGAACTCGGCAGCCTCAACCCGGTCGTCATCACGCAGGCCGCGGCCGAGGAGCGCGCCGAGCAGATCGGCGCGGGGCTCGCCGGGTCGATGACGCTCGGCGTCGGCCAGTTCTGCGTCAAGCCCGGCCTCGTACTGGCCCCGGCGGGCGAGGCGGGCGACCGCCTCCTCAAGTCCCTGGCGGCCGCGGTGGGCGACGTCGCGCCCGGCACGCTGCTCGACGCCCGCATGCGGGACAACTTCATCGCGGGCGTGCGCGAACTCACAGCGCTGCCGCAGGTGGAGGCGCCGGTCGAGCCCGGCGATGGCGGCGAGCACCTGGTGCGCGCCGGCTTCGTCGCCGTCCCGGCCGCCCGGCTGGCGGAGGGCGGCGAGCACGACGCGCTGCTGGAGGAGCACTTCGGGCCGGTCACGGTCGTCGCGCGGTACGGCAGCGCGGAGGAGGTCGAGGGGGTGCTCGGACGGCTCCCCGGCAACCTCACGGCGACGGCGCACCTGAGCGAGGCCGAGGCGTCCGGCGCCGACGGCGACGGCTCCGGCGCGGAACTGCTGCGCCGGCTCACCCCGCTGGCGGGGCGCGTCGTGGTGAACGGCTGGCCCACGGGGGTCGCGGTGGCCCCGGCCATGCACCACGGGGGGCCGTACCCGGCCACGACCTCGACCTCGACGTCGGTCGGCGGCACGGCGATCGAGCGGTGGCTGCGGCCCGTCGTGTACCAGGACGCCCCGGAGGGGTTGCTCCCGGCGGAGCTGCGCGATGGCAACCCCCTGGGGTTGCCGCGCCGCTTCAACGGCCGCCGCGAGGCCTGACCGGTCTTCCCGGGGTCGGCTGTGCGGCCCGGTCGTCGTGCGCGGGTTGTCTGCGCCTGCGGCGGGCGGTTCTCCCGCCCGCCCTCCCCCCAGCCTTCGGCCGGGGCCCCGTCCGGCGCGGGTAGGTGCGGGCCTGCGCGGGGTGCGTTGGGTGGGCCGGGGTCGGGGCCTGCGGGGCCGGGCGTTCTGTACCGCATGTTCATGTGCATGGCGGGCACTCGCGCCTGGCCGCCCCGGCCGCACAAACACATACACGTCAGCGTCCAGAACGCCCACCCTCCCCCAGTCTTCGGCCGGGGGAACAGCGCGCCGTGCGCCCGGACCACCTCGCCGATCTCCGCGACCGGGTCGGTGTTGCCGGTCGTCGCCGCCTCCGCGCGCACCAGCGACACGAAGTCGATCTCCGGGCGGTCGGACAGCGCGCGACGTCCCGCGCCCTCACGGCGGCGTGGCAGGGCACCTCCAGGTCCGCCACGGTCGCGCCCGCGTCCCGCAGCCAGTCGCCGAAGGTCTGGCCGTACGGCCCGGTCACCGCGTTCAGCGGCGTGGAACCCGGCCGCGCCCCGCGGCGGATGCAGCCCTCCAGCGGCACCAGGGCCTCGCCCTGCGTGATCACGAAGGCCTGCTCCGTATGCGGCAGGCGCGGCGACTCTCCGCTCGATCGCGGCGAAGCGCTCGGCGGTCAGCGGGGGCAGGCCGAGCAGGGGTGGGACACGGCGGCGCTGATTCCTTCGTCGAGGGGGTGCAGGGCCCGAGGGTACCCACCGACTCGTAGAGTGCTGACATGGCTGTTCGCGAGGCGTCGCAGGCGCTCCACATCAAGGGCCGCATCCTGGCCGGGCCGCAGGACGTCCGGGACGAGCTCTGGGTGGTCGGCGGGCGCGTCACCTACGGGCGCCCCACCGGCCTGCGCGACCTCACCACCGTCGAGGGCTGGGTCCTGCCCGGCCTGGTCGACGCCCACTGCCACGTCGGCCTGGACCATCACGGCCCCGTCGACCCGGGCACCTCCGAGAAGCAGGCGCTCACCGACCGCGACGCGGGCACCCTGCTGCTGCGCGACGCCGGTTCGCCCTCCGACACCCGGTGGATCGACGACCGTGAGGACCTGCCGCGGATCATCCGGGCCGGCCGGCACATCGCCCGTACCCGCCGTTACATCCGCGACTACGCCTGGGAGATCGAGCCCGAGGACCTGGTCGCCTATGTCCGTCGGGAGGCCCGGCGCGGCGACGGCTGGGTCAAGCTGGTCGGCGACTGGATCGACCGCGACGCCGGCGACCTCACCGCCTGCTGGCCGCGCGGCGCCGTCGAGGCCGCCATCGCCGCCGCGCACGAGGAGGGCGCCCGCGTCACCGCCCACTGCTTCGCCGAGGACTCCCTGCGGGACCTGGTCGAGGCGGGGATCGACTGCGTCGAGCACGCCACCGGGCTGACCGAGGACACCATCCCGCTCTTCGCCGAGCACGGGGTCGCCATCGTCCCCACCCTGGTGAACATCGCGACCTTCCCGGAACTGGCGGACGGCGGCCAGGCCAAGTTCCCGCGCTGGGCCGACCACATGCGCCGGCTCCACGCCCGCCGCTACGACACCGTCCGCGCGGCCCACGACGCCGGCATCCGGATCTTCGCCGGCACCGACGCCGGCGGCTCGCTCGCCCACGGGCTCGTCGCCGGCGAGGTCGCCGAGCTCGTCACGGCCGGCCTGCCCGTCCTCGACGCGCTCTCCGCCGCCACCTGGTCCGCCCGCGAGTGGCTCGGCCGCGACGGCCTCACTGAGGGCGCCTCCGCCGACCTGGTCGTCTACCCGGACGATCCGCGCGCCGACGTCCGCGTCCTGGCCACGCCCCGGCGCATTGTGCTGCGCGGCCGCGTGGTGGGGTGACCCGGCGGTCACGGCGGAGCCACCGCAGCGGGGCGCGACCACCAGTGCGCCCGGAATGACGCTGGAGCACCGATTCGGGTGATCCTGTACGGGAACAGTCGATCCATCCCTTTCCTTCGTGCTGCGATCGGCCGTACCGGCCGACACCGCAACGGGACGGGGAGCACCATGACCAGGCAGGGACCGCAGAAGTACCCGGGGGCCTCGCGCAGGTACTGGTACCAGGACGACTACGGCGGCGACGCGATGGAGGTCAACGCCGTCGTGCTGCACACCACCGAGGGCCGCAGCGTGCCGACGTACGGGAGCGGCAGCAGCGCGCCCAACCTGACCGCGAAACCGGACTTCGAGGACGAGAAGCTGGTCTGGTACCAGCACTTCGACATCGACATCTCCTCGCGCGCCCTGGCCAACCGGCCCGGCGGGGTGGAGACCAACACCCTCAACGTGTGCCAGGTGGAGCTGGTGGGCACCTGCGACCCCGGGCGGCACGAGGACTGGGGCGCCGCCAACCGGCACGTCTACTGGCCCAAGGCCCCGCAGTGGGCACTGCGCGAACTCGCCGAGTTCCTCGCCTGGATGCACACCCATCACGGCGTGCCGCTGAAGGGGCCGAAGCTCTGGCTGCCCTACCCCCGTTCGTACGGGAACGCGGGCGGCCAGCGGATGACCGGACGGGAGTGGAACGCCTTCCGCGGGGTCTGCGGCCACCAGCACGTTCCGGAGAACTGCGTGCACCCGGACACCCCGGTGCTCCGCGCCGACCTGAGCTGGGCCCGGGCGGCCGAACTCACCGTCGGGGACGAGATCGCGTGCTTCGACGAGGAAGACGCCGAAGGCGCCGTGGACCTCGGGGGCGGGCCCGGGCGACGCCGGCTCCGCCGCGGGGTGGTGACTCGCAACGACCCGGCGCGTAAGGACGCGTACCGGGTGACCACGGCGCGGGGCGAGGTCGTCGCGACGGCCGACCATCCGTGGCTGGTGCGCCTGCCGCACGGCGACGCGTGGGTGACCAGTCGTGAACTCACCCCGCTCAAGCACCGGATCGTCGCCCTCGCCGACCGGCAGGGCACTCCCGCGGGCGGCTGGGAGGGTGCCGCGGTCGCCGACGCCACCGGTGAGGCGGAGGTGCTCGCGGTCGAGTCGCTGGGGGAGCAGCCGATCGCCTCGCTGTCGACCTCGGCCCGTACGTATGTGGCGCGTGGGCTGCTGTGCCACAACTCCCACGGGGACCCCGGCGCGCTGGACTTCGCCAAGCTGCTCGAATACGCGCGATCGCAGGTGTGACGCGCGGGAACGCCTGTGCCGCAGGTTTCGAATGCGGAGGCGAAAACCACCCTTTGGAGTGAACCGGGCCCAGGCGGGTGCCGGTTCACTCTCCGTACGTAAATCATTACGGGGTCGAGGTCGCCCGGCGGAGCGCGCTGTCCCCTTCAGCGGCGCCGTGGCGACTCCATGACCATTTGGGGGTTTTCCACTTTGTCCAGCTCTCCCTTCAGCATGCCCGCGCGCCGTCCCGCCGCCGCGCTGGGTGCCGCCGTCGCGCTGGCGGCGGGCACCCTCGCACTGGGGCCCGCCACCCCGGCCGCCGCGACCGGGGGGACCCACGGCTCGACCGGCAAGGCCGGTGCGGTCGTCCTGCGGACCGGCCTGGAGGTCTCGCTGCTCCGCGACTCCGTCGACGTGCCGCTGAATCTGACGCTCAACGAGGTGCGCGCACCCGCGAGCGCCGACGAGACCGCGCTCACGGCCACCCTCGACGGGGTCGACCACGGCAAACCGTTCAGCGTCCTGCGCGCCGAGGTCGCCACCGCCCGGGCCACCGCCGACCGCCACAAGGCGGAGGGCTACGCCAACCTCGTCAAGGCGCGCGTCAACCTGCCGGGACTGCCGTTCCTCGGGCTCATCAAGGCCGACACGCTCTCCGCGCGCGCCACGTGCGTGGCCGGCCGGAGGCCGGTCGCCGACGTCGAGCTGCCCGGCCACGTCGTCGTCCTCGGCAAGCGCGTCGCGGTCTCGGCCGACGGCACGACCCTGGTGAAGGTGCCCGGCGTGGGCGAGGTCCGCCTCGAACTCGCCAAGAAGACCGTCACCTCGCGCAGCGCCGCCGCCACCGCACTGGAACTGTCGGTGGAGGTGAACCCGCTCAAGCTCGGCGTCGCCGAGGTGAACGGCACCGTCACCCTCGCCGGGGCCACCTGCGAGACGCCCCGCCGCGGCGGACACGGCGGCGGTGGTGGGCACCAGGACGGCGGACACGGCGGCGACGACTCCGGCAGCGGCGAGGAGCCGCAGACCGGCGGTGAGTCCGAGCAGCCGTCGCAGTCCGCGCAGCCCTCACAGTCGGCCGCGCCCTCGGAGTCCGCGCGCGCCGACCAGTCCCCCCAGGCCGCGCCCGCGGCCACCGGTGACCTCGCCGAGACCGGCAGCAGCTCCATGACCCCGTATCTCGCGGGCGGTTCGGTCCTGCTGTTCGCCGCCGGGTTCCTCGTGATCCGCAGGACCCGCCGCAAGCCGGCGGCCGAGAGCGCCCGGGACTGACGAACCCGGGTGACCCCAGGGGGCGGACCAGGGGGTGAGGGGGGACGTGGAGGGCGGCGGAGTGACCGGAGCCGCCCTCCACGTGGTTCCCGCGTCGCTCCCGGCCCCTTTCGCTCGCTCATGCGCCGCCCACGCGGCCAGCAGCAGATCAAGGACAAGGGCTGGGGGATCGACATGACCACCTGGCAGTCCGACTGGCCCTCCCCGGCCGGGTTCCTGCGCCCGCTGCCGCTGCCGTCCAGCCCCAGCAACTACGCGCGGCTGGACGACCGCGAGATCAACTCCCTGAGGAACGAGGCCGACCCCGAGACCGACCGCAAGGCCGCGGACGACCGCTGGCGCACCGTCGACTCCACCGCCCAGGACCGCGGCACGCCCCTGCCCTTCCCTTACGACCGCCGCCTCAGCTATCGCTCCGACCGCCCGACCAACGCCTACGTCCACCGCCCTGGGCGGCCTCGACATCCAGGCCCTGGGCGTCAAGGGCTGAGCCGCTGGCCGGTTCCAGGTGCCGTGCGTCCTCGGCGGGGCGTCCGTGGCCGCCCGAACGGGCCGCGTGCGTGGCCATGGCGGCGTGGCATCGCAGCCGCGGCCAGGTGACCACTCGTCAGGGGCTCGGCAGCACGGGCGGGGGCGGCCTCCGGTTCGGTGACCGGGGCCCCCTGGTGCGACGTCGCGGTGAGCCCGTCGCCGGCGGCCAGCCCGCCGGGGTCGTCTCCTGGTGATCGCGCGGCAGCGCATCGTGGGCGAGCACCGTCCCGTACCCGGCGACGAGGGGAACAAGGCGCCGCGTCGCGGTGAGCCCGCAGGGCCTGCACATGGCTCGGGTGACGAATCGGCGTCAGCCGGTCAGGGCCTTGGACAGGGCGGCCGCGAAGCGGTCGGTCGTGGCGGGGTCGCGGACGGCGAGGCGGAGCCAGTCGGGGGACAGACCCGGGAAGGTGTCGGCGCGGCGGACGGCGAAGCCGAGGTCGCGCAGGCGTTCGCGGACGGCAACCGCTCCGGGGAGGCGAAGCAGGATGAAGGGGCCGCGGGCCGGGCCGGCGACCTCGACGTCGTCGAACTCGGCGAGCCGGCGCAGCAGGTGGTCGCGGTCGGCGGCGATCCGGCGGGCCGCCTCCTCGGCCTCCGCGAGGGCCGCGGGGGCGCTGCAGGCCTCGGCGGCGGTGAGGCCGGGCGCGGAGACCGCCCACAGGGGCTGGGCGCGGCGCAGCGCCGCCACACGCTCGCGGTCGCCGAGGACGTAGCCGACCCGCAGGCCCGCCAGACCCCAGGTCTTGGTGAGGCTGCGCAGCACCACCAGGCCGGGCAGGTCGCGGCGGGCGGCGAGGCTCCCGGGCTCGCCGGGCACCGCGTCCATGAACGCCTCGTCGACGACGAGGGTGCGGCCCGGCCGGGCCAGGCGGGCGAGACGGGTCGCGGGGTGCAGCACGGAGGTGGGGTTGGTCGGGTTGCCGACGACCACCAGGTCGGCGGCTTCCGGCACCGCCCACGGGTCGAGTCGGAAGCTGTCCTCCGCGCGCAGCACGACGCGGTGGACCCGGTGCCCGGCGTCCCGCAGCGCGGCCTCCGGCTCCGTGAACTGCGGGTGCACGACCACCGCGTGGCGGGCCCGCGTGGTGCGGGCCAGCAGGACGAACGCCTCCGCGGCGCCCGCCGTGAGCAGCACCTCCTCCACCGGGCGGCCGTGGCGGGCGGCGACCGCCCGGTGCGCGGCGCGGTCGTCGGGGTAGCCGGCCAGCCCGTCGAGGGTGGCCGCGAGGCGTTCCCTCAGCCACCGCGGGGGTGTGCCGGCGCGCACGTTGACGGCGAGGTCGGTGAGGTCCCCGCCGCCGTCGCGGACCTCGGCGTCGCCATGGTGCCGCAGGTCGTGGTCACCGTCGTCGGGTCCCTGCTGCGCGGCCGCGGCGTCACCTGGCGGCGCGCGCCGCACGTCGACCCCGGGACGCGCCTCGGCCCAGCCCTGCGCCTGCCGCCCGACCCGCTCCTCCAGGGCCGCGTCCGCGGGGAAGCAGGTCAGTACGACGATCCGCCGCGCGCCGAGCCGTGCGCAGCGCTCCAGTCCGGCGGGGACGTCCGGCGCCGCCGTCGTCAGGAATGCGGTCTCCACGCCCGCGTAGCCCCGGCCCTCCCACAGCAGCCGTGCGGTACGGGCCACTTCGGCGTTGTCGGCGGCTTCGGGGGAGCCCGCGCCGACCAGCAGCACCATGGTCGCCGCCCGGTCCGGCGGCGTACGGCGGCCGCCGCCCAGCGCGGCGTCGACGCGCCGCTCGAGTACGTCCTCGGGCGAGGGGTTGATCACGGTGCCGTCTCCTCCGTCGTGCCGTGCGTGCCGGGTGTGCCGGGTGTGCCGTCATCGGGCGTACGGTGCCGCGCCACGGCCGCCGTCGCCCTCGCCGTACCGTCCCCGGGGGCGGACTTCCGCTTCGGCACCAGCAGTACGCCGCCGGCGGACGCGGCGAGCGCCGCCGCCTCCGCCACGGAGGGCGTGCCGACCGCGGTCAGCGCAGCGCCCGAGGGGGTCGGCACCTCGACCGCGGCCAGCGTTCGCGCGTCGCAGGTCACCAGGGGGACGCCCAGCCGCGCCGCGGCCGTGACGAGGCCCGGCTCACCGGCCTTGGCGTCCACGGTGGCCAGCGCCGCGACGGACGCCTCGGACACCCCGGCCTCGGCGAGCACGGACCGTACGAGCGCGAGCACTTCGGCCGCCGCCACACCCCGGCCCGCCCCGACGCCGACAACGACGCTCACGGGGGCGCTCACGGGGGCGGCCACGGGGGCACGCCCGCCCCGCCCGCGCAGGAGGCGACGAACCGCCGCGCCAGGGACGGCTCGGCGGCCCAGTGGACGTGCAGATACGACGCGTGGACGCCGCCTCGCACGAAGCCCTCGACGCGCCGCTCCGGCCGGATCACGCCCCAGGCGGGTGTGTCCCCGGCGGCGGGCTCCACCACGGTGCGGTGGAACTCGTGGCCGCGCACCCGGGTCCCGGCGGCCGCCAGCGCGTTGTCGGCGATCGCGACCGCCTCGCGGTAGCCCAGCGTGAGCCGGTCCGACATGCGGGCCGTGGTGTCCAGCACCCCGCACATGGGACGTCCGTCCAGCTCCCGCCCGAGGTAGAGCAGGCCCGCGCACTCGGCCGTCACGGGCCCGGTGAAGGCGGCGACGGCCTCGCGCAGCGGCTCGTTGGCGGACAGTTCGGGGGAGTACATCTCGGGGAACCCGCCGCCTATGACGAGGCCCGCGGCGCCGGCCGGCAGGTGCTCGTCGCGCAGCGGGTCGAAGGTGACGACCTGTGCCCCCGCCGCGGTGAGCAGTTCGACGTGCTCGGCGTAGGAGAAGGTGAAAGCGGCACCGCCCGCCACCGCGACCACCGGGCGGGCGGGCGGTGCCGCCGGGCCGGCTGCCGCCTCCAGCGGGTCCCAGGGCTCGTCCGCGAGCGGGGGAGCGCTGCGCGCCAGCGCCAGCAGCGCGTCCAGGTCACAGCCCGCCCGCGCCCGGGCGGCCAGGGCCCGCACGGAGTCGACGGCGTCCGCCCGTCGCTCCGCGACCGGGACCAGACCCAGGTGCCGGGAGGGCGTGCCGACCGCCGTGTCACGCCGCAGCGCTCCCAGCACCGGCACACCCGCGCCGTCCAGGGCGTCGCGCAGCAGCTCCTCGTGCCGGTCGGAGCCGACCTTGTTGAGGATGACGCCGGCGACCCGCACCTCCGGGTCCCACGAGGCGAAGCCGTGCACCAGCGCCGCCACCGAACGGGACTGCGACGAGGCGTCCACCACCAGCACCACCGGCGCCCGCAGCAGCTTCGCCACATGGGCGGTCGAGGCCAGCTCGCCCATCCCGGAGGCGCCGTCGAAGAGCCCCATCACACCCTCCACGACGGCCAGGTCGGCCCCGCGCGCGCCGTGCAGGAACAGCGGCGCGATCCGCTCCGGGCCGCACATGTACGCGTCCAGGTTGCGGCCCGGGCGGCCGGTGGCCAGCGCGTGGTAGCCGGGGTCGATGTAGTCGGGGCCCACCTTGTGCGGGGAGACCGCGAGCCCGGCCTCGGCGAAGGCGGCCATCAGTCCCGTGGCGACGGTGGTCTTGCCGCTGCCCGAGGCCGGGGCCGCGACGACGAGCCTGGCTACCACTCGATGCCCTTCTGGCCCTTCTGGCCGGCGTCCATCGGGTGCTTCACCTTGCCCATCTCGGTGACCAGGTCCGCGAAGTCCAGCAGCGGCTGCGGGGCGTTGCGCCCGGTGATGACGACGTGCTGGGTGCCGGGGCGGTCGCGCAGCACCGAGACCACCTCGCCGGCGTCGATCCAGCCCCAGTGCAGCGGGTAGGCGAACTCGTCCAGCACGTAAAGCCGGTAGGTCTCGGCGGCCAGGTCGCGCTTGACCTGCTCCCAGCCCTCGCGGGCGGCGTCCTCGCTCTCGGAGATGTCGCGCTGCACCCAGGACCAGCCCTCGCCCATCTTGTGCCAGGCGACGGTGCCACCCTCGCCGGACGCGCCGAGCACGCGCAGCGCCCGCTCCTCGCCGACCTTCCACTTGGCGGACTTGACGAACTGGAACACCCCGACCGGCCAGCCCTGGTTCCAGGCCCGCAGCGCCAGCCCGAAGGCGGCCGTCGACTTCCCCTTGCCGGTGCCGGTGTGCACCATCACCAGCGGCCGGTTGCGGCGCTGACGGGTCGTGAGGCCGTCCTGCGGCACGACGCCCGGCTGTCCCTGCGGCATTACGCGGCCCTCCGTACATCCCGTACCAGTGCCGCGACGCGGTCCGCGCGCAGCTCGTCCAATGTCACCGCGGCACCCCGCAGTTCGCGGGCCAGCTCGCCCGCGAGCCCCAGCCGTACCGGCCCGGACTCGCAGTCGACGACCACCGAGGCGGTGCCCCCCGCCGCCAGCAGCCGTGCGGCCCGCGCGGCGGTGCGCACCGGCTCGGTGCCGCCGGTCGCCCGTCCGTCGGTGACCACGACCAGCAGCGGGCGGCGCGAGGCGTCCCGCAGCCGCTCCACGCGCAGCACGTCGTGCGCCTTCAGCAGCCCGGCGGCCAGCGGGGTGCGGCCGCCGGTCGGCAGCCTCTCCAGGCGTGCCGCGCCCGCGTCGACCGAGGAGGTCGGCGGCAGCGCCAGCTCCGCGGCCGCGCCGCGGAAGGTGATGAGCCCGACCTTGTCGCGCCGCTGGTAGGCGTCGAGCAGCAGCGACAGCACCGCGCCCTTGACCGCCCTCATGCGCTGACGGGCGGCCATCGAACCCGAGGCGTCGACGAGGAAGAGCACGAGGTTGCCCTCGCGGCCCTCGCGGACCGCCTCGCGCAGGTCGTCCCGGCGGATCACCAGGCCCGGGCCGCCGCGTCCGCGCGCCCGCTGGTGCGGCGCGGCGGCGTGCACGGTGGCGGCCAGGTGCAGCTTGGACAGGGTGCCGTGGGGCCGCCGGGCGCCGGTCGTCCTGCCGTGCGCGGTACGGGCCCGGGAGCGGCGGCCGGCGGCGCCCTCGCCGAGTCCGGGAACGGTCAGGGCGCGGGCCTTGAACGGCTCGGCAGCGGGCACCGCGGCCCGTTCCCCGGCGTCCGGCGCGGCGTCCGCGCCCTCCGCCTGGGGTCCGGACTCCGCCGGCTCCCTGGGCGGGGCGATGTCCGGGGTGCCGTCGTCGCCCCCAGGCGGGCGGCCGCCGCCGTCGGGACCGTCGCCGTCGGGGCCGGGATCCGGGTCCGGGTCGTCGTCCTGGCCGCGGTTGCGCTCCAGGGTCTCGTCGAGCTTGTCCTGGTCCAGGCCCGGCGCGTCGAAGGGGTTGCGGCGGCGCCGGTGCGGCAGCGCGAGCAGCGCGGCCTGCCGCACGTCGGCGTCGGTCACGTCGCCGCGCCCGGCCCAGGCCGCGAGCGCGGTCGCCGCGCGCGCCATGACGATGTCCGCGCGCATCCCGTCCACCTCGAAGGCCGCGCAGGTCGCCGCGATCTGCCGGAGCACGCCGTCCCCGAGCCGCACCGAGGGCAGCAGCGCCCGCGCGGCCGCGATCCGCTCCCGCAGCTCCCGCTCTTCCGCCTGCCAGGCGGCGGCGAAGCCCGCCGGGTCCGCGTCGTAGGCCAGGCGCCGCCGTACGACCTCCACCCGCTCGTCCGTCTCCCGCGACGCCGCGACCTCCACCGTGAGGCCGAAGCGGTCGAGCAACTGCGGCCGCAGCTCGCCCTCTTCGGGGTTCATCGTGCCGACGAGGAGGAAACGCGCGGCGTGGCGCACCGAGACGCCCTCCCGCTCGACGTAGGACGCGCCCATGGCGGCCGCGTCCAGCAGCAGGTCCACCAGATGGTCGTGGAGGAGGTTGACCTCGTCCACGTAGAGCACGCCGCGGTGCGCGTCGGCCAGCAGCCCCGGCTCGAAGGCCTTCACGCCCTCCGCCAGGGCCCGTTCGATGTCCAGGGCGCCGACGAGCCGGTCCTCGGACGCGCCGACCGGCAGCTCCACCATGCGCGCCGGCCGGCTCTCCGCGCCGGCGTCCGGCCCGTGCGGCCCGTCGGGGCACGCGGGATCCGGCGCCGCCGGGTCGCAGCCGAAGCGGCAGCCGGGCACGACGTCCACGGGTGGCAGCAGCGCCGACAACGCCCGTACGGCGGTCGACTTGGCGGTGCCCTTCTCGCCGCGCACCAGCACACCGCCCACCGCCGGGCTGACCGCGTTCAGCAGCAGCGCCAGCCGCAGGTCCGCCATCCCGACGATCGCGGTGAAGGGGTAAGGGGTGCTCACGCGGCCTCCTGGGGCGAACGGTCGTTGCGGCGGTCATTGCGGACGGCCCGGCTCCGGTCCGTCGACGGGGTGCTCACGGCGCTCCCGGTGGAACGAAGGGCAGCCCCGCAGGGGGGCCCTGCTCGATCAGGCGGAGCAGGGCACCGGTGTCGGCGTGCTCCTCGATCAGATCGCCCAGCCGGTCCAGTTGCTCCTCGCGGAGCGCGCCGAAGGAGGTGCCGGGGGCGGGCACGAAGCGGCGTCCCGCGGCTCGCGCGACGCGGCGCAGGAAGGCGCGGCGGAAGCCGTCGCTCTCCAGCGAGCCGTGCCAGTGGGTGCCCCAGACCGCCCCGGTGCGGCAGCCGTCGAGGAAGGGCTCGTCGCCGCCGTGGACGTCGGCGACGCCGTGGTGGATCTCGTACCCCTCGACCGGTTCGCCATAAGCCTTTCCGGCAGGCCGGGCCAGGGTCTTCCCGACGGCGAAGCGGACCCGCACCGGCAGCAGCCCGAGTCCGCGGACCGTGCCCGCCCGCGACTCCACGTCGTCCTCGATCGTCTCGGCGAGCATCTGGAAGCCACCGCAGACGCCCAGCACCGGGCGGCCCTCGGCGGCCCTGCGGACGACCGCGTCGGCCAGGCCCCGCCGCCGCAGCCACTCCAGGGCCTTGACCGTGCCGCGGGTGCCGGGCAGCACGACGAGGTCGGCGTCGGCGAGTTCCTCCGGCCGGTCGACGAAGCGGACGACGACGCCGGGCTCAGCGGCGAGCGCGTCCACGTCGGTGAAGTTCGACATCAGCGGGACCGCCGCCACGGCCACCCGCAGGACGTCCTCCCCGTGCGGCGGCGCCGTGCCCGACTCCCGGATGGTGCCGCGCAGCGACATGCGCAGCCCGTCCTCCTCGTCGATGCCGAGGCCGTGCCGGAACGGCAGCACCCCGTAGAAGCGGCGCCCGGTCAGGCCGTGCAGCATCTCCAGTCCAGGCTCCAGCAGGGACACGTCGCCGCGGAACTTGTTGACCAGGTAGCCGCAGACCAGCTCCTGGTCCTCGGGGGCGAGCAGTGCCGTCGTGCCGAAGAACGAGGCGAAGACCCCGCCCCGGTCGATGTCGCCGACCACGACCACCGGGAGCCGGGCGGCCCGCGCCAGGCCCATGTTGACGATGTCGCCCCGCCGCAGGTTGATCTCGGCCGGGCTGCCGGCGCCCTCGCAGATCACCGCGTCGTACCGGCCGCGCAGCTGCTCCAGGCAGTCCGTGACGGTCCGCAGCAGCTCCGCGCGGCTCCCGTCGTGGTAGCCGCGCGCGCTCATCTCGCCCACCGGGCGCCCCAACAGTACGACCTGGCTCGTGCGGTCGCCGCCGGGCTTGAGCAGCACCGGGTTCATCAGGGCCGACGGCTCCACGCGCGCCGCCTGGGCCTGCATCGCCTGGGCGCGGCCGATCTCGGCGCCCTCGCGCGTCACGTACGAGTTCAGCGACATGTTCTGCGCCTTGAACGGCGCCACGGACACACCCTGCCGCGCCAGCCACCGGCAGATCCCCGCCGTGACGACGCTCTTGCCGGCGTCCGACGTCGTCCCGGCGACCAGCAGGCCCCCGCCCCTCATGCGTCCCTCCTCCGACTCCGGGCGACCGCGCCCCACGCCAGGCGTCCGCCCACCGCGACGGCCAGCGCCAGTGCGCCGACCCGCCGCGACAACCGCGCCGCCCGTTCGATGTCCCGTACCTCCACCGGCCGGTTCCCCGCCCCCAGCACGGGCCGGTGCTCCACCCGCCCGCCATAGGCAAGCGTCCCCCCGAGGCGTACGCCCAACGCCCCCGCGAACGTGGCCTCCACCGGCCCCGCGTTCGGGCTGGGATGCCGGGAGCCGTCCCCGCGCCAGGTACGCCACGCCCCTCGGGGGTCGGGGCCGGCCAGCACGGCGAGGATGGCGGTCAACCGGGCGCCGGGGTAGCCGGCCACGTCGTCCAGCCGGGCCGCCGCCCAGCCGAACCGCCGGTGCCGCGGCGACTTGTGACCGACCATCGCGTCGAGGGTGTTGACGGCCCGGAAGCCCACCAGCCCAGGCACGCCGCCCAGCGCGCCCCACACCAGTGCGCCCACGACGGCGTCCGAGGTGTTCTCCGCGACGGACTCCACGACCGCCCGTGCCAGCTGGTCCTCGTCCAGAGCCTGCGGGTCGCGGCCGCACAGATGGGGCAGCCGCTCGCGCGCCGCCCGGATGTCCCCGGCGGACAGGGCGGCGCCGATCGCGCGCGCCTCCCGTACCAGGGAGGTCCCGCCGAGCACGGCCCAGGTCGCCGCCGCCGTCAGGGCGACGGAGGCGGGGCCGGAAGGGCGTGCCACGCGCTGCAGCCCGGCCGCGGCCGCCATCGCGCCGCCCGCACACAGCGCCGTGTGGAGGGCGCCCCGGCCGCGGTGGTCGCGCCACAACGCGCGCTCCAGCCCGGCGGCGGCGCTGCCGAACAGCGCCACGGGGTGACCGCGGCGCGGGTCGGCGAGGGCGAGGTCGGCGAGCCAGCCGAGGGTGGTACCGGTGGCGAACGCGCACGCCGCGGCGGCGCCGGTGTCGGGTGAACGGCCGGGGCCGCGCATCACAGGAGTCCTCACTCAGGGTCCGCGCCCTGGTTCGACGTGACCGGCGACGAGAGTCTCCTGGCTCCCGGATCGGCGGCACCCCCGGCCTTCCAGCCCTGCGTTCGGGCCGTGGCCATGGGCGGGGGTCCGCTCCCCGGTGACAGTGGCGGGACCGCGCCGGATTCGCACCGGACTTCCTCTCCTGCCGCCGTTGGCGGTTCCGATACCACCACGCGCCGCTCCGGCCCGTCAACTCACCGCGACGGTCTGTGGAAAAGAGGAAACCCCAGCTCACGGCCGGAAAGCCGGGAGCTGAGGTCAACTTCACACCGCGGTGCGCGCGGAGGTGCGGGTCAGGCGACGATCAGGTAGATCCCGTACGCGACCGCCGCCGCGCACAGCGCGAAGCACAGGTAAGCGCCGGTGCGGGCCACGGCCGGGCCGCCGGCGGAGGTACCCGCCTCGCCGCCGTCCGCGGTGGCCTGCTTGGACAGGCCCACGATGCCGAGGGTGAACAGGCCGACGAGTCCGACGGTCACGGCGAGGCTGACGCCGAAGACGGAGCCGAGGGCAGCCCAGTCGATGTGCATGATGCTGGTTCCTTCCGGTGCCGGTGCGGCGCCGCCGTCAGGCGGAGGCCTGGGCGGGGTCGGCGTCGACGGTGGCGGCGGCCGTGAGACCGGGGGGCGGCGGGATCACCGCGGCGATGGCCGTGGTGATGACGCCCGGCTCCGCGGCGGTGCCGTGGGCCTCGGCCTCGTTGACGTTGGTGTGGTCGACGGGCTTGCGGCGCGAGGCGATCCAGATCGCGGTGCAGGCCGCGAGCGCCAGGACGGCGACCGCGGTGACGCCCAGGTCTCCCTGGTCGGCCAGGAGCGCGGCGGCCGCCGCGACCAGGCCGGCGGCCGGAAGGGTGAGCGCCCATGCGGCGGACATGCGACCCGCGGTGCTCCAGCGGACGACGCCGCCCTTGCGGCCGACACCGGCGCCCATGACGGAACCGGAGCAGACCTGTGTGGTGGACAGCGAGAAGCCGAGGTGCGAGGAGGCCAGGATGACGGTGGCGGCGCCGGTCTGGGCGGCGAAGCCCTGCGGCGGCTGGATGTCGGTGATGCCCTTGCCCATGGTGCGGATGATCCGCCAGCCGCCGATGAAGGTGCCGAGGGCGATGGCCATGCCCGCCGACACGATGACCCACAGCGGCGGGTCGGAGTCGGGGGCGACGACATTGCCCGCGATCAGGGCGAGGGTGATGACACCCATGGTCTTCTGTGCGTCGTTGGTGCCGTGCGCGAGGGAGACCAGACCGGCCGAGGCGATCTGTCCGGCCCGGTAGCCCTTGGCGGTGGCGGCGGGGTCGGCGTTGCGGCCGATGCGGTACGTCAGCCGGGTCGCCAGCATGGCGGCGATGCCGGCGACCACCGGGGCGCAGACGGCCGGGATCAGGACCTTCATGACGACCGCGTCACCGTTGATCGAGCCCCAGCCCGACGAGGCGACGGAGGCGCCGATGAGGCCGCCGAACAGGGCGTGGGAGGAACTGGAGGGAAGGCCCGCCAGCCAGGTCAGCAGGTTCCAGACGATCGCGCCGACGAGCCCCGCGAAGATCACCTCGGGCCTGATGCCCGCGGTCTCGTCGAGGATGCCGCCGGAGATCGTCTTCGCCACCTCCACGGAGAGGAAGGCGCCGACGAGATTGAGCACGGCGGACATGGCCACCGCCGTCTTGGGCTTGAGCGCGCCAGTGGAGATGGTGGTCGCCATCGCATTGGCGGTGTCGTGGAAACCGTTCGTGAAGTCGAACACGAGTGCGGTAATGATCACGATTCCGATCAGGAGCGTGATGTGTTCCATTGACCCAGGCATTCGTTCGATCGGACAGTGGCGGTGGCGACCGTACGGAGTCCGGATGAACGGAAGGTGAACGAGGGGAGGCGCGGCGGTGCCAGTGCGCGCGGGGGGTGCGGGGCGGGCTGCACTTCGCCCGGTATTCAACGCTTCTGTGCCTTTTACCGCGCCTTTCTGGTGCGGCGGAAGAGATCCTGGTCACGGGGGTCGGACGCGGTGGATCCCACGCTGGTGCGTCTCGCGCCCGAAGGGCGCGAGACGGCGGGACAGCCGAACACCCGGCGCGGCACCCACCGGCGCTCCACGTACCGGCCGCATCCCCTCAGCGGCGGCCCGAGATGCGGTCCGCGATGCGGGCGACGCGGTCGGTCTCCGTGCTGCGGCCGGTCTGCTCGCGGCGGTCGGCGGCGCGGTAGGCCGCGTACAGCCCGTGCACCCCGATCCACCGGAACGGCTCCGGCTCCCAGCGCCGCACGCGGTGGTGCACCCACGGCAGGGCCGTCAGCTCCGTGCCGTGCGCCTGGCCGGAGTCCAGCTGGACGAGGTCCCGCAGCGTCCGCGCCGCCAGGTTCGCCGTCGCGACACCGCTGCCGACGTAGCCGCCCGCCCAGCCGAGGCCGGTGGAGCGGTCCAGCTCCACCGTCGCGCACCAGTCGCGCGGTACGCCGAGCACCCCGGACCAGGCGTGGTCGACCGCCACCCGCCCCGTCGCCGGGAAGAAGCGCACCAGGAGCTCGCGCAGCGCCTCGATGGTCGCCGCCTGCGTGCGGCCGTCGTCGTCCGTGCGCGAGCCGAAGCGGTACGGCACCCCGCGGCCGCCGATGGCGACCCGGTCGTCGGCGGTGCGCTGCGCGTACATGTACGCGTGTGCCATGTCGCCGAGCGCCTCGCGGCCCTCCCAGCCGATGGTGTCCCAGACCTCCTTCGGCAGCGGCTCCGTCACGATCATCGAGGAGTTCATCGGCAGCCACGACCGCTTCTGGCCCTTGAGCGAGGCGGTGAACCCCTCCGTGCAGCGCAGGACGTAGGGGGCGCGCACGCTGCCGAACGGCGTGAGCGCGTGCTTGGGCCGGATCTCGGTCACCGGGGTCGACTCGTGGACGACGACGCCGAGCGCCTCCACCGCCCGGGCCAGCCCCTGCACCAGCTTCACCGGGTGGACGCGTGCACCGTGCGGCGTCCAGGTACCGCCGGCCGTCCCGGCGACCCTGATCCGCGCGGCGGACTCGGCCGCGCCCAGCAGCAGGCGGTCCTTCTCGCCGAAGGCGACCTCGGTCTCGTGGAACGCCCTGAGCCGGGCCAGCTGCGCGGGGGAGTGCGCGACCTCGAGCACGCCGCCCTTGTGGATGTCCGCGTCGATGCCCTCTTCGGCGGCGACCCGGATCACCTCGTCCACCGTCCCGTTCATCGCGCGTTGCAGGGCCACGGCGGCGTCACGGCCGTGCAGCGCGGCGTAGCGGTCGCGGCCGGCGATGCCGTTGTACAGCCAGCCGCCGTTGCGGCCGGAGGCGCCGTAGCCGCAGAAGCGCTGCTCCAGGACGACGATCCGCAGGAAGGGCACGGCCTTCTTGAGGTAGTAGGCGGTCCACAGTCCCGTGTAGCCGCCCCCGACGATGCACACGTCGGCGGTGGTGTCCCCGGGCAGCGGCTCACGCGGCGCGGGCAGCCCCGACTTCGCGTACCAGAAGGAGATGCCGCCGTTGACGGTGGTCATGGTGCCCCTGCAATTCGTATGCGCGATCGGTCCGGAAGGTGTGCCGGGACGTTACTGTGCCCCGGGAGCGGGCGGCAACGGTCAACCTGTCAGGATCAGCGCTCGGAGGTGGCACGGATGTCGGTGCGGAACGCGGTGGCGCGGGCCTGGTCGGAGCTGGTGGACACGGCCCGCCGTTCGGTCGACGACGGCCTCGTGGTCGGTACGTCCGGCAATGTGTCGGTGCGTGTGGGTGACGACCTCGTGCTCGTCACCCCCAGCGGAGTGCCCTACCACCGCCTCGGCCCGGACGACACGGTCGGGGTCGGCCTGGACGGCAAGCAGGTGCTCGGCAAGCTGCGCCCGACGAGCGAGCTGGCGATGCACCTGGCGATCTACCGGCACACCGACGCGGGCGCCGTCGTCCACACCCACGCCGTGCACGCCACCGCCGTCTCCACGCTCCTCTACGAACTCCCCGCCATCCACTACATGGCCGCGGCCCTGGGCGGCCGGATACGCGTCGCGGACTACGCCACGTACGGCAGCGAGGAACTGGCGGCCAACGTCCTGCGCGCGCTCCGCGACCGCACGGGCTGCCTGCTGCGCAACCACGGCACCATCGTCTACGGCGACGACCTCGAGCAGGCCTACGACCGCACCGCCCAGCTGGAATGGATGTGCCAGGTCTGGCTCGCGGCCCGCTCGGTGGCCGGTTTCTCGCCCTCGCTGCTGTCCAAGCGCGAACTCGCCCGCGTCGCCGAGAGGCTGCGCCAGTACGGCCAGCCCGGTGACGATGCGGAGGAGGAGCACGAGGTGAACGAGGTGCTTGGGGGGCAGGAGGGCCACGAGGGCCACGAGCCCGCCGACACCTACGACGCCGACGGGGAGGACGACGCCCACGGGGAGCACGGGGCCGTCCGCGCCGGCGTCCCCCGGCCCCGCGAGTCCCACGAGGACGAGCGCGACTGAGCCCGGACGGCTCCGCCCACTGGCCACCGCGGGTGTGCGCGCGGAGACTGGAGGCGATGCGCCTCACCACCGCGGCGGCCCTCGCCGCCACGACAGCGTTCGGTGCCGGGGCGGCCGCGGTGGCGGCCGGGCGGCATGTGTCCGAGCTTGCCCTGAGGCCGACCGCGGACGGCATCGACCCGGACCCGCTCACCGTCCACGCCGTGACCGGGCAGGACATCACCCTCAGCCGGACCCTGGGCACCGCCCGGCGCGGTGTGCACGGCCTGATGTCCGCCAGGGTGCACGTCACCGTCGGCGAGGTGCTCTCGACGGCCCCGGACTCCGTGACCCGCCGACTGGTGCGGATCAACCGCGGCGGCGTCGCGCCGGGCGACCAGGTGCGGCTCACCCCGCAGGTGCACGTCGGCACCCCGGGATCGGCCCTCGGCCTGGAGTACCGGGACGCCGAGATCCCCGCCGAACTCGGACTGCTGCCCGCCTGGTTCGTGCCCGGTGCCCGTGACACCTGGATCGTCCTCGCGCACGGCCTCGGCACCTCCCGCGAGCTCGGCATGAACGTCATGGCGTTCCTGGCCGACCTGCGGCTGCCCCTCCTGGCGTTCTCCTACCGCAACGACGCCGGCGCGCCCCCCTCGTGGGACGGCATCGGCCACCTCGGCGACTCCGAATGGCGCGACCTCGACGCGGCGATGCGCTACGCGGTACGGCACGGCGCGCGCCGGCTGGTGCTGCACGGCTGGTCCACCGGCGGCACGATGGCGCTGCGGGCCGCCTGCCACTCCCCGTTGCGCTCCCTGGTGTCCGGGATGGTCCTGGACTCGCCGGTGCTCGACTGGCAGAGCACGGTCCGTGCCGCCGCTGCCTCCCGGGGCGCCCCCCGCGCTCTGCTGCCCCTCGGCGTGCGCGCCACCGAGGGCCGCACCGGCCTGCACGCGGAGCGGATCGCGGAGGCGGCCCACCCGGAACGACTGGACGTCCCCACGCTCGTCTTCCACGGGCCCGGCGACACGCTCTCCCCGTGGGGGCCGTCCCGCCAACTCGCCCGTCAGCGGCCGGATCTCGTCACGCTGCACGCCGTCAGCGGCGCCTCGCACGCGGCGATGTGGAACGCCAACCCCTCAACATACGAGGAGGCCCTCCGGCGCTTCCTCACCCCCCTCCTCTGACGCCCTCCCTACGTGGTCTTTATGTCCTAATAAAGGTCTATCTCTCCCGGCAATTCGGGCGGCGTCAATCCCGGTACGGGGACGCTCGTTTGGGTTTCCGGGTGCTCACCCGCAAGACTGCTCCCGTGACGTCCCGTATCCCGCGAGACACTCCGCTGCGTCTTGTCCCGCGCAGGCCACTCGCCACCGCGCGCCGTGCCGCCACGGTGCGGCGAAGCCGCCCGCCGCGGCCGCCGGAGGGAATCCCGGCGCTGCCCGAGCTCGCCCGCAGGGCGCGCACCGAACTCTCGGACGCCGTGCGGCTGGCCCGCTGGGCCGACGTGGAGACCGGCGCCGCCGCCCCCGGGACCGCCGGGATACTGCGGGACTCCGACGTGCTGCGGGCCGCCGCCGCCCTGGCCCTGACGGAGCGGCAGGTACGCGCCGCCTGGGACCGGGCCCGGCTGACCGGCCTGATCGAGCTGCACAAAGGAGGTGCCGCCCGACCCGGCTGGCGCCTGCGCGCCTGGGACCGCGACGACACCGCCGTGCTGCGCGGCTGGGTCGCGCTCTTCGACGCCTGGTCGCTGGCGCACCCGGCGGCGCTCGAGCCGGAGTGCGCCGACGCCGACCCCTCGCTCGTCGCCGAGGTCGTCGAGGCCGCACCGCAACTGCTCTCCCTGCTCCACCTCTCCTCCGGTCCGGTCGCCGTGGCCGTGCTGCTGGACCTGTTGCGGCAGCGTGTGGCCGAGCTACGCGCGGAGCGCCACGAGCCCCCGGCCGGCGGCGGCCGCGACGAACTGCCCGCACTGCTGGACTGGACGCTGGACGCGCTCGCCCGCGTCGGCGCCCTCAAGCCCCGTGATCCGGCCCGCCCCGGCGAGGTCACCATCACCGCGCTCGGCAGCTGGGCGGTGTGGGTGAAGCTGGAACAGATCTGCGTGGCCGCGCAGGGCCCCGCCGGGCACTTCGAGCACTCCGCCGAGGAGATGCTCAAGGCCTGCATCGGAATGGCGCCCGGCGCCGCCCGCGACGAGTACAAGGCCTGGCTGGCGGCCCGCCCGGTGGCCCAGGCGGTGGGCGAGTTCCTGGAGGTGGCGCGCGGCGACGACGCCCTGCTGCGCGCCCTGGCCTTCGAGGCGCTGCGCGTCGTCGGCGGCCCGGCGGAGCCCGCCGTGCGCGACGTGGTGGACGAGGCCGGGCTGCGGCCCTACGCGCTGCTCTGGCTCGCCGAGCACGAGGGCGCGGACCCGGAGGACGTCGCTGCGCTGCTCACCCGCGAGGAGTCCACCTGGCTGTGGGTGGACACCGCCGCGGCCGTCGCCGACCACGGCGAGAGCCACCTGCTGGTGAGTCATCTCGAGACGGCCGTCCAGGGCTCGGTCACCCGCCTCCTGGAGGAGCTGCGCCACGCGGGCCACCCCCGCACCGTCCAGGTGCTCGTCGCCCTGGCCGCCGCGCACCCCGACCCGGCCCTGTCCAAGATGATCCGCCGGGCCGCCTTCCAGGTGCACACCGGCGGAGAGTGACGACAGGTCCCGTCCCTACTCCGGTATCCGCGGCACATAGGTGCCGAAGGACCAGAGGTTGCCCTCCGGGTCGCGGGCCGTGTAGTCCCGCGACCCGTAGTCCTGGTCGCTGAGCGGCAGCACGACCTCGGCCCCGGCGGCGACGGCGCGCTCGTGGTGGGCGTCGGTGTCCTCCACGGCCACGTACGCCGACGCGGCGCCCAGGTCCGCGGCGATCCGGCTGAACGCGGTGCCCGAGCGCTCGCTGCCGAGCATCACCACTCCGTTGCCGTAGGCCAGTTCCGCGTGCGCCACGATGCCGTCCTCGTCCTCGTACACCGCGACCTCGGTGAACCCGAAGGCCTCCTTGAGGAAGACGATGGCAGCCTTCGCGTCCTTGTAGCGCAGCGTCGGGCAGACGGTGGGCGCGGTTGCCTTCCCGGCCATGACGATCACTCTCCCCTTCCGGGACCGGACGTCCTGTCTCGACGTGGATCTCAGTCTGGCAGGGGGGTCTGACAATGACCCCGGGAACGGACATTCCGGCCGGTCAACGCCGGAAGGTGTCGCAGTCGCCGGGGGCGCCGGAGTCCAGTCCGGTGGTGAACCACTGCTGACGCTGCGCGGACGAGCCGTGCGTCCAGGACTCCGGGGTCACCCGGCCCTGCACCCGTGACTGGATCGCGTCGTCGCCGACCGCCGCGGCCGCGTCCAGCCCCCGGCGGATGTCCTCCTCGTCGAGCGCGCTGATCATCGGGCTGCCCGTGTCCTCGTCCATGGTCCGGGTGGCGTTGCGCGCCCACACGCCCGCGTAGCAGTCGGCCTGCAGTTCCACGCGCACCGAGTTGCTGCCCGGGCCGGTGAGCCGGTCCTGCGCCTTGCCCAGCGTCCCCACCAGGCCCTGCACATGGTGCCCGTACTCGTGGGCGACGACGTAGCTCTCGGCGAACGGCCCGCCCTGCGCCCCGAAACGGCTGGTCAGGGTCGAGAAGAAGTCCAGGTCGAGGTAGACCTTGCGGTCCACGGGGCAGTAGAAGGGCCCCGACGACGGGTCGGCGACCCCGCACCCGGTGCTGATGGGCCGGTCGAAGAAGACGGTCGGTGCGGGCTCATAGGTCATGCCGCGCTTGCGGAACTCCGACGCCCAGTACGCCTGCACGTTGTTGATCACCCCGACCATGCGGCACTCCTGGCGGGCGTTGGCGTCGGCGCCGGTGCGGCAGCCGGCGGCGAGGTCGGAGCCCGAGTTCGTGCCCGGGGCCCGGCCCGGCGGATCGGAGGAGAGCCCCAGCTGGTCGGGACTGATGCCGAAGATCAGTCCGATCACCACGACGATCAGCCCCGCGAGACCACCCCCCACCAGCTTGCCCCGCGGTCTGCCGCCGGGAGGTCCGCCGCCTCGCCGGTCCTCCACCTGGGACGTGTCGAGCGATGCGTCGTCGTCGAACTGCATACCTCCGATTATCTGCCGCTCTATCCCCCGAGGCCCGTCGCGGCCGCCGGGACGGGGACCGCCCCGCCCTGCCCCGGCCCCGGCCGAAAACCGCTTGCCGGGTACCCGTGCCGCCCCCGGTAGACTGGAGTCATGGCAGTGATCCTCACGCATTAGACGGCGTCCGACCGCGACCACCGCGACCACATCGTCCGACTGCCGTCCGATACGCCCTGGAGCTTCTTCCCGTGATTACTGCCACCGGCATCGAGCTGCGCGCCGGAGCTCGCGTCCTCATCGAGTCCGCCTCCTTCCGCATCGCCCGCGGCGACCGCGTCGGCCTGGTCGGCCGCAACGGCGCCGGCAAGACGACCCTCACCAAGGTGCTCGCGGGCGAGGGCCTGCCCGCCGGCGGCAGCGTGACGCGTTCCGGTGAGGTCGGTTATCTGCCCCAGGACCCGCGCACCGGCGACCTCGACGTGCTGGCCCGTGACCGCATCCTGTCCGCCCGCGGCCTGGACACCGTGCTCCGCAAGATGCGCGAGAACGAGGAGCGGATGGCCAACGGCAAGGGTGCCACTCGCGACAACGCGATGAAGAAGTACGCGCGCCTGGAGACCGAGTTCCTCACCAAGGGCGGTTACGCCGCCGAGGCCGAGGCCGCCACCATCGCTGCCGCCCTGGGTCTGCCCGACCGGGTCCTCGCCCAGCCGCTGCACACGCTCTCCGGCGGTCAGCGCCGCCGTGTCGAGCTGGCCCGCATCCTGTTCTCCGACGCCGACACCCTGCTGCTCGACGAGCCGACCAACCACCTCGACGCCGACTCCATCCTGTGGCTGCGGGACTTCCTCAAGACCTACCGCGGCGGCTTCATCGTCATCTCCCACGACATCAACCTGGTGGAGACGGTCGTCAACAAGGTCTTCTACCTGGACGCCAACCGTTCCCAGATCGACGTCTACAACATGGGCTGGAAGCAGTACCTCACCCAGCGGGAGGCCGACGAGAAGCGCCGCAAGCGCGAGCGCGCCAACGCCGAGAAGAAGGCCGCGACCCTCAACGCCCAGGCCGACAAGATGCGCGCCAAGGCCACCAAGACCGTCGCCGCCCAGAACATGGCGCGCCGCGCGGACAAGCTGCTGTCGGGGCTGGAGGCGGTGCGGCAGTCCGACAAGGTCGCCAAGCTGCGCTTCCCGGATCCCGCGCCCTGCGGCAAGACCCCGCTGACGGCCGAGGGGCTGTCCAAGTCGTACGGCTCGCTGGAGATCTTCACCGACGTCGACCTGGCCATCGACAAGGGCTCCCGGGTCGTCATCCTCGGCCTCAACGGTGCCGGCAAGACGACGCTTCTGCGGCTGCTGGCGGGCGTCGAGCAGCCCGACACCGGCGAGGTCGTCCCCGGCCACGGCCTGAAGCTGGGCTACTACGCCCAGGAGCACGAGACCCTCGACCCCGACCGGACCGTGCTGGAGAACATGCGCTCGGCGGCGCCCGACATGGACCTGGTCGCCGTCCGCAAGATCCTGGGCTCGTTCCTCTTCTCCGGCGACGATGTCGACAAGCCCGCCGGCGTGCTGTCCGGCGGTGAGAAGACCCGGCTCGCGCTCGCCACCCTCGTCGTCTCCAGCGCCAACGTGCTGCTGCTCGACGAGCCCACCAACAACCTCGACCCGGCCAGTCGCGAGGAGATCCTCGGCGCGCTGCGCACGTTCACGGGCGCGGTGGTCCTCGTCACCCACGACGAGGGCGCGGTGGAGGCGCTGCAGCCCGAGCGGATCATCCTCCTGCCCGACGGCGTCGAGGACCTGTGGGGCCAGGACTACGCCGACCTCGTCGCGCTCGCCTGATCTTCCGGGGCCCGCCGCCGATCATCCGTGTGGATCACTCCACCGGATCATTCGGCCGACGGGCGGTCCTTCATCTGTGTGAGACGGACTCGTACTCCGGCGCGGGAACGTGCGAAATACCGGACGTAGGGATGTATCAGCCACGTCACACGGGGAAACTCCTTACCGGCTCGGGTGACCTGCCTTTTCTCCGCCGCGCTCCGGGAGGGGTCCGGGAACGCCCGGCGGAATGCCGGATTCCACTTGTTCGGCACGAGGTGTCCGTGTCAACTGCGCGCCAAATGTTGTCGCACGGACCTTGCCGAATGGGTGGCCAGGAAGTCTCCTAGGGGTGATCATGAGAGTCACAGAGCGCACTTCCCTAGAGGAGGCACGGGTGGCCGAGACTCTGAAGAAGGGCAGCCGGGTGACCGGCGCCGCGCGCGAGAAGCTCGCGGCAGACCTCAAGAAGAAGTACGACGGTGGAGCAAGCATCCGGGCGCTGGCCGAGGAGACCGGCCGCTCGTACGGCTTCGTCCACCGGATGCTCAGTGAGTCCGGCGTGACCCTGCGCGGTCGCGGCGGAGCGACACGAGGCAAGAAGGTTTCCACGGCCTGACACAGCCGGGCGCCTCGCGTGGCGGCTCGGAGTCGTGGTGGACCACCCGGTCGCGGAAACGGCCGACCGGGTGGTTACTCTTCGGTAATCCAGACTGCGGATCGCCAGGAGGTGCCCGATGTCCGACCCCACCGTGCTGCTGGAACGTGATGGCGTACGGCTCGCGACGGAGGATTCCGTCGCCACCGTGACGCTGTGCAACGCGGCCAAGCGCAACGCCCAGTCGCCCGCCATGTGGCGGGCGCTGGTCGAGGCCGGCCGCCTGCTGCCGGGCAGCGTACGGGTCGTCGTGCTCCGCGCGGAGGGTGTGTCCTTCTCCGCCGGGCTGGACCGGCAGGCCTTCACGCCCGAGGGATTCGACGGCGAGCCGTCTTTCGTCGACCTCGCGCGCGCTCCCGAGGGTGAACTCGACGCCACGATCGCCGAGTACCAGTCGGCGTTCACCTGGTGGCGGCGGAACGACGTCGTCACCGTCGCCGCCGTACAGGGGCACGCCATCGGGGCGGGCTTCCAGCTGGCCCTCGCCTGCGACCTGCGCGTCGTCGCCGACGACGTGCAGTTCGCCATGCGCGAGACCAGCCTGGGCCTGGTCCCCGACCTCGCCGGCACCAAGCCGCTGACCGAACTGGTCGGCTACGCCCGGGCGCTGGAGATCTGCGCCACGGGCCGCTTCGTCGGCGCCGAGGAGGCCTGTGCCACCGGCCTCGCCAACGTCGCCGTCCCGGCGGCCGAGCTGGACGGCACCGTCAAGGACCTGGTGGGCGCCCTGCTGGCCGCGCCGCGCGACGCGGTCATCGAGACCAAGGCCCTCCTCCGCGAGGCCTCCGGGCGAACGTACGACGAGCAGCGCGTGGCCGAGCGCGCCGCGCAGGGCCGCCGGTTGCGGGACCTGGCGGGCGTGGGGGAGTAGCGGCCCTCCGCCGGGGGCCGCGGTCCGGGGCCTCAGCCCCCGGCGATGTCGGTGACCACGACGGTCGTGGCGTCCTGCGTCACGGCCGTCACCGCCGCGGCCACTGCCCGTCCGACGTCCAGGGCGCGATGGCCCGTGCCCACCGCGATCTGCACCTGGGAGGGATGGCGCTGCCCGCCCAGCCGCGAGGTCAGCCCGGCGACCCCGGGCACCGCCGCGGCGGCGCGGCCCGCGGTGGTGGTCCTCCGCCCCTCCTCCGGCGGGTCGGCGTCCTCCTCGGGGCATGCCGGCCGGGGGCCGCCCTCCTCCAGCAGTCCGGTGACCGTCAGGTCGATCGCCTCCGGCTCCAGCCCGACACTCTCGACGGCCGCTTCCCACAGTGCGTCGCGCAGCCGTCCGGCCGACTCGGGCAGCGGATGGTCCGCAGTGGCCTCGAAGCCGGCCTCCACCCGCAGCGGCCGTCTCGGCAGCGCCCCGGCCGGCGCCGACCCCGGCGCCGACCCCGGCGGCGCCCCGGCCGCGCCGGCGGACTCGCCCTCCGCTCCGTCCGGCCCCTTCGCCGCGCCGATGCGCAGCGCGCCCAGGCGGATCCCCGGCACCGCTTCGGCGGCCGCGCGCAGCACCCCGGCCGCCGCCCGTTCGGTGACCCACACCGTGTCCCCGGGGCCGCCGAGCGGGAGCACCCGGCCGAGCCCGAGTTGCCGGCGCACCGAACGAGCCAGCCGGTCCGCGGTCATCGGCCGTCACCTCCTCCGCTGCGCGTCCGCGCGGGCCGCCGTCCTGGCCCTGATCGCTGCATCCTCACAGCGCGACGGGGCATGCCCACATAGTGTGGTGCAAGGAGCAGCCCGTACCGCTCCCGCCATCGGAAACCCGAAGGGAAGAGGTGCGATGACCGACACCGCGCAACAGGCGGAGGGGCGGGGCCGGACCCTGGAGAAGGGGACCAGCCCGGCCGGCAACGGCACGTCAGGGCGGCGGGCACCCCTGGGCGATCCCGCGACACGCGGGCGGACCACCATCGCGGACGGCGTGGTCGAGAAGATCGCCGGGCTCGCGGCGCGCGACGTGGAGGGCGTGCACGCCCTCGGCTCCGGCGTCTCCCGGGGCTTCGGCGCGGTCCGCGACCGGGTGCCCGGCGGCAGGTCCGTGACCCGGGGCGTGCGGGCCGAGGTGGGCGAGGTGCAGGCCGCCCTCGACCTGGACATCGTCGTGGACTACGGGGTCTCGATCGTGGCGGTCGCGCACGGGGTGCGCGAGAACGTCATCGCGGCCGTGGAGCGGATGACCGGTCTCGAGGTCATCGAGGTCAACATCGCGGTGGGCGACGTCAAGCTCCCTGAGGACACGGACGACGACGACCAGGAGCAGCGGGTCCAGTGACGGGCCCCGGGAGGGAAACAGGGAGCGGACGATGAGCATGGCCGTGCTCGGCTTGATCGTCGGGATGGCGCTCGGATTCGCCGGTTACTTCGGCGGGTTCGCGGCCTTCCTGCTGGTGGCGGCGCTCGGCGCCGTCGGTTTCGTCGTCGGCCGGTTCCTCGACGGCGACCTGGAACCCGGGGAGTTCTTCCGCAGCCGTGACCGGAGGCGGTGAGCCACGCAGATGACGGCCGCGGCGCCGACACCCACGTCACCCGCCCCGCCCCCCGTCCCCGGCGTGCGCGGTTCGCTCCGCCTCGCCGACCGCGTGCTGGCGAAGATCGCCTCCCAGGCGGCCCGTGAGGCGCTTGTCGACGCCCCCGGCCGGGAGTACGTGCCGCGCGACGCGCGTCCCCAGGCCGGCGTCTCCGTCCACCGCGAGGAGGTGTACGTACGGCTCTCCGTCGAACTCGGCTACCCAGTGGACATCGCCGCGGTGTGCCGCTCGGTGCGCCGACATGTCGCCTACCGAGTCGAGGAGTTGACCGGCGTCGCGGTCGTCGGGGTGACCGTGGAGGTCGAGCGGCTGCACTCGCGGGCCAGCCACGTCCTGGAGGAGGCGAGGGTCCGGTGAGCGATCTCGGCCCGGCCCCGCTCGCGCCACCCCCGGGACCGCCGTCCGGACCGCCGCCGGCCGGTTCCCGCCCGCGGCGGCGCTTCTGGTCCCCGCGCCGCCTCCCGGCCGCGATCACCGCCGCCCTCCTGGCCGTCGCGGCCGGGCTGCTGCTCTACGACGTCGCGGCGGTCCGCGCCGGACGGCCCGGGATGGCCTGGCGCCGGACCCTCGCCGGCGAACTGGCCACCCGCCCGCTGGACGATCCGTGGATCCTGGCCGCGGCCTGCGTGGCGGTCGTGCTCGGGCTCTGGCTGCTCGTGCTGGCCGTCACCCCGGGGCTCCGCGACGTGCTCGCCATGCGCGCCGGAACGGCGCCCGTACGGGCCGGACTCGACCGTCACGCCGCCGAACTCACCCTGCGCGACCGCGCGGTGGAGGTCTCCGGGGTGCGCTCGGCACGCGTCACGGTCACCCGCCGCACCGCCACCGTGCGCGCGGTGGTCGCCTTCCGGGAGACGGAGGCGGTACGCGCCGATCTGGCGGCCACCCTGGCCGAGGCCATGGAACAACTGGGCCTGGCCCGGCCGCTCGGCCTGGCGCTGCACGTCCGCCGCATGGAAGAGGGGTGAGGCGCGGTGCGCGCCATCGTCAATCGTGCCGTCCTCGCCCTCGTGGGGCTGGCCCTGGTGCTCCTCGGCGCCCTTGTGCTGTGTTCGGCGACGGGCCTGCTGCACCGTCCGTACACCGGGCGGGACGACGTACTGCTCAGCGAAGGCGACCGGACCCGCTACGAGGACGCCTCCTGGTGGTGGCCCACCGTGATCGGCGTGCTGGCCCTGATCGTGCTGTGCGCCGTGTGGTGGCTGCTCGCCCAGGTGCGCGACCGCAGGCTGCGCCGGCTGGCGGTGGACGCCGCCGACGACGGCGTGGCCCTGCTGCGCGGCCGGGCCCTGGAGGAGATGATCGCCGCCGACGCCGAGCAGCTCCACGGCGTCGACCACGCCACCACCGCCATCATGGGCACGCCCACCGCGCCCCGCGCCCGGCTGCAGCTCGCCCTGTCCCCGCACGCCGTCCCCGGCGACGTCCTGGACGGACTCGACTCCGCCGTCCTGGACCGCGCCCGGGTCAGTGCCGGCGTCCCCCGGCTCCCCGCGGAGGTCCGCCTGCGTGCCGTCAGCCACCGGGCGGCCCGCGTCAGCTGACCCGCGCGGACGGGGGTGCGGCGTTGTCCGCGACGACGCCGGTCGCCCGCTCGGGGCCGCCCAGCGCCGCGACGGCGGCGGCCACCGAGTCCTCGTGGCGGCCGCCGACGACCACCCGCGCGCCGTCGGCGACCAGTTCCCGCGCGGCGGCGAAGCCCAGCCCGCGGGTCCCGCCCGTGACGACGTGCGCCCTGTCCCTCGGCCCGCGATCCATGGCGTCATCGTGCCGCGTCGCGGCCGGAGAGCGTGAGTGCCGTGTTGACCAGGCCGATGTGGCTGAACGCCTGCGGGAAGTTGCCCAGCTGACGCCGATCGACCGGGTCCCACTCCTCCGCCAGCAGGCCGACGTCGTTGCACAGGCCCAGCAGCCGTTGGAACAGCTCGCGAGCCTCGTCGGTGCGGCCGATGCGGTGCAGCGCGTCGGCGAGCCAGAACGAGCAGGCCAGGAAGGCGCCTTCGCCGCCGGGCAGCCCGTCCACACTGCTGTCCTCCAGGGTGTAGCGGCGGACGAAGCCGCCGTGGTCCAGTTCGCGACGCACCGCCTCCACCGTGCCGACCACCCGGCTGTCGGTGACGGGCAGGAAGCCCACCTGTGGGATGAGCAGGGTCGCCGCGTCCAGTTCCTTGGAGCCGTAGTACTGCGTGAAGGTGTTGCGCTCCCGGTCGAAACCCCTGCGGCACACCTCACGGTGCACCGCGCTGCGCATCGCCCGCCAGGAGTCCGCGTCGCCGGACAGGTGCGGATGGCTCTCCAGGGTGCGCACCGCGCGGTCGGCGGCCACCCAGGCCATCACCTTGGAGTGCACGAAGTGCTGCCGGTCGCCGCGCACCTCCCACAGGCCCTCGTCGGGCTCTTGCCACTTGGACTCCAGGAAGTCCATCAGCGTGCGCTGCACCGCCCAGGCGTGGGGTTCGTCGCGCAGCCCGAAGCTGCGGGCGAGGAAGAGCGAGTCGAGGACCTCGCCGTAGACGTCGAGCTGAAGTTGCTTGGCCGCGGCGTTGCCGGTCCGCACCGGCAAGGACGCCTCGTACCCCGGGAGCCAGTCCAGCTCCTCCTCGGGCAGCCGGCGCTCGCCCGTCAGCCCGTACATGATCTGCAGGTCGGCGGGGTCGCCGGCGACGGCGCGCAGCAGCCAGTCGCGCCAGTGGTAGGCCTCCTTGAGGTAGCCGGTCTCCACCAGCACGTTCAGGGTGAGCGTCGCGTCGCGCAGCCAGCAGAAGCGGTAGTCCCAGTTCCGCACCCCGCGGATCTCCTCCGGCAGCGAGGAGGTCGCCGCGGCGACGATCCCGCCGCTGGGCGCGTACGTCAGCGCCTTGAGGGTGATCAGCGAGCGCAGCACCGCGTCCCGCCAGGGACCGTCGTAGCGGCACGTGGCAGACCAGGACTCCCAGTCCTCGCAGCTCTGCTCCAGCGCCCGGAAGGGGTCGACCAGGCGCGGCCGGCTCTCGTGGGAGGGGTGCCAGGTCAGGGCGAAGGCGATCCGCTCGCCCTCGGCGACGGTGAAGTCGGCGTGCGTGGCGAAGCCCTTGCCGTACATGGGTACCTGGGGCTCGGTGCGCAGCCACACCGAGTCCGGCCCGGCGATCGCGACGCGGTGGCCGTCGGTGCGGCGCATCCAGGGGACGACCCTCCCGTAGTCGAAGCGCAGCCGCAGCTCGCTGGTCATGGCGACGTGCCCGCGCACCCCCTCGACGATGCGCATGACGTCCGGTGCGCGATCGCGCTGGGGCATGAAGTCGATCACTTTGGCGGTGCCGTCGCGGGTCTCCCAGACGCTCTCCAGCACCAGGGTGCCCTCGCGGTACGAGCGGCGTGTGCACGGTTCCTCGCGCCAGGCCGAGGCCGGGGCGATCCGCCAGTTGCCGTTGTCCTCGTCGCCCAGCAGCGCGGCGAAGCAGGCGGGGGAGTCGAAGCGGGGCAGGCACAGCCAGTCGATGGAGCCGCTCCTGGAGACCAGCACGGCGGTCTGCAGGTCGCCGATGATCGCGTAGTCCTCGATCAGTGCCGCCACGGCCGGCCTCCGCCTCTCCCGCTACGAGGGTCCCCGCTCTACGAGGGTGCCCCGGGCGTCAGGGCGACGCGACCGCAGCGGAGGCCGGCTCGGCCGTACCGCCCTCCTGCGCCGCCGCGTCGCGGGCGGCGAGCCGCTCCCGCCGCTCGCGGCGGACGAGGATGATCCAGCCGACCGGCACCATGGCGGTGAACAGCCACCACTGGATCGCGTACCCCATGTGCATGCCGATGCTGCCGTGGTCGGGGTCCGGGATCAGTTCCGGCTGCCGCCCGGAGGGCTTGGGGGAGGTCGTCGCCAGCTCGATGTAGCCGCCGACCGGCCGCTCCGCCGCGGGCAGGTCACGCGCCACCATCCCGCTGTTGATCAGCATGATCATGCGGTCGGGCAGTCCGCCCTTGTTCCGGATGCCGGTCGCCGCGGTGGTCTCGTCCGGGCGCAGCCGGCCGGTGACGGTGACCTCGCCGGACGGCGCCGCGGGAACCTTCGGGAACTTCGTCAGGTCGGTGCCGGCGGGGATCCAGCCCCGGTTCACCAGCACCGACCGGCCGTCGGCCAGGACCAGCGGGGTGATCACGTGGTAGCCGATGCTGTCCCCGTCGGCGGCGGTGCGCTGGCGGGCGACGACCTCATGGGCGGTGTCGTAGTGCCCGGTCGCGGTGACCGTGCGGTAGATCTGCCGCTTGGGCACGGCCGTGCCGGGGGCGGTCAGCGACTCCACAGGGACGGGCTTCGCCTCCAGGTTGTCCGCGATCAGGTGGTTGCTGGCCACCCGGCGCTCGTGCCGATGCAGCTGCCAGTAGCCCAGCTTGACCATGACGGGCATCAGGAGCAGTGCGATGAGGGTGAGGATCACCCACTGCCGGGACAACAGGAAGCGGTACACCCCACGACCGTACAACTCGGTCGCGGGGCGCTTTCCGGAGGGGTCGGGCGGTGTCGCGGCGCGGTCGACGGGATCAGCCGCCGCCCGGCAGCGAGCCGACCCGGTCCACGATGCCGCTGCGGCCCTCCGCCTTCGAACAGTGACCGCCGCAATACCAGTGGCCGTCGACCTCGACTCCGTGGCCGACGATGCGCACCCGGCAGTGCTCGCAGATCGGCGCCATCCGGTGGATGGCGCACTCGAAGCTGTCGAAGACGTGCACGGCCCCCTGGGCGTGCACTTCGAAGCTCATCACGTAGTCGTTTCCGCATACTTCGCATCGGGCCATGAGGCCCAGGGTGCTGGCCGGTCCCCGGCGCGGCAATCGGTGACCGGGTGCGTCGCGGGCGCACCACTCGAACGGCGGCGTCAGCCGTGCACGTCCGGCGCGGGGGCGACGTCCCTCAGCAGCTCGGCGAAGCGGCGCTCGTCGACGACCGGGGTGCCGAGCTGCCGGGCTCGCACCGTCTTCGTGGTGAGCGAGTCCGGGTCGTTGGTCACCAGGAGACTGGTCAGCCGGCTCACCGAGGACGACACGTGCAGACCCGCCTCGGTGGCGCGGTCCTCCAGCAGCTCGCGGTCGATGCTCGTGTCGCCCGAAAAGGCGACCCGCATCCCCTGCACCAGCGGTCCCCCGGCCTCCAGCCGCCCCGGGTTGGGGTAGGGGCAGGCGGGCCGCTTGCGCGAGGGCCGCCAGCTCATCGGCCGGTACGTGGTGCGGTAGCCCGCGGCGACCGACTGCGCGGGGACGGCCGTGTCGATCCACTCCGTCAGCGGGCGGCAGGCGTGCAGCGGCAACCGCAGTCCGCCCGCCGCGGCCTGCCGCAGGCTGGGGCGGAACACCTCCGCCAGCACGCGCGCGTCGTCCAGGGCGTGGTGGGCGCGCTGCTGGACGACACCGAAATGCGCCGCCAGGGACTCCAGCTTGTGGTTGGTCAGCGGCAGCCCCAGTGCCTTGGAGAGCACGATGGTGCACAGCCGGTGCTCCACGGGGGCCACGGTGCCCGCCCGCGCGAATTCCCGGGCGAGCATGGACCAGTCGAAGACCGCGTTGTGGGCGACGAACACCCGGCCCGACAGTCGTTCCGCCAGCTCCGCGGCGACCTCGCGGAAGAGCGGGGCGTCCGCCAGCATGTCCGAGGTGAGGCCGTGGATCCACACCGGGCCCGGGTCTCGCTGCGGGTTGACCGGGGTGTACCAGTGGTCCTGCACCTCGCCGCGCGCGTCCAGCCGGTAGACGGCCGCGGACACTATCCGGTCGTCGCGGCCGAGGCCGGTGGTCTCGACGTCCACGACGGCGTATCCGTCGGGGTAGGCCTCTGGCCACGACGGTTGCGGAAGCTGGGGCGCGTGCATGGAGGAACACAATACGGGCGGCCACCGACAGTGCCCGCCGCCACCCGCCCCTGGCGCACCGTCGGATCCCGCGGCGGACGGGTCGGCGGTGGCGTGCGGCCCTCGCCGGGCGCCGCCCTCGTGCGTCAACCGCCCCTTGTGCGACCCCGTTTGGCCTCCACCCGCGCCGCGGCGGCCGGCCCGGCGGAAGTCCCGCGCAATCCCGCCCGTACCGCCGGGTAGAACCGATCGGTAACGACCTCTAGCCGGGGCCGCCGCGCGCCCTTAAAGTGCGCGCATGCCGCAACTGCCCGATGCCGTGATGTGGTCCATACCCGCGTTCGTGCTGCTCACCGTCCTGGAGCTGGTCAGCTACCGGATCCATCCGGACGAGGACGCCGCCGGGTACGCCGCCAAGGACACCGCGACGAGCCTGTCGATGGGACTCGGCAGCCTCTTCTTCGACTTCCTCTGGAAGATCCCGATCGTCGCGGTCTACACCGCTGTGTACGCGTTCACCCCGCTGAGGGTGCCCGTGGTGTGGTGGACGATCCCGCTGATGCTGCTCGCGCAGGACTTCTTCTACTACTGGCAGCACCGCGGCCACCACGTGATCCGCGTCCTGTGGGCGAGCCATGTGGTGCACCACTCCAGCCGGAAGTTCAACCTCTCCACCGCGCTGCGCCAGCCCTGGACCGGCATGACCTCGTGGGTGTTCTACCTGCCGGTGATCGTCTGCGGGGTCCACCCGGCGGCACTGGCGTTCTGCTCCTCGCTCAGCCTCGTCTACCAGTTCTGGATCCACACCGAGCGGATCGGCAAGCTGCCCCGCCCGGTCGAGTTCGTGCTCAACACGCCCTCGCACCACCGCGTGCACCACGCCTCGCAGGGCGGTTACCTGGACCGCAACTTCGGCGGCATCCTCATCGTCTGGGACCGGCTGTTCGGTTCGTTCGCGGCGGAGGGCGAGCGTCCGGTCTTCGGACTCACCAAGAACATCACCACCTTCAACCCGCTGCGCGTGGCCACCCACGAGTACGCCGCCATCGCCCGCGACGTCGTCGCCGCCCGCACCTGGCGCGACCGCGCGGGCCACGTCCTGCGCGGTCCCGGCTGGCGTCCGCGGGGCGAGGAGTCGGCGGCGTGAGGCGGGAGCGCGCGGCCCGTGCGGCGCTCGCCGCCTTCGCGGTGGTGGCCGTCGTCCACCTGGCCTCGCAGCTCGCGGGGTTCGTGGTGGCCGGCCACCTCACCAAGCCGGTCCTGGTGCCGCTGCTCGCGGCCTGCGCGGCGCTGCGGGGCGGCCCCCGGCGGCTGGTCGGCGCGCTGCTGTGCGGCTGGGCCGGGGATGTGCTGCTGCAGCTCGACGGGGACGTGCCCTTCCTCGCCGGGATGGGCGCGTTCGCGGCCGGGCACGTCTGTTACCTGACTCTCTTCACCGCCCGCGGGGCCTTCACCGACCGGCGGCGGGCGGCCCTCACGGCGGCCGGCTACGCGGCCGTGTGGCTCGCCGTGCTCGTCGTGGTGTGGCCGGGCCTGCCCTCCGGGCTGCGGCTCCCGGTCGCCGCGTACAGCCTGTTGCTGACGGCGATGGCGGCCGGTGCAGCCGCACTCGGCCCGTGGCCGACGGCGGTGGGCGGGGGGCTCTTCCTGCTCTCCGACACCCTGCTCGCGACCCGGCTCGCGGGCCTGCCGCAGCTCGCGGCGGCCGACTTCTGGATCATGCTCACCTATCTCGGCGCGCAGTTCCTGCTCGCCACGGGCCGGTACCGTTGTACGACTCCATTCGTACAGCCAGCAAGGACGACCTCCGTATGCGCGCCACCGTGATCCACGCCCCCCACGACATCCGGGTGGAGGAGGTGCCGGACCCGGCGGTCCGGCAGCCCACCGACGCGGTGGTGCGCGTGGTCCTGGCCTGCATCTGCGGCAGCGATCTGTGGGCCTACCGCGGCGAGTCGGCCCGGCAGCCGGGACAGCGCATCGGGCACGAGTTCCTCGGTGTGGTCGAGGAGACCGGCTCAGAGGTGTCCGGGCTGAAGCCCGGCGATCTGGTCGTCTCGCCCTTCGTGTGGTCCGACGGTACGTGCGCCTACTGCGCGGAGGGCCTGACGACCTCCTGCGCGGCCGGCGGCTTCTGGGGCCAGGTCGGCTCCGACGGCGGCCAGGGCGAGGCCGTACGCGTGCCGTTCGCGGACGCCACCCTCGTACGGCTGCCTGCCGAGGCGCTCTCCGACGACCGCCTGCTGGCCGGTCTGCTCACCCTCTCCGACGTGCTGGGCACCGGCCACCACGCCGCCGTCGGGGCGGGCGTGCGGCCGGGCGCCACGGTCGCGGTCGTCGGGGACGGCGCGGTCGGGCTGTGCGGCGTGCTCGCCGCCAGGCGGCTCGGCGCGGAGCGGATCATCGCGCTCGGCCGGCACGGGGCCCGCACCGCCGTCGCCCGCACCTTCGGCGCCACCGACGTCGTCGCCGAGCGCGGCGAGGCCGCCGTCACGGCGGTCCGCGAACTGACCGGCGGCCACGGCGCCCACGCGGTCATCGAGGCCGTCGGCACCGAGCAGTCGATGCGCACCGCGGTCGCCATCACCCGTGACGGCGGCGCCGTCGGCTACGTCGGCGTCCCGCATGGCAGCGGCACCGGCCTCGACCTCAGCGACATGTTCGACCGCAACGTCTCCCTGCGCGGCGGCGTCGCCCCGGTCCGCACCTACATCCCCGAGCTGCTGCCGGACGTCCTGGACGGGACCGTCGACCCGTCCCCGGTCTTCGACCTCACCGTCGGCCTGGACGATGTCCCGGGCGGCTACAAGGCGATGGACGAGCGGGTCGCGCTGAAGGTCCTGGTCAAGGCCTGACCCCGGCCCGGGCAGCCGAACGCCCGGACGACGGAGCGCCCGGCGGGGATCCTGCCGGGCGCTCCTGGCATCACGCGGGGCGCGTCACTTCGTGACGGCGTCCAGGGCGTCGACGAGGCCGTGGCCGTAGAAGCTGGTCACGTGTCGGCCGGTGGTGCAGGTGGCGTCCTGCACACCGTTGCCGTCCGGGTCGTACAGACCCGTCGGGCAACCCGGGTCGTCCGCCTGCGCCTTGAGCATCCACTGCAGCTGCTCCGGGGAGGCGTGCGGGTGGCGGCTCTTGATGAGCGCGGCGACGGCGGCCACGTGCGGACTGGCCATCGACGTGCCCTGCAGGTAGCCGTAGGTGTTGCCGGGCAGCGTGGACAGGATGCGCCCGTTGGCCGAGGGGGTGGCGGGGATCTGGTAGCGGTCGCCGCCGGGGCCCGCGACGTCGACGACGCCCAGACCGTAGCTGGAGTAGTACGACTTCAGGTTCTGCACGCCGGTCGCGGAGACGGTGACCACGCCCGGCAGCTGGGTCGGGAGGTCCCAGCAGACATGCGGGTCGATGGTCCGGGTGACCGCGGTGGTGTCGTCGGGGCTCGTCGCGTCCACGATCGCGTCGGAGTCGAGGTCGTGGTTGGAGTTGCCCGCCGAGGCGACGTTCAGCACGCCCTTCTTGTGGGAGTACTGCGCGGCCCGGTTGACGGCGTCGACGATGGCCCGCTGGTCGGGGTCGCCGAAGCAGTTGTAGAGCCACGGGTCGATGTAGTAGCTGTTGTTGGTGATCTCGACGCCGTGGTCGGCGGCGAAGACGAAGGCGCAGACCACACTCTCCGGGAAGAACAACTGCGTGCCGGGGTCGGCCACCTTGATGGAGGCGACCTTCACACCCGGGGCGACACCGGCCACGCCGATCCCGTTGCGCGCCGCGGCGATCTCACCCGCGACGTGCGTGCCGTGGTAGGCGTCCGGGGTGTACGGACGCCATGCGCCCGGGCTGGTGTCGGCCTTGCCGCCCACGCAGTTGGCGGACTGCGACGCCGAGAAGTTGGCGGTGAGGTCCGGGTGCGTGTCGTCGACACCGGTGTCGATGACGGCGACGGTGACCTTGCCGCTGCCCGGGTTGATCCGGGCGGCCTTGTCGGCCCGGATCGCCGGCAGGTCCCACTGGTCCGCCTCCATCGGCTCCTGCCCGGCGGTGGCCGCGGCCTTCGCCCGGGCGGCGTCGGCCGCGGTGATCGCCTGCACCGCGCCCAGATCGGTCGTCGACGCCGTGGACAGCGCGGCCGTGCGGGTGGCACCGGCCGTCTGTACGCCGCGGACCTTGCGCATCTGGGAGGCGAACGCGGGGTTCGCCGAGTGGACGACGATCACGCCGATCCGGTCGTAGGTGGTGACGACGTCACCACCGTTGCGGGACACGGCCCGCTCCACGGACTTGAGGGTTCCCCGGTCGGTGCTGGTGTTGACCACGTACGACAGCGCCGGGCCGTCGTACGCGGAACTGCCGCCGCCCGAGGCGGATCCGGCGGTGGCGGCCGAGGCGGCGTTCGGCAGGAAGGCGAGAGCACTCGCCACCGCGACACCGATGGGTATCGAGAAGGCGCGGCGCCGTCTTGGCAGTGGAGCCATGGGATCTCCAATCGTCCAGACACCCGTCCTGGCGGCAGGGTTGCCCTTGGACGGGTACATGACGCTGGAAGCTATCGCCGCCGTCGGCGCCCTATCAATGGATCGGTAAAGAAAGCTCAGGTTCCGGTTTCCGAAGAAGAATCAGTTTTCAACTACCGCCCCCTGTCGAAGGCCGTGGTCGCGCCTTTACCATGCGCGGGTCCGATCATTGCGTGACGTAGCTCACGTCGGCGCCGCGTGCGCCCGCGTGGGACGCGTCGCGTGCTCGCGCCCTCTCAAAGTCCGCCCCCCACAGGAGGCATCGTGGACCCCGCACGACCGTCGGCAACCTCCGGTCCCCCGTCCGCCGACTCCTACGCCGAGGTGCAGGCGAGCGCGGAGTTCGCCCAACTGCGCCGTTCCTACCGTTCCTTCGCGTTCCCGCTCACGGTCGCGTTCATCACCTGGTACCTGCTGTACGTCCTGCTGTCGAACTACGCCGGCGGCTTCATGGACACCAAGGTCGTGGGCCAGATCAACATCGCCCTGGTCTTCGGGCTCGCGCAGTTCGCCACCACCTTCGGCATCGCCGTCTGGTACTCCCGGCACGCGAACGCCAAACTCGACTCCCGTGCCGCCGACATCAAGGCGCGTCTGGAAGGCCCCGGCCCCCGGGGCGCCGACGACACCGACGACACCGAGAGCACGGAGGCCACCGCATGACCGCGCTGCACACCACGGGAGTCCAGGTGGTCGCGGTCGGCGCGAGCGAACACCGGCCGCTGATCATCACCCTGTTCTCGGTCTTCGTCATCGCGACGCTCGGCATCACCGTCTGGGCCGGCCGCCAGACCAAGGACGCCACCGACTTCTATGCCGGCGGCCGCTCCTTCAGCGGCTTCCAGAACGGGCTGGCGATCTCCGGCGACTACATGTCGGCCGCGTCCTTCCTGGGCATCGCGGGATCCATCGCCCTCGTCGGCTACGACGGCTTCCTCTACTCGATCGGATTCCTCGTCGCCTGGCTGGTGGCGCTGCTGCTGGTCGCCGAACCGCTGCGCAACTCCGGCCGGTTCACCATGGCCGACGCCCTCGCCTTCCGGCTGCGGCAACGCCCCGTGCGCACGGCCGCGGGCATCTCGACCATCGTTGTCAGCATCTTCTATCTGCTGGCCCAGATGGTCGGCGCGGGCGCCCTGGTGGCGCTGCTGCTCGGCATCACCGGTGAGGGGCCGCGCCGCCTGATCGTCATCCTGGTCGGCGTCGTCATGGTGCTGTACGTGACCATCGGCGGCATGAAGGGCACCACCTGGGTGCAGATGGTCAAGGCGGTGCTGCTGATCGGCGGCACGCTGCTGATCACCTTCCTGGTCTTCGCCAAGTTCAACTGGAACCTGTCCTCGCTGCTCGGCGCGGCCGCGGAGAAGAGCGGCAAGGGAGCGGCCTTCCTGGAGCCGGGCCTGAAGTACGGCGTCACCTCGACCTCGAAGATCGACTTCATCTCGCTGGGTCTGGCCCTCGTCCTGGGTACGGCCGGCCTGCCGCACATCCTGATCCGCTTCTACACCGTGCCCACCGCCCGGGCCGCCCGTACCTCGGTGAACTGGGCGATCGGCATCATCGGCTGCTTCTACCTGATGACGATCGCGCTGGGCTTCGGGGCCGCCGCCCTGCTCACCCCGGAGACGATCACCACCTCCAACGCCGCCGGCAACACCGCGGCCCCGCTGCTCGCCCAGGAGGTCGGCGGCGGCGCGGGCTCCACCGGCGGCGCGATCCTGCTCGCCGTGATCTCCGCGGTCGCCTTCGCCACCATCCTGGCGGTGGTCGCGGGTCTCACCCTCGCCTCCTCGTCGTCCTTCGCGCACGACCTGTACGCCAACGTCATCCGCAAGGGCACGGCGAGCGAGAAGGAGGAGGTCGCGGCGGCGAAGATCGCGGCGATCGCCATCGGGGCCGTGGCGATCCTGCTGGGCATCTTCGCCGGCAAGCTCAACATCGCCTTCCTGGTCGCCCTGGCCTTCGCCGTCGCGGCCTCCGCGAACCTGCCCACGCTCCTCTACAGCCTGTTCTGGAAGCGCTTCAACACCACCGGGGCGCTGTGGAGCATCTACGGCGGCCTGATCACCTCCGTGTTCCTCGTGGTCTTCTCGCCCGTGGTCTCGGGCAAGGAGACCGCGATGTTCCCCGGTGTGGACTTCCACTGGTTCCCGTTGGAGAACCCCGGGATCGTCTCCATCCCCGTCGGTTTCCTGCTCGGTCTGGTGGGCACGCTCCTGTCCAGGCCCGAGGAGGACGCCGACCGCAAGTACGCGGAGCTGGAGGTCCGCTCCCTCACCGGAGCCGGAGCGCATTAAACAGACTGTGGAAGGTCAGTGCCGTCCCGTAGGCTGCGAAGTAACGGGACGGCACTGCCGTCCCACCGACCCAGCCCCAGAGGGAGGCGCGCCGTGCTGATCGACACCTACGGCCGGATCGCGACCGACCTGAGGGTCTCGCTGACCGACCGGTGCAATCTGCGCTGCACCTACTGCATGCCCGAGGAGGGGCTGCAGTGGCTCGGCAAGCCGGAACTCCTCACCGACGACGAGATCGTCCGGCTGGTGCGGATCGCCGTCACCCTGCTCGGGGTCAGGGACGTCCGCTTCACCGGCGGCGAGCCCCTGCTGCGCCCCGGCCTCGTCGGTATCGTCGAGCGCTGCGCGGAGCTGGAGCCCCGCCCTAAACTCTCCCTCACCACCAACGGCATAGGCCTGGCCCGTACCGCGGCCGCGCTGCGCGGGGCCGGCCTGGACCGGGTCAACGTCTCCCTGGACACCCTGCGTCCCGATGTCTTCCAGACCCTCACCCGCCGCAAGCGCCACGAGGACGTCGTCCGCGGCCTGGAGGCCGCCCACGCCGCGGGCCTGACCCCGGTCAAGGTCAACACCGTGCTGATGCGCGGCATCAACGACGACGAGGCCCCCGAGCTGCTGGCCTGGGCGCTGGAGCGCGACTACGAACTGCGCTTCATCGAGCAGATGCCGCTCGACGCCCAGCACGGCTGGCAGCGCAGCGACATGGTCACCGCACAGGAGATCCTGGAGAGCCTGCGGACCCGGTTCGCGCTGACCGCCGAGCCCGACGAGGCCCGTGGGCACGCCCCCGCCGAACGCTGGCTGGTGGACGGCGGCCCCGCCCGGGTCGGTGTGATCGCCTCCGTCACCCGGCCCTTCTGCCGGGCCTGCGACCGCACCCGGCTCACCGCCGACGGTCAGGTGCGCAACTGCCTGTTCGCGCGGGAGGAGACCGATCTGCGCGCCGCGCTGCGCTCCGACGGCTCCGACGAGGAGATCGCCGAGCTCTGGCGCACCGCGATGTGGGGCAAGAAGGCCGGCTCCGGCCTGGACGACCCCACCTTCCTGCAGCCCGAGCGGCCCATGTCAGCCATCGGCGGCTGAGCTCGTCTGCCACTCCTCGAAGGGCACCACGTCCTTCAGGAAGCCGCGAACGCCCAGGAACGACGACAGGTGCTCGCGGTGCTCCTCGCACGCCAGCCAGGTCTTGCGGCGTTCGGGCGTGTGGATCTTCGGGTTGTTCCAGGCGAGCACCCAGACGGCGGGGGTGCGGCAGCCCTTGGCGGAGCAGATCGGCGATTCGTCGTTCACGAACCCCATCCAAACATGGCGACGCCGGGCAGCCACGGGGGGAGCCGCCCGGCGTCGGTCCGTCGCTCCGACGGGGGATGCGGAGCGCGTACGCAGTATGTCACGCGGAAAGGCCCGCAGTGGAGTGGATACCCATGATTGATCTGAGGTTTTCTTGAGCTTCGGAGCGGTGGAAAAGGTTCAGTCCTGGCCGGAGTGGGACCGTTCGTCTCGTTCCGTGGTCCGCTCCGCCGGAAGCAGGGGTTCGCCGGGGCCGAGCGCCGGCCGAGCGGGCGGCGCGATACGGGCCGAGGGCAGCCCGGGCGCGTTCTCCCGGCCGGCGTTGGCGATGACGACCGCGACGTAGGGCAGCACCAGACCGAGGACCAGCGCGATCCAGGCCAGAGGCGTTGAGACGTGCCACAGCACGACCGCCAGGATGAACGACACGGTGCGGACCGACATCGAGATCATGTAGCGACGCTGCCGTCCGCGGACGTCCTCGGTGAGCCCTGCCGCAGTCCCGGTGATCCGGAAGACCTCGGTACCGCTACGCTTCCGCATCACGTTCCACCACCTGCTCGAAACGCCGGAAGCCACCCGGTTCCGGCATGGTCCACGTTACGCCGTGGGTCCGCCGCAGTGGAGACCGGGGAGGCCCTCCGGGTACGACAACACCCGCCGTACGGCGTATGGCCGCCCTCCGCATGCGGCGTACCCGGCCTGTGCTCAGACTGGCCGCATGAACTGGATCTGGGCGATCATCGTCGGCATCGTTCTCGGCTTCCTGGCGAAGCTGCTTCTGCCGGGGAAGCAGGACATCCCCTGGTGGCTCACCATCATCTGCGGCATCCTCGGCGCCTTGCTGGGCAACGCGGTCGCCGGGTGGGTCGGTGTCCGGCACACCAGCGGCATCGACTGGATCCGCCACGTACTGCAGATCCTGGGCGCGATCCTCGTGGTCGCCGTGATCACCCCGCTGTGGGCCTCGATCCGCGGCAGGCGGCGGACCGCCGCCTGACGGGAGCGCCCCGCTCAGAGGAGGTGCTGCCGCAGATGTGTCGGCGGCACCAGGTCGGTGAGCCACACGCCGTTGGCGCTCACCCGGAACAGATGGCCCGCGGCGGCCAGCCCCGCCGCGTCCACCGCCAGCACCACCGGACGGCCGTGCCGCGCACCGACGCGCACGGCCGTCTCCACATCCGCGGACAGGTGGACGTCCTGCCGGGACATCGGCTTGAGCCCCTCGCGCAGCACGATCGGCAGGGTGGTGCTCGCCGTGCCGTGGAAGAGGACGGCCGGCGGCTCCGCCGGGGAGAGGCCGAGGTCGACCTCGACCGAATGCCCCTGGCTGGCCCGGATCCGCCGTCCGTCCTCCGAGAAGGCGTACCGCTTCTTGTTGTTGGTGGCCACGACGTGGTCGAGGTCGGCGCGCGAGAAACTCCGGCCCGACCGGCGGGACGCGGCGATCAGCTCGTCCACGTCCACCCAGCCGGCCTCGTCGAGGCTGATCCCGATCGAGGCCGGGTCGTGCCGCAGCACCCGCGCCAGGAACTTCGAGACCTTGACCGTCTGCCTCTCGTCCATCGCCCCACCCATCGTCCTGGTCAGACCCCCTGGCTGACCGAGCTCATGTTGAAGTCCGGGACCCGCATCGCCGGGAACGCGGCCCTGGTGAACCAGTCGCCCCACTCGCGCGGCAGCGTCCGCTCCGTGCGGCCCACCTCGGTGGCCCGGCCCAGCAGGTCCACCGGCGACTCGTTGAACCGGAAGTTGTTCACCACACCGGTCACCTCGCCGCCCTCCACCAGGTAGACACCGTCCCGGGTCAGCCCGGTCAGCAGCAGGGTGGCCGGATCCACCTCGCGGATGTACCACAGGCAGGTCAGCAGCAGGCCGCGCTCGGTGTCCGCCACCATCTCCTCCAGCGAGCGCTTGCCGCCGCCGTCCAGGATCAGGTTGCCCCCGGACGGCGCGAACGGCAGCCCGGTCAGGGCTGCGCTGTACCGGGTGGTGGACAGCCGGTTGAGCACGCCCTCGCGCATCCAGTCGGTCGCCTCGACGGGCAGCCCGTTGTCGAAGACCGACGCGACGTCGCCCGAGGCGTGCGCGATGACGAAAGGCGCCGACTCCAGCCCCGGTTCGGCCGGGTCGCTGCGCAGCGTCAGCGGCAGTTCCGACAGCCTCTCGCCGACCCTGGTGCCCCCGCCCGGTCGGCTGAAGACCGTACGGCCCTCCGCCGCGTCCCGGGCCGCCGCGCTCCACTGCTGGTAGATCACCAGATCCGCCACGGCGGACGGCGGCAGCAGCGTCTCGTACCGCCCGGCGGGCAGGTCGATCCGGCGCTCGGCCCAGGCCAGGCGCTGCGCCAGGTCGGCGTCGAGGGCCGCCGGGTCGACGTCGGTGAAGTCGCGGGTGGCGGTACCGGCCCACGCCGAGCGCGACATGTCCTCGGACTTGGCGTTGAGTTCCAGGGTGCCGCTGGGCTGGTCGTGCCGGAGCCGCAGCCCCGAGGACGTGCCCAGGTAGGTGGAGGTGACGGAGTGATACGCGAAGCCGTACAGCCGCCGGCCGCCGGCCCGCGCCGAGGCGAAGGACTCGCCGAGGGCAGGCGCGAAGGCGGAGAACACCTCGGAGGAGGTCGCGGCCGGCGGCTCGGTGAAGGAGGCGCTCGCCGGCACCCCCTCGACCAGCGGCTGGGCGTCCTCGGCAGGACCCGCCGCGCGCGCGGCCGCCTCCGCGGCCCGCACCAGCGGCTCCAGTTCGTCGGCGGTGACCGCGGCGCGGGACACCACGCCCGAGGCGGTGCCCTGGGAGCCGTTCACCGTGGCGACCACGGTGAGGGCGCGGCCCCGCGTCACGCCGTTGGTGGTCAGGGCGTTGCCCGCCCAGCGCAGGTTCGCCGAGGACTCCTCGTCGGCGATGACGACACAGCCGTCCGCCCGGGACAGCTCCAGGGCGCGCTCGACGATCTCGTGGGGCTTCGAAACGGCGCTCATCGACCGGCCTCCTGCGTGGTGTTGAGGATGTTGACGCCGCGGAAGAGCGCGGAGGGGCAGCCGTGCGAGACGGCGGCGACCTGGCCCGGCTGGGCCTTGCCGCAGTTGAAGGCACCGCCCAGGACGTAGGTCTGCGGCCCGCCGACGGCCTCCATGGAGCCCCAGAAGTCTGTGGTGGTGGCCTGGTAGGCGACGTCGCGCAGCTGTCCGGCCAGCCGGCCGTTCTCGATCCTGAAGAAGCGCTGACCGGTGAACTGGAAGTTGTAGCGCTGCATGTCGATCGACCAGGAGCGGTCGCCCACGACGTAGATGCCGCGTTCGACGCCGCCGATCAGCTCCTGCGTGGACGGCCCGTCCGACGCGGGCTGCAGCGACACGTTCGCCATCCGCTGCACCGGCACGTGGCCGGGGGAGTCCGCATAGGCGCAGCCGTTGGAGCGCTCGAACCCGGTCAGCCGGGCGATCCTGCGGTCGAGCTGGTAGCCGACCAGGACGCCGTCCTTGACCAGGTCCCAGGACTGCCCGGCGACGCCCTCGTCGTCGTAACCGATGGTCGCCAGGCCGTGCTCCGCGGTGCGGTCACCGGTGACGTTCATATGCCGGGAGCCGTAGCGCAGCTTGCCCAACTGGTCGAAAGTGGCGAAGGACGTGCCCGCGTAAGCGGCCTCGTAGCCCAGCGCGCGGTCGAGCTCGGTGGCGTGGCCGATGGACTCGTGGATGGTCAGCCACAGGTTCGACGGGTCGACCACGAGGTCGTACGAGCCCGCCTCCACCGAGGGCGCGGCCATCTTCTCGGCGAGCAGCCCGGGGATCTCCGAGAGCTCCGCGTCCCAGTCCCAGCCGGTGCCGGTCAGGTACTCCCAGCCACGGCCGGCCGGCGGCGCGAGGGTCCGCATCGAGTCGAACTCGCCGGACCGCGGGTCCACCGTGACGGCGGTCAGCTCCGGGTGCACCCGCACCCGCTGCTGGGTCGTGGTCGTCCCCGCCGTGTCGGCGTAGAACTTGTTCTCGTGGACGGTCATGAGGGAGGCGTCGACGTGCGACACGCCGTCGGCGGCCAGCAACCGGCCGCTCCACTCGGACAGCAGACCCGTCTTGTCGGCATCGGGCACCTCGAAGGGGTCGATCTCGTACGAGGAGACCCACACCCTGTCGGAGTGGACCGGCTCGGCGGCCAGCTCCACATGCTCGCCGGAGCCCGCCGCGGCGATCACCTTGGCCGACAGCTTCGCCATCGCCACCGCCTGCCCGGCCACGCGCGCCGCGGCGTCCATCGTCAGGTCGACCCCGGAGGCGAAGCCCCACGCGCCGCCGTGCACCACGCGCACCGCGTAGCCCACATCCGTGGTGTCCGACGAGCCGGACGCCCTGCCGTCACGCAGGCGCCACGAGGCGCTGCGCACCCGCTCGAAGCGGAAGTCGGCGTGCTCGGCCCCCAGGGCGCGGGCGCGCGCAAGTGCCGCGTCGGCGAGCGCCCGCAGCGGCAGCGCCAGGAATGACTGATCGACCTCATGGGGCACGACGGCCTCCCCTTCTGCCCGATGGCCAATGTCTCCGCAGTGAATCATGCCGCTCCGACAATCCGCCCGCCTGCGGTTTTCTGTAGGGACTCGACAGCGACTCGCACATGCCCCTGTCGGGGGTCGATTCTCCGTACCGCGAGGTAGGCAGATAGTTTTCTGGAGTACCAGACCTCTAGGGAAAGGGTGATCCGTTGAGCCGCTCGGTTCTCGTCACCGGAGGAAACCGGGGTATCGGCCTCGCCATCGCCAGGGCGTTCGCCGACGCGGGCGACAAGGTCGCCGTCACCTACCGCTCGGGCGAGCCCCCGGAGGGTTTCTTCGCCGTCAAGTGCGACATCACCGACGGCGAGCAGGTCGAGCAGGCCTTCAAGGAGATCGAGGCCCAGCAGGGCGCGGTGGAGGTGCTGGTGGCCAACGCCGGCGTCACCCGCGACCAGCTGCTGCTGCGGATGTCCGACGACGACTTCACGACCGTCCTGGACACCAACCTCACCGGCACCTTCCGCGTGGTCAAGGCCGCGTCGCGGAAGATGCTGCGGGCCCGCAAGGGCCGCATCGTGCTGATCTCCTCCGTGGTGGGGCTGCTCGGCTCGGCGGGCCAGGCCAACTACGCCGCGTCCAAGGCCGGCCTGGTGGGCTTCGCGCGCTCCCTGGCCCGGGAGCTCGGCTCACGCAACATCACCGTCAACGTGGTCGCTCCCGGCTTCGTCGACACCGACATGACCCGGGTACTCACCGACGAGCAGCGGAAGAACATCGTCGGCCAGGTCCCGCTGGCCCGTTACGCGCAGCCCGAGGAGATCGCCTCCTCGGTCCGCTTCCTCGCCTCCGACGAGGCCGCATACATCACCGGAGCCGTCATTCCCGTCGACGGCGGATTGGGCATGGGTCACTGAGCATCATGAGCGGAATCCTCGCTGGAAAGCGCGTCCTCATCACCGGTGTGCTGATGGAGTCCTCCATCGCCTTCCACACCGCGAAGCTCGCCCAGGAGCAGGGCGCCGAGATCATCCTCACGGCGTTCCCGCGGCCCACGCTCACCGAGCGCATCGCCAAGAAGCTGCCCAAGCCGGTGAAGGTCATCGAGCTGGACGTCACCAACGACGAGCAGTTGGCCTCGCTCGCCGACGTGGTCCGCGAGGAGCTGGGCGGCCTCGACGGGGTCGTGCACTCCATCGGCTTCGCGCCGCAGGACGCCCTCGGCGGCAACTTCCTCAACACGCCGTTCGAGTCCGTCGCCACCGCGATGCACGTCTCCGCGTACTCGCTGAAGTCGCTCACCATGGCCTGCCTGCCCCTGATGCAGGAGGGCGGCTCGGTGGTCGGCCTGACCTTCGACGCGCAGTACGCCTGGCCCCAGTACGACTGGATGGGCCCGGCCAAGGCGGCGCTGGAGGCCACCTCCCGCTACATGGCCCGCGACCTCGGCAAGCAGAACATCCGCTGCAACCTGATCTCGGCCGGCCCGATCGGCTCCATGGCCGCCAAGTCCATCCCGGGTTTCAGCGAGCTGGCCGACGTCTGGAACCACCGCTCCCCGCTCGAGTGGAACCTCGCCGACCCCGAGCCGGCCGGCCGCGGTGTCGTCGCACTGCTGAGCGACTGGTTCCCCAAGACCACGGGCGAGATCATCCACGTCGACGGCGGTCTGCACGCGGTGGGTGCGTAGCGGCTTGCGCCGTGTGGACCGGTGGGTGCCTTGCGGGGGTGCCTGCCGGTGGGCCGCCGGCGGGCGGTGTCCGGCGCAGCCGTGCCGTAGCCGTGGAGGCCCTCCAGGGCCGAGCTGTGAGGGCGGCGGGTAGGGCCGGGTCCCGGGCGAGATCATCCACGTCGGCGGCGGCCCGCGCGCGGGGGGTGCGTAGCGGCTCGCGCCGCGTGGTGCCTGACCGTACGGGGCGTTCCGGCCCCTTCGCGTACGGCCCCGGTGCCGCCTTCGGGTGGCGCCGGGGCCGTACGCGTGTTCGGGGCGTTGTCCCCCGTTCGGCCCAGCAGACCGGGTGGCCGGGCGCTCCGGGCCGCGAGGATGGCTGTGTGGGGGTGAGCGGAGGGAGGGCGTCAATCGTGCGTGCCTACGTGTGCGTCGCTGCGGCGCTCGCGGCGCTCGCCGCGGGCGTGGGCCCGGCGGCCGCGGCGGCGGGGGCCGCGGCACGGCTGCCGGACGTCGCGCAGTGCCGGACCTCGGTGCAGGGCAGCGAGGGCGTCGCCGTGTGCTTCAACCCCGACCCTGACCTGGACAGCGTGCAACTGCACATCGAGTGCCGCCAGTGGTGGGACCCGGACGTCGACGGAGCCCCCGTCCCTGTCGGCCCCGCGGAGACCGTCACGCTCAGCGACCGCTGCTGGAAGGAGATCCAGGAGGTCTGGGTCACCGGGATGCTGGACTGAAGCGGCAGCTGAAGGCGTGCGCCGAGGCCTCGGCGGAGGCTGCCTCCGGATCACCGGCCCGGATCGCCTCGACCAGCCGGGCGTGGTCCACGTACTGCTCGGGGCGCAGCTCCTCGCCGACGTCCGCGCGCAGGAAGGCCCGCAGCACCTCGCCGAGGTCGGCGTAGAGCTCTGCGACCACGTCATTGTGCGAGGCCGCCACGACGGACAGGTGCAGTGCCGCGTCGGCGTCGACGAAGGCCTCGGTGCGGCCCGACTCCCAGGCGCGTTCGCGCCGGGCCAGGGCCGCGTCCAGCTGCTTCAGGTCGCGGTCCGTGCGCCGCCGCGCGGCGAGCGCCGCGGCGGACGCCTCCAGGGCGCTGCGCAGCTCGGCGACGTGCCGGGGGTCGGCGTCGGTGAAGCGGCGGTGCATCACCCCGGCCAGCTCGCTGGTGGCCAGCACATAGGTGCCGGAGCCCTGCCGGATGTCGAGCAGTCCGTTGTGCGCGAGCGCCCGGACCGCTTCGCGGACGGTGTTGCGGGCCACCCCGAGCTGCTCGACCAGCTGGGCCTCGGTGGGGATCCGCGACCCGACCGGCCACTCACCGGAGGTGATCTGGGCGCGCAGCTGCGCGATCACCTGGTCGGCCAGGGCGGAGCGCCGGGGTGAGGTCAGGGGCATGGGCTCTCCTCAACATTCATCCCATCATTCTATGATAGTCGGCATGCGTGACGACGAAGCGACGCTCGACCCTGCCACGGAACGGGCCACCATGCCCGCACACCTCCCCCCGGCTACGCAAGGCGTACGGCGCACCCGGATCCTTGTGGCGGTCGCGCTGGTGCCGGCCGCACTCAATCTGCGGCCCGCCATCACCAGCCTCGGCGCGCTCCTGGAGGAGGTCCGCGACGGCCTCGGCATGAGCGGCACCATCGCGGGCCTGCTCACCTCCGTCCCCGCGCTGTGCTTCGCCGTCTTCGGGGTCACCGCGCCCCGGCTGGCCCGCCGTCGGGGTCCCGGCGCCGTGGTCTGCGCGGGCCTGGTCGCGATCACCCTGGGGCTCTTCCTGCGTCCGTTCGCCGGCGGCACGGCGCTCTTCCTCGCCGCCAGCGCCCTCGCGCTCGGCGGCATAGCCGTCGGCAACGTCCTGATGCCCGTCGTCGTCAAGCGCTGGTTCCCGGACCGCGTGGGCACCATGACGGGGCTCTACTCGATGGCCCTCTCCCTGGGCACCGCCCTCGCCGCCGCGGTGACGGTACCGGCGACCCGCGCCCTCGGCGGCGACTGGCGGCTCGGTCTCGGCGCCTGGGGCGTGATCGCCGCAGTCGCCGTACTGCCCTGGCTCGCGCTCGTCCGCGACCGGGGCCACGTCCCCGCGGCCGCTCGCCCGGCCCGCGCCGCGGACGCGGAGCAGGCGCCGGCCGGCAGCATCGCCCGCAGTCGCACCGCCTGGGCGCTGGCCGTCTATTTCGGGCTCCAGGCCACGGGCGCGTACATCACCATGGGGTGGCTGCCGCAGATCTTCCGTGATGCCGGAGTCTCCGCCTCCACCGCGGGCGTGCTGCTCGCCGTCACCATGGTGATGGGCGTACCGCTCTCCTTCGTGCTGCCCGCGCTCGCCGGCCGGATGCGGCACCAGGGCGGGCTCGCCGTCGGCCTCGGCCTGTTCGGGATCGTCGGCTACGGCGGTCTGTGGGCGGCACCGGCCGCGGCGCCGTGGGTGTGGGCCCTGCTGCTGGGCATCTCCAACTGCTCGTTCCCGCTCGCCCTCACCATGATCGGGATGCGCTCGCGCACCGGCGGCGGGGTGGTGCGGCTGTCGGCCTTCGCGCAGTGCACCGGCTACCTGCTCTCCATCCCCGGTCCGATCCTGGTCGGGACCCTCTACCAGCACACCGGCGGCTGGGACCTGCCGGTGGCCTTCATGCTCGCCCTGCTCGTGCCGCAGATCGCCGCCGGCGTGGTCGCCGGACGTGACCGCGCGGTCGAGGACGAGCTCTGACCACCCGCGTGCGCGGGTACCGCCGCCGGATGCGAGACTGGGCGGCATGCCCGTGCTCGAGCCCAACCCTCCGCAGCCGCAGAAGAAGCTCCTGATCATCTTCGGCCTCATGATGGCCGTGCCCGCCCTCGTGGCGGTGATCGCCGTCATCGGCGCCAAGCTCGGCTGACCCGCCACCCCGAGAGCCGGGGTAGGGACAACCCCACCTCCCCTAGGGGGCCAGGGTCAGGGTCAAGTGGGTGGGCCACCCGATGGGACCGGCGGCCGCCTTTCCGTAGCGTCGTGGTGCAAGGTCGGACAACGCTCCGGCACCCCGGCTGACCAACGGAGGCGACCCGTGTCCATGCAGGCTGTTCCCTCGCGTACCCCGCTCACCCGCGCCGCCCGCCCGGCGGCTGGGGGCGGCACGCAGACGCGCCTGCCGTGGTGGGCGCTCGCCCTGCCCGCGCTCGCCTTCGCGGCGCTGCTCGCCCTGGTCGCGGGCCCGGGGGCCGCGGAGGCCTCGGCCGCGGAGCCTGTCGGACAGCTCCTGCACGCGGTCGGCGAAGGCCTCCCGGGGCTCCTGCAGCGCCTGCTGTGACCCTCCCGCGGCGAACCGTGATCCGTCCCGCAGCCCGCGCCTGGCGGCCGGATTTCTGGAAAGCTGAGGGTCATGAGCGCAGCTGCATCGCCCCGCCGGATCGTCCTGCTCCGGCACGCCAAAGCCGACTGGCCTGACGTCCCCGACCACGAGCGACCGCTGGCGGAGCGGGGACGCAAGGAGGCTCCCGTCGCCGGCCGCAGGCTCGCCGAGCTGGGCATCCCGATCGACCTGACCCTCTGCTCCTCTGCCACGCGCACCCGCGAGACGTGGAAGCTGGCCGCCCACGAACTCCCGCACCGCCCCCGCACCGTCTACGAGGAGCGCCTCTACGACGCCACCCTCGGTGACCTGATCGCCCTGCTCAACGAGACCTCTGAGGACGTCGACCAGGTACTGCTGGTGGGCCACAATCCGGCCATCCACGCGCTCGCCGACGCCCTCGCGGGGGAGAGCGACGGCGACGCCCGCGCGCGGATGAACCGCACCGGCTTCCCGACGGCGGCCATCGCGGTCATCACCTTCACCGGTCCGTGGAAGACGGTCGAGCACGGGCTCGGCCGCCTCGTCGACTTCTGGTCGCCGCACGACTGAGCCGCGCCCGGCTGCGGCAGGGCGCGCCCCGGGGACCGTACGGAAGGGGCCCCGGAGCAGGTGGGTGAGGTGGGTGCTCCGGGGCCCCTCGCCGTGCCCGTGGTCCGCGCTGGTCGGACGCCGGTCAGACCGCGGCTGCCGCCCCGTCCCCGGCGTCGGCCGCCTCGACCTCCTCGCGGGTGATGCCCAGCAGGTAGAGCACGGTGTCCAGGAACGGCACGTTGACCGCGGCGTCCGCGGCCCGCCGCACCACCGGCTTGGCGTTGAAGGCGACCCCGAGGCCCGCGGCATTGAGCATGTCGAGGTCGTTGGCGCCGTCACCGATGGCGACGGTCTGACTCAGCGGCACCCCGGCCTCCGCCGCGAAGCGCCTGAGCAGCCGGGCCTTGCCCGCCCGGTCCACGACCTCGCCGGTCACCCGGCCGGTGAGCTTGCCGTCCACGATCTCCAGGGTGTTGGCGGCGGCGAAGTCCAGCCCCAGGCGCTCCTTGAGGTCGTCGGTGACCTGCGTGAAGCCCCCGGAGACCACGCCCACCTGGTAGCCCATCCGCTTGAGCGTGCGGATCAGCGTGCGGGCCCCGGCCGTCAGCCGCACCTCCTGGCGGACCTTGTCCACCACGGACTCGTCCAGCCCCTTGAGCAGGGCGACCCGGGCGTGCAGGGACTGCTCGAAGTCCAGTTCGCCGCGCATCGCCGCGGCCGTCACCTCGGCGACCTGGTCCTCGCAGCCCGCGTGCGCCGCGAAGAGCTCGATCACCTCGTCCTGGATGACGGTGGAGTCCACGTCCATGACCACCAGGCGCCGCGCCCGGCGGTGCAGGCCCGCCGACACCACGGCCACGTCCACCCCGCGTTCGTGGGCCTCCAGGGCCAGCGCGGGGCGCAGCGTGTCGGTGGCGACACCGGACACGGCGAACTCCACCGCCGTGACCGGGTACTTCGCGAGCCGGAAGATGCGGTCGATGTTGCCGCCCGTGCCGGTGATCCGGGCGGCTATGGCCGCCGTGGACTCCGCGGTCAGCGGGTGCCCCAGCACCGTCACATGGGAGCGGCCCTCGCCGCGCGGCCGGTTGTCACCGATGCCGGAGATGATCTCGGCCTGCAGGCGCATCGTCTCCGCCCACGCGTGCACCGTCGCGCGCAGCTCCCCCTCCACGGAACGGTCCGTGGGCGCGGGCACCAGGGCGCAGAGCACGATGCGCCCCCGGGTGACGACCTGCTCGATGTCGATGACGTTCACCTGGAAGCGGGCCAGCGTCTCGAAGAGCCCGGCGGTGATCCCCGGCCGGTCCTTCCCGAAGATCTTGACCAGCAGTGTCGGCACATTGGCGGCGGTGGCAGCGGTCGCCTGCGATGCGTCGTTCATGGTCTCTCCACCGTATCGGGCAGCGTGCCCGGGACGGACATGTGTTCCGCCTGGCGGACACCGTCCGTGGTCAGCGGCGGCCCCCGGGCGCGCCGGGCGGTGGCGGGCCCTCGCGCCACGGGCCGCGTGACGGGCCGGGCGGAGGCCCCGGGGGAGGACCGGGCGGCGGGGGCAGTGGCGCCCCGGTGACGGTCCGCGCGGAATGCGGCGACTGGCCCTGGGGCGGTGGGCCCTGCGGTGCCTGACCCTGCGGGGGCTGCCGGTAGGGGTTGGACCCGGCGTCCGGGGGGCCGTAGCCGGGGCTCGGGAGGTACGGCCCGGGCTGGTAGGCGATGCCCGGATACGTGCGGGAGCTGCTCTCCCCGGCCGCAGCCTCGGCCGCCCGGCGCAGCGCGTACGGCGACACCCGGCGCCCGGCCGTGCCCGTCAGCAGTGTCAGCAGCGCCCCCGCGCCGCCCGCCACCGCCCCCCACGCGGCGCCCAGCAGGAAGGCCAGGGGAAGGCTGCCATGCAGGTCGACGCCGGCGCCCACGGCGTCGAAGCCGAAGACCGAGACGCCCGCGTTCACCGAGACGCCCGTCACCCACACCAGCAGCGGGAAGGCGAGCGCCGTGGCGAGGCCGAGCCGCACCGCGCAGCGCCCCGCGTACCCGGCCCGTGTCGACCCCCACAGCGGGGTGCGGGCGGCCGCCAGCGCCCCCGCTGCCAGCATCATCAGCGCCGCGGCGACGGTCAGCAGCCACACCCGCTGGTCGTACTCGGCCAGCCTGGCGGGGGTCACCGGCTCCCGCACGCTGGTCGACAGCAGCCGGTCCAGCGGATCCGGGAGCACCTTGGCCAGCTCGCCGGTGGCCGTGCCCCGCCAGGACACGAACAGCCCGAGCGGCACCGCCAGCCACACCCCGTTGGGCGCCCCCAGCAGGGCGGCCCCGGCGATCCGGCCCGGCTCGTCACCCGTCACCGCCGCGTACCCGGCCGCGGCGCAGCCCGCGACGACGGCCAGCAGCAGGACCCAGCGCAGCGCCGACGCTGCGGGCCGGACGCCGCGGTGCAGCCCCTCCAGGGCGGGCGGCAGCGGCGTACGGCGCGAGGTGAGCAGCGCCAGCAGCAGGACGACCAGCACCCACAGCAAGCCGCCCAGCAGGGTGCGGCCGGTGGCGACGTGGAAACTCACCGACGCCTTGGCGTCGATCAGGTCCTGCAGCCCGTCCCCGAGGCCGCCGCCGAGGTCACCGATGCCCGGCAGCCGGTCCGTCAGGCCGCCGCCCCTGTCCCCGCCCAGCGCGGCGCCGTCGAGCGCGATGGTGTCCTCCCCCGCCCACGCCAACGCGCCCAGCAGCGCCACGAAGAGCACCACCACCGTCCCGGCCCGTGCGGCGAGTTCACCCCCTGGGACGGTCAGCCCGGCCCCGCGCAGGGACCGCAGGAACACCCAGGCGAGCAGCAGGGCCCCCACGAGGCCGACGCCCAGCGGCATGAGGTCCAGCCGGCCCTCGCCGCCCGCGCCGTCCAGCCCGAACACCGCGACGTCACCGGAGGGGACGACCTTGCCGCCCACCGCCATCGCGACCACGGCCGCCGTCATCGGCCCGAGCGAGCCCGCTGTGTCCGCGCCGAGCAGGTGCAGGCCCAGCGCGGCGGCCCCCACCATCCCCAGGTACGCCCAGCTCACCGCGGCGACCGCGGAGAGCAGCACACCGCCCCAGGGGGCCGGGCGCCCCGGGCGCGCGGGCGCGTTCGAAGGTGTGGAGGTGTACGCGGTCATGCCCGCCCCCGAGGTCTCGCGTCCGAACCGCCTGCGATGCATGGTGCCCTGATCCGTCGTGATCCGCACGGTTCATGGGCGGTTACCACTCTCCGGTGGTGTTTCGGTGGCGTCAACGGCTTCTCGGAAGAGGGTTCATATCACTCCTTCGGCGTGACTTCCTGACGAGTGGGCGTGCCTGGAATAGTTCCTCCCGATGTTCGCAATCCCTAGACTCCCCTCATGGGGAACTCGGGGGACAACTTTGTGGGGCTTGGGGTGCCTGGACTCGTACTCGAACTGAACGGACGGACCTGGGCGCTCGATCCGGCCAGGTCGTACAGCCTCGGCCGGGATCCGCAGTCGGACGTCGTCCTCGACGACGCGCGGGTCTCCTGGCGGCATGCCACCATCCGCCGCGGCGAGCGTGGTTGGGTCATCGAGGACCTCGGCAGTACCAACGGCACCTATGTGCAGGGCCAGCGCGTCCACGCCTACGACGTCGCCGCAGGGGCCGCCGTCAACCTCGGCAACGCCACCGACGGCCCGCGTCTGAACTTCAGCGGCGGTGCCGCGGCCGGCGGCGACATCTACAGCGCCGAGACCGCGCTGGCGAACCCGCAACAGGCCCGCCAGTCCGGACCGGCGGCGCAGGCGGCGCCTCACAACTCGGTGGCCCCGCCGCGACAGGGCGGCTGGGGGAAGGGGTCGTCCGCCGCCCACGTGCCGCAGCCCTCGTCGGGCCCGCGGCCGGACCAGCGGGGGCCTCAGGCGTACATCCCGTCCCCGCACGGGCCGTCGGGCGCCGGCGGCGCGCCGCCCGTCTACGGTGACCGCAGCCCGACCACCTTCCACCACCTCGTGCTCGGCCGCGTCATGAAGATCGGCCGTGCCCTGGAGAACGACCTGGTCGTCTCCGACCTGCAGGTCTCCCGTTTCCACGCGGAGTTCCGGGCACACCCCGACGGCCGCTACGAGATCGTCGACCTGGGCAGCCACAACGGCACATATGTCAACGGCCAGCCGATACAGCGTCATCTGCTGGGGCCCAACGACATCGTGGGCGTCGGCCACTCCACCTTCCGGCTCGTCGGCGACCAGCTCGAGGAATTCGTCGACACCGGTGAGATCTCCTTCTCCGCCCGCCGGCTCACCGTCCGCGTGCCCCAGGGCAGTACCACCAAGACCATCCTCAACGATGTCTCCTTCGGCGTCCCCGAGAAGTCGCTGATCGCCGTCATCGGCCCGTCCGGCTCCGGCAAGTCGACGCTGCTGCGCGCCCTGACCGGCTACCGCCCGGCCGAAGAGGGCGAGGTGCTGTACGACAGCCGCAACCTCTACAAGCAGTTCGCCGAGCTGCGGCAGCGCATCGGTCTCGTCCCGCAGGACGACATCCTGCACAAGGAGCTGACGATCCGCAGAGCCCTGCGCTACGCGGCCAAGCTCCGCTTCCCCGGCGACACCAAGGCCGCCGAGCGCGAGGCCCGCATCGACGAGGTGCTGCGCGAGCTCAAGCTCGACGTGCACGCCGACAAGCGCGTCACCTCGCTCTCCGGCGGCCAGCGCAAGCGCGTCTCCGTCGCCCTGGAACTGCTCACCAAGCCCTCTCTGATCTTCCTGGACGAGCCCACCTCCGGCCTCGACCCGGGCATGGACCGCGACGTGATGAAGCTGCTGCGCGGCCTCGCGGACGACGGCCGCACCGTGCTCGTCGTGACCCACTCGGTGGCCGAACTCGCCCTGTGCGACAAGCTGCTGGTGATGGCGCCGGGTGGCGCCGTGGCCTACTTCGGCCCGCCCGAGGAGGCGCTGAACTTCTTCGGCTACGAAACCTGGGCCGACGTCTTCTCCGCCTTCGAGAACTACCGCGACTACGACTGGTCCGGTCGCTGGCGCGGCTCCCAGCACTACCAGATCTACGCCGCGGACCTGGACGCGGTCGCCCCGCAGTCCGTAGGCGCCGCACCGCAGCGGGCCAAGCCGCCCAAGCCGCAGAGCTGGCCGGCCCAGTTCGTCACCCTCGTCCGCCGCTATCTGTCGGTGATCGCGTCCGACAGGGGCTTCATGGCGCTGATGGTGATCCTCCCGGCCGTCCTCGGCCTGGTGAGCGTGGTCATCCCGGCGAAGTCCGGTCTGGCGCCGCCCGACGAGGCCGGCAAGTTCAACGCCGACGCGGGCACCATCATGCTGATCATCGCGGTGGGCGCCTGCTTCTCGGGCGCCGCCAACTCGGTGCGCGAGCTGATCAAGGAGCGGGTGATCTACGAACGGGAACGCGCCACCGGCCTGTCCCGCTCCGCGTACCTGCTGTCCAAGGTCTTCGTACTCGGCCTGATCAGCGCCCTGCAGGGCGTCATCATCTGCGCGATCGGGCTGTCGGTGCGCAGGCTCCCCGACGAGGGCCTGATCGTCAAGAGCTTCCCGGCCGCGGAGATCACCCTGGTGGTCATCGCGCTGGGCTTCACCTCGATGATGTTCGGCCTGGTCATCTCCTCGCTGGTGAAGACCGCCGAGAAGACCATGCCCCTGCTGGTGATGTTCGCGATCGTCCAGGTCGTCTTCACCGGCGTCCTGTTCCAGATCTTCGGCACCGCCGGCCTGGAACAGGTCGCCTGGCTGATGCCCTCCCGCTGGGCCGTCGGCGCCGCCGGCGCCACCCTCGACCTCGGCCGGCTCATGCCGCCGTGGGACCAGGCCAAGCCCGACAACCTGGACCCGCTGTGGGAGCACTCGGCGAGCCAGTGGGGGTTCGACATGGCGATCCTGCTCGGCATCGCCCTCTTCTGCGGCATCCTCGTCCTGAGGCTGCTGCGCCGCCACGAGCCCGAGGTCATGCGCAAGTAGCGGCCCCGCGTACGCCAACGGAAGGCGGCGGCCCCCCCGAGGAGGGGAACCGCCGCCTTCCGCATGTCCGCGCCGGCCGGCTCAGTACCAGTGGTTGGCCTGCCAGAACGACCAGGCGCCGCAGGGGCTGCCGTAGCGCCCGTTCATGTAGTCCAGACCCCACTTGATCTGCGTGGCCGGATTGGTGCGCCAGTCGGCGCCCGCGGAGGCCATCTTGGCGCCCGGCAGCGCCTGGACCAGGCCGTACGCGCCGGAGGAGGGGTTGACCGCGTAGGGGTTCCAGGTGCTCTCGTGCATCACGATGTTGGAGAAGCACTGGAACTGCGCCGCGTCACCGATGATCTGCTGCGCCATCTGCTGCGGGGTGCCGGACGGCGCGGCGGGCGCCTGCGGCGCGGCCGCGCGCGGTGCCGGTGCCGAGGCCGCGTGCCGCTGCTGCGGGACGAGGGCCCTGCGCTCGTGGCTGCGGTTGGCGGCCTGCTGCTCCTGCCGGCTCGCGTGGGCCCGGTGCGCCAGGTGGGCGGCGTGGCGCGCGTGCTCCGCGGCCTGGCGCTTGCGCGTCGCGGCCTGGTGCGCGACGTGGGCGGCGTGCTGCTTCGCAAGGACCTTGCGGTGCGCGACGTGCGCGGCGTGCTGCTGGGCCGCGGCGGACCGCGCCTGTCCGGTGGCCGCTTCCGCCGCCCTGCCGGAGGCCTGTGCCGTCCCGCTGGTCCCGGTCACACCGGTGATGGCCAGGACGCCCACACCGGCCGCGGCGATGCCGGCGGCGGAGTACTTGTGGGTCTTGGTCAGACGGTCGAACTTCGGGATCGTCGGGAGCTGCATGGGGGAGTGACCTCTTCCATTCGGCTGCGCGCGCCCCATTCCGCCCTCGGGCAAGGAGAAGCGCCGCGTGTCGAACGCGGCGCGGAGCGACCCGAGCATTCTTAGCCCCGGCGAATTCTCCGACCAAACCAACCCATTACTACCCGAAGTCGTAGTGGCCGGACCGGCCGGATACGGCACACGCGTACCTCCGGCCGTTCGCGCCGCCCGCTTCCTACTACGCGCCTTCGTACGTGACGTACGTCCTGTGCCCCGCCTCACAGGCGCGTCGCGCACCGCGACCGCGACGCGACGCCACGTGCCCCGGACGGGCCGGTCGGGGCAGCAGCAGGTTGACGTCCCCGAACCCGTGCCAGAGGCAACCCGCCCCCGCGGCCTCGTGGCCCCGTTCCAGCAGCTCCCGCCCGGCCACCGCCTCCTCGACCGCCACCGGCATGACGTGTCATAGCCCCGCCGCCAGGCCGGCGCCCGGCGCTGCCCCCACCGCAGGAACGGGCCCGTCCCGGGCACCTCGGTCGCCCACAGCGCCGGGGGAAGGAACTTCGGCCTAGGTCCACGGACCGGCGACGCTCGGCCACCCGGCCGATCCTGCCGGCCGCACCCCGCCGGTACGGTGATGTCATGTCCAGCCGATCGTCCCGACGCGGCATCGAGGCGGTGAGCGCGGCCGTCCTCGCCATGAGCCGGCACCTGGAAGTGCGCGAGGTCCTGCAGACGATCGTCTCGTCCGCCCGCGAACTGCTCGAGGCCGAGTACGCGGCGCTCGGCGTGCCGGACGACCACGGCGGCTTCGCCCAGTTCGTCGTCGACGGCGTCAGCGACGAGCAGTGGAAGGCGATCGGCCCGCTGCCCCGGCAGCACGGCATCCTCGCGGCGATGCTGCACGAGGCCACCCCGCAGCGCCTGCCCGACGTGAAGCGCGACCCCCGCTTCGGCGGCTGGCCGTCCGCGCACCCCGACATGGCCGACTTCCTCGGCATGCCCGTGGTGGACGGCGATGAGATCCTGGGCGCCCTCTTCCTGGCCAACAAGCGCTGCGCCACCCGCCCGGGGGAGGACGGCCGGGGCTTCACCGAGGAGGACGAGGAACTGCTGCGCACCCTGGCCGCGCACGCCGCCATTGCCCTCAGCAACGCCCGCCTGTACGAGCGCAGTCGTGAGCTGACCCTGGCCGGGGAACGGGCCCGCATCGCCCACGAACTGCACGACGCCGTCTCGCAGAAGCTGTTCTCGCTGCGGCTGACCGCCCAGGCCGCGTCCGCCCTGGTGGCCCGCGATCCGGCACGCGCCCGCGAGGAGTTGAAGCAGGTCGCCACGCTCGCCGCCGAGGCCGCCGACGAACTGCGCGCGGTCGTGGTGGAGTTGCGGCCCGCCGCGCTGGACGAGGACGGCCTGCTGGCCACCCTGCGCACCCAGGTCGACGTCCTGGACCGGGCGCACTCGGCCCGCGTCTCCTTCGCCCACCGCCAGGTCCGCGCCCTGCCCGCCGCCCAGGAGGAGGCGCTGCTGCGGGTCGCCCAGGAAGCCCTGCACAACGCGCTGCGCCACGCGGACGCCGCCTCGGTGACGGTGCGCCTGGAGGGCCGGGGCAGGGGAGCGGTGCTCACGGTGCGCGACGACGGGCGGGGCTTCGATCCGTCCGCGGTGCGCCGCGCCGGCCGTCACCTGGGACTGGTCTCCATGCGGGACCGGGCCGACGGGGTCGGCGGCGGACTGACGGTGGACTCGGCGCCCGGCAAGGGCACCGTGATCGAGATGGAGGTGCCCGGTGGCTGACGGCCCCATTCGCGTCCTGGTGGTCGACGACCACCAGGTGGTCCGCCGCGGCCTGCGGACCTTCCTCGAGGTGCAGCCCGACATCGAGGTGGTCGGCGAGGCGGGGGACGGCGAGGAGGGCGTGCAGCGCGCCGGGGAACTCGCCCCCGACGTGATCCTGATGGACGTCCGGATGCCGGGCGTCGACGGCATCGAGGCTTTGCGCCGGCTGCGCGACAACGGCACCAAGGCCCGCGTCCTGGTTGTGACCAGCTTCACCGAGCAGCGCACCGTCGTCCCGGCGCTGCGCGCGGGCGCGGCCGGGTACGTCTACAAGGACGTGGACCCGGACGCGCTGGCCGGCGCCATCCGCTCGGTGCACGCCGGTCATGTGCTGTTGCAGCCGGAGGTCGCCGACGCCTTGCTCTCCCCGGAGGACAACGGCCCGGGGCAGGGTCGCGGGAGCACCCTCACCGACCGGGAGCGCGAGGTGCTGTCATTGATCGCGGAGGGCCGCTCCAACCGGGAGATCGCCCGCGCCCTGGTGCTGTCGGAGAAGACGGTCAAGACCCACGTGTCGAACATCCTGATGAAGCTGGACCTCTCCGACCGCACCCAGGCCGCCCTGTGGGCGGTGCGGCACGGCATCGGCAGCTGACCCGGCGGCACCAGCCGGCCCAGCGGAACCGGACGGAATACCGGACGAACCGGACGGAACCGGACGGCCCATCCGGGCACGCGCCGCCGCGAAAGCCGGGGCGCTTAGCGGTAGGACAAGCGGATCGTCGCGGTCCGGAGTGAGATTCATACCGTCGGGTGTATGTCGCCCGGATGGCGCAACCTGGCCGGGCGTGGGCCGTTCTCCATGGCGTGCTGCGGCGACTGCCGCGGCACCCATGCAAGGAGGGTCAAGAACGTGAAGAACCTGCACAAGGCCGCCGCCGTCGCCATGGTCGCCGGAAGCCTCGCCATGGTCGGCGCGGGTGCCGCCTCCGCCCACACCGGTGGCGCCCAGGCCCACGGTGGCGCGAAGAACAGCCCCGGTGTGGTCTCGGGCAACGTCATCCAGGTGCCGGTGCACGTCCCGGTGAACGTCTGCGGCAACACCATCAGCGTCATCGGTCTGCTGAACCCGGCCATCGGGAACGTCTGCGTCAACCGCTGACCCAGGACGCCACCCCACGGCGCGGCCGTGACCACCGGCCCCGGAGCGCTCCGCCGCCCCGGGGCCGGTCCGTTCGCGCAGCTCGGGGACCTTCGGCGGTACGGCGCGCGGCGCGCCGCGGTGCGACACGCGGATTCCGCCGTACGGAGGTTTCCGGCGCCCTCCCCGTGTCACCGCCCCGGGCTCCGCGTTCCTCACAGTGCGGCTCCTCGAACCGGGCCGCGCCATCACAGGAGGAACAGTTTCATGAACAGCGCCAAGAAGGCCGCCCTGATCATCGCCGCTGCCGGTGCGGCCGCTGCCGGTTCGGCCGGTACCGCGCTCGCCGACTCCCACGCGGGTGCCGTGGCCGCCGGCTCGCCCGGTGTGCTCTCCGGCAACGTGATCCAGGTTCCGGTGAACATCCCGATCAACCTGTGCGGCAACACCATCAACGGTCTTGCCCTTCTGAACCCCGCGATCGGCAACGTCTGCTTCAACCGCTGACGTGCGCGGACGGAAGGCCCCGTGGACAGCGTCGTCCGCGGGGCCTTCGCCCGTTGACGGCCGGCCTCAGCCGCGGCGCCGCTCGGCCTCCTCGACGTACGCGTTGTACGCCGCCACCTGCGCCCGCCGCGCCGTACGCTCCACGGGCCGCAGCAGCTCCGCCCGGGCGGCGATCTCCGAGGCGCTGACCGCCGCCCCGTGCCCGGCCCGCGCGCCCGTCGCGATCCCGACCAGAGCACCCACCCGCTGGGCCAGTTCCAGCACCCGCACCGCCCGCGGGGGATACCCCGGCGCCAGCACCTCGCGGCCGCGCGCCGCCCGCGCCCGGTACGCCTCCAGAGCCTCCTGCGCCGCCGGGCCCGCGCCGGCCACGTCCAGCCGCGCCAGCGCCTGTGTGGCGTCCCGCAGTGCCTCCGCGAGCTCCCGTTCCGCCTCGCCCAGCGACGGCACGTCCGCCGGCGGAGCGTCCCGCACCTCCAGGCACCGCCACTCGACCGACACGTGCACGTCCCCACGCGGCCCGGCCTCCGTGACCTCCGGCACCAGGCCGATGGCCGGTCCGCCGACGGCGATGACCGCCTCGCCCGCCGCGAGTGCCCGCGCGTTGAACTCCGGCGGCCCGCTGAGCCCGAGCGGGTGTCCGGGCACCGGGAGCGCGATCCGCAGCCCGGACACGCCGAGCGCGCGCAACCGTCCCAGCCCCAGCGTCAGCCCCACCGGGCCGTCCTCCCCGGGGAGTCCGGAGATCCGGTGGGCCGAATCGTCGGCGATCACTTCCTGAGCTGCGTCATCCGGCGCGGCAAGTCCGGCAATCAGGGCATTTCCCCAAGCCGCCAGCCGTCCTGAGCGAGGTTCGTCGAGCATCCCCCCAGCCTAAGGACTGGGGTGCCCCGGGGGTGGCGTAGATTTCCTGGGGCAGCGCCTACAGGTGCTCACGACGGCAGACATGCGATCGGGAAGTGGGAGACAACACGCTCATGAGCGATGTTCTGGAGCTGGTGGACGTATCCGTGGTCCGAGACGGCCGGGCTCTGCTGGACCAGGTCTCCTGGTCGGTCGCCGAGGGCGAGCGATGGGTCATCCTCGGTCCCAACGGCGCCGGCAAGACGACTCTGCTGAACATCGCCTCGAGCTACCTCTTCCCGACCTCCGGCACCGTCCAGATCCTCGGCGAGAAGATGGGCGGCGTCGACGTCTTCGAACTGCGCCCCCGCATCGGCATCGCGGGCGTCGCCCTGGCCGAGAAGCTGCCGCGCAGGCAGACCGTCCTGGAGACCGTGCTCACCGCCGCGTACGGCATGACCGCGCACTGGCAGGAGAGCTACGAGCAGGTCGACGAGGACCGCGCCCGCGCCTTCCTCGACCGGCTCGGCATGAGCGACTACCTCGACCGCAAGTTCGGCACCCTCTCCGAGGGCGAGCGCAAGCGCACCCTCATCGCGCGCGCCATGATGACCGACCCCGAGCTCCTCCTGCTGGACGAGCCCGCCGCCGGCCTCGACCTCGGCGGCCGCGAGGACCTCGTCCGCCGCCTCGGCCGGCTCGCCCGCGACCCGATCGCCCCCTCCATGGTGATGGTCACCCACCACGTCGAGGAGATCGCCCCCGGCTTCACCCACGTCCTGATGATCCGCCAGGGCAAGGTCGTCGCCGCCGGCCCCATGGAGACCGAGCTCAGCTCCCGCAACCTCTCCCTGTGCTTCGGCCTCCCGCTCGTCGTCGAGCGCCGGGGCGACCGCTGGACCGCCAGCGGGCTGCCCCTGAAGTGACCCCTGAAGTGACCCGCTGAGGGCCACCCGCGCACGAAGCCCCGCGCCAAAAGCGTCGGGGAGAGCCGTCGCACCCTGTCACAGATCCACTGCGGACCCCTACGATGGGCCCGTGGACGACTGGTTGTGGTGGCTGATCGCCGCCGTGGGGCTGGGTATTCCGCTTGTGGTGACCGCGATGCCCGAGTTCGGGATGTTCGCGGTCGGAGCCGTCGCCGCCGCGATCGCGGCCGGCCTCGGCCTCGGCATCACTCCGCAGGTGCTGATCTTCGTCATTGTCTCGGTCGCGGGCATCGCCGTCGTACGCCCGCTGGCCAACCGGAGCCGCGCGCAGCGACCGGAGTTGCGCAGCGGCATTGACGCGCTCAAGGGCCGCCAGGCCGTCGTCCTGGAACGGGTCGACGTGCACGGCGGCCGGATCAAGCTCAACGGCGAGGTCTGGTCGGCCCGCGCCCTCGACGCGGGACGGGCCTTCGACCCCGGCGAGAGCGTGGACGTCGTCGAGATCGAGGGCGCGACGGCCGTCGTGGTGTGATCGCGTGCGCCCCGCACCGGAGACGGCACGGGAATTCGCCGAACCCGGCCCGCCTCCGCGCGGGTTCTGCCAGACTTGATCATGTCTTCGTACGGATAGTCACCGGCAAACGGCGTGGGAGTGGACGTGCAGCCGATCATCATCGTCCTGATCATCCTGGTGGTGCTCGTCTTCATCGCGCTCATCAAGACGGTCCAGGTCATCCCGCAGGCCAGCGCGGCGATCGTCGAGCGCTTCGGCCGCTACACCAGGACCCTGAGCGCGGGCCTCAACATCGTGGTGCCGTTCATCGACACCATCCGCAACCGCATCGACCTGCGTGAGCAGGTCGTGCCGTTCCCGCCGCAACCGGTGATCACCCAGGACAACCTGGTCGTCAACATCGACACGGTCATCTACTACCAGGTCACCGACGCGCGGGCCGCCACCTACGAGGTCGCCAGCTACATCCAGGCGATCGAGCAGCTCACCGTCACCACCCTCCGCAACATCATCGGCGGCATGGACCTGGAACGGACCCTGACCTCCCGTGAGGAGATCAACGCGGCCCTGCGCGGCGTCCTCGACGAGGCCACCGGCAAGTGGGGCATCCGCGTCAACCGCGTCGAGCTCAAGGCCATCGAGCCGCCGACCTCCATCCAGGACTCGATGGAGAAGCAGATGCGCGCCGACCGCGACAAGCGCGCCGCCATCCTCACCGCCGAGGGCATCCGGCAGTCCCAGATCCTCACCGCCGAGGGCGAGAAGCAGTCCGCGATCCTGCGCGCCGAGGGTGAGGCCAAGGCCGCCGCCCTCAAGGCGGAGGGCGAGGCCCAGGCCATCCGCACGGTCTTCGAGTCCATCCACGCGGGTGACCCCGACCAGAAGCTGCTCGCCTACCAGTACCTGCAGATGCTGCCCAAGATCGCCGAGGGCGAGTCCAACAAGCTCTGGATCATCCCGAGCGAGCTCAACGACGCCCTCAAGGGCCTCGGCGGCATCGTCAACCTCCCCGGAGCCCCGGGCAGCGGCCCCAACAACGGCGAGGGCGGCACCCGCCGCGAGACCCCCCGGCTCGACAAGGACTGAGCAGCGCGGCGGCCGCCGCAAACGCGTATGACATGATCCGTGCGCTCGGGCTCCCCCGGTCCCGCCGGGGGGAGGGGAGCCGCACCGACCATGGAGACGCCTATGACCTACTGGGAAGCCCTGGCCGTGTTCGCGGCCGGAATCGGGGCCGGCACCATCAACACCGTCGTCGGCTCCGGCACGCTCATCACCTTCCCCGTCCTGCTGGCCGTCGGCCTGCCGCCCGTCATGGCCAACGTCTCCAACACCCTCGGCCTCGTGCCCGGCTCCGTCAGCGGCGCCATCGGCTACCGGCGTGAACTCGCCGGACAGCGCACCCGCCTGCTGCGCCTGGGCGCCGCCGCACTCGTCGGCGGACTCACCGGGGCCGTCCTGCTGCTGACGCTCCCCTCCCAGGCCTTCGACACGATCGTGCCGGTCCTCATCGGACTCGCCCTCGTCCTCGTCGTCGTCCAGCCCCGGCTCACCCGCGCCCTGCAGGCCCGCCGGTCCGGCAACGGCACCCACGTCCCCGAGCACGGCGGCCCGGTCCTGCTCGGGGGACTCCTCCTCGCCGGCATGTACGGCGGCTACTTCGGCGCCGCCCAGGGGGTCATCTACCTCTCCCTGATGGGCGTCCTCCTCGAGGAGTCCTGGCAGCGGATCAACGCGGTGAAGAACGTCCTCGCGCTGATGGTCAACGGGGTCGCCGCGGTGTTCTTCGTCTTCGTCGCCGACTTCGACTGGACCGCCGTCGCGCTCATCGCCGTCGGGGCCGCGCTCGGCGGTGTCCTCGGCGCCCGCATCGGCCGCCGCCTGCCGCCCGTCGCCCTGCGCGGCGTCATCGTCGTCGTGGGCCTCGTGGCGATCACCCAGCTCCTGCTGAAGTAGCCGGGCGACCGCCTCGGGGCTCAGGGCTCAGGCCGGCAGCGCGAGCCAGTGCGGAACGCCCTCACGGTCCTTCAGCCCCAGGTGCAGCAGCAGCGCGTCCGCCGGCGTCGGCTCGAACGGCTGCGTCAGCAGCCGCATCCCCGCCTGCTCCGGCGTACGGTCCGCCTTGCGGTGGTTGTCCTCCGCGCACGACGCCACCGTGTTCAGCCAGGTGTCCCCGCCACCGTGCGAACGCGGCAGCACGTGGTCCACGGTCGTCGCCCGCCGGCCGCAGTACGCGCACCTGTGCCGGTCCCTGACCAGCACACCCCGCCGCGACCACGCCGCCCGTTGTCGGAAGGGCACCCTCACGTACCTGCAGAGCCTGATCACCTGCGGCACCGGTACCTCCACCGCCGCCGCGCGGATCCGCAGCCCGGGATGAGCCTGCTCGACCACGGCCTTGTCCTGCATGACCAGCACCACCGCACGCCGCAGCGACACAGTCGACAGCGGCTCGAAGGTCGCGTTCAGCACCAGCGTCTCACGCACGTCGCCCACCCCTCGGGTCCATCCCCGCCCCGGCGGCGAGGTGGCTCCACTGTGACCGGGCGATACCCGTGCGGACAACGCAATTTCCGCACGTCAAAGCGAACAGGAAGAAACAGGAAACAAAACAGCGGACCCTGGGGCCGGCCACCCCGGGCGCCCACCCCCGTAGGGTCAGGGGCGCCCGGAGCGCGGCGATCGGCGTGGACGCCCGGGCGCATGACCGGGCTCCGGCGGACGGCAGGCAGGTCGCGCGGCGAGAACCGCACAGCGCAACGCCCCGCCGCCCCCGCCACTGCGGTGCCGACCCCCGGTGACGGTCAGGTCACCAGGCAGACACCACAGTGCGATGCGGGAGCGCCGGGGCGCAACGGGATTTCGGGACGCCCGGCCCGCGGCCGGGGCGACACGACTACTGCGGATTCTCGTACTCGCCGATCAAGTTGGCCCGCGCGATCGCGTGGAACCGCAGGTTGAAGCCGACGACGGCGGGCGACACGTCCCCGTCCGGCCCCAGCTTCTCCTGGTCCACCGCGTACACGGTGAACACGTACCGGTGCGGCCCGTCGCCGGGCGGCGGTGCGGCACCGCCGAAGTCCCTGCTGCCGTAGTCGTTGCGCACGTGCACCGCACCCTCGGGCAGCCCCTTGAAGCCGTCGCTGCCGGCGCCCGCCGGCAGCTCCGTCACCGACACCGGGATGTCGAAGAGCACCCAGTGCCAGAAACCGCTTCCCGTGGGCGCGTCGGGGTCGTAACACGTGACGGCGAAGCTCCTGGTCCCCTCGGGGAAGCCCTCCCACCGCAGGTGAGGCGAGACGTTGCCCTTGGCGTAGACCTGGGAGTCCTTCAGCGTGCCACCCGGCTCGATGTCATCGCTCACCACCGCGAACGACGCCACCGGCGGATGGAAATCGTGGGGGAGCGGCCGCCGCTGCTGTTCGGTCACCTCGGTACCTCCTGCTGATCGCGAAACGCGCTTCCGCCCGCCGATCCTAGAACCAGTTGCGCTTCCCGCCGACCTCGGCCAGCCATTGGTTGAGGTACCCCGCCCAATCGGTCGTGTGGAAGTTGTTCAGGTCCACCGTGAACGAGCGGAAGGCGTCGCTGCCCTCGCTGAACAGCCCCGGCTTCTTGTCCATCTCCAGGACGACGTCCATCTCGTGACCGTCGGCGACGAAGCTCAGCTCGACCTGGTTCAGCCCGCGGTACTGCTGCGGCGCGAAGAACTCGATCTCCTGGTAGAACGGCAGCCGTTGCCGCGTGTTGCGGATGTGCCCGCGCTCCAGGTCCGCGTTCTTGAAGCCGAAGCCCAGCTGGCCGAACGCGTCGAGGATCGCCTGCTGCGCCGGCACCGGATGCACGTTGATCGGGTCGAGGTCACCGGAGTCCACCGCTCGGGCGATCGCCAGCTCCGTGGTCACCCCGACGCTCATCCCCGTCAGGTGACGCCCCAGGAAGGTCGTGATCGGGGTCTCCCACGGGATCTCCAGCCCGAACGGCACCACGTGCACCGCACCCGGCTGCACCTCGAACGCCCCGCCCAGCCGCTGCCGGTGGAACTCGACGTCCTGCTTGTACTCCGTGTCCTGGCCCTCGACCTCGACGCGGGCCTGCAGGCCCACCGACAGCCCCTCGATCTGCTGCGGCACCGAGCCGCCCTGGATGCGGACCTCGCCTTGGACGACCCCGCCCGGGACGACGTTCGGCTCGTTGAGTACCGTCTCGACCGACGCGCCACCGGCGCCCAAGCTCGCAAGCAGCTTCTTGAAGCCCACGATGTCCCTCTCCCTTTACTGGCGGTTGCCTCGGTCCATACGAACGTGGCCCCACCCCGAACGGTTCCATTACTCTCGTACCGCATGATCCCCCCTCCTGAAAGCACCCCTCTCCCCAGGTCCTTCTTCGACCGGCCGGTGCTGGAGGTGGCTCCCGACCTCCTGGGGCGAACGCTCGTACGCAGGACGGACGACGGCCCCGTCGCGCTCAGGCCGACCGAGGTCGAGACCTACGCCGGCCCACTCGACCCCGGCTCCCACACCCACCGCGGACGCGCCGACCGCAACGCGGTCATGTTCGGCCCGCCCGGCCACGCGTACGTCTACTTCACCTATCGCGTGTCGAGGCGGTCAGCATGAACGTCGACCTCCTCGCCCACCCTGCCGAAGAGGTCGCTCCCAAGCTGCTCGGGAGTCTCCTCACCTGCAAGACCCCCGAGGGGACCGTGAGCATCGCCATCACGGAGACCGAGGCGTACTCCGGTACGGCTGATCCAGCTTCCCACGCCTACCGGGGCCGGACACCCCGCAACGCCGTCATGTTCGGACCCGCAGGACACCTGTACGTCTACCGCTCCCACGGTCTTCACTGGTGCGCCAACGTCGTCACCGGGACGGACGGCATCGCCTCGGCTGTCCTCATCCGGGCAGGCAGGGTCGTCGAGGGGGAGGACCTGGCACGCGAGCGGCGAGGGGAGAGGGTCGAAAGCCCACGGCTTGCCCGAGGTCCGGGGAACTTCTGCCAGGCACTCGGCATCACGGCGGAACACAACGGCGCAGACCTCCTGACAGGCACGTCGGTCATGTTGTCCGAGGGCGAGCCGGTACCTGCCGCGCTCATCCAGGTTGGTCCTCGGGTCGGCGTGAGCAAGGCCCACGACTGGCAACACCGCTTCTACCTCGCCGGTGATCCAACAGTCTCGGCGTACCGGCTGAGCCCCAGAGCCAAGCCGCCCGGCGGAGCCTGAGCCGTCACCTACGACGGACCAGCCGTTCCGGTCGCACAGCGACCGACTCAGCTCGACCCGTTGTGTCAGGTTCCCGCCCTTGGACTCCTCGCCCCTCGGGGTGGGGCCGAGCCTGGCGCAGATGATCGCTCGCCCTGCACGTCGCCTGCGCTCCGCAGGGCGACCCCGGCGGAATCCTGCCGGGGCGGAGACCTCATCGAGGGCGTCGATCCCGCGAGCGCCGGGTCACCTCACGACGCCCCCACGACCTCACCCAGGGGCCCGCCCGCCTCGCCACCGCACTCGACATCGACCGCGCCCTCAACGGCGCCGACGTATGCCTGGCGACCCCGCCGGTTCCGCCTTCCGCGTCCTCACCGGCACGCCGCCCGACCCCGCGGCGGTCCGCACCGGACCGCGCACCGGCGTCAGCGGCGGCGCCGCCCACCCCTGGCGTATCCGGACTGGCGGCGACCCCACCGTCAGCCGCTACCGCGCACCGGGGGGCGCAAAAGGAGTCGAGCGGAACGCGTAGTCTCGGAAAGACTCCGTACGAACGAGTACGAGGCACCGAACGACACCAGGAGGCACGAGAACCGTGACGGACATCGTCGACGAGCTGCGGTGGCGAGGGCTGATCGCCGTTTCCACCGACGAGGACGCACTGCGCAAGGCGTTCGCGGACGGCCCGGTCACGGTCTATTGCGGCTTCGACCCCACCGCTCCCAGCCTCCACCTCGGCAACCTGGTGCAGATCCTCACCATCCGCCGGCTCCAGCTGGCCGGCCACCGGCCGCTCGCCCTGGTCGGCGGCGCCACCGGTCTGATCGGCGACCCCAAGCCGACCGCCGAGCGGACGCTGAACGACGCCGGTGTCGTCGCCGGCTGGGTCGAGCGGATCCGCGCCCAGATCGAGCCCTTCCTCTCCTTCGAGGGCCCGAACGCCGCGGTGATGGTCAACAACCTCGACTGGACCTCGGGCCTGTCGGCCATCGAGTTCCTGCGCGACATGGGCAAGTACTTCCGGGTCAACAAGATGATCGCCAAGGAGGCCGTCGCCCGCCGGCTCAACTCCGAGGCAGGCATCAGCTACACGGAGTTCAGCTACCAGATCCTCCAGGGCATGGACTTCCTGGAGCTCTACCGCCGGTACGGCTGCACCATGCAGACCGGCGGCAGCGACCAGTGGGGCAATCTGACGGCCGGCATCGACCTCATCGGGCGCGTCGAAGGCACCTCCGTGCACGCCCTCGCCACCCCGCTCATCACCAAGGCCGACGGCACGAAGTTCGGCAAGACGGAGTCCGGCACGGTCTGGCTCGACCCCGAGATGACCACGCCGTACGGCTTCTACCAGTTCTGGCTGAACGCCGACGACCGCGACGTGTCCAAGTTCCTGCGCATCTTCAGCTTCAAGTCGCAGGCGGAGATCGAGGAACTGGAGCGGCTCACCGAGGAGCGGCCGCAGGTTCGCGCCGCACAGCGTGCCCTCGCCGAGGAGCTCACCACCCTTGTCCACGGTGCCCAGCAGTGCGCCGCGGTGATCGCCGCGTCCAAGGCACTTTTCGGCCAGGGCGAACTCGCCGAGCTCGACGAGCGGACCCTCGCCGCGGCGCTCGGCGAACTGCCGCACGCCAAGGTCGCCGAGCTGGCCTCCGTCGCCGACCTCTTCGCCGAGGTCGGGCTCGTGGCCAGCAAGTCAGCGGCCCGCCGCACCATCAAGGAGGGCGGCGCGTACGTGAACAATGTCAAGATCGGTGACGAGGACGCGACGCCCGGGGCCGCCGACCTGCTGCACGGCCGCTGGCTCGTGCTGCGGCGCGGCAAGAAGAGCCTGGCGGCCGTCGAGGTCGCCGGCGGCTGACGTCGGCCGGTTTTCCACGTTTGAGCGGCGGCGGAGCTTGACTCCGCCGCCGCACTTGCGTAACGTAGCCCGAGCCGCTTGAGACGGTGCGCCCGGTTCGTCCGGATCCTCCGATCGGCGGTCACTCACCACGACGACATCACCCCGAAGATTTCGGGCGCACTTTCGTGCTCTCGAATTTCATTGGCGTGGAATCGAACGGCGAGTGCGGGATGAATTCGCATGACGCGAAGGAATCCGCTAACGTAGTGAATGTCGCCGAGGCGGAAACGCCGAAAGCGA
>NZ_CBDRCM010000025.1:0-100522 GCF_965342435.1 Actinacidiphila sp. bgisy160 | reverse complement strand
TAAGCGCTGGCGGACCGCTGGTCCCCAGCCAACGTGAGCCAGGAATCCCCGTCCCTTAGGGCAGGGAGGATGTCAAAACATCATGTTCGACAACGCCTACGCCTTCGTCGACGCCATCGCGAGGAACCGCTCGTCGGTGTCGGTGTAGGAGGTCATGGTCCACCCCGAGGACGCCAGCAACGGCCCCAGGCTGGACTTGGCGCGCAGGTCGTCCGGGGTCAGCTCGCGGCCCTGCCGGGCGGCCAGCGCCGCCCGGCCGATCGGGTGGAAGAGCGCCAGCCGGCCGCCGGGCCGGGTGACCCGGGCCAGCTCCCGCAGACAGGCCCGGGGGTCCGGCAGGTGACCGATCAGTCCCGCGGCGAAAACGGCGTCCAGGGTGGCGTCGCGCAGCGGCAGCCGGGCGCAGTCGGCCAGCAGCAGGGCGCCGTGCTCCCCGCGCCCGGCCCGTACCGCGGCGGCCAGCATCTCGGGCGTCAGGTCGGCGCCCACGACCGTCCCGCAAGCCCCCACGGCCGCGCGCAGGAAGGGCAGCGCCCGGCCCGTGCCGCACCCCGCGTCGAGGACCGCCTGGCCCTCCGCAAGGCCCAGTTCGGCCACAGCGGCGCGATAGGCGGGGGCGTCGTCGGGGTAGCGGGTCTCCCAGTCGGCGGCGCGGGCGGCGAAGAACGCGCGGATCTGCGCGGGGTCGGTGTGCACGACGGTCCACCTCCGGTTCGGGGCGCGCGCCGGGGCGCACGGGACGCGGGGCATCATGGTCGCATGATCCCGTTCCGTTCCGTCGCCTTGTTCCTGCTCGCCGCGGTGCTGGAGATCGGCGGCGCCTGGCTGGTCTGGCAGGGCCTGCGCGAGCACCGCGGATGGGTCTGGATCGGGGCCGGCGTCATCGCCCTGGGCTTGTACGGGTGTGTCGCCACCCTGCAGCCGGATGCCGAGTTCGGCCGCATCCTCGCCGCCTACGGCGGGGTGTTCATCGCGGGCTCCCTCGCGTGGGGCATGGTGGCGGACGGTTACCGGCCCGACCGCTACGACGTGCTGGGCGCCCTGGTCTGCCTGGTGGGCGTGGGGATCACCATGTATGCGCCACGCAGCGGCTGAAACACGCTCCCCTTGTGCAGGTTCGTGCCGCGGGCGATCGTCGGGGACCGCATCCGGAAAGCACGTTGTCAAATAAGGCAGGGTTTCGACATGGCCCGAGCGCGCGGCCACCCCCGCACTAGCGTCCCGGGGCCATGGGACACATCGACCACGCCGCCTTCGGCTGGCTGACCCCGCTGCTTTCGTACGCCATGGCGTGCGTCGGTGCCGCGCTCGGACTGCGCTGCACCGTCCGGGCCCTGGCTGCGACCGGCCGTTCCCGGCGCAACTGGCTGATCACCGCCGCGAGCGCTCTCGGCACCGGCATCTGGACGATGCACTTCGTCGCCATGCTCGGTTTCCGCGTCACCGGCACCGAGATCCGCTACAGCGTTCCCCTGACCGTCCTCAGCCTGGCCGTGGCCATGGTCGTCGTCGGCCTCGGCGTCTTCACCGTGGGGTACGGCCAGGGCCGCCTCCGGGCCCTGGCGATCGGCGGCCTCACCACGGGTGTCGGCGTGGCCAGCATGCACTACCTGGGCATGGCCGCGGTACGCCTGCACGGCGCGGTGTCCTACGAACCGTGGCTCGTGGCGCTGTCCGTCGGCATCGCCTGGGCCGCCGCGACCGCCGCCCTGTGGGCCGCGCTCACCATCCACCGCCCCGTGGTGGTCGCCGGCGCCTCCCTGGTGATGGGCGCGGCGGTCAGCAGCATGCACTACACGGGGATGCTCGCCGTGCACGTCAGGGTCAGGCCCTCGACGGACGCGCTATCCGGCGCTGGCGCGACCGCGTTCCTCTTTCCCCTCATCGTCGGTCTCGGCTCCTACCTCTTCCTCACCTCCGCTTTCGTCGCGCTCTCCCCGACGACGAGGGAGCGCATCGCCTCCGCGACCGCCCAGCGCATCGGCGAGGGCGCCCTGTGACGCCGCCACGGGGCCGCAGAGCCCACGCGGGGCCCCCCGCGGAAGAGGTGTCCCCGCACGCGACCGACGGCGGACGGGACGGCGGGACCAGGTCCCGGCTGAGCCTGCGCCCGAGGAGCGTGCGCGCGAAGATCGTGTCCCTGCTCATGGTGCCCGTCGTCTCCCTGATGGCGCTGTGGGCCTTCGCCGCCGTCACCACGGCCCAGGACATCTCCGGGCGGCTGCGTGCCCAGCGCATCGCAGAAACGATCCGCGAGCCGGTCGCCGACACCGTGACCACCCTGCAGGCGGAACGCCGTGCCGCCACCGGCTACCTGGCCCGGCCCACCACCGAGGCAGCCGCCGAACTGAACAGGCGCGCCGGGGCCACCGACCGCGCCGTCGCCCTGCTGCAACTGGGCGGCGGCCACACCGTCGCCGACGGCACCGGGCTGCCGGGCACCGCGGCCGTGCGGGTCCGCACCTTCGTCGGCGACCTGGAGCGTCTGCGCAGGCTCCGGCCCGGCATCGCCAAGGGAGCGGCCGACTGGCGCCGGACGTACCGCGCCTACACCGACGCCGTGACCGACGGGTTCGCGATCGGCAGCACCCTTGCCACGTCCCGCGGCGAGCGCGCCGCCCTCGAGATCGGCCGCGCCGCGGAACAACTGTCCCGCGAGGACGCCCTGCTCGCGGCGGCCGCCCTCACCCGTGGCCTCCCCACGGACCGCTACCGCGACCTGAGCGGCGCCGTCACCGCCCGCCGCGTCCTGCTCGCGGGCTCCGCGGCCGACCTCGGCGGCGACAGCCGCAGCACCTGGGAGCGGCTGGCTCGTTCCATCGCGTACACCGACCTCGAGGCCATGGAGGACGCCGTCCTCGACGCCGGCCCCGGCAAGGCGGCCGTGGACGGCGTGAGCCCCGCCTCCTGGGACCGGGCCGCCGGACAGGTGCTGTCCGGTCTGGAGAAGGTCGCCACGACCGCCGCGCCCGCCGACCGGCCCGTCACACAGGGCCTGTTGAGCACCTCGGGGATCGCCGTCCTGCTCGGCCTCCTCGCCGTCGTCGCGTCCCTGCTCATCTCCGTACGGATCGGCCGCGGTCTCGTCGTCGAACTCGTCGGCCTGCGCAACACCGCGCTCGAACTGGCCCGCCGCAAACTTCCCCGCGCCATGCGACGGCTCCGCGCCGGCGAGGAGATCGACCTCGGCAAGGAGGCACCCCTCGGCAGGCACGGCGCCGACGAGATCGGCCAGGTCGCCGGGGCCCTGGCCACCGTGCAGCGCGCCGCGCTGCAGGCCGCCGCGGAACGCGCCGAACTGGTCAACGGTGTCTCCGGCGTCTTCGTCAACCTCGCCCGCCGCAGCCAGGTCCTGGTGCACCGTCAGCTCGCGCTGCTCGACAGCATGGAACGGCGCACCGAGGACCCGGGCGAGCTGGAGGACCTGTTCAAGCTGGACCACCTCACGACCCGCATGCGGCGGCACGCCGAGGGTCTGATCATCCTGTCCGGCGCCGCTCCCGGCCGCGCCTGGAGCAAGCCCGTGCCCCTCACCAATGTGGTGCGTGCCGCCGTCGCCGAGGTCGAGGACTATGCCCGTGTCGAGGTCCGACGACTCCCCGTCGCCGCGGTCGTCGGCTCCGCGGTCGCCGACCTCACCCATCTGATCGCCGAACTCGTCGAGAACGCGACCCAGTTCTCCCCGCCGCACACCAAGGTGCGCGTCTACGGCGAACAGGTCGGCAACGGCTACGCCCTGGAGATCGAGGACCGCGGGCTCGGCATGGGCAAGGAGGCCATGACCGAGGCCAACCGGCGCATCGCGCAGACCCAGGCGCTCGACCTTTTCGACAGCGACCGGCTCGGCCTCTTCGTCGTCAGCCGGCTCGCCCGGCGGCACGACGTGAGGGTCTCCCTGCGCTCCTCCGCGTACGGCGGCACCACCGCCGTCGTCCTGCTGCCCACCGCCGTGCTCGACATGAGGGCACCAGAAGCCCGCGCCCCACGAGGCGCGGGGACGAGAGGCGCGGCGTCCGGCCCGCACGGACCCCGCCAGGGGTTCACGGAGGTACCGCCCCCGGCGGCCGCCTCCCCGCGCGGCGACGGCGACGGGCCGCCGCGCCCCGCCGCGCCCCGGCCCGTTCGTCTGCCGGAGCCGGCGACGGCCCCCGTGCCCGCCCCCGATCCCGCGCCCACCCCGGCCCGCGGCGGGGCGCCCACTCCCGCGCCCGTCGGCGCCCCTGGGGCCGCTCCCGCCGCCGGTGGCGGACTCCCGCGCCGCGTCCGCCGTGCGAGCCTCGCCCCACAGCTCCTGGAACCACGCGCACCCGAACGCGCCCCCATGCCGCAGGACACGGGGCACGACGTACCCGAACGGACGGCGGAGCAGGCGCGCTCGACGATGGCAGCCTTCCGTCGCGGCTGGGTCCGCGGCGGCGGTGCCGGAGCCCGTGACGCCGCCGACGGGGAACCGACCGGGCCGCGCCCCCTGCGGTCCGCACCGCAGCCCGGAGGCGTCCGGCCCGGTCCCGATGGGTCAGGCCACGACGACGGCTCGGACACGACGCCCGAGGACGGCGAGCAGGGCCACGCCCGCACCTCGGACCCGGCATCCCGCGAAGGAGAGCATGGATGATCGACGCATCGAACCGGTCCGGTGAACTGGACTGGCTGCTGGACGACCTCACCGACCGGGTGGACAACGTCCGTCACGCCGTGGTCCTGTCGGGCGACGGCCTGGCCGTGGGCTCCTCACGCGGCCTGACCCGGGAGGACGCCGAGCACCTGGCGGCCGTCGCCTCGGGCTTCCACAGCCTCGCCAAGGGCGCCGGACGCCACTTCGCCGCCGGCGAGGTCCGGCAGACCATGGTCGAACTCGACCACGGCTTCCTCTTCGTGGCGGCCGCGGGCGAGGGCTCGTGCCTCGCGGTGTTCACCGGCGCGGGAGCCGACGTCGGCCTGATCGCCTACGAGATGGCCCGCCTGGTCAAGCGCGTGGGCGAGCACCTGCACACCCCGCCGCGTCTCGGCGCCGCAGGCCCGGCCGCCGGCTGACCGGCGCACAGGTGATGAACGGCGGGCACCCGCGCGGGCCGGACGGCCACTGGTACGACGACGCGGCCGGACCCCTGGTGCGCCCGTACGCCATGACCGGCGGCCGCACCCGGCCCGGGACGGCGGTCGCCGCCCTGGACCTGATCGCCCTGGTGCTCGCCGAACCCGGCGCCACCGACGATCCCACACTCGGACCCGAGCACACCGCGCTGCTCGCGTTGTGCCGGGACGAGCCCCTGTCGGTCGCCGAGCTGGCAGCCGACGCCGACCTGCCGTTGGGCGTCGTACGCGTCCTCCTCGGCGACCTCCTGACGCTCGGCAGCGTACGGGTGAGCACTCCCGTACCGCCGGCGCAGCTACCTGACGAGCGCATCCTGCGAGAGGTGATCAATGGACTCCGGGCACTCTGAGACGCCGGTCATGGCCCTGAAGATCCTCATCGCGGGGGGCTTCGGGGTCGGCAAGACCACCATGGTGGGCGCGGTGAGCGAGATCCGGCCGCTGCGCACCGAGGAGCAACTGACCGAGGCCGGGCGCCATGTGGACGACATCGGCGGAGTCGAGCGGAAGTCCACCACCACCGTGGCGATGGACTTCGGCAGGATCACCGTCAGGGCCGGTCTCTCGCTCTACCTGTTCGGCACCCCCGGCCAGGACCGCTTCTGGTTCCTGTGGGACGAGCTGTCACAAGGGGCGCTCGGCGCGGTCGTGCTCGCCGACACCCGCCGCCTTGAGGACTGCTTTCCGGCCGTGGACTTCTTCGAGCACCGTAAGATCCCCTTCGCCGTCGCCGTCAACCGCTTCCCCGGCGCGCTGGAGCACCGCCCGGAGGACGTCTCGCGTGCCCTCGACCTGCAGGACGGCACCCCCGTCGTCCTGTGCGACGCGCGGGACCGCGCATCGGGCAAGGAGGTGTTGATCGCCCTCGTCGAGCACGCCGGGCGGATGCACGCGGCACGCCTTCTGGAGTCGGTGCGCTGACGCTCCGTGCAGGGGCGGGGCACCCTAGCAGAACGGTGCCGCGGAAAAAGGAATTCACAGTGCATTGAGAGGCAGCCGAACCGGATGCGTACAGGTGGCCAGACGGGGCGCACGGGCCCCGACGCCCCTACCGCGCAAGGAGTCCAGATGCACAAGCGGATCGGTGCCGCAGTCGCCGGAACGGCCGCTGCCCTCCTGCTCGTCACCGCCTGCGGCGGGTCGAACGGCTACAACCAGGCCGGCAGCGTGGCGCCGGCGGCCCAGCAGCAGGACGCGGCCCAGTCGCCCACCTCGCAGCCCGGCTCCGGGTCCTCCTCGAGCGGTTACGGGTACGACAGCGAGACCTCCGCCGACCCCTCCTCGGGCACCGGTGACGGATACGCCGGTGGTGCGGACGACATCTCCGACAGCGGCAGCGCGGACGCCGCCTCCGACAAGAAGTGGCCCATCCTGTCCGTCGTCAACGACGCCAAGCTCGGCGACATCCTCGTCGATTTCAAGGGCCGTACCCTGTACCGCTTCGACAAGGACACCGACTGGCCGATGGTGTCCAACTGCACCGGCGAGTGCCTCAAGAAGTGGCCGGCGGCCAAGCCCGTCACCAAGGCGCAGGCCGAGGCCGCCGGTCTCAACCCCAAGCTCGTCAGCACCTACACCCGTCCGGACGGCACCAAGCAGCTGTCGTACAACTGCTGGCCCGTCTACTGGTACGTCGGCGACACCAAGCCCGGTGACACCAACGGCCACGCCGTGGGCGGCACCTGGTGGGCCATGGGCGCCAACGGCAAGAAGGCCAACGGCGGCAAGCCGATCCGCTGACCCGGGCAGGGGCGGGGCCCGCGACGCTCAGTCCGCCACACCGGACTCGGCGAGCACCTTGTCGATCCGCACCCGCACCAGGAGTTCGCCGGGCACCCCATTGCGCGCCCCGAACTCCTCGGCGACGTCCTCGCCCATGTAGCGGGCGGCGATCCGGGTGGCCCACTCCCGCAAGGGACCGGGCTCCTCGCTCACCTCCGCCCGTCCCCGCAGGACCACGTACGCGAACGGCGGCCGGTCATCGTCCACGCACAGGGCGACCCGGCCGTCGCGCGCGATGTTGCGGCCCTTGACCGTGTCCTTGCCCGTGTTGAACACGATGTCGTCGCCGTCCAGCAGGAACCAGACGGGTGCCACATGGGGCGTGCCGTCCGCCCGCGTGGTCGCCAGCTTCCCCGTCCGCGTGCCGGCGGAGACGAAGGCCCGCCACTCTTCCTCGGTCATCCTGTGTCCCATGCCCCCATCCTGCCCCGGACGGCGGCCGGTGGCCTCAGGACCCACTGGAGGGGTGCTGCGGCTCGGCCTCCTGGTAGAGCGGTACGTCCATCCGGCCGCGCCGCAGCAGCCGGCGCCAGAGCACCGGGTCGTACTCCTGCGGCGTGGTGGTGGCGAGGAAGTCCTCCAGTACGTCGACGAAACGCCCGGGCGCGTCATGATGCGGGAAATGCCCGGCGTCCTTGAACAACTCCAGCCGGCTGCCCGGCATCGCGGTGTGCGCCCTCCGCGCGTGGCGCACCGGGATCACCCCGTCGTGCTCACCCCACATGATGAGGGTCGGCAGGCCCGCCGTCAGATAACTGCGGTCCATCATCGTGATGACCTGCCCCCGCACATCGACTCCGGCACGCAGGGTGCGCAGGAAGGCCTGACGCGTCATGGAGCTGTCCAGCATGAGGTAGCGCTCCAGGACGTAGTCGAAGTCGTGGCGGCCGAGCCCCAGCCCGCCGGTGGCCCGCAGCAGCGGTGCCAGCAGCCGCAGAGCCCTGCGCACGGGCGGCGAGGTGGCCAGTGGCAGCGTCACCTCGGAACCCGGGCCCGCGGCCAGCCGCAGCAGCGGGTGCACCTCCGGCCCCAGGCCGCCGCCGCCCACGATCACCAGGCGTTCGCACCGCTCCGGGAACTGGTAGGCGAACTGCATCGCGACACCCGCCCCGAGCGAGTGGCCCACGACCGACACCCGGTCGACGTCGAGCACGCCCAGCAGGTCGCGCATGCCGCAGGCGTAGGCCGCCACCGCGTAGTCGGCGCGGGGCCGCTCGCTGTCGCCGTGTCCCAGCAGATCGGGCGCGATGACCGTGTGCCGGCGCCCCAGCCGGGGCAGTATGTGCGCCCACGTCGCCGACGAGTCGCCGAGACCGTGGATCAGCAGCAGCGGCGGCCCGCTGCCGCCGAGCCGGAACGCGCGCCGGTAGCCGTGGATGTCGCGATGGACCAGAGGAACGCCCTGCGAACCGTCCTCCGCGTCCGGGGCGAGAGGGTGGACCCGGCGCACGACCTGTCCCCGTTCCATGCGTCCAGCGTGCGACAGCGGGGTTTCCCCCGCAATGCCGCGCCGTTAGCACGGCGTGAACGCGCTTGCGCGGGTGTGGGCGTGCGGTGGCAGGATACGTCGCCTCCCAGGGTCCCGCACCCCGGGGGCCCTTGGGGAAAGGGATTGTGAGATGTCACAGTCGACACCACCAAAGGGGTGTTCGTGGGTCAGACTGTGCCCCTCCCCATCGAACCCATGGTCGACCGAGGACCTCACGCATGCGCCTGCGCCCCCGCACCATCCGCACGCAACTCGTGGTACTTCTTCTGGTGCCGCTGATCTCGCTGGCGGGTCTGTGGACATACAGCACCGCGACCTCGGTGCGCGGGGCCTTCGCCCTCATGGGGATCGCCGACACCTACCGCTACTACGGAACCCCCGCGGACGACCTCGGACGGGCCCTGCAGGTCGAGCGGCGCGTCGCCGTCGCCTATGTGGCGTCCGACGGCGCCGACGGCGGGGACGAACTGGAGCGCCTCGAGCGCACCACCGACCGGCTGCTCGCGGTCGTCCGCGACCACGCGCGCGATCAGGCGCAGGGCACCGAACTGGACCTCGCACAGCGCCGGCGGATCACGGAGCTGATCACCGCGGCGAAGGACCTGGAGCCGCTGCGTGAGGACGTCCGGCAGCGCGATGTCGGCTGGTCGATGACGCTCCACCGCTATTCGGCTGTGATCGACCCCATCTTCCGGCTCCGGGGCTCTCTTGCCGCGCTCCAGAGCGGCGAGGTCGCCCGGCAGGGCGGGTTCGTCATCGACCTTGCACGCGCCAGGGAGTTGCTGTCCCGCGAGGACGCCATGCTCACCGCCGCACAGGTCGGTCCGGCCATGACGTCGAGTCAGTACCGTGAGTTCATCGGGACCATCGACGGGCGCAAGCTGCTGCACTCCATCGTCGACCCCGAGCTGACCAAGGCCGCCAAGGAGCGGCTCGACGAGTTCGAGGGCGGCAGCGTCGCCTGGACGCTGGACTCCATGGAGACCGCGGCCCGTTCGGCGGGCGCCAAGGACGTCGGACTCGTCGTCTCCCAGGACCGCTGGCGGCAGAACGCCGACCGGGCGCTGGCCGAACTGAGCGACATCAACCTGGACGCCGCCCGTGAGGTCGGCGAGCAAGCGCGCACCGACGGCATGGACGTGCTCGTGCGGACCGGTGCGGTCAGCCTCGCCGGACTGTTCCTGGTCGTCCTGTCGGTGGTCGTCTCCCTGCTCATCGGACGCGGCATCGCCCGCCGGCTCACCCTGCTGCGCAACCAGGCCCTGGAGCTGTCCGGAATGCGCCTGCCCGAAGTGCTCCGCAGGCTGCGCGCGGGTGAGGAACTCGACAACGAGGCGGTCGCCCGTGCCGCACCTGACCTGCGTTTCGGCGCCGACGAGATCGGCCAGGTCGGCCGGGCCTTCAACAACGCGCAGCGCGCCGCCGTCCAGGCGGCCGTCGACCAGGAGAAGCTGCGCCGCGGCGTCTCCGCCGTCTTCACCAACCTGGCCCGCCGTAGCCAGGTGCTGCTGCACCGTCAGCTGACATTGCTCGACGCCATGGAACGCCGCTCCGGTGACCCGGCGGATCTGGACGACCTCTTCCGCGTCGACCACATCGCCGTCCGCATGCGCCGGCACGCCGAGGGCCTGCTGATCCTCTCCGGCAACGCACCGGGCCGCGCCTGGCGCCGCCCGGTCCGGCTCGCGGAGGTGGCACGCGCCGCGGTCGGCGAGGTCGAGCACTACCAGCGGGTCACCGTCCGGCGCATGCCCCGGGTGGCGCTGACCGGCCCCGCGGTCGCCGACGTAGTGCACCTGCTGGCGGAACTCATCGACAACGCCACGGCGTTCTCGCCACCCGACACCAAGGTCGAGGTGCGTGGGGAGGTCGTCGCCGGCGGCTACGTCCTGGAGGTCGAGGACCGCGGCCTGGGCATGAGCACCGAGCGGCTCGCCGCGGCCAACAACGAACTCGGCGAGGCCGGGGCCGGGACGGAACTCCCCGAGACCGACCGCCTGGGCCTGTTCACCGTCGGGCGGCTCGCCGCGCGGCAGGGAGTGCGCGTCACCCTGCGCCGAGGGCGGTTCGACGGCACGGTGGCGGTGGTGTTCATACCGCAGTCGGTGCTCGTGGACGCCTCGGGCGACGATGTCGAGACCGGGGAGCACGTGCTCCGTCCACGGGCCGTACCCGAACCGCCGGGGCCGGACCGCGCGGACGCGGCGCCGCGCACACCGAGGCCGCGGCGGGGACCGACCCGGCCGCGCGAGGAAGGCCGCACGGTGACGGGGTTGCCGAAGCGGCAGCGGCAGGCCAGTCTCGTAGCGCAACTGAGGGACGAGGGAGTGCACCAGAGCCCGGCGAAGACGTCCGGTGGGGGAGACGAAAGGGAACGATCTCCGGAAGAGGCTCGTTCCACCATCACGGCGTTCGCCCGCGGCCTGGCCCGCGGCAGGGACGCCGCAGCACCGCAAGGAACTGCGGAGTCAGGGGAGATCGGGGGATGGCGGTGAGCAATGGACTCACGTGGCTGATGGACGATCTGACAGAGCGGGTGCCGCACGTCAGGCACGCGCTTGTGCTCTCCGGCGACGGTCTGGTGACCGGGGCGAGCACCAGTTTGGACCGTGCCACGGCCGAGCACCTGGCCGCCGTCTCGTCCGGGTTCCACAGCCTCGCCAAAGGCGCTGGGCGGCACTTCGACGCGGGCGGTGTGCGCCAGACGATGGTCGAGTTCGACGACGGCTTCCTGTTCGTCACGGCCGCGGGCGAGGGCAGCTGCCTCTCGGTGCTCAGTGGTGTGCAGGCCGATGTCGGGCAGATCGCCTACGAGATGACCCTCATGGTCCACCGGGTCGGTGAACACCTCGGTGTCACGCCGCGCCGGCACGACGCGGCGGCACCGGGGGAGTGATGAAGCATGAACCCGAGCCCGCCGGGAGACGAGGGCGCGCTCTGGTATGACGACGAGGCCGGTCCGATGGTGCGCGCCTACACCATCACCGGTGGCCGCACCCGGCCGGACTCCGACGGTGACGTCGACCTGATCGCCGTCATGGTCCCGGCCGCCGGCGCGGCCTCGGACGACGACCTCGACGAGGAGCACCTGGCCCTCCTGGATCTGTGCCGTGACGGCCCGCTCACCGTGGCCGAACTGGCCGCGGACGCCGATCTCGCGCTCGGCGTCGTCCGGGTGCTGCTCGGCGACCTCCTTCGGGGCGGCCATCTGCGCGCCATCCGGCCCGTGCCTCCGGCCGACCTGCCCGACGTGGGGCTGCTCAAGGACGTCATCAACGGCCTGCGCGCCCTGTGAGCCGGGCTGTCGCCCTGGCGGCGCTGTCGGAGCTTAGGCGTACGGTGATCACATGGAGGGGATCACGTACGTCCGGGGGGACGCCACCGCGCCGCAGGGCAAGGGTGTCAAGCTGATCGTCCACGTCTGCAACGACCTGGGCGGCTGGGGCAAGGGATTCGTGGTCGCGCTCTCCCGCCGCTGGCCCGAGCCCGAGGCCGCGTACCGGCGATGGCACCGCGAGCGCGCCGGCAACGACTTCGCCCTGGGCGCGGTCCAGTTCGTCCGGGTCGGTGAGCGGGTCTGGGTGGCCAATCTCGTGGGCCAGCACGGCATCCGCAGGGGCAGCAAGGGCGTGCCCGTACGGTACGAGGCGATCGACGCGGGGCTGGACCTGGTGGCGCGAAGGGCCGCGGAGCTGGACGCGTCCGTGCACATGCCGCGCATCGGGTGCGGGCTCGCGGGCGGGCGGTGGGAGCGGGTCGCGCCGTCGATCGAGGAGCGGCTCGTGCGCCGCGGGATCTCCGTGACCGTGTACGACAACGGGGCGTGACGCGGAGTTATCCACAGGCCCGGGCGGATGTCGCCGCGAGGACCTATTGTCGTGACTGTCAGTGATGGATCGCTACGGAAGGTCAGGGGGAGTGGCATGGCTGTCAAGGAGACCGCCGTCCGGGAGGCGCTCGGCATGCAGCGCGCCCGGGAGGAACTGTGTCTGGAGTCGGCGGAGTTCGAGGTCGCGCTGCAGACCGGCGAGGTGCGCACGGCACCGGCCGTCGGCGGACGTCGGCGCGTCGTGCGGGAGGACGTGGACCGCCTGCGCGCCGAGGAGGGCTTTCCCGACCGCCTGCGCGCGCGGCTGGAACTGGTCGGCAGCATCGAGGGCGCGGCGCTGATCGGGATCAGCCGGGAACGCTTCACCCGGCTCGCCAGAGGCGGTTTCCTCCGCCCGGTCCGCTGGTACGTCAACCGCTACCGCGCCGTTGTGTGGCTCTATCTCGCCGAAGATGTGCGGCGGTTCGCCCGGTCCCATCCGGCGCTGCTGGAGGGCCGGCTGCCGGCCGAGTTGCGCGACGCCCTCGACGAGGGCGAGGATCACCGCGCCCGCGGCTGGCGGGCCCGCCGCATCGAGGAACTGGTGCGCGACGCGGAGGACGCCTGGGGCGAGGCGGCCGCCTGGTCCGCCCTGCTGGGCCCGGCAGCGGCCGCCGACGCGGTGCCGGACCCTCGCGAACGGGCCTATCTGCGCCGGCTGTGCCCGGCGATTCCACCGGGAAGCACGGGTTCGTACGCGACACGTGAGCTGATCGAGGCCCAGACCGTGGCCTCCGACCCGGACGAGATCACCTTCGCCCAGGTCTCGCTCACCGACGCGCTGCTCAGGGCCCGCACCACCCGCCCCGCGCCGCACCCCGAGCGCGGCACCCCGGCCGCCACCGCTGTCGCGCCGATCGCCCCACCACCTCCTGCCGCACCCCCGCCGCCCTCCGCGGCGCCGCGCAGCCGCTGGCGACGCCTCCTCCGACTGGACTGACCGTGCCGGGCCTCACAGGGCGCGTCCGCATGCGCTGAGGCCCGGGCGGCGGGAGGGGGACCCGGCCCCGCCCGGCACCGCCGGCCACGACCTTCAGCCGCCGTGCTTCCGGAACAGCCCCTCCTGGACCACGGAGACCAGCAGCCGGCCCTCGCGGTCGTAGATGCGCCCGCGGGCCAGGCCGCGCGCGCCGGTCGCGACGGGGGACTCCTGGTCGTACAGGAACCACTCGTCGGTGCGGAACGGCCGGTGGAACCACATCGCGTGGTCCAGCGAGGCCATGTCGAAGCCGCGTGGCCCCCACAGCGGTTCCACCGGTACGCGCACGGCGTCCAGCAGCATCATGTCGCTGGCGTACGTGAGGGCGCAGGTGTGCACCAGCGGGTCGTCGCCGAGCGGGCCCACCGCGCGCATCCAGACCGCGCTGCGCGGCTCGGCGCCCTCGATCTCCTCGGCGGTCCAGCGCAGGCGGTCCACGTAGCGGATGTCGAACGGCTGCCGTCGCGCCATCCGCTCGAGCTGCTCGGGCAGTTCGCCGAGGTGCTCACGGAGCTCGTCGCTCAGCTTCGGCAGGCTCTCCGGGGCCGGGACCTCGCGCATCGGCAACTGGTGCTCGAACCCGGGCTCCGGCACATGGAAGGAGGCGGTCAGGTTGAAGATCGTCCGGCCCTGCTGCACCGCGACCACACGCCGCGTCGTGAAGGAGCGGCCGTCGCGGATCCGCTCCACCTGGTACACGATCGGCACCCCGGGACGCCCCGGGCGCAGGAAGTACGCGTGCAGGGAGTGCACCGGACGGCTGCCGTCCGTCGTGCGCCCGGCCGCGACCAGCGCCTGGCCCGCCACCTGTCCGCCGAACACCCGCTGGAGGCGTTCCTGGGGGCTCCGCCCGCGGAAGATGTCCTCCTCGATCCGTTCCAGGTCGAGGAGGTCCACCAGCCGCTCGGCCGGGTTGGTCATCGGGTGCGCTCCTTCGTGCGGGGCGTGGTTGTCGCCGTCACAGCGCGCCCACGGACGTCACCTTGACCACCGCGCGGCCCTCCTCGTCGGAGGCGGCGAGGTCGATGTCGGCGGAGATGCCCCAGTCGTGGTCGCCTTCGGGGTCCGCGAAGGTCTGGCGGACCTTCCACAGCCCCTCCGCGGGGCGCTCCTCGATCTGCAGCAGCTTCGGGCCGCGCGCGTCGGGGCCGGTGCCCAGGTCCTCGTACTCGTCCCAGTAGGCATCCATGGCCTCGGACCAGGCATCCGCGTCCCAGCCGGAGCCGGCGTCCATCTCGCCGAGTTCGCCGAACCGATCCAGCGCGGCGAGCTCCACCCGGCGGAACATGGCGTTGCGCACCAGGACCCGGAAGGCACGGGCGTTGGCCGTGACCGGCTTGACCTGGTCGGCCCGCTCCTGCGCCTCCTCGGCCGTCATCTCCTCGGGGTTGGCGAGCTGCTCCCACTCGTCCAGCAGGCTGGAGTCGACCTGGCGGACCAGCTCGCCGAGCCAGGCGATGAGGTCCTGCAGGTCCTCGGACTTCAGGTCGTCGGGGACGGTGTGCTCCAGCGCCTTGTACGCGCCCGCCAGGTAGCGCAGCACGATGCCCTCGGTCCTGGCCAGTTCGTAGTGCGAGACGAACTCGGAGAAGGTCATCGCCCGTTCGTACATGTCGCGTACGACCGCCTTGGGCGACAGCGGGTGGTCGCCGACCCACGGGTGGCTCTTGCGGTAGACGCCGTAGGCATGCGACAGCACCTCCTCCAGCGGCTTGGGGTAGGAGACGTCCTGGAGCCGCTCCATCCGCTCCTCGTACTCCACTCCGTCGGCCTTCATCGCCGCGACGGCCTCACCGCGCGCCTTGTTCTCCTGGGCGGCGAGAATCTGCCGGGGGTCGTCGAGCGTCGACTCGATCACCGACAGCATGTCCAGCGCGTAGGAGGGGGACTCCGGGTCCAGCAGCTCGAACGCGGCCAGCGCGAAGGTGGACAGCGGCTGGTTGAGCGCGAAGTCCTGCTGCAGGTCCACCGTCAGCCGGACGATGCGCCCCTCCTCGTCGGGCTCGTCCAGCCGCTCCACGACCCCACCCGCCAGCAGCGAACGGTAGATGGCGATGGCCCGCCGGATGTGCCGCAGCTGGGATCTGCGGTCCTCATGGTTGTCCTCCAGCAGCCGCCGCATCGCGTCGAAGGCGTTGCCGGGGCGGGCGATGACCGACAGCAGCATCGCGTGGGTGACCCGGAACCGGGAGGTGAGCGGTTCGGGGTCGGAGGCGATGAGCTTCTCGAAGGTGTTCTCCGTCCACGCCACGAAGCCCTCGGGCGCCTTCTTGCGCACCACCTTGCGGCGCTTCTTGGGGTCGTCGCCGGCCTTCGCGAGGGCCTTCTCGTTCTCGATCACGTGCTCCGGCGCCTGGGCCACCACGAAGCCGGAGGTGTCGAACCCGGCGCGTCCGGCGCGACCCGCGATCTGGTGGAACTCACGCGAGCGCAGCACGCGCACGCGATTGCCGTCGTACTTGGTGAGGGCGGTGAAGAGCACGGTCCGGATCGGCACGTTGACGCCGACGCCGAGGGTGTCCGTGCCGCAGATGACCTTCAGCAGTCCCGCCTGCGCCAGCTTCTCCACCAGGCGCCGGTACTTGGGCAGCATGCCGGCGTGGTGCACCCCGATGCCGTGCCGGACGAAGCGCGACAGGTTGCGGCCGAACGTCGTGGTGAAGCGGAAGTTGCCGATGAGCTCCGCGATGGCGTCCTTCTCGGCGCGCGTGCACATGTTGATGCTCATCAGCGCCTGCGCTCGTTCCACGGCGGCAGCCTGCGTGAAGTGCACGATGTAGACGGGGGCCTGGCGGGTCTCCAGCAGCTCGGTCAGCGTCTCGGTGAGCGGGGTGAGCCGGTACTCGTACGACAGTGGCACCGGCCGCGTCGCCGAGCGCACGACGGCCGTGGGCCGGCCGGTGCGGCGGGTGAGGTCCTTCTCGAAGCGCGTGACGTCGCCGAGCGTCGCCGACATCAGCAGGAACTGCGCCTGCGGCAGCTCCAGCAGCGGGATCTGCCAGGCCCAGCCGCGGTCGGGCTCGGCGTAGAAGTGGAACTCGTCCATGACGACCTGGCCGATGTCGGCGTCCTTGCCGTCCCGGAGCGCTATCGACGCCAGCACCTCGGCCGTGCAGCAGATGACGGGTGCGTCCGGGTTGACGGAGGCGTCGCCGGTGAGCATGCCGACGTTCTCGGTGCCGAAGAGCTTGCACAGGTCGAAGAACTTCTCCGACACCAGCGCCTTGATCGGCGCGGTGTAGAAGGTGACCTCGTCCCGGGCCAGCGCCGCGAAGTGCGCACCGGCCGCGACGAGGCTCTTCCCCGAGCCGGTGGGGGTCGACAGGATGACGTTCGCCCCCGACACCACCTCGATCAGCGCCTCTTCCTGGGCGGGGTAGAGGGTGATGCCCCGGCCCTCCGCCCAGGACGAGAAGGCCTCGAAGAGGGTGTCGGGGTCGGGCTCGGCAGGCAGCTGATCGATGAGGGTCACACCACCATCTTGCCTGTCCCAGGGACCAGGGGATGAACCGGCGGTACGGAGGAAGATCGACCGGCGGTATGGTGTGCCGTCGATTATGCGTCAACTCCGCTTTCGGGGCGGGGTGAAAGGGCGGGGCACACACCATGATGGGACCGGCACATTCCCTCTCCGGAGCGGCGGCGTGGCTGTCGGTGGGAGCAGTCTCCGCGGGACTCGGTCATCCGATGCCGTGGCCGACCATCGTGGTCGGGGCGCTGATCTGCGCCGGCGCGGCTCTCGCCCCCGACCTGGACCACAAGGCGGCGACGATCTCGCGGGCCTTCGGCCCCATATCGCGCGGGCTGTGCGAGATCATCGACAAGCTCTCCTACGCCACCTACAAGAAGACCCGGAAGCCCGGCGACCCCGTGCGCCAGGGCGGACACCGCACCCTCACCCACACCTGGCTGTGGGCGGTCCTGATGGGTGCCGCCGCCTCCGGCCTGGCCCTGGCGGGCGGCCGGTGGGCGGTACTCGTCATCCTCTTCGTGCACGCGGTACTGGCCGTCGAGGGGCTGCTGTGGCGGCAGGCCCGGGTCTCCAGCGACATCCTGGTCTGGCTGCTCGGGGCGACCAGCGCATGGGTGCTTGCGGACGCCCTGGACAGCACCGAGAGCGGCAAGGCCTGGCTGTTCACCGATCCCGGCCAGCACTACCTGTGGATCGGCATCCCCATCGTGCTGGGCTCCATCGTGCACTGCATCGGCGACGCCCTGACCGTGTCCGGCTGCCCGGTGCTGTGGCCCATCCCGATCGGGCGCAGGCGCTGGTACCCGCTCGGGACGCCGAAGTTCATGCGCTTCCGCGCCGGTAGCAAGGTCGAGGTCAAGGTGCTGACGCCGGTCTTCTTCGTGATCGGCGGCGTGGGCGCGGCCGGGGCCCTGTTCTTCGGCTGAGAGCCCCTGCCACGCCGCACTGCCATGCCACGCCGCAGCGCCATGCCGTGACGCGGCGCCGTGCCGGTCCGCACTATCCGTGCCAGGACCGCCACAGCGCCGCGTACGCGCCGTCGGCTTCCACCAGCTGGTGATGGCTGCCCAGCTCGCTGATACGGCCGTCCTCGACCACGGCGATCAGGTCCGCGTCGTGCGCGGTGTGCAGCCGGTGCGCGATGGCCACCACGGTCCTGCCGTCGAGCACACGGGCCAGCGACCGCTCCAGGTGGCGCGCCGCGCGGGGGTCCAGCAGCGAGGTGGCCTCGTCCAGCACCAGGGTGTGCGGGTCGGCGAGGACCAGTCGTGCCAGGGCCACCTGCTGCGCCTGGGCCGGGGTCAGGGCCGTACCTCCCGAGCCGACCTCGGTGTCCAGGCCGTCGTCGAGCGCCCGTGCCCAGTTGTCGGCGTCGACCGCGGTGAGCGCCGCCCACAACTCGTCGTCACCGGCTCCCGCGCGGGCCAGCAGCAGGTTGTCCCGGAGCGTACCGACGAAGACGTGGTGCTCCTGGTTGACCAGGGCCACGTGCTCACGGACCCGTTCCGCGGGCATCCGGGCCAGCTGGGCGCCGCCCAGGGTGATCTCACCGGCCCGCGGGCTGTAGATCCCGGCCAGCAGCCGCCCCAGCGTCGACTTGCCCGCCCCGGAGGGGCCGACCAGGGCCAGCCGGGTACCCGGGCGGACCCGCAGGCTCACCCCGTGCAGCACGTCGCTACCGGTGCGGTAGCCGAAGCGCACCTGATCGGCGTGGACGTCGCGGCCGTCCGGCGCCACCCGCTCGTCCCCGGCGCCCTGGTCGACCTCCCGGACGCCGACCAGCCGGGCCAGCGACACCTGGGCCACCTGCAGCTCGTCGTACCAGCGCAGGATGAGGTTGATCGGGTCGACCAGCATCTGGGCGTACAGCGCGCCCGTCGTCAGCTCGCCCACCGACACCCGGCCGTGCAGCACCAGCGTCCCGCCGATCAGCAGTACCGACGCGAGGATGAGCATGTACGTCACATTGATCACCGGGAAGAGCACGCTGCGCAGCCACATCGTGTAGCGCTCCCACGCCACCCACTGGCGGATGCGGGTACGTGACAGCTCCTCGCGGCGGTCACCGAGCCGGTGCGCCTCGATGGTGCGCCCGGCGTCCACCGACTCCGCGAGGACCGCCGAGACGGCCGCGTAACCGGCCGCCTCCGAGCGGTACGCCCCCGGCGCGCGCCGGAAGTACCAGCGGCAGCCGGCGAGCAGCACCGGTACGGCCACCAGCACCGCCAGCGCCAGGGGCGGTGAGGTGACCGTCAGCGCGCCGAGCAGCAGCCCGCTCCACACCACGGCGATCGCCAGCTGAGGGACGGCCTCCCGCATGGCGTTGGACAGCCGGTCGATGTCGGTGGTGATGCGGGAGAGCAGGTCACCCGTGCCCGCCCGTTCCAGGACGCCCGGGGGCAGCCCCACGGACCGTACGAGGAAGTCCTCGCGCAGGTCCGCCAGCATCCGCTCGCCCAGGATCGCGCCGCGCAGCCGCACCTCCCGGACGAACACCGTCTGTACGGCGAGCGCGACGGCGAACAGCGCCATGGAGCGTCCGATGTGCTGGTCGCGGTGGCCCGCAGCCAAGTCCTCGACGAGCCCGCCCAGCAGATAGGGGCCGACCATCGAGGCGACGACGGCGACGGCGTTCACCGAGACGAGGATGGTGAACGCGCCGCGGTGCCGCCTGGCCAGCTCGCGGACGTAACCGCGCACCGTGGCGGCCGAGCCCACCGGCAGGGTCGTCACGTGCCGCGGCGCGGCCGGGTCGTACTCCGGCGGTTTCACGCCGATCATGCGGATTCCTCGGCTTTCTCGAATCGTGCGGATTCCCCGGGCTCCTGCTCGGTCTCGCGGGTGACCACGGCGCGGTAGCCGAGGTCGGCGCGGAGCAGTTCGCGGTGCGTGCCGGACGCGCGCACCACGCCGTCCTCTACGAACACGACCCGGTCCGCGAGGTCCAGCAGCAGCGGGCTGGAGGTGAGGACCACCGTTGTCCGGTCGGCACGCAGTGCCCTGAGGCCCTGGGCGATCCGGGCCTCGGTGTGCGTGTCGACGGCGCTGGTCGGCTCGTCCAGCACCAGGACCCCGGGGTCGGCGACGAGCGACCGGGCCAGCGCCAGCCGCTGCCGCTGGCCGCCCGACAGGGACCGCCCACGCTCGGTGATCCGGGACCGCATCGGGTCCCCGGAGTCGTCCACCGAGGCCTGGGCCAGCGCGTCGAGCACGTCGCCGCACTGCGCCGCCGCGAGGGCCTCGGCCGCGGTGACCCGGCCGGAGGCGGGTACGTCCAGCAGCCCGGTCAGCGTTCCGGACAGCAGCACCGGGTCCTTGTCCTGGACCAGCACGGCCGCGCGGGCCGCCGCCAGCGGCAGGTCGTCCAGCGCCGTCCCGCCGAGCAGCACCGAGGGGGCGTCCCCGGTCCCGGCCGGGGTGTGGCCGCCCAGCCGGTCGGCGAGCGCGCCCGCCGCGTCCGGGTCCCCGCACACCACGGCGGTCAGTCTCCCGGCCGGGGCGAGCAGGCCCGTCAGCGGGTCGTGGAGGTCGCCCTCCGGCAGCCGGTCCGGGTCCGCCGCGGGCCCGTCGTGGTCGCCCGCGGTGTCCCGCCGCAGTGCGAGCACCCGGGCGGCGCGCGTGGCGGACGGCCGCGAGAAGGAGTACGCCATCGCGATCTCCTCGAATCCCCGCAGGGGGAACAGCAGGAAGACCACCGTCCCGTAGACCGTGACCAGTTCGCCCACCGTGATCCGTCCGTCCAGCGCCAGGCGCGCGCCGTACCAGGTCACCGCGAGCAGCAGCAGCCCGGGCAGGGCCACTTGCACGGCGCTGATCAGCGCCCACATCCGCGCGTTGCGGACGGCGGCGCTGCGGACCTCCTGGGAGGCCCGCCGGTAGCGGGACAGGAACAGCTCCTCGCCGCCGATGCCGCGCAGCACGCGCAGCCCCGCCACGGTGTCGGAGGCGAGTTCCGTGGCCTTGCCCGCCTTGGCGCGCTGCTCGTCGGCGCGCCGCGTCGCGTGCGGCAGCAACGGCAGCACCGCCAGGGCCAGTACGGGCACGCCCGCGGCCACGATCAGCCCCAGCTCGGGCCGGTAGACCAGCAGGGCGACGGTGACGCCGACGGTCGCCAGCAGGGAGCAGGCGAAGCGGGCCAGCGCCTCGACGAACCAGCCGATCTTCTCGACGTCGCCGGTGCTCACCGCGACGACCTCGCCCGCCGCGACCCGCCGGGTGAGCAGCGAGCCCAGTTCGACGGTCTTGCGCGACAGCAGGAGCTGCACCCGGGCGGCCGCGGTGATCCAGTTGGTGACGGCGGTGCGGTGCAGCATGGTGTCGCCGACGGCGGTCACCATGCCCAGGGCGAGGATCAGGCCGCCCGCGAGCGCGAGGCGTCCACCGGAGCCGTCGACGACGGCCTGCACGGCGAGGCCGACGGCGGCCGGGAAGCAGGCCACCGCCGCCATGTGGAGGGTGCCCCACAGCGTGGCCTTGATCTGGGCACCGATCTGGCGTCGTTCCAGCCAGAGCAGGAATCGGAAGCCGGAGCGGGTGTCGGGGACACCCGGGTCGGCATGGGGGAGAGCGCGTAGCGACATGACGTCCCGACATGGATGCTGGGGGAGGGAGGAGACGTGCCAGCGTCGCGTCACCGGCGTGACGAATTCAACCCGTTTTTCCTGGACCGAGTGGAACGGGCCAGGGTCCGCGTCCGTCCTCGTCGAAGGGTGCGAAGATGGAACGCGACTGCCGGGAAGAGGGACGGTTCGAGTGATGCGCGGGGCGGGGGCGGGGGCGGGGGCGGTGGGCGTCGCGGCGGCGCTTGTGCTGCTCGCCGGCTGTGCCAGGGGCGTGGAAGAGCGCCAGGACGCGCCGGGGCGAGCCGTGAAGCAGTCGCCGCGCGCCACCCAGGCGGCTGCCACACGTGTGATACCGGGCGTCGGTCCCACGCTGCGGTCCCGCATCCCGGCAGGCTCCCGCCAGGTCGTCGCGGTGTACGGGGACGGTGCCGAATCGGCCGACTCGGCCATCGTGCTGTACACTCGGCAGGGCGACCTGTGGAAGCGCGAGCGCTCGTGGTCCGGGCACAACGGCAAGCGCGGCTGGACGACCGACCATCACGAGGGGGACAAGAAGAGTCCCGTGGGCGTCTTCACGCTGTCGGACGCGGGCGGCGTACTGGCCGAGCCGGGGTCACGGCTCCCGTACCACCGCTCCTCCGCCTTCGCCGCGCCGCGGTCGTGGTCCCGGTCGCACTGGCACGACTTCGACCTCGTCATCGCCATCGACTACAACCGGGTCAAGGGCACCTCCCCGCTCGATCCGACCCGCCCCCAGGGGCAGTCCAAGGGCGGCGGCATCTGGCTGCACATGGACCACGGCAGCGGCACGTCGGCCTGCGTCAGCCAGTCCAAGGCCGACATGGAGTATCTGCTGCGCACGCTCGACCCGGCGCTGCACCCGGTCGTGGTGATGGGGGACCGGGCCCACTTGGCGGCCTGACGCCCGCTCAGAATGCCCTGCCGCAAGGCCGGCAGGGCGGCTGCAAGATCGAAGCAGGTCCTTTCCGCAAGAAGTTGAAAGTTTTTCCACGCGATGTATTGACGCTACCCGGTGGTGGGGCCAGTCTCCTACCCGGAGTTCCCACGGGCGGGAATTCCGCCCCCACACTCGATGGCCCGGCGCGTGGCTGTCTTCGGGGCACCTTTGTGCCCGAACACGAAGGAGCCGCACCATGAGATCGCGTTTTCTGCGCGCGGGTCTGGCCGCCCTGCTCAGCACGGCAGGGCTCGTCGGCGTCTCGCAGCAGCCGGCCCAGGCAGCACCGCCCGGGAGCAAGGACGTCACCGCCACCCTCTTCGAGTGGAAGTTCGCCTCGGTCGCCAAGGAGTGCACCAACACCCTCGGCCCGGCCGGGTACGGCTACGTCGAGGTGTCGCCGCCCCAGGAGCACGTCCAGGGCGCGCAGTGGTGGACCTCCTACCAGCCCGTCAGCTACCGCATAGCGGGCCGGCTGGGCGATGGCACGGCCTTCAGGAACATGGTCGACACCTGTCACGCCGCCGGGGTGAAGGTCATCGCCGACGCCGTCGTCAACCACATGAGTGCCGGCTCGGGTACCGGTACCGGCGGCACGTCGTACAGCAAGTACAACTACCCGGGGTTCTACCAGGACCAGGACTTCCACTCCTGCCGGACGAACATTTCCGACTACGGCAACCGCGACAACGTCCAGAACTGCGAACTCGTCGGTCTCTCGGACCTGAACACCGGCAGCGACTACGTGCGCTCGACGATCGCGGCGTATCTGAACAACCTCATCTCACTGGGCGTCGACGGATTCCGTATCGACGCCGCCAAGCACATGGCGGCAGCGGACCTGGCCGCCATCAAGGCCAAGCTCAGCAACCCCTCCGTCTTCTGGGCGCAGGAGGTCATCTACGGCTCCGGGGAGGCCGTGCAGCCCGGCGAGTACACCGGCACCGGTGACGTCGACGCCTTCCAGGGCGCGTACGACCTCAAGCGGATCTTCAGCAACGAGAAGCTCGCCTACCTCAGCAACTGGGGCGCCTCCTGGGGTGCGGGCTACCTCCCGAGCGGCAGTTCGCGCACCTTCGTCGACAACTGGGACACCGAGCGCAACGGCTCGACCCTCAACTACAAGGCCGGCGCGACCTACACCCTGGCCAACGTCTACATGCTGGCCTGGCCCTACGGCTCGCCGAACGTCTACTCCGGCTACGAGTTCTCCGACAACGACGCCGGCCCGCCGAACGGCGGCACCGTCAACGCCTGCTACAGCGACGGCTGGAAGTGCCAGCACGCCTGGCCGCAGATCGCGGGCATGGTGGGCTTCCGCAACGCGGTGGCCGGCACCGCGGTGACCAACTGGTGGTCCAACGGGAACAACGCCATCGCCTTCGGGCGCGGCAGCAAGGGCTACGTTGCGATCAACCACGAGAGCGGCCCGCTGACGCGGACCTTCACCACCTCGCTGCCCGCCGGCACCTATTGTGACGTGCAGCACAGCGGCGCCACCTACACCGTCGGTTCGGACGGCGGGTTCACCGCCACCATCGGCGCCAATGACGCGGTGGCGCTCTACGCCGGAGCCCCCTGCGGCGCCGGCGGCGGCACGACCCCCGCGAGCGGTGCGTCCTTCTCGGTCAACGCCACCACGGTGTGGGGCCAGAACGTCTACGTCGTCGGCAACAACGCCGCGCTCGGCAACTGGAACACCGGCAACGCCCTCCCGTTGTCCTCGGCGGCCTACCCGGTGTGGAAGCTCGACGTCTCCATGGGCGCGGGCACGTCCTTCGAGTACAAGTACATCAAGAAGGACGGCAGTGGGAACGTCACCTGGGAGTCCGGCGCCAACCGCACGGCGACCGTCCCCGCGAGCGGCAAGGTGACGCTGAGCGACACCTGGCGCACCTGACGCGCCGGCGTGCCTGAGGGGTCCTGGCGCGTCAGGGCGCGCCCGGCCCCTCGGTCCTCCGGCCCCTCAGCAGCGCCCCGGCGCGGTGTCCAGGACGGCGAGCAACTCCGTCAGGGCATCGCGCTGGTCCGCGTCCAGGGGGGAGAGCAGTTCCTCGGCCGCCGCCCGGCGGGCGCGGCGCAGCCGCCGTACGGCCTCGTCGCCCTCCTCGGTGAGCTCGATGCGCACCACCCTGCGGTTCGCCGGGTCGGGCACCCTGCGGACCAGCCCCCGCTGCTCCAGGGCGTCGGTCAGGCTTGTCACCGCGCGCGGCACGACATCCAGCCGTTCGGCGAGGTCGGCCATGCGGGGGGCGGTCCCGTGCTTGAGGACGTGCGCGACCGTGCGCAGCATGCGTGCCTGGGCCGGTGTGACGCCCACCGGCTCCAGGTGGCGCCGCTGTGTGCGGTGCAGCCGACGGGTCAGCCACAGCAACTGGTCGGCGAGGCGCCCGGTGGTCTCGTCGGCGTCCGCGGCGGAGGTGCGGGATTCCATGGTCAGAGGGTATCAGGATGCAATTCACTGTGAGTATAGGTAACAATGAACTACACTCTCATCGTCCAGCCATGCCCGGACCTTTCGGAGGCCCTTTGCACCCCGATGAAACCCCGCGGTGGACCCCGCCGCCCAAGGATCCCACCCGTCCCACCGACGTACGCCGCGTCCTGCGGCTCTTCCGTCCTTACCGCGCTCGCCTCACCCTCGTGGGGCTCCTCGTCGGCGCCGCCTCGCTCGTCTCGGTCGCCTCGCCCTTCATGCTGCGCGAGATCCTCGACACCGCGATCCCGCAGGGCCGCACCGGGCTGTTGAGCCTGCTCGCCCTCGGCATGATCGCCACCGCCGTCCTCAACAGCGTGTTCGGCGTCCTGCAGACCCTGATCTCCACCACGGTCGGCCAGCGCGTCATGCACGACCTGCGCACCGCCGTCTACGAGCGGCTGCAACGCATGTCGCTCGCCTTCTTCACCCGGACCCGCACCGGAGAGGTGCAGTCCCGCATAGCCAACGACATCGGCGGCATGCAGGCCACCGTCACCTCCACCGCGACCTCGCTGGTCTCCAACCTCACCAGCGTCGTGGCCACCGTCGTCGCCATGATCGCCCTGGACTGGCGGCTGACCATCGCCTCCTTGCTGCTGCTCCCGGTCTTCGTGTGGATCAGCCGCCGGGTCGGCACCGAACGCAAGAAGATCACTACCCAGCGCCAGAAGCAGATGGCGGCGATGTCCGCCATCGTCACCGAGTCGCTGTCGGTCAGCGGCATCCTCCTCGGCCGCACCATGGGACGCGCCGACTCCCTCACCCGCTCCTTCGCCGAGGAGTCCGACCGGCTGGTCGACCTCGAGGTGCGCTCCAACATGGCCGGACGCTGGCGCATGTCCACCATCGGCGTGGTCATGGCCGCGATGCCCGCGCTCATCTACTGGGTCGCCGGAATCGCCGTCCACGGAGCGGGCGGCACCGTGTCCATCGGCACGCTCGTGGCCTTCGTCTCGCTTCAGCAGGGCCTGTTCCGGCCCACCGTCAGCCTGCTGTCGACCGGCGTCCAGGTGCAGACCTCACTCGCGCTCTTCCAGCGCATCTTCGAGTACCTCGACCTGCCCGTCGACATCACCGAGAAGGACGACCCGATACGCATCCCGTGCGTCCGCGGCGACATCCGCTTCGAGAACGTCGGCTTCTCCTACGACCCCGCCTCGCCGGGGCGCACCCTCGACGGCATCGACCTGGCGGTCCCGGCCGGCGGCAGCCTCGCCGTCGTCGGCGCCACCGGCTCCGGCAAGAGCACCCTGAGCTACCTCGTGCCCCGGCTGTACGACGTCACCGAAGGGCGCGTCACGCTCGACGGCGTCGACGTGCGGGACCTCGCCTTCGACACGCTCGCCGCGTCGGTCGGCGTCGTCTCCCAGGAGACATACCTCTTCCACGCCTCGGTCGCCGAGAACCTGCGCTTCGCAAAGCCCGACGCCACCGACGAGGAGGTCGTCGCCGCCGCCCGCGCCGCGCAGATCCACGACCACATCGCGGGCCTGCCCGACGGCTACGACACCGTCGTCGGCGAACGCGGCTACCGTTTCTCCGGAGGTGAGAAGCAGCGCCTGGCCATCGCTCGGACGATCCTGCGCGACCCCGCGGTCCTCATCCTCGACGAGGCCACCAGCGCGCTGGACACCCGTACCGAACACGCCGTCCAGGACGCCATCGACGCCCTCTCGGCGGGCCGCACGACCATCACCATCGCCCATCGGCTGTCCACCGTCCGCGACGCCGACCAGATCGTCGTCCTCGACCACGGCCGGATCGTCGAACGCGGCAGCCACGACGAACTGCTCGCCCTGGACGGCCGCTACGCCGCCCTGATCCGCCGTGACGCCCAACTCGTCCATACGGCATGATCCTCGGCCATGGGACCCATCGCGGGGGCGGAACTCCCCGGCTACCGGCAGATCGAGACGGACGCCTGGACCAATGACCACGGCGACCTCGTCAGCCTGCACTGGTTCGACGTGCCGCCGGACATACCCGCGCCCCTGGATGACCTGCCGCGCCTGCGGCACGCCCTGGCCCACTACACGGCCGGGGCGGGCGGCGGCCTCATCGAGGCCGACGTCCTGCACCTGGGAACGGTGCCCACGCTGCGGCAGGTCATCAAGGTCCCCCTGCCCGACCGCCCCACCGGCCAGGCGTTCCTGGGCAGCTACACCCTGCCCCGCGCCTCGTGCAGCGCCGTCGTGAAGGTGCAGGCTTTGGAGCAGGGCACGACCGGCGCCCGGGAGGCGCAGGTGCTCATCGAACTCGGCCCCGAGCGCTACTTCATGCCCCACCCGTACGCCTCCGACCTGAGGCAGGGCCTGCCCTTCCACTGGGGTGATGCCCCCCACTACGACGTGCACTTCCCGGAACACCCCCTCACCCGGGTCCGGGACGCGCTCGCCCAACTCGCCGTCTCGCTCCACGTCGCCCCGGACTTCGCGGCCCTGCCGCCCTTCACCGGACCAGCCGGCACCGCCCCGTAGACCCCGGTGAGCCGGCGAGCTCACCCCGGCCCGGCCGATCAGCGACGGGCCGGGCCACCGGCGCCGACGTGAGCGGCGCCGCGGAGGCCGCGGAGTCCTCAGGAGGTACCCGACGGCCGCGTCCGACCGTTCCGCCCTGCTGCCGGCCGGACTCCTCGCCGCGGGCACCGCCCACTTCGTGATGCCGCGGCCCTTCGGCGCGATCGTCCCGCACGCCCCTGCCCGGCGAGCCGCATTCGGACCTACGTCAGCGGCGCCGTGGACCTGGTGCTTGCCGCGGGCATGGCGCTGCCGCGTACCCGCCGGGCGAACCCCCTGCCGACGGCGGGCCTCCCCACCGCCGTACGCCCCGCAAACGTGAAGGGGGCCCGGGACCGGCGGTGGCGGCCCGTGCTCCTGCGGAACGCCGCCTGCGCCCGGCTGCCGCTCCGGGCGCGGCTGGTGCTGTGGGCCTGAAGGTGAGCTGCGGCAGGCCCCCTGACCGGCCCGCAGGACGTTGTCGGTGCCTCGTTCTACTCTCGAACGGTGACCTCGCCCAGGACCCTGTCCGTCGCCGTCGTCGCCGATTCCCTGGGGACCGGCGGGCGGCTGCAGGTGCTGCGCGAGGACGGCACCGCGGACGGTCCCCCGCAGACCGTCGGCGACCTCGCGGCGGCCGTCGCCGATCGCGAGGCCCGGCAGGCGCCGCGCTGGGTGTGGGCGGCGACCGACGAGATCTACCCGCCGCTGCTGGAACGGCTGCCGGCACGTCCGGCCCGGTGCCACGACCTCAAGCTCGTCGAATCCCTGCTGCTCGGTGCGGAGGAGCGCTGGGGCCTGCCCCGTTCGCTCGGCGCCGCCTGGGCCCGGCTGCGCGGTCTCCCGGTGCCGGACGACGCGCGCGAGGGCGGCCCCGACGATCAGCCGGTGCTCTTCGCCGCCGACCGCCACCACCTGCCGCCGGGCACCGACCCGCTGGAGGCCGTGGTCGCCGTCCACGCCGACCAGCAGCGCCGGATCGCCCTGTCCGAACACCCCGACCGGCTGCGCCTGCTGTGCGCCGCCGAGTCCGCCGGCGCCCTGGCCGCCGCCGAGATGAGCTGGGACGGCCTGCCCTGGAGCGCCGCCGCCCACGACGCGGTGCTCACCGGTCTGCTGGGCCCCCGTCCGGCGGGCGGTGTCCGCCCCAAGGTGCTGTCCGAGCTCGCAACCGGCATCCAGGAAGCGCTGGGCCGCCCGGTCAACCCCGACTCCCCCGTCCAGTTGCTGCCCGCCTTCGAGCGCGTGGGCGTGCGGATCAGCTCGACCCGTTCCCATGTGCTGCGCGAGGTCGAGCACCCGGCCGCCGCGCTGCTGCTGCGCTACAAGGAGCTCTCCCGCATCCACAGCGCCCACGGCTGGGCCTGGCGTGAACAGTGGGCGCCCACCGGCCGGTTCCACCCGGAGTACGTCGTCGGCGGTGTCGTCTCCGGCCGCTGGGCCACCCGCGGCGGCGGCGCCCTGCAGATCCCCCGGCAGCTCCGCGCCGCCGTGGTCGCCGACCCCGGGCACCGGCTGGTGGTCGCCGACGCGGGCCAGCTGGAACCCCGCGTCCTGGCCGCCCTCTCCGGCGATCCCGGGCTGGCGGCGGCCGCCGCCGAGGGCGACTTGTACGCCGCCCTCGCGCGCACGGCCTTCGGCGGTGACCGCGCGCGGGCCAAACTGGGCCTGCTGGGCGCGATGTACGGCCAGACCAGCGGTGAGGTGGGGCCGCTGCTCGAGGTGCTGCGCCGCCGTTTCCCGGACGCCATGCGCCTGGTGGAGTCCGCCGCCCGCACCGGGGAGGGCGGCGGCGTCGTCCGGTCCCACCTCGGGCGTACGTCACCGGCCCCGTCCGCCGACCCTCAGGAGCTCACCGACACCCAGGCCCGCGCCTGGGGCCGCTTCACCCGCAACTTCGTCATCCAGGCCACGGCCGCCGAATGGGCGCTGGCCGTGCTGGCCTCCCTGCGCCGCCGCCTGACCGCGCTGGACGCACGGGCCCGCCTGGTGTTCTTCCTGCACGACGAGGTCATCGTGCACACGCCCCAGGAGCTGGCCCCCGCCGTGGAGCGCGCCGTCGCGGAGTCCGCGGAGGAGGCCCGGCGCCTGCTCTTCGGCCCGACGCCGGTGCCCTTCCCGCTGCAGACCCACGTGGTCGAGTGCTACGCGGACGCCAAATGAGCGCCCCGCGGTCAGTCCGTCACGAGCACGACCTCCAGCGTGCGTGGCCCGTGCACGCCCTCCACCCGGTCCAGCTCGATGTCGCTGGTGGCCGAGGGCCCGGAGATCCACGTCAACGGCCGGACGGGGTCGAGCCGTTCCAGCGCCTGCGGCACCGAGTCCACGAGCTGCTCCGGAACGCGCACGACGACGACATGATGGTCCGGGACGAGCGTGATCCTGCGCCGCCCCTGGTCGGGTCCGGCGTCCAGCACGATGGTCCCGGTCTCCGCGATCGCCACCGCGCAGCCGGTGACGACGCTGTCGAAGGCGTCCAGATCGCGCGCCGTCAGCTCGGCGGAGTCGGCCATTCGTTCCACGTTCCGCACCGCCGACAGCCACTGCTCCGGCAGGCCGGGCGGGACGACGATGCGGCGGGCGCCCCGCGCGGCCAGCAGCCCCGCGAGGCGGCCGGGCAGCTCTTCGCCGGTGGCGCGGTGGACGATCGCCCGGTAGTCGGCGAGGTTCTCGGCCAGCAGGTCGGCGGTTTGCGCCGGGTCCCGCCGCCCATGGACGCGCAGATAATCGCGGTCCACCGCGCCGCGCGCCGGTGCCGCCTGGTGCGGCGCGCCGGCGAGGGCGCGGCGGATCCGCCCCAGGATCTGGTCACGGCTGCCGCTCACTTGGTGCCCTCCCTGCTCTCGGTGCCGGTGCCGGTGCCGGCGCCCGCGGCGCCCGCGGCGCCCGGTCCCCGGGTGCGCCGCCACCAGTCACGGAAGGACTCCGCCGGCACCGACGGGACGTCCCGGGTGTCGGTCCACGCCTTCCCGGGCCCTGGCAGCCGCCTCGGGTGGAACCTGCGGGTCCGCGACGCCAGGCGCTGGCCGGCGCGCAACGCCCCGGGGTGGTCCAGCGTCCAGCGCGCCGCGCGCATGGCCGCCCGCTCCGCCGCGTGGCCCTTGGCGGGCCTGAGCGTCACCTTGTTGCCCGCCCGGGTCACCTCGCCGCCCTGCACCACGCGTTCGCGCAGGTGGACGAGGACCTCCGGGATGTCGATGGCGACCGGGCACACCTCGTAGCAGGCGCCGCAGAGGGACGAGGCGTACGGGAGCGAGGCGTCGAGCGCGGTGTCCGTGCCCCGGAGCTGCGGGGTGAGGATGGCGCCGATCGGCCCCGGGTAGGCGGAGCCATAGGCGTGCCCTCCCGCCCGCTCGTAGACGGGGCAGACGTTGAGGCAGGCCGAGCAGCGGATGCAGCGCAGGGCCTGCCGGCCCACCTCGTCGGCGAGGGTGTCGGTGCGGCCGTTGTCCACCAGGACGAGGTGAAAGGTGCGCGGCCCGTCCTCGTCGGTGGTCCCGGTCCAGGTGCTCGTGTACGGGTTCATCCGCTCGGCCGTGGAGGAGCGCGGCAGGAGCTGTAGGAACACCTCGAGGTCCTGCCAGCTCGGCAGCACCTTCTCGATGCCGACCACCGAGATCAGGGTCTCGGGCAGCGTCAGGCACATGCGGCCGTTGCCCTCGGACTCCACCACGACCAGGGTGCCGGTCTCGGCGATCATGAAGTTGGCGCCCGAGATGCCGACCTTGGCGCGCAGGAACTTCTCCCGCAGGTGGAGCCGTGCGGCCTCGGCCAGTTCGGCGGGGGAGTCCGACAGCCCCTCGGGCGCGGGACGGCCCCAGCGGCCCATGGCGCCGGTGAAGATGTCGCGGATCTCGGAGCGGTTGCGGTGAATCGCGGGCACGAGGATGTGGCTCGGCAGGTCGTCGCCGAGCTGCACGATCAGCTCGGCCAGGTCCGTCTCGTAGGCGGAGATCCCGGCCTTGGCGAGCGCCTCGTTGAGGCCGATCTCCTGGGTCGCCATGGACTTGACCTTGACGACCTCGGTCTCACCGGTGGCGCGCACCAGGTCCGCCACCACGCGGTTGGCCTCGTCCGCGTCGGCTGCCCAGTGGACGGTGCCGCCCGCGGCGGTGACCGCCTCCTCCAGGCGCACCAGGTAGTGGTCGAGATGGCGCAGCACGTCGTCCTTGATCTGCTTGCCCGCCGCGCGCAGTTGCTGCCAGTCGTCGAGTTCGGCGACGGCGCGGGCCCGCTTGTCCCGGATGGTGTGGGTGGCGTGCCGCAGGTTGCCGCGCAGCGTCGTGTTGCGCACGGCCTCGCCGGCGGCGACGTGAAAGGCGGGCATGCCCAGGTAGGTGCCGCTCATCGGATGCCTCCGTAGGGCTGCTCCTCGGTCGACGCGAGGATCTCGGCGAGGTGGACCGGCCGCACCTCGGCGCCGAGCCGGGCGAGAGTGCCGCCGATGTGCATCAGGCAGGAGTTGTCCACCGTGCACACGGCGCGCGCGCCGGTGGAGGTGATGTTGCGGGCCTTGTCCGCGCCCATCGCCGCGGACACGGCCGCGTTCTTGACCGCGAAGGTGCCGCCGAAGCCGCAGCACTCCTCGGCGCCGGGCAGCTCGACCAGCTCCAGCCCCTTCACATGTCTGAGCAGCTCCTGCGGGCGCCGGCCCAGCCCCAGCATCCGCAGGCCATGACAGGTCGGATGATAGGTGACGGGGTAGGGGAAGTAGGCGCCGACGTCCGTCACCTTGAGCACGTCGGTGAGGAACGCGGTCAGCTCGTAGGTGCGCGGCACGACGGACGCGGCGGCGGCGGCGAGGGCCTCGCCCCGCCCCTCAGCGCGGGCGCGGTCGCCGATGCGGGGGTAGTTGTCGCGCACCATCGCGGCGCATGAACCGGACGGGGTGACGATGTAGTCGTAGCCCTCGAAGGCCTTGGTGTATCGCTTGACCAGGGGCTCCGTCTCGTGCCGGTAGCCTGTGTTGAACTGCGGCTGGCCACAGCAGGTCTGCGCGGCGGGGAAGTGCACGGTCACCCCCAGCCGCTCCAGCAGGGTCACGACGGCCTTCCCCGTCTCGGGGTACAGCGTGTCGTTCACGCAAGTGACGAACAGTGCTACGCGCATGCGGCCTCCTCACGTTCGGCACGGCCACCCGTGGGCTCATACTGCCGTATGTGCCCCACACCATGGGGCAGAGATCGGATGTCTGCACGTCGCAGAGCGTGCCATTGACGAGCCATGTCGGGGTGTCCTAACGTCCCTGCCATTGATTGAAACCTTTCATATCAGACCGAGAGGCCAGGGTTGACCGTGCAGCGCGTCTGTTTCCTGTTGAAGGTCCGGAAGGACCGGCTCGCCGAGTACCGCGAGCGCCACGCCGCCGTCTGGCCCGAGATGCTGGACGCCCTCTCCGCAACCGGCTGGCACAACTACTCCCTCTTCCTCCGCGAGGACGGCCTGCTCGTCGGCTACCTGGAGACCGAGGACTTCGCGGCGGCGCAGGAGGCCATGGCGGCGACCGACGTCAACGCCCGCTGGCAGGCGGAGGTGGCGGACTTCTTCGAGGCGCTGGACGGGGCCCGGCCCGACGAGGCCATGCGGCCGCTCACGGAGGTCTTCCACCTGGCGTGACGGCGCGGCCCACGCCCGCGCGGACGATCCGCCCCGCCCCGCAGGCCACCGTTCCGCGCCACCGCCGCCGTTCGGCCGGCCGGACACAGTGGGCGCCGACGCCGTCACCTATGCGTAGCATGAACCCGCGGCCTGTGGCGGGCCGGCGGCAGGAGGTAGGGCGGAGCTCGTGACACGCATGGTGGGGATCAAGGATGTCGCCCGGCAGGCGGGCGTTTCGGTCGGCACGGTGTCGAACGTGATCAACCGGCCCGACATGGTCTCCGAGGACACGCGTGCCCGCGTGCTGTCGGTCATCGAACAACTCGGCTACGTGCGCAGTGAGTCCGCACGGCAGTTGAGGGCGGGCCGCAGCAGGATCATCGCGCTGCTCGTGCTCGACATGGCCAACCCCTTCTTCGTGGACGTCGCCTCGGGCGCCGAGCGGGCCGCCCGCGAGACCGGGCTCGGCGTGATGCTCTGCAACAGTGGCGAGAGCCCCTCGGAGGAGGCCGACTACCTGGGGCTGTTCGCCGAACAGCGGGTGCGCGGCGTCCTGGTGACGCCCGCGGACACCAGCGGCCGCAACATCGCCTCCTTCCGGCGGCACGGCATCCCCTTCGTCTTCGTGGACCGCGTCGTGCCGAGCGCCGAGGCCTGCTCGGTGTCCGTGGACGACATCGAGGGCGGCCGCCTCGCGGTCGACCACCTCATCGAGCGCGGCCACGAACGCATCGTCTACGTCAGCGGTCCGATGCACCTCGCCCAGTGCCAGGACCGGCGCACCGGCGCCCTGGACGCGCTCGCCGCCGCGGGGCTCCCCGCCGAGTCCCTGGCGCACATCGAGACGGAGCGGCTCGACGTCCCCTCAGGACGCGACGCCGGGGCCCGCCTGCTGGGGATGGCCAACCGTCCGACGGCCGTCTTCTGCGCCAACGACCTGCTCGCGCTGGGCGTGCTGCAGGCGCTGTACGCGGCGGGCATCGCGGTGCCCGAGGAGATCGCACTGGTCGGTTACGACGACATCGAGTTCGCGGCGGCGGCCGCGGTGCCGCTGACGTCCGTGCGGCAGCCCGCGTACCGGATGGGCCGGGCGGCGGCCGACCTGCTCATCGAGGAGACCGGGGACGCGGCCGAGGAGCACGAGCACCGGCGCATCGTCTTCCAGCCCGAACTCGTCGTCCGTGCCTCCACCCTCGGCAAGAGTGGCCGCGCCGCCCGTTGAGCCCTGCGGTGCCCGCCGGGCCGTGCCAGGCCGTGGCCGTCCGTGCCCCGGCCGTAAGCCGGTCCGGTCCGCCCGTACCGCCCACCTTCCGCCGAGCCGAGGGCGCGCGTGGCGGTGCGCCCGGTGCCGTCGGATCTCGGCACCTGTTTTCGGTCCCGGACCGGGTGGGCAGGGCGGCCCACCGCTGCTGAGGCATCCCCGGGCACGTCACTCCCGCCGGGGTGCCACCTGGTGCCGTCGTGGGGTACCTGCCGTCGTGGGGCACCGCCCGTCGCGCGCCGCAGGGGTCCGGGCGTCCGGCACGGCCGTACCGAGGAGCCCCTCCTTGACGCGGGTCGGTGCCCCTGCCGGGCGGCGGCGCCGTCAGCCGGCCGCGGTCACCGGCTCCGGCGCCCGGGGATCGTCCAGGGCGCGGTCCCGGTCCCGCAAGTAGGCGCGGATCTCGCGGACGGCGCTGCGGCCGGCCCGGTTGGCGCCGATCGTGCTCGCGGAGGGGCCGTAGCCGATGAGGTGGACCCGGGGGTCAGCGGCGACCCGGGTGAGTCCCTCCAGCCGGATGCCGCCGCCGGACCCGCGCAGGTGCAGCGGGGCGAGGTGGTCGAGGGCCGCGCGGAAACCGGTGGCCCACAGGATGACTTCGGCGGTGACGTGGCGGCCGTCCGCCCAGGTCACGCCGTCCGGGGTGATCCGGTCGAACATGGGGAGGCGTTCGAGGATGCCGCGCTCATGGGCGCGTTCCATCGCCTCGGTCATGGGCAGCCCCGTCACGCTGACGACGCTCTGGGGCGGCAGGCCCTGCTTGACGCGCTCCTCGACCAGCGCGACCGCCGCCCTGCCCTGCTCCTCGCCGAAGGGGCCGGTGCGATAGACGGGAGGCCGCCGGGTGACCCAGGTCGTCGCGGCCGCGCCACCCGGCTCGTGGAGCTCCAACAGCAGCTGGACGGCCGAAGTGCCGCCGCCGACCACGATCACGTGCTTCCCGGCGAACTCCTCGCGCCCGCGGTACCCCGCCGTGTGCAGCTGGCGGCCGCGGAAGGTCTCCTGACCCGGGTAGCGGGGCACGAAGGGCCGGTCCCAGGTCCCGGTGGCGTTGAGCAGTGCGCGGGCCGCCCATGTGCCGGCGTCGGACTCGACGAGCAGGCGCCCGCCCGGGCCCTCGCGGACCGTGGAGACGCCGACCGGGCGGTGCACCCGCAGGTCGAAGGTGCGCTCGTAGCGGCCGAAGTACTCGGCGACGACCTCGGCGGACGGCCGGCCGGGGTCGGCGCCCTCCAGCTCCATGCCGGGCAGCGAGTGCACCCCGTGCGCCCTGCCGTAGGTCAGCGTCGGCCAGCGGAACTGCCAGGCGCCGCCGGGGCCGGGGGAGTGGTCCAGGACGACGAAGTCCTCGTCGGGCCGCATCCCGGCCCGTCGCAGGAAGTACGCACCGGAGAGCCCGGCCTGCCCGGCACCGATGACGGCGACGTCCACATCCACATGGTTCACGCTTCCACTAACTACGCGCCTTCGTGGAAGCTTCCCGCGGCCACCTCGCGCCGCAGCCGGGCCACCCGCGCGGCGGCCTCCTCAAGGCGGGACAGCGGCAGGTCGCCGTCGGCGACCGCGCGGGTGGCCGCGGTGCGGATGGCCTCCCGGACGCCCGTGCCGCAGCCGGGCCCGAGCTGGAGCAGGTCCACGCCCGAGAGCCAGGCCAGGACGGCTGCCCCCGGTACGCCCCAGCCCTCCACGACCTCGTCGGTATCGAGCGGTTCGCTGATCACGACCGCGCCGTCGCCCAACTCGTCCCGCAGCAGCTCCGTGACCGCGGGCCCGCTGAGCGCGGCGGGCACGTCGATGGTGACCGCCCCGGCCCGCTCCAGGCCGCGCCGGAGCCATTCCGGCGGTCTGCGGGTCTGACCGGCGGGCAGCAGGCAGACGTCGACCAGCGCGGCGACGCGGTGCGGTGCGTACACGGGGGGTCCCCCTCTGGCGCTCGGGCGGGCGCTGCCGACCCTATCCCGAGGGACGGCAAGTGGTCCAGACCAATCGAGGGCCGGCCGCCCGGATCAGGACAGCCGCCCCTGTCGTGCGGCCCCGTTCAGCGGCCTCCGGACCGCAGCAGCGGCGCCCCGCCCCGTCCGGCGCGGACGCCGGCCGGCCGGCGACGAGGCGCTGCGCCTTGATGCGGGTCAGGGCGTCCAGCGCGCCGAACGGCTCGTCGAGCAGCAGCAGATCGGGCTCGTGGACCAGCACCCTGGCGAGCGAGGCACGCTGGGTCTCACCGCCCGACAGCGTCTTCGGCCAGGCACCGGACCGCTGCCGCAGTCCGACCTCGTCCAACGCGGCCTCGCCGGCGCCCGATCCGGCCGCCCCCGCAGTCCGAGCAGGACGTCGGGCCACACCCGCTTCCACGGCATCAGCCGTGGTGCCTGGAAGTCGACCGCACGCCTCGGGAACCAGCACGGTGACCTCGATCTCCCGGTCGAGCCCGGCCAGGACACGCAGCGGCGTGCTCTTGCCGCAGCCGCTGCGGCCGAGCAGCGCGGTGAACTCGCCCGGCCGCAAGGTGAGGCCGAGGCCGTCGATGACGGGACGGCCGCTGAAGGAGCGGGTCAGCCCGGTCACGCGCACGGCCGCTGGACCGCCCACGGTTTCCGCGGCGTTGGCTCACTGGCCGGTGGAGGCCGGTCGCCGTTGCGGCAGCAGCCTTAGACAAGGCGGACGGCGATGTCGGCGGTGAGGCCGAGGAAGGCGTGGACGACGAGGCAGACCACGATCACGTCGGTCCGCAGGAAGCGCCGTGCCTGGTTCATCAGGAAGCCGATGCCGTCGGAGGCGTTGATCTGCTCCCCGAAGCCCATCGCGAGCCACGCGGTCGCGAGCGATGAGCGCAGCCCCGTCATCGCGCCGGGCAGCAGCGCGCCCGGCGGCACGACGGGTTGGGGGCGCGCGGGAAGGCGCGTGAAAAGATGTGGAGGCGTCAGCAGCCGCGGCGACAGGCGGCGGAGGCCACCCGCAGTAGGTCGATGTGACCGCGCGTGGTGAACAGAACGGGACGCGACATGCCGACGAACGTAGCCAGGCCGTCCAGATGGCTCCAACGGTGTCTCGGCCCTCGGAACGCCCGCGACGGCCCCGGAACGCGCGGTGTTCCCGGGTGAGTCACCATGGTCACATGGCCGACGCTTTCTCCACCCGCACCATCGACGTCACCACCGGCAGCCGCGAGACGGTCCACGACCTGACCGGCGCCTGCGCCGACTTCCTCGACGACGTCGCCCATGGACGCGACGGGCTGCTCAACGTGTTCGTCCCGCACGCCACCGCCGGGATCGCCGTCATCGAGACCGGCGCGGGCAGCGACGACGACCTCCTGACCGCGCTCCACGACCTGCTCCCTGCCGACGACCGCTGGCGCCACCGCCACGGCAGCCCCGGCCACGGCCGCGACCATGTGCTGCCTGCCATCGTCCCGCCGCACGCCACGCTCCCGGTGATCGGCGGCCGGCTGGAACTCGGCACCTGGCAGTCCGTCGTCCTGGTCGACACCAACCGCGACAACCCGCGACGCCAGGTCCGGTTGAGCTTCCTCGGCTGAACGCCGCACCGCCCGCGCGTCAGGCCGTCAGCCAGTCCATCACCGCGCGGGCGTCGAAGGCGTTCTGCCCGCCGCGCACCAGCAGACCGGCCGTCGCGAAGGCGGGATCGTCGGCCTGCACGGCCAGGTAGGGGACGGCGACGCACCGCATGCCCGCCCGGTGCGCCGCCTCCGCGCCGGGCGGCGAGTCCTCGACGACCACGCAGTCCGCCGGGTCCACGTCGAGCCGGGCCGCCGCCTCCAGGAAGACGTCCGGGGCGGGGTGGTCGACCTCCTCCGCCGAGACCACGGTCGTCAGCAGGGCGTCCAGCCCGGTCCCCGCCAGCACCGCCCGGATCGCCTCCCGCGAGGAGCCCGAGGCCACCGCCATGGGGTGCCCGGCCTGCGCCAGGAGTTCGGCGAACGCGCGCATCCGCGGGAACACGTGGGTGGCCCCGTGGGCCAGTTCCAGGTAGAGCCGGTTCTTGCCGTCCAGCAGCTCCTGGACGGACGCCGGCAGGCCGTACTCCTCGCGGAGGGTCGCCAGCGTCTCCTTGGTGCCGATGCCGACGAAGCGCCGGTGCTGCTCCCAGGTGAAGTCGTCCACGCCGTGCGCGGCCAGCAGCCGGCGGCCCGCCTCGAAGTAGTTGGGCTCGCTGTCCACGAGGGTGCCGTCCAGGTCGAATATCACCGCGGGGAGCGTCATGACCCCCAGCATGCCAAGCCCGCGATCACGGCGTGCGCCCGGCCGCGGCGTCCCGGCCGACCTCCCGGACCAGCGGCAGCATCCGCTGCGGCACCCGCTCGCGCAGCGCCACCTCGGTGCGGGTGCGCACCACACCCGGCACTTGGATCAGACGCTGGATCACGTCCTCCAGGTGTGCGGCGTCCCGGGCGACCACCCGGGTGAGCAGGTCCCCGCCGCCGGTGATCGAGAACGCCTCGATGATCTCGGGCACAGCGGCCAGGGCCTCGCCCGCGTCGTCCAGATGACCCTGGGTCACCTCCAGGTGGACGAAGGCCAGCACCCGGTACCCCAGGGCCTCGGGCGACAGCCGCGGCTCGTACCCGGTGATCACCCCGTCCCGGTCCAGCCGGTCCAGCCGCGCCTGCAGGGTCCCCCGCGCCACACCCAGGATGCGGGCGTACTCGCGGACGCTGGTGCGCGGCTGTTCCAGCAGCAGCGCCAGGATCCGGGCGTCCAGCTCGTCAGCGGGCACGGGGCGCGGCCTCCTTGGGGTCCCGGGCGTACGGCAGGGGATCCGACGCTACCGACGGCCCGTGCGCGCCGCTCAGAGCAGGTCGTCGATGGTGATCGGCAGGTCGCGGATGCGCTTGCCGGTGGCGTGGTGAACGGCGTTGGCGATGGCGGGCGCGATGCCGACCAGGCCGACCTCGCCGACTCCCTTGGTGCCGGTCGGCGTGCCGCGGTCGGGCTCGCCTACGAAGATCACGTCCAGCTCCGGGATGTCGGCGTTCACGGCGACGAGATAGTCCCCGAACGTCCCGTTGGCGATCCGGCCGGTACGCGGGTCGGTGACGGTGTCCTCGAACAGGGCCATGCCGATCCCGCCGACCGTCCCGCCGATGATCTGGCTCCTGGCCGTCTTCTCGTTGAGGATGCGGCCGCCGTCGATCGCGGACACCACGCGGGCGACACGGACGATGCCGAGGTCGGCGTCGACGCGCACCTCCACGAACTTCGCGCCGTAGGCCCCGGCCGGCGACATGCCGATCTCGGCCGGGACGAGGGGCGTGCTGCTCCCGGTCGCCGTGAGCTGGGGCAGCCCGTGCCGGGCGAGGATGTCGGCGTACGACTGCCCGCGGTCCGGGCGGCCGACGAGGTGGACCCCGCCGCCGGAGGCCTCGACGTCCTCGGGGGAGGCGCCCAGCAGCGGCGAGCCGGCGTCCCCGCGGGCGAGGTCGGCGAACAGCCCCACGAGCCTGCGGCAGGCGTCGTGCACGGCGTTGCCGAGCGCACCGGTCAGCCCGGAGCCGCCCGCCATCATCGAGTCGGGCATGTCGGAGTCGCCGAGGTCGAAGCGGACCTTGTCCATGGGCAGGCCCAGTTCCTCGGCGGACAGCTGTGCCATCACGGTGTACGTGCCGGTGCCGATGTCCGTCGCCGCACTGCGCACGAACGCGCTGCCGTCGCGGTTGACGGTGACCTCGGCCATGCACGGCGTCGCGAAGTACGGGAACATCGCGCTCGCCATGCCGTAGCCCACGAGCCAGTTGCCGTCGCGCATGGACCGCGGCTCCGGGTTCCGGTCGGACCAGCCGAAGCGCCGCGCCCCGGCCTCGTAGCACTCCAGGAGTGCCTTACCGGACCAGGGCAGCCCGTTGCGCGGGTCGACCTCGGTGTGGTTGCGGATCCGCAGCTCCAGCGGGTCCATGCGCAGGGTGTAGGCCAGCTCGTCGAGGGCCGATTCCAGCGCGAAGGAGCCCTGCGCCTCCGCGGGGGCGCGCATCGAGGTCGGCACGGCGATGTTGAGCTTGGCCTGCTCGTCGCGGGTGATCACGTTCGGGCACCGGTAGGAGAAGGCGGTCCCGTGGGAGAACGGCTCGTAGTCGTTGTCCTCCATGCTCAGCGAGCTGAGGCTGCGGTGGTCGAGGGCGACCAGTTCGCCGTCGCGCGAGGCGCCCACGCTGAGCCACTGCACCCCGCTGGGACGGTGCCCGACGGAGGTGAACATCTGCGGCCGGGTCAGCACGAGCTTCACCGGGCGCTTGGTCGTCCGGGCGGCCATCGCGGTGAGGATCACGTGCGGCCACGCCCGCAGCCCGGCGCCGAAGCCACCGCCCACGTAGGGCACCAGCACCCGCACCGAGCTCTCGGGGATGCCGAAGGCCATGGCGAGTGTGGTGCGCACCATCGACGGCCACTGGCTGGTGTCGTGGACGGTGAGGGTGTCCCCCTCCCACACGGCCAGCGTGGCGAACAGCCCGAGCGGGTTGTTGGTGTTGTCCGCCGTGAAATACGTACCGCGCACGACGACGTCGGCGGCCTCCAGTGCCGCGGCGGCGTCGCCGCGCGAGTGGTCCATCTTCCACGGGTCCACCAGATGCTGCGCCCGCGGGTCCTGCAGGTCCAGCAAAGGCTCGGCGGCCTCGTACTCCGCGTGCACCAGCCGTGCCGCGGCGGTGGCCTGTTCGGGTGTCTCGGCCACCACGAAGGCGATGTGCTGCCCGTGGTGCATGACCCGGTCGTTGCGCAGCGGGGCGGGCGGCGACTCGCCGAGCACCGTGGTGGGGCCGGTCCCGACCCGCGGGGCGTTCTCGTGGGTGAGCACCGAGATCACACCCGGGGAGCGTTCGGCCTCCTCGGTGTCCATGCGGACGATCCGGCCCGAGGCGACCGTGCTCTGCACCAGGGCGCCGTAGGCCTGGCCGGGGACGCTGAAGTCCATCGGGTAGGGGGCGGCGCCGGTGACCTTGCGCGGTCCGTCGACCCGGTTGAGGCCCGCGCCGACCAACGGCCTGCTCTCGACCGTGCTCATGCCGTCACTCCTGACACTGTCTGCAGCTCGCGGACGAGGGTCCGGCGGGCCAGGGGCACCTTGAACGCCGTGCCGGGCACGGTCCAGGCGTCGCGCATCGTCGCCTCGGACGCGTCGACGAACGTCGCCGACGTGGCGGGCGCGCCGGTCAGCACGTGCTCGGCCTCGTAGGCCCGCCAGGGTTTCGACCCCACCCCGCCGAGGCCGACCCGGGCCTGACGGATCGTGCCGTCCTCCACGACGAGCACCACCGCGGCCGAGGTCAGGGCGAACTCGTAGGACACCCGGTCGCGGACCTTGAGGTAGCCCGAGCGGGCGGACGGCGGTGGGAGCGGGATCTCCACCTCGGTGATCAGCTCGGCGTGCTCCAGGACGTTCTCCCGCTGGGGGCTCTCGACTGCCGTCACGTAGAACTCCGTCAGAGGGACGGTGCGCCGGCCCGACAGCCCCTGGATGTGCACGACCGCGTCGAGCGCCACCAGTGCGACGGCGAGGTCCGAGGCGTGCAGCGCGATGCAGTTCTCGCTCACGCCGAGGACGGCGTGCATCCTGGCCACGCCCCGCACGGCCGCGCAGCCGGTGCCCGGAGCGCGCTTGTTGCACTCGAGCACATTGGGGTCGCGGAAGTAGCGGCAGCGGGTGCGCTGCAGCAGGTTGCCGCCGATCGTCGCCATGTTGCGCAACTGCGTCGACGCGCCCAGCAGGAGGGCCTCGCGCACCACCGGCAGCCGCTCGGCGACGGTGGCGTCCGCGGCCAGCTCCTCCATCGTGGCCAGCGCCCCCACGTGGAGCGACTCGCCGCGCCGCTCGATGCCGTGCAGCGGGAGCCGGGTTATGTCGATCAGCGTCGGCGGCTCAAGGACCCCGTCCTTCATCAGGTCCAGCTGGGTCGTGCCGCCCGCGAGACAGGACGCCGACGGGTCCTCCGCCAGCATCCGTACGACCTCTTGGGTGTCGGTCGCCCGCACGTACTCAAAGGTGCGCATCGTAACCTCCCCCTGATGCCGCCTCACGGATCGCGGCCACGATGTTGGGATAGGCGCCGCAGCGGCACAGGTTGCCGCTCATGAACTCCCGGATCTCCTCGTCGGAGCCGGTCCGGCCCTCGGCCATCAGCGCCACCGCGGACATGATCTGCCCGGGGGTGCAGAAACCGCACTGGAAGCCGTCGTGGTCCATGAAGGACCGCTGCACCGGGTGCGGCCCCTCCGTGCCCGCGACGCCCTCGATGGTGGTGATCGCCCGGCCCTCGGCCTGCGCCGCCAGTGTCAGGCAGGACAGCACTCTCCTGCCGTCGAGATGGACCGTGCACGCACCGCAGGCTCCCTGGTCGCAGCCCTTCTTCGTGCCCGTCAGGCCCAGCCGGTCCCGCAGCGCGTCCAACAGCGTCACCCGGGTGTCCAGGCGAAGGGTGTATGACCGGCCGTTGACGTCGAGTGTCACGACGCGCTCGATGGTTCCGGGACGGCCCACGTCCCGCTCGCTCGCCACGTCCCTCATCGCGTCCTCCTCCGGACGGGTCGGCTTCGACTCGGGCCCCTCCTGGGGCGGATCCGGTGAGTTGGTTCGTCGGGCGCCTTTAAAGGCGGGATCGACTTTTTCGCGTCAATACGTCCGCCTTTCTCCTCAATATACGCCGAATGGGCGTTCCGGCATGGGCCACTGGTCCGTCCCCGCCCTGGCCGGCGGAATGGGGCCTGGGCCAATGGCCCAGTGGGGACGCGGTCGGTTGAGCCACGGGCCCGAAGGATGTTTTCCTGTAGGCGACGATGGCGTTGCGGCGGACACGAGGTCCCCGCAGCGCCTTTTCCATGCGCGGACACACACCGCGGCACGAACGAAGGGGCGGGACGCGCACGTGCTGAGGCGGATGTTCATCGCACCGGACCCGGGGCGCGCGCGGCTGCGCAGCGGCTCGCGCGCGGTCCTGGGCATCGCGGGGGCGGTCGCCGCCGTGGCGGCGGCCGGGCTGCCGCTGCCCGCCGTCGTGGTCGGCGGGCTGGCCGCGCTGCTCGCGCTCTTCGTCGTCGCCGACCCCGGCCCGGCCCGCCAGGCCGTGACGACGGCGCTGACGCCCGTGGTGGCCTTCCCCGTCCTCGCGCTGGCCGCGTGGCTTCACCCGTACCCGGGCGCACGGGACGCGGCCTTCCTCGCGGTGGTCTTCGCCGGGGTCTACGCCCGCCGCTGGGGGCCGCGCGGCCACGCGCTGGGCGTATTCGCCTTCATGATGTTCTTCATCGCCCAGTTCCTGCGGGCCGGGCCGGGACTGCTGCCGGAGCTGTACGGGGCCGTGGGCCTCGGGCTGGGCTGCGCCGCCCTCGTCCGCTTCGGCCTCTGGTGCTACGAGCGCGCGGCCGCCCCGGCACCCGCCGTCTCCGCGCCCCAGCCGCGGGGGCTGCGCCGACCGACGACCCGGCAGGCCTTCCAGGCGGTGCTCGCTGGCGGCATCGCGGTGGCGGTGGGCCAGGCGCTGTCCGAGGACCGCTGGTACTGGGCCGTCGGCACCGCCTGGTGGATCTTCGTGAACACCACCTCGCGGGGCGAGACCCTCGTGCGCGGCTTCCGCCGGGTCCTCGGCACCGTCACCGGTATCGCCGCCGGGCTCGCCGTGGCGCTTCCGCTGCACGGGGCGCCCGCCCCGACCGCCGGGCTCGTCGCCGTCTGCGTCTTCGGGATCTTCTACACCGCCCCGGTCTCGTACAGCTGGATGATGTTCTTCGTGACCGTGATGGCGGGGCTGCTCTACGGCCTGCTCGGCATCCTCCACCCCGGGCTGCTGGTGCTGCGGCTGGGCGAGACCGCCGTCGGCGCCCTGGGTGCGGCCGTCGCGGTCCTCATGGTGCTGCCGGTGACCACGCACGCGGCGACCGACGCCTGGATCCGCCGCGCACTGCAGGCGGTCCACGACTTCACCGGCGAGGCCGCCCGTCACCTCGCCGGCGGCCCGGGCCACGACCTGGCGCGCCATGTGGCCGAGCTCGACGTCCTCCTGGAGCGGGTGCGCGCCGCCGTCGCCCCGCTGGTGCATCCCCTCAGCCCGCTGCGGCGTCGCAAGGCCCGGGCGCGTACCGTCCTCGCCCTGCTCGACGAGTGCGCCCGCCAGGTCCGCGGCCTCGCGGAGGTCGTGGCCGACCCGCACGCCTGCCATGACGAGCGCCTCACGGCGGCGTGCCGCCGGGTCGAGATCGCGGTGCGGCGTCTGGTGCCCCCGGGCGCGGCCGGGGATGGTGCCCCGGCGTCGGTCATGGTCAGCGGCTCTCATCCGCACGCCGACCGGGCCCTGGAGCACCTGCGGGGTCTGGAGGCGGCGCTCAGCGGCCTGGCCGCGCCCCTCGGCGCGGCCCCGCGTCCGGCGCGGCCTGCCGGGTCCGTCTGAGGCGCCCGGCCGCGGGGCGCGGTCCTGCCGGTACGCCTGCCATGACGAGCGCTTACGGCGGCGTGCCGCCGGGTCGAGATCGCGGTGCGGTGCCCGATGCCCTCGGCGAACCGCGGGCATGTATCCGTACGCCGGCCGGCCCCGGGGGCGTCTTCCCGGCCCGGCTGACGCACCCGCCCGACGCACCCGCCCGAGGGGCGCGCCCCTGCCGTGCGGAGGTCCAGCGGCGGCGCCGGGCGTGCGCGAGGCGGGTTCGTACGCGCCCCGGGCGGATCGGGACCGGTCACGGTCATCACGTGACCGGATGTGTCCGACCTGGGAAGCGATGTCGTCAATTCGCCTGATTCGACGTCCAGTTCGGCGCCGCGTGCCAGGATGACTGACTCCGGACAAGCGGTCATACCGATTCCAGTCTCGTGCCGTACCCGCGGACCGTGAGGGAAACGGTTCGCGCAGGCGGTCTTGGGGGTGCCAGGCGTGCTGAGATTTCTGCGCCGTACCGGGGGGAAGAACGAACGGAGTACCGGGCCGGGCCGCGTGCCTCCCGCGGCGGAGCACGCGCGGATGGACGGCCCCGAGCCACTGGCCGGGTGGCCCGCCGGACACCCGCAGGCGGCGGAGGCGGGTGCCGAGGGGCGGCCTCCCGAGGGCGCGGCGGCCTCCTGTCCCGTGGACCGCGCGGCCGGCGGGGACGGTGCCCCCTCCGTCCGGCACAAGGACGTGGACGTCCGCGCGCTTGCCATCGACTTCCTGGGCCAGTACCACCGCGAGTTGCCCGGCGCCGCCGGCGCCGCCGGCGACGCCGAACGGCGCCTGTCCGCGGTGCTCGCCGAGATCGACGCGACGGGCACCTACCGGCACACCCACGAGGAACTCGTCTTCGGCGCGCGCGTCGCCTGGCGCAACAGCAACCGCTGCATAGGGCGGCTGTACTGGAACTCCCTGCAGGTCCGCGACCGCCGCCACGTCGCGACGGCGCGCGGGGTGGCCCTGGAAGCCGCCGCCCACCTGAGGGCCGCGACCAACGGCGGGCGGATCCGCCCGGTCATCACCGTCTTCGCCCCGGACGCGCCGGACCGGCCCGGCCCGAGGATCTGGAACGACCAGCTGATCCGCTACGCCGGGTACCCGCGGCCCGACGGCGGAGTGCTCGGCGATCCGGGCAACACCGGCATCACCGAGGCGGCCCGGCGGCTCGGCTGGTCCGGCGGCCCCGGCACCCCCTTCGACGTCCTGCCACTGGTCGTCCAGGGCGGAGCCGAACCGCCGCGCCACTTCCCGCTGCCGGCCGACGCGGTGCTGGAGGTGCCGATCGTGCACCCGGAGTTCGACTGGCTGGCGGAGTGGGGCCTGCGCTGGCACGCCGTCCCGGCCATCTCCTCCATGTGCCTGGAGATCGGCGGCGTCTGCTATCCGGCCGCGCCTTTCAACGGCTGGTACATGGGCACCGAGATAGGCGCCCGAAACTTCGCCGACACCGACCGCTACGACCTCCTGCCGCGCTTCGCCGACCGCCTCGGCCTGGACACCGGCAGCGACCGCTCGCTCTGGCGCGACCGGGCCCTGGTCGAGCTCAACCGGGCCGTACTGCACTCCTTCGACCGCGTCGGCGTCAGCATCACCGACCACCACACAGAGTCCCGGCGCTTCCTCGCCCACATCGAACGGGAGGAGCGCAAGGGCCGTCCCGTGCCCGCCGACTGGTCGTGGATCGTGCCGCCGATCTCCGGCTCGGCCACCGGTGTCTTCCACCGCTACTACGACACCGGCGATCCGACCCCCGCCTACGTCCACCACCCCCAGTCCCTCGCCCTCTCCCGCGGTGAGACGCTGGTGTGACGGGGGCAACGGGATCGGTTTCCGGCCACTGCGTTAATCTCAGCCGCCGTACAGACAACCTGCGGAAGAGGTACGGCAGTGGCCGGGCACGTTTACATCGGGTCGTTCACCTCGGCGGGCGGAAAAGGGCTGACCACCGCCGCCGTCGAGCCCGATTCGGGAGCGCTGACGGTGCTGCGCGCCGACTCCGCGGTGGAGGACCCCTCCTTCCTCGTGCTCTCCGAGGATCGCGGCCTGCTCTACGCCGTCAGTGAGCACGCCGAGGCCGGCGGCGCGGCCGTGTTCTCGCTGGGCGACCCCGCCCGCCCCCAGCCGCTGGGTGCCACGGTGCCGGTGGGCGGTGGCGCGCCCACCCATCTGTGCCTGCACCGGGGCCACCTGCTCACCGCCAACTACGCCTCCGGCACCGTCAGCGTGCTGCCGGTCGACGACCGCGGCGCGCTCGGCGCGCCGCGCCACGTCCTGGAGCACGAGGGCGACGGCCCCGACCCGGAGCGGCAGGAGGGCCCGCACGCCCATATGGTGCTGCCCGACCCCTCCGGGCGCTGGGTGCTCAGTGTGGACCTCGGCACGGACTCCGTGCGCGTCTGCGAACTCGACGCGGACAGCGGGGAGCTGGAAGTGGAACGCGAGATGGGCCTGCGTTCCGGCACCGGACCGCGCCACCTCACCTTCCACCCGCGCGGTGACCGCGCCTACGTCATGAACGAGCTGGACTCCGTGGTGACGGTCTGTCACTGGGACGCGGAGGCGGGCCGTCTGAAGCCCGTCGCCGAGGTCTCCGTGCTGCCCGCGGCCGCCTCCGGTCCGAACTACCCCTCCGAGCTGGTCGTCTCGCCCGACGGCCGGTTCGCCTGGGCCGCCAACCGCGGGCACAACAGCATCGCCGTCCTGTCCGTCGACGAGAGCGGTGACCGGCTGGAGCTGCTGGAGACGGTGGACTGCGGCGGCGACTGGCCCCGCCACCTGACCCTCGACCCCTCCGGGAAGCGGCTCTACGCGGCCAACGAGCGCTCCGGCGACGTCAGCTGGTTCGACCTGGACCCGGCCACCGGCACGCCGAAGCTCGCGGGCTCGGTGGCCGTGCCGGCCGCGTCCTGCGTGGTCTTCGGCTGACGGCGGCCGCCCCGTACGCGCAACGGCGTGGTGGTTCGCCCCGGGAGCCCGGAGCGCACCACCACGCCGTTGTCGTCGACGTCCCGGGGGTTCAGCCCAGGGGAGCGCCCTGCGACGGCTGGGCGATGCCCAGGGCCGCCGTGTACGTGGAGACGACCAGCTTGCCGATGGTCGGGTAGGGACCCAGCGCGTCGGCCGCGGAGCAGTCGGCCTCCTTGGCGGCGTCGTGCAGCACCTCGGGGGCGACCTCGGGACCGATCACGTACGGCGCGAGCGCCAGCGTGGTCGAGCCGGAAGAGCGCAGCTGCTCGGCGGCCTGGGTGATCGAGCCCTCGATGTCCAGCGCGGCGGCCAGCACCGGCACGGCGAGGCGCGCAGCCAGCAGCAGACCGGTCACACCGGCGGCCTGGACGGCCTCCTCGCCACCGACGGTGGCCAGGATGATGCCGTCGGCGGCCGTGGCCACCGTGAACAGACGCGCGCGGTCGGCGCGGGCCAGTCCTGCCTCGGAGAGCCGTACGTGCAGTGCCTCGGCCAGCAGCGGGTGGGGGCCGAGCACGTCGGTCACCTCGGCCGCGGCGCGGCTGTCCGCCACGGCCTGGCGGATCCGGCGCATCACCGACGCCTCGGGACCGGCCAGCAGCGGGACCACGACGGCGGCGGGGGCCTGGTCGCCACGCTCGGTGGCCGCCTGGGCCAGCACGGACTCGAGCGTCGGGTACTCCTCGCCGTCGCCGTCGACGTAGCCGATGCGCGGGTCGAGTCCGGAGAGCTCGATGCGGGCGATGCTGACGATCTCCTCGGCGAGACTGCGTATCGCGGAGGACGGGGTGCCGGGCACGGCGAGGACCAGCGCGGGGGCGCCCTCGGGCGTGGTCAGCGGCTCCGGCCGCCGGTGCCGCCCGGGCTGGCGGGGGCGGGGCATACGAACGGGCAGGCCGGGTGCGGGGCCTTCGGCAGTGCTCATGGCGAGGCATGCTAGTGCCTTTGCGCGCTCTGTTGTTCGGGCGGGTCCATCGCAGGGGTTACCTGTCCGGTTCTGTCCTGATACGGTGCCGGGTCCGCGCACCCCGGCACCGTATGCGTGCCACGCTCAGCCGAGTCCGCGCGAGTCCTGCTTGAGCGCGGTGTCCACGGTGAGGGCGGAGGCGACGACCATGCTCAGCAGGGGGTCCGGCAGCTGCCGGTGGATCTGCAGCACGTAGTTGTCGGCCGTGGTGAACATCGTCTTCGCCAGGCCCTCCCAGGTCTTGGTGATCCGGGCGACCTCGGTGTCCGTGTGGTCGACGATGGCGAAGTTCCAGGCGCGCCAGTTCTCGGCCTTGATCGCGCCGATCTTCTGGCCGTTCACCTCGAACGCGAAGTTGATCTTGCCGATGGCGTTCTGCTGCACGATCTCGCCGAGCGTCATGCCGTCGGCGCGCTGCACGATCACCTTGGACTTGATGAGCTTCGCAGGCCGGGTCAGCAGCAACTGGGGCTGCCCGTGCGCGTCGCGCACCTCCAGGCGCACCGACATGAACTGGTCGACGCTCGCGACGAAGCGCAGCACCTTGCGCGCGGTGCTCTGGCCGACCTGGACCACCGAGCCGAGCCGGCGCCCCTGCTGGTCGAAGACGCTGTACTCGTTGTTCAGCTCGATGAGCTTGGCCTTCTGGTTGACCACCAGGACGGGCTCGCTGAAGAGGGTGCCCCCACCAGGACCGGTGGGGGCCACGCCCGCCTGCTGCTGCACCTGGCGCTGGATGCGCGCGGGGTCGGGGCCCCCGTCGACGCCCAGCTCCCAGGGGTTGTCCTTGGGCTGCGGCGGGACCTGTGCCCCGCCCGCGTGGGTGTGCTCCGTCCACTGGGACCCGTCCCAGTAACGCAGCAGGTTCCGCGTGCCGTGCGGGTCCGGGTACCAGCCCGCCGGGGTGTTCGATTGCGCGAGCCGAAGAAACCGCGGTCGGCCGACATGGGGGAGGGGTGGGCGGACTCGATGGCCGGCAGGCTTCCCAGCAGTGGCCGCAGGCTGCGCGCGTCGGAGCCCCACAGGATGGACACCAGCGGCTTGCCGCGCGCGGCGAGTGCGCGGATGGCCTGCTCGGTGACCGCCTCCCAGCCCTTGCCGCGGTGCGCCCTCGGCGTGCGCGGCGCGGTGGTGAGCGCCCTGTTGAGCAGCAGGACGCCCTGCCGGGTCCAGGGGGTCAGGTCGCCGTTGGAGGGCCGGGGCAGGCCGAGGTCGGTGTTCAGCTCCTGGTAGATGTTCTGCAGGCTGGGGGGCACCGGCCGTACCTCGGGGGCCACCGAGAACGACAGCCCCACGGCGTGCCCCGGGGTGGGATAAGGGTCCTGGCCCACGATCAGCACCCGGACGTCGTCGAAGGGCTGCTGGAACGCGCGCAGCACGTTCGCCCCCGACGGCAGGTAGGTGCGGCCGGCGGCGATCTCGGCGCGCAGGAAGTCGCCCATTTCGGCGATCCTCCCGGCGACCGGCTCCAGGGCCTTGGCCCAGCCTTCTTCGACGATTTCGTTCAACGGTCGTGCTGCCACGGTGAGTCACTCTAGTGGCTCACACCGACACTCAGACCACGGCCGCTCGCACGCACAGCACGTCGGGCAGGTGCGAGGTCACGAGCCGCCAAGTGTCGCCCTCGTCGGCGCTCGCGTACACCTCGCCGTTGCGGTTGCCGAAATACACGCCGACCGGGTCGGCGTCGTCGGTGCGCAGCCCGTCGCGCAGGACCACGCCGTAGTGCTCCTGCTTGGGCAGACCGGCGGACAGGGCGGTCCACGAGGCACCGGCGTCCTCGGTGCGGTAGACCCGGCAGCGGTAGTCGGGCTGGTAGCGGTCACTGCCGTCGTTGACCGGGGAGACGTACGCGACGCCGCCGCGCCGGGGGTGGGCGGCGACGGCGAAGCCGAAGTCCGCGGGCAGCCCCTTCCCGATCTCCGTCCACGTCGCGCCGGCGTCGTCGCTGCGGTAGACCCCGCCGTGGTTCTGCAGGTACAGCCGGTCCGGATCCTCGGCGTCCCGGGCGATCTTGTGCACGCACTGGCCGAACTCCGGGTACGGGTCGGGCAGGAACTCCGCCTTGAGCCCGGTGTTGGACGCCTCCCAGCTCGCGCCGCCGTCGGACGAGCGGTAGACCCCGCCGGAGGACACGGCCGCGATCACCGCGTCCGCGTCGCGCGGATCGGTGATCACCGTGTGCACCGCCTGCCCGCCGAAACCGGCGCCCCACAGCTCCCGCTGCGGGTGTTCCCACAGACTCCGCACGAACTCGAAGGTCACCCCGCCGTCGTCGGAACGGAAGAGCGCGCCCGGCTCCGTCCCGGCCCACACCAGGTCCGGGGCGCCGGTGCCGGCGGGCTGGATCTGCCAGACGCGCTCCAGGGAGGTGTCCGTGTCCTGGGGGAACCGCACCGCGGGCCGCGCCGGCTCCTCCCAGCTGCGCCCGAGGTCGTCGGAGCGGAACACCGACGGCCCCCAGTGTGAGCTGTCCGCGCCGACCAGCAGCCGGGGCACGGCGCGGCGCGTGTCGATGCCCACCGAGTACACCGCCTGCATGGGGAAGTGCGGGCCGGTCAGCTCCCACGACCCGGCGCCACCCCGCCGCCCCAGGAACAGTCCCTTGCGTGTGCCGATCGCGAGTACGACGTCGTCCATGACGCACCATCTCCAAGCTATGGGGTATGTGTTCTGCATCACAGATTCTGCACCGCCCCACCGACAGCCGGGGCCGCGGCGCGCTTTTCCCCCGCAGAAGGGGGTTGCGCCGGACGTGGTGCGCGACACTCCGCGGCGTGAACGCTGTCCGACCCCATGCGCCTGCGCGTGGTGCGGACGCCGGCGGCGCGGGGCGCGGAGGCGGCGTGCTGCGAGGTCGGACTGCCGGTCAGCAAGTCGACCTGCACCCACCACTTCCGGGTGCTGCGCGAGGCCGGGGTGATCAGCCGGACCCACCGGGGCACGTCCAGGATGAACGCGCCGCGCCGGGCGGACCTAGATGCGCTCTTCCCCGGGCTTCTGGACGGCGTCCTCGCCGCCGCCGATGGGCAGGACCGGCGGCTCGGCGGGACCGCCGTCCCCGTACGCGCCTGAACCGGAGCCCCCGGGCAGGTGGTTGAAGAGCAGGTTCAGTGCGATCGCGGTGATGCACCCCGCGCTGATCCCGCTGTCCATCACCGTCTGGAACCAGTCGGGGAAGGCGTCGTAGACCGTCGGGACGCCGACCGGGAGCAGTCCGACCGCGACCGACACGGCCACCACGGTCAGATTGCCGTTGCCGTGGAAGTCGACGGTCGACAGGGTCCGCACGCCGCTCGCCGCCACCGTCCCGAACATCACCAGGCCCGCACCGCCCAGCACAGGCGCCGGGATCGCCGCTACCACCGCCCCCAGTTTGGGCAGCAGCCCCAGCAGCACGAGGATGCCGCCCGCGGTCGCCACCACCCAGCGGCTGCGCACCCGGGTCATCCCCACGAGGCCGACGTTCTGCGCGTAGGCGGTGTACGGGAAGGTGTTGAAGATCCCGCCGAGCACCGTGGACACGCCGTCGGCGCGCAGCCCGTCCGCCAGCCGCCGCGGCTGCACGTGGCGGCCGGTCAGCTCGCCCACGGCGATGATGTCGCCGGTCGTCTCGGTCATCGTCACGAGGGCGACGACGAGCATGGAGGCGATCGCCGCGCCCTGGAAGTCCGGTGTGCCGAAGTGGAACGGCGTGCTGACCCCGACCCAGTGGGCGTCGCCGACCGCGCCGAAGTCGGTGAAGCCCAGCGGCACGGCCGCCAGGGTCCCCAGTACGACGCCCGCCAGGACCGCGATCCGCGCGACGGCCGGGGGCGCGAAGCGCTGGACCAGCAGGACGGCCACGAGCACCGCGGCCGCGAGCGCGATGTTCCGCCGCGCCCCGAAGTCCGCCGAACCCACACCGCCCGCCGCCCAGTTGCCGGCCACCGGCAGCAGGCTCAGCCCGATGATGAGGATCACGGTACCGGTCACCAGCGGCGGGAAGAACCGCAGCAGCCGCCCGAAGACCGGCGCCAGCAGGACCATGGCCACGCCCGAGGCGATGACGGCGCCGTAGATCGCGGGGAGTCCCCCGTCCTGGCCGATCAGCACCATGGGCGCGACCGCCGCGAAGGTGCAGCCCTGCATGATGGGCAGCCGGACGCCGAACCGCCACCAGCCGACGCACTGCAGCAGCGTGGCGATGCCGCACACCAGCAGGTCCGCCGTGATCAGGTAGGCGACGTCGGGCGGCGACAGCTTCAACGCATCGCCGACGATGAGCGGCACCGCGACCGCGCCCGCGTACATCGCCAGCACGTGCTGCAGCCCGAACGCGCCGAGCTGGACGGCGGGCAGGACCTCGTCGACGGGATGGACGGCGGGACGGTGCGGCGGCGTCGCCATGGGCAGCTCCTCGAACGCGGCGCGGGTGAGCGGTGGAACGATGAAGTGGTTGCCCGGGACCTTGGTGAGCGTAAACAGTCTGTGGACCGCGGAGGCAGTTCGGGGAGTCCCGCGGCTCTCAACCCGTGGGGCGAGCGGCCGCCAACAGCCCTTCCCAGTCTGAGATCTTCACGGTCGAGCGGCCCAGCGACCGTCCCAGCGCCGCCTCGGCGGCCTCGATGGCCTCCCAGCCGGTCCACTCCACCGGGTCCTGCCCCAGCGCCCGCAAGCCCTCGAGCGGATCGGCGGCCGCGGCGCCACGGGCCAGCAGCTCCCGTGCGTCGGCGACCAGGGCCGCCGCCGTCTGCTTGGCGCAGGGTCGGTTGGTGCCGATGACGCCGGTCGGCCCGCGCTTGATCCAGCCGGCCACGTACTCGCCGGGCGACGGCGTGCCGTCGCGCAGCACACGGCCCTGCTCGTTGGGCACGATGCCGAGCCGGTCGTCGAACGGCAGCCCCTTGAGAGGCACGCCGCGGTAACCGACCGACCGCAGCACCAGTCCGGCGTCGATGTCCTCCAGGACGCCGGTGCCCCGCACCCCGCCCTGCCCGTCCGGCGCTGTCCGCTCGAACCGCACCCCCGTCACGCCGTCCTCGCCGAGCACCGCCACCGGCCGCAGGAAGAACCGCAGATGGATGCGGCGGTGCCGGCCCGCCGCGGGCCGGGCGGCCCAGCCGCGCAGCACCTCCACATTGCGCCGGGCGACCGGGACGAGCCCCTGAGGATCAGCGTACGCGGGGTCGAGCGCCAGCTCATCGGGGCGGACGAGGACGTCCGCGTCGGGCAGGTCGCCGAGCTCGCGCAGCTCCTTGGTGGTGAACTTCGCCTGCGAGGGCCCGCGCCGCCCCACCATGTGCACGTCCGTGATCCGGCTGTCCGCCAGGGCCCGCAGCACTCCCTCGGGCACATCGGTGTGCCGCAGCTCCCCGGCCCCGCGAGCCAGGATGCGGGCCACGTCGACGGCCACGTTGCCGACCCCGATGACGACCGCGGAGCGGGCGTGCAGCGGGAAGCCGTCGGGAGCCTCGTCCGGGTGGGCGCTGTACCAGGAGACGAAGTGGGTGGCCGCGCAACTGCCGGGCAGGTCCTCGCCGGGGACCCCCAGGCGGCGGTCCGTCGCGGCGCCGACGCAGTACACCACCGCGTGGTACAGCCCCAGCAGCGCTCGCGGCGACAGACCGGGACCGCCGACCGTCACATTGCCCAGGAAGCGGATCCGTGGGTCCTCCAGGACCCGCCGCAACGTGCCCTGCAGAGACTTGATCTTCTCGTGGTCGGGGGCGACCCCGTACCGGACCAGCCCGTACGGGCAGGGCAGCCGGTCCAGCACATCGACGGCGACGTCCGGCACCGATTCCTGACGGGTCAGCGCCTCGGCCGTGTACACCCCGCTGGGACCTGATCCGACCACTGCCACACGCAGCACGGGCGCCTCCCTTCGGCGAGGGCTGAATTGACCTCGGCGGCCCGTTCGTCGCCCGGAACGGGCGGGATGGGCGGCCATGTCCAGCATCGCACCGAGTGACCACCCGGGGGAGGGCACCGGAGCGTGTCGCGGTGCCGGATGTCAGCCCATGGCGCGCATCCGGGCGATCTCGGCGCTCTGCTGGGCGATCACCTCGTTCGCCCACTCGCCGACCTGGACGTTGCGGCCGTGTGTGAGCTCGTCGGTGGCCATCGTCACCGCTCCGCGGTGGTGGGCGATCATCAGGCGCAGGAACTGCCGGTCGAACTCCTTGCCGCGCGCCTCGCGCAGGGCCGCCAGCTGCGCCGCGGTGGCCATCCCGGGCATCGAGGCGTGGTCGTGGCCGTGAGCGGTGCCGTGGGAGCCGCCGTTGGTCTTGAGCCAGGCCTCCATGGTGTCGATCTCCGGGCCCTGCGCGGCGTCGATGCGTGCGGCGAGTCCCCGGACCCGCTGGTCCCAGGCGTGGCTGTCGGCGAGGGCGGTCATGACAAGCGCCTGCTGGTGGTGGGCGATCATGTTCGTCACGTAGGCGAGGTCCGCCGCGTTCGGGGAGTCGTCGGGCAGGGCCTTCGCCGCCTCGTCCCTGGAGAGAGTGGTGGCCTTCTCCCCCGGTGCGCCCGGCGCGATGACCGAGGGCGCGGGGGGCGCGGAGTTACTCCCGGAACCACCGTCGCAGCTGGTCAGGGTGAGGACTAAGGAGGCGGCGAGGGCCAGCAGGGGCGGCGTCGTTACGCGATGCGAAGAAAACACCAGTGCATTGTCATCTTTTGACGCGCGCATGAGAAGGGCCATACTGCCGGGGTCCGCATGAAGTTCAATCGCGAACGGATACAAGGGAGGACGCGGTGAAGCGCTTACGTACAGCCCTCGCTCGCCCGGGACGACTGGCGGCCCTGGCGGCTGCGGCCGTCACGCTGCTCGGACTGGCGGTTCCGGCCCCCGCCACGGCCGACGGGAGCATCCCGGGTGTCGACGAGGTCGTCACGAGCGCCAACGTCGACCACCTGGTCAACATACCCAAGCAATCCCTCGCGGGATTCAACACCGACCTGGCGTTCCAGGGCAGATACGCCTTCGCGGGCAACTACGACGGCTTCGTCATCTACGACATCAGCCGTCCCACCAGTCCCAAGGTGGTCAGCCAGGTGCTGTGCCCCGGATCCCAGAACGACATCTCGGTCTCCGGGAACCTGCTGGTCCTGTCCACCGACTCCTCGCGCTCCGACAACTCCTGCGCGAGCACGAGCCAGTCCGCCGCCGAGAAGTCCTCCTGGGAGGGCATCAAGGTCTTCGACATCAGCGACAAGGCCAACCCGCGCTATGTCGCCGCCGTGGAGACCGCCTGCGGCTCGCACACGCACACCCTCGTTCCGGGCAAGCGCGACCTGTTCGTCTATGTGTCCTCCTACTCGCCCAGCGCGTCCTTCCCGGACTGCCAGCCGCCGCACGACGGCATCTCCGTGGTGAAGATCCCCCGCAGCCACCCGGAGAAGGCGGCCGTGACGGCCTTCCCCGTGCTCTTCCCCGACGGCGGCAACCCGGGCGTCCCGCCCACCGACACCCAGGCCCGGGTCAGTGAGACCACCGGCTGCCACGACATCACCGCGTTCCCGAAGCTGCGGCTAGCGGCCGGCGCCTGCATGGGCGACGGCATCCTGATGGACATCTCCGACCCCGAACGTCCGAAGGTCCTCGACCGGGTCCAGGACAACGTCAACTTCTCGTTCTGGCACTCGGCGACCTTCAACGAGAGCGGCACCAAGGTCGTCTTCACCGACGAACTGGGCGGTGGCGGCGGCGCCGAGTGCAACACCGCGATCGGTCCGCAGCGCGGTGCCGACGGCATCTACGACATCGTCCGCAAGCACGGCAAGGTCGACCTCGTCTTCCGCAACTACTACAAGATCCCGCGCCACCAGGCCGACACCGAGAACTGCGTGGCCCACAACGGGTCGCTCATCCCCGCCAAGGGCCGCGACATCATGGTCCAGGCGTGGTACCAAGGCGGCGTCTCCGTGTGGGACTTCACCGACTCCGCGCACCCCAAGGAGATCGGCTACTTCGAGCGCGGGCCCATCTCGGCCGACACCCTGACCCTCGGCGGCTCCTGGAGCGCCTACTACTACAACGGCTACATCTACTCGAACGACATCGCCAAGGGCTTCGACGTCCTCAGGATCTCCGACCGGCGCACCGACAGCGCCCGGGGCGTCCGGATAGCCGAGCTCAACGTCCAGACCCAGCCCGACTACCGCTGAGCGGTCCCGGGCAACGGCGTTCCGCCGGGCGGCAGGTCGCCCGGCGGAACGCCGAGTTCCCAGGGCAGGCCGTACCGCTGGAACATGTCGGCCCGCAGCCGCGGCAGCGGCATCGCCGCGCCCGGGATCAACTGTGCGAACACCCCGCCCATGAGCAGGGCCCGCAGCATGCGGTAGTCCTGCTCGGGGTCGGTCGAGCCCCAGGCCCGTATGGCGCCCAGCAGCAGTTCGGCCAGGCGCTGCCGTTCCTCGCACTCGCTGAACCCCTCCGTCTGGAGGATCCCGGCCATGTGCGCCCGCATGACGACCGGATGGTGCACGGGCAGCGCCAGGACGGCGTCGATCGCCCGGGCCAGTGTCTCGCGGCCGTCGGCGGGGCCGGGTTCCCGCTCAAGCGCCGCGGCCAGCTCGGTGTGCATCAGCCGGTGGGCCGCCGACTGCAGCAGCAGCCGCTTGCCGGGGAAGTAGTACGACACCAGACCGCGCGCCGCCCCGGCGCGGTCGGCGATGTCCCCGAGCGTCGTGGCCTCGAACCCGCGCTCCTCCACCAGTTCGACCGTCGCCTGCAGCAGACGCTCCCGAGAACGCCGGCGCATCGCTTCATTGACTGACGGTCGCCGAGGGGACATGCTTTACTCCTGCGTTGACTGGCTGAGAGCCAATATACTCAGAGCGGACCCCGTGTGAGTGGCATGCTCATGCGGGCGACGGGGGTGAGGTGCACGTACCCGGCGGCGCGGGGGACCGCCGGGTACCGCACTCGGTACCTCCCGGCCCGCGCCCTCACGCCCCCGTCACGCGATCAGCTCCAGCACCGGCAGCAACCCCGACGGCCGCTGCTCCACGGGCAGATGGTCCACCAGGTGCAGCGTGCAGCCCAGCGCCGCCGCCCCGCCGTCCGCACGCCGGTCGTCCCCGACCATCGCGACCCGCTCCGGCGGCAGGCCCAGCCCCTCGCACGCGATCCGGAACAGCCGCGGGTCCGGCTTCTGGATGCCGTGCTCGAAGCTCAGGACGAAGACGTCCACCAGCCCGTCGAGTCCGTGCGCGCGGAACACCGGCCGCAGGTCCCAACCGATGTTGCTCACCACCGCCACCGGCACGCCCCGGCGCCGCAACTCCTCCAGCACCTCCACTGTGTCCGGGTACGGTGACCAGGCGGCGGGCTCCATGTGCCGTTCGTAAAGCGCCGCGTGGACATCCCCCCACGGCAGCTCCACCTCCCGCGCCAGCGCGGTGAACGCCGCGCGGTGGTGCTCCGCCGACAGGTCCCTTTCCCGGTACAGCCGCTCCAGCCGTACCGGCACCCGCTCGGGCGCCGCCCCGCCCGGAAGCCCTCCGGCCCGCTCCAGCCGCTCCGCGTACGTCGCCAGCTCCTCCTCGCCGGGGGTGATCCCCCTCCGCTCCAGCACGGCGCCCAGCCAGCGGCGGGCGGGCTCGGCCCGCAGCAGGGTCCCGGAGAAGTCGAACATGCATCCCTTGATGGTCATGTCCGCCATCCTCCCCGCCCCGGCCGCCGCTACGCGGTGCACCCCGCCCTGCCGCGCGGTCCTCGCCGCGCCGGGCCCACCGGGTCAGGAGACGTCGAACCAGGGCTTGCCGGCCGCCCAGTGCCCGACCCACCCGGCGAACCCCGCGTCGAACGGGCAGGCGCCCTCACCGGTGATGTTCCATATGCGGCCGCGCTGCGGTCCGGTGACGACCAGGTGCCAGTACATGCCGCAGCCGTCCGTGCCCAGCACGATCGAGCCGTGGTCGAACACGTGGGCACGGAGCGGCGCGAGTTCCTCCTCGGGCCGGTCGTCGTCCTCCCGGAGCCACGCCGACGTCAGCGGGAAGGGGCGGCTGAGGTCACGCTCGGGACGCTCGTCGCCCCAGTCGTCCGGCAACTCCTCCAATGCCACGAGCCCGAAGTCGGGAGGCCCCTGGAAGGACCCGTCGGTAATCTCGGCGACGAGCGTCCGGTAGGGCTCGGGCAGGACGACACCGTGCCGCGCCTCGAACGCGCGGACGGCCTCCCAGCCGAGCGCCGATCCGTCGCCGTGGCCGACGTCGAAGGCCGCCCGGAGCGCGGCGAGGTCCTCGGGGGACGCGTGTTCGGTGTCCATGCCGACCATGGACACCAGCCGGTACCGACAGCGCGGGAGGGCAGTATGCGGGCTGCCCCGATCTGCCCTGAACTCGCATCAACTCCCGGCCCCGGCCGACGTGGCCGCCGACGTCACCGCGGGACCGTCCGGCGTCTCACGAGGACGCCCCGTCCGGTTCCCCGGCGCCCGTGCGCCATGGTTCGCAGAGCGCCGCCGTGCCGGCGAGGACGGCCGCCGCCGGCAGCCAGCCGCCCAGGACGTCGGAGGGCCAGTGGACGCCGAGGTAGACGCGTGTGAAGCCGACACCGGCGACCGACACGAAGGCGACGGCGCAGGCGGCCACGCGCCAGGGTGACCGGGCCGGAACGCGGAGCAGCAGCAGCCACAGCAGGGCGCCGCAGACGAGCGCGGCGGTCATCGCGTGGCCGGAGGGGAACGCCGCGTACCCGGCCGAGTCGACGGGATCCGGCCAGTGCGGGCGTTCCCGGCCGACGAGGGCCTTGGTGGCCTGCTGGAGGACCAAGCCGAGGGTGCCGGCCAGCAGCAGCCACACGGCCTGGCGGTTCTCGCGCCGCACGAGCAGCCACACCACGGCCGCGAGCAGCAGCAGACGCATCGTCAGTGGATCCCAGACCCAGTCGGTGAGGACGCGGTTGAGCCGGGTCCAGCCGGAGTGCCGTACCGCGACGGCGTGCAGGGCCACCGCGATGCGGCGGTCGGCGGCCAGCAGCGGCCCCCAGTGCGCCACGACGAGTCCGAGCAGCAGCAGGAAGGCGGCGGAGGCAGCCGCGCACTGGCTCAGGCACGCGGTGCGCAGGGCGCGGTCGGCGTCCCGGACGTCGGAGGGCGCGGGCGGGGCATGCATGCAGCCGAGGCTACGTGAGTGCGCCGATTCCCGGGCCGAAGGCCACGAGCAACGGCACGACCGGGATCAGCAGCGCGCACGCGGACGCCCGGGCGCGGCCGAGGCGGGTGAGGCGGGGCGCGGGGTCCAGCAGCCGGTTGACGCGCACCGGGACCTGCGCGCCCGGTGCCGGGCAGGGGCCGAACACGCCGCGGTCCTCGTTGAGTTCCACCAGGGCCAGGGCCGTGGTGAGCCGCCCGAAGCGGCGTGAGGCGATGTCGTCGGCGGCGAGTTCGACGAGCCGGTGCACCTGGTCGCGGAACGCGGCGAAGACCGGCACCTGGGGGAAGCCCGAGGCCAGCGCGCCGGCGCAGTGCAGGAGGACGTCGTGCCGGGCCCGCGCGTGGCCCTGCTCGTGGGCGAGAACGGAGTCGAGCTGACGTCCCTTCAGTCGGCGCAGCGCGGCCGTGGTGATGACCAGTTGCGGTCGCGGCCCGGTCAGCCACCAGGCGTCCGGGCGGTCGCTCTCCAGGACGACCAGCCGCTCGTCCGAGGCGGCGGCCTCGCCGGGCAGCCGCGGCGAGCGGGCCCGCAGTTCGGCGCGGCGCGTCCGCTGCCGCGCGCGGGCCCTGCGGACCTCGCGGGCGAGCATGGCCGCCGTCCAGGCACCGCCGCAGGCCAGCAGGGCCGCCAGGTAACCCGCCCACGGGCCGTAACCGGGTAGCTCGTACGCGTCGACGACGTCATGGGGAGCGAGGGCGAACAGCCCTTCGCGCAGCCAGGTCCACGTGGCGGAGGCGCTGAGTGCCATGGCCAGGAACAGGCACAGCAGGACCGCGCCGACCACGCACTGCCAGACCCACAGGGCCAGCACCGGTTCCCGCTCGGGCCAGACGGCGTGGGTGAGCAGGCGCGGGGCCGTGGCGGCCGCCACCGCACCGAGCAGGAGCAGCACGAGCGGGACGGTCATGCCGCCACACTATGAGTGCGTCACTCCGCACGGGTACGGTCTTCTACGGGAAAGTGACGCGCCTCACTGCCGTCACAGGGTGAGGAGCATCGCGAACATCCCTATCGCCATGGACACGCGGCACGCCGACGCCAGTTCGGGCGCGTGCGCCACCGGCACGACGCCTCCCGCGGCCACCGAACCGGTCGCCGTCACGGTGGCGGGGGCCGACACCAGGCGGACGCCCGCCGCCAGGACGTATAGCGCGAAGTACGCCAGCAGCAGCCCGGTCGCCGCGGGCGTGCCCGCCTGGGCGTGACCGGCGTGGGCCGTGCCCCCTGCGGCACCCGCGGTACCCGCCTCGGCCATGGCCACCGCCATGTAGACCATCGCCCCCGCGCCGACCGCGTGGTGCAGATGGTGCGCGCCGTGCCGGGCCAGCAGCAGCGCGCGCACCGCGGCCGCGCCGAAGACCAGGCCGAAGGCCGCGGCGGCCCACTGTGGCGGGTCGAGGACCGAGACCGGCACCGCCATCACGGCCATGCCCATCCCCATCAGCGCCTCGGCACGCGCCATCCGGCGCACGTCGGGCCCGGTGCCCGGACACCCGCGTCGGGTGCGGGACAGGCAGTACGCCCCCGTGGCGGCGCCGAGCACCACGAGCAGCCAGGCCACCAGCGGCGGTCCGTGCATGAGCGGCCCTCCTTCGGCTCCTGCCCGGAGGATGCCCGGGCCCTGCGGCGCACACTCCAGCGCACGGGCGTACCGGGGGAGCGCGGCGGGGCTGTCACCGGCCTCAGCCGCGGGCCCTTTGGGTGACGGCCACGCAGACGAGGACCGCCAGAGCCGCGGGCGCGGTCAGCGCGCCCAGGTCCTCGCCGAGCAGCGCGGCCGCCCAGACCAGCGTCAGCAACGGCTGGGCGAGTTGCAACTGGCTGGCACGCGCCACGCCGATGGCGGCCATGCCCCGGTACCAGACCATCAGCCCGAGGAACTGGGACACCACCGAGACCCAGAGCAGCCCCGCCACCGCCTGCCCGCCGGGGTGCAGGGGCTCGAGCGTGAGCGCCACCGCCGCCGCGGGCACCGTCAGGGGGAGCGCGCCGACCAGCGCCCACCCGATGACCTGCCAGCCCGGCATGACCGAGGCCAGCCGCCCGCCCTCGACGTAACCGGCGGCGCAGACCAGCAGCGACGCGAAGAGGAAGAGGTCACCCGTGGTCAGGGCGCCGCCGCCCTGCCACAGGGCGAAGCCCGCCACGACCGCCCCGCCCGCGACGGCGGCCGACCAGAACAGCCTCGAGGGCCGAGTCCCGACGCGTACGGCGGCCAGCACGGCGGTGACCAGCGGCAGCGCCCCCACGACGACGGCGGCGTGCGAGGTGTCCGTGGTGCGCAGCGCCAGGGTGGTCAGCAGGGGGAAGCCCAGGACGACGCCGAGCGCCACGACCGCGAGCCCCGCCCAGTGCCGGCGGTCGGGCAGCGGCACCCGCGCCGCCGCGAGGCACGCGGCCGCCACGGCCGCCGCCAGCACGCCCCGGACGGTCGTGGCCGTCCAGGGGCCGAACCCCATGAGTGCCCACTGCGTCGCGGGAAAGGTCAGCGAGAAGGCGGCGACGCCCAGCCCGGCGAGTGCGGTGCCGCCCGTACGGCCGCCGACCGCTATCGGCGGAGCTGCAGTAGCGCTATTCTGTGCTGTCATGAACAACGGTAGCAGTTCCGGAAATCTCGCGGAAGCCCTGCGCGATGAGCTTCAGTGCTACTCGCCAGGCGAGAAGCTGCCGTCAAGCCGTGTCCTTGTCGAGCGTTTCGGCGTCAGCCCGGTCACGGTCTCGCGCGCACTCGCCGCCCTCGCCGCCGAGGGGCTGCTCGTCACCCGCCCCGGCGCGGGCGCCTACCGTGCCCAGCGTGCCGCCGGCGGCCCGCGTGCCGTCGACACCTCCTGGCAGCAGGTCGCGCTCACCGTGGAGGAACAGCACGGCGAATCCGTGCCCAGGGTCGTCGACGCCTCCGGCGTGACCGCCAGCCTCGCCGTCCCCCCGCCCGGGGTCATCGCTTTCAACGGCGGCTATCTGCACCCCTCGCTCCAGCCGGGACAGGCCCTCGGGGCCGCGCTCGCCCGGGCCGCCCGCCGCCCCGGCGCCTGGGAGATGCCCCCGCTGGAGGGTCTGACGGCGCTGCGCGCCTGGTTCGCCCGCGAGGCGGGCGGCCCCGGCGGCGCCCTCGGCCCCGCCAACGTGCTGGTCACCGCGGGCGGCCAGGCCGCGCTCACCACCGCCCTGCGCGCGCTCGCCCCGCCGGGCTCGCCGGTGCTGGTCGAGTCGCCGACGTACCCCGGCGCCATGGCCGTCGCCCGCGCGGCCGGACTGCGTCCCGTGCCCGTCCCGGTGGACGACGACGGCGTACGCCCCGACCTGCTCGCCGACGCCTTCGCCGCCACCGGCGCACGGGTCTTCTTCTGCCAGCCGCTCTTCCAGAACCCCACCGGCGCCGTCCTCGCCGCCGACCGCCGCCGGCGGATCACCGAGATCACCCACGCCGCCGGGGCCTTCCTCGTCGAGGACGACTTCGCCCGGCGCCTCGGCCACGGCGCCGAGCCACCTCCGCCCCTGGTCGCGGACGATCCGTACGGCACCGTCGTCCACGTCACCTCGCTGACCAAGCCCACCTCGCCCAGCCTGCGCGTCGGCGCGCTCGTCGCCCGCGGCCCGGTCATGGAGCGGTTGCGCGCCATCCAGATCGTCGACAGCTTCTTCGTGCCGCGCCCCCTCCAGGAGGCGACCCTCGAACTCGTCGGCGCCCCTGCCTGGCCCCGCCATCTGCGCGCCGCCTCCGCGGGCCTGCGCAACCGCCGCGACGCGATGCTCTCCGCGCTTCACCGCGAACTGCCGGGCCTGGCCGAGGCCTTCCGTGTCCCCGTCGGCGGCTACCAGCTCTGGCTCCGGCTCCCGGACGGCACGGACGAGTCCGCCCTCGCCGCCGCCTCGCTGCGCGCCGGCACCGCCGTCGCCCCCGGCCGTCCCTACTTCGCCGCCGAGGCCCCGGCCCCGTACATCCGCCTGAGCTTCGCCGACACCAGCGGCACCGAGGAGATCGCCGAGGGCGTCCGCCGGTTCGCCGTGGCCTGCGCCGAGACCGGTGTGGCAGGAGCGGACCGATGAGCGGGACCCAGGTCCTACGGCCGGTACCGCAGCGGGTGATCCGCGGGGACCTCCACCACGCAGATCCGCACGCCGTCGGGGTCCTCGATCCACATCTCGACGAGCCCCCACGGCTCCCGCACGGGCTCCCGCACGACGCGGACCCCGCGTCCGGCGAACCGCCGGTGGCACTCCGCCACGTCCTCGACCTGAAGCCAGAGCTGGAGTCCCGGGGCGGGCGGCCCGTCGGCGTGCCCCGAGACCTCCAGGAAGCCTCCGCCCAGGAAGAACACGGTGCCGCGCTCCTCCCAGGGCCCGAACTCGCGGTAGACCGCCAGACCCAGGTCGTCCTGGTAGAAGGCGCGGGACCTTTCCAGATCCGTCGGCCGGAGCAGGATCCTGCTGCTCAATACGTTCGTCACGGGCCCGAAGCTACCCACGCGACGCCGGGAAAACCGGCTGACACGGCGCCTCAGGCTGCGCGAGGCTGCCCCGCATGGACCACGGACCCGGCGCGATCGCCCCACTGCTGCGGATCTGCACCGGCTGCGGCGCCGAGGCCGGCTATCACGCCGGCGTGTGCGTCATCGACGGCGTCCTGCACTGCGGTGTGGAGGGTGCCTGCGAGGCCTGCGGGTCCGGCGAGGTGGAGTGCGGGCGCGACGAGGTCCCCGCGCACGTCAGCGCCGCCCTGATCGCCGCCCACGGCGAGGTGGTGCTGCGCGGCGAGTCGCTGCCCGGCGCCGCGGGCGCGCGTGCGCTCAAGACGGTCCGCGAGGTTTTCGGCGTGCCGCTCGCCGAGGTCCGCGGACGGTTGCGCGCGCTCGCCGGGGGAGGGCGAGCGGGGCACGGAGCCGCAGACGGCGCTGCTGGCCGCCCGCCTGAGGAAGGGCGGGTTCGCCGTCACGCTGGAGGCCGGTCAGCCGCCCACGGGCGAGGAGCGCTCCGTGCCCACCGCGCCAGGGCATCGCTGGCCCGCCAATCCGGCGGCCCACGGCCACCCCGTTTATGCCGCCGCGCCCGCCCGCGTCGGCCGCGGCAGGGGCCGTCAGGTGCGACTCGTCCCGGGGAGCCTGCCCGAGGAGTTGCGCGAACCGCTCGCGGACTACCTCGCAGGGGGCCGGATCCTCGTGATCGCCGTGAGCCACGCCCCGGATCCCCTGGCCGAGGGGCCGTACGAGTACGTCCGCCCCGGGCGGGCCACCGACGGCACCTGGACGTGGGACCTGGCCTGGGAGCAGGGGGTCCGGCGGCGCGGCTGCGCGCCGCCCGAGGAGTTCGTGCGGCATGTGGAGGCCAGGGGCTTCGTGCCGCCTCCCGGCACGACCGGCTAGCCTCGGATCGAGCCGCCGCCGCAGAGAGGACGCCCTCGCCATGGAGACCGCGCAGCCCGTCGCCCGCCCCGTCTTCCGTACCGCCACCCGGGAGGACGTCCCCGCGCTCGTCGCGCTGATCGAGTCGGCGTACCGCGGCGAGTCCAGCCGCACCGGGTGGACGACGGAGGCGGACCTGCTGGAGGGGCAGCGCACCGACTCCGAGGGCGTGGCGGCCGTCATCGAGGGCGACCGCAGCCTGATCCTCGCGGTCGAGTCGGACGGCGCCGTCGTGGCCTGCTGCCAGCTGGAGAACCGCGACGGGCATGCCTACTTCGGCATGTTCGCCGTGCGCCCGGCCCTGCAGGGCGGCGGCATGGGCAAGCTGCTGCTCGCCGAGGCGGAGCGCCTGGCCCGTGAGGAGTGGGCGGCGGACGAGATGCACATGACCGTGATCACCCAGCGCGAGGACCTGATCGCCTGGTACGTGCGTCGCGGCTACGCGCGGACCGGGCGCACCAGCCCCTTCCCGTACGGCGACGCGCGGTTCGGACTTCCCACGCGCGACGACCTCGCCTTCGAGCTGCTGGTCAAGAAGCTCGGCTGACGGCCGCCTCAGAGCCGGCCGGCCTCTTCGATCCGCGACAGGAAGCGCCGGGTGCGCTCGTGCGCCGGCGGGGGCGCCGAAGACGTCGGCGGTGCCGCGGTCGGGCACCACGCCTTGGTGACCGGGTCCCGCATGCCGGACCGAACGGCTGTGTCGGACGTGTTGCGGGGCCGGCGGGTCACCAGTCGGTGAGACCGCCCTCGACCGCCCGCTTGACGGCCGGCATGTCGGTGACGACGCCGTCCAGGCCGAGGGCCCGCGACAGCGCGAGGTCGGCGGGGGTGTTCACGGTCCAGGCGATCACCGAGATGCCCGCGCGATGGCACTCCTGCACCAGCGCCAGGCTGATCCGCCGCAGGCTCAGGCTGACGAGCTTCGCGCCGACCGCGTGGGCCCGGGTGACGATCTCCGAGCCCATGGGGCCCTGGGCGACCAGCACGGTGCGGACGTCGGGCAGGCGCTCGCGGATCTCGGCGAGCGCCTCGTCGTGGAAGGACAGCACGTCGACGCGCTCGACCAGGTCGCGTTGGCGGATCAGCTCGGCCAGCACGCGGGCCGCGGCGACGTCCTTGATCTCGGCCTGGATCGGCTTGCCGACCGCGTCCAGCACCTCCTCGAACACCGGGATCCGCTCGCCGTGGCCCGCGTCCAGCTCGCGGAGCTCGTCCAGGGTGAGGTCGCCGATCAGCCCGGAGCCATCCGTGGTGCGGTCGACCTTCACGTCGTGCATGACGATCAGGGCACCGTCCTTGCTGAGGTGCAGGTCGAGCTCGATCTGGTCCATGTCCTCACGTTCGGCGCGGACGAAGGAACGGAGGGTGTTCTCGGGCTCGACGCCCATGACACCGCGGTGGCCGACGGTGAGAAAGCTCAAAGGGGAATCGCTTCCGTGCTGGGTGCTGCGGGTGATCGGCGGACACCGGCAGCCTAACGGCCCCTTGCGGCGCAAGGCCGAACGCCGAATGAACGGCGCGGCCGCCCACAGGAAGATCCTCGGTCCGGGACCCTTTCAGCGGAAGAATCTCCTCCGGCTCCACTTGAACGGGAGAAGCTGCCGTATATACGGTGAGCCGACAAGAGGTTCTTCAGCGAAGGAGGGGTCATGACGGAAATTCTGTCGCCGGTAGCGGCATCGATGGACAGCGCAGCCACCAGCGAGACCGGTGTGTCCGGCGGCGGCATTGTCCGGCACCCGGCGTGGGCGGTCCTGAAGCAGGCGGTGGAGGAGATCCGCCCCTGGCAGAGCAAGGACGGCTCGATCGACTTCTCCGCGGAGGGCGCGCCCGAGCGCACCGCCGTCGAGAGCGCACTGGAGCGCGTGGTCCGCGCCGTCGAGGACCTCTCCCCGCTCGTACCGCACGACAAGGCCTACCACGAGGCCCTGGTCGTGGACCTGCGCCGCTGGGCCGAGGGCGGCTTCGCGGTGCCCGACTTCCTCGACTCGCTGCTGACCTTCCACCCGGCGGCCGACCGCCAGGACGGGCTGGAGCACCTCGTGGTGTTCCCGATGTACACGCAGAACGGCAACCCGGACCGCAACCTGGAGGCCGTCGCGCTGCGCGTGGTCTGGCCGGAGTGGCTGTCCGAGCTGGAGCGCACCCGCTACGACAACCCCCTCTTCGTGCCGATCACCTTCGAGGACTTCACCCCCGGGTACGACACGAACTCCGCGGTGCTCTTCCCCGAGACCGTCGCCGTCCGCGAGGCGCCCGAGCGCTTCACCTGGGGCGGCATCTTCTGCGACCGTGAGGCCGCCCGCTTCCGCGCCGTGAGCCGCGCCGCCGTGGACACCCTGGGCCTGGAGCTCCCCGAGGACGCCGTCGAGCTCCTCGGCGACCAGGACCTCAGCCAGCAGACCTTCACGCTGTGGGACATGATCCACGACCGCACGCACAGCCACGGCGACCTGCCCTTCGACCCCTTCATGATCAAGCAGCGGCAGCCGTTCTGGATGTACGGTCTGGAGGAGCTGCGCTGCGACCTCACGACCTTCAAGGAGGCCGTGAAGCTGGAGGCCGAGGGCCACGGCATGGGCCGCTACGTCCAGTACGCGATCCTCTTCGACCGGCTCTTCCGCTTCCCCGTCACCGGCGACCGCGTCCGCAACTACGACGGCCTCGGCGGCCAGCTGCTCTTCGCCTACCTGCACAAGCACGACGCCGTACGCTGGACGGACAACAAGCTCCACATCGACTGGCAGCGCGCCCCGCAGGTGACCAACCAGCTGTGCGCCGAGATCGAGACGCTGTACCGGGACGGCATCGACCGACCCAAGCTCGTGCACTGGTTCGCCGCCTACGACCTCGTCGCGGGCTACCTCTCGCCGCACCCCGGTTCGGTCTGGGCCAAGGGTCCGGAGGCCCTGGACCTCGACCAGCCGCCGCGCAAGCTCGTGGACGACGTGCTGCCGGACGAGTTTCCGCTCAGCATGTTCTACGAGGCCCTGGCCAAGAAGCTGCGTGATGTGATCGCCTCGACCAAGGGCATCACGGCCCACGGCACGGGCCAGGTGGCCGCGTGACCGATTCAGGCGAGGAGGCGGCGGAGATGACGGAAGCCAACGAGGCGGCCAGGGGACCCCTGGCCGGAGCCGTGATCGCGGTGGCGGGAGCCGGTGGCCCCGCCGGACGCGCGACACTGCAGCGGCTCGCCCGTGCCGGCGCCTGGGTCATCGCGGCGGACGCCAACGCGGAGCGGCTCGCCGAGGCCGTGGACCTGGCCCGCTTCGACGCCGGCGGCGCCGGGATCACGGGTGACATCGTCGACCTGCTGGACCTGGAGGCCACCCGTGAGTGGGCGGGCCGTATCGAGAAGGAGCACGGGCGCATCGACGGCATGGTCCACCTGGTCGGGGGCTGGCGCGGTTCGGCCTCCTTCCCGGAGACGGACCTCGCGGACTGGGACTTCCTGGAGAAGCTGCTGATCCGCACCGTCCAGCACACCTCGCTGGCCTTCCACGACGGCCTGCTCTCCAGCCCCTTCGGGCGCTATGTGCTGATCAGCGCCGCCGGGGCCTCCCAGCCCACCGCGGGCAACGCGGCGTACGCCGCGGCCAAGGCCGCCGCCGAGGCCTGGACTCTGGCGATGGGCGACTCCTTCCGCAAGCTCGCGGGGGAGCAGGGCCCGACCGCCGCCGCCACCGTCCTGGTGATCAAGGCGCTGGTGCACGAGCAGATGCGCAAGGAGCGCCCGAACGCCAAGTTCGCCGGCTTCACCGATGTGACCGACCTGGCCGACGCCATCGCCGACGTATGGACCCGGCCCGCCGAGGAAGTGAACGGAACCCGCCAGTGGCTGACACCCCGCCCGTGACCGCACACCCGACCGACGCGGTCCGGCACCACGACCCCGAGGTCCGGGGCTTCGCCAGCGACAACTACGCGGGCGTCCACCCCGAGGTGCTGGCGGCGGTCGCGCTCGCCAACGGCGGCCACCAGGTCGCCTACGGTGAGGACGAGTACACCGCCCATCTGCAGGAGGTCTTCCGCGGCCACTTCGGCCCGCGGGCCGAGGCCTTCCCGGTTTTCAACGGCACCGGCGCGAACGTCGTGGCCCTCCAGGCGCTGACCGAGCGCTGGGGCGCGGTGATCTGCGCCGCCTCCGCCCACATCAATGTGGACGAGGGCGGCGCCCCGGAGCGGATGGGCGGCCTCAAGCTGCTCACCGTGCCCACCCCGGACGGCAAGCTCACCCCCGAGCTGATCGACCGGGAGGCCTGGGGCTTCGACGACGAGCACCGCGCGCAGCCGCAGGTCGTCTCCATCACGCAGTCCACCGAACTGGGCACCTGCTACACGCCCGAGGAGATCCGCGCGATCTGCGACCACGCCCACGAGCGGGGCCTGGCCGTGCACCTCGACGGCTCGCGGATCGCCAACGCCGCGGCCACCCTCGGGGTGCCGCTACGCGAGTTCACCACCGACGCCGGTGTGGACGTGCTCTCCTTCGGCGGCACCAAGAACGGGCTGCTGCTGGGCGAGTGCGTCGTGGTGCTGAACCCGGAGCGGGTGCGGGCCATGAAGCACCTGCGGAAGCTGTCCATGCAGCTGGCCTCGAAGATGCGCTTCGTCTCGGTGCAGTTCGAGGCGCTGCTCGCCGGTGACCTGTGGCTGCGCAGCGCCGGCCACGCCAACGCGATGGCCAGGCGCCTGGAGACGGCCGTCCGCGCCGTCGAGGGCGTCGCCGTCGTCCACCCCGTCCAGGCCAACGCGGTCTTCGCGCGGTTGCCGCGAGAGGTCAGCGAACGGCTGCAGAAGCGTTACCGCTTCTACTTCTGGGACGAGTCGACCGGCGAGGTGCGCTGGATGTGCTCGTTCGACACGACCGAGGAGGACGTGGATTCCTTCGCGGCGGCGCTGGCCGAGGAAATGGCCGCCCATTCCGGCTGAATCCGCCTTCTCCGCAAAGCCCGAGGGGCGTACGGGATTTCCCGTACGCCCCTCGGTGCGTCATTCCGTGCCCCTCGTGGGGGCGCCGTCTCACGCGTTGACGCAGGCGTTGCCGAACGCGGGGTTGTGCAGCGCGAAGATGTTGACGGTGTTGCCGCACAGGTTGATCGGCACGCTGACCGGAACCTGGATGACGTTGCCGCTGGCCACGCCGGGTGAGCCGACGGCATCTGCCTGCGCCGAGGCACCGCCGTGGTCGTAGCCGCGACCGTGGTCGGTCGCGCCGGCGGCGCCTGCGGCACCCAGCACGGTGGCGCCGGCGACAGCGGTCAGGGCCGCGGCCTTCGCGATGCGCATCATTCGTTCTCCTTTTGGAAGATCGCTCTGTGGACCCTGCTCAACGACCCGTGGCGGGGCCGGATGTGGAAATCCACCCGTTCGGCTCTTGCGTCAACCGCGCAAACGTCACCGACTCGTACGGGGAGGTCATTCCGGTCTCGTAGAGCAGACCGACCGTGCCGTCACCGAGTTCGACGGGGCGGTGGCCTCGCGGTTGCGCACGACCGCCGGGATGCGGAAGGCGTGGTACTTCTCCGTCCCGGACCTGAAGGCCACCGACGTCGGGCGGGCCGCCGGGAGCGGCGCGGCCGCATCGCCCGCGGTCGCCTGCCATCCGGCGCCGCCGTTGGCCGGCAGGGCGAGGCCGGCCGGCGTACGTCTGCCCTTGGCGGCGGCGAGTGGCATCGGCCATTCCTCCGGGGGCCGCGTCAGGTCGGCCGGCGGCGCCACATTCTCATCGGGCCGCCCGCGACGCGGCATGACACTCCGTTCGACGCTTTTTCGGTAGTTCAATATGACTAATTGGGCCGAAACGGCGGCGATATGCTTGACGGTTCCCCGGGTCCCGCCTTTCTCTGTGTCAGAGGTATCGACCAATGAATGTGCCCGGATCCTTTCGGGAGTGCTGGTCGAAAGGCCCGCGTGGAGCGATAGTTGTGCACCTGTCGTCCATGCCCATGACAGGGGGACACCCGCCATGACCCGACCGACCCCGCGTCGTACGGTGCTGGCCGCCGCCATCGCGGCAGCCGCGGCGACGACCGCCCCGCGGTCCTTCGCCGCGTCCGCCGAGGACGTGTGCGACCTGGCCGACGACGTGGCCGGCAGGCCGGGCGCCCACGACGGCGACGCGGCCGCGGTGGACTACCGAGCCTGGACCCGGTGGGCCGACTGGTACCGCGGGCGGGACTCCGGCACCGGCGTCGTGCCCGGTCCGCGCCCCGGTGTGGCCATCGTGCGTCCCACCGGCACCATGGAGTACACCGACCCGCACACCGGGATCACCGCCACGTGGGAGTGCGCCACCTGGACCTCCCCCGAGCACACCCCCCGGCATCCGGCGACCGAGATCGTCGCCTCGTGGAACGCCCGCACCCCTCCCGGCACCTGGATCCAGGTCGAGTCGCGCGCCACGTACACCGACGGCAACCGGTCCCCCTGGTACGTGATGGGCCGCTGGGCCTCGGGCGACGCCGACATCAAGCGCACCTCGGTCGACGACCAGAGCGACGGCAGGACCAGCGTCTGGACCGACACCCTCGCCGTCGACGACCCCGCCTCGGGCCTGCGGCTCGCCTCGTACCGCCTGCGGCTCACCCTGCTGCGCACCCCCGGCTCCCGGGTCACCCCCACCGTGTGGCGTCTCGGCGCCATGGCCTCCGACGTCCCGGACCGCTTCACGGTGCCGGCGTCCGTGCCGGGCGTGGGACGAGGGATCGAACTGCCCGTGCCGCGTTACTCGCAGGAGATCCACAAGGGGCAGTACCCGCAGTACGACAACGGCGGCGAGGCCTGGTGCAGCCCCACGGGCTCCCAGATGGTCATCGAGTACTGGGGTCGCAAGCCGACCGCCGCCGACCTGGCCTGGGTCGACCCCTCCTACGCCGACCCCCAGGTCGACCACGCCGCCCGCCACACCTACGACAGCCAGTACGAGGGCTGCGGCAACTGGCCGTTCAACGCGGCCTACGCGGCCACTTACCGGGACATGGTCGGCGTCATCACCCGGCTGCGCAGCCTGGACGACGTCGAACTACTGATCAGTGCCGGAATCCCGGTGATAACGTCCCAGTCCTTCCTCGCCGCGGAGCTGGACGGAGCGGGGTACGGGACCTCCGGGCACCTGATGTGCGTCATCGGTTTCACCGCCGACGGCGACGTCATCGCCAACGACCCCGCGAGCCCCGACGACGCCTCGGTGCGCCGCGTCTACAAGCGGTCGCAGTTCGAGACCATCTGGCTCAGGACGAAGCGCTACACCGCCGACGGGCGATTGCGCAGCGGCACGGGCGGCGTCTGCTACCTGTACTGGCCCCTGCGCCCCGCCGGCGGTCAGGCGCGGGCCCTGCGGCGCATCGGGGTGTTCTAAGGCGCGCTGGGGGACCCGGCCGGCTTCAGCGCGCGGGAGCGGGCGTGAGCGGCACCACCAGATCGGACACCCTCGGGACCGGCCGCAGCGAGATGCTGATGCCCGGAACGGGAAGCAGGGACGGAACGTACGTCGGGTAGTACGAGGGGTAGGCCGTCCGCCAGTTCCACAGCGGCGGGTTGGGGTTCGGGGAGGGGAACAGGGCCTGGCAGTCCGGGGCGCCGTCGACGTAGGGGCAGCGGATCCCGGGCGGGGGCTTCGTCTCGTCGCCGCCGCCCGCCACCCCCACGAGGATCCCGACGAGGACGGCGGCGCCGATCGTCACCAGACCGAAACGGGTCTGGCGCTTCCTCTGCTCCTCCGCGTCGGGGTCCACCACGGTCGTGAACCGCCATCCCTGGAACGACGTCTCCTTCGCGTCGTCCGGGTCCTCTTCCAGCCACGGATGCGCCGGGTCGGGCGGCCCCGAGCGGTCGGGGTCCACGTCCAGGAGCCTCAGGTGCAGCCGCAACCGGCCCAGTTCGGGCGGCTCGGAGAGGGCCTCCGCGACGAGCACGCGCAGCCCGTCGTCGGCCAGGCCCTCACACACCAGGCGGGTGCCGCCGCCCCACAGCGGGACCCAGGAGGCCCGCCCCTCCCTGAGCAAGGTGTGGCCCACCAGCCCGTGGAGCGCCTCCGCCAGTTCCTCGCGGGTGCCGCCGAACTCCCGGGCCAGCGGCTCCGTGCCGTCCTCGGCGAGCACACGCAGTACGGTGTCCAGCCCTGGTAGACGCTCCCCGGTCGCGCGGGAGGCGGCGCGCAGCAGGCCCCAGGCGCGCGTGCCCGCCACGCGGTTGGCCGAGAGTTCGGTCCAGCGCTCCCACGGGACGGTCGTCAGGCTGTGGGCCGACGGACCGCGCAGTTCCTCGACCACGCGTCCCACGTCCTCGGGGAGCAGCCGGAGCGCACCCGCCCCGTCGTCCTCCCCGGGCGGCACGTCGAGTTCCGCGAGGCGGCGCAGCCGGAGACCGAGCGGCGGGTGCGAGTCGCGCCGGCCCGGCCGGGTGCGGTCCTCCTCCACCGGCACGCGCCGGACGCCCAGTTCGCCGAGGAGCGAACGGAACGCCAGATAGGGGTTGTCGGGGTGCATCCCCACCAGGGCTGCCGGATCGAGCCACTCCCGCTGGAACCTCCGCCACGCCGAAGCGGTGCCGTGCGTGGCTCGCAGCGCCGACGCCGTCACCTCGCTCCCGGCCAGGCGCGCGGCTGTGCGGTCCGCCTCCAGTTCCTGGTGGCGTCGCACCGCGAAGGTGAGCCGGCGGAAGACCAGCGCGTACAGCCGCACGGAGCCGCGCACCACGAGGTGCGGGAGCGAGAACCACCACCTCCTGCCGGAGTCCCACTCACCGAGCGTCGTGGCCAGCGCCACGTCGCACCGGTACGCGACCGCGCCGAAACGTGTGTGGCGGTGGGAGAAGTGGCCGAACTCGTGGGCCAGCACAGCCCTCAGCTCCGCGTGGGTGAGGCTCGCCAGCAGGGGCAGGCCCAAGTGGAGTCGCCGCTGCCCGGACAGCAGGCCCAGCGCGGCCCCGTCCTCGGACACGGAGGCGTTGGCGTCCCCGGTCAGCAGCAGTACGTCCGGCGGGCGCGCGCCGGCCCGCCAGGCGATGCCGGTGGCCAACTCCCACAGCCCGGGTGCCTCTTCGCGCGTGACCGGTAGCGCATCGGTCCGCGGGGGCGCCGACCGGGTGATCGCGCCCAGCCCCTGGACCATGCTCAGCAGCAGCGGGACGGCGGCCGCCGCGACGACGACCCCGCGTATGGCCAGATCGGCCTGGCCGTCACGGGCCGCGAGCAGGAAGAGGCCGAGCAGTCCCAGCACGCCGAGCCCGAGCCCGCCGATCAGCACGACCAGCCCCGCCAGCAGCACGATCGCCAGCAGCGCCCGTAACGACGCCCATACCGTGCTCATCGCCCACCCCCCCCGCGAGTCCCCCCTCGTCCCTCGATGATGCCCGCTCGCGGACGCCATGGACCACTTGTCCACAGGCCCCCTCAGCCGGCCGGTACGCGCGCGTAACGGCCGACCACGCAGAGGTCGTCGCCGATGCGCGCGGCCGCCTCCCGGAGCGGTGGCAGCAGTTCGGAGCGGGACACCTCCACGGAGCGGCGGCTGGCGTGCATGGAGACGTTGATCGCGGCCACCACCCGGCCGCCGCGGTCTCGGACGGGGACGGCGATGGACCGCAGACCCTCCTCCAGTTCCTCGCTGACCAGGGCGTGCCCCTCGGCGGCGACCTGGCCGAGGACATGGGCCAGGCGCGGTGCGTCCGTGACGGTGTACCGGGTCAGCCGCGTGAAGTCGGTGCGCGCGAGGTGCGCCTCGCGCTCACGCTCGGGCAGTCCCGCCAGCAGAACGCGCCCCATCGCGGTCGCGTACGCGGGGAAGCGGGTGCCGACCGTGATGTTGACACTCATGATGCGGACGGTCGGGACGCGCGCCACGTACTGGATGTCCTCGCCGGACAGCACCGCCATCGACGCGGAGTCGTGCACCGCCTCCACCAGTTCGATCAGATGGGGCTGGGCGATCTCGGGGAGCGTCAGCCGTGACAGGTGGGCGCAGCCCAGCTCCAGCACGTGCGGCGTGAGCCGGAAGAGGCGGTCCTCGGAGGCGACGTAGCCCAGGTGCTCCAGGGTGATCAGGGAGCGCCGCGCGGTGGCGCGGGCCAGCCCGGTGGCCTCGGCTACGGCGGTGAGCGGGAGTTCGGCCCGGCCCTCGCCGAAGGCGGTGAGCACGGCCAGCCCGCGGGCCAGGGACTCCACGAACTCAGGCCCGAGTTCCTGCTTGGAGGCCCGTGTCCAGGCGGCGGGCGAAGCACCGGCGGGGGAGGGGGCGGCCACGTCGGCGGGCCGTGCGAGGGCGTCCTCCATGGCCGCGACCGTCTCCCGCAGCCGGGGCAGCACGGCCTCGCGCAGCGAGTCGGCGCTGTGCCTGCTGGTGTGGCTGACCACGCTCACCGCGCACACCGGCTGCCCGGCGGTGTCCCGTACGGGCACGGCGATGGCGAGCAGTCCCGGCTCGATCAGCTGGTCGTCCACCGACCAGCCGTGGGCGCGGGCGGCGGCGACCCGCTCCTGGAAGGAGGCGGCGGCTTCCCCGCGCCCGCGCGGCAGCGCGGGGAAGCCGGTGTCCAGCGGGTCCGCCGCGCGGCGCCGGTGCCAGCGCTGCCAGTCCGCGTCGTCCCAGTCGCCGGCGAACAGCGCCCCGGGGGCGCCGCGTTCGGCCGGCAGCTGGTCACCGATGCGGAAGGTCAGGGACATCGCGCGGCGCCGGGTCGCCTGGTGGACGAAGCGGACCCCGTCGCCGTCCGGCACGGCGATGGACACGGACTCGTCCAGACCGTCCGCGAGGGCTTCGGCGAGCGGTCCCAGCAGGTCGGGGAAGCGGCTGGCGGCGAGGTAGGCGTTGCCGATCTCCATCAGCCGGGGGGCGAGGACGGCGTCCCGGCCCTCGACCCGCAGATACCCGGTGCGGACGAGCGTGCTGACCACCCGGTCCACCGTGGACCGCGCCAGACCGGTGGCGCGCACGAGGTCGCCGACCGAGCGCCGGCCGTCGGCCGCGGCCAGCTCGCGCAGCACCGCCAGCCCCCGGACCAGGGGGCCGACGGCCTCCCGCGGCGGGGGAGCGGTCGCGGTGGTCAGCGGTGTCATCAGCACTCCAGCATGGCGAAAGGTCGTCGAAACCGTACCGCCCCGCAACGTTGACACAGCGGGCGCCCGGGGATCAGACTCGGGTGGCAAAAATTGTGAACTTAAGTTCACCAGGCGAACAAGAAGGTGGCGCAGAATGGACAAGGTGGTCGCCTCGGCCGCTGAGGCCGTAGCGGACGTCCAGGACGGAGCGTCGCTGGCGGTCGGCGGCTTCGGCCTGAGCGGCGTGCCGAACACGCTGATCCAGGCCGTGTACGACGCCGGGGTCGGCGGTCTCGCCGTCGTCTCCAACAACTGCGGCGCCCTCGACTCGGGCCTCGCCGTCCTGCTCGCCGCGCGCCGCATCGCCCGCGTCACCGGCAGCTACATCGGGGCGAACAAGGAGTTCGCCCGCCAGTACCTGGCCGGCGAGCTGGAGCTCGAACTGATCCCGCAGGGCACCCTGGCCGAGCGGCTGCGCGCCGGCGGCTGCGGCATCCCCGCCTTCTACACCCCGGCCGGCGTCGGCACCCAGGTCGCCGAGGGCGGCCTGCCCTGGCGCTACGACGGGGACGGCGGCGTGGCGCTGGCCTCCCCGCCGAAGGAGGTGCGCGCCTTCGACGGCGCCGAGTACGTCCTGGAGCGCGGCATCACCACCGACTTCGCCCTGGTCCGCGCGGCCAAGGGCGACCGCCACGGGAACCTCGTCTTCAACAAGTCCTCCCGCAACTTCAACCCGCTCGCCGCGATGGCCGGCCGGATCACCGTCGCCGAGGTCGAGGAACTCGTCGAGCCCGGCGCGCTCGACCCCGACCAGGTGCACCTGCCCGGCATCTTCGTCCAGCGCGTGGTGGCGCTCACCCCTGAGCAGGCCGCCGACAAGAAGATCGAATTCCGTACGGTCACGGCCAGGGAGGTGCGGGCCTGATGGCCTGGACACGCGACGAGATGGCCGCCCGCGCGGCCCGGGAACTGCGCGACGGCGAGTACGTCAACCTCGGCATCGGCCTGCCGACGCTGATCCCCAACCACCTCCCCGCGGGCGTCGAGGTCGTCCTGGAGTCCGAGAACGGCATCCTCGGCACCGGCCCCTTCCCGTACGAGGAGGACGTCGACCCCGACCTGATCAACGCCGGCAAGGAGACCGTCACCGTCCTGCCCGGCGCCGCCTTCTTCGACTCCGCGCTGTCCTTCGGGATGATCCGCGGCGGGCACATCGACACCGCCGTGCTCGGCGCCATGCAGGTCTCCGCCCGCGGCGACCTGGCCAACTGGGCGATCCCCGGCAAGCTCGTCACCGGCATCGGCGGCGCCATGGACCTGGTGCACGGCGCGCGCCGGGTCATCGTCACCATGACCCACACCGCCAAGGACGGCAGCCCCAAGATCCTCCGGGAGTGCGCACTGCCGCTCACCGGGAAGGCCTGTGTGGACCGGATCATCACCGACCTGGGCGTCCTCGACGTCACCGAGGGGGGACTCGTCCTCGTGGAGACCGCGCCCGGGGTCACCACGGAGGAGATCCTGGAGAAGACCGCGGCTCCGGTGCACGTCGCCGTCGCCGCAGAAAGGAGCGCCCGATGAGCGGGCAACTGCGTGAGGTCTACGTCGTCGATGCCATCCGTACCCCGGTCGGCAAGTACGGCGGCGCCCTGTCAGGGGTGCGTCCCGACGACCTTGCGGCGCACGTGGTGGCCTCGCTGGTGGCGCGCACGCCCGACCTCGACCCGGCCCGGATCGACGACGTCTTCTTCGGGGACGCCAACGCCGCCGGCGAGGACAACCGCAACGTCGCCAGGATGGCCGCACTGCTCGCCGGGCTGCCCGTCACCGTGCCCGGCACCACGGTCAACCGGCTCTGCGGCTCCGGGATGGAGGCCGTGATCCAGGCCGCCCGCGCCGTGGCCGTCGGCGACGTCTCCGTCGCCGTCGCCGGCGGTGTGGAATCCATGAGCCGCGCCCCATGGGTGCTGCCCAAGCCGGAACGCGCCTTCCCGGCGGGCCACCAGGAGCTGTACTCCACCACCCTCGGCTGGCGCATGGTCAACCCGAGGATGGACCCGCGGTGGACCATCCCGCTCGGTGAGAGCGCCGAGCTGATCGCCGACCGGCACGGCATCACCAGGGAGCAGCAGGACGCCTACGCGGTCGCCAGCCACGAGAAGGCGGCCCGCGCCTGGAAGGACGGCCTGTACGAAGCCGAGGTCGTCCCGGTCGACGGAGTGGACCTGCCGCGGGACGAGACGATCCGCGACAACACCTCCATGGAGGCGCTCGCCCGGCTCAGGCCCGCCTTCCGCAAGGACGGCGGCACCGTCACCGCGGGTAACTCCTCGCCCCTCAACGACGGGGCGGCGGCCCTGCTCCTCGTCGACGAGGAGGGACTGAAGGCCACCGGACGCGAGCCGCTGGCCCGCATCCGCGCTTCCGCCGTGACCGGCATCGAGCCCGACTACTTCGGCCTCGCCCCGGTCGAGGCCGTCCGCAGGGCACTGACCAAGGCCGGCAAGGGTTTCGGCGACCTGCATACCGTCGAGCTGAACGAGGCCTTCGCGGCGCAGGTGCTCGGCTGCCTGGCCGGATGGCCCGAACTCGACCCCTCGATCGTCAACCCGCGCGGTGGCGCCATCGCCGTCGGCCATCCGCTCGGCGCCTCCGGCGCCCGCATCGCGGGCGCCGTCGCCCACCAGCTCGCGGCCGCGGGCTCGGGTACCGGCCTCGCCGCCCTGTGCATCGGTGTCGGCCAGGGCCTCGCCCTCGTCCTGGAAAGGTAGGGGACCCCGCATGAGCAGCCCCTCCACCCAGGGCGAGATCTCCGCCGAGATCGCCGACGAGCGCGCTGCCTACGCCAGGCGCCTCGCCGACGGCGGCGCCGTCCGGCACCACCCCGACCGGGCCTACGCCCCCTACCGCAGCAGCGTCCTGCGGCACCCCAAGCGGCTGTCCGTGGCGGCGGGATCGGCCGCCGGGGATCCCGAGGCCGCCGAGCTCTCGGGCCCGGTCTTCGGCGTCACCGACGTCACCGCCCTCGACCACGACCTGACGCGGCAGCACCAGGCCGAGCCGCTGGGCGAACGCATCACGGTCACCGGCCGCGTCCTGGACCGCGCGGGCCGGCCCGTGCGGGGCCAGCTCGTCGAGATCTGGCAGGCCAACGCCTCCGGCCGCTACGCCCACCAGCGCGACGATCACCCCGCCCCGCTGGACCCCAACTTCACGGGCGTCGGCCGCACCCTGACAGGGGACGACGGCTCCTACGAGTTCGTCACCATCAAGCCCGGTGCCTATCCCTGGCGCAACCACCAGGGCGCCTGGCGCCCGGCCCACATCCACTTCTCGCTGTTCGGCCCGGCGTTCACCCAGCGCCTGGTCACCCAGATGTACTTCCCCGGGGACCCGCTCCTCGCCTACGACCCGATCCTGCAGTCCGTCACCGACGACTCCGCCCGGCAGCGGCTGGTCGCGACGTACGACCACGACCTGTCCCTTCCCGAACGGTCGCTCGGCTACCGCTGGGACATCGTCCTGGACGGCCCGGCCGCCACCTGGATCGAGGAGGGCCGATGACCTTCCTGGCACCCACCCCGTCGCAGACCGTGGGCCCCTTCTACGGCCACGCGCTGCCGTTCCCCAAGGGCGGCGACCTCGCCCCCGCCGGGCACCCGGACACCGTCACCGTCCACGGCTGGGTCTACGACGGAGCGGGGCAGCCCGTGCCCGACGCGCTGATCGAGGTCTGGCAGCCCGCCCCGGACGGCTCCCGCCACGGCGCCCCCGGTTCGCTGCGCCGCGACCCGGTCTCCGGCGCGGTACTGGGGCGCGACGGACTGGTCTTCACCGGCTTCGGGCGCATCGCCACCGACGCGGACGGGCACTACGTGATCCGCACGCTCCCGCCCGGCGGCGTCCCGTACCTGTCGCTCATCGTCTTCGCCCGCGGTCTGCTCCACCACCTGCACACCCGGGTCTACCTCGGCGACGTCGAGGGCGACCCGCTGCTCGGCTCCCTGGAGCCGGTGCGGCGCGCCACCCTGGTCGCCACTCCGGAGGGCGAGCGCGTCCACCGCTTCGACGTCCGGCTCCAGTACGACGGGGTCCATGAGGAGACGGTCTTCCTTGCATTCGACTGACCCCGGAGCGGACGTCGGCCTGCTCTCACCGGTGCGGGCCGGATCGGCCGCGGAGGAGGCGACCGGGGACGCCGCCTTCGTCCGGGGCATGCTCGACGCCGAGGCCGCGCTGATCCGGGCGCAGGCCGCGCTCGGGCTCGCGCCGGCCTCCGCGGCGGCCGCGGTGACCGCCGCCGCGGCCGAGCCCGGCCGGTTCGACGCCCGCGACCTCGCACTGCGCGCCCGGTCCGGCGGCAACCCGGTGATCCCCCTGGTGGCCGACCTGACCGAGGCCACCAGGAAGCGGGACGCGAAGGCCGCACCCTATGTGCACCGCGGCGCCACCAGCCAGGACGTCCTGGACACCGCGGCGATGCTCGTCGCGTCCCGTGCGCTGCGCCCCGTCCTGGACGACCTCGCGGCCGCGGCCGCGGCGTTCGGGCGGCTCGCCGCGGAGCACCGCGACACTCCGTTGGCGGGACGCACCCTGACGCAGCACGCCGTCCCCACCACCTTCGGACTCAAGGCGGCCGGCTGGCGCTCCCTCATCCTCGACGCGCACGACCGGCTGACCGCAGTCCGCGGCGACCTGCCCGCGCAGCTGGGCGGCGCCGCGGGCACACTCGCCGCGTTCGGCGCCTTCGCCGAGGCGGACGGCGCCGCCTCCGGCAGGAGCGACGCCGGCCCACGGCTCCTGGCCGCCTACGCCGCCGAGACGGGACTGGCCGAGCCGGTGCTGCCCTGGCACACCCTGCGGACGCCCGTGGCCGACCTCGCCGGGGCACTCGCCTGCGCGGCGGGAGCGCTGGGCAAGGTCGCCGCCGACGTGCTGGTGCTGTCGCGCACCGAGATCGGCGAGGTCACCGAAGGCGCCGGCGGTGGTTCCTCGGCCATGCCTCACAAGGCCAACCCCGTCCGCGCCACCCTCATCGCCGCCGCGGCCCGCCAGGTGCCGGCGCTCGCCGCCGTCCTGTACGGCTCCCTGGCCGCCGATGACGAACGCCCGGCAGGCGCCTGGCACGCCGAATGGCAGCCCCTGCGCGAGGCCCTGCGCCTCGTCGGGGGCGCCGCCCGGGAAGCCGCCGAACTCGCGGCGGGCCTGCGCGTCCACCCGCAGCGGATGCGCGAGAACCTCGGCAGCACCGGGGGTCTGGTGGTCACCGAACGTCTCGCCGCGGCCCTGACCGCTTTCATGGGCCGCGGCGAGGCCAAGTCCGCCCTCGCACGTGCTTCCAGGCGCGTCGCCGAGGAGGGGATCGCGCTCGACGACGCCCTCGCCGCGGACCCGGCCCTCGATGGCCTCCTCCCCGAAGGACGCCTCCGGGAACTCACCGACCCCACCCGCTACACGGGCTCCGCCGGTGCGCTCGTCGACCGGGCCCTGCGCCGCCCCGGCCCCGCGGCGACGTCCCCGTGACCTCCCTCGCCCCCTTCCGTGACCCGGGCCGGCCGGGGTAACCCTTGTCGGGGGCCGTCTTCGGAGCCGCCCGGCTGCCGGGCCGCGAAAGGACGCCGGGACACCGCCGCACTCACTTGTCAGCACCATCCGCGAGGAGCCCGCATGAACACGCCGTACGAGGCCGTGGAGCCGCGACTGCCGCACCACCGGGTGGACGGCGCTCCGGGCCTGCCGCCGCTGATCCTCGGCCCGAGCCTGGGCACCTCGCTCGCCGTGTGGGACCCGCTGGTCCCGGCCCTCGCCCGCGGCCACCGGGTCATCCGCTGGGACCTGCCGGGCCACGGCGGCAGCCCCGCCTCGCTGCTGCCGGAGGACGGCACGGTCGAGGACCTGGCCCACTCGGTGCTGGCCCTCGCCGACGCGCTCGGCGCCGAACGCTTCGCCTACGCCGGCATCTCCCTCGGCGGCGCCGTGGGGACCTGGCTCGCGATCCACCACCCCGAACGGGTCGCCGCGCTCGCGATCGTCTGCTCCTCCGCCGACTTCGGCGCCCCGGACCCCTGGCGGGAACGCGCCGCCCTGGTCAGGGCGAAGGGCACCGGGCCCGTCGCCGACACCGCGGCCGCCCGCTGGTTCACCCCGGAGTTCGCCGACGAGCCCGCCGCCGGCGCCCTCCTGGACGACCTGCGCGCCGCCGACCCGGAGTCGTACGCCACCCTCTGCGAGGCCCTCGCCGCCTTCGACGTACGCGCCGACCTGGCCCGGATCTCCGTGCCCACCCTCGTTGTCGCGGGCCGAGGCGACCCGGCGACCCCGGTCGCGGACGCCCGCGTCCTCGCCGACGGCATCCCCGGGGCGAGCCTGACCGAGGTGGCGCGCGCCGCCCACCTGGCCGGCGTCGAACGTCCGGCGCCCGTCCTCGCGGCGCTCCTGCAGCACTTCGCGACCGAGCCGTCCGCCGACGACGGCGCCCGCCACACCGAGGGCATGGCCGTCCGCCGCGCCGTGCTCGGGGACGCGCACGTCGACCGGGCGATCGCCCGCACCACCGCCTTCACCGCCCCCTTCCAGGACTTCATCACCCGCTACGCGTGGGGCGAGATCTGGACCAGGCCGGGCCTGAGCCGCGGGACCCGCAGCTGCGTCACCCTCACCGCCCTGGTGGCCCGCGGCCACCTCGACGAACTGGCGATGCACGTGCGCGCCGCCCGGCACAACGGCCTGACCTGGGAGGAGATCCAGGAGGTCCTGCTCCAGTCCGCCGTCTACTGCGGCGTTCCCGCGGCCAACGCCGCGTTCGCCGTCGCGAACCGAGTCCTCGAGGAAGAAGCGGAGTAGGAGAACACATGCAGCGACACACCACCGTCGGCATCATCGGCGGCGGCCCCGCCGGCCTCCTGCTGGCCCGTCTGCTCCACAACTCCGGCATCGACTGCGTCGTCCTGGAGCGGCGTGAACGCGACTACGTCGAGCAGCGCCAGCGTGCCGGGATCCTGGAACAGGGCACGGTCGACGTGCTGCGCTCGTCCGGCGCGGGCGAGCGCCTGGACCGCGAGGGTCTGGCCCACGACGGCATCGAACTGCGGTGGAACCGCCGCTCCCACCGGGTGGACTTCCCGGCCCTCACCGGCGGCCGGCGCGTATGGGTCTACGCTCAGACCGAGGTTGTCAAGGACCTGATCGCCCTCCAGGTCGAGGACGGTGCTCCGTTGCTGTTCGGCGCCCATGCCCGGGCGGTCGAGGGGGCCGACACGGACCGCCCCGTGATCCGTTACCGCCACGAAGGCCGCGAGAAGACGCTCACCTGCGACTACGTCGTCGGCTGCGACGGCTTCCACGGTGTGACGCGTGCGGCGGTGCCGGAGCCCGCCCGGCGGACGTACGAGCGGGTCTACCCCTTCTCGTGGCTGGGGATCCTTGCCGACGTCCCGCCGTCCTGCGACGAGTTGATCTACGCCCACTCACCCCGCGGCTTCGCGCTGCACAGCATGCGCTCCGCCCAGGTCAGCCGGCTCTACCTGCAGGTGCCCAACGGCACCGATCCCGCCGACTGGTCCGACGAGCGGATCTGGGACGAACTGGACGCCCGCTTCGCCGTCGAAGGGGACTGGCGGATCGAGCGCGGACCCGTCACCTCCAAGGCCGTGCTGCCGATGCGCAGCTTCGTGACCGAGCCGATGCGCTGGGGCCGCGTCCTGCTCGCGGGCGACGCCGCGCACATCGTGCCGCCCACCGGAGCCAAGGGCCTCAACCTGGCCGCCGCCGACGTCATCGTCCTGGCCCGTGCCCTGGTCCTCCTGAAGGAGACCGGCTCCACCGCCCTGCTCGACGCCTACTCCGACACCTGTCTGCGGCGGGTGTGGCGCGCCGAGCACTTCTCCTGGTTCATGACCACGACCCTGCACACCGACCCGGCGCAGAGCGACTTCGACACCCGGCTGCAGATCTCCCAGCTCGACCGGATCGCCGCGTCCCCGCACGCGGCGGCCGAACTCGCCGAGAACTACGCGGGTCTGGAGATCGGCTGATCCGGGGCCGGACCCCTTACGTCTTGCTTACGTGCCACCCCGGCGCTCCGCAACCGCGTCGCGCGGGATTACCGTGAGACGCATGGACGGCAAGGGCACGCCGGTCGGCCGGCGCGTGGTGCTGGGGATGCTCGGGCTGGGGGCCCTGGGGGTGGCGCTCGGCAGCCGCGCCCAGGACGGCCTGGACTCGGCGCTCTCACAGGTGGCGGGCAAGGACCCGACCGGGCTCAGCGGGCTGCTTCCCGGGGGCGGTGGCTTCCGCATCTACAACGTGGCGAACTCCGTTCCCCGCCGGGACGCGACCGACTACCGCCTCACCGTCTCCGGCCTCGTCGACCGGAAGGCCGCCCACACCCTCGCCGACCTGCGGGCGATGCCGCAGACCCGGCTGGTGCGCGACGTGCAGTGCGTGACGGGGTGGCGCGTGCCCGGGACGCCCTTCGAGGGGGTGCGGCTGTCCCACCTCCTCGACCTCGCCGGTGTGCGGGAGGGTGCCGGCGCCGTCCGCTTCACCTGCTTCGACGGGGTCTACAGCGAGAGCCTCACCCTCGAACAGGCCCGCAGGGACGACGTCCTGGTCGCCCTGAGGATGCAGGACAAGCCGGTCACCGCGGCCCACGGCGGCCCCGTGCGGCTCTACGTGGCACCCATGTACTTCTACAAGTCCGCCAAGTGGCTCTCGGGCATCGAGGTCACCCGGGACGTGCGGCCCGGTTACTGGGAGCACTACGGCTATGACGTCGACGCCTGGGTCGGCCGCTCGAACGGACGCCACGATGACCCCACGTCCTGAGACCGTGCGCCGGTTCACCCGTGGCGAGCGCTGGGTGCACCGCTCCACGGCCGTCCTGATGCTCGTCTGCCTCTGCACGGCGGCGGCCCTCTACCTGCCCCCGCTCGCCGAACTCGTGGGCCGCAGGCGACTGGTGGTCACCGTCCACGAGTGGTCCGGCATCGCCCTGCCGCTGCCCGCCCTCGCCGGCCTCGCCTCCCGCGCCTTCCGGCACGACCTGCGGCTGCTCAACCGGTTCGCGCCGTATGACCGGGGCTGGCTGCGCGACGCGCTGCGCCGCGTGCCCCACGAGCGGCGTGCGGCGGGCAAGTTCAACGCGGGGCAGAAGCTGTACGCGTCCTTTGCCGCGGGCGCGGTGCTCGTCATGCTCGGCACCGGGCTGCTGATGATGTTCCCGCACCTGAGCGGCGTGGTGTGGCGCACCGGTGCGACCTTCGTGCACGACTGGCTGGCGCTGGCGGTGGCCGCGGTGGTCGCGGGACACCTGTGGATGGCGGCGGGCGACCCGCAGGCGCGGCTGGGGATGCGCACCGGGTTCGTCACACCGGAATGGGCGCGCCGCCATCATCCGCGGTGGGAGCGTGCGGAGTCGGGGCGGGGGGAGTCCGGGGACCGGCCGCGCACCCCCGGCGCCTGACGCCCCGTAGGGGAGGGCGCGGCCCGCGGGCTCCGCGGGTTCCACGGGGAAGTGAACCAGGCAACGGTGTCAGCCACTTGACGTGCCGTCGACGTTCGTCGCCGACGGCACGTCGTCATGTTCATGTAATTTTTGCCGTCCGGCATCTACTCGCATAGACCCTCGCGGCCCCATCCTGGCCTCGCACACCAGTACCACCCGTTCGGTTCCGCATCCGGTTGCACCGCCATGCCCGCGCGTCACATCGCGCCTGTCAGTGACTGGAGTCCCCATGCGCCGAATCACGACCGGCTTCGCCGCCACCGCCGTCGCCGCCGTCGCCACCGTCGTCTTCACCGTCCCCGCCCAGGCCGCGCCCGCCGACAAGGCCCAGGTGCTCGCCAGTTGGACCCAGACCAGCGCCTCCAGCTACAACGCCTGGTGGTCCGCCCGCGGCAACCAGAGCGCCTGGGCGGCCTATGGCTTCGACTGGTCCACCGACTACTGCAGCAGCTCCCCGGACAACCCCTTCGGCTTCCCGTTCCAGAACTCCTGCGCCCGGCACGACTTCGGCTACCGCAACTACAAGGCGATGGGCAGCTTCTCCGCCAACAAGAGCCGCCTCGACAGCGCCTTCTACGAGGACCTCAAGCGCATCTGCGCCAACTACGGCGGCGCCACCGCGACCGCCTGCAACAGCACCGCCTGGACCTACTACCAGGCGGTCAAGGCCTTCGGCTGACCCCGGTGACACGGCGGCCCGGCACCGGGAGCTCCGGTGCCGGGCCGCTTCCGTGGAACCGGGGTCAGCCGATCGTGCCGGACTTGGCGATCTCGACGCGGGCGCTGGTGGCGCCGGTGCGGGAGCCGAGGGACTCGATCTTCTTGACGACGTCCATGCCCTCGACGACCTCGCCGAAGACCACGTGCTTGCCGTCGAGCCAGTCGGTGACGATCGTGGTGATGAAGAACTGCGAGCCGTTGGTGTTCGGGCCCGCGTTGGCCATGGAGAGCTGGCCGGGCTTGGTGTGCTTGAGCTGGAAGTTCTCGTCGGCGAACTTCGCACCGTAGATGCTCTTGCCACCGGTGCCGTTGCCGGCGGTGAAGTCGCCTCCCTGGAGCATGAAGTCGGGGATCACGCGGTGGAAGTGCGAGCCCTCGTAACCGAAGCCGTGCTCGCCGGTGGCGAGCTCACGGAAGTTCCGCGCGGTCTTGGGGACCACGTCGTCGAACAGGGTGAACACGATCCGCCCGGCGGGCTCGCCGTCGATCGTGATGTCGAAGAACACGTCGTTGCTGTTCATGAGGCCATTTTCGCATCCGCGGCCCCCGGCCTCCGACGCGCCCCGCGGAAACGCGCTTGACGGGTGACCCGGCCGGACACCACCATCCGGGGCATGCCCGAACCCGTGATCTTGGAAGGCGAGCACGTCCGCCTGGAGCCGCTGAGCGCCCGGCACACGGACGGGCTGCTGCGCGCCGCCACCGAATCCCGCGACACCTACGCCTACACCAAGGTGCCGGCCGAACGTGAGGCCATGGCGCGCTATGTGGAGGAGGCCCTCCAGGACCAGGCGACCGGGGCCGCGCTGCCCTTCGCCGTACGGGACGTCCGGCGCGACGCCCTCATCGGCTCCACCCGGTTCCTCGACCTCGACTACTGGACGGCCACCCCCGCCTGGCCCGCGGGCCGCTCCGTGCCCCGCGGCGGTGCCGTGCCCACCGTCGCCGAGATCGGCAGCACCTGGCTCGCCGCTTCCGCCCAGCGCACCCCTTGCAACACCGAGGCGAAACTGCTGCTGCTCACCCATGCGTTCGACGTGTGGGCTGTGTTGCGCGTCACCCTGAAGACGGACGCGCGCAACGCGCGCTCCCGGGCGGCGATCGAGCGCATCGGCGGCCGCTTCGAGGGGGTGCGCCGCGCCCACACCCGCGCCGTGGACGGCACCGTCCGCGACAGCGCGTACTACTCGATCCTCGCTGACGAGTGGGCCGGCGTCCGTGCCGCCCTGCAGGCCCGTCTCGCCTGAGTCCCGACACCGACGGGAATGGGCCGGCCCTCGACGGGGGCCGGCCCATTCGCGCGTGCGGGGCGGTCGTCAGGGGATGCGGACGCCCGCCTCGGCCGAGAGCCGGTCGATCTCGGCCAGCTCGTCCGGGCCGAGCGGGCCCGCGTCGAGGGCGGCGAGGTTCTGGTCGAGCTGGGCGACGCTGCTCGCGCCGATGAGGACGGAGACGACCCGCGGGTCGCGCAGCACCCAGGTCAGGGCCAGCTGGGCCAGGGTCTGGCCGCGCTCGCCGGCGAGCTTGTCGAGCGCGTGCAGGAAGGTGAGCTTCTGCTCGGTCAGGGCGTCGCGCTTGAGGAAGTGGCCGAGCGCCATCCGGGAGTCGGCCGGCACACCCTCGAGGTAGCGGTCGGTGAGCTGGCCCTGGGCGAGCGGCGAGTAGGCGATGAGGGCGGTGCCGGTGTCGCCGACGGCGTCGAGGACGCCGGCCTCCGGGTCGCGCTGGAGGATGCTGTAGGCGGCCTGGTGGATCAGCAGCGGGGTGCCCAGATCGCGCAGGATCTCCGTCGCCCGGCGGTGCGCCTCGGCGGGGTAGTTGGAGATGCCGGCGTACAGGGCCTTGCCCTGGCGGACCGCGGAGTCCAGGGCGCCCATGGTCTCCTCCAGGGGCGTGTCCGGGTCGAAGCGGTGCGAGTAGAAGACGTCCACGTGGTCCAGGCCCATGCGGCCCAGGGACTGGTCGAGGGAGGAGAGCAGGTACTTGCGGCTGCCCCACTCGCCGTACGGGCCGGGCCACATGTCGTACCCCGCCTTGGTGGCGATGAAGAGCTCGTGGCGGTACGGGCGGAGGTCCTGGGCGAAGATCGTGCCGAAGTTGGCCTCGGCCGAGCCGGCGGGCGGGCCGTAGTTGTTGGCCAGGTCGATGTGGACCACGCCACGGTCGACGGCGCGGCGCAGCACCGCGCGCTGCTTCTCCAGCGGCGAGGTGTCGCCGAAGTTGTGCCACAGGCCGAGGGACACGACGGGCAGCAGGACCCCGCTGCGCCCGGTCCTGCGGTATTCCATCGAGGCGTAGCGGTCGTCGGCGGCGAGGTAGGGCACGCGAGGGCTCCCGGGCGATGTGAGGAAATGTGCGGGATTGGGAGGCTACCTTCGCCCAATCGGCGCTGTCACGTCCGTCTTCCGGACGGCGGCGCTCGTCAGTGCCCTCTTCTCGCCCCGCCGCAGGGGCGGTTGTGGCGCACGCCACACCGCGGACCGCGCCGGAGCGGCGCATCCGGGAATCGGGGGATGCGCTCGGTGGTTGGCTCAGAGGGTGTTCCTGCGGGTGGGTCCTCAGGACGGCGTGGTCGGGGGCGGGTTGGAGCGGTACGCCTCCTGCTTTATCCGGCATTGAGGTATCTAACCGGACATATGCACCCACAGTGCATGCATAGCGAATCGATGCGTGATGGGTGTCACGTGCCGAATACGCGGCGGGAGCCCTAGGCGACGCAGCGTCTAATTTCTCCACCGGATTTAACCGTACGATATCGCGCGATTACCGTGCGCCAATTTTTCGCCTACGCAGAGCGGACACTTCTCACGTAAAGTCACAGAAGCTGTTGATCGACTTGCGGTCCGTCGGGTGGCGTGATTCCGCTCCTTGCTCCCGAACGATTCCGTCGTTTAGCTTCCAGATCTCGCAGGACCAATTCCTGCGAGATTCTTCCGGGTGGAACGCCTAGTCCTGCCGCTGCCCGGACGCCGGATGACAAGACCGCACGGCAGGAGCGGGGGACCCAGGTAGTTGCCGTTCCCGTTGGTCTCGGGACGGCTAGGGGTGAAGTCGCAGCGACGTGCCTTTATTTGGCATGCCCAATCGCGGCCGGGCATCTCCAGTCCGAACCCGACAGCTTACCTCGCAGGCGTCGGAGAGGAATTCGGCATGCCCGGTAAGGGAAAGCACCGTCGTCCGCGGAACACCCGCATCACCCGTATCAGCGCCCTGGCCGGCACCACCGGCGCCGCGGTGGCGCTCCCGATCGTCGGCGCCACCGGTGCCCACGCCGCTCCCGTGAGCGTGTGGGACAAGGTCGCGGCCTGTGAGAGCACCAACAACTGGTCCATCAACACCGGTAACGGCTTCTACGGCGGCCTGCAGTTCACCCAGAGCACCTGGGCCGGCTTCGGTGGCACGAAGTACGCCCCGCGTGCCGACCTCGCGACCAAGGCCGAGCAGATCGCCGTCGCTGAGAAGGTTTTGGCGACCCAGGGCCCGCAGGCCTGGCCCGTGTGCGGCCCCAAGGCCGGTCTGACCAAGGCGATGGCCAACCCGTCGGCGACCCCGGCGAGCGCCTCCGTCGCCGCCGCGAAGTCGGCCGCGAAGCCCGCCGCGAAGCCCGCTGCCCCCGCCAAGAAGGCCGAGGCGCCGAAGAGCGCCGGCGGCTCCTACAAGGTCGCCGGCGGCGACACCCTCTCCAAGATCGCTGACGCCCAGTCGGTCGACGGCGGATGGCAGAAGCTGTACGTGAACAACAAGTCCGTCATCGGCGGCAACCCGAACCTGATCTACCCGGGCCAGGTCCTGTCCCTGGGTGAGAAGGCCGCCGCCAAGACCGCGCCCAAGGCCGCGAAGTTCGCCCCGGCCGCCGTCAAGGCCGCCAGCACCTCCGGCTACACCGCCCCGCTCGACCGCGTCACCCTGGGCACCGCCTACCACCGGGCCGGCGCCATGTGGTCCAAGGGCTACCACACCGGTGTCGACTTCATCGCCTCCACCGGCACCAAGGTGAAGTCGATCGCCGGCGGCACCGTGGTCTCCGCGGGCTGGGGCGGCTCGTACGGCAACCAGGTCGTCGTCAAGCACGCCGACGGCCGGTACTCCCAGTACGCCCACCTGTCCTCGCTGTCGGTCTCGGCCGGCCAGACGGTCTCCGTCGGCCAGCAGCTCGGCCTGTCGGGCGCCACCGGCAACGTGACCGGTCCGCACCTGCACTTCGAGGTGCGCACCACGCCCGACTTCGGCTCCGACATGGACCCGCTGGCGTACCTCCGCGCCCACGGCGTCAACGTCTGATCAACTGTTCTACCGTCATCCGGCGCTAGGGTGTGCCCTGTTCCCCTCTCTCGGGGAACAGGGCACATGCCTTTGGTCTGTGACCGAAAACGGATCGAATATTTCCATTTCATGTTTCCTCTCGAACGGTCGATCAGTAGCCTCTGACGCACATGGTCGTGTCCACGACCACGCGTCCTGATCGCCGACGAGCTGGAGCCGTTGATGGAGCGTCCTGCCTGGGCCCCTCATGGGATCGATCTTTCCGTGCCGAGCGTGTCCCGCATCTACGACTACTACCTAGGCGGCTCGCACAACTTCGAGGTCGACCGGGAGGCGGGACGGCGGGCCATCGAGGCCTTCCCGGGGCTCCCGAAGATCATGCAGGCCAACCGGGCGTTCATGCGCAGGGCAGTGCGCTACTCCGTCGACCAGGGCATCACCCAGTTCCTCGACGTCGGCTCCGGCATCCCCACCTTCGGCAACGTCCACGAGGTCGCCCAGGCGGCCAGTCCCGGCGCCCACGTCGTCTACGTCGACCACGACCCGGTCGCCGTCGCCCACAGCCGCGCCGTGCTGGAGGGCAGCGAGGACGCCGCGATCGTCGCCGCCGACCTGCGCTCCCCCCGCGACATCCTGGACAGCGCGGAGGTGCGCGACCTCATCGACCTGGAGCGCCCGGTCACCCTGCTGCTCGTCGCGGTCCTGCACTTCCTCGAGGACGCCGACGAACCGGCCAAGGCCGTGGCCGAGCTGCGCGATGCCATCGCCCCCGGCAGCCTGCTGGTCGTCACCCACGCCTCGGTCGAGGGAGGTCCGCGCAGACCCGAGGAGGGGGAGCGGGTCGAGAACGTCTACCGCAGCGCGAGCTCGCCGCTGATCATGCGGTCGCGGGCCGAGGTGGGGCGCTTCTTCGACGGTTTCGACCTCGTCGAACCCGGCCTTGTCTCCCCGCCGTTGTGGCGTCCCGACGGCACGGACGACGACGCGCCGGACCCGGTTGTCTTCAGCGGCTTCGCGGGCGTCGGCCGCAAGGCGTGACGGTGACCAGAGAACCCGGCCCGGAGCCGGAGCCCGTCGACAGCCTACGGCGCTTCGCGATCATCTGGAGCCGGGCGATCTACCCGGCCACCGCCACCTCCATGACGCGCGGCGAGTTCGAGGAGTACCTGCTCCCGCTCGCCGCTCGCCTCAACGCCACCCTGCGCGCGCAGCCTTTCGACCCCCGTCCCGCCCAGGAGATCGGTGCCGCGCTCGTGGCCGCGCACTGCACCGACCCCGAGGCGCTGGCCCGTATCCTCGACGTCGTCGACGCCTACCTGCTGCTGTACTGCCCGCCCGGCCCCGCCATGCCGCCCGAGGAGAGCCGCACCCGCTGCAACCGCCTGCAGCACTGGGTGGCCGCCGGGTACGCCCGCGCCCTGCAGGAACGCACGCGGACCGAGCAGGAGGCGCTGTCCCGCGCGGCGCTCGCCGCCCGGGCCGCCATCGAACAGGCGTTGCACGAGAGCGAGGTCCGCTTCCGGGCCGTCTTCCAGGGCGCCTCCATAGGCATCGGCATCGCCGACATGGACGGCCGCATCCTTGACGTCAACGACGCCCTCACCGCCATGTTCGGCGGCCTGGAACGCCACATCCGGAGCAAGAACGTCTACGACTGGGTGCACCCGGACGACGCCCCCGAGGTCTGGGAACTGCAGCGCCAGCTCAACCGGGGCGAGCGCGACCACTACCGCATCGAGAAGGCCTACCACCGGCCGGACGGCAGCGCCCTGTGGACCAACCTGACGGTCTCCCTGCTGCGCGATCCCGCCGGGACCCCGCAGTACATGCTCGCGCTGATGGAGGACATCACCGAGGAGCGCCTGCTCAGCGAGCGTCTGCGGTACGAGGCCACCCACGACGCGCTCACCGGCCTGGCCAACCGCAACCTCTTCTTCGAGCGCCTGGAGCAGACGCTGAACGCCTCCGACGGCATGGGCGTCGGCGTCTGCTACCTCGACCTCGACGGCTTCAAGGACGTCAACGACAGTCTCGGCCACGCCGTCGGCGACCGGCTCCTGGTCGCCGTCGCCGAACGCCTTCAGGCCTGCGTCACCACCCCCGACCAGCTCGTGGCCCGCATCGGCGGCGACGAGTTCGCCGCCCTGGTCGTCAACCCCGCCAGCCGCGCGGACATCACGGGCCTCGCCGACCTGATCCTGGCCGCGCTGGCCGACCCCATCCGGGTGGACGGCCGCGAGCTGACCGTGCGGTGCAGCATCGGCATCGTCGAGGGCCAGGCCGGCTCCCTGGGCCCCGCCGAGGTGCTGCGCAGCGCCGACATCACGATGTACCGGGCCAAGGCCGCGGGCGGCAACCGCTTCGAACTGGCCGACCCCGACTCCGACGCACGCGCCATCACACGGCACGGGCTGACCAACCGGCTGCCGACGGCCCTGGAGCGCGGCGAGTTCTTCATCGAGTACCAGCCGCTGGTCCGGCTCGGCGACGGCAGCGTCCGCGGCGCCGAGGCGCTGGTGCGCTGGTGTCATCCGGTGCACGGGATCCTCGGTCCCGACCAGTTCATCCCGCTCGCCGAGAGCACCGGGCTGATCGTGCCGCTCGGCCACTGGGTGCTGCAGCAGGCCGCCTGGCAGGCGCGGGACTGGCAGTTCCCGCGCAGCGACGGCCATCCGCTGCGGATCAACGTCAACCTCTCACCGGCCCAGCTCGGCCACCCCGGCCTCGTCCCGGAGACCCTCGCGGTGATCAAGGACGCCGGGCTGGAGCCGACCGCGCTGTGCCTGGAGGTCACCGAGAGCGCCTTCATCGGCGCCGACGAGGAACTGATGCGCCCGCTGCGGGAATTCGCCGAACTCGGCATGGCCATCGCCCTCGACGACTTCGGCACCGGCTACTCCAACCTCGCCTCGCTGCGCCGGCTGCCCATCACCACGCTCAAGCTCGACCGCTCCTTCACCCGCGGCATGCAGCAGCAGCCGGCCGACCCGGTGGACGTCAAGATCGTGGAGATCGTCGTCGACCTGGCGCACACCCTCGGGCTCTCGGTGACGGTGGAGGGCGTGGAGACCGGCACCCAGGCCGAGCACCTGCGGGCGCTGGGCTGCGACACCGCGCAGGGCTGGTACTACGCCAGACCCGGCCCGCCCGACCGCCTGCACTCGCTCTCCCTGGTGGACACCACGACCTAGGGACGCGACGGCACCGGGGGACACGCGCGGAGGAACCGCAGTAGCGCGGCGTTGAACTCCTCGGGCCGCTCCAGGTTGGGCAGATGCCCGGCCCCCTCGACGACCACGAGCCGCGAACCGCGGACGGCCGCGTGCATGGCCTCGGCCTCGGCGACGGGGGTGTACACGTCCTCCCGGCCGACCACGATCAGCGTGGGCACCCGGACCCCGGTCAGCACGGCCGCGTAGTCGCGCCGTCGGGCGCGGCCGCGCAGGGCCGCCGCGGCGCCCTCGGGGGAGGTGCCGCGCATCATCCGCAGGACGTGCGCGGCCACTTCGGTGAGCGCCGTCGCATTGTGCGGTGTGATCATCCGGTCCAGCACCTCGTCGGCGTAGCCGGACATCCCCTCGGTCAGCAGCCGGTCCGCCATCGCGTCCCTGGCCCGCCGCCCCTGCTCGGTCTCGGCGCCGGGGAAGGTGTCGGCGAGCACGAGCCCGGTCACCCGGGCGGGGAACAGCCGCTGGAACTCCATGACGATCTGCCCGCCCATCGACAGCCCGCCGACCACGGCCTCCGGAACGTCCAGGTGGTCCATCAGGGCCGCGATGTCGCGGGCGAAGGTCTCCAGTGGGGTGATCCCGGAGACCACCTCGCTCGCGCCGTAGCCCCGCAGGTCCGGCACGATCACCCGGCGGCCCGCCGCCGCCGCGGGGAGCTGCGGGGCCCACATCGAGCGGTCGAAGGGATGGCCGTGCACCAGTACCAGGGGGGAGCCGGGCCCGTCCCCCTCGTCGTCGTACGCCAACGTGACGCCGCCCACCACCGCCGTCGCCAAGGGAATCTCCTCGCCTCGCATCGTCACCTCCCCGCAGGGGAGTTGACCGCGATGCTAGGTTCCCCTCCCTGCTCGGTGCAATAGGATCTTTGCTCTCGGTGCAATGCGGGAATTGCCTCAAAGGGGGAAGGCCGATGGACGACTACCGCAAGGTCGCGGACACCGTGGCGGCGGACATCGCCGCCGGACGGCTCCGCCCCGGCGACCGGCTGGCGCCGCAGCGGGCCTTCGCACGGCAGCACGGCATCGCCAACTCCACGGCGATCCGCGTCTACGCCGAACTCGCCCGCCGCGGCCTGGTCACGGGCGAGGTGGGACGCGGCACCTTCGTCCGTGCGGCGCCGCCCGCCGCGGGACCCGCCCTCGCCGAGCCGGCGTCCCAGCGGATCGACCTGGAGCTGAACCACCCCGTCGCCGAGGGGCAGTCGAGGCTCCTGGCCCCTGGGCTCGCCGCTCTGCAGCGACCCGACGTCCTCGACGCCGCGCTGCGCCCGCTGACCGCCGCGGGTACCCCGGCCGCGCGTGACGCCTTCGCCGGGCTGCTCGCCCGCACCGGCCCACGCCCCGACCCCGGGCGGCTGCTTTTCGCCGGCAACGGACGCCAGGCCATCGCCGCCGCCCTGGCCGCGCTCGTCCCGCCCGGTGGCCGGCTCGCCGTGGAGGCGCTCACCTACCCCGTGGTCAAGGCGCTCGCCACGCGGCTCGGTATCGCCCTTGTCCCCGTTCCCTGCGACGAGCACGGGATACGTCCCGACGCCCTCGCCGAACTCCACCGCGCCGCCCCGCTGCAGGCGCTCTACACCCAGCCCACCCTGCACAATCCGCTCGGCGTCACCTTGCCGGAAGGCCGCCGGGCCGAACTCGCCGACGTCCTCGGCCGGCTGGGCCTGCACGCCGTCGAGGACGCCGTCTGGGGCTTCCTCGCCGTCGACGCCCCGCCGCCGCTCGCGGCGTTCGCCCCCGACCGGGTGGTCCTCGTCGACAGCCTCTCCAAGCGGCTCGCCCCCGGGCTCACCGTCGGTGTCGCGCTCACTCCACGGGAGCTGTCCGCCCCCCTCTCCGCGGCCCTGCGTTCGGCGGGTGCCGCTCCCTCCGGCTTCGCGCTGGCCGCCGCCTGCCGGTGGATCGCCGACGGCGCCATGGACGCGGTGGTGGCGGCCAAACGGCGCGACGCGGCCGCGCGGGCCCGCATCGCCGCCGAGCGCCTCGCGGGGTTCTCGGTCACTGCCGATCCGCGCGCCTGCTTCTGCTGGTGGCGGCTGCCGGGACCCTGGCGGGCCGACACCTTCGTCGCGGCCGCCGCGCGGCAGGGCATCGCCGTCACCCCGGCCGCCGCCTTCGCCGCGGGCCGCGGCAGCGCGCCGCACGCCGTGCGGATCGGCCTCGCCTCGCCGTCTCCGCAGGTCCTGGGCGACGCGCTGGAGGTCCTGGCGCGGATCGCACGGGGCGGTCCCGAGGACAATTACGCCGACTGATCACAAGGGGCGGCGAATCCTAGCGAGTCGCCCGCACATGCCTCCGGAAAATGCCCCAACTCACCTTTTTCGCGTACGGGGTGAGTAACGTTCCGTGTCGTTCCATATACCAGAAGTGGCGGCGAAGGGGTGCGCGTGCCCGGCATAGACGAGTGCCTTTCCGAGGCGCTGGCGATTCCCGGTGTGCTCGGGGCGAGCGTGGTCGACTGGAGCAGCGGCCTCCTCCTCGGGGCGGTCGGGCAGGAGCCCGGACACGGTCACGAGGCGGCCGCCGCGGACACCACCGAGGCGGCACGGGCGGTCGTGGAGGGCGCCACCTTCACAGCCAAGGAGTCCGGAAGGGTGCCGGTCGAGGACATCATCATCACGGCCCCGGGGAGCTACCACCTCATCCGCTTCCTCGACACCTCCTTCGACAGCGACGTCATCCTCTACCTGTGGCTGGACCGGTCGATGGCCAACCTGGCGGTCGCCCGGCTGGGCCTCAAGTCCCTCGCCGAGCGGCTGGTGCTCGTATGACCGGCACGGAGGCGGCGCGGCCCACCCCGGCAGTGCGCGGTCTGCCCCGGCGCACTCCGGCGCGCGGCGGCGCTCCGGCCCAGGTGCGCGCAGGGGTGGTGGGCGCGTACGCCTTCACCGCCGCGCTGGCCCGGCTCGCGGAGGCGAGGGCCAGCGGGGCGCTGTACGGATCGGCGGGGGCGGTCTATCTGCGCGACGGGGGGATCGTGCACGCCGAGAGTCCCTGCGCCCCCGACCTGGGGGTACGACTCATGGCCTGCGGGCTGCTCTCCCCGGACGAATGGCGTGAGGCGGTCACCACCGCGAGCGCCGGGCGCGGCGTCGGCGGGCACCTCGTCGACACCGGGCGGGTGGCCCGCGGGGAACTCGAACTGTGCCATCTGCTGGCCCTCTTCGACGCCGCCTACTTCACCCTGCTGCCCGACTCGGAACCCGACCGGTTCCAGCCGGGTGCCACCTCCCGGCTGGGCCCCATCTCCCTGCCGGTCCCGGCCCAGCGCGTGGCCAGGGAGACGCAGCGGCGCCGGACGCAACTGGAGCGGGCCTGGCCGTGGGACGACACCGACGCCGGCCCCGTCGTCCCCCGCTCCGGGGGCGAGCTACCGGGCGGCCGGGCCAGGGCCCCCACGCCCGCTCAGCTGGCGGTGCTGGCAGCGGCGGACGGATCCCGTACACCCGTCCAGATCGCATGGCACCTGGGACGTTCCGCCTTCGCGACCCTGCTGGACGTACGCCGGCTGGCCGCGAGCGGCCGGATCAGCATGCCGGTCCGCACCCAGGCTGCCGCGGCCCCGCCGCCTCCCGCCCCCGTCCCGCCCGCACCCCCACCGGTCGTGCCACCGCCCCCCGCCCCACCACCCCCCGCGCCCGGGCCGCGCGTGCGGCTGCCACCGGCGGCGGCGCCCACGCCCTACGCCCACGGCGGACCGCAGCCGGCGGTCCTGCTGTCCTCCGACCCCTCAGTCGCCCTGTTGCTACGACTTCGTGCCGCCCTGGAGGCCCGCCTGTGAGCGCCCTGCCGACCCGCCCGGCGCCCGCCGAACGACCGTGGAGGAAGGCTCTGCGGCAGCTCGCCGGAAGGAGACAGCTGGTGGCACTCGAAGCCGACGTACTGTCCGAACTCCGGAGTCTGCGGGCGAGGGTGCCGCACCTGACGGGCGGTCTCGTCGCCAGCGTCGACGGCCTGGTCGTCGCGCACGACCTGAGCGGGCCGGAACCGGAGGGGGTCGCCGCGCTGACCGCCGCCGCACTGGGCGTGGCGGCCCGTATCACGGAGGCCACCGGACGCGGCGGCTTCCGGGAACTGCTCGTGAGGGGGGACAGCGGCTACATCGCCGCGTACGCCGCCGGCGGCGCCATGGCCCTCGCCCTGGTGGCGGGACCTGCCTCCAATGTGGGCCGCCTGCACCTGGAGGCCCGTCGCTCCGGTCGACGGATCGAGGATCTCGTCGACCTCGCGCTCCAACGTCAGGAGCGGAGATGACCGAACGACCCAGCACATCAGCCGACAAGCCGTCGGGCACGGGACGCGGCCGCGCCGCCACCGGACCCAGGCATTCGTCACGTCAGAGAACACAACGACAAGGAAGCGAGACCGCAATGGCCAACACCGAGACCGCGCTGAAGGATGTAATGACGTCGATCGAGGGCGTCCTGGGCGTCGCTCTCGTGGACTACGGCAGTGGCATGGCCCTGGGCACCCTCGGGGGCTCCAAGGACCTCGACCTGACCGTCGCGGCCGCGGGCAACACCGACGTCGTCCGCGCCAAGATGCGCACGATGGAGATGCTCAACCTCAAGGAGCACATCGAGGACATCCTGATCACGCTCAGCACGCAGATCCACATGATCCGGCTGCTGACCGGGCGTTCGGGCAAGGGTCTGTTCCTCTACGTCGCGCTGGACAAGGACCGCGCGAACCTGGCGATGGCCCGCCACCAGCTCAAGCGCATCGAATCCGACCTGGAGGTCTGATTCGTTACTGACCCGCCTTCCCACGAGCCCGCGGCCGACGGCGGCCCGGCACATCGGGCGCGGGCCGCCGTGTGCCGGGCCTCGTCCCGCAGGGGCCGCTACCGGTTCATGGGGGTCGCGGAGGACGAGGGACCCGAGGGCGACGTGGCGGAGTGGCCGTGGTGCGCCCCCTCCTCGACCCTGCCGCCCAGTTTCTCGCGCACCGGCTCCAGCGCCTCGGGGTCGGCCTCCACCACCCAGCGCTCCCCGATCAGATACGAGCCGCCGTAGGGCTCCGCCTCCTCCAGCCACGACTTCTGGCCGGCTTCGCTGGCGAAGGTGAGCATCACATAGGCACCGAGTGCCGTCGTGCACGCTCCCTGGCGCAGCTCCTGCACGTCGGTCTGCAGCTGCGGGGTGCACCCGACGGCTTCTCCGATGCGCTCCAGGGCGACCGGACCCCCCGCCGTCTCGATGTCCTGGCCGCCGCAGCCCGTCACCGCCAGCGCGACGACCGCCACCGCGGCCACCCTCGGGCCCCACGCAGGGAACACGGACACCGGCAACACCTTTCCTCGACTCCTGCCGCGGGCCGCACATGTGCCGCACAGGTCCCGCAAGCGCACCGGGCGCGTGACGACGCTAACCCGAACGGCCCATTGCCCCGTACAGCCTTGTGAAAAGCCCGCTCCCAGGCGCGCGGTATGAAAAAATGCGCGGGCGCACGCCTTGGAGCGCCTGGCACCCCGTGACTGCGACGCCTCCGATCGGGCATACTCCAACGCGCCGAAGCCGCAGGTCGGACCATGCCGTGACCCGGCGGGAGACCATCGGTCGACGGTCGACGAACCGGTAGCTCCGCCACACCCTGAGCGGACGCCGCCGCAGCGCCCGACAGGGAGGAGAGTGCCGCCATGTCCCACGACGGCCTTCAGCCGGTGGACCGACAGCTTCCCACCGAGGAGGCCCGCGACCTGCTCGCGCTCGTACGCGAGCTGGCACAGCGGGAGATCAAGCCCAGGGCGGCCGAGGAGGAGGACGCCGGCGTCTTCCCGCGCGAGGTGTTCCGCCTCATCGGCGAGGCGGGGCTGCTCGGACTGCCCTACGCGGAGGAGTACGGCGGCGGTGGCCAGCCGTACGAGGTGTACCTGCAGGTGCTCGAGGAACTGGCCGCGGCCCGGCTCACCGTCGGCCTCGGCGTCAGCGTGCACACCCTGGCCTGTCACGCGGTCGCCCACTTCGGAAGCAAGGAGCAGCGCACCGAGCACCTGCCCGCGATGCTCGGGGGCTCTTTGCTCGGCGCGTACAGCCTGTCCGAGCCCTCCTCCGGCTCCGACGCCGCCTCGCTGCGCACCCGGGCCACCCGGGAGGGCGACGCGTGGCGGATCGACGGCACCAAGGCGTGGATCACCCACGGCGGTGTCGCGGACTTCTACACGGTACTGGCCCGCAGCGGCGCCGAGGGCCCGCGCGGCATCACCGCGTACCTGGTGCCCGGCGACGCGCCGGGCCTCACCGCGGCGGTCCCGGAGAAGAAGATGGGCATGAAGGGGTCGCCCACGGCCCAGGTCCACTTCGACGGCGTGACCGTCCCCGACAGCCGCCGCGTCGGGGACGAGGGCCAGGGGTTCACCATCGCGCTGGCCGCCCTCGACTCCGGCCGCCTCGGCATCGCTGCCTGCGCCATCGGCGTCGCCCAGGCCGCCCTCGACGAGGCGCTCGCGTACGGGATGACACGGCAGCAGTTCGGCCGTCCCGTCGTGGACTTCCAGGGGCTGCGCTTCATGATCGCCGACATGGCCACCAAGATCGAGGCCGGCCGGGCGCTCTACCTCGCGGCGGCCCGGCTGCGGGACGCGGGCCGGCCGTTCTCCCGGCAGGCGGCCATGGCCAAGCTGTTCTGCACGGACGCCGCGATGCAGGTGACCATGGACGCGGTCCAGCTGCTCGGCGGTTACGGCTACACCGCCGACTTCCCCGTCGAGCGGTACATGCGCGAGGCCAAGGTGCTGCAGATCGTCGAGGGAACCAACCAGATCCAGCGCATGGTGATCGCCCGCAGCCTCGCCGGCCCGGAGAGCAAGGAGCGCTGAGACGAC
>NZ_CBDRCM010000024.1:0-102159 GCF_965342435.1 Actinacidiphila sp. bgisy160 | reverse complement strand
CCGAGCCAGAGCGTCAGGAGGTAGCCCGGGCTGTCCCATGTGCACGTGTACTGATAGGCCTGGCCGGAGTTGACGAAGTTCTGGCCGGCCGTCTTGCAGGCAGCACTCGTCGAGTACACCTTGTAGGGCACGCTCGCGTTCGCCGGGGCGGCGAGCGCCAGCATTCCGGTGAGCGTCGCGGCCACGGCCACGGCGACCGAGGCGCCCCTGCGCTTGTTCATGTCCCCTCCAGGAAAAGCTCGTTGGTCGACCGGATCACCGGCATCCTCACATCATCGCAATGGACACGTCAATGATGCGGATCATGGGCGGTGTCCGCCGTGCCGGCCCCTCAGGAGGAGTGCCGGCTGCGGGAGGTGCGCCGCGGGGGGTGGGTGAGGGTGATCTGCCGCACGAGCTGGTGGAAGCAGGACAGCGCCGCGATGGCGGGGAGGCTCGCGACGGTCCAGTCGGTGATCGTCCGGGGGGCGGAGGCGACGCAGAACAGGATCGCGAAGGCCGAGAAGAGCAGCACCACCGCCCAGGAATGCGGCGCGCGGCGCTGGTGCAGCGCGGCCCGCAGGATCGACAGCGAGGCCACCATCCAGGGGCCGTACACCAGCAGCGGCCACCAGTCCGCGAGCCCCGACGCCCCGTCGGTGGCGGCGATGTGGCGCAGCGGGTCGTGGGCGACCATCCCGCCGAGCACGCTCACCATGGCCACGATGGTGGCGGCGACCGCCGCGACGAGGAAGCTGAGCGTCTGGGTCCTGGTCACCTTCTGCCGCAGCGCCGCCCGGCGGATCCTGCGGTGCCGGTGCCGGGTGAGCGGCAGCTCGTGGGTCGCGGCCTCCGGGGAGGGCGCGGCGAAGACGTCGTCCTCGTCGTCGTCCACCTCGTCCGGCAAAGGGGGTTCGAGGAGCTGGGCCAATTCCTCCTCGGACGTCCACACCCCGTTCAGGACGTCGTAGTCAGGGGCGGAGAAGACGCCGTTTCCCGACGTGTCGTCAGGGGTCCGGCGGGGACTGTAGATGGTGTGACCGTTGAGATGGTCCTCGTACGGCATGTCGTTCTCGAAGCGGAAACGGTCCTGCAAAGGCGGCATGAAGGAATCCCTGTCGGGGCCGGGCGTGGGCGGGGGATACGGGGAATGCACGCCCTAATACCGCCCCTCCAGATCGATTCCGGAGCAGCGGCGGGTGAAATCTCCCTCGATCCCGACCATTTCGTTGGCGAACTGTTCCAGTTCCGAAGAGCAGTACACGAGTGGAACGCGCTCCTCGCCACGCTCGATGTAGGCGTCCGAACTCCGGCCGAAGAATCCCGCCGTTCCCGGGACGAAGACCCATTCCCCGAGGGGGACGCCTTCCATCGGGCGGTACGGACGGCTGCGGCGGATGGGCGCCGGGACCGTCCGGGGGACCTCACGCCCGGACGGCGCACCCGGCGCGTTCTGGGGATCGACTGTGACCACATCCCCACAACGACCTTCGGACCGTGATGGAGTTGCGCCGTTCGAGTGACCTCCGCCCCGTGTTCCGTGAGGTGTTGGCCCTGGCCACAGGCCTCCGGCGGGCACCCTAGGGTTGGTGCCATGACCGAACCGACGCGCCGCAGCACGGCCGCCCTCGAGTTCATCGACGCCGTCGTCGACCACGGCACCTGGCACGGCTGGGACGAGCCCGTGACCGCCCTGCCCGGGTACCTCGACGACCCCGGGTACCGCGCCGACCTCGCCCGGGCACGTGAGCGCACCGGGCTCGACGAGTCGGTGGTCACCGGAGAGGGCCGGATCCGCGGCCGCCGGGTCGCCGTCGTCGCGGGCGAGTTCCGCTTCCTGGGCGGTTCGATCGGCGTCGCCGCCGGCGAACGCCTCGTACGGGCCGTCGAACGGGCCACCCGCGAGCGGCTGCCGCTGCTGGCCTCGCCCGCCTCGGGCGGGACGCGGATGCAGGAGGGCACCATCGCGTTCCTGCAGATGGTCAAGGTCGCGGCGGCCATCACCGACCACAAGGCCGCGGGCCTGCCCTACCTGGTCCACCTGCGGCACCCGACCACGGGCGGGGTCTTCGCGTCCTGGGGCTCCCTCGGGCACGTCACCGCCGCCGAACCTGGGGCGCTCATCGGCTTCCTCGGCCCCCGGGTGCACGAGGCCCTGTACGGCGAAAAGTTCCCGCCCGGCGTCCAGGTCGCGGAGAACCTGCTGGTCAATGGCATCGTCGACACGGTCCTGCCCTCCGCGGAACTCGCGGCCGCCGCGGCACGCGCCCTGGGGGTGCTGTGCGGCGACACGGCGGCTGCCCCCGGCACCGGACGGGCCGAGCCAGGTCCCGCCCCCTACGTCCCCGTCCCCCCGGCCGCGGAGTCCGTCCGGCACTCACGGCGGCCCGAACGGCCTGGACTGCGCGCCCTGCTGGCCGTGGCCGCCCGGGACGTGACCCCGCTCAGCGGCACCGGCGCGGGGGAGCGGGACCCCGGACTCCTGCTGGCGCTCGCCCGGATCGGCGGCACGCCCTGCGTCGTCCTCGGCCACGACCGGCCGGATACCGGCGACGGCCGGCCGCCCGCGCTCGGCCCCGCCGGCCTGCGGGTCGCCCGCCGTGGCATGGGCATCGCGGCGGAACTCGACCTGCCGCTGCTGTCCGTCGTCGACACGGCGGGCGCCGCGCTGTCCCGGGAGGCCGAGGAGGGTGGCCTGGCGGGCGAGATCGCCCGCTCCCTCGCCGACCTGATGAGCGTGCCCGCCCCCACGCTGTGCCTGCTGCTCGGGCAGGGCGCCGGCGGGGGCGCGCTCGCGCTGCTGCCCGCGGACCGGGTGGTGGCGGCGCGGCACGCGTGGCTCTCCCCGCTGCCGCCCGAGGGGGCCTCGGCGATCCTGTACCGGACGACGGAGCGGGCGTACGAGGTGGCGGAGCGCCAGGGGGTGCGGTCGGCGGACCTGGCCGCGCACGGGATCGTCGACCGCGTGGTCGAGGAGCGGCCCGACGCGGCGGACGAGCCCGAGGCCTTCCTGGCCCGCCTCGGCGCGGTCCTGGGCGAGGAGCTCGCGGCCCTCCGCACCCGCCCACGCGCCGTCCGCCTCGCCGCCCGCCGCACCCGCTACCGGAACCTCGGCCTGAGCTGACCTCACTCCGCGGACCTCGTTCCGCGCCGCGGGCGCCGGTGGGGCGCGTTCGGGGGCGGGATCCGCCCGCGCCCCGCCGGAGTCACAGGGGGTGGCTCCCCCGGCCACGGTGCCCCCGTCCGGGGCGGGGACACCGCTGATGCCGGCGAGGGGCGGTGTCGCCGTGGGGGCTATTGCGGCCATGGCCGGGAGCCGTCCGGTCCTCGTCCTCGGGCGCCGGGCGGCTTCCGCTCGGCGGTTGCCTGGCCGTCGCCGCCGCGCAGGCGTGGTGACCCGGGGGCGCTGGTCTGCCGGTCCTCGGGGGCCGGGCTTGGTGCGGGTGGCGTCCGGCGGGTTCCGCTGGGGTGCTGGACGGCTTCCGCGCGGCGGGTGCCGGGGCGAATCCGGGCTTGTCTCGAAGGTGGCGTTCGGTCGTGGGGGGATCTGCCCGCGCCCTGCCCCCGGAATCCAGGGGGGTGCCGCGCCTTGGACGGGACGGCGGTCCGCCCGCCCGTGGCGGGGGCATGGCCATGCGGCCGATGTTCGGCTGGGGGCGCCCGTCGACGCCGCGCCGCCGCTCCGCCCCGGCGGCGGGCCGTCCGCGGTCATCGGGCGGTGTCAGTGGGGGGTGGAAGGATCACGGGGTGGGCGAAATCAGCAGTGACGCGTACTGGGACACCGTGGCCGACCGCTTCGACGAGGAGCCCGACCACGGCTTGCGGGAGCCCGCCGTGCGGGAGGCGTGGGCGGCGCGGATGCGGGCGTGGCTGCCCGCCACCCCGGCGGACGTGCTCGACCTCGGCTGCGGCACGGGCAGCCTCGCGCGGCTGGCCGCCGAGCAAGGACACCGGGTGACCGCGGTCGACCGCTCCCCGCGCATGGCGGCGCTGGCCCGGGCGAAGCTGGCCGGCACCGGGGCCCGCGTGCTCCTCGGGGACGCGGCCGAACCGCCGGTCGCCCATGCCCGGTTCGACGTGGTGCTCGTCCGCCACCTGCTGTGGGCGCTGCCCGACCCCGTGGCGGCGCTGCGCCGCTGGGCCCGGCTGCTGCGCCGTGGCGGACGCCTGGTGCTGGTCGAGGGCCGCTGGGGGGAGGCCGAGCCGGTGGGCATCCGCGCCACCGAACTGGCCGCGATGGTGCGGCCGCTCGCCGAGCACACCCTGGTCGAGCAGCTCGCCCACGACACCGCGCTGTGGGGCGGCCCGGTCCACGACGAGCGCTACGTCGCGGTCGTGCGGATCAAACAGCCCCGCAGGCACACGGAGATCGTCGACGTGCACCTCGTCCTCCGCCGCGGCGACGAGGTCCTGCTCGGCCGCAGGGCCGGTACCGGATACGCCGACGGCCTGCTGCACGCACCCTCCGGCCACGTCGAGGACGGCGAGGACGTCCTGACCGCGCTGATCCGCGAGGCCCACGAGGAGGTGGGTGTCGTGCTGCGCCCCGAGGACGTCTCGGTCGCCCTCGTCATGCAGCACCGCGCGCCCGGCGGCGGTGAACGCATCGGCTGGTTCTTCACGGCGGACGCGGCCGTCCACGAGCCGGTCAACCGCGAGCCGGACAAGTGCTCCGGGCTCGGCTGGTTCCCCCTGGACGCGCTGCCGGACGACATGGTGGCGTACTGCAGGGCCGGTCTGGAGGCGTACCGCGCGGGCGAGCGCTTCGTGCTGCACCTGCACGAGCCGGGGGACGCGATCGCCCACGACCCGGCGGGGCCCGGCCGCGCCGTCGTCCTCACCGACGGCGCGTGCAGCACAATGGCCGCGACAAACAGCGCCGATCCGTCCCGCCGGGAGGACGACACACCGTGAGCCTCAAGATCACCGTCAGGCCCGACGCGGCCACCGCGCCCTACGAGCAACTGCGAGAGCAGATCGCGGACCAGGCCCGTTCCGGCGCTCTCCCGGTCGGCTACCGGCTGCCGACCGTCCGCGGTCTCGCCGACGACCTCGGCCTGGCGGCCAACACCGTGGCCAAGGCCTACCGCGCCCTGGAGGCGGACGGTGTGATCGAGACCCGAGGCCGGGGCGGCACCTTCGTCGCGGCCGCGGGCGACGCCGCGAACCGGGAGGCGGCCGCCGCCGCGTCCGCCTACGCCCAGCGCGCCCGGCGCCTCGGCCTGGACCGCGCCGCCGCCGAGGCCGCCGTGCGGGACGCGCTGCGCGCCGCGTACGAGGCGTAGCCCGCGCCGTTCACAGCAGCCCGGCCAGCTTGTAGAGCGCCAGCGATCCGGCGACCGCGACGTTGAGGCTGGCGCCCGTGCCCACCATGGGGATCTCGACGGCGAGGTCGAGCAGGTCCAGCGCCTCCGGCGGGATGCCCTGCTGCTCGTGTCCCAGCACGACGACCGTGGTGCGCCGCGCGGCCGGCAGGTCCGCCAGCCGGACCGCCTCGTCGGCGAGTTCGACCCCGACGACGTGCGCCCCGCGGTCGCGCTGCCGCTGCAGCCAGCCCAGGGGATCGCCGGTCCAGTGCACGCAGGCGGGCCGCCGCAGGGTGTTGCCGCGGGCGAGTGCCTCCGGCACCCAGGGGAAGCGCGGGACGACCAGGCACGCGCCGACCGCGTCGCAGGTGCGCAGCAGTGTCCCCAGGTTGGCGCCGTGCAGCGGCCACAGCGGCGCCGCGTACAGGTGGTCCCAGCAGCCGTGCGACCGCGGACGGCGGCCGCGGCGCAGTTCGGCCGGGGTGCGGGTCCGTATCCTCCCCCGTGCTCCGCCGGGGGAACCCCCGGCCATCAGAGGTAAAGGCCTCCGGAGGCGGAGGCCGCGGCCGTCTGGTGGGGGAGCGCCGTGCCGCCGGAGGCGGAGGCGGCGCGGCGCAGCGCGTACAGCTCCGCGAGCGTGGCGCCGTCCCGGCCGACGCCCTCGGACGTGCCGAGCCAGCCGGTCGCCTCGGCGCGGGTCAGCGGGCCGACCTCGATCCGGGCCAGGCAGCGGCCGGGGCGGACCACCGCCGGGTGCAGCCGCTCCAGGTCCTCGTTGGTCGTGATGCCGACCAGGACGTTGCGGCCCTGGCCGAGCAGTCCGTCGGTGAGGTTGAGCAGCCGCGACAGCGCCTGCCCGGTCTGGTGCTTGGCCTGGCCGCGAATGAGTTCGTCGCAGTCCTCCAGGAGCAGCAGCCGCCAGCGGCCCGGCCCTTCGGAGTCGTCCTCGCCGATGGCGATCTCCATCAGATAGCCGACGTCGTTGAAGAGCACCTCGGGGTCGAGGACGCAGTCCACCTGGCACCAGTCGCGCCACGCGCGCGCCAGCGTGCGCAGCGCGGAGGTCTTGCCGGTGCCCGGCGGGCCGTGCAGGAGCAGCAGCCGGCCGCTGACGTCGTCGGCGGTGAGCTTCATCAGTCCGTCCATGGCCTCCGCCACCGGCGCCGTGTAGTTGCCCCGCACGTCGTCCCAGGGGGCGGCGCTGATCTGCCGGGTGATGCGGTGCGGCCCGCGGCGCGGCGCGACGTACCAGAAGCCCATGGTCACGTCGTCGGGCTGCGGTTCCGGCTGGTCCTCGGCGTCCTCGACGGCCTGCGCCAGGACGCGTCGCGCCAGCTCCTCGCTGACCGCCGTCACCGTCACATCGGCACGACGGTGCCAGCGCGAGACGAGGATCGTCCAGCCGTCGCCCTCGGCGAGGGTCGCGCCGCGGTCCTTGTCCCGCGCGGAGCGCAGCACCGATCCGCCGCCCGGGACGAGCGTCAGTCCCGACTTGACCCGGTCCAGGGACGTGCCGCACGAGTGGGGCTGCTCGCCGGTGACGAAGCGGCTGAGGAACAGGGCGTCGATGGCGTCGGAGGGTGAGTCGTCGTCGTTCATGCCGAGACGGATGGACAGGGCGCGATGCGGTGGCGTTGCGTCGGGCATGCCGCACATGATCCGGCACAAGGTCCGCATTCGCACCGGGTTTTTGCGGAGTGGCGGAATCCCCCTGAATCCCTGAACTCCCGGTGAAACCGGCTTGATCCGGGCATTGCGCAGGTTACCCCGGCGGGTGATGGGACGTCACGCGGACGTGCCTATGGGGGGTTGCCGGTGGCGGGGCGGCGAGAGGTCACCGTGCTCCTGGGCGTCGGTGCGATCGCCCTGGTCCTCCTGCCGGCGACGTGCGGTCCCGATGGAGCCCGCCTGCTGCCAGGCGGTCGTGAACCGCGGCTGCTCCTCCAGCGCCGCCGAGACCGCCGTCCCCAAGGGGTGACGGTCCCGCCGGGCGTGGGCGTTCTCCGTCGTACTGTGCGACCGGCGTTGCCGGCGTGTTCGAGTGGTGCGGCTGCCGGAGTCCCTAAAGCGCTTGTCAACTACGGGAGTAGAGCCCATCGGCCGAGGTGGCGTCACTTCCGGTGCACGCAGCGGCGATCACGGACAGCGCACAGGAATGTCCATGTCATAAATCTTGGCATGGACACTTCCCGAACGTGTTACTGCGCGGTACGAAAGATGCGGCAGAGATCCTGCTAAGGGAGGTTCCATGAGACTGTCCCGTTTCGTGTCAGCCGCATCCGCGCTTCTCCTTACCGCCGCACTCGCCCTGGTTGGTGCCGGTTCCGCCCAAGCCGCCGGCCCCGTCTACGTGGCACTGGGCGACTCGTACTCCGCCGGGGTCGGGTCCGGCAGCTACGACAGCTCGAGCGGCAGTTGCTACCGCAGCAGCAAGGCGTTCCCCCGGCTGTGGGCGAACGCGCACAGCCCGTCCGGGTTCTCTTTCACGGCGTGTTCCGGAGCGACCACGACCGACGTGCTCAACAACCAACTCGGTCCGCTCAACGCCTCGACGACCCTGGTCAGCATCAGCATCGGCGGCAACGACGCCGGCTTCGCCGACGTGATGACCACCTGCGTCCTCAGCTCCGACAGCACCTGCCTCAGCCGCATCAACCAGGCCAGGGACTTCGCCAACAACCAACTGCCCGCACGGCTCGACTCCGTCTACAACGCCATCGGCTCACGGGCGCCTTCGGCCCGTGTCGTCGTCCTCGGCTACCCGCGCTTCTACAAGCTGGGCACCAGTTGCATCGGCCTCAGCGAGACCAAGCGCAGGGCCATCAACGACGCCGCCGACCTCCTCGACACCGTCACCGCCAAGCGCGCCGCCGACCACGGCTTCGCCTTCGCCGACGTCCGCGGCACCTTCACCGGGCACGAGCTCTGCTCGGGCTCGGCGTGGCTGCACAGCCTCACCCTCCCCGTCTACGAGTCCTACCACCCCACGGCCTCCGGGCAGTCCGGCGGCTACCTGCCGGTCTTCACCTCCGCCGCGTGACCCGCGGCACGGCAGCGCGCAGCACCCGGACGACATGAGGCGAGGGGTGCCGGGCCACGGCCCGGCACCCCTCACCCGTGCCGACGTGACCTCAGGGGGTCGGCGCCGTCCCGTCCGAACCGCTCGGTGACGGGCTCGGCGCCCGGCACGTCACCGTGAACGGGACGTGCCCGGACGCCGACTCCACCGGGCTCCGCACCGCGAACGACACCCAGCCCTCGATCGTGCCGTCCGGCTCGTAGGACGGCTCCGTGTACTCGACCGTGCGGCTCTTCGGGCCTCCCGCCGGGAATTCGAGGGTCTGCCGGCCGTGGCCGGAAGCACCGGCGCTGGACGTCCAGCGGTAGGTGACCGTCACCGGAGTGCGGTCGACCGTGACGACCGCCGAGAAGGACGGCGCCTGCTCTGCCGGCGGCGGACAGCCCCCGGTGTAGGTGTCGCGCACGGCCGAGACCGTGACGTGGACGTTCACTTGGACCGGTGTGCCGGCCGGCGGCGAGGTGTGCGGGGACCCGGAGTCACTGCCGCCGGCCGTCGCCTCGTAGCCGCTGGCGTCCGCGCCGCCGTCGTCGTCCCGCGAGCCGGTGACGGACGGGGTCTCCCCGCCGCCCGGAGTGTTCCCGGCGGTGGTGCCGTGGCCGGAGCCACCGGGCGAGCCGTCGTCGAGGAGTGCGTAGGCCGCGCCTCCGATGCCCAGGGCGAGGGCGAGCGCGCCCACCGCCATTGCCACCGCCGCGCGGCGCGGCCTGGCCGGAGAGGCCCCTGCCGGCGCGGCGCCGTACCCCGCGCCCACCGGTGCCGTCGGCCCAAGTGGCTTCGAGGAGACCGGAGTCGAGGAGACCGGAGTCGAGGAGACCGGGGTCGAGGAGACCGGGGTCGAGGAGACCGGGGTCGGCCGGGTCGGGGTGCCGTCCGGCCTCGGCGGCAGTGGCGCGGCGGCCTGCGTGGTGGCGTAGGCCGTGCCGGCGCCCGGTGGCGTGCGCCCGGAGGCGAGGGCGTCGAGCCGCCGTTGTACCTCCTCACCCGGGAGGCGGGCCGCCGGGTCCTTGCGCAGCATCCCTGTGATCACCGGGGCGAGCGGTCCCGCCCTGCGCGGTTCGGGCGGTTCCTCGTCCACCACCGCGCGCATCGTGCTCAGCGCGGTGTCGCGGCGGAACGGCGAACCGGCTTCCACGGCCACGTACAGCAGCACCCCGAGCGACCACAGGTCCGACTCCGGGCCGGGACGGCGCCCGAGCGCCCGCTCGGGGGCCAGGTACTCCGGTGAGCCGACCAGTTCGCCGGTCCGGGTGATCGCCGAGGAACCCTCGATCATGGCGATACCGAAGTCGGTGAGCACGACCCGTCCGTCATTGCCGATGAGCACGTTGCCCGGCTTCACGTCGCGGTGCAGCACCCCGGCGGCATGGCCGGCGCGCAGCGCCTCCAGCACCTTGCCGCCGATTCCCGCCGCCCGCCGCGGCTCCATGGGGCCCTCGGCGTCGAGGACGTCGGCGAGCGTCACGCCCCGGACGAGCTCCATGACGATCCACGGACTGCCCTCGGCCATGGCGACGTCGTACACCTTGATGACGTTGGGGTGCTCGACCCGGGCGGCGGCGATCCCCTCCTGCTGCAGCCGGGCGTACAGGCGCTCGACCTCCCGGTCGTCCAGGCCCGGCGGGGCCTTGACCTCCTTGACGGCCACCTCACGGCCGAGCAGTTCGTCCCGGGCCAGCCACACCACACCCATGCCGCCCCGGCCCAGCTCGCTGATCAGCCGGTAGCGCCCCGCCACAAGCCGTGTCATCGGCGTGTCCCCCCTTCGTGCCGCCCGCAGCCCAGCATGACCGAACTTCCCCCCGAACGGACCCTTTCGACGGAAAGCTCCGTCAACCGGCCATCGACAGCGCCGTCCTGAGCACCAGGCCGCAGCCCAGCACCAGCACCACGGACGCCGTGACCAGCGGCGTGAGCCGCCGCGCCGCCGTGAACAGCCGGCCGCGGCCCCGCAGCGCCGAGGCCGTCCCGGCCAGCCGGCCGAGGCGGACGACGGCGAAACCGGCGGCCGTGAGCGTGATCGCCAGACCCGCGCCGTACGCGAGGACCAGCAGGAAGCCGAACCAGGCCTGGCCCAGGGCCGCGGCGCCCACCAGGACGACGACCGCGGAAGGGCTGGGGACGAGGCCGCCGGCGAAGCCGAGCAGGACCGTGCCCCGGAGGGTGGGTCGCGATTCCTGCGTATCCGGATGCGTATGTGTGTGTGGGTGGACGTGGCCGTGGCGCTCGGGGGCGGGGTGTTCGGCGGTGAGGACGGCGGCGGGCGCGGCCTGTGGCGCCGTCCCGGGGGAGGGCGTGTGAGGGCGCGGGTGCTCGTGAGGACGGCTGTGGTGGTGATGGCCGTGGCTGTGGTGACCGTCCCCGTGGTCATGCCCGTGGCTGTGCGGCTGCCCCCGCGACCGCCATGCGCGGCGGAGCAGCGCCGCCCCGGCGCACGCGACCAGTACCCCGCTCGCGACTCCCAGCCAGCCGATGACCGAGGGCGCCGCGGCCGAACCGGTCGTCACCAGCAGGCCGAGCGCGAACACCCCCAGGGTGTGGGTGACCGTCACCGACGCGCCCAGCGCGACCATGTCCCGTCGCGACCGCCGGCCGCCCGCGGCGGCCGCCGCCGCCATCAGCGTCTTGCCGTGCCCGGGCGCGAGCGCGTGCATCGCGCCCAGGACAAGCGCCGTGAGCAGTGCCAGGGTGGCGAAGCCCGGGGTGAGCGCGTGCCGCGACACCAGGTCGGTGAGGGCCCGCGTCCAGCGGTCCGCGCCGCGCGGCAGCACACCGGCGGAGGCGGGGGCGTCCTCCTCCGCCGACAGCGCGGGGCCGCCCGGGGTCACCCGGAAGCCGGCCGCGCGTTCGTCGGCGGGTGAGGAGAGCAGGTCCATCGGGTACGCGGTGAGCCGGCGCGACACCGACTGCCCGGGCACGTCGGCGTCGTGGAGCGTCATACGGTCGCCGCGCGCGGTGATCTCCCGCCAGCCGGGCCCGGTGGCGACGTCCGCCGGACGGTAGTCCAGGGACGCCGGCTGCGTGGACGGCAGCCGCGCCGTCATCCGGCACTCGACGCGCAGCGTCGTCAGCCCGGCCTGCCCCGGCCGTACGGCCGCCGTGGCCCGGCGCACCGCCACCGGTTCGCGGCGCCCGCCGACGGACGCCCGCGCGCCCCTCGCGGCCGCCTCGCAGCGCGTCTTCGCCCAGTTCGCCAACTCGGCGCGGCCCAGAGCCCGGTCGCCGTCCCGGTCGATCGCGGGCACCGCCTGTGCCGCGGGGATCTCGGCGAGGTCCTCGACGTGATCGATCCGCAGCACACCGGGGGCGGCGACCAGGCCGTCGTAGCGGTTGACGGTGAAGTTGCCGAGCGGATGCGCCTGCGCGTGTTGCGCGGGCAGCAGCGCGAGGGCCGCTCCCGCCGCTGCCGCGGCCGCCGCGGCGGCCGTCCTGCGCCGGATCATGACGGGTCTCCTTCGATGCGGGCCAGCGCACGGCGGGCGGCCGGGGCTGCGGTGGGGGAGAAGCCGGGGTTGAGGCGGAGCGCCGCGGCCAGCGACGTCCTGGCCGCCCCGCGCTTGCCGAGGGCCGCCTCGATGACGCCGCGGTGGTAGAGGAAGGCGGCGTTGCGGTAGCCCGGCGCGGAGGAGCGCTCGGCGTACGGCAGGGCCTGGCGGTCGCGGCCGTTGACGTGCAGGGCCCAGGCGAGCGCGTCGGCGGTGTGGACGGTTGGCCGGCGTGACCATTCGGCCCGAGCCGCGCGCAGCGCCTCGGCGGCGTCCCCGTGGTCGGCGGCGACCAGCGCCGCGTCCAGGTCGGTGGCGACGCCGTTCGCCTTGGCGAGGGCGATCCAGGTGCGAGCCACCGTGTACTGCTGCCGCGCCCGCTTGTCCTGGCCTGCGGCCTCGTACAGCTCGCCCAGTCCGGCGAGTTGCGCGGGCAGCGGGTAGCGGTCGACGACCCGGCCCAGGTCGCGCAAGGCCCTCCCGCGGTCGCCGCGCGCCGCGTATGTGCGGCCGCGGCCCTCGAGCGCCGGCAGGTAGCCCGGGTCGGCCCGCAGCGCGGTGGCGAAGTGCCGCAGCGCCGCCGGGTAGCGGCCCTGGCTCCAGGCGAGCTGGCCCAGTGCCGTGGCGACGTAGGCCGTGTCGCCCGGGGTCGCGGCGGACTCCAGGGCGCGGGTCAGGATGCGGCGGGCACCGGCCGGGTCGCCGCGCAGTTCGTGGACGTAGGCCAGGCGGGTGAAGACCGGGATGCCGGGTCGCACCGCGTCGGCGTGCTCGGCGGCGCGCAGCGCCTCGTCGTAGCGGCCGAGTTCGACCAGGGCGTCGACCCGGACGGCGAGGGCGCGCTCGCCGTAGGGGTTCACCTTCAGCGCCCGGTCCGCCTCGGTGAGGGCGGTGCGGAAGTCGTGGCGGGCGGCGGCGAGTGCGGCACGCCCGGCGAGTGCGGCGTCGTTGTCGTGCGGGGCGATCCGCAGCGAGCGGCTGAAGGCCGCCTGCGCCTGCGGGTAGCGGGTGGGGTCGCCGCTGGTCCTGGCCTGCTCGACGTAGGCGGCGCCGAGCGCGGCCCACCCCGCGGCGTCCTTGGGCTGGGCCCGCAGATGCGTCTGCAGGGCCGCGATGCCGCCCGCGAGGTCGCCCTCGGCGAGGCGGTCCAGCGGGGCGTCGGCGGCGGGCGCCGCGTCCCGCGCGGAGTCCTGCGGGGCGGGGGACCCGCCGAGGACCAGTGCGCCCGCGGTGAGCGCCAGCGCGAGGCCGAGCACCAGCGCCGCGTACAGGACGGCGGCGCGAAGCCGGCCCAGGGCAGGTACGTCCATGGCTGCTGCCTTTCGGGATGACGGGGTGGAGCCCGGCCGGGGCGCTCGCGGTGCGCCCCGGCCGGGTGCCGCGCGGTGTGCTTCCCGCGGTGGCCTGAGGCCTGAGGCCGGAGGCCCGGCCTCAGGCGCGGCCGTGCGCCCGGCGGCCGGCGGGGCGGCGGCGCATCCGCCACCACAGCAGCGCGGCACCGATCAGCAGCACGCCCGCGCCGCCGGAGGCCGCGGAGGCGATCAGCACGGTGTCGTCGTCACCGCCGCCGGGAAGCAGGCCGCCCGCGTTGAGCTGTGTGATCCCGCCGGTCTGTGCCGAGTTGGTGGCCGGCTTGGCCAGCGGGCCGTCCGAACCGGAGGCCGGCAGGGCCACGTAGGGGAAGCTGGCGCCGAACGTCTGGTCGTTGGCGTTGACCGCGTCACCCAGGTCGTTCTTCGAGCCGACCAGTTCGCCCTCCACCACCTGCAGCGCGATGTCGACGACGTCGTCGCCGAGCCGGCGTCCGTTGGGGAAGCCGGCGGTGTCGCCGTCCAGGACGCCGAGCCGCTTGGGCTTGGCGGTCGGCGGGACGGCCGTGTTGAGCCGCAGCATCTCCGACGGGCGGACGCGCGGCGGCTGGTTGAGCTTCGGCACGCCCGTCAGGAACACCTGGACGAGGTCGTCGCGCGGGGTGGCCGGGGCCTTGATCTTGTAGATGCCCTCGATGAGCCCGGGCAGTTCGGGGTGCGTCACGTTCTTGAGGAACTGACCGTCGTTCCAGGGCGAGGACGCGTTGAACCGGTCCTTGTCCTTGAGCGGGTTGACCACCTCGTTCACCAGGGGCATGCCGAGGCGGGAGACCTGTGCCCAGTCGCCGTTCGCGGTCCGCCGCTGCGTGGTGGACCAGATACCGACCACCGGCTGCTTCGCCGACTGGCGGATCGCGGCCGTCGGGACCTGCAGGGCTATGGTGTTGACGTTGTAGCCCTTGAGGGTGTCGTCGCCGACCTCGGAGAGGTTGCCCCCGTAGAGCAGGTCGAAGACCCGCAGGTCCAGGAAGAACGGGTCGTCGGCCTGGCCGGCGAAGGCCGTGGTGCCGCGGCCGAGGTGCTTGACGGCCTGCTGGCGCAGCACGTTGTAGTCCGGCATCGAGGCCTTGCCGACGTTCGACGGCGCGACCGGTACGTCGTTCGCGACCTTGTAGCGGCCGGTGACCTGCTGGTTGTGCAGCCGGAACAGGTCGATGTCGTAGGTCTGGTAGAAGTTCAGGTCCGGGTCGTCGAGGCTGGTGACCGGGCCGGTGTTGTACAGGAACGTCTTCTCGTTGCGGAAGTGGTCCTGGAACGTCCACCGGTAGAGGTAGTCGCCCTGCGCGTCCCCGTCGTTGTCGATGTGGATGTCATACTGGGCGTCATCGGCGAACTTGTAGAAGTTCGGGCCGCCGGCCGGGTCCTCGAACGGGATCCAGTTCGCCACCAGCGTGGTGGTGTCCGGGCGGTCGGGGCTGACGAACGCGTAGACGTCCGTGGTGTCGTACTGCGGCTGCCCCGAGATCAGCGGCGCCTCCCGGTGGCTGGACGCCTGTGCCGTCCCCGGCTTCAGTCCGGTGACGCCCACGGCGGCGAGTCCCCCCGCGGCCAGTGCGCCCGTGGCCAGCAGGGCGATCGTGCGCGATCGCCCGAAACGGGCCCTGATCCTGCTCCTGCTGTGTGCGGTCATCGCTCGGTCCTTCGCGAGTCCGGCCCCTCCCCCTTGGAAGAGGTCCTGCGTGGGTTGTTCGGGGCCGGTCGGCTCGCGGATTGGCGGACCGGGAGGAATTTGTGTCACAGGGTTGTAACGTGATATGGGCCCGGCCGGACGTGCCGCGCACCGCGGAGGAAAGCGGGGCGACCCATGAGAGGTTCCGTGCACGAACTGGCCGCGGCGTACGCGCTCGACACCCTCGCGCCGCGGGAAGCACGCCGATTCGAGCGGCATTTGATGCGCTGCCACGCGTGCGCGGACCGCGTGCGGGAGCCGGCCGGGGACACCGTGCGGCTCGGCGCCGGGAGTCCGGCCTCGCCGTCGCCGCCCCCGATGGCGCCGCCCCCGATGGTGCCGCTGCCGGTGGACGACGCGCCGGACGGCCCGGAGGTCCCGGTGCCGCGGCGGTGGTGGGAGGCGTGGCGCCGGCCGTCCGCGACGCGCCTGGCCGCGGCGGGCGCAGGGGCCGCCCTCCTGGCCGGCTTGGTGCTGGGCGCCCTGCTGCTGCGGACCGCCGCACAACTGGACCGGGAGCGGGGGAACACGCGCGCGGTGAACGAGGTCCTGACCGCGGAGGACGCCCGCCCCGCCTACGCCAGCGACGACCGTGGACGAGGGGTGACCGCCGTGGTGTCACGGGACCTGCGCCGCGCCGTGGTGACGGTGCACGGGCTGCCGGGCCTGGAGGGACGCGAGGTCTACCAGCTGTGGCTGGTGAGCGAGCGCCCGACGTCCTACCGCTCCCTGGCGGTGCTGGGCGCCGATCCGGCGGCGGGCGGCACACCCGGGCCGTTCGTGGCCGACCGGTTGGACGAGTTGTCGTACGCGTTCACCGTGACGGTTGAGCCGAGTGGCGGATCCGTGGTGCCGACCTCGGATCCCGTGGTCCAACTTCCCCTGCTCGCGCTGGGGATCGGTTCATGACCGTCAACCCCCTTGACGCGAAGGTGAATCCGGGAACACGGATGCATAGGTGACGCTGCAGGACGATAGGGTTACCCTGCCCGGTGCCGGGTGCCCTCGAACGGGTGGGGAGTGTCATGGATCAGATAGCAATGCGGAGCAGGCCGCGAGTGCCTGCCGTCACGTGCGGGAGCAGCGCGTCCAGCGCGCGTCTCGACCGCCATCTCTCGGTGCTGGCCGGCCCTGCCGTGCCGCAGCGGGAGGCGGAGGAGGCCACGCTGCTGATGCGCGAGCTGACCTCGCGCGACCATGTGCGCGCGAACGCCAGCCGCGGTGCGCGTGTGTCGCTGTTCGCGCCGCTGCGGCGGCTGCGTCGTTCGCTCTTCGGCAGCCGCGGCTGACCGGAGGCGTTCTCGGCGTTCCTTCAGCGGACAGGCTCGGGCGCAGTGCACCGTCCCGGCACCGCGCCGCGTCATGCGGCGCGTCGGTGTGCTCCGTCCGGGCCTGTTGTCAAGTCGACTTGCGGTCACAGCAGGGCGAACTGCCCGTCCGGCCCCTCCTCGTGGTGATCCAGCACGGAGGCCGGACGGCGCGCCGTCTCGGACACCGGCAGGACGCGGGCCGCGCGCAACTCGGCGGCGCCGATCCGCGGGCCGGCCGCGACCCGGGCGGCAAGCGCGCGGCGTGACGGCCGCAACTCCGCCAGCAGGGTCAGCACACTGATCAGCTCCAGCAGTTCGGTCGTCCTGGCCCGCGGCCATGCGGCCGGCCGAATCGCGTCCAGGTCCTCCGCCGCCCCGTCGGGGATCCGCCGCCCGAACCAGGTCTCCAGCACCCGCGTCCCCCCGGCGTGGAACCCCCAGGCCGCCTCCGGCACCGGTGCCACCCGCCCGCTCCCCAGTACCAGCGCCGCTTCCCGCGGGTCGTACGACGGACCCTCCCGCGGCACGTCGGGCAGCGCCGCCCGGACATAGGGGCGCCGGCCGCCCGGCAGCCGGGGATGCCCCGCGGGGCGGTCCTCCGCCGGATCGGCGAAGCGGGTGCCGCGGGTGTGCAGCCACAGCAGACGGCGGCCCAGCGCGACGCCCTCCGCCCACAGGGCCGGATCGGCGGTGAGCGGGACCTCCACGGGCCAGCCGGTGGCGAGCGCGGCGATCCAGGCGAGCACGTCCTCCGCGCCGACCGGGGTGTCCAGCCGTCCGCGGAGGCGGTCCAGCAGACCCGGCGCGAGGTTGGGGTCCAGCCCGCCGGGGCGGCGGAACAGCGGCCGGATCCGGCCCGGCCGGCCGGCGGGGGAGTGGCCGTCGGGGAGCAGCGCGGAGAAGGCCAGCGGCGGCCCCGGGAGCTGCGGCAGGCGCGCCAACTCCACCGTGTACAGCTGCCGGTCCTCGTCGGCGACCCGCCACAACTCGGGGCGGGCCGCGTCGATCAGCCGCTGGTCGGGGATGAGCCACTGCTGGTCGTACGGGCCGTGCAGCACCCGCACCGGCTCCGCGCACGGGCCCTCCTCCCGCTCCAGCCGGGTGGTGGGCGCGGGGTGGCCCGGCAGTTGGGCGACGGCCGTGTGCGGGGTGCGTGCCCGGGTCGGGTGGAACAGCCGCTCGCGCTCGGTGCCCCTGGTCTTCACCAGCCGGTCCCAACGCGCGGTGAGGGTCGCCGCCTCGGGTGCCATGACCCAGCTCCGCCCCAGGCGCAGGGGCGGGACGGACCACGGCATCAGGTCGGCCAGCGTCGGCGCTTCATCGCTCACTGTGGGCATGCTACTGAGGCCCCTCAGGGTGCCTCCATGGTCACGGTGAAGGAGAAGCGGTCGCCCCGGTAGTGGATGCGCACCACGTCGACCACGCGGCCGGTGTCGTCGTAGGTCACCCCCGTGTAGTGCAGGATCGGGCTGAGCAGCGGCACCTGCAGCAGCCGGGCGGTGCCCGGGTCGGCCAGCCGTGCCTCGACGGTGTCGGTGATGCGGCTGATCCGCACCCCGAGGGCGTCCCGCAGCACCTTCGTCATCGGCCAGCGCGCCAGGTCCGCGAGGTCGATGCGGGCCGCCAGCTCCGGCAGGACGAAGTTCTCCGCCCAGTTGGTCGGCTCCCCCGACTCGTCGCAGCGCAGCCGGCGGTAGGCGATCGTCTCGGCCGGCGCGGGGAAGTACTCCGCGTACTCCGGTGGCACGGGCGCCGGGCCGTGGCCGAGCACACTGGTGCGGTCCCCGGACTGCTGGGCGACGATCGCGTCGACCGAACCCAGCAGCCGCACCGGCGCCCCGCGCAGCGCGGCCGGTTCGATGAAGGTGCCGCGCCGCCGGTGGCGGCTGATCAGACCCTCCTCCTCCAGCTCCTTCAGCGCCTGCCGCATCGTGAGCACGCTGACGCCGTAGTGTTCGGCCAGTGCGTCCTCGGTCGGCAGCCGCAGCGGGGCGTCCGGACGGCGGCCGAGTATCGAGGCGCGCAGGGACTGCGAGACCTGGTACCACAAGGGGAGTTTGCGGTTCAGGACCAGCGAGTCGGGTGCGAAGGTGCTGCTCGGGCTCGTCGTCATGGCCGGAAGTGTCGCTCAAGCCCCCGCCACACGCCGTCGTAATCCCGCTGCAGGTGCTCAGCCTCCAGCGCCTCCCGCGTCGGCACCACCGGCCAGCGCGTCTCGAACATGAAGGCCAGCCCGTCGTCCACCTTCTGCGGGACCAGTTCGGCGGTGCTCGCCCTGTCGAAGGTCGTCCGGTCCGGGCCGTGCGCCGACATCATGTTGTGCAGCGATGCCCCGCCGGGGACGAAGCCCTCCGCCTTGGCGTCGTACGCGCCCTCGATGAGCCCCATGAACTCGCTCATCACGTTCCGGTGGAAGTACGGCGGGCGGAAGGTGTCCTCGCCGACCAGCCAGCGCGGTGCGAAGACCACGAGGTCGGCGTTGGCCAGGCCCGGAGTGTCGGAGGGCGAGGTCAGCACGGTGTAGATCGACGGGTCGGGGTGGTCGTAGCTGACCGAGCCGAGCACGTTGAAGCGCCGCAGGTCGTACACGTACGGCACCAGGTTGCCGTGCCAGCCGACGACGTCGAGGGGGGAGTGGCCGTACTCGGCGGCCCACAGGTTGCCGCCGAACTTGTTCACCACCTCCACCGGCTCCTCGCGGTCCTCGTACGCCGCCACCGGAGCCATGAAGTCCCGCGCGTTGGCAAGACCGTTGGCGCCGATCGGGCCGAGGTCGGGCAGCTGGAAGTGCTGGCCGTAGTTCTCGCAGACGTAGCCGCGCGCCTCGCCGTCCGGCAGCTCGACCCGGAAGCGCACCCCGCGCGGGACCAGCGCGACGTGGCCCGGCCCGGCGGCCAGGACGCCCAGTTCGGTACGGAGCAGCAGCCGGCCGCGCTCCGGCACGATCAGCAGCTCGCCGTCGGAGGAGGAGAACACCCGGCTGTCCATGGAGCGGTTGGCCGCGTACCAGTGGATGCCGATGCCCTCGCGGCGCAGCACGTCCCCGTTGCCGCCGACGGTGACCAGGCCGTCCACGAAGTCGGCCGGCTCCTGCGGGAGCGGCAGCGGGCTCCAGCGCAGCCGGTTGGGATCGGGCTCGGCCTCAGTGAAGGGCGCGCTGCGCAGCCGCCCGTTGGGAATGCGGCGGAACGGCGGATGGGCCGCCGAGGGACGGATGCGGTACAGCCACGAGCGGCGGTTGTGATGCCGCGGCTCGGTGAAGGCGGTGCCGCTCAGCTGCTCCGCGTACAGGCCGAGCGGGGCGCGCTGTGGCGAGTTGCGGCCGGCCGGAACCGCTCCGGGGACCGCCTCGCTCGTGTGCTCGTTGCCGAAGCCGGGGAGGTAGGCGAGGTCCTTGCCGTCCTGGATCTGCGTGCTGGCGATCTCTGTGCTGGTCACGATTCCTATGGTTGTCCATAGGAATCAACCCCGCAAGGGACCGACGGGTCCCTGTGGAAAACCGGCATGATGGATCTCGTGCACAGCAGCGGCAACGGTCTCCGGCGCGTACCCGTCCAGCAGCGCAGCGCCGAACGCTTCGCCAGGATCCTCGACGCGGCAGCGGCGATCATCGACGAGAGCGGATACGAGGAACTGAGCACGCGTGACGTGGCCGACCGCGCGGGTGTGCCGATCGGCTCGGTCTACCGCTTCTTCTCCAACAAGCGCGCCATGGCCGACGCCCTTGCCCGCCGCAACCTCGACAAGTATCTCGCCGGGGTCACTGACCGCCTCGACGCCCTCGGCGCGGCCCGCGGCGGCGCCGAGGACTGGCGCCGCCTGATCGACGTCGTCGTCGACCAGTACGTCGCCATGCGGCGCACCGTGCCCGGCTTCGCCCTCGTCAGCTTCGCCGGCCCGGCCCCCGGACCAGCCGTGAACGACCTGGCCAACCACCTCGTCGCCGACCGGCTCCGCGCCCTGCTCATCGCCCCGCTCGGTGCCGCGGGCGTGGCCGTGACCGACGACCGGCGGCTGCGGACGGCCTTCGTGGTGGGCGTGGAGGCCGCCGACGCCCTGCTCAAGATGGCCTTCCGCGCGGATCCGCAGGGCGAGGCCGCGCTCATCGCCGAGACGAAGGTGCTGCTCCGCGCCTATCTGGCCAGGGTGCTGGAGCCGTAGCCCGCGAGCGTCGTCCTCGTGAGTGCTATCCCGACATGCATACCGGTCGGTATGGTGGCCGCACACGAGGAAGCGCCCTGCCCCGGGAGGCCCGATGGCCAGCAGTCGTACCGCCCTGCGTATCTGTCCGCTGTGCGAGGCCACGTGCGGACTGACCCTGACCATCGACGCGGACCGGGTCACCGGCGCCCGCGGCGACCGCGAGGACGTCTTCAGCGCGGGCTTCATCTGCCCCAAGGGCGCCGCCTTCGGCCAGGTCGACGGCGACCCCGACCGGCTCACCCGGCCGCTCGTGCGCCGCGACGGCGTGCTCACCGAGGCCACCTGGGCCGGGGCGTACGCCGCGGTAGCCGAGGGCTTCGACCGCCTCCGCGCGACCCACGGCACCGCGGCGGCCGGCGTCTACCTGGGCAACCCCAACGTGCACACCATCGCCGGCGGCCTCTACCCGCCGATGATCATCCGAGCCCTCGGCACCCGGGCGCTGTTCTCGGCCAGCACCCTGGACCAGATGCCCAAGCAGGCCGCGTGCGGCCACCTCTACGGGGACGCGCTCGCCGTCCCCGTGCCCGACCTGGACCGCACCGACCACCTGGTCGTCATCGGCGGCAACCCCATGGTGTCCAACGGCAGCCTCGCCACCGCCGCCGACTTCCCCGGCAAGCTCAAGGCGCTGCGCCGCCGCGGCGGCAGACTCACCGTCATCGACCCCAAGCGCACCCGCACCGCCGAACTCGCCGACCTCCACATCGCCCCACGGCCCGGCACCGACGCCGCGCTGCTCTTCGCCGTCGTCCACGTGCTGTTCGAGGAGGGGCTCACCCGCCTCGGCAACCTCCAAGGGCACGTCACCGGCGTCGACGAGGTCCGCGCACTGGCCCGCGACTTCACCCCCGAGACCGTCGCCCCGTACTGCGACGTACCCGCCGAGCGCGTCCGCACCCTCGCCCGCGACCTGGCCGCCGCCCCCAGCGCCGCCGTCTACGGGCGCCTGGGCAGCACCGCCGTACGCTTCGGCACCCTCGCCAGCTGGCTGATCGACGTCCTCAACATCCTCACCGGCAACCTCGACCGGCCCGGCGGCGCGATGTTCCCGCTGCCGGCCACCGCGCGCGCCCCCCGCCCCGCCGGGCCCGGCCGCGGCTTCACCACCGGCCGCTGGCACAGCCGGGTCTCCGGCCACCCCGAGGTCGCCTCCGAACTGCCCGCCGCCGCACTCGCCGAGGAGATCGACACACCCGGCGAAGGGCGGATCCGCGCCCTGGTCACCATCGCCGGCAACCCCGTGCTGTCCGCCCCCGACGGCGCACGGCTCGACCGCGCCCTGGCGGGACTGGACTTCATGGTCAGCGTGGACCCGTACCTCAACGAGACCACCCGCCACGCGGACGTCCTCCTGCCGCCGCCCCCGCCCTCCCGCAGCGCCCACTACGACTTCGCGTTCGGCAACTTCGCCGTGCGCAACAACGCTCGCTACAGCCCGCCCGCGATCCCCCTGGAGGAGGGCAGGCCCGGCGAGCCGGAGATCCTCGCCCGGCTCGTGCTCCTGCTCGGCGGCTTCGGCCCGGACGCCGACCCCGCGCTCGTCGACGAGCAAGCCGTCACCCACCGCCTGGCCAAGGAGACCGCCGACCCGCACTCCGCGGTCCACGGCCGCGACCCCGCCGAACTGGCCGCCGCGCTCACCGGAGGCACCGGCTACGAGCGCCGGCTCGACATGATGCTGCGACTCGGCCCGTACGGCGACGGCTTCGGCGCCGACCCCGAAGGGCTGAGCCTGCGCCGGCTCCTGGACCGGCCGCACGGGATCGACCTCGGCCCGCTGCGCCCGCGCGTCCCCGAGGTGCTGCGCACCGCCTCCGGCACGATCGAACTGGCGCCCGCGCCGCTCACCGCCGACGTGCCCCGGCTGCTGGCCGCGGTCGGCGACCGGTCCAGGGACGGACTGGTCCTCATCGGCCGCCGCCACCTGCGCTCCAACAACAGCTGGATGCACAACGTGCCCGCGCTCACCGGCGGGAGCAACCGCTGCACCCTCCAAGTGCACCCCGAGGACGCCACCCGGCTCGGCCTCACCGACGCGGCACCGGCCCGGATCAAGGGCGACGGCGGTGAGATCGAGGCCCCGGTCGAGGTCACGGACGCGATGCGGCCCGGCGTGGTGAGCCTGCCGCACGGCTGGGGCCACGACCGCGCGGGCACCCGGCTGACGGTCGCGGCCCGTGAACCGGGGGCCAACCTCAACCAGTTGCTCGACGGGACCCTGCTCGACCCGCTGTCGGGCACGGCCGTCCTCAACGGATTCCCCGTCCAGGTCGCACCGGCGTGATCCACCGCACGGGGTACCGTCCTGGAATCGGAAAACTATCGGCGCTAGTTTGGGCATGTCACGCCAGGTGCCACGCCAGGTGCCACGCCAGGTCCGCCCGGGAGGACAAGGGATGAAGCCGCACGACGGGATGTACATCGACGGCGACTGGCGGCCCGCCGCCGGCACGGAGACGATCGACGTCGTCAACCCCGCCGACGAGCAGGTGTTCGCCACCGTGCCCGCCGGTACCGCCGCCGACGTCGACGCCGCGGTCCGCGCCGCCCGCGCGGCCTTCCGCGGCTGGGCGGCAACCCCGCCCGCCGAGCGCGCCGCACGCATCGCCGCGCTGCGCGACGCCCTCGCCGCCCGCCGCGACGAGATCGCCGAGACCGTCACCGCCGAACTGGGCGCGCCGCTGCCGTTCAGCCAGGCGGTCCACGCGGGGCTCCCGATCGCGGTCGCGGGCTCGTACGCCGAACTCGCCGCCACCCACCCCTTCGAGGAGCGGATCGGCAACTCCACGGTCCTGCACGAGCCTGTCGGCGTGGTCGGCGCGATCACCCCCTGGAACTACCCGCTCCACCAGATCGTCGCCAAGGTCGCCCCCGCGCTCGCCGCCGGCTGCACGGTCGTCCTCAAGCCCGCCGAGGACACCCCGCTGGTCGCCCAGCTCTTCGCCGAGACCGTCCACGAAGCGGGCCTGCCCGCAGGCGTGTTCAACCTCGTCACCGGCCTCGGTCCGGTCGCCGGACAGGCCCTGGCCGCCCACGAGGACGTCGACCTGGTCTCGTTCACCGGATCCACCGCCGTCGGCCGGCAGATCGCCGCGACCGCGGGCGCCGCGGTCAAGCGCGTCGCCCTGGAGCTCGGCGGCAAGTCGGCCAACGTCATCCTCCCGGGCGCGGACCTCGCCAAGGCCGTGGGCGTCGGCGTCGCCAACGTCATGTCCAACACGGGTCAGACGTGCAGCGCCTGGACCCGCATGCTCGTCCACCGCGACCGGTACGAGGAGGCGGTGGCCCTCGCCGCGACGGCCGCCGCCAAGTACGTGCCCGGCGAGCGCATCGGCCCCGTCGTCAACGCCAAGCAGCACGAACGTGTGCGCGGCTACATCGCCAAGGGCGTCGAGGAGGGCGCCCGCCTCGTCGCCGGCGGCACCGACGCCCCGCGGGAGCGTGGCTACTGGGTCAGCCCCACCGTCTTCGCCGACGTGACCCCGCAGATGACGATCGCCCAGGAGGAGATCTTCGGCCCCGTCCTGTCGATCCTGGCCTACGAGGACGAGGAGGACGCGCTGCGCATCGCCAACGGCACCGTCTACGGTCTCGCCGGGGCGGTCTGGGCGGGCGACGAGGCGGCGGCCGTCGCCTTCGCCCGGCGCATGGACACCGGCCAGGTCGACATCAACGGCGGCCGCTTCAATCCACTGGCGCCGTTCGGCGGGTACAAGCAGTCCGGGGTCGGGCGCGAGCTCGGCCCGCACGGCCTCACCGAGTACCTCCAGACCAAGTCCCTCCAGTTCTGACCGCTACCGCCACCGCCCTGAGTGCAGGAGAAGACACCGTGGTCCGCGCCGCCGTACTGCCCGCCGTCAACGCGCCCCTGACCCTCGCCGGGATCGACCTGCCCGAACCCGGGCCGGGCCAGGTACGGGTGAAGCTCGCCGCGGCCGGGGTGTGCCACTCCGACCTGTCCCTGTCCAACGGGACGCTGCGGCAGCCCGCGCCCGCCGTTCTCGGGCACGAGGGCGCGGGCACCGTCGTCTCGGTCGGCGAGGGGGTCGCGGACGTGGCGCCGGGTGACCGTGTCGTCCTCAACTGGGCGCCATCCTGCGGCGTCTGCCACTACTGCGGGCTCGGCGAGCCGTGGCTGTGCGCCGGCGCGGGCGCGGCGGCTGGTGTGCCGTACGCGAAGCTCGCGGGCGGCGGGGCCGAGCTCTACCCGGGGCTCGGGACGGCCGCGTTCGCCGAGGAGACCGTGGTCGCGGCGGGCGCGGTGCTGCCCCTCCCCGACGGGGTCCCGCTCGTCGAGGCCGCGCTCCTCGGGTGCGCCGTGCTCACCGGCTACGGGGCGGTCCACCACAGCGCCGCGGTGCGCCCGGGTGAGTCCGTGGCCGTCTTCGGCGTCGGGGGGGTCGGCCTCGCCGTCCTCCAGGCCGCCCGCATCGCGGGGGCGGGCACCGTGGTGGCCGTCGACGTCTCCCCGGAGAAGGAGGCCCTGGCGCGGGCCGCGGGCGCCACGGAGTTCCTCCTCGCGGGGGAGGACGTCGCCAAGCGGATCCGGGCGCTGACCGGCGGGCACGGGGCGGACGTCGCCATCGAGTGCGTCGGGCGCGGCGAGACGATCCGCTCCGCGTGGTCCTCGACACGGCGTGGTGGCCGCACGACGGTGGTCGGTATCGGCGGGAAGGGGGATCTGGTCTCCTTCTCCGCGCTGGAGCTCTTCCACTTCGGCCGGACGCTCTCCGGGTGCGTGTACGGCAACAGCGACCCGGCGAGGGACCTGCCGGTGCTGGCGGAGCACGTGCGGGCCGGGCGGCTCGACCTGTCGGCGATGGTCACGGAGCGGATCGGGCTGGAGGGGATCCCGGGGGCGTTCGAGGGGATGCTTCGGGGGAGGGGCGGGAGGGCCCTGGTCGTCTTCTGACGGCGGGTCGCCGTGTCCGGGTTGCTTGTCCCTGCGGCGGGCATCCCCCGCCTTCCCTCCCCCAGCCTTCGGCCGGGGAGCCCCCCATCCGGCGCGGCTGGTCGCCGCCTCGCGGGGTGCGTTGGGCGGGCCGGGGCCTGCGGGGCCGGGCGTTCCGGACCGCACCCGCGTTCGCCGCCGCCCCCGTGGGCGACGACACCGGGGCGCACTCGACACTGCTCCGCACCGACGACATGAGCCAGGCGGAGCCGGTGGCCGGATACGGACCGACCACGCCCACTGGGGTTCGGGCCACGGCGGCGACTGGCGTACGCGTTCCGTCTGCTTCGCCGTCCCCTGCGAGCGGTGACCCGGATCCTCAGGAGTCGGTGTGGCCCAGCGCGGCGAACTGCACCGCGAGCCCGTCGACGAGGGCGCGCAGCCCCGTCTCGAAGGCGCCCTCGTCCACCCGCTGCTGCCGTTCCGCGAGCAGGTGGGCCTGCCCGAGGTGCGGATAGTCCGCCGGGTCGTACGCCGAGGGGTCGTCGACGAACCCCCGCGCGAAGGACCCCAGCGCTGACCCGGCCACGAAGTACCGCATGAGCGCGCCCACGCGGGTGGCGTGGGCCGGGGGCCAGCCGGCGGCGGTCATGCCGCCGAAGACCGCGTCGGCCATGCGCAGGCCGGCCGGGCGGCGGCCCGGGCCCTGGGCGAGGAAGGGGACGATCCGGGGGTGGGCCGCGAGGGCGGCGCGGTAGGAGCGGGCCCAGGTCACGAGGGCGTCCCGCCAGTCGCGGACGTCGTCGAACATGGAGAGGTCGACCTCGCCGACGACCGCGTCGGCGACCGCGTCGAGGATCTCGTCCTTGGTCGTGAAGTGGTTGTAGAGGCTCGGCCCGCTGACGCCGAGCTCCGCCGCGAGGCGGCGCGTGGAGACGGCCTGCAGGCCCTCCGCGTCCACGAGCGCGAGTGCCGTGGCGACGATGCGTTCGCGGCTGAGCAGGGGCTTGCGGGGTCGGGCCATGCGGCACATAGTAGAGGCTGCCCCCAGGAAACTAGCAGTGATAATTTAAAGTCGAACCGAGGTGCGCCGTGAATCTTGAGCTGTCCGAGGAGCAGGCCGCGGTCCGCGCGCTGGCCGCCGAGTTCACCGAGCGCGAGATCGCGCCCCACGCGGCCGCGTGGGACCGGGCCGAGAGCGTGGACCGGGGCATCGTCAAGAAGCTGGGCGCCGTGGGGTTCCTGGGGCTGACCATCCCGGAGGAATACGGCGGCTCGGGCGGCGACCACCTGGCGTACTGCCTGGTCACCGAGGAACTGGGCCGCGGCGACTCCTCGGTGCGCGGCATCGTCTCCGTATCGCTCGGGCTGGTGGCGAAGTCCGTCGCCCACTGGGGGACGCGGGAGCAGAAGCGGCAGTGGCTGCCCCGGCTGGCCTCCGGCGAGACGGTGGGCTGCTTCGGGCTGACCGAGCCCGGCACCGGGTCGGACGCCGGCAACCTGACCACGCGTGCCCGGCGCGAGGGCGGTGACTACGTGATCAACGGCGCCAAGATGTTCATCACGAACGGCACCTGGGCGGACGTCGTCCTGCTCTTCGCCCGCACCAACGACGTCCCCGGCCACAAGGGCGTCAGCGCCTTCCTCGTGCCCACCGGCACCCCCGGCCTCACCCGGCACGAGGTGCACGGGAAGCTGGGGCTGCGCGGACAGGCCACGGCGGAGCTCGTGCTGGAGGACGTGCGCGTGCCGGCCTCGTCGATGCTCGGGCCCGAGGGCAAGGGCTTCTCGGTGGCGATGTCCGCCCTGGCCAAGGGCCGCATGTCGGTCGCCGCCGGGTGCGTCGGCATCGCGCAGGCGGCCCTGGACGCCGCCGTGGGCTACGCCAAGGAGCGCGAGCAGTTCGGCAGGCCGATCGCCGCGCACCAGCTGGTGCAGGAGCTGCTCGCGGACATCGCGCTGGACGTCGACGCGGCCCGGCTGCTGACCTGGCGGGTCGCCGACCTCATCGACCGCGGCCTGCCCTTCGCGGCGGAGTCGTCCAAGGCGAAGCTCTTCGCCAGTGAGGCGGCGGTGCGCTGCGCAAGCAACGCGCTGCAGGTCTTCGGCGGCTACGGCTACATCGACGAGTACCCGGTGGGCAAGCTGCTGCGGGACGCCCGCGTGATGACCCTCTACGAGGGGACCAGCCAGATCCAGAAACTGCTGATCGGCCGGGAGCTGACGGGGATCGCCGCCTTCTGACGGCGCCGGCCGGCGCCGACCGACCGCTCGGTATCTAAGCGCTTGCTCAGCATCCATGTAGGGTGTCCGCCATGGACGTGGAGGCGGAGCAGTCGGAGCGGACCGAGGCGTGGAGCGGCATCACCCCCGACGCCGCCAGGCGGCTGGTGATCGCCGCGGTCGAGGCGTTCGCGGAACGCGGCTACCACGCGACGACCACGCGCGACATCGCGGGCCGGGCCGGCATGAGCCCCGCGGCGCTCTACATCCACTACAAGACCAAGGAGGAGCTGCTCTACCAGATCAGCGTGGTGGGGCACCGGCTCTCCCTCGGGCTGCTCCAGGACGCCGCGAACGGCGCGGGTGGCCCCGCCGACCGCCTGGCCGCGGCCGTGCGCTCCTTCGTCCGCTGGCACGCGGAGCACCACACCACGGGCCGCGTCGTGCAGTACGAGCTCGGCGCGCTCGGCCCCGAGCACTACGGCGAGGTGGTGGAGCTGCGCCGGGAGAGCGAGGCCGCGGTCCGCTCGGTGATCCACGACGGCGTGCGGGCAGGGGAGTTCGACGTGCCGGACGTCTCCGGGACCACCGTCGCGCTGCTCTCGCTCTGCATCGACGTGGCCCGCTGGTTCAACCCCGGCGGGCGCCGGACGCCGGACGAGATCGGCGCGCTGTACGCCGATCTCGCCCTGCGCATGGTCGGGTACGCGCCTCGTCAGAGGTAGAAGCGGACGACCGTCTCGGCCACGCACACCGGCTTGTCGCCGCCCTCCCGCTCCACGGTGATCGCCACGACGAGCTGGGCGCCGCCGGGCACCTCGCTCACCTCGGCGATCCGGCCGGTGGCCCGCAGGCGGGAGCCGACCGGCACGGGGGAGGGGAAACGGACCTTGTTGACCCCGTAGTTGACGCCCATCTTCACGCCCTCGACCCGCAGCAGTTCCGGGGTGAAGGACGGGATCAGCGACAGCGTCAGGTAGCCGTGCGCGATGGTGGTGCCGAAGGGGCCCTGGGCCGCCTTCTCCGGATCCACGTGGATCCACTGGTGGTCCCCGGTGGCGTCCGCGAACAGGTCGATCCGCTTCTGGTCGACCTCCAGCCAGCCGGTCGTGCCGAGGTCCTCCCCGATGGCGGCCTTCAGTTCGCCGACCGAGGTGAAGATCCTGGGCTGTCCCATGTCATGCCTCCCGTACTGTCCAAGCGCTTGCTCAGCATGGTCTTCGCGGACGACCCCTGTCAACGCCCCGCAACCGGCGCGTATCAACGGCCGCAAGTCCGGTTTGTGACTATCTTTCATCTCCGTATGCCCCTGTTCGCGCTGGTGGAGGAGACGGAAGTGGCCGAGGCCCCCACGGAGACCAGCCCGCCCGACTGGCACACGCTGGAGGTCCGGAACGGCGGCGGCACCCCCTCCCCGGCGGCCACCCGCACCGTCCTGCTGCGTCCCGCGACCTGGCCACAGACCTGGCTCGCCCTCGCCGTCTACTGGCTCGCCAGCCGGGTGGTCATGCTGGCCCTGCTGCGCAGCGGGCAGGGCGACATCGCCCGCGAGGTGCACTTCCTCTACCGCCAGTGGAGCGAGGGCTTCGCGCACGGGACCTTCCCCGTCGGCGACGTGACCTGGCAGTACCCGCCGGGCGCCGCGCTGGTGATGCTCGTACCGGCGGTGCTGCCCGGGCTCAGCTACTTCCAGGGCTTCGTCCTGCTGTCGCTCGCCGCCGACGCCGTCGTCCTGCTCCTCCTCCTGCGGGCCGGGACCGGCCGGCCCGGACGCAGCACGGCCGGTGCGTGGCTGTGGGCGCTCGCCCTGCCGCTGCTGATGCACCTGCCCTACGCCCGGTACGACCTGATGGTCACCGTCGTCGCCGTCGGCGCGCTGCTCGCGCTGCCCGCACGGCCGCGGCTCGGCGGCGCGCTCGCCGGGCTCGCCGCCCTGATCAAACTCTGGCCCGTGCTGACGGTGCTCGGCACCCCGCGCGGCCGGACCACCCGGCAGACCTGGACCGCGCTCGCCGTCTCCGCCGGGGGGCTGCTGCTGGTGCTGTGCACCGTGTTCCGCGGCGCACTCGGTTTCCTGTCCGCCCAGCACCACCGCGGGGTCGAGATCGAGTCCCTCGGCGGGACCTTCCTGCACGTCGCCGAGATGTTCGGCTGGCCGGGGCGGGTGGTCGCGCACTACGGGTCGCTTGAGTTCACCGGCCCGTACGTCGCCGAGATCACCACCGCCTCCCTGCTGCTCACCGGGACCGCCCTGCTGTGGCTGCTGATGTGGCGTGTGAAAGCGGCCCGTTGGACCCCGGCCACACCGTACGACGCGGCGCTGACCGCGGTGCTCCTCTTCACCGTCACCAGCAGGGTCATCAGCCCGCAGTACCTGATCTGGCTGATCGGCCTCGGCGCGGTCTGCCTGACCATGCGGCAGACCACCCAGCGGCCGGTCGCCGCGCTGGTGCTGCTCGCCACCGCCGTCACCACGGTCGACTACCCGCTCTTCTTCGCGGACGTCACGGCCGTCACCTGGCAGGGCGCCGTCATCGTCGCCGTCCGCAACGCGCTGCTGGTCGCCGCCGCGCTCGTCTCCTGTGTACGGCTGTGGCGCACGAGCGTCCCGCATCGCAAGCGGCTCGCCGAGCTCCCGTAGATCCGGTCAGGATCCCGGGGGGAGCACCGCGAACCGACCGTCGGCCAGCCCCGCCGCGCCCCGCCCCGGCTACCAGATCGCGGGCCTGCGGCCGGCCCACGGCCGGGCCGACTCCAACTGCGCCGACAGCGAGATGAGCGTGGCCTCGTCCCCGTAGCGGCCGCCGAACATCACACCGATCGGCAGCCCCTCCTCCGTCCAGTGCAGCGGCACGCTCACCGCCGGCTGGCCCGTGGCGTTGAAGATCGGCGTGAACGGCGTGTAGCCGGCCAGCCCCGCGAACTCCGCGGCCGGGTCATCGTCGTCGCGCAGGCCCGCGCTCCCGACGAACGCCGGGGGCTGGGCCAGCGTCGGGGTCAGTACCAGGTCGTACGAGGAGAGCAGCGCGTCCGCGATCAGCTGCCCCAGCGCCCGGAACGCGTACAGCGACGCCGCGAAGCCGGGGCCGCTCACCTTGCCGCCCTCGGCGCGCAGGTGCCGCGTGAGCGGCATCAGCAGCTCCTCCTGCTCCGGCGCCACCGGGTAGATGGTGGCCATCACGCCCCACACCCGGGTGAAGGCGTCCAGGATCGCGCCGTCGACGGGCAGGTCCACCTCGTCCACCTGGTGGCCCAGTTCACGCAGCAGGTCCGCGGTGCCGTCGTACGCGGCACGGCAGTCCGGGTGCAGTTCGACCCCGGGCACGGGCGGTCGGGGCAGCCCGACCACACGCAGGCTTCCCGGCTCGCGGGAGACGTACGAGGAGAAGGTCTCACCCGGCGGCAGTGAGGGGGCGCTGTACGGGTCGCCCGGCATCGGGCCCGCCAACACGTCGAGCAGGGCCGCCGCGTCCGCGACCGTACGGGCGATCGGGCCGCTGCCGCTCAGGCCGCTCACGTCGTGCTGCACCGGGCCCGCGCTCACCCTTCCGCGGCTCGGCTTGATGCCGAACAGGCCGCAGACGGAGGAGGGGATGCGGATCGAACCGCCGCCGTCGCTGCCCTGCGCGAGGGGGGCCAGCCCCCCGGCGACCGCGGCCGCCGCGCCGCCGCTGGAGCCGCCGGCGGACCGCTCCAGGTCCCACGGGGTGCGGGCGGGCGGGGCCAGCTTGTTCTCGGTGTAGCAGGGCAGCCCGAACTCCGGGGTGTTGGTCTTGCCCAGCAGGACCGTGCCGGCCGCGCGCAGTCTGGCGGCGACGTGGTCGTCGACGTCCGGCACGTGGTCGGCGTACGCCTGCGAGCCCAGGGTGCAGCGCACGCCGGCCACGAAGTTGAGGTCCTTCACGGGCACCGGGACGCCGTGCAGGGCCGACAGCTCCCCCTGCCGGTCCCCGCGGCGCGCCGCGAGTGCCTCCGACTCCGCGTCGGCGGCCTGCTTGCGGGCGATCTCCGGGGTGACGGTGATGAACGCCCCGAGGGTGTCGTTGTGCCGGTCGACGCGGTCCAGATAGTGCTCGGCGAGCTCCGTAGGGGAGACCTCCCCGGCCCTGATCGCCTTCCCCTGCTCCAGCGCCGTCAGATCGTGCAACTCCGCCATGTGCCGGTCCCGTCCTGTCCGCGCGAGGTGGTTGCCTGGGGTGGCATCGTCGCACCACGGCGCCATGGGTGTCAGTACCGCGGGGTACGTGTGTGCGGCCGGTCGTCGTGTGCGGCGCCGTTGTGGTCGCGGTGCGGGTTTCTCCCCCGCCCTCCGATCGCCCGGCGCGGTTGGTGCGGGGCTTGCGCGTGCGTGTGGGTGGGCCGGGGTAGGGGCCGCCGGGGCTGCGCGGCGTTCCGGACCCCATATGTGCATGGCGGGCCGCACTTGTTGTGCCGTCTGTGCCGCACAACACATACACGTCAGCGTCCGGAACGCCCACCCACCCCCAGCTTCGGCCGGGGGTGCCCCCACCTCCCCCGCCCCCTCCGACGGTTCCGCGACCAACGGCCGGTGGAGGGTCAGAAGGCGGTCCGGGCTGCCGCAAGTGCCCTACTCACCTCCTACCGGCGAAGGAGTGTCGCGGAGTGCCCTCGCAGGGGACGAGCGGGGAACCCGGCGCCGAATGACGTGGACGCGAACCGCGAGCCCCGAGGTCGGGGCACCCCGGCCGAAGGCTGGGGGAGTGCCCCGGCGCGGCACCGACCCCGCGACGACCGTGCGAGGCGGTCACTGACCGCGCCGGGCAATCGGGCGGGAGGACGGGGAGAACCACAACATCAACCACTACGCGTCCGCACACGGCAACGGGCCGCAAGCGCGGACACCGCCCGCAGGCTCACCCCGAGGGGACGAGTGCGCCGCGCGCCTCCGCCAGGGCGGCCTCGCAGAGAACCGGCACCGGCACCACGATCCCGCACCGCCCGCACACGGGCCCCGCCCCGGGGTAGTGGTTGAGCCCGTTCCGCCACCGCAGCCGCTCCTCGCCGCAGACCGGGCACCCCGCCCCCGGCCCCGCGTCGATCGCCGCGATGATGCGCCGCAGTACGTCCGCCAGCCGGTCGTCCGGGTGGATGCGGGGGTTCTCGCACCAGGCGACACCGTTGCCGCCCCACGTGCGCCGGTGCCAGTCGTCGAGCGCGCCGGGCTGCCGGATGCCGTAGAACTTCTCCTCCTTGCGGCGCGCCGCGAACTCCCGCTCATAGGTGAGCCAGACCGCCCGCGCCTCCTCCAGTTCCGCGAGCGCCGTGACGAGCCGGACCGGGTCCGGCTCGCGGTCGTCGGGCGCGATCCCCGCGCCCGTGCACAGGTGGTCCCAGGTCGCGCGGTGCCCGTAGGGCGCGAAGCGCTCCAGGCACCTGCGCAGGTAGGTGCGGCGCTGGGTGGGGGAGCGCCGGGGATCGCGCACCTGTCTGGCGAGGCTCCGGAATCCGGCCATGGTGTGCCACCTCCGTCGTCGGTGTCGCATCGCTTTCGAATGGACGTAACGGACGGCGTTCCGGATCCGTCCCCGGGGTGGCGGGTTCCAGCCGGGATGGCGTAGCTGAAACGTGACGCATGTTCACCTTACTCGGCGGTCATATTTCGAAGTAACCTGCGTCACACCGCGCTTCGGGAGGAGTCGTCATGCGATCCAGATTTGACAGGTTCAGAACAAGATTCAGAACGACCGCCGCGGCGGCGGTCATCGCCCTGGGCGCGAGCCTCGTCGCGCCGCTGCCCATGGCGGCGCACGCCGCCCCCGCCACCGACTACTGCCAGGGGCGGTGCTCGGACATCCTGCCGCCGGGCGAGAACGGCAACGCCACCCTCGCCCAGATCCTGCTGAACCAGATCTTCGGCACCCAGCCCGAGCACGCGGAGGACCAGCTCGGGCCGTACGCGAACCTGGCCGGCGGGTACCAGAACCTCACCGACGCCACGATCAACGACTTCTTCAACGACGCCTCCTTCGGCGTCCCGTCCGGGCAGGTCGCCTCGACGGTCTCGCCCCGCAGCGACGTGACGATCACCCGCGACAAGAAGACCGGGGTGCCGCACATCGCCGGCACGACCCGGTACGGGACCGAGTTCGGCGCCGGCTACGCCGCGGCGCAGGACCGCCTCTGGCTGATGGACCTGTTCCGGCACGTGGGCCGCGGCCGGCTGACCTCGTTCGCCGGCGGCGCCCCCGCCAACCAGGGGCTGGAACAGGAGTTCTATCGCGCCGCACCGTACACGGAGGAGGACCTGCAGGCCCAGATCGACTGGATCGCCGCGCAGAACGGGGAGCGCGGCCGGCAGGCGCTGGCCGACGTGGGCGCCTACGTCGACGGGATCAACGCCTACATCGCCGCCTCCGACAGCGGCCGCTACTTCCCCGGTGAGTACGTGCTGACCGGCCACAAGGACGCCATCACCAACGCCGGCACCATCGAGAAGTTCAAGCCCACCGACCTGATCGCCCTGGCCTCCGTGATCGGCGCGCTGTTCGGCACCGGAGGCGGCGGCGAGGTGTCCAACGCCCTGTCCCTGCTGGCCGCCCAGCAGAAATACGGGGTCACCGAGGGCACCAGGGTCTGGGAGTCCTTCCGGGAGCGCGACGACCCCGAGGCGGTCCTGACCGTGCACGACGGCGAGAGCTTCCCGTACGCCGTCCGGCCGGAGAACCCCCAGGGGAGGGCTCTGCCCGACGCCGGGAGCGTGACGGTGGAGCCGCTGGTCCACGACCGCACCGGCAGCGCGGGCACCGCGGAGGCGTCCGCGGCGTCGAAGAGCGCCACCACGAGCGCGCTCTCCGCGAACACCCGGGGCATGTCCAACGCGCTGCTGGTCAGCGGCGCGCACACCGCGAGCGGGCACCCGATCGCCGTCTTCGGCCCGCAGACCGGCTATTTCGCGCCACAGCTGCTGATGCTCCAGGAGATCCAGGGCCCCGGAATCAGCGCCCGCGGCGCGTCCTTCGCGGGCTTGAGCATGTACGTGGAGCTGGGGCGTGGCCAGGACTACGCGTGGAGCGCGACCACCTCGGCCCAGGACATCACCGACACCTACACCGTGGAACTCTGCCAGGACGACGTCCACTACCTCTACCGCGGCACCTGCACGGCCATGGAGAAGCTGGAGCGCAGCAACTCCTGGCAGCCCACCACCGCCGACGGCACCGCGGCCGGCTCCTACCGGATGCAGATCTACCGCACCAGGTACGGACCGGTGACGCACCGCGCCACGATCGATGGCCAGAAGGTCGCCTACGTGTCGCTGCGCAGTTCCTACATGCACGAGGCCGACTCGGTCGTCGGCTTCCAGATGCTCAACGACCCGGCCGCCGTCACCGACGCGGCCTCCTTCCAGCAGGCCGTCCAGCACATCAACTACACCTTCAACTGGTTCTACGCCGACTCCCGGCAGGCCGCCTACTTCAACAGCGGCGCCAACCCGGTGCGCGCCGCCGACGTCGACCCGACCTTCCCGGTATGGGCCGAGCCCGCCTACGAGTGGCGCGGTTTCGACCCCGCCCACAACACCGCCGACTACACGCCCGCCTCGGAGCACCCGCAGTCCGTCGGCCAGGACTACTACGTCTCCTGGAACAACCGGCAGGCCAAGGACTACGACGCGGCCGGGTTCGGCAACGGCTCGGTGCACCGCGGCGACCTCCTGGACGACCGGGTGAAGAAGCTGGTCGCGGCGGGCGGCGTCACCCGGGCCCAGCTCACCAAGGCGATGGCCGACGCGGCCCTGACCGACCTGCGCGGTGAGGACGTGCTGCCCGGCCTGCTCAAGGTGCTGCGCAGCGGGACCATCTCCGACCCCGCGGTGTCCGCGGCCGTCACCAAGCTCTCCGACTGGGTGGCCGCCGGTGCCAAGCGCCGGGAGACCTCGCCGGGTTCGCACGCCTACGCCAACGCGGACGCGGTGCGGATCATGGACGCGTGGTGGCCGCTGCTGGTCCAGGCCGAGTTCGAACCGGGCCTGGGGAGCGAGCTGTACGCGGCGCTGACCGCCAACCTCACCGTGGACGAGGCGCCCTCGGCCGGGCACGGCCCGACCGGCTCGCACGCCGGCAGCTCCTTCCAGTACGGCTGGTGGTCCTATGTCGACAAGGACATACGGGCGGTGCTCGGCGAACCCGTGCAGGGCGGCCTGGCCCGTACCTACTGCGGCGGCGGCGAGCTCGCGGCCTGCCGAAACGTGCTGACCGGCACCCTCAAGCAGGCCGCCGCGAGGACCGCCGCCCAGGTGTACCCGGGTGACGAGAACTGCTCGGCCGGAGACCAGTGGTGCGCCGACACGGTCATCCACCGCACCCTCGGCGGCATCAAGCACGGCAAGATCAGCTGGCAGAACCGCCCGACCTACCAACAGGTCGTGGAGTTCCCCGCCCACCGCTGACCCGTCGTGCACGGCCCGCGCGGGCCGGTGGCCGGCCCACGGCCTCAGGCCAGGAGCCGGCCCGCGCGCAACACGATCCGCGCCAGCTCGGGGTGGCAGATGTCGCTGTGCGCCCCGGAGGGCGGACCCCCGTGGCACACCACGGCCGAGGCGTCCACGCTGACGCACCCGGCCCGCGGGAACGCCCCGCGCAGCGCCTCGGCCAGCGGCATGTCCATGGTCTCGTCGACCGCCTTGATGCCGTCGTGGCCCATCGCGCCCCAGCGGTCGCCCTGGCCGGGCCCGAACCCGCGGTCGTCGCCCGCCAGCCGGGACGCGATCGGGTACATCGTGCCGAGCGCCATGTCGTGGCGGGAGTAGCAGGCGACCACCGGGCCCGCGACCTTGAGCCGGGCGGTGCTCAGCGCGCCGCCGTGCGCCCCGTCATGGGGCAGCCGGGACGCGAACGCGTAGTGCGAGAAGGCGCCCTGGAGCAGGGTCACGGATCTCACCGCGCGCACCCCGTCGGGCAGTCCGCGCAGCGCGTAGGAGACCAGCCGGCCGCCGAAGCTGTGCCCGACCAGATGGACGGAGAGCGAGGGGTGGGCGCGCGCGAGCCGGCCGAGGAGCGGGCCGAGTCCGCGCTCGCCGACCGTCCCGGCCCGCCGCTTCATCGCGTAGTACGTCGCCTGGCGCAGCATCTCCTTGGCGCCGTTCCACAGCCGTGTCCAGCCCCCGCCCGCCAGCGGCAGCCCGGCGGCGCCGTCCTCCAGGGCCGCCGCGTACTCCTCACAGGCGGCCACGGGGTCGCCGCACAGGACGGCCGGATCCGCACCCGGCGCCGCGTCCGAGGTGTCCTCCGCGCACAGCCCCGCCACGGCCTCCGCCGGCACCCCGGTCAGCCGCCGCACCAGGGCGGCGAACTCCGCGAACGGCTCCTCGCCGTCCGGGCGTTCCTCCAGCAGCTCGGCGATCCGGCGGATCTCGTCCTCGTGCCCGGGGAAGACCGCCACGAGCGCGTCACGGGTGGCCGCGTCCAGCGCCGGCTCGGGCCGCAGTGGCTCGGGGCCGGGCAGCAGGGCGTCGAAGTCGGGGATCGGCTCGTCCGAGAAGCGCATGGAGGGCCACAGCACGCCCACGTAGCCCATGACCGTACCGGGCCGGGCGCGGCCGGCCAGCAGCCCGGGGACGGGGGCGAGGAACCGGTCGTACAGGGCGGTCGCGCCGGATCGGTCGCTGTTCCAGCCGTGCGAGAAGACCAGCAGGTCGGTGACGCCCTTCGCGCCGACACCCGCGGCGAGCCGGTGGCGTTGCGCCCGGTCGGGGTCGCCGTCCGCGTCGAAGGTCATCTCCCAGTACGGTTCGACACTCATCCCCGGCATGACCGTCCCCCTGACTCGCCCGGACCGATGCGGTCGCATCATCCCAATCCGGCGCGGGTGCGGCCATACACCGCGCGAGGGGAATTCCATCGCCTCCGGAGCGCCCTTCCCAAGCTCTGACCGACCGCTTAGTATGCCCTCGGAGCTGTTCCCAGTCGAAGGAGACGCGATGGAAGCGCGGCGCGATGCCCGGGTGGTCGTCACCGGTGCCGGCGGCGGGATCGGGGCGGCGCTGGCCCGGAGATTCGCGGCACAAGGCGCGCGCGTCGTCGTCAACGACCTGAACGAGGACGCCGCCAAGGCCGTCGCTGACGAGATCGGCGGCATCTGCGTCCCCGGCGACGCCTCGGCGGTCGTCGAGCCGGCCCGTGCCGCGCTCGGCGGCGGCATCGACGTGTTCTGTGCCAACGCCGGCACCGGCAGCATGGCCGGGGCAGAGGCCGACGACGCCGTCTGGGAAATGGTCTGGGACGTCAACGTCATGGCCCACGTGCGCGCCGCCCGCGCGCTGCTCCCGGAGTGGCTGGAGCGCGGCGAGGGCCGCTTCGTCGCCACCGTCTCCGCCGCCGGGCTGCTGACCATGGTCGGCGACGCCCCCTACTCGGTCACCAAGCACGGAGCCCTGGCCTTCGCCGAGTGGCTCGCCGTCACCTACCGCCACCGGGGCGTGCGCGTCCACGCCGTCTGCCCGGAGGGCGTGCGCACCGACATGCTGCGCGCGGCCGGGCCCGCGGGCGACCTGGTGCTCGCCCCCACCGCCATCGAGCCGGAGGATGTCGCCGAGGCCGTGTTCCAGGGCATCGCCGAGGAGCGTTTCCTGATCCTTCCGCACTCCGGGACGGGCGCCTACTACACCGCCCGCGCCGGGGACACCGACCGCTGGATCGACGGCATGAACCGACTGCAACGGAAGCTGGAGGAGGGGCGCGGCGCGTGAGCCCGTACGAGAGCGAGCCCTGCTGATCGAAGTCCTGTCCGAGCCGCCCAGGACGCCGAGCGGCAAGATCCTCCGCAGGGAGCCGCGCGCACGGAGGGATCGAGTCACATACCGGTCGGTATGCTGTCCGGGCGCACCGGTTCGGAGAGAGGGCAGGCCATGGCACGGAGCACCACCCCACCCAAGGCGACCGCGCCCGCGGTACCCCAGCGGCTGCTCGCCGAGGCCACCCGCCTCTTCGCCGAGCGCGGATACGACCGGACGTCGGTGCAGGAGATCGTGGAGGCCGCCGGGGTCACCAAGGGCGCGCTCTACCACTACTTCGGCAGCAAGGACGACCTGCTGCACGAGATCTACGGGCGCGTGCTGCGGCTGCAGATGGAGCGCCTGGAGGCGATCGCCGGCAAGGAGACGTCGCCGGTGGCGGACCGCCTGGTCGAAGCCGCCGCCGACGTCGTCGTCACCAGCATCGACAACCTGGACGACACCAAGATCTTCTTCCGGTCGATGCACCAGCTCAGCCCGGAGAAGCAGAAGGCCGTGCGGGCCGACCGCCGCCGCTACCACGAGAAGTTCCGCGCACTGGTCGAGGAGGGGCAGCGCGAGGGCGTGTTCCGGCGGGAGGTCCGGCCGGATCTCGTCGTCGACTTCTTCTTCGGAGCCGTGCACCACCTCGGCACCTGGTACCGGGAGGACGGGCCGCTGTCCGCCGGCCAGGTCGCCGCCGACTTCGCAGACATGCTGCTGCACTCCGTGCGGCAGCCCTGAACCGAACCGGGAGCAGACCGCATGAAGGCATGGCGTGTGCACGAGAACGGGGAGCCGCGCGAGGCGATGCGCCTGGACGAGGTCCCCGACCCGCAGCCCGGCCCCGGTGAACTGCTCCTGAAGGTCCGCGCCGCGAACGTCAACTTCCCCGACGGGCTGCTGTGCCGGGGGCACTACCAGGTGCGGCCGCCGCTGCCGTTCACACCGGGCGTCGAGTTCTGCGGCGAGGTCCTCGCGGTCGGCGAGGGCGTCACCGGGCACTTCGTCGGCGACCGGGTCATCGGCCCGGCCGCGCTGCCCGGCGGGGCCTTCGCCGAGCTGGCCGTCGTCCCCGCCGCGAGCGTGCTGCCCGCGCCCCCCGCGCTGGACGACGCCGAGGCTGCCGCCCTCCACATCGGCTATCAGACCGGCTGGTTCGGGCTGCACCGGCGGGCGGGGCTCCGGGCGGGCGAGACCCTGCTCGTGCACGCCGCGGCGGGCGGAGTCGGCAGCGCCGCCGTCCAGCTCGGCAAGGCGGCGGGCGCCACGGTGATCGGCGTGGCCGGCGGACCCGGGAAGGCGAGGACGGCGCGGGAACTGGGCGCCGACGTCGTCGTCGACCGGACCTCCGAGGACTTCGTGGCCGCCGTCAAGGAGGCCACCGGCGGCCGCGGCGCCGACGTCGTGTACGACCCGGTGGGCGGGGAGGCCTACACCCGGTCCACCAAGTGCGTCGCCTTCGAGGGCCGCATCCTGGTCGTGGGCTTCACCAGCGGGACGATCCCAAGCCCCGGTCTCAACCACGCCCTGGTCAAGAACTACTCCATCGTGGGCCTGCACTGGGGCCTGTACAACACCCATGACCCGGCCGCCGTGCGCGGCTGCCACGAGGAGCTCACCCGTCTCGCCGCGGAGGGCGCGATCAAGCCCCTCGTCAGCGAGCGCGTCGCACTGGAGGACGCCGCCGACGCCGTCCAGCGCGTCGCCGACGGTACGACGACCGGCCGCGTGGTGGTCGTGCCCCGCTGACCGCGCGGCGCCCGGCGCGCCGGCGCCGGCCCTCGCCCGCGGACCCGGCCCGGCGGGGCGCCGCGGGTGGGTGCCGCCGCTCGCGGAAGCGGTGGCGGAGGGGGAGCCGCCCAGGTACCCGGACGGCGACCTGGGCGCCGTCCTCGGCCGGTCGCGGCGTCACGGCGCGGCGGGTCCCCGGAGATCCGGCGGTCACCGGCGCGGACCTGCCCGTCGGCGTGCTCATCGCGTGCCTTCCGGCTCGTGGCCGGGCCCCGTGGCCCGGCGGCGGGAACACCATCGCGAGGCGTGCTGACCGTGCACGCACCATCGGTGCATCGGTGCATCGGTGCATCGGTGCATCGGTGCGCGCGTCGGGCCCGCACCGGGCGCGCACCGCGGCGCCGCCCCGGACACGAACCGGAAAGGCGCCGCGTGCCCCCGTGGGTCAGCCCTCCCGGGCGTACCGCTTCAGTTCACGGCGCGCCAGGGAGCGCTTGTGGACCTCGTCGGGTCCGTCGGCCAGCCGCAGCGTGCGGGCCGCCGCGTACAGCTCCGCCAGCGGGAAGTCCTGGCTGACGCCGCCCGCGCCGTGCAGCTGGATGGCGCGGTCGAGGATCAGCCCGACCTTCTCCGGGGTGGCGATCTTGATGGCCTGGATCTCGGTGTGGGCACCGCGGTTGCCGACGGTGTCCATCAGCCAGGCGGTCTTGAGGACCAGCAGCCGCAGCTGCTCGATCTCCACCCGGGCCTCGGCGATCCACTGCTGCACGACACCCTGCGCCGCCAGCGGCTTGCCGAAGGCGACCCGGCCCGTGGCGCGCCGGCACATCAGCTCCACCGCCCGCTCGGCCATGCCGATCAGCCGCATGCAGTGGTGGATGCGGCCCGGTCCCAGCCGTGCCTGGGCGATGGCGAAGCCGCCGCCCTCCTCGCCGATCAGGTTCTCCGCGGGGACCCGCACGTCGTGGAAGACGACCTCGGCGTGGCCGCCGTGGTCCCCGTCGTCGTAGCCGAACACCCGCATGCCGCGGCGCACTTCGAGGCCGGGGGTGCCACGCGGCACCAGGATCATGCTCTGCCGGCGGTGCCGTTCCGCGGCCGGGTCGGTCTTGCCCATGACGATGAAGATCCGGCACCGCGGGTTCATCGCGCCGGAGATATACCACTTGCGGCCGTTGATGACGTACTCGTCGCCGACCCGCTCGATCCGCGTCTCGATGTTGGTCGCGTCCGAGGAGGCGACGTCGGGCTCGGTCATAGCGAACGCCGAGCGGATCTCGCCCGCGAGCAGTGGCTCCAGCCAGGTCTTGCGCTGCTCCTCGCTGCCGAACTCGTCCAGCACCTCCATGTTGCCGGTGTCCGGCGCGGCGCAGTTGAGGGCCGGCGGTGCCAGGTGCGGGCTGCGGCCGGTGATCTCGGCCAGCGGCGCGTACTGGAGGTTGGTGAGCCCGGCGCCCCGCTCGCCGGGGAGGAAGAGGTTCCACAGGCCGAGTTCGCGCGCCTTGGCCTTCAGTTCCTCCACGACCGGCGGCGCGGACCACACGGCCTCGCCCTCGGCCTCCTCCCGCTGCCGGCGGAAGACCGGTTCCGCGGGGTACACGTGCTCGTCCATGAACGCGAGCAGCCGCTCGCGCAGTTCCTCGGTCCTGGCGTCGTACGCGAAATCCATGGCTCAGCCTTCCTGAAGCGTCCGCAGGCCGTTGTCGATGAAGGCCGGGACCAGGGCGCCGATCCGGTCGAAGCCGGCGCCGAGGGTCTGGCCGAGGGTGTAGCGGTAGTGGATGCCCTCGAGGATCACCGCGAGCTTGAAGTAGGCGAAGGCGGTGTACCAGGCGACCGAGGACACGTCGCGGCCGGAGCCGGCCGCGTAGCGCTCGATCAGCTCGGCGGGGGAGGGGTGGCCGGGCGCGCCCCCGGTGACGGAGACGGGGGTGCCCGGAGTGGGGCGCAGCTCGCTGTACATGAGCAGCAGCCCGAGATCGGTGAGGGGGTCGCCGAGCGTGGACATCTCCCAGTCGAGGATGGCCCGGACGGTGTCGTCGGCGCCGACGAGAACGTTGTCGAGCCGGTAGTCGCCGTGCACGACCGCCGCGGGCGCGGAGGCGGGCAGGCGGGTGCCGAGCAGCGCCGCGAGTTCGTCGATGCCCGCCAGCTCGCGGCTGCGCGAGGCGTCGAGCTGCTTGCCCCAGCGGCGCAACTGCCGCTCCAGGAAGCCGTCGGGCCGGCCGAAGTCGTCCAGTCCCACCGCTCTCGGGTCCACGGTGTGCAGCGCGACCAGGGTGTCCAGCAGGCGCAGCACGATGGCCCGGGTGCGCTCCGGCCCGAGCGCCGCGAGCTGTCGCTCGGTGCGGTAGGGCGTGCCCTCGACGAAGTCCATCACGTAGAAGGGCGCGCCGACGACTTCGGGGTCCTCGCAGAGCAGCACGGCTCCCGGGACGGGGACGGGGGTGTCGCGCAGGGCGCTGATGACACGGTGCTCGCGGGTCATGTCGTGCGCCGTCGCCAGGACGTGGCCGAGCGGGGGGCGCCGGACGACCCAGCGGGAGACGCCGTCGGTCACCGCGTAGGTCAGGTTCGACCGGCCGCCCTCGATGAGCCCGCCGTGGATCGGGCCCGCCACCAGCCCGGGCCGCTCGGCGTCGAGGTGCCGCCGCAACCGCTCCAGATCGAGTCCCGGTGGGTTCTCCGTCCCGCTCATCCCTGCTCCTCGCCGCTGTCATGAGTGTCCCGGCTATCATGCCGACCAGTCGGTATGTCGTCCAGTCCGCCTGCGGTCCGCCCGAGCGAAAGGCGGGTGTCCGGCCTTCCCGCCGCTGCGAGACTGACGCCATGATCCCGCCCGCCGCCCTCGACTCGCTGTACGGACCGGCGCATGGCGGCGCCTTCGGCGATCGCTGGTTCTTCACCTCGCGCGAGGAACGGGAAGGCGCCATCGCGCACCGGATCACCCCCGGGGACGTTCCCTGGTACTGGACCGACGACACCGCCCAGGCCCTGGCGCCCTTCGGGCACCTCGCGGCGAACGGCGTATCCGTCCGGCAGGACGCCCTCGCGGCCGGCCTCGCCGGGGCCTACGCCGCCGATCCGTACCGCGAGTACGGCCCCTCCATGCACGACGTCCTGCGCCGCATCGGCGCAACCACCTGTGCCATCGCCGCCCGCACCGGTGTCGCCGATCTGCCGCCCACCTGGCGCGCGGCCTTGGAGCCGCTTACCGGCTGGGTCCCGGCGCCACCCGGTGGACCGGCGTGGCGCCGCCGACCTGCGCGTTCTTGACGGGCATCCGGACGCCACCTAAGGTCGCGTTCTGGTGGACGTACGGAATTCACATACATGAACCGAGGGGTGGCGTGCAGTGACACCGCAGAGGGACCTGACGATCACCGGGGTGCGCCTCACCCCCGTCCTCATCTCCGACCCGCCGCTGCTCAACACCCAAGGCGTGCACCAGCCCTACACCCCGCGCCTGATCGTCGAGGTGACCACCGCGGGCGGCGTGAGCGGCGTCGGGGAGACCTACGGCGACACCCGCTACCTGGAACTCGCGCGACCGCTGGCGGAGGCCCTGCCCGGCTGCCGGGTCGACGACCTGAACAATCTGCCGTCCCTCGCGACGCTGGTGTGCGCGCCCCCCGAGGAGACCTCCGACGCGGTGGACGCCGGTGGCCTGCGCGGCGTCCAGACCGCCGACAAGCTGTTGCTCTCGGTGGTCTCGGCCTTCGAGGTGGCCTGCCTGGACGCCCTCGGCAAGGCGCTCGGGCTGCCCGTGCACGCCCTGCTCGGCGGGAAGGTCCGCGACACGGTCGACTACAGCGCCTACCTCTTCTACCGCTGGGCGGAGCACCCCGGAGGCCAGGGGCCCAGGGACGACTGGGGCGCCGCGCTGGACCCGGCCGGGGTGGTCGCGCAGGCCCGCAGGCTGGTGCGCGAGCACGGCTTCACCTCGTTCAAGCTGAAGGGCGGGGTGTTCGCGCCGGAGGAGGAGATCGCCGCCGTACGCGCCCTGGCCGAGTCGTTCCCCGAGCAGGCGCTGCGGCTGGACCCCAACGGCGCCTGGTCGGTGGAGACCTCGCTGCACGTGGCGCGCGAGCTCGGCGACGTCCTGGAGTACCTGGAGGACCCGGCCGCGGGCACCGCCGCGATGGCCGAGGTGTCCGCCGGCACCGACGTTCCGCTCGCCACCAACATGTGCGTGACGACCTTCCCCGAGATCGCCGAGGCCTTCGCCAAGGACGCGGTCCAGATCGTGCTCTCCGACCACCACTACTGGGGCGGGCTGCGTAACACCCGCGAACTGGCCGCGATCTGCCGGACCTTCGGCGTCGGCCTGTCGATGCACTCCAACACCCACCTGGGCATCAGCCTGGCCGCCATGACCCATGTCGCCGCCACCGTGCCCGGCCTGCACCACGCCTGCGATTCGCACTACCCCTGGCAGACCGAGGACGTCATCACCCGCCGCCACGAGTTCCGCGGCGGGCGGCTGCCCGTCTCCGACGCCCCCGGCCTCGGGGTCGAGCTGGACCGTACGGCACTGGACGTGCTGCACCGGCGCTGGCTGGAGGACGACGGCACCTTCCACGTGCGCGACGACGCCGCCGCCATGCGCAAGGCCGAGCCCGGCTGGGTCACCCGTCGCTGGTGACCCGGGCCGGCCTCAGGCCAGGCACTCCGGGATCCGGCCGCCGTTCAGCACGGCCATGTCGGTGATCACGGGCGGCAGGTCCAGCGGCGAGCCGAGCGGCAGGCCGTCCAGTTCCGCGTACGCGCGGTGCAGATTGGCGACCAGCCGCTCCGGCTCGCGCAGCGCAGCGAACTCGCCGAGGTCGGCCGCCCGCGCCACCTCCATCGGCGTCCGACCCGCCTTGTGGCCCTCGGCCGCCAGCTCGGCCACGAACCGCAGGTAGCCCTCGACGGTGGCGTACACCGAGGGGTCGCAGATGCCGCCGTGCCCGGGTACGACGACCTCGGCGTCGAGCGAGCGCAACACCTCCAGGGCGCGCAACGAGCCTTCGAGCGAGCCCATGGGGACGAACGGCGCGCCTCCGTTGAAGACCAGGTCGCCGGTGAAGACGACCTTGCGCCCCGGGAGCCAGACGATCGTGTCGCCGAGGGTGTGGGCCACCCCGGGGTGCAGGAGCTGCACCTCCTCCTCGCCGACGTGGAGGGTCAGCCGGTCCTCGTAGGTGACCGTCGCCGGGATCACCGGCACCTCGCCGTACTCCACGTCCGGCCAGATCGCGTGCAGCTGGTGGCCGGCCGCGACCTGCTCGGAGACGCACGCGGAGTGCCCGATGATCCGGGCCTCCTCCGCGAAGACGCTGTTGCCGTAGGTGTGGTCACCGTGGTGGTGGGTGTTGACCACGTGCGCGGGCATCGGCGCGCCGGAGGCGACGAGCGCGTCGCGCAGCATCAGGGCCCGGCGCTCGGTGGCGGCGGTGTCGATCAGCAGCGTCGTGTTCCCGTCGGTCACCCAGCCCGCGTTGTTGAGGCACCAGCCTCCGTCCGGCTGGACGTAGGCGTGGACCCCGGGAGCCACTTCCTCGGCGAACGGGTGCTCGGTGTGCAGCTGTGACATTTCGACGCCCTTCCCTGGTCAGACGCATGGAACGTACCAGGAAAGGGCGTACGCGCGGCGACGCGGGGGCGTCGCCTACAAGACGAGCGAGAGCAGCAGGACGAAGACGATCCCGACGACGGAGATCACGGTCTCCATGGCGGACCAGGACTTCAGGGTCTGCGGGACGTTCATCCCGAAGTACTCCTTCACCAGCCAGAAGCCCGCGTCGTTGACGTGCGAGAAGAACAGCGAGCCGGCGCCGACGGCGAGCACCAGCAGCGCGGCGTGCGTCGAGGTCATGCCCTCGGCCAGCGGCGCGACCAGACCCGCGGCGGAGATGGTGGCCACGGTGGCGGAGCCGGTCGCGACCCGGATGAGGACGGCGATCAGCCAGGCCAGCAGCAGCGGCGAGATGTTCCAGCCGTCCGACCAGTTCAGGATCATGTTGCCGATGCCGGCGTCGATGAGGGTCTGCTTGAAGCCGCCGCCCGCGCCGACGATCAGCAGGATGGCGGCGATCGGGCCGAGCGACCTCTCCACCGTCGTGGAGATCCGCTCCTTGGTGAAGCCGGCCGCCCGTCCCAGGGTGAACATGCCCAGGACCACGGCGGACAACAGGGCGACCAGCGGCGAGCCGATGACGTCGAAGATCCGGAAGACCAGGCCGCCCTGGTCGTCGACGAGGACGTCCACCAGCGCCTTGCCGAGCATCAGCACCACCGGCAGCAGCATCGTGGCCACGGTGGGGGTGAAGCCCGGACGCTTCTCCAGGTCGTCCGAGGCCCGGGTGGGGGTGAGGTGGTCGGGCGGGGTGACCTTCACCCAGCGGTCGGCGAACCGCCCGAAGAGCGGGCCGGCTATCGCCACGGTGGGCAGGGCGACGAGCACGCCGAGCGCGAGAGTGGTGCCCAGGTCCGCGTGGATGGAGTCGATCGCGGCGAGCGGGCCGGGGTGCGGCGGCACCAGGCCGTGCATCACGGACAGACCGGCCAGCGCCGGGACGCCGATCCGGATCAGCGAGTGGTTGCCGCGCCGGGCCACCAGCAGCACGACCGGGATCAGCAGCACGATGCCGACCTCGAAGAAGAGCGGCAGCCCGATCAGGCCCGCGATGAGCGCCATCGCCCACGGCAGCCGGCGTTCGCTCGTCCTGGCGAGGATCGTGTCGACGATCTGGTCGGCGCCGCCGGAGTCGGCGAGGAGCTTGCCGAGGATCGCGCCGAGCGCGATGAGGACGCCCACACTCGCGACGGTCGCGCCGAGGCCGGTGGTGAAACTGGCGATGGTCTTGGCGAGGGGGGCGCCCGCGACGGCACCGAGGACTCCGGTGCCGATGGTGAGGGCGAGGAAGGCGTGCATCTTCCAGCGGGTGATCAGCAGGACGATCACCGCGATGCCGGCGAGCGCGGCGAGGGCGAGCTGGGTGTCGCCCGCGCTGGTGATCGGTTCCGTCGCCGCCGGGGCCGCGGCCAGCAACTCGGCGCTGAGTGCAGACACGTTCTACTCCGTGGGGGGGGAGGGAAGGGGGAAGGGGGCTCAGTGGGGGAGCGCGCCCAGGGCGCGCTCGGCGATCTGCTGGGGGCTGCCGTCGATCGGCACGACCGCGCCGGCCTCGTCGGGCTCCAGCGCTTCGAGCGCCTCGAACTGGGAGTGCAGCAGGCCCGCGGGCATGAAGTGCTGCATCCGCACCGCCAGGCGCGTGGCGATCAGTTCCTCGGAGCCGTGGAGGTGGACGAAGAACAGCCCGGGGGTGTCCCGGCGCAGCCGGTCGCGGTAACGGCGCCGCAGCGCCGAGCAGCTGACCACGCCGCCGCGGTCGCCGCGCCCGACGATCCACGCCGCGATGGCGTCCAGCCAGGGCGCGCGGTCCTCGTCGTCCAGCGGGTGCCCGGCCGACATCTTGGCGATGTTGGCGGGCGGGTGGAAGTCGTCCGCCTCGGCGTACGGAACGCCCAGCCGCTCGGCGAGCAGCCCCCCGACGGTGGACTTGCCCGAGCCGGAGACGCCCATCACCACCACCAGGGGGAGATGCGGGCCTTCCTGGCCTGCCTCGGTCATCACAGGTACCTCCTCGTCCGCGTGACCGCCCCAGGAAACGCCATAGGTACTACTTATTCAAGGGTTCGAAATCAAATCGTCATACGAGGCCGTTCCCGCATAGGCTGTCGCCCATGGATCGGCAGGGAGAGCACGGCGGCCTGCACGCCCGTGTCTTGGCGGAACTCGGCCCCGCCATCGCCTCGGGCGCGCACCCGCCCGGCACCGTGCTGCGCATCGACGAGCTGGAGCGGCAGTACGGTGTCTCGCGCACCGTCGTCCGCGAGGCCGTACGCGTCCTGGAGGCCATGCACCTCGTCGAGTCGCGGCGCCGGGTCGGCATCACGGTGCGCCGCACCGAGGAGTGGAACGTCTTCGACCCGGCCGTCATCCGCTGGCGGCTCGCCGGCGCGGACCGGCCCCGGCAGCTGCGCTCGCTCACCATGCTCCGCACCGCGGTCGAGCCCGTCGCCGCCGGTCTGGCGGCGGCCGCCGCGACCCCCGGGCAGTGCCGCGAACTGACCGTCCTCGCCGCCGAGATGGCCGCGGCCGGACGGGCCGCCGACCTCGACGAGTACCTGGTGCACGACGTGGCCTTCCACCGCGTGATGCTCGCCGCGTCCGGCAACGAGATGTTCGCCCGCCTCGGCGACGTCGTCGCGGAGGTGCTCACCGGGCGCACCGAGCACCACGTCATGTTCAGCGCCCCCGACCCGGAGGCGGTCACCCTCCACGTCCGCGTCGCCGAGGCCGTCCGTGCCCGCGACGCGGAGGCCGCGGAGCGCCTGATGCGCGAGATCTGCGTCGGCGCGCTGCGCGAACTGGACGTCCTGGCCCCCTGACCCCCCTGCCGTGCGGCCGCGCCGTACCGGGTGCGGGGGCGGGGGTCACGGGGTCAGCCGGTGGGGCCGGCGTGGCGGAGAATCACGTCCACGGTCTCCTGCGGGGTCTGGCGGGAGGTGTCCAGCCAGAGGCCGATCCGCGGGGTGCCCGCGCGCAGAGCCCGGTCGAGGTCGGCGGGGGTCCACGCGCCGTAGGCCCGCTTGGTCCGGCCCGCCTCGCGGGCGGCGATCGTCTCCGGGGAGGGGACGAGGACCACGACGTGCAGCGGTCGGGTGCGCAACAGGGCGATCGTGCGCGGCAGTTCGTCGCCGAGGATGACGTCCTGCAGAACGGGGGTGAACCCGGACGCCGCGTACGCGTCCGCGCTGGCCGCCGCCAGGGTGTGCCGGAGCCGCAGTTGCCGCAGAGCCTCCTCGGTCAGGCCCGCGACGTCCCCCGAGCCGTCGCCGGGCAGTGCCTCGGCCCGCCCGCCGACGATCATCCGCCGGAACGTGTCGCCCCGGACGTGCGCCGAGCGGGGCAGCCGCTCGGCCAGCGCCTGCGCCACGGTCGACTTCCCCGACGCGGGGATCCCGGTGATCAGGAACATCGCTCGCACCTCACCGCCGTGTGCCCTTTCCCTCACCCCGCCGGGTGCCGCGTGGCACCCAGGGCGACTCTATGTTCGAGACACGTCGAGCGGAACGTTTCGGCGGACCGAAATCCAGGTGACCGCTGCGGAGTTGGGGTGGTGCACTGGGGGTCATGACCGCCGCGCCGGACGCCCCGCCTCCCCAGCCGTACCGCTGGGCGCTGACGCGTGCCCGCGGCGGTGCGCCGCCGGACCGGCTCGGCACCCTGACCGAGGGCGCCGCGCGCCCAGACCTGTGGTACCTGCCCGAACTGACCGCGTGCACGGGGTTGGTGCTCGCCCGCTCGGGCGGCGCCGACCTCTGCTTCGTCGGACGCTCCCTGGACAGCATGTACGACCTTCTGACCGGTGCCTTCGAGGGCTCGTCCCGGGAGGGCGGCCTGCTGCGCCTGCCGCTGTCGCTGCGCCTGCGCCCGGAGCCGGAGCCCGCCCACACCGCCCGGCTGCGCGAGCACCTCGCCGCGGCCGGGCTCGCGCCGCACGCCCTGGCCCGTCGTAGCCGCCCGGTGGCCCTGGTCGACCTGGTCTCCGAGGGCGGCACCTATGACACGCTGTTCGCCGCCCTCGCCGCATGGGTGCGCGAGAGCCGCGAGCCGTGGCCGGTGATCCGCCGCAAACTGCGCTTCGTCGGAGTGACGGCCCGCCGGCGGACCAGCCCCCACACCTGGCGCTGGCAGCAGCACACGACGGGCGGCTGGGCCCGCGCCCTGCCGGCCGGGCACGTCGTCGGGGTGTCCCTGCACCCGTGGGTGTGGTCGTACTTCGGGAACGAGCAGGCCAAGCTGCAGCCGTCCTTCCCGCCGCCGCGCTGGTTCGACGCGTACGCCGCGGAGCCCTGGCACGGCCCGGACCTCCCCGCGGCGCTGGCCGAGTCGCTGGCACTGGTCCGGGCGGGGCGCGGACGGCCGGTGCGCGAGGAGCTGGTGCGGGTGATCGCGCGGGAACCCGGTTTCGCGGACCGCGAGGTCCGCGCCCTCGTCGCCCCGCTGCGCGGCCGGTCGCCGTCGCGGCCGACGTCCCGCTCCCGCCGGCGCTCCGGTTCCCGCGCCCTGCCGGGCCGGCCTTCGCGCTAGCGGTCCTTGCCGCGGGCCTCCATGACCGGGCGGAGCCGCTCCAGCAGCGTGTACAGGGCCGCCTGCTCCGTCTCGTCCAGGCTGTCCAGCGCCCCATGGGTGGCCTGCATCTCGTCGCGGACGCGGCGGATCGTCTCACGCCCGAGGCCGGTGGCGACGACGTTCTTGACCCGGCGGTCGGTGGCGCTCACCTCGCGGCGGACGAAGCCGTGCGCCTCGAGGCGGTCGACGATGCCGGTGACGTTGGACGCATCGCACACCAGCCGCTCGGCGAGGCCCCGCATGGGCACCGGGCCGCCCAGCTGGGCGAGCACCTTGGCCTGCATGGAAGTCAGCCCGTGCCGGGCGGCCGCGGCGGCGAAGTCCTGCCACTGCGCGGTGCCGATGGCGGCGAGCAGTTCCAGCAGCTCGATCTTGGTGGGCTGCGCGGTCGTCGCGGCGGTCGGGGCGCTCATGTCTTCGAGTGTACTCAAAAGCTTGAGATGGTAAATCATTAGCTTGACGACTTCAAGCGTCGGCCCCTCGCGGGGCGCCTCCGGACTTCGCCTCCGTGGCCGGCCCTCAGCGGGGCCCGAGGAAGACCAGCAGCGCTCCCGCGGCGGCCAGGACCAGTACGTACAGCACCGCCCAGGCCGCCGTCCTGGACGTCATCACGGCGGGCCGTGCCGAGCCCAGGGCGGTGATCCGCCGGTGGGTGGTGACGGTGAACGCGAGCCACACCAGCGCGCACAGCGAGAGCCCCAGCAACCCGGCCGGCGACACCCCGCGCAGCACCGCCTCGCGTCCCGCCAGCAGTGCCGCGACCGAGAAGGCCAGCGTGGTGCGCCGCCAGGCCAGCCGGGTCCGCTCCGGTTGCAGGCCCGGGTCCCGCGGTGTGTCCCCGCCCGGGGCGGTCATCAGCCCGCCCACCCCAGCGTCGCCGTGAGCAGCATCGCCACCGCCATCAGGGCCACCAGCACCGCCAGCACGGCGGGGAAGCGGGACACGGGCAGATCCTCCCCGCGTCGCATCGCCCGCTCGCAGCGCACCCAGTGGTTCACCGCGCGGACCGCGCACATCGCGCCGCCGACCACCAGCACCACCGCGAGTGTCACCCGGACCGGCCGGCGCAGGTCCCGGAGGAACTGGTCGACCGCGAAGCCGCCGCCCACCAGTGCGAGCGCGGTGCGCAGCCACGCGAGGAAGGTCCGCTCGTTGGCGAGCGAGAAGCGGTAGTCGGGCGTCGTCCCCTCGGCCCGCACCCGTGCCGGGGTGAACCACAGGGCGACCGCCCCGACCGCGGCCCGCACATGCTTGATCACGGCCCCACAGTATCGAGCGCGGTCCGGCCGGGCGCGCCTTGGGTGGGTCCCGGGGGAGCCGTAGTGTATCAATTGATCCAGAAATGGTAGGCTCGCGCCATGGCGCGCACCAGGGAGTTCGACATCGACCAGGCGCTCGACCGTGCGATGGACCTGTTCTGGCGCCGCGGCTACGCGGCGACGTCGCTCCAGGACCTGCTGGCCGAGCTCTCCATCGGCAGCGGCAGCCTCTACGCCGCCTTCGGCTCCAAGGACAAGCTGTACGCCCGCGCCCTGGAGCGTTACTGCTCCCGGTACGCCGGCGGACTCGTCGAACTCCTGGAGAACGCCGACGAGATCCGCCCCGCCGTCCGCACCGCCCTGACGCAGATGGTCGAGGACGACCTGGCGGACCCGGAACGGGGCTGCCTGCTGGTCAACGCCGCCACGGAGCGCGGCGACGACCCCGGCACCGTGGACCGTGTCACGGTCACCCTGCGCCTGCTGGAGTCCGCCCTCGCGGCGGCCCTGGAGAAGGCGAAGGCCAGGGGGGAGATCTCCGCCGGCAAGGACCCGGTGGAGCTCGCCCGCTTCCTCACCACCTTCGTGCAGGGCCTGCGCGTCGTGGGCCGGGCCCGCCTCGGCCGGGCGTTCGTCGAGGACGCCGTCGGGACCGCCCTGCGCTCCCTCGACTGATCCCGCCGCCTCCCGCCGCCTCCCGCCGCCTCGCGCGCGGAACCGGGGCGGCGGGCGGCGATGTCCCCCTCCCCATGGGACCGATCGTCACCGGCATCCGCAGGCTCGTGCTCTTCGGCTGGACGGAGGCGCGCTGCTGCGCCTTCGCCGTCGCGCTCCTGGCGGGCGTGGCCGGCTCACGGCTGCTGCCACCGCTGCCCGTCGCCCGCTACGACCTGCTGCTGTGCTACGGGGTGGCGCTCAGCGCGCTGTTCTGGGCCTGCGGCTGGGAACGCGGCAGTGACGTCGCGGTCATCGCGGTGTGCCACGCCGTCGGGCTGCTCTTCGAATTCGTCAAGGTGCACCTGGGCTCCTGGAGCTACCCCGAACCCGCGCTGACCAAGTTCGGCGGCGTCCCGCTGTACGGAGGCTTCCTCTACGCCGCCGTCGGCAGCTACGTGTGCGCCGCCTGGCGGCTGTTCGAACTGGGCCTGACCGGTTACCGCCGCCGGGCCATGACGATCCTGGCCGCGGCGGTGTACCTCAACTTCTTCACCCACCACTGGCTGCCCGACGCGCGGTGGCTGCTGGCCGTCGCTCTGCTGTGGGCCACGGCGGGCACCTGGGTGCACTTCACGGTCGACGGGGCGCGCCTGCGGATGCCACTGGCGCTCTCCTTCGTCCTCATCGGCTTCTTCCTCTGGGTCGCGGAGAACGCCGCCACCTACGTCGGCGCCTGGCGCTACCCCGACCAGCAGCACGGCTGGGTGCCGGTCTCCCTCGCCAAGTTCGGCGCCTGGGCGCTGCTGATCAGCGTCACCTTCGTCGTCGCCAGTCGCGCAGCCGCTGCCACGCCTCCAGGCCGTCGGGCACCCATTCCCGCTCCGGCAGGAGGCGTTCCAGTTCCTCCTCCGTCACGAAGCCGTGCCAGGCGACCTCCTCGGCCTGCGGCGACACCGGCGGATCGCAGCGCACCTCGTACACCCGGGACCACCAGGTGTGACCGGCCGCCGCCCCCGTGCCCTCGTACAGGAAGCTGAACAGCGGCGTCGGGCGCGGCAGACCGCACACCCCCAGTTCCTCCTCCGCCTCGCGCAGTGCCGCGTCGTCGTACCGCTCGCCCGCGCCCACCACACCGCCGACGAACATGTCGTGGAGGGAGGGGAAGACCAGCTTCCCCGCGGTGCGGCGGTGCACGAAAACGCGCCCCTCGCCGTCCCTGGCCAGGACGAAGACGCAGCGGTGCCGCAGGCCGCGCGCGGTGGCCTCGCCGCGCGTCGTCCGGCCGACCACCCGGTCCTGCTCGTCCACGATGTCCAGCAGCTCGTCCGCCGAGCGCGGAGCGTCCTGCATGGTGCCTCCCCGTCCGTCCTGGTGCCCATGGTGTCCGTGGGCACATGATCGGCCCCGCGGCGGGTTCCGGCCAAGCTCCCCGGCACCGCTCCCGGCGCCGGCGGACCGCGCACGGAAGCGACGCGTGACGACCGCTCACACGAAGGTGCCGGGCCCGGCGGGATGCCGCCGCCCGGGTCGGTGATCGAACTGCTGCGCGAGCCCCTCGACACGTACGAGCGCGCGCGGCACGACCACGGGGACCTCGTCCGCTTCAGCGCCGGCTTACCGGGTCTGCGCGCCCCCCCCGAGCGCCCGGCAGGTGGCCGGAGTGCGTGCTCGCCCTCGCCGTGCTGCTGCGCGGCCACGCACTGACCGCCCTCGACCAGGACGTCCCGCTCGGCGCCGGCATCACCCTCCAGGCCCGCGGACCGGCCCGCTGCCGCGTCACGTCCCGGGCGGCGGCGCGACCGGCGGGCTGACCCGCGCCCGGACAGCCGGGGCCCGCCCTCCGTGCCCCTTCATTTCCGCACGCCGGGGCCGGTAGCGTGCCGCACGCGGCCGCCGCCGCTCCGTTCGCGCCGCGACGAGGCGTGTGCGAGCGTGGCCGAAGGCGTATCCGCACACGCCGCGGGTAGGGAATCGGGCCCCGAACGGTCCTACGGGAGGCGAGTGATGAAGCGACCCAGGATCCTGGTCGTCGGCGGCGGCTTCGCGGGCATGGAGTGCGCGCACCGGCTGGAACGGCGGCTGAACCACGACGAGGCCGAGATCCACCTGGTCACGCCCTGGAGCCACCAGCTCTACCTGCCCCTGCTGCCGCACGTCGCCGCCGGGGTGCTCACCCCGCAGGCGGTCGCGGTCCCGCTGCGCCGGATGCTGCACCGCACCACCGTCATACCCGGCCGGGCGATCGGGGTCGACCCGGCCGCCAAGGCCGTCGTGATCAAGAAGATCACCGACGAGGAGCTCGTGGAGCCGTACGACTACCTCGTGCTGGCCCCCGGCAGCGTGACCCGCACCTTCGACATCCCGGGCCTCACCAAGCACGGCCGCGGCATGAAGACCCTCGCGGAGGCCGCGTACATCCGCGACCACGTCATCGCGCAACTGGACCTGGCGTCCGCCACCACGGACCAGGCCGAGCGGGAGTCCCGCCTGCAGTTCGTGGTGGTCGGCGGCGGCTACGCGGGCACCGAGACGGCCGCCGTGCTGCAGCGGCTGACGACCGCGGCGGTCAAGCGCTACCCGCGCCTCGACCCGGCCATGATCAAGTGGCACCTGATCGACATCGCGCCCCGCCTGATGCCGGAACTCGGCGAGAAGCTCGGCCTGAAGGCGCTGCAGATCGTCCGCGAGCGCGGCGTGGAGGTCTCGCTCGGCGTCTCCGTCGCCGAGGTCACCCCCGACACCGTCACCTTCACCGACGGCCGCAAGCTGCCGTGCCGCACCCTGATCTGGACCGCCGGCGTCGTGTCCAGCCCGCTGGTGAACACCCTCGGCACCGAGATCGCCCAGGGCCGGCTCGTCACCGACGCCGAGATGCGCGTCCCCGGCGCCGACGGGGTATTCGCCCTCGGCGACTCGGCCGCGGTCCCCGACCTCGCGGTGGGCGGCGACGCGGTCTGCCCGCCCACCGCCCAGCACGCCCTCCGGCAGGGCAAGACCGTCGCCGAGAACGTGGTCGCCACGCTGCACGGCCGCCCCCCGCAGCCCTACCGGCACCGGGACCTCGGGCTCGTGGTGGACCTCGGCGGGATCGAGGCGGTCTCCAAGCCCCTCGGCGTCCCGCTCAGCGGCCTCCCCGCCCAGGTCGTCGCCCGCGGCTACCACCTCGGCGCGCTGCGCACCTTCCCCGCGCGCTTCCGCGCCGCCGCGGGCTGGTTCCTCAACGCCGTCGCCGGCGACGACTTCGTCCGCACCGGGTTCCAGGCCCGCAGGCCGGCCGCGCTGAAGGACTTCGAGGTCACCGACATCTACCTCTCACCGGGGGAGATCCGCCGCCACGTCGAGTCGCTGCGCGCGACGGCCGCCTGAACCCCGCGCACCATCCCCACCCACATCTGAACACCGACACCGCTGACGGCGAGGGACATGACCCAGCGACGTGAGACCCTGCGCATCGCCAACTGCTCCGGCTTCTACGGCGACCGCCTGTCGGCCGCCCGCGAGATGGTCGAGGGCGGCCCGATCGACGTACTGACCGGCGACTACCTCGCCGAGCTGACGATGCTGCTGCTCTGGAAGGCCCGGCAGCGCGACCCCGAGGCCGGCTACGCCCTGTCCTTCCTCGCCCAGATGGGCGACGTCCTGGCCACCTGCCTGGACCGCGGCATCAAGATCGTCGTCAACGCGGGCGGACTCAACCCCGCCGGGCTGGCCGGCAAGCTCCGCGAGCTGGCCGCCCTGGCGGGTCTGAACCCCTCCGTCGCCCACCTGGAGGGCGACGACCTGCTCGACCGGCTGCCCGAACTCCAGCGTGAGGGCCACCCGTTCGCCCACCTGGCCGGCGGTCTCCCGCTCGCCGACGCCGGCGTGCGCCCGCTCACCGCCAACGCCTACCTCGGCGCCTGGGGCATCACCGAGGCCCTGCGCGCCGGGGCCGACGTCGTCATCTGCGGCCGCGTCACCGACGCCTCCCTGGTGGTCGGTCCCGCCGCCTGGGCCTTCGACTGGGCCACCGACGCCTGGGACCGGCTCGCCGGCGCGGTCACCGCCGGGCACATCATCGAGTGCGGGGCCCAGGCCACGGGCGGCAACTACTCCTTCTTCACCGAGATCCAACGGCCCGTGCGCCCCGGCTTCCCCATCGCCGAGCTGCGGCCCGACGGCTCCGCCGTCATCACCAAGCACCAGGACACCGGGGGAGCGGTCACCGTCGACACCGTCACCGCCCAGCTGCTGTACGAGATCGACCGCCCCTCCTACCTCAACCCCGACGTCGTCGCCCGCTTCGACACCGTGACCCTGGAGCAGGAGGGGCCCGACCGGGTCCTGGTCAGCGGCGCCCGCGGCGAGCCCGCCCCCGACACCCTCAAGGTCTGCCTCAACCACTTCGGCGGCTACCGGAATTCGGCCACCTTCGTGCTCACCGGGCCCGACATCGAGGCCAAGGCCCGGTTCGCCGAGGCGTCCCTGCTCGACGCGACCGGCGGCCCGTCCGGCTTCGAGACGTACGACGTCCGCACCGAGCCCACCGCCACCGGCGCCCGGCTCACCCTCACGGTCAAGGACCCCGACAAGGACAAGGTCGGCCGCTCCCTGTTCGGCGCCGTCGTCGGCACGGGCCTGTCCACCGCACCCGGGCTGCACATGGAGCACTTCTCGCCACGGCCGACGGAGTACGGCGTCCACTGGCCGGCCCTCGTCCCCGCCGCGGTCGTCCACCCCGAGGTCGTGCTGCACGACGGCACCCGCATCCCCGTCCCGCGCCCGCCCGTCACGTCGGTGCGCGTCCCCGCGCAGTCCCCGGCCCCGCCCGCCCGCCCCGCGGGCGGCCCCACCGTGCGCGCACCGCTGGGCCTGCTCGTCGGCGCCCGCTCCGGCGACAAGGGCGGCGACGCCAACGTCGGATTGTGGACCCGCGACGACGCCGCCTACACCTGGCTGCGCGCGTGGCTGGACGTCGAACGGCTGCGTGCCCTGCTGCCGGAGACCACCAAGCTCCCCGTCAGCCGCTACGAACTGCCCAACCTGCGCGCCCTGAACTTCGTCGTCCACGGCCTGCTCGGCGACGGCGTCGCCGCCTCCACCCGCCCCGACCCCCAGGCCAAGGGGCTGGGCGAGTACCTGCGCGGGCTGGAGGCCGACATCCCCGCGGTGCTCGTCCCCGGGCAGCGCCGCGAGGCATGATCGCGCCATGAGCAACCTCGATGTCCATCCCGTGCCCGCCACGTGCGGCGGGCGCGAGGACGTGTCCGCGCGGCCCGTCCACGACCTCCTCACCGGACGCCTCGTCCCGCTCGGCGAGAGCAGCGTCGTACGCCGTCTGCTGCCCAACCTCGGGCGCCGCATGGTCGGCGCCTGGTGCTTCGTCGACCACTACGGCCCCGACGACATCGCCGACCAGCCCGGCATGCAGGTGCCCCCGCACCCGCACATCGGGCTGCAGACCGTCAGCTGGCTCCACGAGGGCGAGGTGCTGCACCGCGACACCCTCGGCAGCCTGCAGACCGTGCGGCCGAGGGAACTGGGCCTGATGACCTCCGGCCGGGGCATCGCCCACTCGGAGGAATCCCCGCGCGAGCACGCCCGCCTCCTGCACGGCGCCCAACTGTGGGTCGCCCTCCCGGACGCGGCCCGGCACCGCGAGCCCGCCTTCGAGCACCACGCCGACCTGCCGGTGCTCCACGGCGGTGGCGGTCTCACCGCCACGGTGGTCCTCGGCGAGCTGGACGGCGCCGCCTCGCCCGGCACCGTGCACACGCCCATCGTCGGCGCCGACCTCGCCCTCGCGGGGGGCACCGACGTCACGCTGCCGTTGCAGCCGGACTTCGCGTACGCGGTGGTGGCTGGTCCGGCCGGTTCCGAGAGGCCTGCACGCCTCGGCGTCCGCGTCGCTTTCCGTGCCGCCGCCGCGGCCGGCTCGGCCTGGCCGGTCTCGCGGACCCCGCCGAGGCGTACGTGCCGCCCCCGGCCGACCCAGGCCGCGCGCGTCGTCAGACGCGGAAGACCGCGCCGACGAATTCCGTCAGCAACCGCTCCTTGAGCGGTACGGGCAGTGCGTCCAGCAGCGCCAGCACCGGGGCCATCCGGCGCGGCAGGCCGGTGTCCCCGCCCATGCCGGCGAAGGCCAGTACCGCCTCCACCTCCTCAGGACCCAGGGTGTCCGGGTCGAGCCCCGCCGCGAACTCGGCGACCACCGGGTCCACGCCCACCGGCTCCAGGGCGCGCGCCGCCCTCAGCGCCGCGTCCAGATCGGTGAGGAGCGCGTCGACCAGACCGGCCGACGCGGGGGTCAGGGTCAGGTGCAGGTTGGGCGGCAGCCCGTCGAAGGACAGCTGCGGCTGCAGGTACCAGCCGCGTTCGCGCATCTCGTCGGCGAGGTGGAGCAGCAGGCTCAGGTCCGGCGTGCCGTCGGCGCCGAGCAGGGTGAACGCGACGAGCCCGGCCTGGGGATCGCCGAGCACCCGCACCCCCTCGACGGCGCGCAGCCCCGGCAGCAGCCGGTCGGCGGCCGCGGCGGTGCGCTCGGCCAGTGCGCGGTAGCCGTCCTCCCCGATGTGCCGCTGCACGGCCCACGCCTGGGCGAGCAGCCCGGCCGACTTGGTGCCCTGCACCGTCGGGTTGACCACGGGGTACCCCGGCCAGCCCGCGTGCGCGAAGTACTGGTGGCGGCGCAGCTCGGCGTCCCGGTAGAGCACCACGGAGGCGCCCTTGTCGGCGTAGCCGTACTTGTGCAGGTCCACCGAGAGCGAGGTCACCCCGGGCACCGACAGGTCGAAGGCCGGCACGTCCCGCCCGGTGCGCCGCAGGTAGGGCAGCAGCCAGCCGCCGATGCACGCGTCGACGTGGCAGAGCACGCCGCGCCCTGCGGCCGCGGCGGCGATCTCCGTCACCGGGTCGACCACCCCATGGGCGTACGAGGGGGCCGAGGCGACGACCAGCGCCGTGCGGTCGGTGATCGCGGCCGCCACGGCCGCCGCGTCGGCCCGCAGCGTGTCCCGGTCCACCGGCACCACCACGGTATCCAGACCCAGGTAGGCGGCGGCCTTGTGGAAGGCGGCGTGCGCGGTGGAGGGCAGGACCAGCTGGGGCGCGGTCACCCCGCGCACCGCACGTGCGTGGTCGCGGGCGGTCTTGACGGCCAGCAGGATCGACTCGGTGCCGCCGCTGGTGAAGGTGCCCTGGGCGCCGGGCGCGCCGAGCAGCGCCACGGCGGCGGCGACCAGGTCGTTCTCCAGCCGTGCGACGCTGGGGAAGACCGTCATGTCCAGCCCGTTGACGGTGGCGAACGCCGCGTACGCCGATGCGGCCAGCTCGTCCACGCCGGACAGCCCGGAGTCGTAGACGTACGCGAAGGTGCGGCCGCCGCGGGTGGGGGCGTCCTGCGCGCGCAGCTCGCGCAGCCGCGCCAGCACCTCGTCGGCGGGGCGGCCCTGGGGGAGGGCGGGTGAGGGAGCGGGCTCAGTGGGCATGGTCGTCGGCGTCCTCGGGCGGGTCGGTGCGGGCGGTGGTGTGCGGGCCGGTGGTGTGCGGGCCGGGGCCGGCCGTGTCCTCCCGGTAGCGGTGGAGCAGCCACAGGCTGGTGGCGGCGAGCACCGCGGGCAGCACGCTCATGCCTGCGGTGATGCCGGTCAGCGCCGAGTCCGGCTGGTCGGCGTGGTGCGCGGCGTCCGAGGAACGGAACCCGCTCACCGCCAGCACCAGTGCGAAGGCCCCGGCGCCCAGCGCGAACGCCAGGGTTTCGGCGGCCGTCCACAGCCCGGTGAAGGTGGCAGCCCGGCGCCGCCCCGTGCGGACCGCGTCCGCGGCGAGGGTGTCGGCGAGCATGGTCAGCGGCAGCAACTGCAGTCCGGCGTAGGCGATCCCGACGGCCGAGACCGCCGGGTAGCCGAGCTCCGGCCCCGCGTAAGGGGTGAGGGCGAGCAGGGCGGCGGCGACGACGAAGAGCAGCGAGGCGCACCACTGCGCGTACTTCACTCCGCGCGCCCGGGCCAGCCGGCTCCACAGCGGCATCACCAGCACCAGCGGGCCGATCATGCAGACGAACAGCGGGGTGACGGCCTTCGCCGCGCCGAGGGTGTACGTCGCGAAGTACTGGACCCCGGCCAGCATGATCCCCACGGCGAGGGCCTGCAGCGTCCACATCCCCACCAGGAAGAGGAACGGCCGGTTGTCCCGGGCAGCCGCCAACTGCGCCCACAGCGACGGCTCCGACTCGCTGCGGGCGACCGACGGGGCGTGCCGGGTGAAATGCCAGGCGCCGAGCGTCCCCGCCAGCAGCAGCACCGCCACCAGCACCCCCATCAGCCGGTAGCTCGCGGGGGTGTCGCCCCGCTCGTGGGCGACCGCCGGGGCCAGCGCCCCCGACAGCAGGATCGCCACGCCGAGGAAGCCCACGCGCCAGCCCAGCACCCGGGCGCGCTCGTGCGGGTCCTCCGTCATCTCGGCGGGCATCGTCACGTACGGCACCTGGAAGACGGCATAGGCGGTGGCGGCCAGCAGGAAGAGCGCCGCCACGTAGCCCGCGGCGGCGGCCCCGCGCAACGGCGGCGCCGCGAAGACCAGCGCGAACAGCGGCGGCAGCGTGAGCGCCCCGGCCAGCAGGAACGGCCGCCGCGAACCGCCCTGCAGGCGGCTGCGGTCGGCGGCCGCGCCCACCAGGGGGTTGATCAGTACGTCCCACGCCTTGGGCAGGAAGACGGCCGCGCCCGCCACCGCCGCCGGGACGGCCAGCACATTGGTGAGGTAGTAGAGCAGGATCAGGCCCGGCACCGTGCCGAAGGTGCCGGTGCCCAGCGAGCCCAGGCCGTAACCGATCCGCACCCGCCGGGGCAGCGGTGGGGCGGACGCGCGGCCGGCGTCCTCGGCGGGTGCGGAGGGCAGCGTCTCGGACATGGCTCCCCTGCGGGTCCGGGTCGTTTCGGGGCGGACGGGCGTGCTCGCGTACGCGACGGCGCGGCGTGCCGTGGCCGGACGCCGCGCCGTCAGGCGTAGGAGATCACGCCGAGCCGGGACTCGGACAGACCCCTGAGCAGGTCAATTCACACGGGTACCGGTCCCGCCACCACGCGGCCCGCGACCTCGCCGAAGCCGATGCGGGTGCCGCCGGGACCGGGGGCGGTCGCCGAGATGACGAGCTCGTCACCGTCCTCCAGGAACGTCCGCTTCGTGCCGTCCGCCAGCACCAGCGGCTCCTCGCCGTTCCACGTCAGCTCGATCAGCGCGCCCCGCTGCTCGCGCCGCGGGCCGCTGACGGTACCCGAGCCGAAGAGGTCGCCCGCTCGCAACGAGGCGCCGTTCACGGTCATGTGGGTGAGCATCTGGGCGTACGTCCAGTACATGGTGGAGAACGGCGGACGGGAGACGACCTCGCCCCGCAGCCGGACCTCCACGGCGATGTCGAGCCCGCGCGGCGGCGTCCCCGCGCCCCGGTCGTCCAGGTAGGGCAGGATTCCCACGTCGTGCGGTGGCGGGTCGACGCGGGCCGCCGACAGCGCGTCGAGGGGGACGATCCACGGCGAGACGGAGGTCGCGAAGGACTTCCCGAGGAACGGCCCGAGCGGCACGGTCTCCCAGGCCTGGATGTCCCGGGCCGACCAGTCGTTGAGCAGGCAGACCCCGAAGACGTGCTCCTCGGCCGCCGCCAGCGGCACCGGCTCGCCCTGCGCCGTCGGGCCGCCGACGACGAAGCCGAGTTCGGCCTCGAAGTCCAGCCGCTCGCACGGCCCGAAGGACGGAGCGGACAGGCCGGCGCCCCTGCGCTGCCCGTGGGGACGCACCACCGGCGTCCCCGAGACGACGACCGTGCCGCTGCGGCCGTGGTAACCGATGGGCAGGTGCTTCCAGTTGGGGGGCAACGGCTCCCCGTCCGGGCGGAAGATCCGGCCGACGTTCGTGGCGTGGTGCTCGGAGGCGTAGAAGTCGACGTAGTCCGCGACGTCGAAGGCGAGATGGAGCGTGACGGAGTCGCGCGGCAGCAGATGCGGTTCGACGGCCGCCCGGTGGGCCTCGTCCGTCAGCCAGGCGCTGATCATCGACCGAACCGCCGTCCAGGACGAACGCCCGGCCGCCAGCAGCGGGTTGAGCGTGGGCGCCGTCAGCAGCCCGGCCTCCGGCCCGGCCGTTCCGGCTCCGGCGGCGCGCGCGGCGGCGCCCGCGTCGAGCACGTGGTCTCCGATCGCGACGCCGATCCGGCGTTCCCGCGGACGGTCCGCCGTGGTGAACACCCCGTACGGCAGATTGTGGACGCCGAAGGGGGAGTCGTCCGGCACGGCGACCCAGGTGGGGGCGGCCATGGCACCTCCAGATACGTCGGGGCCGCGCTTCCTCGCGCGGTCGGCTCACCCTAACGTCCAGCGTGGCCTGCGCCGCTGTGCGGCCCCGCGTCGGTAGTCTCGCCGGACATCACCCGTTCCGCCCCATTCGCGAGCGAGGAGGCCGGCGATCAGCCATTCCGGGAACCAGCCTCAGGAAGCCGACCAGCTGCGCGAACTACTGCGCCGTCCGGAGTACCGCAGGACGCTCGTGTTCTCCGCGGTGATCGGCATCCCGGTGTCCGTCCTGGCCTTCTGGTTCCTGGTCGCGCTCGACCAACTCGAGCGGCTGCTGTGGGAGGTGCTGCCCGGGCGGTTCGGCCTGCAGGCCCCTGCGTGGTGGTGGCCGCTGCCGCTGCTCACCCTCGCCGGTGCGATCGTGGGCCTGGTCGTCACCCGTATGCCGGGCCGCGGCGGCCACATCCCGGCCGGCGGCCTGCACACCGGCGGGCTCACCCCGTCCGCCCTGCCCGGCGTGGTCCTCGCCGCCCTGGCGGGCCTGCCGCTGGGCGCGGTGCTCGGCCCCGAGGCCCCGCTCATCGCCTTCGGCGGCGGACTGGCGCTGCTCTTCCGCGACATGGTCCGCTCGCCGGCGACCCCGCAGAGCAGCGCGCTGCTCGGCGCGGCCGGTTCCGCGGCGGCGATCGCCACGATCTTCGGCAACCCGGTGGTGGCCGCGGTGCTCCTGATGGAGGTGGCCGGGGTCGGCGGGCCCCAGCTGTTCGCGGTGATGCTGCCGGCCCTGCTCGCCTGCGGCGTGGGCGGCATCGTGTTCACCGGCTTCGGCCGCTGGACGGGGCTGAAGACGTCTCATCTCGACATCGGCCTGCCCCGCGCGCCCACGCTCGACGCGGGCGATGTGGTGTGGGGCGTGCTGCTCGCCCTGGTGGTCGGGACGGCCGTGCACCAGACGGTCACCGGCGGCAAGGCCACCGCGGCGTTCGTCTCCCGGCGGCCGCTGCCGCACATCGTGCTCTGCGCACTCGCCGTCGGCGCCTGCGCCGCCGTGTACGCGCTGGCCACCGGCCGGACACCGGAGGAGGTCGCCTCCTCCGGGCAGGCGGTGCTGTCGCAGATGGCCGCCGACCCGCACGCCTGGCCGGCCGGCGCCCTGGTCGCGGTGCTGCTCTGCAAGGGCGCCGGCTACGCGCTCTGCCTGGGCAGCCTGCGCGGCGGCCCGGTCTTCCCCTCGCTCTTCCTCGGCGGCGCCGCCGGTCTCCTGGCCGCCCCGCTACCGGGTTTCGGGGTCGTCCCGGCGATGGCGGCGGGCATGGCGGCGGCCACCGCCGCCGCGATGCGCCTGCCGGTGAGCAGCGTGGTCCTCGTGGTGCTCCTGCTCGGCAACATCGAGTCGGTGCCCGTCGTGGTGCTCGCGGTCGTCGTCGCCTTCGCGGTGGCCGAACTGCTACCGCAGGGGCCGGACATCCCGCCCTTGCCGCCGCTCGGCGGCGGGCAGCCTCCGGCCGGACGAGCGCCACGTCCGGCGTCGTCGCGGCCGTGACGGGCATCTCGCGGGCCGCGTGCCGCGAGGCCTGCTCGCCGGGGGATCTCCACCGGTCGTCCACGGTCATCGCCGTCACCGTCCTGCGGGTCCCTCGGATTCCCGGCATCAGCGCATACGCCGAGCGACTCAAACAGCCCGGCCCAAGGGCCCGGCGAGTCGGGTGCGGGCCGTGGATGTGCCCGTGAGGGCGGCCCCCGTGCCCCTGCCCCGACCCCCTGCCCCCGGCCCGCGACGGGGGCGCCCCGGATTCCGTCCGTACGGCTGGACGCCCTGCCGGCGGCCGGATACCGGTCCGGGCCGTGCCCGTCTCCCTGGACGCCGCCGAGTCCGGCCCCTGATGACCGCCGGTCAGGCGTTCCCGCCGACCACGGTGAAGCTCATCCACGGCTCCGCGTCGGGCATGCCCGGGTTGCTGGTCTTCGTCGCCAGGTAGTAGCTCTCCGTGCCCTCCAGGTTCTCGCAGCCGGGACCGGTGTGCAGGATCACGTCGTTGAGCGTGTTGTTCGCGATGGACCTGGCACCCGTGGGCGGCAGTTGGTGGCAGCCGTCCACCGACGGGTTGTTCAGCTGCACCACCTTGTTGTCGGGGGTGGTGTACACCACCGAGCCCACCGCTTTGGGGGTCACGCCCGAGCAGCCCGCGGCGCCGAGCAGAAGGAACAGGGCGCCGGCGCGAATGCCGTGCCGCCGGAGATCTGCCATGGTGAGCGTCCTCGTCTGTGCGGAGAGCGGTGCCAAGGCAACGCTGCCCCGGAGTGCCGGTGCTGTCATGCCGGGCGCGACCAGTCGGCCGAACGCCCGTCACCCCCTGGCGGGGACGGCGGAGCAGGTGTCGTCCGGTGTGCGTGCGCCGCTGCGTCAGGGCCGCCGCTCGGCGAGCGCGTCGAGGAGCCGGGCGGCGTTGGCGGCGGGGTCGGCCGTCGCGTCGACCCGCAGGCCCGGCTCGTCCGCCGCGAGGGGTTCGAGGACCGCGAACTGGGACTCCACCAGCGTCGCCGGCATGAAGTGGCCCCGCGGCGGGCGACGCGCCGGCGCGCCGTCGCCCGGTCCAGGATCAGGTCCAGGAGCCCGTGCCCCGCCTCGTCCCCGGCCGCTCCGCCGCCGCCCGCCCCGGGGCGCCAGGGCGGGCAAGCCGCAGCGGCCCGAGCAGCCCGGCGAACCGAAGGAGCGGCTGACGTCCCGGGCGCGGGGACGGCCCACCGGCAGCACGCCGCAAAAGCCTGTGGGCGGCACCGCCGGTCTCCCGGCCATGCCGCCCACAGGTTTTTGCGTGGTGTCCGAGGGGGGACTTGAACCCCCACGCCCGATAAAGGGCACTAGCACCTCAAGCTAGCGCGTCTGCCATTCCGCCACCCGGACAAGGTGTCGGCCGCCCGGCACTTGGCCCGGCGACGTGGAAAACAATAGCAAACATCCGGAGGTCCCCGATCACGCGCTTCCTGGGACGGGAGCGCGCCGGCCGCCCAGGGGCCCTCGCGGGCCGCGGAGGCCGCGCGGGAGGATGGCCGGGACCGACGAACGAAGGAGACACCGTGAGTGAGTCGAGCTCGGCCGCCCGTACGACCACCGGAGAGGACGAGGTCGTCGACCTCTGCCGGGACCTGATCCGGATCGACACCAGCAACTACGGCGACCACTCCGGGCCGGGTGAGCGGGCCGCCGCCGAGTACGTGGCGGAGAAGCTTGCCGAGGTCGGCCTGGAGCCGCAGATCTTCGAGTCGCACAAGGGGCGCGCCTCCACCGTCGCCCGCATCGCCGGCGCGGACCCCTCCCGTCCGGCCCTGCTGATCCACGGCCACACCGACGTCGTGCCCGCGAACGCGGACGACTGGACCCACCACCCCTTCTCCGGCGAGATCGCCGACGGGTGCGTGTGGGGCCGCGGCGCGGTCGACATGAAGGACATGGACGCGATGACCCTGGCCGTCGTACGCGACATGCTGCGCAGCGGCCGCCGGCCGCCCCGCGACATCGTGCTGGCCTTCCTCGCCGACGAGGAGGCGGGCGGCGTCTACGGGGCGCGGCATCTGGTCGACCGGCACCCCGGGCTCTTCGAGGGTGTGACCGAGGCCATCGGCGAGGTCGGCGGCTTCTCCTTCACCGTCAACGAGGACGTCCGCCTGTACCTGATCGAGACCGCCCAGAAGGGCATGCACTGGATGCGGCTCACCGTGGACGGCACCGCCGGCCACGGGTCCATGACCAACACCGACAACGCCATCACGGAGCTGTGCGAGGCGGTCGGCCGGCTCGGCCGGCACGAGTTCCCGGTGCGGGTGACCAAGTCCGTGCGCGGTTTCCTGGACGAGTTGGGCGACGCCCTCGGTACCGAGCTCGACCCGGAGGACATGGACGCGACGCTCGCCAAGCTGGGCGGCATCGCCAAGATCATCGGGGCCACGCTGCGCAACACCGCGGCCCCCACGATGCTGGGCGCCGGCTACAAGGTGAACGTCATCCCCGGACAGGCCACCGCGCACGTCGACGGCCGCTTCCTGCCCGGGCACGAGCAGGAGTTCCTGGCCGACGTGGACCGGATCCTCGGCCCCCGGGTGAAGCGCGAGGACGTGCACTCCGACAAGGCGCTGGAGACCAGCTTCGACGGCGCCCTGGTCGAGGCCATGCAGGCGGCGCTGAAGGCCGAGGACCCGATCGCCCGCGCGGTCCCGTACTGCCTGTCCGGCGGGACCGACGCCAAGTCCTTCGACGACCTGGGGATCCGCTGCTTCGGATTCGCGCCGCTGCAGCTGCCGCCGGAGCTCGATTTCGCCGGAATGTTCCACGGCGTTGACGAGCGGGTGCCGGTCGACGGACTGAAGTTCGGCGTGCGCGTTCTCGACCGTTTCCTCGCGAACTGCTGAAACGACGCTCGCATTATCGACATTTCTTGCCGCTTAGCCGAAAAGAGTGAATGAATCCTGGCGGCAGTAGCGCGCCTCCTCCCTGGTCGTTGGTTCGTGTGCGGTCCGAGGTTGGGGCCGTTTTGCCAACAAGGAGGAAAAATGATCAAGAAGGTCGTCGCTGCTGCCGCTGTCACCGGAGGGCTCGTGGCTGCGGGTGCCGGCGTGGCCGTCGCCGACTCCGGCGCTCAGGCCGCCGCCGTCGGTTCCCCGGGGGTCCTCTCCGGCAATGTGATCCAGGTGCCCGTCAACATCCCGGTCAACCTGTGCGGCAACACGGTCAACATCGTGGGGCTGCTGAACCCGGCCCTGGGCAACGCCTGCTTCAACAACTGACGTCGCGGCGGGCCGCACTGCTGCAGGCCTGATCCCGGCGGCCCCGGATACGCCATCTCCGCGTTCCGGGGCCGCCGCACCGGCTAGGGGTGGGACACCGGTCATCCGGCCCCGGGGGGTCATTCATTCCCCCGGCGGGCGACAGTCCGCCGGTTTCCGTATCGGAAAAAGCAAGAGGCAGGGACATTCAATGCGACAAGTCGCGAAAAAGGGGCTGCTCACGGCAGTCGCGACAGGCGGCGTGCTCGCCGTCACCGGCGGTATGGCCTACGCGGACTCCCACGCGTCCGGGGTCGCCGCCGGCTCTCCGGGCGTACTGTCCGGCAACACCATCCAGGCGCCGGTGAACATTCCGATCAACGCCTGTGGCAACACCGTCAACGTCATCGGGCTCCTCAACTCGGCGGCGGGCAACACCTGCGTCAACGGCTCCATCGACCGCGGCGAGGGCCAGGGCTACGGCCAGGGCAAGGGCTACGGGAAGAAGGAGAGCGGCGGCTACGGCGGCGGCAAGGGCTATGGCCAGGGTGGCGGCAAGGGCGGCTACGGCGGCAAGGGCTACGGCCAGGGCGGCAGCAAGAGCTACGGCGGCGGCAAGAGCCACGGCGGCTACGGTGACGACGGCTACGGCCACGGTCACGGTGGCGGCGCCACGGCGCGTGCAGCGGCGGTCGGTTCCCCGGGTGTCCTGTCCGGGAACGTGATCCAGGCGCCGGTCAACATCCCGGTCAACGTCTGCGGCAACACGATCGACATCGTCGGGATCCTGAACCCGGCGGTGGGCAACACCTGCGCCAACACCGGTGGCTACCACCACCACAAGGGTGGCAAGGGTCACCCGCACAAGCCCGAGAACCACGGCAACCGCCACAAGCCGGGCAAGGAGAACAACAAGAACAACAACAAGAACAACAACAAGGGTGGTGGCGGTGGCGGCGGCCGTGGCAACCAGCCGCAGTCGATGGGCCACGGCGGTCCGTCCCTGGCCCGCACCGGTGCCGGCGACATCGCCACGGGCCTGCTGACCAGCGCCGGTCTCCTGCTGGGCGGCGCGGTGCTCTTCCGCCGCGCCCGCGCGGTCAGGAACTGAGCCTCACGGTCTCACCCCTTCGAGCGGGGCCCCGCGGTTCGCGGGGCCCCGTTCCGCATGCCGGCGACCTCACCAGGTGGCGCGTATCTGCCGGATGATACGGCGGCGCAGCCGCACCCTGCGGCTGCCGTCCGGGTAGAGGCGGAGCCGGTCGAGCTCCCAGTGACCGTACTCGGCGTGATCGGTCAGCAGGCGATGAGCCTCCTTGCGGGAGACTCCCCGCGGCACGTACACATCTCTGAATTCGTATTCGGGCATCGCATCTATTGTGCGGGGAACGCCTCGGTACGGATAGCGTCTTCTGCATGTCTGATGCCGCGCAGCCCACCGTTGCCGAGGTACGAGCCGCCGTCGAGGCGGTGAAGGCCGCACTGGACCGCCACCTGGACGCGGTCGAGAACCGCACCGGGGAGGACGATCCCGCGGTCCACCGGGCCTTCGAGGCCCTCGCCTCGGCCGCCGAGGCCTACGACGAGCTGCTCTACGACACCTACGACGAGGTCACCCCCTTCGAGGTGCCGATCGGGGACACCCTCCCCGACTACTCCGGCCCCGGGGAACCCGGCGCGATCAGTGTCCTGATCCGCCGGGACTACACCGTGGCCGACCCCCAGCGGCTGACCCGGCAGGCGGAACGCGTCTCCGAATCCGCCGCCGACGAGAGCGGCGGCGGCATCGGCGCGGCGGTGGGCGCCCTCTTCGGGGAGTTCGAGCCCGACGAGATCGCCGAGCGCCACAAGGAGTTCGGTCTGGAGGAGGGCGACTCCACGCTCTGGGTCACCGCGGCGCAGCCCGCAGAGCCGGGCGAGTGGCTCGCCGCGCCCTTCGACCAGGCGGACCCGCGGCTTCTGCTCTGCCGCTTCGACGTCAGCGCGGTCTATGACGACGAGGCCGACGCGGACCGGCTCGACCGGATGGCCTGATCCGGCGGGGCGCGGATCCTGCGCGAGCCCGGGGAGCCGCCCCGGGCCCGCGCCGTGGATCACTGTGCCGCGGCGGCGGCCGCCTGCTCGCGCAGGATGTCGCGCAGGCGCGTGGTCCGCTCCCGGGCGGGGACCTCGGCCACGGCGTGGGCGAGCGCCTGCTCGACGCCCTGCACCACGGACAGATGGCGTTCCCCGCGGCTGAAGGCGGTGTAGACCCAGGCCCGGGTCAGGGTCTTCGCGGTGTCTCCCGGCAGGACCACGACGACGGCCGGCCAGCGGCGGCCCGCCGCCTGGTTCGCCGTGACCGCCCAGCCGTGCCGGACCTCCGTGGGCACCGCGTCGGGCGCGACCACCAAGGGCCTGCCTCCGCAGTCCAGCCGCAGCCCTTCCGCGTCGGCGGAGACCACGGTGCCCGGCACGGCCGTCCCGGTGGCCGGGGCGTGGACGATCCGGTCACCCGGGTCGAAGCCGCCGAAGCGGCCGGGACCGGGGTTGAGACGCTCCTTGAGTGCGGCGTTGAGCACCCGGGTGCCGGCGGCGCCACCGTGGCCCGCGGTGATCACTTGGGTGTGCTCCGGGGGCACGCCGATGACCCGGGGAACGGAGTCCACGACGAGCTGGACCGTGCGGTGCACGGCCTCGGCGGCGTCCCGCACGGGGACGATCACGACTTCCTTCCCGGGGGCGTCGACGGTGGCCAGCTCGCCGAAGCCGATCCCGGAGACCAGCTCGCCGACCGGACCCGGGTCGGGCGTGCGCGAGGCGACCTGGGGGCACACCTTCGCCGCCAGCAGGTCGGCCAGGACTCGGCCGGGCCCCGCGGACCACAGCACCGCCGGATCCCCGGAGAGCACCAGGCGCGCCCCGTCGGGCACGGACTCGACCAGGGTCGCGGCCGTCTCCACGTCGAGCTGGGGTGCGTCCAGCACCGCCAGCAGGTCCAGCGCCAGCGCGCCGTCCTCGTCCCGGCCGGGACCCTCGTGGCCCGCGAGCAGCCCGGCGAGGGTGGCGGTCGCCTCCGCGTCCACGTGCTCGGCCAGCCGCCGCCTGCCGTCCTCGGTGGCCGCGACGGCCCAGGCCCGCAGCCCCAGCGACCTGGCGGCCGCCACCAGGGCCGCCGGTTCCGCCCGGGCCGCCTCCGCTCCGGTGTGGGCGACCAGCCCGCTCCCGGCGACCGCCCGGACCAGCGCCGCGGCGGACGGGGACGGGGCCGCGCCGACCGCGCCCTCCCAGTCCTGCGACTCGTCCGCCTCGAAGGTGTTGAGGAGCCTGCTCAGGCCGTCCGCGAGGCTCTCCTCGGCGAGCGCGTAGCGGTCCAGGCCGAGGAGCAGCCGCACCGGCGCCTCCTCGTCCTCCTCGCCGGTCGCCGGACGCGCACCGGCGCTCTCGTCCGGGACGTGGAAGACCAGCACCAGGCCGTCCGCGACGGCCGCCTTCAGGGTCTCCTCGGCGTCGGTGACCCCGTTCCGCCCGAGGGCCGCGCCGAGCGTGCCCCACTCGAGCGCGGTGTGGCCCAGCTCCGCCGCCCGCTCCAGCAGCCAGACGACCAGCGCGCGCACCCGCCGCTCGTCGTCGGGGCCGGCCTCGCCGCCGAGCAGCGTCTTGGCGAAGCCGTCGGCCTGGCCCACGCGGACCCCGGAGAGCGCCAGCACCTGCCACGGGTCCTCGCGCAGCGCCTCGCCGGCACGCTCGCCCAGCGCCAGCACGGCGGCCTCGGCCAGGCTCTCCGGAGCCCCGCCCGCCGCGAGCACCGTCCGCGCGGCCGCCACCGCGTCCCCGCTGAGCTGCGCGGGCAGCACGGGCCGCGCCCCAGGGGCCGGCGCCTGCGCCGGGGCGGGGGAGGGGGCTGCCGCGGGCCGTGAGGCCGCGGGACGTGTGGGAGCGGTCCTCGCGGGCGCCGCGGGGCGCTCGCCGCGCTCGATCGCCCGGACCGCGGCGGCCAGGTCCGTGAGTTCGGCGGGGAGCTGCGAGCCGACGCCCTCGGTCGACGGCCGGGGCCGCCGGGGAGCCGCGGTCTCCTCGCCGGCAGCCTCACCCGGCTCGGCGCGGTCCTCGCTGTCGCGGTCGTCGCGGTCCTCGGTCACGGTGGCCTCCGTTGTACGGCGGACTACGGTCGGGGCCCGATCACAGCGTGCTCCAGTCGTGGTCCGGATAGCGGTGCACCGGCGCAGAGACGTCGTCCAGCGCCTGGCAGATCTCATCGGGAAGACTAAGGGTCTCCACCGACAACGCCGCGGCGAGCTGCCGGGCGTTGCGCGCCCCGACGATCGGCGCGGTCACGCCGGGGCGGTCCCGCACCCAGGCGAGGGCCACCTGCAGCGGGCTGGCGGCCAGTCCGTCGGCCGCTATGGCCAGCGCGTCCACGATGAGCCGGGCCGTGTCGTCGAGGTAGGGCGCGACGAAGGGCGCCATCTCCTCGGAGCCGCCGCGGGAGTCCTGCGGGGTCCCGTGCCGGTACTTGCCGGTCAGCACCCCGCGTCCCAGCGGCGAGGAGGGCAGCAGCCCCACCCCCAGGTCCAGTGCGGCGGGCAGCACCTCGCGCTCGATGCCGCGCTGCAGCAGCGAGTACTCCATCTGCGTGCTGGCCAGCGGTGTGCGCGCCGGCACGGCCTGCTGCCAGGTGGCCGCCTTGGCCAGTTGCCAGCCGCAGAAGTTGGACACGCCGACGTAGCGGGCCCGGCCGGAGCTCACGGCGAGGTCGAGGGCCTGCAGCGTCTCGTCCAGCGGGGTGCTCGCGTCGTACGCGTGCACCTGCCACAGGTCGACGTAGTCCGTGCCGAGCCGCTGCAAGGAGGCGTCCAGGGCGGCGAGCAGATGGCCGCGCGAGGCGTCGAAGCGGCGGTAGAGGTCGGGCACGCTGCCGGCCTTGGTGGCGATCACCAGGTCCGAGCGTGGCACCAGGTCCTCGACCAGCCGGCCGAGGAGGTACTCGGCGCCGCCGTCCCCGTACACGTCGGCGGTGTCCACGAGCGTGCCCCCGGCCTCCCAGAAGGCCTTGAGCTGGTCGGCGGCGTCCAGTTCGCCGGTGTCGCGCCCCCAGGTCAGCGTGCCGAGCCCGAGCCTGGACACGCGCAGTCCCGTACGGCCGAGGTGCCTTTGCTCCATGAGGGGTGAGATTACTGGTCGTCCGGGACCTTTGGGCAGGAGTGACGTACCCGACAGGCGCCGGCGCGCGCCCGGAGCGATAAGGTCCGGGGAACAAGGACGTTACTCATCGGTAAGGGGATCGCCATGCGGCTCGGGATCAACCTCGGCTACTGGGGCGCCGGGATGGACGCCGACAACCTCGCCGTGGCGCAGGAGGCGGACCGCCTCGGCTACTCCGTGTGCTGGGCGGCCGAGGCCTACGGCTCGGACGCGCCCACTGTGCTGTCCTGGGTCGCCGCGCAGACCGAGCGCATCGACGTCGGTTCGGCCATCTTCCAGATCCCGGCCCGTACGCCCGCGATGACGGCGATGACCGCCGCCACCCTGGACTCCCTGTCCGGCGGCCGCTTCCGGCTGGGCCTGGGCGTCTCCGGCCCGCAGGTCTCCGAGGGCTGGTACGGCGTCACGTTCGACAAGCCGCTGGCGCGCACCCGCGAGTACGTCGAGATCGTCCGCAAGGCGATGTCCCGGGAGCGGCTGAGCCACGAGGGCGAGCACTGGACGCTGCCGCTGCCCGGCGGCCCCGGCAAGGCGCTGAAGCTGACCGTGCACCCGGTGCGCGAGCACATCCCGCTGTACATCGCCGCCATCGGCCCGAAGAACCTGGAGCAGGCCGGCGAGATCGCCGACGGCGCGCTGCTCATCTTCCCCTCGGCCGCCCACCTGGAGGACACCGCGATCCGCCACCTCCGGGCGGGCCGGGAGAAGGCCGGGAAGACCATGGAGGGCTTCGACGTCTGCCCGACCGTGCCGCTGGCCGTCGGCGAGGACGTGGACGCGCTGGCCGACCTCTTCCGCCCCTACACCGCCCTGTACGTGGGCGGCATGGGCAGCCGCAAGCAGAACTTCTACAACCGGCTCGCGCAGCGCATGGGGTACGAGAAGGAGGCCGCCGAGATCCAGGACAAGTACCTGTCCGGCGACAAGGCCGGCGCCGCCGCCGCGGTCCCGCGCGAACTCATCGACTCCACCACCCTGCTGGGCTCCGTGGAGCGGATCGCCGACCGGATGCGGGCCTACGCGGCCGCCGGTGTCACCACGCTGACCCTGGCCCCGGCCGGGTTCACCCTGGACGAGCGGGTCGCGGCGCTGCGCGCGGGCGTCGAGGCGCTGGAGCGCGCCGGAGTCGCCGGGTAGGGGCGGCGGACCCCCGGCGCCGGTCCCGGCTCAGCCCGGGACCAGGCGCCCCATCATCCGCCCGAAGGCGATCAGGCGCGCTATCTGGCCGGCCCCGCCGTCGTCGAGGGACTTGCTGAACCGGAAGGACTCCGGCCGGAAGCGGGCGGCGGCGACCCCGCCGTCGGCGTCCCCGCGCACCGCGCTCAGTTCGTGCGGCATGGCGGTGGCCAGCACCACGTACACCCCGCGGTCGATCCGACGGCCCTGCTCGTCGCGGCCCACCAGGGTGCGCATGCCGACGTGGCCGATCGCCTCCAGGGGCAGCACCTGCACGGAGGAGTCCAGTACCCGCCCGCCCGGCGCGTCCTCGTCGGCGACCTCCTCGCTGTGCCACAGGATGAGCCGCCGGCCGTCGCAGACCGCGGCCTCCTGCCACACCGAGGTGCCGGCCTCCGTCAGGTCGACGACGCGTTCCAGGGTGAAACCGCGGACCCGCCGCCGGCCCAGGACGCCGTCGATCGCGTCGAGGGCCACGTCGGCGTGGAGGAAGTAGGCGCGTGCCGCGTCGTCAAGGCGTGCGTAAGGGGCCCAGTCCGAGCCCGCCGGGCCTCCGGGGCGTGCCGTCGTCCGGCTGCGCGTCGCCTTGCTGAACATGTCTTGGTCGTGACCCCTCCGAGGGGCTATGAAATCACGGGCACTCGGCCGGCGGCGGGGCCCCTCGGTTTCCGCGGCCGTGGTGGGGGCTCGGGGGTCTTCCCCGCCACGGCCGTCACCAAACACAACGCCCGAAAGCGCCAGGGGTTACGTGCCCGGGGCGGGTCGGCCCTCATCCGTTCGGCCGAGTTGACGCCCGGGCCTGTTGCCTCATGCTTTGCGGGCGACTTGACTCGTCTTTTGCGTATGCCCGATTCGCGCAGGAGGTACGTCATGCTCTCCGCCCGGAGTCTGTTCCAGGAGATCGTCGACAACGACGACTCCTTCCGGCTGTTCTGCTCGATCGCCGCCAGCGGTGAGTCGCAGGGCGGCTGGGAGAACGGCAGGATCGCCGCCCTGGTTCCCGAGTCCCAGCGTGAACTGGCCCCCAAGATCGCCCGGCACGGCGCCGACGAGGACAAGCACGGCCGGATCTTCAACGCCCTGATGCGCAAGCGCGGCCTCGAACCCGTCCCCGTCCCCCCGGACACCGACTACACCATGCTCCTCGAGCACAGCGGCATCGGCCTCGCCCACGACAAACTGCGCCGCGACGAGGCCCTGACCGTGCAGGACATCGTCACCTACCTCGCCCACAGCCGGGTCACGGAACAGCGCGCCTCCGAACAGATGGCCCTGCTCACCAAGTACTTCGCGGACCACCCCGACATCGGCAGGGCGGTCCGCATGATCTCCGCCGACGAGGACAACCACCTCGCCTACTGCCACGAGGAGCTGCTGCGCTTCGCCGAGGCCGGCCACGGCGCGGTCATCGAGCGCGTCCTGAGTGAGTGCGCCCACGCCGAGATCCGCATCCACCGCGACGTCAGCCTCGCCGTCATGGACCACATGGGCCGGATCCTCGGCTGGTCCCGGGCGAAGGCCGCGGTGCTGCGGGCCGGGATCCACGGGGCGTACGCGTACGAACGCCTGGGCGGCTGGCGGCGGATGGTCAGGCTCGCCATGCCCCAGCGCCGCGACGCCCTCGGCGGCCCCGAGCCCGCGGCCGAACCGGCCCTCTGAGCCGCCCCCCGGCCGCTCGCCCCCGTCGGGCGCGGGGCCGGGAGACCGCTCCGAGCCAGCCGTGCCTTTTGAACATCCGGTACAGCAGGATCTCCGACACGGCGATCACCGACAGGACCGCCGGATAGCCCCACACCTGGTGGAGCTCCGGCATGTACAGGAAGTTCATGCCGTAGATGCCCGCGATCATGGTGGGCACCGCCGCCATGGCCGCCCACGCCGAGATCTTGCGCATGTCGTCGTTCTGCCGCACCCCCACCTGGGTCAGATGGGAGCTCAGGACGTCGCTGAGCAGCCGGTCGAGGCTGTCCACCTGCTCGTTGGCCCGGGTCAGGTGGTCGGCCACGTCGCGGAAGAAGGGCTGGGTGCCGGCCGCCACATGCGGCAGCGTGCCCGCCGAGAGCCTGATCATGGGCTGCATCAGGGGCGCGGTCGCCCGCCGGAACTCTAGCAGCTGGCGCTTGAAGCCGTAGATCCGGCTCGCCGTGCTCTCGGCGCCCCGGCGCGCGACGGACCTGCGGCTCTCCGGGGCGAAGACCTCCGTCTCCAGGTCCTCCAGACCGGCCTGGAGATCGGCCGCGACGACCATGTAGTCGTCCACCACGGTGTCGCTGATGGCGTACATCACCGCGGTCGGCCCGTGCTTGAGGACCTCGTGCTCCGCCTCCAGGCGGTGCCGGATCTCACCCGGTGCGATCGCCTCGCCGTGGCGCACGGTGACGACGAAGCCCTCCCCGACGAAGATCATCAGCTCGCCCGCGGTGACCGTGTCCCGCTCGTCGTCGTACGAGACCGGCTTGAGCACCAGGAACAGCGAGCCCTCGTACACCTCCAGTTTGGGCCGCTGGTGGGCGCAGAGCGCGTCCTCCACGGCCAGCGGGTGCAGCGCGAACTCGCGGCTGACGAGGTCGAACTCCTTCTGCGTCGGCTCGTACAGGCCGATCCACACGAACGCCCCGTCCGTCGACCGCGCCGCCTGCAGCGCGTCGGACAGGTCGTCGGGGGCGGCGGTGCGCTCCCCGTCGCGGTAAATGGCACAGTCGACGATCACACCAGTCTTCTTCCGCGCTACGTCGGCGCCACACCGGACAACCCGGGGTCGTATGGTGGCGGTCATGCCCACCGTGATCCTGGTCCGGCACGGCCGGTCCACCGCCAACGCGGAGAAAGTGCTGGCCGGACGACTCCCCGGAGTCGCCCTCGACGAGACAGGGCGCGACCAGGCCGCGGCCCTGGCCGCCCGGTTGGCCGGACTGCCGCCGGCCGCCGTCGTCACCAGCCCGCTGCAGCGGTGCCGGGAGACGCTGCAGCCGCTCATGGACGCGCTTCCCGACGTGCCGCTCCACGTCGAGGAGCGGATCTCGGAGTGCGCCTACGGCGACTGGAGCGGCCGCAAGATCGCCGAGCTGGCCGACGAACCGCTGTGGGGCGTGGTGCAGCGCTACCCCTCGGCCGCCGTCTTCCCCGGCGAGGGGGGCGAGTCGGTGCGCGCCATGCAGGCCCGCGCGGTCGACGCGGTGCGCGAGTGGAACGCCCGTGTCGAGGAGACCCACGGACCCGACGCCCTCTACGTGATGTGCTCCCACGGCGACATCATCAAGTCCATCGTCGCCGACGCCCTCGGCATGCACCTTGACCTCTTCCAGCGCGTCGCCGTCGACCCCTGCTCGGTCACCGCGATCCGCTACACCCCGGAGCGGCCCTTCCTGCTCCGGCTCGGCGACACCGGCAGCCTGGAAAGCCTGCGCCCGAGGGAGCGGCCCACCGCGGCCCCGGGCGACGCGGAGGTCGGAGGCGGTGCGGGCGCACCGTGATCAGCTTCCGCAGTAGGGTGGACCGAACCGCGAAGACACCGAACTAACGGAGCAGGACGTGCCTCGTCAGGTGTTCCTCTACGACAAGCCCGAACGCTTCGTCGCCGGCACCGTGGGCCAACCGGGCCAACGCACCTTCTTCCTGCAGGCGAGCGCCGCCGGCCGGACGACCAGCGTCGCGCTGGAGAAGACCCAGGTCGAGGCACTCGCCGAGCGCATCGACGAACTGCTGGACGAGGTCGTGCGCCGCACCGGCGGCGCCGCCCCCGTGCCCGCCGTCGCCCCCACGGAACTGCTCGACAACAGGCCGCTCGAGGTCCCCGTGGAGGAGGAGTTCCGGGTCGGCACCATGGCCCTGGCCTGGGACGGCGCCGAGGAACGGATGATCCTGGAAGCCCAGGCGCTGGTCGAGATCGAGGCCGAGGACGAGGACGACCTCGAGGCGGCCGAGGAGATGCTCCTGCAGGACGACGAGAACGGCCCGCCGCTGCTGCGGGTGCGCCTGACCGGCGCCCAGGCCCGCTCCTTCGCCAAGCGCGCCCTCGACGTCGTCGCGGCCGGCCGCCCGCCCTGCCCGCTGTGCAGCCTGCCCCTGGATCCGGAAGGACACGTATGCCCGCGTCAGAACGGGTACCGGCGGTCGGCGACGGCCTGAACGGGGACATAGCCACCGAGCTGCTCGCGCGCGGCGAACTGACCGTGCGTGGGCGGCTGCGCGACGCCTCCAACGCGGTGCTCTACTGCACGGTCGAGCACGAGGGCGTGCGCGCCCACTGCGTGTACAAGCCGGTGGCCGGGGAGCGGCCGCTGTGGGACTTCCCCGACGGGACGCTCGCCCAGCGCGAAGTCGCCGCGTACCTGGTCTCCGAGGCCACCGGCTGGGGCCTTGTGCCGCCGACCGTGCTGCGTGACGGGCCGTACGGCGAGGGCATGGTGCAGCTGTGGATCGAGACCCAGCAGGAGGGCGGCGAAGGGCTGCTGGCCCTCGTGGAGGGTGACGAACCGGGCGACGGCTGGAAGGCCGTCGGCTTCGCCGAGGTGGGCGAGGGCCGCACCGCGCTGCTCGTGCACGCCGACGACACCCGGCTGCGCCGGCTGGCCGTCCTGGACGCCGTGATCAACAACGCCGATCGCAAGGGTGGCCACCTGCTGCCGGCCGCCGACGGGCAGCTCTACGCCATCGACCACGGCGTGACCTTCAACACGGAGAACAAACTGCGCACCCTCCTGTGGGGCTGGGCCGGCGAACCGCTCACCGAGGAGATCGCCGAGGTCCTCGGCAAGCTCTCCGTGGAGCTCGCCGACGGGGGCCTCGGCGCACGGCTGGCCGAGCTCATCACGCCCGCGGAGCTCGACGCCCTGCGGGCCCGCGTGGCCGCGCTGCTCGGCTCCGGACATCATCCCGAGCCCTCCGGGGAATGGCCCGCCATCCCCTGGCCGCCCATCTGAACCCCCGGGCCGGACGTCCCGTGCGGACCCACGGGTCGTTTGTGGATCAGGCGGGCGGTTAATCTCATGACATGCATGCCTGGCCCGCTTCCGACGTCCCTGCCCTCCCGGGCACCGGGCGCGACCTCCGTCTCCACGACACCGCGACCGGTGGCCCGGTAACCCTGAGCCCCGGTCCGGTCGCCCGCATCTACGTGTGCGGGATCACCCCCTACGACGCCACCCACATGGGTCACGCGGCCACCTACAACGCGTTCGACCTCGTGCAGCGCGTGTGGCTCGACACGAAGCGCCAGGTCCAGTACGTCCAGAACGTCACCGACGTCGACGATCCGCTGCTGGAGCGGGCCGACAAGACCGGCGAGGACTGGACGGCCCTCGCCGAGCGCGAGACGACCCTGTTCCGCGAGGACATGACGGCCCTGCGGATGCTGCCGCCCGCCCACTACATCGGCGCCGTCGAGGCCATCCCGGGGATCGTCCCGCTGGTCGAGCGGCTGCGCGGGGCCGGCGCGGCGTACGAACTGGACGGCGACATCTACTTCCACGTCGACTCCGACCCGCACTTCGGCAGCGTCTCCCACCTCGACGCGGCCGCCATGCGCGCCCTGTCGGCCGAGCGCGGCGGTGACCCGGACCGCCCCGGCAAGAAGAACCCCGTCGACCCGGTCCTGTGGCTCGCCGCCCGCGAGGGGGAGCCCAGCTGGGACGGCGGCAGCCTGGGTCAGGGCCGTCCCGGCTGGCACATCGAGTGCGTCGCCATCGCCCTGGACCACCTCGGCATGGGCTTCGACGTGCAGGGCGGCGGCTCCGACCTGGCCTTCCCGCACCACGAGATGGGCGCCTCGCACGCCCAGGTGCTCACCGGCGAGTTCCCCATGGCGAAGGCCTATGTGCACGCCGGCATGGTCGCGCTGCACGGCGAGAAGATGTCCAAGTCCAAGGGCAACCTCGTCTTCGTCTCCCAGTTGCGCCGTGACGGGGTGGACGCGGCGGCCATACGGCTCAGCCTGCTGGCCCACCACTACCGCGAGGACTGGGAGTGGACCGACGCCGTGCTCGCCGACGCGGTGGAGCGGCTGGCCCGCTGGCGGGCCGCCGTCTCACGGCCGGACGGCCCGCCCGCCGAGGCGCTGCTGGAGGAGATCCGCGAGGCGCTCGCCGACGACCTGGACGCCCCCGCCGCGCTCGCGGCCGTGGACCGCTGGGCCGTCCGGCAGGAAACCGAGGGCGGCACGGACACCGGCGCCCCCGGCCTGGTCTCCCGCGCGGTGGACGCCCTGCTCGGCGTCGCGCTCTGACGCTCCCGAGCGACGGCCCGGCCGCCGCCCCCGCGCGGGGACGGCGGCCGGGCCGTTTTCCGGTGTTCCAGGTGCCTCGGGTTCTTCAGGTGCTTCGGGTTCTCCCGGGGCGGCACCGCGCGGGTCATTCCCCGTCGGAGCCGTCCTCCTTCTCGTCCCGGTCGTCCTTGGGCTTCTGCGACATGTCCCGCAGGTAGGGACCCGCGTCGGACTCGCCCGCCTGCGGGTCACGGCGCCGCAGGTAGCGCTCGAACTCGCGGGCGATGGCCTCCCCCGAGGCCTCCGGCAGCTCCGCCGTGTCGCGGGCCTCCTCCAGCGTCTGGACGTACTCGGCGACCTCGCTGTCCTCGGCGGCGAGCTGGTCCACGCCGACCTGCCAGGCACGCGCGTCCTCCGGCAGCTCGCCGAGCGGGATGCGCAGGTCCAGCAGGTCCTCCAGACGATTGAGCAGCGCCAGCGTCGCCTTCGGGTTCGGCGGCTGCGACACGTAGTGCGGCACGGCCGCCCACAGGCTGACCGCCGGGATGCCGGCGTGGGTGCAGGCCTCCTGGAGGATGCCGACGATGCCGGTGGGGCCCTCGTAGCGGGACTCCTCCAGGCTGAGCGCGGTCGCCAGGTCCGGGTCGGAGGTGACGGCCGTGACGGGCACCGGACGGGTGTGCGGGGTGTCGCCCAGGAGGGCGCCCATCACCACCACCATCTCGATGCCGAGCTCATGGGCGAAGCCCAGGATCTCGTTGCAGAACGAGCGCCAGCGCATGCTGGGCTCGATGCCCCGTACGAGGACGAGGTCGCGTGGCTTGGGGGTCTCGATGCGGATGACGGACAGCCGCGTGGTGGGCCAGGTGATCCGCCGTGTGCTGCCGTCCATCCAGACCGTGGGGCGGTTGACCTGGAAGTCGTAGTAGTCCTCGGCGTCCAGCGCGGCGAACACCTCGCCCTTGAACTCCCGGTCCAGATGCCCGACCGCGGCGGAGGCGGCGTCCCCGGCGTCGTTCCAGCCCTCGAACGCGGCCACCATGACCGGGTCGATCAGCTCGGGAACCCCCTCGAGCTCGATCACCCAGCGCCTCCTTCCGGCCGGTAGGGGGAGGGTGCCACCCCCGCCGGCTGCCGTTCCTTCGCGTGCGGCACCAGCCTACGGCTTCGTGAGGCAGGTGCCGCCGCCTTCGTAGGGGGATGATCCCCACAGTCATCGGACGTACGCGTCCGGTCAGCCACCGCTCCAGGCCGAGCGGTACGCGGCCCAGTCCGCCGGCGTCGCGGCGAAGTCGACGTACAGGGCGAGACCGAAGCGTTCACGGGTGGGCGCCTTTCGGGCCAGGCCGAGCCGGGCGCCGCGCACGGCGGCCGTGACGGTCTCCGCCCAGGCGTGGCGGCCCAGGTTGTTCGTGTGGTAGCCGGGCAGGCCGACGAGCAGGTCCGTGCCGGACGGTGTCACCTCCAGGGCGAGCGCGGTCTGCTGGGCCACGTAGCCGCCGTAGAGGCCCTCCAGAGGGAGGGCGGTGTCGTAGGTCATCATCGCGACCTGGTCGACGCGCCTGGCCACCTCCCCGAAGTACCGCTGCGACCACCACTTGGGGTGGTTGAACAGGGTGCCGCTCACCGAGTGCAGGGAGGGCAGCGGGTCGATCTGGTGGGTCGCGACCGACAGCGGAACGCCGCGGGCGGCGGTGAGCGGGTGCACCGAGTCCAGCAGCGCGAGGAAACCGCGGTCGCCGGAGTACATCGGCTCCAGGTCCAGGTGGACGCCGTCGAAACCGGCCGCCAGGACCTGGGCGGCGCTGTCCCGCACCCGGGCGCGGGTCGACGGGTCGTCCAGGTGCAGGCCCTTCGAACCGTCGTGCGAGAGGACCTGGCCGAGCCACGCCTGGACGCGCACCCCCGGCAGCTCGGCGTGCATCCGGCGGATCATGTCCCGTGCTCGCGGGTAGAGGCCGGCGTCGAGGCGGCCGTCGAACTCCAGGGGCCCGGTGTGCACGTACAGGTCCCGGGTGCCGCTGCCGCGCAACTCCCGGGCCAGCGCTTCGAGGTCGGCCCCGTCGCGTTCCCCGTCGACCCAGGCGTGCCCGAGCCACACCGCGTTCCGGTCACGGTTCGCGCCCGCGCCGGAGGGGTCGCCGGTGTACTCCAGGCGCAGGGCGACCCCCGCGACGAGCGCCGGGAGCAGGACGACGAGGACGGCCGGCAGCGCGCCACGGCGCAGCGTACGGGCCGAGGGGCGGCGCAGGCGCAGCCTGAGGCGTGGATTCATCCGATCCCTCTTTTCGATCACTCTTACGAAGGACCGGACGCATCCCGGCACCGGGCGGTTCACCCGCCGGCGGGATGCGGCGGGGAACAGCCGGGTCTCAGAGCGTGGACCGAAGCCACTGCTCCACGCTCGCGATGTGCACCGTCGCCCAGGACCGCGCGGCCTCCGCGTCCCGGTCCCGCAGGGCCGCCAGGATCGCGCGGTGCTCGTGCAGGGTGCGGCTGACCGCGTCCTCCTGGGTCAGCCCACGCCAGATCCGGGCCCGCGTGGTCGGCCCGGACAGCCCGTCCAGCAGCGAGCACAGCACCGAGTTTCCCGAGGCCTGGACGATGCCGCGGTGGAACTCCAGGTCGCACGCGACCAGTTCCTCCACCGACGGCTGCGTCCCCAGGGCCTCCAGTTGCCCGGTCAGCGCCTCCAGCTGGGACTCTCCGATGCGCGCGGCCGCCATCGCCGTGGCCGCGGGCTCCAGGATGCGGCGCACGGCGAGGAACTCCAGGACGGTGTCGTCGCGGTGGAAGTCCACCACGAAGCTCAGCGCCTCCAGCAGCAGCTGCGGGTCCAGGCTGGTGACGTACGTGCCGTCGCCCTGCCGTACGTCCAGGATCCTGATCAGGGACAGCGCGCGGACCGCCTCGCGCAGGGAATTGCGCGACAGCCCGAGCTCCGCGGCGAGTTCGCTCTCCTTGGGGAGCCGGTCGCCGGGGCGCAGCGCGCCGGAGACGATCATCCCCTTGATCTTCTCGATCGCCTCGTCGGTGACCGCCATCAGCCCTCGCCTCCCCGGACATCCGATGTATCGGGCCATTATGCCCGCACCACCGGGAGCCCGGAGCCCTCTCGGGGAGTCTGATCACCGCCCCGCGCCACCCCGCCCCGCGGAACGCCGAAGGCCGTGCCCGCTGTCGCGGACACGGCCTTCGGCCTGTGAAATCACCGTCGGGACGACAGGATTTGAACCTGCGACCCCTTGACCCCCAGTCAAGTGCGCTACCAAGCTGCGCCACGTCCCGGTGACGTACCCCGGGGCGCCGCCCCGGAAGATCACGTACAGAGGAGGATACCCGAACCTCGCTGATCAGCCGAATCGCTCGATGCGGATCCGGTCGAGCGGCTGCCCGCCGTCCGCCAGCAGACGCGACGCGTGCTCGGCGAAACCGTTGCCGCCGCACACGTACGCCTCCCAGCCGCCGGGCGGCGGATCCGCGAGGTACGGGGCCAGGTGGGCGGCGGTGAGGCGGCCCTCGGCGCGGGTGAGCAGCACGGTCGTCTCCGGCCCGTACTCGGCGGCGTAGATCAGGTCCTCGCGGGTGCGGGCCGAGACGATCAGCCGCAGCGGCACGTCCAGGCCGCGCAGCCGGCGGTGGCGCACCATCGACATCAGGGGGACGACCCCCGATCCGGCACCCAGCAGCAGCGCCGGGTGGTCCCCGGTCCAGGCGAAGAAGCCGCTGTGCGGGCCGCGGACCTCGACGGTGTCGCCCGGCCGGGCGACGGTATGCAGGTGCCCGGAGACCTCGCCGCCGGCCACGTGGTCGAGGGTCAGCTCGATGTGGCCGGAGTCGTCCGGGGCGGAGGCGACCGAGTAGTTGCGCTGCGCCGTGTAGCCGTCGGGGGCGGTGAGGCGCAGCGTCAGGTACTGGCCGGGCAGATGGCCCGCCCAGCCGGGCACCGCGAGGCGGAAGGTGGACGCACGCGGCGTCTCGCGGCGGATCTCCGCGATCACCGCGCGCCGCCAGACCGAGGAAGCGGCCTCGGGGACGGCGATCCGGCCGGGCACGGCGAACCGGGCCGGCGGGACGAACGCCGGTACGGGAGCGGGGGTGATGAGGTCAGTCATGGGCGTAGCGCTGCTCCTGCCAGGGGTCGCCCCGGTGGTGGTAGCCGTTCTGCTCCCAGAAGCCCGACTCGTCGTGGTCGAGCAGGCGCAGGCCCGCGATCCACTTGGTGCTCTTCCAGAAATACAGGTGCGGGACGATCAGCCGGGCCGGGCCGCCGTGCTCGGGGGCGAGCGGCGCGCCGTCGTACTCCCAGACGATCCAGGCGCGGCCTCCGGTGACGTCCGTGAGCGGCAGGTCGGCGGCGTAGCCGGTGTGCGACCAGGCCACGACGTGGGTGGCGGCTCGGGAGGGGCGCACGGCATCCAGGAAGGCGTCGACCGACACCCCGCCGAAGCGCACGCCGAACTTGGACCAGCCGGTCACGCAGTGGATGTCGCCCCGGTACTCCGAGCCCGGCAGGGCGTGCGCCTGCTCCCAGTCCCAGGTGCGCGGGCGGTCCACCAGCCCGTCCACCCGCAGCGTCCAGTCCTCGGCCGCGATCGCCGGCGTGACCTCGGCGGAGAGGACCGGCCATGTGTCGCGGGCGTCGTACTGGCCGGGCGGCAGCCGCGGGTCGCGGTCGGCGGCGCGGCCGCGCCCGGTGAAGCCCCGGGTGGGTTCGACGGCGGAGCTCATGCGGGGTGCTCCCGCTCCAGCTTCTCCAGCTCGCGCAGCGCGGCGGCTTCGTCGAGGGTGAGCAGCACCCGGTCGCGCATGAGGATCCGGCCGTCGACGACCGTGTCCCGTACGTCCGCGGCCGCGGCCGCGTACGCCAGCATCGACCAGGGGTCGTGGCGCGGCGCGAGGTGCGGGCCGCCGAGGTCCAGTACGGCCAGGTCGGCCCGCTTGCCCGGCTCCAGGGAGCCGAGGTGGTCGCCCAGCCCCAGCGCGCGGGCGGCCTCGATCGTCGCCATCCGCACCGCCTGCTCCGCGCCGACGGCGGTCGGGTCGCCGCCGGCCTTGTGCACCAGCGCGGCCGCCCGCACCGCGCCCAGGACGTCGAGGGTGTTGGAACTCACCACACCGTCGGTGCCGAGGCCGACGGTGACGCCCGCGGCCAGCAGCTCCGGGACGCGGGCGATGCCGCAGCCCAGCTTCAGGTTGGAGACCGGGCAGTGCGCCACGGACGTGCCGGTCCTGGCCAGGGCGGCTATCTCGCCGTCGGTCAGGTCCACGGCGTGCGCCAGCAACACGTCGGGCCCGAGGACACCGAGGGAGTCCAGCAGCTCGACCGGCCGCTTGCCGTGCGCCTGGACCACCATCGCCACCTCGGCGGCGTTCTCCGCCGCGTGGACGTGCAGCAGCGCGCCGTGCTCACGGGCGAGCGCGGAGATCGCGACGAGCTGCTCGGGGCCGAGGGTGTAGGCGCTGTGCGCGAAGACCACCGGGCGGGTGCCCGGCGCCCGGCCGGTCCACGCGGCCAGGCCGGCCGCTGCCCAGGCCATGCGGTCGCCGTAGGGGCGGCCGTCCGGCGGCCCGGGCACGTCCATGAAGGTCGGGCCGGCCAGCAGCCGCCAGCCCGCCGCCCGCGCCGCCTCATCGGCGGCCTCGTGGAACCAGTACATGTCCAGGCCCGTGGTGACCCCGGCCCGTACGCTCTCCGCCACGGCCACCCGCACGCCCGCGGCCACGGCCCGCGGCGACAGCAGTTCGGCCTCGCGGGGGATCACCCGGGCCAGGAACTCCTGCAGGCCGACGTCGTCGGCGCAGCCCCGCAGCAGGGTCATCGCCAGGTGGGTGTGGGTGTTGATCAGCCCGGGGAGCACCAGGCACCCCGAGGCGTCGATCTCCTCCGCGGCGCGGTACGTCGCGCGTACCTCCGCGGCGGGGCCCACGACGAGGATCTCGCCGTCCCGTACGGCGATCGCGCCGCCGGGGACGACGGTGCCCGCCGCGTCGACGGTCAGCACATCGCCGCCGTGCACCAGCAGATCGGCGTCCTGAGCGCTCACTTCTCGTCGCTTCCGTACTCGGTGGCCAGCAGATGCAAGGCGTCCAACGTTACCCGGCCGCCGCGGGCGACTCCCTCGGCGACCACCGCCCGGTGCGGGTCGTAGCCGCCGGTGGCCTCCACGTCGACCAGGTCGTCGGCGTTGGCGCCGTCGACGACGAGGGCGCCGCCGGCCACCAGCCCGCGCGTCGAGGCCAGCACCAGGAGCGCCGACAGCTCCATCTCGATGGCGGCGATCCCGGCCGCCGCGTACGCCGCGCCGGGCAGTGGCAGGAAGCCCGGCTGGAACGCCGCCCGCGTCCACACCACGCCCCGGTGGTGCGGCGCCCCCGCCGCCCGCGCAGCCCGCTGCAGCGCCAGCACCGCCTCCGGCGCCGCGTACGCCGGGTACTCCGGCGGCAGCAGCAGCTGCGTCACCCCGTCGTCCCGCACGGCGGCCTCGGCGATCACCAGGTCGCCGTCGCCTATCCCGGCGCGGATGGCGCCGGCCGTGCCGAGCCGCAGGATCGTGCCGACGCCCGCCTCCGCGAGCTCCTGGAACAGGCACATCGCGCCCGGCCCGCCGACCCCGTGCGAGGACACCACGACCGGGGTGCCCTTCCAGGTGCCGGTGAAGGTGCGGTACTCGCGGTGGTGCGCGACCTCCCGCGGGCCGGTGAGCAGGGAGGCGACCTCCGCCGCGCGCACCGGGTCGCCCACGACGACCGCGTGCGGTGGCAGACCGGTGCGCGGGATGCGGGAGATGGGCAGCTGATCCGTGGTCATCGGGCCTCCGGGCCGGGCGGGACGATGCTGTGCGGATCACCCTATGGCCCCGTCTCAGGCGGTCCGACGGCGGAGCAGCGCGAAGCATGCCCAGCAGGCGAGAGCGGCCAGGGCCAGCACGATGCCGGTCTCGACGAGCTGCAACGGCCAGTAGTGGGAGGCGGGATGGACCAGCGCCACGGGATCGCCGAAGCCCGCGCCGTCCGCGGGCTTGGCCACGCGTTCCGCCGACCAGTCCGCGGCACCGACGTGCGAGAGCCCGGTTTCGACCTTCGGCCACAGCGCAGAGCGGTAGAACCCCGCCGTGACGAGCACCGAAGAGGTGGCGAAGAAGGCCAGTCCCAGTCCGCTCAGCGCGCGCCGCGTCAGCATGCCGGCCAGCGCGCCCAGGGCCAGGGCCAGCAGCACGTGGGCGACCAGGGCCAGGCCGGTGGACAGGAAGATGTCGTTCTCGTACCACCCGGGGCGATCCTCCGGGTGGCCCGTGCTCCACACCCACCGGAAGAGCAGCGTCAGGCCGGCCGTGCCGACGGTCAGCAGCAGGGCCGGTACGGCGAGCTTGGCGGCGAGCCAGCGGGCGGGAGTGACCGACTGGGCCCACGCGAGCGCGGCGGTGCCCCGCTCCAGTTCCCGGCCGACGAGGGCGCCCCCGGCGAACACCGCGACCGCGAGCGGAAGGAGCGTCATCGCGCGGCCCTGCAGCTGGAGGGGGACATAGGCGTCGAAGGGCTCCGGGTCGATGCAGCGCGGAACGCAGGCGGGGTCGTACCGCTCGTCGCCCGCGGTCAGCCACAGGGCGCGCAGGAGCCAGGCCGTCCCGGCCGCGACGAAGGCGATCCACAGCCACAGGGCCGTACGGTGCAGGCGCACCACCGACCAGGTCAGGCCGTGCAGGACGGACGGGCGCGGGGTGGGGGCGACGGCGGTCATACGACGGCCTCCGGGCGGGTTGCGGGCGTGGCGTCGGTGGTGAGCAGGGCGGGTGCCCCGGGGTTGCGCAGATGGGCGAGGACCAGTTCCTCGAGGGTGGGCTCCTCCACCAGCCAGTCGCCGCACCCCTCCAGCGCTCCGACGGGGCGGACCAGCGCGGTGTGCCCGCGCCCGTTGGCGTGCCCCTCGACGACCGTGTGAGGGGCGAAGTCCGAGCCGGTGCCGGTGATGCGGCGGTGCGCGGCCAGCAGGTCGTCGGTGTCGCCGGCCAGCCGGACCCGGCCCTCGCCGAGGAGCAGCAGGTGGTCGCAGACGCCGTCCAGTTCGGCGACGACGTGCGAGGAGATCACGATGGTCGTACCGCGCTCGGCCGCCGTGGCCATGAGGGCGCCGGTCAGCTCGTGACGGGAGAGCGGGTCGAGGTCGGCCATCGGCTCGTCCAGGAGCAGCAGTTCGGCCCGCTTGCCCAGGGCCAGGGCGAGCGCCACGCGGGTGCGCTGGCCGCCGGAAAGGGCGCGGACCCGTGCACCGGGCGCCAAGCCGCTGCCGTAGGCGACGCGTTCGGCGGCCTCCCGGTCCCAGTGGCCGGGGTTGAGTTCGGCGCCGAGCCGCAGTGTCGCCGCCACGGTGAGCTGCGGGTGGAGCGGCTTGTCCTGGGCGACGTAGGCTAGCCGCGCTCGGGCCGCGCCGGGCGTCGTGCCGCACACGCGCAGTTCCCCCTCGCTGGGGCGCAGCAGCCCCGCGGCGAGCGCGAGCAGTGTCGACTTGCCCGCGCCGTTGGGCCCGACGAGCGCGCAGATGCGCCCGGCCGGCAGCCGGAAGGAACAGTCCCGCAGGACGGGGTCCCGGCCCCACGCGTAGCGCATGCCGAGCCCGGCCGCCTCGACGGCGGCCGCTTCCTGATTCATCTCTCTCCCTCGGAGAATTCCTGGTCCAGTACGGAGTGGAACAGCGCGGCCGCGTCCTCGCGGTCGAGGCCCGCGACGCGCGCCCGGCGCATCCAGTCGGTGAGCTCTCCCGCGAGAGGGGAGCCGGCCGGGTCGGCGCCCAGCGACTTCTGCACGAAGGTCCCGAGGCCGCGCCGCGCCTCCACCAGCCCCTCGCGCTCCAGTTCGCGGTACGCCTTGAGGACGGTGTTGGGGTTGACGGCGGTCGCCTCGACGACCTCGCGGGCCGTCGGCAGCCGGTCGCCGGGTTCCAGCAGCCCCAGCCGCAGGGCCTGTTTGGTCTGCTGGACGATCTGGAGGTATGTGGCGACACCGCTGCGGCGGTCGATGCGGAACTCGACCATGCGCGAAACACCCTTTCACTAAGCAAGTGGTGAAAGGGTGGGGCCTCGACTGACGTCCTGTCAAGCCGCGGTCCGCGGCGGCACCGGCCGTGACGCTTCGGCGTGCGCCGAAACGTTCAGGGGGCAGGCTGAGGGCATGGAGAGAGACGACCACGCGGGAAGCGCCCTCGCCGCCCTCGCGGCGCTGCTCGCCGACGAGACGCGGGCGGCGATGTGCCTGGCGCTGCTCGACGGCCGGGCCTGGACCGCGGGGGAGCTGGCCCGGTACGCGGGAGTGGCGGCCTCGACCGCCAGCGAGCACCTCGGCCGGCTCGTCGCGGGCGGCCTGCTCGCCGAGGAACGCCAGGGCCGCCACCGTTACGTACGCCTCGCGGACGCCCGTACCGCGCAGCTCGTCGAGGACCTCGCCGCACACGCCGGGCCGCCGCCCACCGGGCCGCGCACCCTCGGGCAGGCGGGCGCCCGCAGCGCCATGGCCCGCGCCCGGACCTGCTACGACCACCTCGCGGGACGCCTGGGCATCCTCGTCACGGACGCCATGACCGACCGCGGACTGCTGGCACAGAGCACCGGCTTCGCCCTCACCGACGAGGGCGTGGAGTGGTTCGCCGGGCTCGGCGTCGACCTGGCCGCCGCCCGCACGGGCCGCCGTCCCCTCGCCCGGCCGTGCCTGGACTGGACGGAACGCCGCCCGCACCTGGCGGGCGTCGCCGGGGCCGCGCTGTGCGGACACGCCCTCGCGTCCGGCTGGTGCGCGCGCATCGGCAGCGGCCGGGCCCTGAAGCTCACCGCACAGGGCCGTGCGGCCCTCCACACCCACCTGGGCATCGCGCCCGACGCCCTGGAGGCACCCACCGCATGAACCGCTTCGAGGCCTTTCGCGCCCTGCACCGGGCCGGGCGCCCCCTGTTCCTGCCCAATGCCTGGGACCGCGCCTCCGCGGCCGCCCTGGCCGCCCGGGGCTTTCCGGCGATCGGCACCACCAGCCTGGGTGTCGCCGCCGCGGCGGGCCTGCCGGACGCGGCCGGTGCCACCCGCGAGACGACCCTGTGGCTGGCCCGCGACCTGGCCGCGCTGCCCGTCCTGGTCAGCGTCGACATCGAGGGGGGCTTCGGCGCCACGCCCGAGGACGTCGCCGAACTCGCCACCGACCTCGAACGGCTGGGTGTCGCCGGGGTCAACATCGAGGACGGCCGCCCCGGGGGAGCGGGTCTGACCGACGCCGCGCTGCAGTGCGAGCTGATCAGCGCGATGAAGCGCACCGCCCCGGGGCTCTTCGTCAACGCCCGCACCGACACCTACTGGCTCGGCACCGCCGAGGACAACCGGGCGGCGGACCGGGCGGAGGAGACCCGCCGCCGTGCCGCCGCCTACCTCGCCGCGGGCGCCGACGGGATCTTCGTGCCGGGCCTCGCGGACGCGAGCGCCACAGCCGCGCTCGCGGCCGGCCTCGACGCCCCGCTCAACGTCCTGCTGCCGCCGGACGGCCCGGGGCTCTCCCGCCTCGCCGCACTCGGGGTGAGCCGGGTCAGCACCGGTTCGCTGCTCTTCCGCGCCGCGCTCCACGCCGCCCTGGACACCGCCGGGCGCGCCCTGCGCGGCACACCGCTCCCGGCCGGCCTGCCCTCGTACGCCGACGCCCAGCGCCTCGCGGCCGCCTACGCCCCCGGGGAAACACGGCGGCCCGGGCGTCCGGGGTGAGCGGGGAGGCCGGTTGCGCTCACGCCGGGGCGCCCGGGCCCACGGGTCGGGGTGTCAGTCGCGCCGGCCCGCCAGCAGCGACTCGACCCGCTCCCGGACGTCCAAGGTGTCCAGGCCGCGCACCGTCAAGGTGGTGCGGCGACGCAGCACGTCGTCCGCCGTCTGCGCCCACTCGTGGTCGCGGGCGTACACGACCTGGGCCCAGATCTCCGGGCCGTCCGGGTGGATCCGCTCACCGAGCGCCGGGTCCTCGTTGACCAGCCGGGCGATGTCGAAGGACAGCGCGCCGTAGTGGGTGGCGAGATGACGGGCCGTCAGCGGGTCGAGGCGCCGGCCCGGCTCGCGGTCCACCAGCAGCCGGTGGGCGACCGCGTTGGGGTTGGCGACGCCGGGCAGCGGGACCCGCCTGGGCAGGTGGTCCAGCGGCTCCATGTCCTCGTTCAGCGGGCCGCCGGGCAGCTTGGCGAGCTTGGCCATGACCGTGCGCCCGATGTGCCGGTACGTCGTCCACTTGCCGCCCGCGACCGACAGCATGCCGCCGCTGCCCTCGGTGACGACGGTCTCGCGCCTGGCCTTCTCCACGCCGCCGGGGCCGCCGGGCAGCACCCGCAGGCCCGCGAAGGCGTAGGTGATCAGGTCGCGGGACAGGTGCTCGTCCCGCACCGAGTGGGCGGCCTCGTCCAGGATCTGGGCTATGTCGGCCTCGGTGGCCCGCACGTCGGCCGGGTCGCCGGTGTACTCCTCGTCGGTGGTGCCCAGCAGCAGCTGGTCCTCCCACGGCAGGGCGAAGGTGATGCGGTACTTGTCGATCGGGGTCGCCATGGCCGCCCGCCACGGGGCCTTGCGCTTGAGGACGATGTGGGCGCCCTTGGACAGCCGGATGCTGGGGGCGGCGCCCTTGTCCTCCATCCGCCGCAGATGGTCGACCCACGGGCCGGTGGCGTTGAGCACCAGCCGCGCGTCGACGCCGAACTCGGCGCCGTCCAGCCGGTCCTTGAGCTCGGCTCCGGTGACCCGGCCGTGAGTGAAGCGCAGACCGGTGACCTCGGCGTGGTTGAGGACGACGGCGCCCGCCTCGACGGCGGCGCGGACCGTCATGACCGCCATCCGCGAGTCGTTCATCTGGTGGTCGTAGTAGACGGCGACGGCCTTGAGGTTCTCCGTGCGCAGGGCGGGGTTGGCCGCCGCCGCCCTGGCCGGGGAGATGATCCGGCCGACCCCGTCGCCGAAGGCCGACAGCGCCGAGTAGGCGAAGACGCCCGCCCCGAGCTTGGCGGCGCCGACCGGGCCGCCCCGGTAGACCGGCAGGTGGAAGGTGAGCGGGTTGACCAGGTGCGGAGCCACGTCCCTGGCCAGGACCCGCCGTTCCATGTGGTTCTCCGCCACCAGCTTGACCGCGCCGGTCTGCAGGTAGCGCAGACCGCCGTGGACGAGCTTGGAGGAGGCGGAGCTGGTGGCGCCGGCGAAGTCGCCGGCGTCCACCATCGCGACCCGCAGCCCCGACTGCGCGGCGTGCCATGCCACGGAGGTGCCCAGGATGCCGCCGCCGATGACCAGCAGGTCGTAGGTGGCGCGGCTCAGCAGTTCCCTGGTCTGCGCGCGGCCCGGGTTGCGGCCGGCGGTCGGATGCGTCCCGAGAGCCGGGACGTGCTGCGGGGTGCTCATGATCGGTTCACTTCTCCTCTTCGATCCAGCCCATGGTCCGCTCGACGGCCTTCAGCCAGTCCTTGTACTCGCGGTCGCGGACCTCGGCGTCCATGCGGGGGGTCCATTCGGCGGCACGGCGCCAGTTGGCGCGCAGCTCGTCGGTGTCCTGCCAGAAGCCCACCGCGAGGCCGGCCGCGTAGGCGGCGCCCAGGCAGGTGGTCTCGGCGACCAGCGGGCGCACGACCGGGGCGTCCAGGAAGTCGGCGAGGGTCTGCATCAGCAGGTTGTTCGCGGTCATGCCGCCGTCGACCTTGAGCGCGGTGAGCTCCACGCCCGAGTCCTTGGTCATGGCGTCGACGATCTCCCGGGTCTGCCAGGCGGTCGCCTCCAGCACGGCGCGGGCGATGTGGGCCTTGGTGACGTACCGGGTGAGGCCGGCGATCACACCGCGGGCGTCGGAGCGCCAGTACGGGGCGAACAGGCCGGAGAAGGCGGGCACGAAGTACGCGCCGCCGTTGTCCTCCACCGACAGGGCGAGGGTCTCGATCTCGGCCGCGGTCTTGATCAGGCCCATCTGGTCGCGCATCCACTGCACCAGCGAACCGGTGACCGCGATCGAGCCCTCCAGGGCGTACACCGGCTTCTGGTCGCCGATGCGGTAGCCGACGGTGGTGATCAGGCCGTTGTAGCTGTTGATCGGCTTCTCGCCGGTGTTCATCAGCAGGAAGGTGCCGGTGCCGTAGGTGGACTTGGCCTCGCCCTCGGAGAAGCAGGTCTGGCCGAACAGGGCCGCCTGCTGGTCGCCGAGCGCGGAGGCGACCGGCACTCCGGCCAGGGCCCCGGAGGCGGCGGTGCCGTACACCTCGGCGGAGGAGCGGATCTCCGGCAGCACCGCGGCGGGGACGCCGATCGACTCCAGGATCTTCTGGTCCCAGTCCAGGGTGTGCAGGTTCATCAGCAGCGTGCGGGAGGCGTTGGTCACGTCGGTGACGTGGTGCCCGCCCTCGGCACCGCCGGTGAGGTTCCAGATCACCCAGCTGTCCATGGTGCCGAAGAGGATCTCGCCGGCCTCGGCGCGCTCGCGCAGGCCCTCGACGTTGTCGAGCAGCCAGCGGATCTTCGGTCCGGCGAAGTACGAGGCCAGCGGCAGGCCGGTCTCCCGGCGGAAACGGTCCTGCCCGACGTTGCGGCCGAGCTCCTTGCACAGGGCGTCGGTACGGGTGTCCTGCCAGACCAGGGCGTTGTGCACCGGCTCGCCGGTGTTCTTGTCCCACAGGACGGTGGTCTCGCGCTGGTTGGTGATGCCGATCGCCTTGACGTCGGCGGAGGTGATGCCGGCCTTGCTGACCGCCTCCTCGATGACCTCCTGCACGTTGGTCCAGATCTCGGCCGCGTCGTGCTCGACCCACCCCGGCTTGGGGAAGATCTGCTCGTGCTCCTTCTGGCCGACCGAGACGATCCGGCCGTCCTTGTCGAAGATGATGCAGCGCGAGGACGTGGTGCCCTGGTCGATGGCCGCGATGAACGGGCCTGTGGTGTGGGCGTCGGTCACGGTGTGCTCCTCAGGTCCTTGGGGTGTCGGGGGCTGCTTCTCAGAATGCGATCTTGTAGAGACCGGCCGCGAGGGCCGAACCGACGATCGGGCCGACGACGGGTATCCAGGCGTAGCGCCAGTCGGAGCCGCCCTTGTTCGGCAGCGGCAGCAAGGCGTGCACGATGCGCGGACCGAGGTCGCGTGCGGGGTTGATGGCGTAGCCGGTCGGCCCGCCCAGCGAGAGGCCGATGCCGACGACGACCAGTGCGACCATCAGGGTGCCGGTACCGGAGACCGCGAGACCCTTGGTGAGGCCGAGGGTCAGGATGAAGAGCACCAGGACGAAGGTGCCGATGATCTCCGTGGCGAGGTTCTGCGCCACGTTGCGGATCTCGGGGCCGGTGGAGAATACGCCCAGCACCGGGCCGGGGCCCGTGGTCTGCTTCTCGGCCGCCGCGGTGGCCTGCGCCCCGGGGCCGCCGGTGATCTCGGCGTCGGTCAGGTGGGCCTGGAACTGGCCGTAGTAGGTGATCCACACCAAGGTGGCGCCGATCATCGCGCCGAGCATCTGGCCGGCCAGGTAGACCGGGACCTTGCTCCACTCGCCGCTGTCGATCGCGAGACCGATCGTGACGGCGGGGTTCAGGTGGGCGCCGGAGAGGGAACCGGAGATGTAGGCGCCGGCCAGGACCGCGAAGCCCCAACCGAAGGTGATGGCCACCCAGCCGGCGTTACGGGCCTTGGAGCTCTTGAGGGTGACAGCCGCGCAGACGCCGCCGCCGAGGAGGATCAGAACAGCGGTACCGATGGTCTCGCCGATGAAGATGTGGTCGCTGGACATGCGACTCCTTTGTCCTTCGTCCAGGGGAAGGCGGACCCCGGTCCCGTTCCGGAGTCCGTGGGCCTGTCACCAGGCCCTTCGGCGGTCCCACGGTTACGTACACCTTACCGAATTCGTCGGCTGGTGTTCGACAATGTCGACCGTCGAACGAGAGTGTTCTCCTGCGCAACCACGCGCGTCAAGGGTTCGTCAGGTTGCGGAACGGTCTCCGAGCCGAGTCCGGGCCAGGCGTCAGAAGCGGCCGGCGCCCAGGTCTCGGGAGACCGCCCTGGCGCAGTCCCGAACCGCCGCGACCAGTTGCGGCCGGATGTCGCCGTCCGCGCAGACCCGTTCGACCGCGCCGGTGACGGCCACCGCCCCCACGGTCATCCGGTGCCGGTCGTGGACGGGGGCGGCGATGGAGGCCACGCCGTCCCAGGTCTCCTCCAGGTCGGAGCTCCAGCCGCGGGCGCGTGTGAGGTCCAGCACACCCTCGAAGGCCGCGTCCTCGGTGACGGTGCGCGCGGTCAGCGGCTCGCGCTTCATCTCGACCGCCTCGCTGTGCGCGACCGGGTCGTAGGCCGACAGCACCTTGCCCAGCGCGCTGCTGTGGAGCGGGTGCATGGCGCCGACCTCCAGCACCTGCCGGCTGTCGTCGGGGCGGAAGACGTGGTGGACGATGAGCACCCCCTGCTGGTGCAGCACGCCCAGGTAGACGGCCTCGCCACTGGAGCGGGCCAGGTCGTCGGTCCACACCAGGGCGCGGGCCCGCAGCTCGTGCACGTCCAGGTAGCTGTTGCCCAGCCGCAGCAGCTCCGCCCCCAGCTGGTAGCGGCCGGAGACCGGGTCCTGCTCGACGAAGCCCTCCTGCTGCAGCGTGCGCAGGATGCCGTGCGCGGTGCCCTTCGCCAGGCCCAGGGACGAGGCCACGTCCGACAGGCCGAGCCTGCGCTCGCCGCCGGCCAGCAGGCGCAGGATCGCGGCCGCCCTGGCGAGCGACTGGATGGGACCTGGCATGAACAACCCCTCCGTTAGGAACGACCACGCTCCGATACAACTGATTCGACAATGCTGAACGATGTCAGACGATGCCGACCGTCATCATCCCAGAGAAGAGTGTGGCACCGCCGTCCGCCCCTCGGAATGCCCCGCGGCGGAATCCGGGGTCTTGGCTACGCTGGCCTGGTGTGTACCAGCAGGACCGGCACACACCAAGCCGACAGCCGTCGCACTCCAGGGAGCACACCCATGGCCCAGTCGTCCCTTCCGTCCACGAGCAGTGCCCGAGCCGCAGCACTGCGAGAGGCCCTGGCGACCCGGGTGGTCGTCGCAGACGGGGCGATGGGCACGATGCTCCAGGCGCAGAATCCCACCCTGGACGACTTCCAGGGACACGAGGGCTGCAACGAGGTCCTCAACCTCTCCCGCCCCGACATCGTCGCCTCCGTGCACCGCGAGTACTTCGCCGTCGGCGTGGACTGCGTGGAGACCAACACCTTCGGCGCCAACTTCTCCGCCCTCGGCGAGTACGACATCGCCGACCGCATCCTCGAGCTGTCCGAGTCCGGCGCCGGCATCGCCCGCGAGGTCGCCGACGAGTTCACCGCCCGCGACGGCCGCACGCGCTGGGTCCTGGGTTCCATGGGCCCCGGTACCAAGCTGCCCACCCTCGGCCACATCGGCTACGGCGCGCTGCGCGACGCGTACGAGCAGAACGCCACCGGGCTCCTCACCGGCGGCGCCGACGCGCTGGTCGTGGAGACCACCCAGGACCTGCTGCAGACCAAGGCCGCGGTCATCGGCGCCCGCCGGGCCCTGGAAGCGGCCGGTCTCGACGCGCCCCTGATCTGCTCGGTCACCGTGGAGACCACCGGCACCATGCTGCTGGGCTCCGAGATCGGCGCCGCCCTCACCGCGCTGGAACCGCTGGGCATCGACATGATCGGCCTCAACTGCGCCACCGGCCCCGCCGAGATGAGCGAACACCTGCGCTACCTGGCCCGGCACGCCGGCATCCAGCTCTCGTGCATGCCCAACGCGGGCCTTCCCGTCCTCGGCAAGGACGGTGCGCACTACCCGCTGACCCCCGGCGAACTCGCCGACGCCCAGGAGGCCTTCGTCCGCGAGTACGGGCTGTCCCTGGTCGGCGGCTGCTGCGGCACCACCCCCGAGCACCTGCGCCAGGTCGTCGAGCGCGTCCGCGGCCAGGAGGTCACCGCCAGGACGCCGCGCCCCGAACCGGGCGCCTCCTCGCTCTACCAGACCGTCCCCTTCCGCCAGGACACCTCGTACCTCGCCATCGGCGAGCGCACCAACGCCAACGGCTCCAAGAAGTTCCGCGAGGCGATGCTGGACGGCCGCTGGGACGACTGCGTGGAGATGGCCCGCGAGCAGATCCGCGAGGGCGCCCACCTGCTCGACCTGTGCGTCGACTACGTCGGCCGCGACGGCGTCGCCGACATGAACGAGATCGCCGGACGCCTGGCCACCGCCTCCACCCTGCCGATCGTGCTCGACTCCACCGAGCCCGAGGTGCTCCGCGCCGGCCTGGAGAAGCTCGGTGGCCGCGCCGTGATCAACTCCGTCAACTACGAGGACGGCGACGGCCCCGACTCCCGCTTCGCCCGCACCACCCGCCTCGCGGCGGAGCACGGCGCCGCACTGATCGCCCTCACCATCGACGAGGAGGGCCAGGCCCGCACCCCCGAGGCCAAGGTGGCCGTGGCCGAGCGGCTCATCGCGGACCTGACCGGCAACTGGGGCGTCGCCGAGACCGACATCATCGTCGACTGCCTGACCTTCACCATCGCCACCGGGCAGGAGGAGTCCCGCAAGGACGGCCTCGCCACCATCGAGGCGATCCGCGAGCTCAAGCGCCGACATCCGGACGTGCAGACCACGCTCGGCCTGTCCAACATCTCCTTCGGCCTCAACCCGGCCGCCCGCATGGTGCTCAACTCGGTCTTCCTCCACGAGTGCGTCGAGGCCGGCCTGGACTCGGCGATCGTGCACGCCTCCAAGATCCTGCCGATCGCCCGCATCCCCGAGGAGCAGCGCGCGGTCGCCCTCGACCTCGTGTACGACCGGCGCCGCGAGGGATACGACCCGCTGCAGCGCTTCCTGGAGCTCTTCGAAGGCGTCGACACCAAGTCCGTCAGGGCGAGCCGCGCCGAGGAACTGGCCGCGCTGCCGCTGGAGGAGCGCCTGCGGCGGCGCATCATCGACGGCGAGAAGAACGGCCTGGAGGCGGACCTGGACGAGGCCCTGAAGGCCCGTCGCGCCCTCGACATCGTCAACGACACCCTCCTGGAGGGCATGAAGGTCGTCGGCGAGCTGTTCGGCTCGGGCCAGATGCAGCTGCCGTTCGTCCTGCAGTCGGCCGAGGTGATGAAGTCCGCCGTCGCCCACCTCGAACCGCACATGGAGAAGTCCGACGCCTCCGGCAAGGGCACCATCGTGCTGGCCACCGTCCGCGGCGACGTCCACGACATCGGCAAGAACCTCGTGGACATCATCCTGTCCAACAACGGCTACAACGTCGTCAACCTCGGCATCAAGCAGCCCGTCTCGGCGATCCTGGACGCCGCGCACGAGCACGCGGCGGACGTCATCGGCATGTCCGGCCTGCTGGTGAAGTCCACGGTGATCATGAAGGAGAACCTGGAGGAGCTGAACCAGCGCGGCCTCGCCGCCCGCTACCCGGTTATTCTCGGCGGCGCCGCGCTCACCCGGGCCTACGTCGAGCAGGACCTCCACGAGCTCTACGAGGGCGAGGTCCGCTACGCCCGCGACGCCTTCGAGGGACTGCGCCTGATGGACGCCCTCATCGCCGTCAAGCGCGGCGTGCCCGGCGCCACGCTCCCCGAGCTGAAGCAGCGCCGAGTGGCCGCCCGTCAGAGCGTCGTGCCCGAGCCCGAGGAGAACCGGGGCCAGATCCGCTCCGACGTCGCCGTCGACAACCCGGTGCCCACGCCGCCGTTCTGGGGCTCCCGCGTCGTCAAGGGCATCCCGCTCAAGGACTACGCGTCCTGGCTGGACGAGGGCGCCCTCTTCAAGGGCCAGTGGGGACTGAGGCAGTCCAGGACCGGCGGCCCCACGTACGAGGAACTGGTGGAGGCAGAGGGCCGTCCGCGGCTGCGCGGGCTGCTGGACCGCCTGCAGAGCGAGGGGCTGCTGGAGGCCGCCGTCGTCCAGGGCTACTTCCCCTGCGTCTCCAAGGGCGACGATCTGATCATCCTCCACGAGGACGGCACCGAGCGGACCCGCTTCACCTTCCCGCGCCAGCGCCGCGGCCGCCGGCTGTGCCTGGCGGACTTCTTCCGCCCCGAGGAGTCCGGTGAGACCGACGTGGTCGGCCTGCAGGTCGTCACCGTCGGCAACCGGATCTCCGAGGCGGCCAACGAGCTCTTCGCCGCCGACGCCTACCGCGACTACCTCGAGCTGCACGGCCTGTCCGTCCAACTCGCCGAGGCCCTGGCCGAGTACTGGCACGCCCGGGTCCGCGCCGAGCTCGGCTTCGCCGGGGAGGACCCGGCCGCCATGGAGGACATGTTCGCCCTGAAGTACCGGGGCGCCCGCTTCTCGCTGGGCTACGGCGCCTGCCCCGACCTGGAGGACCGCGCCAAGATCGCGGAGCTGCTGGAGCCCGGGCGGATCGGGGTCCTGCTCTCGGAGGAGTTCCAGCTCCATCCGGAGCAGTCCACCGACGCGATCGTCGTCCATCACCCGGAGGCCAAGTACTTCAACGCGCGGTAGTCGGACATACGTCGTACACTGGACGGTCCGATACGGCACCTGGCCGGTCGCACGCCCCACCACCCGGGCGCGAGGCGACCGGCCTTTGTGCCCCCTGGACGCAGAGGAGTGGGGCGCATGACGAGCGGTATTCCCGCTACCGAGATCCGGCCGGCCCGGGGGGCAGGCCTGCAGGCCGTGCTCCTGGACATGGACGGCACGCTGGTCGACACCGAGGGCTTCTGGTGGAACGCGGAGGTCGAGGTCTTCGCCGAGCTCGGCCACGTCCTGGACGACACCCACCGCGAAGTCGTCGTCGGCGGCCCCATGACCCGCAGCCTGGGCCACCTCATCTCGGTCACCGGGACGGACGCCACGCTCGCCGAGCTGTCCACGCTGATCAACCTGCGATTCGTCGAGCTCATCGGCCGCGGTGTGCCGCTGATGCCGGGCGCCCAGCGGCTGCTCACCGAACTGGCCGCGCACGGGGTGCCCACCGCCCTGGTCTCCGCCTCCCACCGGCGCATCATCGACGCCGTCATGCTCTCCCTCGGCTCCCACCACTTCGCCTTCTCCCTTGGCGGGGACGAGATCGAGCGGACCAAGCCACACCCCGACCCCTACCTGACGGCCGCCGCGCGGCTCGGCGCGGACCCGGCACGGTGCGTGGTCGTGGAGGACACCCCCACCGGTGTCGCGGCCGCCGAGGCGGCCGGCTGCCGGGTGGTGGCCGTACCGTCCATCGCCGCCATCGCGCCGGCCCCGGGACGGACCGTGGTGGCCTCCCTGGAGCGGGTCGACGTGCCTTTTCTGAGCTCTCTGATTACAGCCGTTCACTGAGCGTCGTCGTGAATTGAGGCGGAAACTCTGGGCGCTTGCCCGGCTATTTTCCGTGACGATTCGGAGCGCCGAATTGTTTACCGGCCAGTACCGCGGGACGTGATACTTTTCACATCCGCCGGTGTCGACAGCGCGCGCAGGGCGTGCCTCAGCCCGTCAAAACGCGGTGCGGTCAGGTGGTTGTGTCCGGATTGGGGAGCCCCGGGCTGTTCGTTCCGCTGTCCGGATATCGGTACGGCACTCCCTGTTATGCGCCTGTGACGCGGGCTCAACTTCTCCGTGTTCGGGGGCGGTCCAGCCGAATGCCGGTCCCCGGCAATTACGGGTATCGTCGCCCCGCTCAACACTGCACGGCCGAGGGCCGGAAGAGGGAGAACAACGAGGATGAATCGCAAGCTACTGGTGCTGCCGGCCCTGCTGGGTCTCGCCGCGCCCGTACTCGCCGGGTGCGGTGACTCGACCGGCGGTGGCGGTGGCGGTGACGCGGTCGTCATCGGCACCACGGACCTCATCGAGGTGTCCGCGGACCAGCCTTCCCCCCTTGACCCGGCCACGGCCTACGACGGCGGCACGTACAGCTTCTTCAACAACACCTTCCAGATGCTGCTCGGTTACTCGCGCAGCTCCACCACCCCCGAGCCCGACGCCGCCAAGTCCTGCGGGTTCTCCGACACCAAGTCGGAGACGTACCGCTGCACGCTGCGCGACGGCCTGAAGTTCGCCAACGGCCACGAGCTCACCTCCGAGGACGTCAAGTTCTCGGTCGACCGCGTGCTGAAGATCAACAGCGACATCGGCCCGGCGAGCCTCCTGGTGGGCATCGACAGTGTCGAAGCCCCGGACCCGAAGACCGTCGTCTTCCACCTCAAGGCCTCCGACGCCACCTTCCCCTCCAAGCTGGCGACCCCGGCCGCGGCCATCGTCGACAGCGAGGTCTACAGCGCCACCGAGCCGCTCAAGGGCCTGAAGATGGAGGGCTCCGGCCCGTACAAGCTGGACTCGTGGGAGGACGGGAAGGCGGTCCTCAGCGCCAACCCGAACTACAAGGGCCTGATCGGCAAGCGTGCCAACGACAAGGTCGAGGTCCGCTTCTACCCCGCGGCCCCCGAGATGCTGAAGGCGCTCAAGGCCGGCGAGGTCGACCTGGTGAACCGCACGCTCACGGCGGACCAGATCAACGAGCTCGAGCAGGGAACGGTCCAGGACGTCAAGCTGACCGAGACCCAGGGTGCCTCGGTCCGCTTCATGTTCTTCAACGTCGACGACCCGTCGGTGAAGCCCGAGGCCGTCCGTGAGGCCATCGCCCGCGTCATCGACCGCGACAGTCTCACCCGCGACGTGACCGGCCGCACCGCTTCCCCGCTGTTCGGCGCCGTCCCGACCGGCATCACCGGCCACGCCAACTCGTACTTCAACGCCTATGGCGAGCCCGACCGCGACAAGGCCGCCCAGGTCCTGTCCTCCGCCGGCATCAGCACCCCGGTCAAGTTCACTTGGACCTACCCGACCGAGCACCCCTCCACCCCGGACAAGGAGGAGGCGGAGCTGCTGAAGAAGCAGCTCGAGGCCACCGGGCTGTTCAAGCTGGACCTTCAGCCGATCACCTGGAAGAAGTTCCTGAAGGGCGCCGCCAAGGGCCAGTTCGCCGCCTACTCGCTCAGCTGGCTCCCCGACTTCCCGGACGCCGAGACCTACATCGCGCCGTTCTTCGCGGACGACGGATTCCTCGACCTCAACTACAAGGGGTCTGCCATCAAGAACCAGCTCCTGCCGGCCACCCGCCAGTCCGCGAACCGCAGCAAGACGGACAAGGACTTCGGGCAGATGCAGGAGATCCTGTCGCGTGAGCTCCCGATGATCCCGCTGTACCAGGACAAGCAGTTCGTCGCCAGCCGCGACGGCATCACGGGAGCCGAATGGTTCCTCAATTCCTCTTCAACCGCTCAGTTCTGGGAGATTGGCCGCGGTGTGACAGGATGAGCCGCCGGCCGGCCGAACCCGGGACATCACCCCGGGGCCCGGCCAGCCCGGCCCGCCCGTACGACGAAGCTGTGAGGGAAGTCTCGTGAGGAACCGAGTCCAGCGACTGGCGCTCCCGCTCTCCGCGACCGTGACGGCGGTCGTGGTCGCCGGCTGCGGTACGGGAGGGACCGACGGCGAATCCACCGGAGAGCCCA
>NZ_CBDRCM010000023.1:0-106777 GCF_965342435.1 Actinacidiphila sp. bgisy160 | reverse complement strand
CCCCCCCCCCCCCCCCCCCCCCCCCCCCCCCCCCCCCCCCCCCCCCCCCCCCCCCACCGTGCGTACGAGGTGGGCCGCGGGTCAGGCCGCTCGCTGGAACGGCACCCGGATCGGCTGCGAACCGGGTCCGCCCACGTGGGAGAACGGCTGCGTGCGCCAGTCCAGCCCCGCGGGGAGCGTCAGCAGCGCGCCCCACTGCGCGTCCTCGCCCCGGGCGACGTCGTCGGCCTCCGTGGCCTCGGGGGCGGGACGCCCCGAGCCGGGGCAGACCGTCAGCCCGAACGGGTTCCACGGCGAGGCGCACAGCGCGTGCTGTGGCAGTACGTCCTCGTCGGCGAGGAGGGCGATCGGGCGGGCACAGTCGGGGCAGTGCACCCGGAGGATCTCATAGCCCTCGTCGTCGAAGGCGTCGTCGGCGTCGTCCGCCGTCAGCAGCTCGAACGGCTCGCGACGTTCGTGCTCCTCCTCGAGCACCGCCAGCGAGCGTTCGCCGCGGCTGTGTCGTGCGTGGGTGCGCATGGGTGCATCTCCCCCTCAGAAGAACGCCCACCAGCGGGGCCGACCGGGCTCTTGTCCTCGGCCATAGCGAGCATTTCCCGCCACGCGCCCGCGGTAATCACCGCCACTCCGAAGAGCGTTGACATCGGGTGTGGCCTTCGTCACACAGTCCTCCGCGCGGGTGGCCCGTGCTCCCGCGGACGATGCCGTGCGCCTGCCCCGCGCCCTGCCGGGAGTCAGTCCCCGCGCCCCTCCCCGGACTTCCGCGGCGCCGCCGTGCTCTTCCTGACGACCAGTCTGACGCCAAGCTCCATACGGGTGTTGCTCTTGTCGCCGATCTCGTCGGGCTGCGACAGCCGGAGCAGCATCCGGGCGGCCTCCTCGGCCATCTCGACCAGCGGCTGGTTGACGGTGGTGAGCGACGGGCTCGCCCACTGGGCGAGCGGGATGTCGTCGTAGCCCACCACCGACAGGTCGCGGGGCACCTGCAGGCCCTTGACCCTGGCCGCCTCCAGCACGCCGAGCGCCTGCAGGTCGCTGCCGGCGAAGATGGCGGTGGGCGGGTCGGGCTGCTCCAGCAGGGCGAGGGCGCCGTCGTGCCCGCCCTGGACGTGGAAGTCCCCGTAGCGGATCAGGTCGTTGTCGACGGTGAGCCCCGCCATGCCCATGGCCGAGCGGAAGCCGTCGAGGCGGGCCAGGGAGCACAGCATGTCGTCAGGTCCGGTGATGATCCCGATGCGGCGGTGGCCGAGGTCGATGAGATGCCGGGTGGCCGCGACCCCGCCGGCCCAGTTCGCCGAGCCCACGGACGGGACGTCGGGTTCGGGGTCGCCCGCCGGGTCGATGATCACGAAATTGATGGCCCGCGAGCGCAGCTTGCGCTTGATGTCGTCGGGCAGCGAGGAGAAGACCAGGACGACGCCGAGCGGGCGGCGCCGCAGCACGCCCTCGATCCACTCGGGGCCGGGGGCGTGCCGCGTGCCGCTCTCGGTGAGCACCACGCTCATGTTGCGGCTCTTGGCGACGTTCTCCACGCCCCGGATGAGCTCCATAGCCCAGACGCTCTCGAGCTCGTGGAAGACGATCTCGATCAGCCGTGACTCGGGCTGGGTGGGGGAGGGACGCTGGTAACCGTTCGCCTCCAGCAGCCGTTCGACCTTGCTCCGGGTCGGCGCGGCCACATCGGGACGTCCGTTGAGCACCTTCGAAACTGTCGAAAGTGACACGCCCGCTTTCGAAGCCACGTCAGCCAGGGTGATCCGGCCCTCGGTCTCATCATCACGCATGCGGCACAGGATAGGGCAACGCTGTTCGGTAACGGTTTGGTCGCGTCAATTCCACGCTGTTGACCCTGGCGAAGGGGGAGCCTACGGTCCCTCGTCAGGCGAATTTCGGCAAAGTAGCCGAAACTTTCGAGAGGTCGATCATGAAGAAGCGTGCGTGGTTCCCCCGTGCCGTCGCCGGCGGCGCGACACTGGCACTGGGCCTGACCCTGACCGCCTGCGGCGGTGACGGCACCTCCGCGGGAGGCGATTCCGGGACGATTCACGTCCTCGTGTACGGCGACTCCGCGAACAAGGTGGAGAAGGCGATCGTCGCCGAGTTCAACAAGACCTCGAAGGTCAAGGCGGTCCTCGACACGGTCCCGGGTGCGGACTACCAGCAGAAGCTGCAGACCGTCATCAACACCAAGCAGGCCCCCGACGTCTTCTTCAACTGGGGTGGCGGCAGCATCCAGCCGTTCGTGAAGGCCGGTCTGCTGCTCCCGCTCGACGACTTCATCAAGAAGGACCCGGGCCTGAAGGACAACTTCCTGTCCTCGGTCTTCAACACCGCGGTCGTCGACGGGAAGTCCTACGGCGTGCCGATGCGCGGCACCCAGCCGGTGCTGCTGTTCAACAACAAGAAGGTCCTCGCGGACGCGGGCGTCCAGCCCCCGCAGACCTGGGACGAGCTCATCGACGGGGTCAAGAAGCTCAAGGCCAAGGGCGTCACCCCGATCGCGCTCGGCGGCGGCGACCAGTGGCCGACCCTGATGTGGTTCGAGTACCTCTACGACCGCGTCGCCGGCCCGGAGCTGTTCACCAAGGCCCTCGGCGGCGACAAGAGCGCCTGGGAGAGCGAGGACAGCAAGAAGGCGCTGAGCATGCTCAAGGAGCTCATCGACGCCGGTGCCTTCGGCACCAACTTCGACTCGGTGAAGTTCACCGACGGCGGTTCGCCGCAGCTCCTCGCGAGCGGCAAGGCGGGCTTCGAGCTCATGGGCTCCTGGGAGTACTCCACGCAGCAGGACGCCAGCCCGGACTTCGTCAAGAACGACCTCGGCTACACCAACTTCCCGACCGTCGCCGGCGGCAAGGGTGACGCCGCGAACGTCGTCGGCAACACCAACAACTTCTACTCGGTGCTGAAGAAGACCAAGTACTCGGACGCGGTCGCGGACTTCCTGAAGCTCATGTACTCCGACGACTTCGTGAAGCAGCAGCTCGCCATCGGCAACCTGCCCACCACCACGAACACCACCAAGTTCCTCGACACGGCCGCCAACCCGGATTACCTGAAGTACCAGTTCGACCTCGTCGACAAGGCCCCCTCGTTCCAGCTGTCGTGGGACCAGGCCTACCCGCCGTCGGGCATCACGCCGATCCACCAGGCCGTGCAGCAGTTCTTCAACGGCCAGATCGACGCGGACGGATTCATCAAGGCCATGCAGGCCCTGCCCACCTCCTGAGAGCGACGTCCCGCATGGTCTCCCTCACTGCCACCGTGACGGGCAAGCGGCAGACGCAGCGCCCGGCCGGCCGTTCCATCGGCCGGCCGGGCGTTGCCTGGGCGCTCCCCGCCACGATCTTCTTCGCCCTGTTCGCCGTCGTGCCCCTGGTGCTGGTGGCGGTCCTCTCCTTCACCTCCTGGAGCGGACTGGGCTCGCCCGAGTACACGGGCTTCGACAACTGGGTCCGGGTCTTCCAGGACCCGGTGATGATCAAGAGCCTCTGGCTGAGCGTGCTGCTCACCGTGCTGGGCGTCGTCGTCCAGACCCCGCTGAGCATCCTGCTCGGCGTCTGGGCGGCCGGTCCCCAGCGCAACCGCGCCGTGCTGTCGGCGATCTTCTTCGTGCCGCTGCTGCTCTCCGCGACCGCCGTGTCGGTGCTGTGGCGGGCGTTGCTCGACCCCAACTTCGGCGTGCCCTCGCAGGCGCGCTGGCTGTTCGGCGACGGCAACCTCTTCGGCACGCAGACCGCCGCGATCGGCGTACTGGTCTTCGTCAGCACCTGGCAGTTCACCCCGTTCCACGCCCTGATCTACCAGGGCGCGACCCGGGCGATCCCGCAGGTGCTCTACCAGGCGGCGCAGATCGACGGCGCCGGCACCGTACGGCAGTTCTTCCACATCACGCTGCCGCAGCTGCGCAACTCGATCATCACCTCGATGATCCTGATGATCGTCGGCGGTCTCACCACCTTCGACACGGTGCTGATCCTCACCCAGGGCGGCCCCGGCACCGACACCACCATCAGCGCCTACTACATGTACGACAAGGCCTTCAAGGGCTTCGACTTCGGCGCGGGCGCCGCGGTCGCGCTGATGCTCGTCGTCGTCGCCACGGTGATCTCGCTGATCGTCGTCCGCGTCTCCGGCTACGACAAGATGGCCGGCACCAAGGAGGGTGTCTGATGAGACGACGCCCCAACTATTTGGCGGGCCTGGGCGCCCTGCTGTGGCTCGCGCTGGTGGGCATGCCGCTGTACGTCATGCTGGGCGCCACCGTGCAGACGCGCGCCGAGTACAGCGCGGGCGGCCCGCTGTCCTTCCCCCGTTCCTTCACGCTGGACAACTACATCCAGGACTTCAGCAACGGCTTCGGGCAGTACTTCCTCAACACGGTCGTCGTCACGGTCAGCGTGGTGGCCATCGTGCTGCTGCTCGTGCCGCCGCTGGCGTTCACCATCGTCCGCAACCGGGGCCGCGGCACCTCCGGGGTGTTCCGGCTCTTCCTGCTCGGCCTGGCCATCCCCGCGCAGGCCGTGATCGTCCCGATGTTCTACGTCATCAGCAAGGTCGGCCTGTACGACAACCTCATCGGCGTCATCCTGCCGACGGCGGCGTTCTGCCTGCCGGTCTGCACGCTGATCCTGACCGGCACGATGCGTGACATCACCTCCGAGCTGTTCGAGGCGATGGCCATGGACGGCGCGTCCGTCCGGCGGACCTTCTTCCAGCTCGTCCTGCCGCTGTCCGGCAGCGGACTGTCGACGATCGTCGTCTTCTCCGCCCTGCAGGCCTGGAACGGCTTCCTGTTCCCCCTGGTGCTCACCCAGTCCGAGGAGACCAAGGTGATCACGCTGGGCCTCTACAACTTCCGGACCCAGTACGGCATCAACATCCCCGGCCTGCTGGCCGCCGTGGTGCTGTCCACGATTCCCGTCCTGCTCGTCTACCTGTTCGCCCGCCGTGCCCTGGTACAGGGGCTCATGGGCGTCGGAGGAAAGTGAACGACAACGTGACCGCCGACTCCCGCGTCGAGGCGCTCATCCGCGAGATGACCCTGGACGAGAAGATCGCCCAGCTCTACGGCGTCTGGGTCGGCGCCTCCGGCGAAGGCGCCGAAGTCGCCCCCCACCAGCACGACATGGACGAGCCGCCCAGCCTGGACGAGCTCCTGCCGGACGGCCTCGGGCAACTCACCCGGCCCTTCGGAACCGTCCCCGTCGACCCCGCCCTGGGCGCGCTGTCCCTGATGCGCACCCAGGAACGGATCGCCGCCGCCAACCGGTTCGGCATCCCGGCCATGGCCCACGAGGAGTGCCTCGCGGGTTTCGCGGCCTGGGGTGCGACCACCTACCCCGTCCCGCTGTCCTGGGGCGCCTCCTTCGACCCCGAGCTGGTCCGGGTGATGGCCGCGGCCATCGGCCGCGACATGCGCTCGGTCGGCGTCCACCAGGGCCTCGCCCCCGTCCTCGACGTCGTCCGCGACGCGCGCTGGGGCCGGGTCGAGGAGACCATCGGCGAGGACCCCTACCTCGTCGGGACCATCGCCACCGCCTACATCCAGGGCCTGGAGTCCGCGGGCATCGTGGCCACCCTCAAGCACTTCGCGGGCTACTCGGCCTCCCGAGCCGGGCGCAACCTGGCGCCGGTCAGCATGGGGCCGCGCGAGCGCGCCGACGTCGTCCTGCCGCCGTTCGAGATGGCGGTCCGGGAGAGCGGCGTCCGGTCGGTGATGCACGCGTACACCGACACCGACGGCGTGCCCTCGGCCGCCGACGAGGAACTGCTGACCGGGCTGCTCCGCGACACCTGGGGCTTCGACGGGACCGTGGTCGCCGACTACTTCGGGATCGCCTTCCTCAAGACCCTGCACGGTGTCGCCGCCGACTGGGCGGACGCCGCGGGCACCGCCCTGCACGCCGGTGTGGACGTGGAACTGCCCACCGTCAAGACCTTCGGGCAGCCGCTGCGGGACGCCGTCGCCGCGGGCCTGGTCGACGAGAAGCTCGTGGACCGCGCACTGCGCCGTGTCCTGACCCAGAAGGCGCAGCTCGGCCTGCTCGACCCCGGGTGGAGCCCGGTGCCGTCCGCGCTCGCCGGCGCCGACCTGACCGACCCGCAGGGCCTGCGCGGCACCGTCGAACTGAACTCCGCGGCCCACCGGGACCTGTCCCGGCGCCTTGCCGAGCAGTCCGCCGTCCTACTGAGCAACGACGGCACCCTGCCCCTGGGGCGGCCCACCCGCATCGCGCTCGTCGGTCCCCAGGCGGAGACCCCGACCGCCGTGCTGGGCTGCTACTCCTTCCCCGTGCACGTCGGGGCGCAGCATCCGGACACCCCGCTCGGCATCGACCTGCCCACACTGCGCCAGGCCCTGGTGGCGGAGTTCCCCGGCTCCGAGATCGTGACCGTGGCCGGCTGCGGCATCGACGACGACGACGTCTCCGGCATCGCGGCGGCCGCAAGGGCGGCCCGCGACGCCGATGTGGTCGTCGCCGCGCTCGGCGACCGTGCCGGGCTCTTCGGCCGCGGCACCAGCGGTGAGGGCTGCGACGCGGAGTCGCTGACGCTGCCCGGCGTCCAGCAGCGACTGCTCGACGCGCTCCTCGACACGGGGACGCCCGTCGTGCTCACCCTGCTGGCCGGCCGCCCCTACGCCCTCGGGCGGGCCGTGGACGAGGCCGCGGCCGTCGTCCAGACCTTCTTCCCGGGGCAGGAGGGCACCCCGGCGCTCGCCGGAGTGCTGAGCGGACGGATCAACCCCTCCGGGCGGCTGCCGGTGAGCGTGCCCCGGCACCCGGGTGTCCAGCCCTCCACGTACCTCGCCGCGCCGCTCGCGCGGGCCAGCGAGGTCTCCAACATCGACCCCGCCGCCGCCTTCGGCTTCGGCCACGGGCTGACGTACACGGCCTTCGAGTGGTCCGCGCCTCAGGTGCACGGCGCCGCCGACGGCCGACCCGTCACGGGCACCGACGGAGAGGTGGAGCTGTCCTTCACGGTCCGCAACACCGGAAGCCGCGCGGGCAGCGAGGTCGTCCAGGTCTACCTGCACGACCCGATCGCCTCCGTCGTCCAGCCGGTGCAGCGCCTCGTCGGCTACCTGCGGGTGCCGCTGGAGCCGGGGGAGGCGCGGCGCATCGACGTCACGGTCCCCGCCGACGTCGCCGCCTTCACCGGCCGGGACGGCCGCCGTGTCGTGGAACCGGGGGAGCTGGAGGTGCGGCTGGCCGCGTCCAGCACCGACGTCCGGTTCGCCGTACGGGCCGAACTGACCGGCCCGGCACGGCAGGTGGACCACACCCGGCGGCTGCACGCGCTGGTCACCGGCGCGCCGGAGGAGTCCAGGTGAGCCTGCCCGAAGGGACGGGGTCGGCGGCGGGGACCGTCGCCAACCCCGTCCTGCCGGGCTGCCATCCCGACCCGAGCGTCTGCCGGGTCGGGGCGGACCACTACCTGGTCACCTCGACCTTCGAGTACTTCCCGGGCATCCCGGTGTTCCACAGCCGTGACCTGGTCCACTGGCGGCCGATCGGGCATGTCCTGGACCGGCCCTCGCAGGTGGACCTGAGCACCGTGGCGTCCTCGGAGGGGATCTTCGCCGCGACCATCCGGCACCACCAGGGCCGGTTCTACGTCGTGACCACCCTGGTCGGCGGCAGCGGGCGGGGCGGCACCTTCGTCGTGACCGCCACCGACCCCGCCGGGCCGTGGAGCGAACCGGTGTGGCTGGACGACGCGCCCGGCATCGACCCCTCCCTCTTCTTCGACGACGACGGCCGCGCCTGGTGCACCGGCACACGGCTCGCGGAGCCGGGGGAGTGGGAGGGGCAGACCGACGTATGGCTGCGGGAGTTCGACACCGCGACGCTGACCCTCACCGGCCCCGAGCACCTGCTGTGGCGCGGCGCGCTGCACGGCGCCGCGTGGGCCGAGGGGCCCCACCTGTACAAGGTGGACGGCCGTTACTACCTGCTGGCGGCCGAGGGCGGCACCGAGCACCGGCACGCCGTCAGTGTCGCCCGCGCCGAGAACGTCACCGGCCCGTACACCGGCAACCCGGCCAACCCGGTGTTCACCCACCGCCACCTGGGCCGCGACTTCCCCGTCGTGGGCGTCGGCCACGCCGACCTGGTGCGGACGGCGGAGGGGGAGTGGTGGGCGGTGCTGCTCGGCAGCCGCCCGTACGGCGGCTACCACCCCAACCTCGGGCGGGAGACCTTCCTCGTCCCGGTGCGCTGGGAGGACGGCTGGCCGCTCTTCGCACCCGGCGTCGGCACCACGCTCGGCCCCTTCCGGCCGCCCACGGCCGCCGGGCCTTCGGACGGGCCCCAGCCGGATCCGGTGCGAGACGACTTCGACGGCCCCCGGCTGGACCCCCGGTGGAACCAGGTGCGTACCGCGGAACCCTTCTGGTCGCTCACCGCACGCCCCGGTTCGCTCCGGCTGCCGCTCGGGCCCGCGTCGCTCGCCGATGTCGGCACCCCCTGCTTCCTCGGCCGGCGCCAGCAGCACCGCGACGTCAGCGTGTCCGCGCTGCTCGACGTGGCGCCCCGGACGCCGCGGGAGTGGGCGGGGCTAGCCGTCCGCCAGTCCGAGACCGACCACGTGGTGTTCGCGGTGGCCGGTGACGGCCGCGGCGGCCGCCGCGTGCTCGCCGCGGTCCGTACCGGGGGCGAGCAACGCATCGTCGCGCAGGCGTCGTTGGCCCCCGGCCCGGTGGTGCTGCGCATCCACGCCGAGGGTCAGCGCTACGGGCTGCGTCACGCCCCCGCCGGCGCGGGCCCGGACGCGGAGACCGAACTGACCGCCGTGGACGGCGCATTCCTCAGTTCGCCGCGCGCGGGCGGCTTTCTCGGCGTTTGGCTGGGCCCGTACGCCACGGCCCACGGCGCCCCCTCCACCACCGTCGCCGACATCGACTGGTTCGACTACCGGCCGCTCGCCCCCTGACCACGGAGCCGACGTTGTTCACCGATCTCCCCGAGGACGAACTCCGGGACCACCGCAGCACCCAGACCGCGCCCGCCGACTTCGACGACTTCTGGCGCACGACGCTCGACGACGCGCGCGCCGCCGGGACCGCGTCCGTCACCGTCACTCCCGCGTCCGGCCCGCGGCTGCGCACCGTGGCCGTCTACGACGTCACCCTCCCCGGTTTCGGCGGCGAGCCCGTACGGGCCTGGCTCCGCCTGCCGCGCGGCGCAGAGGGACCGCTGCCCGCGGTCGTCCAGTACGTCGGCTACGGCGGCGGCCGGGGCCATGCCCTGGACAACCTGCTGTGGGCGTCCGCCGGCTTCGCCCACTTGCACATGGACACCCGGGGCCAGGGCTCGGGCTGGAGCCGCGGCGACACACCCGACTCCGGCACCACGGGCCCACAGGCCCCCGGGATGATGACCCGCGGCATCGACGACCCCCGCACCTACTACTACCGCCGCCTGTTCACGGACGCCGTCCGCGCCGTGGACGCGGTCCGCACGCTGCCCTCGGTGGATCCCGGCCGGATCGCGGTCATCGGCGCGAGCCAGGGCGGCGGCACCGCGCTCGCCGTGGCCGCCCTCGCTCCCGAGGTCCGCGCCCTGGTGGCGCACGTCCCGTTCCTGTGCGACTTCCCCCGGGCCACGGTGATCACGGACGCGGACCCGTACCGCGAGATCGGCCGCTATCTCGCCGTCCACCGCGGCAACGCCGAGCGGGCCATGCGCACCCTGTCCTACTTCGACGGCGTCAACTTCGCGGCCCGCGCCCGGGTACCGGCCCGCTTCTCCGCGGCCCTGATGGACGAGATCACGCCGCCCTCGACGGTCTTCGCCGCGTACAACGCGTACGCGGGGCCCAAGGAGATGGCCGTCTGGCCTTGGAACGGGCACGAGGGCGGCGCGACCGACGACGACGAGGGGGCGCTCGTGTTCCTCCGCGCGCGCTTGTGAGGGCAACGTGAAGTGCCGCCACATCGCCTGGAGTTGGGGCGGGCGGCCGTACAACCTTCGCTCTTCCTTGATCGTCGTACGGGTGCACCGGAGACCCCGGTGCACCACTGATGTGGCCACACCCTTGAGGAAGAGTCATGCGATCTGACTCCGTCGGGCGCTCGCTGCGCCTCGGAGCCTCTGCCGTCGCGGCGGCCGGCCTGTTCGTGGCCGGTCTCGCCGTACCCGCGCACGCCGCCGAGACCGACCAGCTGTGGATCAACGCCCCGTCCGAACTGTCGTTGCCCTCGGGCACGGGCGGCGGTGAACCGCAGTCGCGCACGCTTGACATCGGCATCTACCACGACAACGGCAACTTCACGGTCACCGACGGCGAGGTCACCGTGGACGTCTCCGGGGTCGCGGGCGTCGCGGAGGTGACCTGGCCGGAGAACTGCACGCCCAGCGGCACGACCGCCGTCTGCCACGTGCCCGAGGTGCCCGTGATCGGCGGCGACTACAGCAGGCAGATCCACCTCACGGTCCGCGCGGCGGACGGGGCGGCGGGCGGGGCACACGGCCGGATCACCTACGCGGCGACCGCTGTCGGAGGCCCCGACGGCACCCTCACCACCACGCCGGACGACTCCGACACCATGCTCACCGTCGCCTCCGGCCCGGACCTGTCGCTCGCGGAGATCGCCCCGGTCGAGCACGCCGCCCCTGGCTCCACCGTGCGACTCCCGTTCGGGCTGACCAACAACGGCAACGAAAGCGCGCAGGGCTTCACGCTGAAGTTCATGGCCTCCCACGGCATCCAGAAGCTGACCAAGTACAAGCGCTGCACCTACACGACGTCCAACGACGGCGAGTACGCGCCGATGACCTTCGCGGCGTGCACCTTCGACCGGGTGCTGGCGCCGGGGGACTCCTTCGAGCTGCCCAAGCCGCTCAAGGCGGTGCTCGCCCCGTACGCGATGAACGAGCGTCTCGACATCAGCGTCCAGCCCGGCGGGGGCGCCGAGGACCTCGAGAGCGGTGACAACTACAGGGTGGTCGGCGTCAGCGCCGACAACACCGCGGACTTCGCGGTGACCGGCGACGCGGTCACCGGTGCGGCGGGCGAGACGGTGACGGCCCGGCTCACGTTCCGCAACAACGGCCCGGCCTGGCTCGGCAACCTCGGCTCCGGCGACCCCGTCGCCAAGGTCCGGCTGATCGTCCCCGCGGGCACCAAGGTCACCGGCGTCCCGTCCGGCTGCGCCCCGCACACCCTCTCCGGCGGCTACTACCCGCAGGAGACGGGGGCGCCGCGTTACGACTGCTCCCTGCCGTACTGGGTGCTGGAGAACACCGAGCGCTCGTACGACTTCTCGCTGCGGATCGACACCGTGGTGCCCGGCACGACCGGTGCCGTGAGCATCCACCCGGAGTCCGGCGAGTTCCCGTGCGACCCGGACACCACCAACAACACGGCGGCCCTGGCAATCAACTGACCCGGCCCGCCCCGGCACGTGGTGCGGGCGCCTCCCGCACCACGTGCCCCGCGGGGCAGGTCAGCCGCCCTTCGGCTCGGGCAGCGGCTCGCCGGTCTCCAGGAGCGTCTTCAGACCCGACACCAGGGCGGGCCAGCCCTGGGAGACCATGCCCAGCACCGTGCTGCCCGGTTCGTGGGCCTCGTGGACGACGGTCAGCCTGACCGTCTCCCCGAGCGGTTCGATCTCGAACGTCACCTGGGAGCGTTGGTCCCCGGCCAGGCGGGCGCGCACCTCCTCGCTCACGCCCGTGTTCGCGGCCCACTCCGGTGTGAAGGTGTGCCAGGTGTAGGAGAGCCGGCGCGGTGGATCGGACTCCAGCACGACCTGGGCGGGATCGGCGGTGCGGGCGCCGCCCTCCTCCCAGAGCATGGCCGAGCCGGCCGCCCAGTCGGTCTCGAAGGCGACGCCCCAGTAGCGGCGGGTGAACGCCGGGTCGGTCAGCGCCTGCCAGAGGCGCTCGGGTGTGGTGCGGATGTAGGTCGTGTAGACGAATGCGGACTCGCTCATGGGTGCCTGCTCCAATGCCCTCTGCAGGTCGGCGAGCGCGTGCGCACGCTCGCGGTCGTACCGGTCGATCCATCGTTCCGCGACGGCGTTGATCGGAGCGGCGTTGAGGTAGTGCAGCTTCTCCCGGCCCCGCCGTACCGTGGTGACCAGCCCGGCCTCCTCCAGCACGGCCAGGTGCTTGCTGACCGACTGCCGGGCCATGTCCAGGCCCGCGCACAGCTCGCGCAGGGTCTGCCCGTTGCGCCCGTTGAGGCTGTCCAGCAGCCGCCGGCGGCTGGCGTCGGCCAGCGCCTTGAAGACCTCGTCCATCTCGCTTTCCCCGCCGTCCCGAAAATGCAGCCATCCGGCTGCCTATTCACCATAGGCAACCGGGCGGCTGCATGTCAACGCGGTTCGGCGGGGCCGGGCGTCGGGGCCGGGGTGTTCGGCGGCGCTATTCGGCCCGCAGGTCCCGTACGCGGCGGATCTTCCCGACGGAGCGCTCGACGGTGTCGGGGTCGACGACCGTCACCTCGACGCTGACTCCCACGCCGTCCTTGACGCCCGTCGCGATGGAGTGAGCCGCCTCTTCGCGTTGCGCGGCCCCGGCATCGGGGCGCGCCTCGACGATGACCTCCATGTGGTCCATGCGACCGCGCTTGGTGAGCCGGATCTGGAAGTGCGGCGCCACGCCGGGCGTGCGCAGCACGATCTCCTCGATCTGGCTGGGGAAGACGTTCACCCCACGCAGGATGATCATGTCGTCGGAGCGGCCGGTGATCTTCTGGATGCGGCGGAAGGCCGGGCGTGCGGTGCCGGGCAGCAGCCGGGTCAGGTCACGGGTGCGGTAACGGATGATCGGCAGCGCCTCCTTGGTGAGGGAGGTGAGGACCAGCTCGCCCTCCTCGCCCTCCGGCACCGGCTCGCCCGTGATCGGGTCCACGATCTCGGGGTAGAAGTGGTCCTCCCACACGTGCAGGCCGTCCTTGGTCTCCACGCACTCCTGGGCGACGCCCGGGCCGATCACCTCGGACAGGCCGTAGATGTCGACGGCGTGGATGTTCATGCGCTCCTCGATCTCCCGGCGCATCTCCTCCGTCCACGGCTCCGCGCCGAAGATGCCGACCCGCAGCGAGGTGCCGCGCGGGTCGACACCCTGTCGCTCGAACTCGTCCAGCAGGGTGAGCATGTACGAGGGGGTGACCATGATGATCTCGGGCTTGAAGTCCTGGATGATCTGCACCTGACGGGCGGTCATGCCGCCCGAGGCGGGGATCACCGTGCAACCGGCGCGCTCGGCGCCGTAGTGCGCGCCCAGGCCTCCGGTGAACAGGCCGTAGCCGTAGGAGATGTGCACCTTGTGGCCGGGACGTCCGCCGGCGGCGCGTATGGAGCGGGCCACCACGTCGGACCACATGGACAGGTCGTTGTCGGTGTAGCCCACGACGGTGGGCAGGCCGGTCGTGCCACTGGAGGCATGCACGCGGCGCACCTGGTCCATGGGGACGGCGAACATGCCGAAGGGGTAGTCGTCGCGCAGGTCGGCCTTGGTGGTGAAGGGGAAGCGTGCCAGGTCCTCCAGGCCCGCGCAGTCCTGGGGCCGCAGCCCGGCCTCGTTGAACTTCTTGCGGTAGGCCTCGACGTTGTCGTAGGCGTGGCGCAGCGTCGACCGCAGCCGGCCGAGCTGCAGCTCCCGCAGCTCCGCGGGCGTCAGCCGCTCGGCGGCGTCCAGCAAGCCGTGGGGGAGCGGCTCTCCCAGGCGCGCCCCCGCGGTCGCCCGGTCCGTCGGCTCGCTGCTCATCCGTTCTCCTTCGTACGTCCGATGCTGCGGCTGCGCCCGCGGAACTCCGCGACCACCTGGTCGCCCCGCAGGATGCTCACGTCGTAGACGCCGCTGCGGCCGAAGCGGGTGCGCTCCTGCGCGACGGCGACCAGTTCGTCGCCCTCGTGGACGGGGGCGACGAAGGTGATGTCGGCGCCGGCGGCCACCGTCACCGGGCCGTGGGTGTTGCAGGCGCAGGCGAAGGCGGTGTCGGCGAACAGGAAGAGGTAGCCCCCGTGGCCGATCCCGTGCCCGTTGACCATCGCGGGCGTGACGGTCATGCGCAGTACGGCCGTCCCGTCGCCGGTCTCCAGCAGCTCGATGCCCAGGCTCTGCGACGCCTTGTCGGCGGCGAACATGCTCTCCGCGGGGCCCCGCGTCGCGTCCATGGCATCCCTCACGATCGTCACCAGCCTTGTGAACCGACCGAACATTCGGTTAGCGTGCGGCACGCCCAAGGTAATCCAGCATCCGAACTGCCTGTCAAGAGGTGGAACGCATGTCCCAGCACCTCCCCGCACGACCCGCAGACGAGGTCTTCCTGATCGACGGCGCGCGCACCCCGCAGGGCCGCTACGGCGGCGCTCTGGCCGCCGTTCGCCCCGACGACCTGGCGGCCCTGGTGGTCGGCGAGGCCGTGAGCCGCGCCGGGATCCCGGTCGAGGCCGTGGACGAGGTGATCCTCGGCGCCGCCAACCAGGCGGGCGAGGACAACCGCGACATCGCCCGGATGGCCGTGCTGCTGGCCGGCCTGCCGCACACGGTGCCCGGCTACACCGTCAACCGCCTGTGCGCCTCCGGGCTCACCGCCGTCGCCTCGGCGGCGCAGGCGATCCGCTCCGGCGAGGCCGAGATGGTCGTGGCCGGCGGTGTGGAGTCCATGACCCGTGCCCCCTGGGTCATGGCCAAGCCCGGTACCCCCTGGGCCAAGCCCGGCGAGGTGCACGACACCTCCCTGGGCTGGCGCTTCACCAACCCCCGCTTCACCGCCGGGGACACCCTGTCCATGGGGGAGACCGCGGAGGAGGTCGCCGCCCTGGACGGGATCACCCGCGCCGACTCCGACGCCTTCGCGCTGCGCAGCCACCAGCGGGCCGTCGCGGCCCAGGAGGCCGGCCGCTTCGACCGCGAGATCGTGCCGGTCGCCGTCAAGGGCGGCGAGGTCACCCGTGACGAGGGCCCGCGCCCCTCCACCACCCTGGAGAAGCTCGGGGCCCTGCGCGCCATCTTCCGCCAGGACGGCATCGTGACCGCCGGTTCCTCCTCGCCGCTGTCCGACGGCGCCGCGGCCCTCGTGGTGGCCGGCCGTGAGGCGGTCGAGCGGTACGGCCTGACGCCGCGCGCCAGGATCGTCACCGCCGCCACCGCCGGCGTCGAGCCCCACCTGATGGGCCTCGGCCCCGTCCCGGCGACGGAGAAGGCCCTGGCCCGCTCCGGATGGCAGACCGGGGATCTGGACGCCGTCGAGCTCAACGAGGCCTTCGCCGCCCAGGCCCTCGCGGTCGTCCGCCGCCTCAAGCTGGACGAGGAGAGGGTCAACGCCGACGGCGGCGCGATCGCGCTCGGCCATCCGCTGGGCTGCTCGGGCGCCCGCATCCTGCTCACCCTCCTCGGCCGCCTGGAGCGCGAGGGCGGCCGCCGTGGCCTCGCCACCCTCTGCGTCGGTGTGGGCCAGGGTGTGGCGATGCTGGTGGAGCGGGTGTGAACGGGACCAGCCGCGGGCGCGTGCGAGTGTCGTCCACAGGGCTTGCCGGGGACGGGATAGTTCGTCAGACTGTAACCGAACGAATGGTCGGTAGGGGAAGCTGGTATCGATGAGCACACCGGACGCCGCCGTGCCGGCGGAGGGCGCGCAGACGCCGCTCCAGGAGCACTTCGACGACACGATCGCGCGGGACCAGCGCATCGAGCCGCGGGACTGGATGCCCGACGGCTACCGCAAGACGCTGGTCCGGCAGATCGCGCAGCACGCGCACTCGGAGATCATCGGCATGCAGCCCGAGGGCGAGTGGATCACCCGCGCCCCGTCGCTGCGCCGCAAGGCCATCCTGTTCGCCAAGGTCCAGGACGAGGCCGGCCACGGGCTGTACCTCTACTCGGCCGCCGAGACGCTGGGCGTCGACCGCGCCGACCTCACGCAGCGCCTGATCGAGGGCCGTCAGAAGTACTCCTCGATCTTCAACTACCCGACCCTCAGCTTCGCCGACGTCGGCGTCATCGGCTGGTTCGTCGACGGTGCGGCGATCTGCAACCAGGTGCCGCTGTGCCGCTCCTCCTATGGGCCGTACGCCCGCGCCATGGTGCGCATCTGCAAGGAGGAGTCCTTCCACCAGCGCCAGGGCTACGAGCTGCTGATGACGATGATGCGCGGCACCGAGGCCCAGCGGGAGATGGTGCAGGACGCCGTGAACCGCTGGTGGTGGCCCTCGCTGATGATGTTCGGCCCGCCCGACGGCGACTCGCCCAACTCGGCCGCGTCCATGGCCTGGAAGATCAAGCGCCACAGCAACGACGAGCTGCGCCGGCGGTTCGTCGACATGACCGTCCCGCAGGCCGAAAAGCTCGGCGTGACCCTGCCCGACCCGGAGCTGCGCTGGAACGAGGAGCACGGCCGGCACGACTTCGGCACCCCCGACTGGTCGGAACTGCAGCGCGTCATCAGCGGCGACGGACCGTGCAACACCGAGCGGATGGAACGCCGCCGCTCCGCACACGAGGAAGGCGCCTGGGTGCGCGAGGCCGCGACCGCCCACGCCGCCAAGCAGGCGGCCCGGGCAGAGGAAGGAGCCGTGGCATGAGCACCACCGGCGACAGCACGACCCGGGCCGACTGGCCCCTGTACGAGGTGTTCGTCCGCGGCAAGCGCGGGCTGAACCACGTCCACGTCGGCTCCTTGCACGCCGCCGACGACCGCATGGCCCTCACCCACGCCCGCGACCTGTACACCCGGCGCAACGAGGGCGTGAGCATCTGGGTGGTGCGCTCGGAGCACATCACCGCGTCCACGCGGGACGAGAAGGACCCCTTCTTCACGCCCAGCGCCGACAAGGTCTACCGGCACCCCACCTTCTACGACATCCCCGAAGACGTCCCCCACATCTAGGAGCAGGGCATGAGTGACGAGCACGTCTACCTGTCCCTGGCCGAGGGGCACGAGGACGGCGACTCCCGCTGGGCCTTCGGCACCGGCTTCGAGGACCCGCTGCACGGCGTCGACACCGCCCTGCCCGCGGGCGTGGACGCCGCGGAGCTGGCCGCCCATTGCCTGGCGCTCGGCGACGACGCCCTGGTCGGCGCCCAGCGTCTGGCCGAGTGGTGCACCCGCGCGCCGGAGCTGGAGGAGGAGGTGGCCCTCGCCAACATCGGTCTCGACCTGCTGGGCCAGGCCCGCCTGCTCTACTCCCGCGCCGGCCAGGTGGACGGCACCGGCCGTGACGAGGACGCCTACGCCTACTTCCGGGACGCCGCCGACTTCCGCAACGTCCGCCTCGCCGAACTGCCCTGCGGGGACTTCGCGTTCTCCATGGCCCGGCTGCTCGTCACCGCCAGCTGGCGGCTCGCCGTCTTCCAGCGGCTCGCCCGCACCGCGCAGGACCCGGTGCTCGCCGCCATCGCCGCCAAGGGCGTCAACGAGCTGACCTACCACCGGCAGTACGCCGCCGAGTGGACGGTCCGGCTCGGCGACGGCACCGAGGAGTCGCACCGCCGCATGCGGGCCGGACTGGAGCAGGTCGCCCCCTACCTGGAGGAGCTGTTCACGGCCGGCGCCACGAGCGGCGTCGACCCGGACGAGGTGCGGGGCGAGGTGACCGCCGCGCTGCGCCAGGTCACCGAGGCGGCGGGGCTGCCCCCGGTCGAGGCCGAGCCCCTGCCCGGCCACGGCCGCGACGGCGACCACACCGACCACCTCGCCCCCCTGCTGGCCGAGTTGCAGGGCATCGCCCGCGCACACCCCGGAGCGGTCTGGTGAACGCCGTCACCGCCCTCACCGACGCCCACCGGGCGGCCCGCGTCGCCGCAGAGGTGCCCGACCCCGAGCTGCCCATGCTGACCCTGGCCGACCTCGGCGTCCTGCGCGACGTCGAGGTCGCGCCGGACGGCACGGTCGTCGCCGCCCTCACCCCCACCTACTCGGGCTGCCCCGCCATGGCCGAGATGCGCGCCGACGTGGCCGCCCGGCTGCGCGCCGCCGGCTTCCCCCGGGTCGAGATCCGCACCGTCCTGGACCCGCCGTGGACAACCGACTGGATCACCCCCGAGGGCCGCCGCAAGCTCGCCGAGCACGGTATCGCACCCCCCGGCCCCGCGCCCCGGCGCGGCACCGGGCCGGTGCCGCTGGTGCTCACCGCCACCCGGCGCGCCGTCGCCTGCCCCCGCTGCGGATCGGCGGACACCGAGGAGACGTCGCGCTTCGCCGCCACCTCCTGCAAGGCCCTGTGGCGCTGCCGTGCCTGCCTGGAGCCGTTCGAGTACGTCAAGGAGATCTGATGGCCCCGACCACCCCCGCCCCGCAGGCGCCGGCTCCGCGGGTCCGCCGCCGCCCGGCCTTCCACGCCCTGCGGGTCGCCGCGGTCGAGCCGCTCTGCGAGGACGCCGCCGCCGTCAGCTTCGACATACCGCGGGAGCTGGCCGAGGAGTTCGCCTTCGCGCCCGGGCAGTCCCTCACGCTGCGCCGCGAGGTCGACGGCCGCGACGAGCGACGCTCGTACTCCATCTGCTCTCCCGCCGGCGCCGTCCCCCGCATCGGGGTGCGCGTGGTGCCCGGCGGTCTGTTCTCGTCCTGGCTGGTCAACGAGGTGCGCCCGGGTGACACCGTCGAGGTCATGGGGCCCACCGGCGCCTTCACCCCCGACCTCACCGCGCCCGGGTACCATGTGCTCATCGCCGCGGGCTCCGGCATCACCCCGATGCTCTCCATCGCCGAGTCGGTGCTCGCCGCCGGCCTCGGCTCCCGGGTCACGCTCTTCTACGGTAACCGCCGCACCGACACGGTGATGTTCGCCGACGAACTCGCCGAGCTGAAGGACCTGTACCCCGCCCGGTTCCAGCTCGCGCACGTGCTCTCACGGGAGCCGCGCGAGGCCGACGTGCTCTCCGGCCGACTCGACGCCGGACGGCTCGCCGCCCTCGTCGAGGGCCTCGTCGACGTCCCGAACGCCGATCACTGGTGGCTGTGCGGCCCGCACGGCATGGTCGTCGACGCCCAGCGGGTCCTCGCCGGGCTCGGTGTGCCCGGCGACCGGGTGCACCAGGAACTGTTCTACGCGGACGACGAGCCCGTGACCCCGGTGCACCACGAGGACGCCGTGGCCGAGGGCCCGGTCAGCCAGGTCACCATCGTCCTCGACGGCCGTACCACCACGGCCGCGCTGCCACGTGACCGCAGCGTCCTCGACGGTGCCCAGCGCACCCGCCCCGATCTGCCCTTCGCCTGCAAGGGCGGCGTCTGCGGCACCTGCCGGGCGCTCGTCACCGACGGCAAGGCCGAGATGCGCCGCAACTTCGCCCTGGAGGCGTCCGAGGTCGACGCGGGCTACGTGCTGACCTGCCAGAGCTACCCGGAGTCCGACAACCTGACCGTCGACTTCGACAGCTGACGCCTCGTCGGCGCCCCCGCCCCCGGGAACCGGTTGGTAGGGCCCACCCCGGGGGTGGGAGGTGGCGACGTGCTGAACGGGTCGGCGAGATCCCCGACGCCGGGCCGTTCGTGCACCCCGCACTGTTCTACCAGAACAGTGCGGGGTGCACGGCCGCCATGGTGCCGTTCCTGCTGGACGGTTGCCGCCGGTGAACCGGTCGCGGTCGCAGTGCCCCCGCCCCGGCTCTTCCGGTTGTGTGCCGCCCTGGGCCCGACCGGCCCTACGGCAGGGGCCTGCTGATGGTCAACCGCATCGCCGACCCGGTGCGCCTGCGCGCCACCGCCGAAGGCACCACCATCCGTTTCTGCCCGCGCTTCTGACCGCCGCCGAGCGCCGCATGCCGGTGGGACCGGCGGGCGCTGCGCGCTCCGCCGGTCCCACGGCCGCAAACGGTGTGCGGACGGGCCCGCGTCAGTGGTCGAGAGTGTCCTTGCCCTTCTCGACGACCTGCTTGGCGTCACCCTTGGCCTGGTCGGCCTTGCCCTTCAGCCGCAAGCTCTCATCACCGGTCAGCTTGCCCGTGGCCTCTTCGACTTTGCCCTTCATCTTCTGGCCGGTGTTCTTGGCCTTCTTCTCGGCACCCATGGGGTTCTCCTTCCAGGGGGCGATCGGCGTTCCCCTCCGCCTGCCCGGAAGATCCCTGATGAAACCATTTGCCGGGATTTTGCGCATGGCGGCCCAGCAGGGCACCGCCGAACACCACGAAGCCCACCCCGATCAGCCAGCACTGCACGATCAGCACCGTGCCGACCGCCCCGTACGAGACGGCGTTGGTCACGATCAGCGGAGAGAACACGAACGACGAGAAGACCCGCAGCCCGATGAGGCCGGCCATCGTCGCGATCGCCCCGGGCGCCAGCGCCGCCCACGGCACCTGCCCGGCCAGCAGGAAGTGCTGCCCCCACCAGAAGAAGACGAAGCCCAGGACGACGGCCGTACCGCCGCGGAGCACCGTGTCCGGCCACCCGCCGCCCAGCACGGCCCCGCTCTGCGCCTCCGCGAACAGGTACGCCGTCAGCGCCGCCAGCCACACCGCCCGCCGCCACACGTGGTGCCACGGAGTGGGCGGCACCTGCCAGATCCGTGTGTAGCCGACCTCGACGCACGCCGCGAAGGAGAGCCCGAACAGCGCCAGCGCCAGCAGGCTCAGCCCGCTCGTGCTGCTGATCACCTTGCGCGGCGCCGCGAACAGCTCCTTGACGGCCGCCGCGGGTTCCGCCGACAGCCCCATGCCGTCCACGACCCACTGCGCGAAGCCGTAGCCGTGGAAGGGCACCGCCGCGGCGACCACGATCAGCAGCGGGACCAGCGTCACCAGACCGAGCGCGGCGAACCCCATGGAGCGCTGCAGCAGCTCCAGTTCGCCGCCCTGGTGCCACATGCGGCCCGCCCGTGAGTCCCGCCACGACCGGTACGGATGACGGATCCACCGGGCCGCCCCACCTGCCATCGCGGGGGCCTCAGCGCGCGGTGGCGCCGGCCGCCGCGCGGCGTGCCGTACCCACCCTGGTCCCCAGGGGTGCTGAGCGCATCGCTAGACCTCCTTGCTCAGGCCTCCTGAGGTGCACTTTCCCCATACGATCCGGACGAACCGATCGGCGGGGGAAGCCCGGGCGCGGCGCGCAGCGAGCTGCGCCCGGCGTGCCACGCGCCCAGCAGGTGCTCCTCCAGGCGCCGCTCCAGCAGCGCGGTGGCGCGGATGCCCAGGAGGACGTCGGAGGTGAGGCCCGGTTCACGCGCCAGCAGGTCACCGATGACGTCGTGGCGCATCACCTGCTCGTGGACCGCGTCGGCCTCGATGTGCTCGTCGTAGAAGTGCCGGCATGCGGCACCGCCGCCGAGCCGGTCGATGGCCTCCACCGTCCGGCGGGCCGACGGCGCGGTGGTGATCTCGGCCGCGGCGAAGTGCCCCACGAGTGCCCCGCGCAGCGCCCGGTGCAGGCCCAGCCAGGACATCAGGTTCACGGTGGCGAGCGTGACGGCCGGTACGGCGTCCACGTAGCGCCCGTAGGAGGCGTCCAGCCCGGCGTCCCGGAGCAGGTCGGCGTACAGCCGCGCGTGGACGCGCTCTCCGCGCCCGCTCCCGAACTCGTCGTACTCGACCGCCACGAGGGCGGCCTTCGCCTGACCGGTGAGCCTCGGGATGACCCACGCTTGGGGATCGGCTTCCTTCAGCTGGTAGACCGACCGGTGCACGAAGTACTCCCGCAGTTGCTCCCAGGTGGCCTCGTCGCGCAGGAAATGCGACACGCCGCGGGCGTCGCGGGGCTCGCGCAGCAACTCCTCCAGCTCCCGGTCGAGGGCCGTCCGGGCCGCGGCGCCGTTCGGCACGGCCGGCAGACCGGCGCGGATCGCCGCCCCGAAAGCGCCCTCCAGGGCTCCCCGCAGACCGAGCAGTCCCGGATCCCACTCCCAGTCCGGGTGCACCCCGGCGAACCCCCGGTAGTGGAGCTCGTAGCAGACGTAAAGGGCGAGTTGCAGGTCCTCGCCGTACGGATCGGCGGCCTCGACCGCCCCGGCGGACGGCGACAGGGCGGTTCCCGGCGCGCCCTGGGTGAGGGCGTCGAGCACGGCCCGGGACAGCGGGCCCCGTGCCGCGGGTGGCGCGGGCTCAGTGGTCAGGGGATCGGTCGAGAGGTCGGAGACCGCGTCCATGGGGTCCTCCGTCGGTCGGTGCGGGGACATCCTCGGCGTACGGGCGTCCGTCGTTGCCCCTGCCCGGTGACGCCCCTGGCATGCGCCCGCCGGTGCCCGGTCGTCCACGTCGCCCCTGCACCCCGCCCACCCCGCCGGCGCCGCGCCGGCGGGGTGGGCGGGGTGCAGGGGTCATCCGCCGGGCGCGACACGACCGCGCCAGGCGCCCGTCTCGCTGCCCCGCTCCTCGATGAAGTGCTTGAACCGCCGCAGGTCGCCCCGCGCCCGCCGGTCCACGACGCCGAGCGCCTCGGCCGCCTTCTCCGCGAGGCCGGAGGTCTGCAGCTCCATGGCGAGGTTGACCCGGGTGTGCGAGGCGTCCAGCTCCTGGAACGTCACGACGCCGCGCTGCCGGATGTCCCCGGTGACGGTGCGCCACGCGACCCGCTCGTCCGGCAGCTGGTCGATGATCTCCGTGTCGAATTCCCGGCGGGAGCCTGCGACATTCGTCACCCAGTGGTTGTGCCGGTCGTCGACCTGGGTCACCTGTTCCACGCCCTCCATGAAGTTCGGGAATTCCTCGAATTGCGTCCACTGGTTGTAAGCGGTGTGCAGCGGGACATCGACGTCGACGGATTCACTGATCGTGCCCATGGAAATTCTCCTCTCGAGGAATCGTCGCTGGGTCGGCTTCCCGGTCCGGATGTGCCTAATCGTCCCGATCCGGGGGCTGACCGCGAACAGGCGAGGCGTGGCGCGGGACCTGAGCTGCCCGATGTCTGGTGCGGCGCCCCCGGGTGGCCGAGGGGAATGTGGCTCTTGTGCCCGCCGGGTGTGTACCGGCCCCAGGACGACACCTCCCTGCTCGGCGAGGCCCTCCCCAGCGAGACGCTCGCCGACGGCGCGGACGTGCTGGACCTCGGCACCGGATCCGGCGCCCTCGCTCTCGCCGCCGCATCCCGGGGCGCGGTCCGCGTGACCGCGGTGGACGCCTCCGCCCGGGCCGTGTGTGCCGCCCGGCTCAACGCGCGCCTGAACGGCCGGCGCGTACGGGTGCTGCGCGGCGACCTCACGGCACCGGTCGCGGGGCGCCGTTTCGACCTGATCCTCGCCAATCCCCCGTACGTGCCGTCCCCGCGGGCCAACCACGCCCGACGTGGCCTGTCCCTGGCCCGCAACGCGGGGCCCGACGGGCGGGCGCTGCTCGACCGGATCTGCGCCGAGACCCCGCCCCTGCCGCGCCCCGGCGGTGTCCTGCTGCTCGTCCAGTCCGGGCTCTGCGGCGTGGAGAGCACGCTGCGGCAGCTCGGCGGTGCCGGGCTCCGGCCCGTCGCCACCGGGCACCGGCGGATCCCCTTCGGGCCGCTGCTGCGGCGCCGCGCGGCATGGCTGGCGGCACGGGGGCTGATCGAACCCGGCGAGGAGCAGGAAGAGCTGGTGGTGATCCGTGCCGAACGCCTGCCATGACCCGGCGCCCACCCGTGTGACCTGACCGCCGATGCTCCGATCCTCACCGGGGGCCCCGTCGGGATCGTCCTCGACGACGGCCGCAGCGTCCGCGCGGACGACCGCCTGCCGGCGACCCGGCCTGGAAGTTCCCCGACGGGGTGATTGTGCGATGCTCGCAGAGTGAGCCACGACGGTGTCGCTTCCGCGCCCGGCGGCCGGCCGCACGAGCGGTCCGCGGCCGACCAACTGGCTCGCACGGTCGCCCGGCTGCGCGCGGAACTCGACGAGGAGCGGCTTGCCGCACCCGCCCGGGCCGCGGCAGAACGGGCCAGGGGCGTGCTCATGGGTCGCCTCGGGCTCGGTCCCGGCGCCGCCCAGGAGGAGCTGGAGCGGCGTGCGAGCGGGGCCGGCCGCACCATGCTGGAAGAGGCATGGGCGCTGCTCGGCGACATCCACACGTCCCGCGTCCCGCGCACTCCGCCGCAGCAGCCGGAGCCGGCCTGCGGGGCCGGTCTCCCGTCGCCCGCGCCCGACGGCGATCCCGGCTCCCCTTTCGTCTCCTCGCGGTACACCTCCCGGCACCACCGCCTCCCGCCGCGCCCGCAGGGGATCAGTGGCGTCCTCACCGCCGCCGGGACTTCGGAGGAACTCACCCGGCTGCTCGTCGAGCAACTCAGGGGGACCGCGAACGTCGACGCCGTCCTGCTCTACACCAGCGCGCCAGCCGGCGGACTCGACCTGGCCGCCCACGCAGGCATCGACGCGGGTACCGCCTGCGCCTGGGGACACGTGCCGCCGCTGCCCGAACTGGCACCGGTGGAGGCCGTCCGCCTGGGCCGGCCGGTGTGGCTCTGCGGCCTCGGCAAGGACGGCGCCGGCCGCGCCCTCGTCGGCGACCGCCCCGGCACGTGGGCCTCCCGGGCGTGGGTGCCGCTGCGCCGCGGCGAGGACGTCGTGGGCGTGGCCGGATTCCTCCGCGAACGCCCCGACGATTTCGGCAGCGCCGACCGCGCCCTGCTGACGGCCGCCGCGCGGGCCTGCGCCACCTGCCTGTCGCCCGCCCCCGCCGCCACGTGGCCGGCCACCGTCCAGGCCGTCCTCGACACGCTGTACGAGGCGGCCGTCCTGCTCGTGCCCGTGCGCGGTGTGGAGGGCGAGGTGACCGACTTCCGCATTGAGGCGGCCGCCCCGGCCTCGGTGGACGTGTCCGGCCGCACGGGCCGGGAACTGGTCGGGCGGCGGGTCCTGGAGTGCTACCCGACCGTGGCCGGCACCCCGCTGTGGCACGGGTACCTCGGCACCCTGGCGACCGGTGAACCGTACGAGAGCGAGCCCTTCGAGTACCACGAGGTGGCGGCCGGCGTCCCGCGGAGCTCGACCTACTCCGTGGCCGTCGCGCGGCTCGGCGACGCGCTGGTCGTCTCCTGGCTGCGCCACGACACGGCCGACCGCGAGGTCGAGCGGCTGCGCCGGCTCCAGCACCTGGGCAACCTCGGCTGGGCCGACTGGGATCTGGTCACCGACACCCTGAGCTGGTCACCGCAGGTGTACACGGTCTTCGACCGGAACCCGGCACTCGGGCCGATGCCACTCGACGAGCTGCCGCAGCACCTCTTCCCCGAGGACGTCCCCGTCGTCGGCGCCTCGGTGCACGCGCTGCTCGAACTGGGCGAACCGGTCGACGTGCCCTTCCGCATCCGCACCGGCCACGGCACCCGCCACCTGCGGATGGTCGCCGAGGCGGTCACCGACGCCGAGGGCACCCCCGTGCTGGTGCACGGGTTCTTCCAGGACCTGACCGCCCTGCGCCACCGCGAGATCGCGCTCGACGAGGCCCATCGGGCGTTCAGCTCCCAGCAGAGGACCCTGAACGCCGAACACACTTTGGCGCGACGGCTGCAGCGTGCTCTGCTGCCCGTTCCCGAGGAACCCGTCCAACTGGGCGGCGTATGCTGCGACGTCTCGTACCTGCCGGCCGAGAGCGCGATCCAGATCGGCGGCGACTGGTTCACCGCCGTGGCCCTCCCCGACGATTCCGTGCTGCTCGCGGTCGGCGATGTCGCAGGCCACGGCATCGAGGCCGTCGCGACGATGGCCGGGCTCCGCTACGGCGCCGAGGCCATGGCCCTGAGCGGCACACCCCCGCACCGCCTGCTGGAACGCCTCAACCAGGTGCTCATGAACACCGGCTCCGCCACCGCCACCATGGTCCTCGCCCAGTACCGCCCCTCCGAGGGCGTCCTCACCTGGGCGCAGGCCGGGCACCTGCCCCCGCTCCACTTGCGCGGCGGGCACGCCGAGTACCTGGAACGCCCCGAGGGCCGCATCCTCGGCGCCGGCCGCGACAGCGCCTACGGCCTGTGCGAGACCCATCTGCCCCCAGGGGACCGGCTCTTCCTCTTCACCGACGGTCTCATCGAACGACGCGACCAGGACCTCGACGCCGGCCTCGCCAACCTCGCCCGCGTCGCCGAGCGCGTCGCCACGGAGGACTGCACCACGATCGCCGCCGTCCTCACCCACGCCCTCGGCCCCGCCAACCCGCGCGACGACACGTGCCTGCTCTGCGTCCGCATCTGCGCCTGACCAGTTCCGTTCGGAGGCGGCCGTGCCCGCCCCCTCGGTCCCGTGCGTCCGCCTGTGGGGATGGCCCGCAGGGCGAGGTCGTGGGCGGTTCGGGTGGGGCTCCGGCCGGTCGGCTGCCGTTCGCACGCGCGCCGCGAGCCCGGTGAACCCGCGCGACGGCACGTGCCTGCTGTGCGCCGACTTCCCGCTTGGTGCCCGCCCGGGTCCGTCGACGCAGCCCACGCCGGTGCGCCACTTGTGCCGGTTCCGGCGAGTGGCTGCCGTGGCCGTGCACTCCTTCGGTCCGGTGAGCCCGCTGGGGTGGCGGACGGGTCGTGGGGCGCGGGCGCGGGATGGGGTCGGTCGGCTGCTTCCTTCCCGCGCGCCCCGAGCGAGGCGAACCCGCGCGACGGCCGCACAGCCGTGCCGGCCGAGCCACCGCCGGACCCGCCTGCCCCGGCCACACTCGGTCACCGGAGGCCGCTGCCAGAGATGCCCGCCCGGCCGTGGCGCGGGCCCGCGGCCCACCGGGCGCCCCGCGCCTCCTCGACGTGTGGCCGGGACGGGGCGGCCGGATACCGCCGACGACCACGGACCCTGTAGGTTCTTGCGCTGTGGAGGAGCTGGACCGGCAGATCGTGGAACTTCTCGTGGCCGACGGGCGCATGAGCTACACCGACCTGGGCAAGGCCACCGGCCTGTCCACGTCCGCGGTGCACCAGCGCGTCCGGCGCCTGGAGCAGCGCGGGGTGATCCGCGGGTACGCGGCGCTCGTGGACCCGGAGTCGGTGGGACTGTCGCTGACGGCGTTCATCTCGGTCAAGCCCTTCGACCCGAGCGCCCCCGACGACATCGCCGACCGGCTCGCCGAGGTCCCCGAGATCGAGGCGTGCCACAGCGTCGCGGGGGAGGAGAACTACATCCTCAAGGTCAGGGTGGCGACCCCGATCGAGCTGGAGCACCTGCTCGCGAAGATCCGCACCCTGGCCGGGGTGTCCACCCGGACCACGGTCGTCCTCTCCACGCCGTACGAGGCGCGCCCACCGCGCGTCTGAGCGCCCCGGCCCGCAGACCCACCGCACCATCCCGTCCCGCCCCCACCGGGGCCCGGGCGGGCCCAACATCACATCGCGAGGCGAAACCCAGTGCCGCACACCACGAACGAGCCGACCACCACCGTGCTGCTGCGCGGCGGCAACGTCTACAGCCCTGCCGACCCCTTCGCGACGGCCATGGTCGTCGACGGCGGCACGGTCGCCTGGGTCGGTTCCGAGGGCGCCGCGGAGTCCTACGCGTCGGGCGTCGACGAGGTGATCGACCTTGCCGGGGCGCTGGTCACCCCCGCCTTCACCGACGCACATGTGCACACCACCGCAACCGGTCTGGCACTGACCGGCCTCGACCTGGCCGACGCCCGCGACCTGGCCGACGCCCTCGCTCGGGTCGCCGGGTTCGCGCAGGCCAACCCCGGCCACCGGGTGCTGCTCGGCCACGGCTGGGACGAGAGCCGCTGGCCCGGACAGCGCCCGCCGACCCGCGCGGAACTCGACGCGGCGACCGGCGGCCGTCCCCTGTACCTGACCCGCGCCGACGTCCACTCGGCGGTCGTCACCAGCGCCCTGCTGGCGCGGGTCCCCGGTGTCGAGGCCATGCCCGGCCACCACCCCGACGGGCCGCTCACCCGCGACGCCCACCACGCGGTCCGGCGCGCCGCGTACGCCGCCGTCACGCCCGAGCAGCGCGCCGCGGCCCAGCGTGCCGCGCTCGCCCACGCCGCTTCGCTCGGCATCGGCGCCGTCCACGAGTGCGCGGGCCCGGAGATCTCCTCCGAGGACGACCTCACCGCGCTGTTGCGGCTCGCCGCGGCCGAGCCTGGGCCGCACGTGTACGGCTACTGGGCCGAGGCCGTGACGGGCGCCAAGGATCTCGAGCGGATCCGGGACCTGGGCGCCGTCGGCGCGGGCGGCGACCTCTTCGTGGACGGCTCCATCGGGTCCCGTACGGCCTGCCTGCACGCCCCTTACACCGACGCCCCCGCCGTCGGCGGCACCGCCTACCTGGACGCGGCGGCGATCGCCGACCACGTGGCCCTGTGCACCGAGGCCGGGGTCCAGGCGGGCTTCCACGCGATCGGCGACGCCGCCGTGGCCGCTGTCGCGCAGGGGGTGCGCGAGGCCGCCCGCCGGGTGGGCCTGGACCGGGTGCGCGCGCTGCGGCACCGCGTGGAGCACGCCGAGATGATGACCGAGGAGACCGTCGCCGCCTTCGCGGAGCTGGGCCTGGTCGCCTCCGTACAGCCCGCGTTCGACGCCGCCTGGGGCGGCGAGGACGGCATGTACGCCCAGCGTCTCGGCGCCGAGCGGGCCCGCACCCTCAACCCGTTCGCCGCGATGACCCGGGCCGGGGTGCCGCTCGCCCTCGGCTCCGACAGCCCGGTCACCCCGCTCGACCCCTGGGGCACGGTGCGCGCCGCCGCGTTCCACCGGACCCTCGAGCACCGCATCTCCGTCCGCGGCGCGTTCAACGCCCACACCCGCGGCGGCTGGCGTGCCGTGGGCCGCGACGAGGCGGGCGTCCTCGTGCCCGGCGCGCCCGCGGACTACGTGCTGTGGCAGGCCGGTGACCTGGTGGTCCAGGCCCCCGACGAGCGGGTCGCCAACTGGTCGACCGACCCGCGCTCCGGCACCCCCGGCCTGCCCGACCTCACCCCTGGGCTGGCGCTGCCGAAGGCACTGCGCACCGTAGTCGGCGGCCGCACGGTCTTCGCCCGGCCGAACGAGTGACGGGTCAACCGCCGATGCCTCCGAACGGTTCTCCGTCGGGATGGCGCGGAACTTTCCCCGGCCTCGCGTTGACCTGCTGATTTGGTCAATCCGCGCAGGTCAAGCGGCTGTTGACAGCCGACGGTCGGGGGCGAGTAGGTTCGGCCGGGTCCACCACAGGACGTCCGACCGGATCTCCGTGCGCCGACGGCCGCAGCTGGGCCACGGGGGCGTCGCGCCGCACGGCGCGCGCCACTGGAGCCAGGTCCAGCGCTCGCGGCACGGAACGCGGTCAGCCTCACCGAGAGGCTCCGCCCGGTCGGCAGGTGTGACCCGGGAGGGGCCCGGACGCCCAGTAGACAACGGCCTTGTCGCCGATCCGCAGCCAGCGGGTCCCAGGTCGGCCCGAAGGGCGTTCCGGGCCCCGAGCAGTCCGCGCGGCAGGAACGCGGCAGGCGGGCCCGGACGATGTCGGTGTTCCGGCCCGGAGGCGCCCGCCGTGCCGTCGTGCCGCCCGCGGCTCTGCGCGCTGGGCCGGCGGCCGGGTTCGCCGCCCGTCTGTGCCTGTGCCTGTGCCTGTGCCGGAGTGGGTGCCGGGCGCGTCCGCGAAGCCGCCGGGCCCGCCGCGGGAGGCTTTGCCCGCCCGGGGTCCCCGGACGGGGCCGCCCAGGGTACGGTCACTCTCACACAGTGACCACCTGCAGGAAGGCCGCGAACCTTGCGACCGCGCTCCGACGCCGCACCGGCCCCCGTCACGCCGCCGGCGACGTCCGTAGAACCGCCGCCGCCCCCCGCCCCGGCACCCGGCCGCACGGCCCGTATGGCGCGTGCCCTGCGGGCGAACGCGCGGCGGTCGGGGCTCGCCGCGCTGTGCGGCCTGGCCCTGGCGGCCGCGTTCCCCCCGTACGGGGTGTGGCCGCTGTCGGTCGCGGCCGTGGCGGGTCTCGCGCTGCTGACCCGGGGACGGACCGCCCGCCAGGGCGCGTGGCTGGGCTTCGCCTTCGGACTGCCGTTCTTCGTGTGGCTCCTGGTGTGGCTACGGGTGATCGGCTGGGACGCGGTCGTGGGCCTGTCCGTCATCGAGGCCGCCTTTGTCGCCGTGCTCGGCGCGGGTCTGGCCGTGACGTCGCGGCTGCGCGCCTGGCCGCTGTGGGGCGCCTGCCTGTGGGTGGCGGAGGAACTCGCCAGGGACCGGCTGCCTTTCGGCGGCTTCCCTTGGGGCCGGCTGGCCTTCGCGAACACCGCCACCCCCTTCACCCCGCTCGCCGCGCTCGGCGGCGCGCCGCTGGTGACCTTCACCGTCGCGCTGTGCGGCTCGCTGTCGGCCGCAGTGGCGGTCGCCGTGTGGCGGCTGCGCAAGGGACCGGTCGTCTTCGGCCCGCGGCGCTTCGTGCCCGCCACGACGGCGGCGGTGCTGGCCGTGGGCACTTTCGCCGCGGGGTACGCGGTGCCGGTGCCCACCGGGGCCGACGACACCGTCCGGGTGGCCATCGTCCAGGGCAACGTCCAGCAACCGGGCATGCACTTCCTGGGCCGGCCCCTGAAGATCCTGGGCAACCACGTCGAGGCGACCCTCAAGCTCGCCGAGGACGTCAAGGCGGGCCGCGCGCCCAAGCCCGATCTGGTGATCTGGCCGGAGAACTCCTCCGACATGGACCCGTTCTCCGAGCCGCAGGCCTACGCCCTGATCACCGAGGCGGTCCGGGCCGTAGGCGTCCCCGTTCTCGTCGGCGCCCTGGTCGACGGCCCGGACGCGGACCACGTCCAGAACGAGGGCATCGTGTGGGACCCGGAGAGCGGCCCCGGCGACCACTACACCAAGCAGCACCCGGTGCCCTTCGGCGAGTACGTGCCCTTCCGCAAGCAGCTCACCAAGGTCGTCAAGCGGCTCGACCAGGTCCCGCGCGACTTCTACCCGGGCCAGGGCAGCGGCGTCCTGCAGATCGGCCCGGCGAAGCTCGGCGACGTCATCTGCTTCGAGGTGGCGTACGACGGGATCGTCCACGACACCGTCACCGCGGGCGCCCGCGCCCTGGTCATCCAGACCAACAACGCCACCTACGGCCGCACCGGCCAGCCCGAGCAGCAGCTCGCGATGTCGCGGCTGCGCGCGGTCGAGCACGGCCGCGCCGTGGTGACGGCCGCGACGAGCGGCATCACCGCCGTCGTCGCCCCCGACGGCCGGATCGAGCAGCAGACCGAGGAGTTCACGCAGGCCGTGCTCAGCGCGCAGCTGCCGCTCCGCGATGATCTGACCGTCGCCGACCGCGTCGGCTCCGCTCCTGAATGGTCCCTCGCTATGGTGGGCCTCCTGTCCTGGGCCGCGGCGATCGTGCTGGGCAGGCGAGGACGTACCGAGACGGAGGAGCAGCAGTGAGCGATGGCGGTGGGGTCACCCGTGGCGCAGCCCAGGGGAGGGCTTTCGGGCCGCTCGGCTCGGTTCTCGTGATCATCCCGACGTACAACGAGGCCGACAACGTCAAGCCGATCGTCGCCCGCGTCCGCGCGGCCGTGCCCGAGGCGCACGTGCTCGTCTCCGACGACAACAGCCCCGACGGCACCGGCAAGCTCGCCGACGAGCTGGCCGCCGCCGACGACCACGTCCACGTGCTGCACCGCAAGGGAAAGGAAGGGCTGGGCGCCGCCTACCTGGCGGGCTTCCGCTGGGGCATCGAGCGGGACTACGGCGTGCTCGTGGAGATGGACGCCGACGGCTCGCACCAGCCCGAGGAGCTGCCGCGTCTGCTGACCGCGCTCAAGGGCGCCGACGTGGTGCTCGGCTCCCGCTGGATCCCCGGCGGCCGGGTGGTCAACTGGCCGAAGTCCCGCGAGTTCCTGTCCCGCGGCGGCAGCACCTACTCTCGGCTGCTGCTCGACGTGCCGCTGCGCGACGTCACCGGGGGCTACCGGGCGTTCCGCAAGGAGACGCTGCTGGGCCTGGGCATGGACGAGGTGGCCTCCCAGGGTTACTGCTTCCAGGTCGACCTCGCCTGGCGCGCGGTGAAGTCCGGCTTCCACGTCGTCGAGGTCCCCATCACCTTCGTGGAACGAGAGCGCGGCGACAGCAAGATGAGCCGGGAGATCGTCGCGGAGGCGTTGTGGCGGGTCACCGCCTGGGGCCTCGCCTCCCGGGTGAAGCGGCTGACGTCGGGACGGCGCCGCGGCTGACCGGCCCTCCGGACTCCGGCGGGGAGCAGGCACAATAGTGCGTATGACGATCAGCTCCCCGCCGCCGGCCGGTCCGCGGCAACCGGGCGGCGACGCGCGTCCGCGGCGGCGTTCGCGGGCCGGAACCTGGATACCTCTGGGCGTGGCCGCCTACGCGCTCCTGGAGATCTGGCTGCTCATGCTGGTGGCCGGGACCGCCGGCGGACTGACCGTCCTCCTCCTGCTCGTGGCGGGCTTCGTGTGTGGCGCGCTGACCGTACGGCACGCCGGGCGCAGTGCCTGGCGGGCGCTGAACGAGGCTATGCGCCCCGGGGGGCCGGAGCGGGACGGTGCGGAGCGGAACTCCTCCGGCGCCGGGAACGGCGGGAGTGGCGCGGCGCCGATCATGGTCGGCGGCCTGCTGCTGATGGTGCCCGGCCTGATCTCGGACGTGGCGGGGCTGCTCCTCCTCTTCCCGCCGACCCGCTCCCTGCTGACGAGGGCGGGCGCACGGGCCCTGGACCGCCGGGCCTCCGCGGCACGCGAGCGGGGTGCGGGTACGGGCTCGCTGGGTGATCTCCTCGCCCAGGCGCGCGCTGCCGAGGAGCAGATGCGCATCCACCGTCCCGACGGCAAGGTCATCCAGGGCGAGGTCGTCGACCGCGCCCCGGAGCGGGACGACGAAAACCCCGGGCCGCGGCACTGAAGCCACGCTCGCCCGGGGCGCACGTCTGCCGGGCCCGCCCCTCACGGGCCCATTTTCTTCTGTCAGGCGGTCTTGCGGTTGTCGCGCGGATGCACCGCGATGTTCATGGCGCCGGAGCGCAGGACGGCCAGCCGTTCGGCCAGCACCTCCTCCAGCTCCTCGAGCGTGCGCCGCTCCATGAGCATGTCCCAGTGCGTACGCGCGGGCTTGGTCGTCTTCTCCTCCGGGCCCTCTCCGTCGACCAGGAGTGCGATCTGGCCGCATGCGCGGCACTCCCACTCCGGCGGAATCTCGGCCTCCACCGAGAACGGCATCTCGAATCGATGTCCGTTCCGGCATGCGTACTCAACGGTCTGGCGCGGTGCCAGATCGATGCCGCGGTCGGTCTCGTAGCTTGTCGCCCCGAGTCGCGTGCCGCGGAGAGCTCGCTCACTCATGAATCGTGCCTCCCGGGCTGTGTCGCCCACAGGACAGGTGTCGCTGTCGTCGTCATCCGGTCAACGTCCGGTCGGCGGTGAAGATTCCCGTTCTCGGGAGGTGCGTCGCCCGTCGTGCCGCCCCTTTTTGTACCCATCGACGCCCGTTTTGTCACATCTAACGAGAGATGTCACCCTGCGTTCTGGTATCTTTAGCGCGCAGTAACGGCCCGTCCGACGGCCAACGGCGTACACTACCGCGCCGCACCCATCCGCACTAAATCGTCTCGGGGACCGGATTGCCCGCGGCCGCCACCGCCCGCCGCATCGGTACCCTCGCCAGCAGCACGAAACCGACGACGAAGAACGCCACCAGGGACACGATCGCGTCCCGGTAGCTCCCGGTCAGCTGGTACGTCAGGCCGAACAGCAGCGGTCCCAGCCAGCTGGTGCCCCGGTCGCTGACCTCGTACACCGAGTAGTACTCGGCCTCCTTGCCGCGCGGGATGAGGTGCGAGAAGAGTGAGCGCGACAGCGCCTGGCTGCCGCCCAGGACCATCCCGATGGCCGCCGCCAGACAGTAGAACGCCACCGGCTCGCCGGCCGGCAGGAAGAAGCCGGCCCCGATCGTCAGCGTCCACGCCACCAGCGAGCCCAGCACCGTGCGGCGGGCCCCGTACCGTGCCGCGAGCCGGCCCAGCAGGAGGGCCCCGAAGACGGCCAGCACCTGCACCAGGAGGATCGCGCCGATCAGGGCCGTCTCGTCCAGCTCCAGCTCCTCGGAGCCGTAGAGCGAGGCCTGCGAGATCACCGTCTGGATGCCGTCGTTGTATATGAGGTACGCCAGCAGGAAGGCCAGGGTGAGCGGGTGGCGGCGCATGTCCCGCAAGGTGTCGGCGAGTTGACGCCAGCCCTGGCGCAGCGACCCCCCGGGCTTGGCGGGCCGGCCGGCGGACGGCCCGCCCGGCGCGGCGTCGCGCAGCCGCATCAGCGGGACGAGCGTGAAGGCCGCCCACCACAAGCCGGCCGAGGCCAGGCAGATCCGCACCGCCATGCCCTTGGAGACGCCGACCGCGTCATGCCCGAGGAACAGCGCCAGGTTGGCGACGAGCATCAACGCGCCGGCCGCGTAGCCGAACGCCCAGCCGCGCGAGGAGACCGCGTCCCGCTCGTGCGGTTCGGCGATCTCCGGCAGGAAGGCGTTGTAGAGGACCATGGCCGCCGCGAACGCCACGTTGGCGGCGATCAGCAGCGCGCCGCCGAGGAGGTAGCGGTCCCCGTTGACGAAGAACATCGCCGTCGTCGCCGCGGCACCGATGTACGCGAACGCCCCGAGCAGCGCCTTCTTGCGGCCCGTCCGGTCGGCGACGGCCCCGGCGAGCGGCATCACCAGCACCGACAGCAGCACGGAGGCGGAGACCACGTACGCGAAGTACGCGCCGGCGCGGACCGGTATCCCCAGCGGGTGGACATAGCCGTCCGGGCCCGCGGCGGCCTCCGCGATGTCGGTGAGGTACGGCCCCATGAAGACCGTGATCACGCTGGTGGAGAAGACCGAGTTGGCCCAGTCGTAGAAGTACCAGCCGCGCTGTACGCGCCGCCGCTCGCGCGCCGGGGCGGCGGTGCCGTCGTGCACCGCCGTGTCCTGCGCCTCGCCCGTGCTCACCCGTGGTTCCTGCCGATCCGTGTCGTGCGCCGTGCCGATGTGATCGGTCATGATGCCATCCACGGCCGGGGTGGGGGAGGGGGATCATCGGCCGGATTCCACCGTTCATCCGGCGGACGCCTTCCCGTCCGTCCGTCCCGTGCACGGGACTGCCCCCGGGGCGCCGCGTGGGCGGCCCGGGGGCAGGGTCGGTCTGTATCGCGGAGGTCCGCAACGATCAGGCGCGGCCGCCGTTCATGCGCCGGCGACGCAGCATGTAGACGCCGGCACCGGCACCGGCGACCAGGAACGAGGCGCCGAGCAGGGTCTCCGGGGTGTTCATGCCGATGGAACCGCCGAAGCCGGTGTCGGGGCCGCCGCCGTTGCCGCCGCCGCCGTTGCCGCCGCCGCCGTTGCCGCCGCCGCCGTTGCCGCCGCCGCCGTTGCCGCCGCCGTAGCCACCGCCGCCGTGGCCGCCCTTGCAGCCCTTGTTGCCGCGCCCGTAGCCGCCGCCGTTGTCGCCGCCGCGGCCGCCGCCCCACGAGTCGTCCATGTTGCGGCCGTCGTCGGACGCACCGCCGAAGCTCTGGGCGGTCAGGTTGTTGCCGTTGTTCTTGTCGTCGTTGTTGTCGTTGTTGCCCCCGTTGCCCCCGTTGTCGTCGTTGCCGTTGCCGCCGTTGCCGTTGCCGCCGTTGCCGCCGTTGCCGCCGTTGTCGTCGTTGCCATTGCCGTTGCCGCCCTTGCCGCCGTTGCCGCCGTTGTCGCCGCCGCGACCGCCGCCGTCGTTGCCGCCGTTGTCGCCGCCACGACCGCCGCCGCCGTAACCGCCGCCGCCGTAACCACCGTCGTCGTCGCCGCCCCACCACGACTCGCACCGGTCGTCGCCGCCGTAGCCGCCGTGACCGCGCCCGTAGCCGCCGCCGTGGCCGCCGCCGTAACCACCGCCGCCGTAACCGCCGTGGTCCTCGCCGCGGCCTTCACCGTCACCACGGCCGCCGTCGTCGTGACCCTTGCTCGGGTTCGGGCTCGGCGAAGCCCCGCTGCCGGTGACCTCGAACCGGCCGGTGTAGGTCTGACTTGGAGTGCAGGTCACAGTGACGGTGTGAATGCCGGGAGTCGCCCAGTCGGAGACCTTGAACTGGCCTGTTCGCGTGGAGTTGGCGGTCGGGTTGGTGTCGGTGGTCGTCAGCACGAAACTTCCGTCGGCGTCGCTGACGCCGTTGGCAGTCTGGCCGACGGCGCAGGCGTTGCCGTTGGTGGAGACGGTCACCGTCTCGCCGGTCTTGACGGCGAGCGGCGAGATGACGAGCTGGTCACCCGGGAAGGCGGACGCCATGGATGCCGGGTAGATCACGGCGGCGGCCGTCAGGGTCGCCGCCGCGAGAATGCGTGAACCACGCATGGGGGGAACCTCCTTGCGGACGGGGCAGGCGGGATTGGGGATCACCGCGACACGTACTGCGACCGCGTCCTTGAGATCCATGGCACGAGGGCGGAGATCTTCACGCACCTCGGAAACGGCACGGGCCTTCCCCCGGACGGGGCATCAGAATTCCGGCCCGAACAGCATTGTCGCAGGTGGGGAGGCATACCCAAGGCGGCGTCAGAAAAATGTGAAGAGCTCGTCAAACGGGTGACCGGCAGCAGGTGCGACGGCACATCAGACGACGACCAGTCAATCGACGTCCCTGTCAGGACTCTGCGACAAGCGCCCATCCCATTGCGTAGAGGCTTGCCGCAAGGGAATTTGGCGAGCCATTACCTCACGCGGATTCACGGGAACCGCTCATCACGAATGTTCACGCACCCGGCACGGGGTTTGGGCAACCCGGTCTCCCAGGGCCGCGACGCCGGCGCCCGACCCGTTCTTGCCGCGCCCGCCCCAGCCACGGCGGGTGGTCACGTGACAGGGCGCCGCCTGGCCTCCCCGGTCCGCGGTCCGCGGTCCGCGGTCCGCGCCCCGCGCCCCGCGCTTCCACGTACCCCGCGGGCCCGTGGCCGCGGAGGACGCCGTGGCGTGTGCACCGCGAACGCCGCCTGTCACCGCCGGTGTCAGCTGGTGCGGTTGGCGCCAGTTGCCCGACGCCCCGGCCGCAGGGCGGTCTGCGTCCAGGGAACTGCCTGGCACGCACCGGGCGCGCGCGTGGTACACGCTGCCTGTGGTGACGGCCAGCGCGCGCAGGCCGCCGCAGCCCGGCGCGCAAGGCTGGTGAGGGTCCATCAGGAAGTGGTCGGCATCATCGGCGCCCGTCCTGGCGACGCGGCACCGGATTGCCCCCGCTGCCGCAGTGCCGCCACTCGATCGGGTGGGGAGCACATTGCCCGGTTGGCGCTGATCCATCCGCGTTTGACGCATACTTCGGTTTAACATCATTTATGACGGACTGTCACTCATGACCTGCCGGTCGGAGCTGAAGGACTGCGATGCTGCGAAACTCCGGGGATCACACAACCCCCGTGCCCTGGTACGGACAGCCCGACGCCTGGTACGGGCAGCCCGACCCCTGGTTCGGCCAGCCGTTCGTGCCCGGGCACACGGGGGACGCGGCACGCGAGCCCGGCCGGCCGGGCCGCACGCCGCGGCCCCCGGCCCGGGACCGGCCCGTTCCCCCGGCCGCCACCCCGCAGGCGGGGGAGCCGCTCACGGAGAAGCCGAAGGAGAAGCCGAAGGGGAAGGGCAAACCCGCCGCGAAGGCGCAGCCTCCGGCGAAGGGCCCCGCGAGGAACCCGGCACCGCCTGCCGCGAAGCCGCCCGCGTCTGCTCCGGCGAAGGCGCCGGCCCGGCCCGCCGTCAAGGGCTCCCGTCCGGTAGCCGGTCCCGCACCGGCCCGGGGCGGGACCGCGGAGCCGACTCGGCGTCAGCCCCCGCGTGGTCCCGGTCGTCCGGCCGCCGCCGGTACCACCAGGCATCCCCGGCAGTTGAAGCTCACACGGCGCGGCCGCGGCGCGGTCGGGGTGCTCGTGTGCTCGGTCCTCGTGGCCGGGGTGGTGCTGACCTTCCAGGGCTTCGCCGGGATGGACGGTCCGCCCCAGCCGTCCGCCGCCTCCGCGGCGCTCTCCGACGCGGCGGCGATCAAGGCGCCCCCGCCGCTGCCGCCGGCCCAGCCGACGCGCATCCGCATCCCCTCCGTGAGCATCGACGCGCCGATCATGAACGTGGGCCTGGACAGCCGCGGAGTGATCGCGGCGCCGCCGCTCGAGAAGGCGGGAGAGGCCGCGTGGTTCAAGGACTCGGTCAGTCCGGGGGCCCGGGGCTCCTCCGTGATCGTGGGGCACGTCGACAACGAGAGCGGACCCGCGGTCTTCTACAGCCTCGGGGCGCTGAAGAAGGGCTCGACCATCGACGTGGTCCGGGACGACGGCACCACCGCGATCTTCACCATCTACGGCATCGAGGTGTTCACCAAGGCCGAGTTCCCCGCCAAGCGTGTCTACGGGGACACCAAGGACCCCGAACTGCGGGTGATCACCTGCGGCGGCACCTACAGCAAGGACTCGGGGTACTCGGGCAACGTCGTGGTCTTCGCCCGTATGTCCAAGACGAAGGCGGCCAAGGTGTGACGGCCGCCGGCGGGGCGGGCGGCGGGGACCGGCCGTCAGGTGGTCCAGGCCCCGCGTTCGGTGTACACCGTGCGCAGGGCCTCCAGCCGGTCGGTCATGATCCCGTCCACGCCGAGGTCCAGCAGGGCGTGCATCCGGGCCTCGTCGTTGATCGTCCACACGTGAACCTGCAGCCCCAGCCGGTGCGCCGTCGCGAGGAACGCGGCGTCGACGACCCGGATGCCGTACGCCCGCTCGGGCACCTGTACGCAGACCGCGCCGCGCCGCCGCGCCGCGGCCAGGAGCAGCCGCTCGGCGGCGCGGCCGCCCCGCGAGAGCAGCCGCAGGTCCGCCACGCCCCGGGTGCCCAGGGAACTGGCCATCCTGGCTCCGCCGAGCGCGCGGGCCCGGACCAGCCGGGCCTCGGAGAACGAGCCCACGCACACCCGGTCCCAGGCTCCGGCGCGGCGCACCGCCTCCACCAGCGGCTCGACCGTGGCGTCCGATTTGGTGTCCACGTTCCAGCGGGCGTCCGGGAACTCCTCCAACAGTTCCTCGAACAGCGGCACCGGCTCGCGACCCGCCACGCGGGCCCGGCCCACCTCGCTCCACGGCAGGTCCGCGATTCGCCCACGGGCGTCCGTGACCCGGTCCAGGGACGCGTCGTGGAAGGCGACCAGCACGCCGTCCGAGGTCAGGTGGACGTCGGTCTCCAGGTAGCGGTAGCCGAGGCCGACGGCCCGCCGGAAGGCCCAGGCGGTGTTCTCCAGGCCGTCCGCCGTGCCGCCGCGGTGCGCGAAGGCGATGGGAACCGGGCTGTCCAGGTACGGATGGAGTATGTCGCTCACTCCCGCAGTATGGCGCGCCCCTCCGCGGTGTCCGTCACCGGTTGCCCGCCGCGGGCGACGACCACGCAGTCGTCCTCCGTCCGGGACTTCGGCAGCTCGAACAGCTGCAGGAAGAACTGGGCCAGCGGCCCGATCGACACCGCGTAGACGACCGTGCCGACACCGACGCTGCCGCCGAGCACGAAGCCGACCGCCAGCACGGTGACCTCGATCGCGGTGCGCACCAGGCGGATGGACCGGACCGTGCGCCGGTGCAGGCCCGTCATCAGGCCGTCGCGGGGGCCCGGGCCGTAGCCGGCGGTGATGTAGAGGCCCGTCGCCACGCCGCCCAGCACCACGCCCGCCACCAGCAGCGGGATCCGCACGCCGAGACCGTGCGGCTGGGGCAGCAGGGCCAGCGTCGCGTCCATCGACAGGCCGACGACGAAGACGTTGGAGACGGTGCCGAGGCCCGGCCGCTGGCGCAGCGGCCACCACAGCAGCAGTACGAGCGCGCCCACCGCCACCGAGACCAGGCCGATGCTGACTCCGGTGTGCCGCGAGATGCCCTGGTGGAGGACGTCCCACGGGTCGAGGCCCAGCGCGGCGCGCACCTGCAGGGCCGCGCTCGCCCCGTAGAGGGCCAGTCCGGCGTACAGGTGCAACAGACGGCGTACGGTTCTGGATTGGCCCTCCATGGGACCCCCCTCTGGCCATGCGAGTCGATGCGCGACACTATGTGGCATGGTCCTGGGAGAATTCCATGGCCAATATGCGGAAGGTGGACCGGGAACCATGTCGCAGTGGACCGCAACGGTAGGGGTCACTCATCTCGCGCGCCTGCTGGAGCCCCGCCCGGCGCGGCGCGCCACCGGCCGCCGCGTCCCCGCCTACCGGGGGCTCGCCGACGGCATCCGGGTCGCGGTCCTCGAGGGACGCGTGCCCGTGGCCGCGCGGCTCCCCGCGGAACGCGAGCTGGCGCTCGCCCTCGCCGTCAGCCGCACCACCGTCGCCGCGGCGTACGAGGCGCTGCGCGCCGAGGGCTTCGCCCGGTCCCGGCGCGGCGCCGGCACGTGGACCGCCGTCCCGGACGGCCACGCCCTTCCGACCCGTGGTCTGGAGCCGCTGCCCCCGGACGCCGCGGGAACCGTCATCGACCTCGGCTGCGCGGCACTGCCCGCGCCCGAGCCGTGGCTGAGCCGCGCGGTGGAGGGCGCCCTGGCCGACCTGCCCTCCTACTCGGCCACCCATGGCGACTTCCCCGCCGGGCTGCCGGTGCTGCGCGAGGTCATCGCGGCCCGCTACACCGAGCGCGGCATCCCCACCCTTCCCGAGCAGATCATGGTGACCACCGGCGCCATGGGCGCCATCGCGGCCGCCGTGCGCCGCCTGGGCACCCCCGGCGAGCGCGTCGCCGTCGAGTCGCCGAGCTACGCCAACGTCCTGGAACTTCTGCGGGAGAACGGCGCCCGGCTCGTTCCCGTCGCCATGCGCGAGGGCCTGGGCGGCTGGGACCTGGACGCCTGGAAGCGGGTCCTGCGGGACGCGGCGCCGCGCATGGCCTACGTCATGCCCGACTTCCACAACCCCACCGGCACCCTCGTCCCCGACGACCAGCGCCGTGCCCTCGTCGAGGCCGCCCGCGCCGCCGGGACCGTCCTCGTCGCCGACGAGACCATGGCCGAGCTGCCCCTGGACGGGACGGCGTCCGCGCCGCGCCCGATGGCCGCCTTCGACCGCGGCGGCAGCGTCATCACCGTCGGCTCCGCGAGCAAGGCCATCTGGGCGGGGCTGCGTATCGGCTGGGTCCGCGCCGCGCCCGACGTCGTGCGCCGCCTCGTCAGCGCACGCGCCTACCTCGACCTCGGCTCGCCCGTCGTCGACCAGCTGGCCGTGGCCTGGCTGCTGCGGACCGGGGCGTGGGACGACGCGGTCGCCGCCCGCCGTGAACGGGCCCGCGCCCACCGCGACGACCTCGTGACCGCCCTCCGTGAGCGTCTGCCCGAGTGGGACTTCGCCGTCCCGTCCGGCGGCATGACCATGTGGGTGCGGACCGGCGACGTCTCCGGCTCACGCCTCGCCGTCGCGGGCGAGCGCCTCGGCGTCCGCGTTCCCTCCGGTCCGCGGTTCGGCGTCGACGGCGCCTTCGAGGGCTACATCAGGCTGCCCTTCACCGTCGGGGGGCCCGTCGCGCGCGACGCCGTCGAGCGCCTGGCGGCGGCCGCGCAGACCGTCCGTGACGGCGGCGGCTCCGAGGGCGAGGGCGCGGGGCTCTTCGTGGCCTGAGCCGGGTGCCCGGGGTGCCCCGGTGTGCCGGAGGCCGGGAAAGGGCCCGGGACGGCTCGCCGGGCGAGCCGTCCCGGGCGCGGGGACGCCGTCCGGCTCAGCGGCCGTCGGGGAGCTCCGTGAGGCGGAGACGGAGCTCGACCTCCTGGTCGCCGGAGACAGATCCCTGCTCCTCGAGGCGGAAGGAGTCGCCGAGCACCTTCTTGACCTCGCGTACATGGCGGGGCCCGCCGGAGAGGTCCGCGGTCAGGGCGCCGTCGAGGTGCACGGGGCCCAGTTCGTGGCCGTGGCTGCGGGTGTCGACGGAGGCGGCCCACACGGTCGGGTGGGAAGACCCGGGCCGCGGCTCCACGGCCTCGGTCAACGACTCGCCGGGACGCGTCGGGAAGGCGGCCTCCAGCGCGCCGAGCACGGCTCCGGCGTCCCCCCGTTCGCAGTCGGTGAGGAGGACGTCGACGTGGGAATTGGTGTGGTGACTGCTCATCAGCGGTTCTCCTCTCGCGGGAGGCCCGGCACGGTACGTTCGCCACCGCAAGCCGCGCCCCTCTTCAGCGTAGGACGGTGACCGGGTACCCGCAGCGGTCGCCCGGGTGCCGCCCCGCGGGTCGGACGGGGAGGAGGCCGGCGCGCCGTATGGCCGCACCGGCTCAGGCGGGGTGGGCTCCGCTTCGAGGGCGTCGACCAGGGGGGCCGGCTCCGGCTCCGCGGACGCCTCGGTGGGTTTCGTGCAGGGCGCCGTCGTTCGTGGGGCGGGCCTCGGCGAGCAGGGCGAGTCCCGCCTCGCTGACCTCGGTGTGGATGCCGCCGGCGGTCGGTCACGCAGAGGTACCGGGTGAGCGGGCCGCGGTCCTCCAGGCGCGCCACGAGCCGGGTGGTGGCGCTCTGGCTCAGCACGACGGCGTCGGCGACCCGGGTCATGCGCAGGTGCCCGCCCTTGCCCGCGTGTGGCGGCTGAGCACCTCGAGCAGCGAGAGCTCCCGCACGCTCAGCCCGTGCGCACTCTGCGGCGCCCGCTCGACGTGCGCCTCGATCCTGTCGTGCAGCCGCGACAGGGCGGGCACCACCTCTGGGCCGGTGCGACGGGTGCGGGGTCGGTGACGCTCGTACCACGAGAACAGTGGACCGCGACGGTTTCTCGCGTATGCAATAGGTGGCGCCCGCAACGACCGGTGGCGGCCCCCGCGCGCGAGCGGGGGCCGCCACCGGCTCGGGCGGCGGCTAGAACGTCAACTTCCAGCTGTTGATGTATCCGGTGTCCTGGGACGCCACGTCCTGCACGCGCAGCTTCCACGTGCCGCCCGCGACCTCGCTCGACGCGTTGACCGTGTACGTGGTGATCACGTTGTCCGCGGAGTCGCCGCCGCTGGAGTTCTTCAGCCGGTAGCTGCTCCCGTCCGGGGCGACCAGGTCCACGACGAGGTCGCCGCGCCAGGTGTGCCGGATGTCCACGCCGACCGCGAGGGCCGCGGGCGCGTTGCCACTGACACCGCTGACGGTGATCGAGGACGTCACGGCCGCGCCGTTGTCGGGGATGGCGACGTCCGCGGTGTTCTCGAAGACCGTGCCGGGCGGGGGAGTGGCGGCGGTGCCCAGGGTCCAGATCGCGTGGGCGATCGCGTCGCTGTTGTTGTCGAGGGCGGTGTCGTTGATGTTCGACGTCGTGTCGCAGGAGGAGTGGTAGCAGCGGTCGAAGGCCTGCCCGGCCGTGCCGCCCCACTTCTGCGCCTGGGCCGAGGTCTTGGTGTAGTCGGCGCCGGAGAACAGCCCGCCGACCGGGATGCCCGCGTTCTTGAAGGGCGCGTGGTCGGAGCGGCCGTCGCCCTCGGTCTCGATCTCGGTCGCGATGCCCTTGGCGGTGAAGAAGTCCTTGAAGACCTTCTCCAGCGCGGCGTTGTCGTCGTAGACGAAGTAGCCCGGGTTCGGCGAGCCGATCATGTCGAAGTTCAGGTAGCCGTCGATCCTGGCCCGGTCGGTGGAGGCCAGGCCGTTGACGTACGCCTTGGAGCCGACCATGCCCAGTTCCTCGGCGCCCCACCAGCCGAACCGCAGATGCTTGGTGGGCTGCAGGTTCTCGCGCGCGACGGCCAGGGCGGTCTCCAGGACCGCGGCGGAGCCGGAGCCGTTGTCGTTGATGCCGGGCCCCGCGGTGACCGAGTCGAGGTGCGCCCCCGCCATGATCACGTGGTTGGTGTCGCCGCCGGGCCAGTCGGCGATCAGGTTCCAGCCGGTGGCGCCGCTCGAGGTGAACTGCTGGAGCGCGGTGGTGTAGCCGGCGGCGTCGAGCTCGGCCTTGACGTAGTCGATCGAGGCCCGGTAGCCGGCTCTGCCGTGGGCCCGGTTGCCACCGTTGGCGGTGGCGATCGACTGCAACTGGCTCAGGTGCGCCTTGACGTTCGCCACCGGGATGTCGGGGGCGGCGGCGAGGACGGCGGGCCGCGCGGAAGCGGGTGTCGCGGAGGCGGTGAGCAGGGCCGCCGCGAGCGCGGTGGCGGCCCCGGCCGCGACGATCTTGAATGCGGGCACAGGTCACTCCGGTGTGTGGGGGATGGAGTTGCGCGGGACTGTGCGGGCGGTGCGGAGGCATGTTTGACGTGTGCATGCCTGGGCGCATCCTGTGGGGCGCGGGGCCTTCCGTCAAGAGCGCATACCGGACGCCGCGTTCCGGGAACCGGGCGCGCTAGGGTCGTGACATGGCTGACGACGAAGGCCCCGTGCGGGTCGACGCCTGGATCTGGTCCGTACGGCTCACGAAGACGCGCTCCATGGCCGCCACCGCGTGCCGCGCCGGGCACGTGCGGGTCAACGGCGAGCGCGTCAAGCCCGCGCACGCGGTCCGCCCCGGTGACGAGGTGCGGCTGCGCGGTGCGGGGCGCGAGCGGATCGTCGTCGTCACGCGCCTGGTGCGGAAGCGGGTCGGCGCGCCCGTCGCCGCCGAGTGCTTCGTCGACAACAGTCCTCCGCCCCTCACCCCGGAGGAGGTGCCGGCACCCGTCGTCCGCGACCGCGGCACGGGCCGGCCGACGAAGCGGGACCGGCGGGAGATCGAGCGGCTGCGCGGCACGCGCTGAGGCGGGGCCGGACGGCCGCTCACCCGGCGGCGGTGGCCAGGAGGCGGAGCGCGGTCAGGTGCGCGCGTGCCCCGTCGAGCTGCGGTCGGCCGGCCGTCCCCTTCCGGCCGGCAGCGCCTCGCCGGAACGCTGCTCCTGCGCGGCACCCCCCGGTCACCCGCGAGGGCCGGCGCCTCGGCCAGGCGGAGCCGGCACAACCCCGCTGCCACGGGATGACGCGGGCCGCTCAGCACGGTGAGGGCGGCCTCGAACTCAGCGACCGCCGCGGCGTGATCGCCCAGCAGGACGAGCAGGTCACCGAGGTCCCCGTGGGCGTCGGCGGTGCCCGGCGCGTTGCCCAGCTCCTCGAACAGGCGCAAGGCCGTACGGTGGCAGGCCGGCGTGCCCGTCGTGTCCCCCTCCTCGCGGGTCACCCGGCCCAGTCCGCACAGCCCGTACGCCTCGCCCAGCCGGTTGCCGGCGCGGCGGTGCACGGCCATGGCGTCCTCGGCCGCGGCGAGCCGCGCGGGGCACCCTGCTCCACGGGGTGATGCGGGCCGGGTGTCCGCCCCTGCCGCGCGGACGGGGCAGGGGCTCACGACGTGCGGCCCGCGGCGTCCCCCGTCCGCGCCGTCACTCGTTGTGGAGCACCTGCGCGATCGTCAGGCGGGCCGCGCGTCGGGCGGGCAGGTAGGCGCCGAGGACCGCGATGGCGATGCCCGTCAGGGCGAGGGCGGACAGGGCCGGCGGGTGCCAGACGTCCGTCATGTACGGGGGCAGGGTGAGGTCGACCGCGTCCGCCATGCGCGGGACGACCTGCCGGTAGCCCCAGATGCCCAGGGGGACGCCGAGCGCGGAGCCGAGGGCGCCGAGGGCCGCCATCGAGCTCGTCGTCATCACCGTGACCTGGCGCGGGGTCATGCCGATGGACTTGAGCATGCCCAGGTCGCGGCGCCGGTCGCGGGTGTTGAGGACGACAGTGTTGAAGACGCCGAGGGACGCGACGAGGGCCAGCATGGCGGTGAGCACCGAGGCGGAGCCGACCACGGTCTGGGTGATGGTGTTCGGGCCCGTGATCGCCGGGCTGACGCCCGGGTCGGCGGCCGCGGCGGCGCGGGCGTAGGCGGCCGGGTCGGTGCCGTCGCGGAGCTTGACGTGGTAGGCGATGGGATCCTCCTCGGGGGCGAGCGCCGTGAACGTCGGCCAGTCGGCGACGAGCAGTTGGCCGTTGCTCTCCATGAACGCGCCGACCACGGTCACCTCCTCGCTCCGGTCGCCCTTCCGCAGCCGTACGTCGTCACCGACGCTCAGGCCCGACTGCCGGAGCCAGGCCGTCCCCGCGACGACCTCGCCGGCCCGGCGTATCCAGCGGCCCTCGGTGAGGACGCTGTCCAGCTCGGGCCCGTCGCCGCGGCGGCCCTCGAGCATGGCCTTGCGCGTGGAGCCGGCGACCGTCACCTCCACGTCCCCCCGGGCCGTGATCCCGGCGACGCCCGGCAAAGAGCCCAGAAGGGACTGGAGTTGCGGGTCGTCGTGTTCCGGCTCGACGAGCTCGCCGTGCCGCACGTTGCTCGCGTACACCGTGACCTGGAACGCGTCCCGGCCCGCGTCGCCGAACCGGGTCATCGTCGCGGCCAGGCCGGAAGCGAACGTCACGGTGGTCACGCCCAGGACCACCGCGGCCACCGTGAGAACGCTGCGGCCGGGCCGGGCGAAGGGCAGCCCCAGGCCGAGGCTCACCGAGCGCGGCAGCCGGCTGCCGGCCAGGCGGCGTTGCACGCCCAGCGCGCGCCCGGCCCGCGGCGCGGTGCCCGCGCTGATCGCCCGCGCCGCGGAGAGCCGGCGCGCGCGCAGCGAGGGCGCGAGCGCGGCGAGGACGCAGACGGCCGGCATACCGAGCAGGGCGAGCACGTTCACCCACGGCGCGATGCCGACGCTGTCGTGGAACACGCCCGCGTCGGGCCCGGTGAACGTGAAGCGCAGGAACGGCGCCGCCAGGAGGTTCCCGGCCACGACGCCGGCGGCGCAGCCGACGACCGCGGGCGCGGTCACCATCACCAGGTACACGGCGAGCACCTGTCCCGGTGTGAACCCCAGGGCCTTGAGGATGCCGATGTGCCGGAAGCCGGAGATCACGGCACCGCTCACCACGTTGGCGACGATCAGCACGGAGACCACGATGCCGAGGATGCCGAAGGCCATCAGGTACGGCGCGTACGCCCGCGCCGCCCCTCCGATCCGGTGCTTGAGCGTGAGGTACGACTGGGAACCGGTGAGCGCGCCCTGCGGGAGCCGCGCGGTCACCGCCCCCAGCTGCTCGCGGAGCCCGGTGTCCGACGACGCGTCGGAGAAGCGAAAGAGCATCTGCGTGGTGGCGGGGTGCAGCGCGTCGATCTGGGAGGGCGCCACCCAGGCGTCCGCGGTGCGGCTCAGGTCGAAGGCGAAGCCCACGATGGTGAGCGTGGGCCCGGAGGGGACCGGGATCCGCTTGCCCAGGTCGTCGGCGGTCCAGTCCGACTGCCGGTTGAGGACCACCTCGCCGGGCGCGGTCGCCCAGCGGCCCGCCCACAGGTCGAGCCGGTCCACCGCCCCTTCCGGCTCCGCGCGTCCGACGACCGTGACCTCGCCGAAGACCCCGTACTTCGCGGTGTCCCGCGGCAGGTCGACCGTGGCCTGCGGGTACGGTCCGGCGGCCGCCTCGACACCCGGTTGCCGTGCGGCCTCGGCCAGTTGCGCGTCCGAGACCACCGACCGGTCGAAGGCGGCAACGACATGGGGCCCTTGCTGCTTGCCGAAGGCCTTGTCGAACGGCGAGGAGGCCGCGTCGACCAGGCCGAGCGCGACCACGATCGCTCCCGTCGAGGTCAGCGTGACCAGCGCGATGACCAGGGTCTGGAGCCTGCGCCGCCGTACGGCCGCCCGCGCGGCCCGCCACACCGCCCTCATGCGGACGGCTCCAGGGTGTGCTGCCCGGTCACCCGGCCGTCGGCGAGGGTGACCAGGCGGCTGGCGCAGCGGCGCGCCAGGTGCTCGTCGTGCGTCACCAGGACGAGCGTCTGGCCGATCTGGTTGAGGTCGAGGAGCAGGTCCATCACCTGCTCGCCCGCGCGGCTGTCCAGGGCGCCGGTCGGCTCGTCGGCGAGCAGCAGGGCGGGCCTGTTCATCAACGCGCGGGCCACGGCGACGCGTTGCCGTTCGCCGCCGCTCAGCACGGCCGGATAGGCGTTGGCGCGGTTCGCGATGCCCAGTTCCTCGAAGAGCTCCATGGCGCGGCGCCGGGCCGGACGGGCCGGGGTGCCGGTCAGCTGGGCGGCGAGCGCGACGTTGTCCAGCGCGGACAGGTCGTCGACGAGGTTGAAGAACTGGAAGATCATGCCGATGCGGCGTCGCCGGTACAGCGCGAGGCCCTTCTCGCTGAGCCGCCCCACGTCCTCCCCGTGCACCAGCACCGTGCCGGCCGTCGGCCGGTCCAGGCCGGCGATCATGTTGAGAAGGGTGGACTTGCCGCACCCCGAGGGGCCCATCACCGCGACCGCCTCCCCCGCGTGGATCTCCAGCGTCACGCCGTTCAGGGCCGTCGTCTCGCCGTATTCCTTGTGCACGCCGTCGAGTCGAACGACGGCCTTCCCACTGCTGTCCTCAGTGACCATGCACAGGACGCTAGGGGCCCGGCGCGGTCCGGACATCCCTCCTCGGATGGCACATGGGCGGCATCTCATCCTGGGGATGCAGGAACCCTGCATCCAGGGGCTGATGCGCTCGGGGTGGACGTCTGCGAAGGTGATCCTGTGGCGAATGGGGGGTCGGACGTGCTGGTCGTGGCACTGGGGGTGGCGTGCGCGGCCGCCGCGTGCCTGGCGGTGGCCCTGGTGCGGGTCCGGCGCCGCTGGCAGGCGGCCGTGGGGGAGCGCGGCTGGCTGCTGGAACGGGAGCGGGAGAGCGCCGCGCGTGCTGCGGTGGCCGCCGAACGGGACCGCATCGCAAGGGAGTTGCACGACATCGTCAGTCACAACGTCAGCCTCATGGTGGTCCAGGCCGGGGCGGCCCGTGAGGTGCTGGGCACCATGCCGGACGAGGCCGCGGCGGCGCTCCGGGCGGTCGAGGACGCGGGGCGCGGCGCCATGACCGACCTGCGGCACCTGCTGGGACTCCTGGCGCCGTCCCCGGGCGGCGTGGACGACGAGGACGACGAGGGAGCGGGAGCGGGGCGCGGTCCGTTCGCGGCCGGTGACGGCGGCGTCGCGGCGCTGGCCCCGCAGCCCGGCCTCGACCGGCTCGGGGCGCTCGTCGACCGGGTCTCCTTCGCCGGGCTGCCGGTCGAGGTGCGCGTCTCGGGCGAGCCGCGCCCGCTGCCGCAGGGCATCGACGTGACGGCGTACCGCATCATCCAGGAGGCGCTGACCAACGCGCTCCGGCACGGCGACGGCGGAGAGGCGGAGGTGACGGTGCGGTACGCGGAACGCGCGCTGCGCGTGGAGGTGCTCAACTCCGGCCCCAGCGTGCTGAACGGAGCCGGGACCGTGCGGCCCGCGCCGGCCCGCACCGCGCCGCGCCGCCGCGAGGGCACCGGGCGCGGGCTGCTGGGCCTGCGCGAACGGGTCGCGGTGTACGGAGGAGACCTGGACGCCCGGCGCCGCCTCGGCGGGGGTTACCGGGTCAGGGCGCGCATCCCGCTGGACCGGCCGTGACGGCGGCGGACGGGACGGCCCCGCGTGTGCTCATCGCCGACGACCAGACCCTCATCAGGACCGGCTTCCGGCTCATCCTCACCGCGCGCGGCATCACGGTGGTCGGCGAGGCGGCGGACGGCGCGGAGGCGGTCGCCGAGGCACGCCGGCTGCGGCCGGACGTCGTGCTGATGGACATCCGCATGCCGGCCATGGACGGCCTGGAGGCCACCCGCCGCATCCTGGAGCGGACCCCGCAGTGCCGGGTGCTCATCCTGACCACCTTCGACCTCGACCGCTACGTCTACACGGCGCTGTCGGCCGGGGCGAGCGGCTTCCTGCTCAAGGACGTCACCCCCGAGCACCTGGCCGCGGCGGTACGGCTGGTCGACACCGGGGACGCCCTGCTGGCGCCGTCGATCACGCGGAGGCTGGTGGAACGCTTCGCCTCGGGGGCGGCGTCCGCACAGCTCGGGCCTTCGGTCCACGCCGACCTCGCCGCCCTGACCCCGCGCGAGCTGGAGGTCCTCACGCTGCTCGGCCGCGGCCTGTCCAACCTCGAACTGGCCGCGGAACTGACACTGAGCGAGGCGACGGTGAAGTCGCACGTGGCCCGCATCTTCGCGAAGCTGGCGCTGCGCGACCGGGCACAGGCGGTCGTCCTCGCCTACGAGACGGGCCTGGTGCGGCCGGGCGGCCTCGGCGCCGGGGGCTCCCCGCAGGGGTGACGCCGCCCCTACGACGCGGTCGTGGTGGGGTTTTGCCCGTGGTGCGGGCTTACGGGCCGGCGCCGTCGGGCCGGCGCCGTCGGGCCGGCGCCGTCGGGCCGGCGCCGTCGGGCCGGTTCGGTGCCGCGGGGTCGCCCGCAGCGGTGGACCCCCGCGCGGAGCGGACGGCGGACCGGCAGGCGAAGGCCGTGCCGGGTGCCGTGCCGCCCTCCGGAAGTCCCCCGAGCCCGTCGGTCGCGGCGGTCCGCGGGTTCGGGGCCTCGATGCCCTCGCGCTTCGTTCCGCAGGGTGCAGCCGTGGGTCCCGGACTCGGTGCCGGAGAACCCGCGAGACTTGGCGGCGGCCGGCTTGTGAGTGAGGTTGGCGCGAGCGACCGAGCAGCCGCCGGGCCCAGCGCCACCGCGTCGGTCACGCGGGGCGGCCCGCCGTCTTCGGTATGGATGCCGGGCCCCGCCCCCCGGCGTGCGGATCCGGGCGCCGACGGCAGGAAGCCGACCGCGTTCACCACGGTGCTCACCACGGGTCCGAAGAGCTCCACCGCGACAGATCCCGGCGCGGGCGGGGCGGGTGCCTTCGTGCTCCACGTTGTCGTCGCCGCTTCCGTTCCCCGCCGCCCTGCCCCGCGGGGTGCGGCGCGGCGCTCAGGGCAGGGGGGCCACGTAGACCCAGGCCCCGTCGTGGCGGATGAAGCGGCTGTTCTCCTCCATCACGTCGTGCTCGCCGTGCACGCTGTAGTGCGCGCGGAAGGCGACGGTGCCGTCGCTGTGGAAGGCGCTGCCGTCGGTCGTGGCGAGGATCTCCAGCCCTTCCCAGCGCACGTGGTGGTCGAGGTCCAGCTCCGCCGGCCGGGTCTCCGGGTGCCAGGTGCGCAGCACGTATGCCGCGTCGTGCACAACGTAGGCGCTGTAGCGGGAGCGCATCAGGGCCTCGGCGGTCGGGGCGGCGGCATGGCCGGCGTGGTACCGGCCGCAGCAGTCGCCGTACGTGGCGGGCAGACCGCAGGGGCACGGCGCGCCGGGGGAGTGCGGCACGGGGCGGGTGTGGGGGCGCGGGGCGGAACGGCGGCCGGGGCGGGACTTGGGCATGCCGCCATTGTGCACGGCCGCCGCGGGCACCCCCGGAGGCCGTGTGACCACCGGCGATTCCGCCCGGGTAGCCTGCGGGACGGCAAGATCTCCGCCCGACCCCGAGGAGCCCCCCGTGCCGCAGCCGAGGATCGCCCTGGTGACGACCGCGCACCTCCCGGAGGGCACCGTCGACCGCGACCTGCCCCTGCTGCGCGACGCCGTCGCCGCCGAGGGCGCCGAGGCCGTGGTCGTGAACTGGGACGACCCGGAGGCCGACTGGGCCGGATTCGACCTGGCGCTCATACGGTCGACCTGGGACTACACCTTGCGCACCGCGGAGTTCCTGGCCTGGGCCGACCGCTGCGGTGCCGCCACCACCCTGCTCAACCCGCCCGCGATCGTGCGCTGGAACTCCGACAAGCGCTACCTGGGCGAGCTGGCCTCCCTGGGCGTGCCCGCGGTCGCCACCCGCTACCTGCCGCCGGGCGGCGGCGTCGACGGGCTGCCCGGCGGCCACGAGTTCGTGGTCAAGCCCGCGGCGGGCGCGGGCGCCCGCTACGCCGCGCGCTACCGCCCCGGGCAGCACGAGGAGGCGCGGGCGCACGTGGCGCGGATGCACCACGAGGGCATCACCGCGATGGTCCAGCCCTACATGCCGCGGATCGACACCACCGGCGAGCGCGCCCTGGTCTTCCTCGGCGGACGCTTCCTGCACGCGATCGCCAAGAACGCCGTGCTGTTCCCGGACACCCGCTACGACCAGCGCAAGGTCGCCCACCCCGGCGTGCGGCCCTGGAGTCCGACCGAGGCCGAACTGGCCGCCGCGGAGCGGGCGCTGGCCGCCGTGCCGGGCCGGCCGGAGCTGCTCTACGCGCGGGTGGACCTGGTCGACGCCGAGGACGGCACACCGCGCGTGATGGAGCTGGAGCTCATCGAGCCCAACCTGTTCCTGATGGACCACCCGGCCTCGCTGCCCGTGGTCGCCGGCGCGATCGTGCGCGCCGCCGGCTGAGTCTCAGCCGGTCACGGGCAGCCCGGCCCGCTCGCCGGCCGCCGCCAGGACCTCGCGCAGCATGGCGGGGGTGAGCCGCCCGGTGAAGGTGTTCTGCTGGCTGACGTGGTAGCAGCCGTACAGGTGCAGCGGCGGCTCCCCTTCGGCGGGGGCCGCCAGCTCCACGTGCGCGCCGTGCCCGAACCGGGGCAGCGGCCGCGGCAGCCGGTACCCGGCGCCGCCGAGTACGGGCAGCAGCGCCTGCCAGCCGAACGCGCCGAGAACGACGACCGCGCGCAGCGTGGGCCGCAGCAGCTCCAGTTCGCGCACCAGCCACGGACGGCAGGTCAGCCGCTCCTGCGTGGTGGGTTTGTTGGCGGGCGGCGCGCAGTGCACGGGCGCGGTCACCCGTACCCCGTACAGCTCCAGGCCGTCGCCGCGTTCCGTGGACGTGGGCTGGGAGGCCAGGCCGACGGCGTGCAGCGCCTCGAACAGCACGTCGCCCGAGCGGTCACCGGTGAACATCCGGCCGGTGCGGTTGCCGCCGTGCGCGGCGGGCGCCAGACCGACCAGGGCCAGCGCGGCGTCCGGCGGGCCGAAGCCCGGCACGGGACGGGCCCAGTAGTCCCACCCGGCGTAGGCGCGGCGGCGGACCCGGGCGGTCTCCTCGCGCCAGGCGACCAGCCGCGGACAGGCCCGGCAGCCGGTCAACCGCTCGTCGAGGGCGACCAGGTCCGCCGCCCCGGGCGCGGCGAGGGCGGGGAAGCCCGCCGATTCCTGCTGCACCGGGTGCCGTCCCTTCGCGGCCCCTACGGCGGTCGTACGGGCCGCGCCCCACGCTACCGAGCCCCCGGCCCCGCCGCAGGGGGCGGCGGGGCCGGGGGCTCGCGGAGGGACGTACGCCGGGTCAGGCGCAGGCCGGCTCCGGCTCCGCCGCCGGACCGGACGGCCTCGCCTCGTCCGCGGCGTCGACGGGGCGCAGCCCCTCGCCCCCGACGTCCGGCAGGATCCGGTGCCGACGGCGCGCCCGGCCGGGCAACGCCACGGTCATCGTGACCAAGCATGCGCAGGCGACGAGAACGGGACGCGCGTCCTCAGTCCTCCCGCGACGCCGCCAGCCGGGCCGCGGCGCTTTCCAGGAGCATGTCGAGGGCGGTGGGGTAGGCGCTGCGGTTCATACGGGCGACCAGCAGGCCTGCGGTGGCCGCGATGTGCGGGTGGGTCCGCGCCGGGAGGCGCGCGTACGTCTCCCGCCACACGTCGCGGTCGGCGGCCTGGGCCGCCTCGGGGAGGGCAAGGGTCGCCGCGTCCAGCGCGGCGAAGGCCAGGGCCTGGTCGATGAAGGCCTGGTAGATCGCCACCGCCGCGGGGTCGGGGAACCCGGCGGTGCGCAGGATGCCCAGGACCGCCTCGTCGGCCGCGGTCTCGTGGGCGCGGCCGGAGACCCGGCTGGCGGTCAGCACCGCCGCCTGCGGGTGGGCGAGGTACGCCGTGTGGATACGCAGCCCCAGGTCGCGCAGGTCGGCGCGCCAGACGCCGGTGGACTCCCAGCCCGCCATCGCCCGGCCCATCAGGTCGTCCGCGATGGCCAGCGTGAGGTCGTCCATGCCGCGGAAGTAGCGGTACAGCGCGCTCGGGTCGGCGCCGAGCGCGGCGCCCAGCCGCCGGACGGTCAGCCCGGCCGGGCCGTGCTCGCGCAGCATCCGCAGCGCGGTGTCGACGATCAGCCGGTGCGAGAGCACCGCCCCGCTCCTGGTGGGGCGGCGGCGCCGGCGCGCGGCCTCCTGGACGACCTCCTTGGGCACCCGCCCCTCCCTTCACGCCGAGCCGAGCTTATGCCAACGCCATTGACCATACGTCGGGGGGCGGCGTTTCATCCCTGGGCAGAGGCGCCTCCGCCTCGGAACGGAGACTTGTCAGCCATGCGTGTACTGCTTGTGGGAGCCGGCGGTGTGGGTACCGCGATCACCCGGATCGCCGCCCGTCGCTCGTTCTTCGAGGCCGTGATCGTCGCCGACTGGGACCTCGCCCGCGCCGAGGCCGCCGTCGCGGCCGTGGACGACGGGACCGGCCGGTTCTCCACCGTCCGGGTCGACGCCTCCGACGAGGCCGCGGTCACCGCGCTGCTCACCGAGCGGCGCTGCGACGTCCTGCTCAACGCCACCGACCCGCGCTTCGTGATGCCCCTGTTCGGTGCCGCCCTCGCCGCCGGCGCCGACTACCTCGACATGGCGATGTCGCTGTCCCGTCCGCACCCGGAGCGCCCCTACGAGGAGTGCGGGGTCAAGCTTGGCGACGCCCAGTTCGAGCGTGCCGCCGAGTGGGAGAAGGCCGGACGGCTGGCCCTGGTCGGCATGGGCGTGGAGCCGGGCCTCTCGGACGTCTTCGCCCGCTACGCCGCTGACGAGCTGTTCGACGCGATCGAGGAGATCGGGGTGCGCGACGGCGCCAACCTCACCGTCGACGGCTACGAGTTCGCACCGTCGTTCAGCATCTGGACCACCATCGAGGAGTGCCTCAACCCGCCCGTGGTCTACGAGGCCGGACGCGGCTGGTTCACGACCCCGCCCTTCAGCGAGCCCGAGGTCTTCGACTTCCCCGAGGGCATCGGCCCCGTCAGTTGCGTGAACGTCGAGCACGAGGAGGTGCTGCTGATGCCGCGCTGGGTCGACGCGGGGCGCGTCACCTTCAAGTACGGCCTGGGCGAGGAGTTCATCGGCACCCTCAGGACCCTCCACCAGCTCGGCCTGGACCGCACCGAACCCGTCGAGGTGAACAGCGACTCGGGACCGGTCCGGGTCAGCCCGCGGGACGTCGTGGCCGCCTGCCTGCCGGACCCGGCGACGCTGGGCGAGCGCATGCACGGCAAGACCTGCGCCGGTACGTGGGTCAAGGGCACGAAGGACGGCCGGGCGCGCGAGGTGTACCTGTACCACGTCGTCGACAACCAGTGGTCGATGCGGGAGTACGGCTCGCAGGCCGTCGTCTGGCAGACGGCCGTCAACCCCGTCGTGGCCCTGGAGCTGATGGCCGCGGGCACCTGGGCGGGCAGCGGCGTCCTCGGCCCTGAGGCCTTCGCTCCGGGTCCCTTCCTCGACCTGCTGACCGCCTACGGCGCCCCGTGGGGCGTGCGGGAGTCCTGACAGCCGGCCAGCCAGCCGGCGATGGCCGCGGTGATGGGCTGCCCCGTCGCCAGCTCGACGAAGCCGAACTGCCCGCCCTGGTTGCACTCCAGGAACCACCAGGTCCCGTCGGCGTCCTCGGCGAAGTCGAAGGCGCCGTAGGCGAGTCCGGCCGCGGCCGTGTACTCCCGGACCGAGCGCGCGATGCGCACCGGCGGCTCGACGGGCTCCCAGTCCGCGTCCTCGGGGCTGCCGAACCGGCCGTCGACCTGGTCGGGACCGGACTTCTTGCGGGCCGCGAAGAGTTCCGCCCCCACGCAGGTCAGCCGGATGTCGGCGGCCTTGGGTATGTACTGCTGCAGCAGGGTCGGCCCGGCCGCCACCGCGGAGAAGTCGGCGTCCGGGTCGACCAGCGTGGTCGGCAGCGCCATCGGCGGATCGCCCGGGTGCGTCCCGGAGACCGACTTGACGACCAGCCGCGGATGCTGCTCGGCGAACTCCCGTGCCGCCTGCGGGAAGGTGGTGATGAGCGTGGCGGGGACCGCGAACCCCGAGTGGTGCGCGGTGAACAACTGCCACGGCTTGTAACGGGCCTGCGCCGCGGCGGCCGGGTGGTTCATCCACCTGGCCCGCACGCAGCGCAGCGCCCCGTACAGTGCCCCGCCGGCCTCGGCGGTCAGCCACGCCGACTGCTCCGCCGCGCCCGCGGCGGGTGTGCCGGGTCTTCGGATCCAGATGGAGCGCACGCTGTCCATGCTCACCATGCGCTCCTGGACCGACAGGTACCCGCTTACGTCACCGCGTACGTACTCGGCCGACATGGACACCTCGCCGGGCAGGTCCGCAGGGTCCAGGCGGACCACCGGCGTCCCGCGGTCGTGCAGTGCCGCCACCACCAGGTCGGCAGTCACGTCCTCGGGAGAGGTGAGGATCAGGACGGTCATGGGGTTCGGAGCGTTCAGTCGTCGAAGTGCGTCTTGGAGCCCGCGGTGGAGACGGTGGCGGCCGTGGCGAGCAGCAGCGCGCGATCAGTGATGACGGGGCGTCCGTCGGGGAGCACGTTCAGCTGTAGGGCGGAATCGTAGGTGTACGGCGCGACAAATGTTTCGGGTGTGGCCGGCCGGGCATGAATCAGCGCGAACGGTCGCATGGCTTCTCCTCACTTCTCCTGCGCGTCGGGCAGCAACCAGCGCCAGTGCCCAACTGCGGCCCTACGTATGAGACTCACGTGGTGCCCCGAACCGTTCCCTGTTGTTGATGTGACGCAGGTAACTATACGTGCCTGAAGTGCGTTGGGTTCACTACGCAGAGTGACATGACGACTCTCTGCCGTAGGTACCGGCGGGGGCCACTGGTGTTCGGATACCCCCTGTACGGCGCGGGTCGCGCACCGTCACGGAGCTCGCCTCCCGCGCTCCTCCTCCAGCGCCGGCGCCCGGGGGTCGTTTCCCGGCCGCTCCGCCCCCGAACCGCCCGCGCGCTTACCGTGGTTGGCGGCGAGCAGGTCCCGGTGCCGGTGCGCGAAGGACCGGTGGCCCGTGGCGTACGGGCAGGCGCGCTCACCTTCCCTTCCGCGGGCCGGCAGGCGCAGCCGTCGCGCTGGTCGCTCATGCTGTGGATGCGGGCGCCCGCCGAGGTGTACGGCGCGGTGGTCATCGGCCTGTCCTCCGCGTACTGGGACATCCCGACGACGTTCGGTGCCGTCACGCAGTCGTGGTCGTCGGCGAGGCGGCGGTGTCGGTCCGTCAACTCTGCCGATGCGCAGCCGTGTTGGAGGGCGTGGCTGACCGGCACCATCAGTCGCGGGTGTGCCGGGTCCACCCGGTGTCGCGGACCTGGGCCGGCGCCTTCGGCGGGCAACGGACCCGCGCCGCCTCCGCGTCCAGCTCCGGGAACCAGCGCGGCAGCCGCGTGTGGCGGCCCGTCGGTGTCGTCGTACCGGAGGAGGCGCCGACGACGTCGAGCAGGCCCGCCACCTCGACGCGCCCGACCGGAAGGTCGAACAGCGCGGCAGCGCCGGTGGCCGGCTCGACCGCGGCCAGTGGCCCCGGCGGTGTCAGCGGCCCTTTTCGCCGCCGGGCGCTGTGATGTCGCGCTGCCAGCGGGTCTCGCCGTCCACGACGATCGACGTGGGGGTGAGGCCCGCGGCCGCGGCGACGGCCGCGGACGCCCGGTGACCGGGGTGGACGTGGGCGATGACGCGGTCCACGGGGAGCGCGGCGAGTCGGCCGACGAGAGCGACGGCCGCCTCGCCGGCGATGCCCCGGCCCTGCCAGGGACTGCCGACCACCCAGGCGACCTCCGCGACCACGCCGTCCGGGGTGTCCCACGCCACCGTCGCCTGCACGGTGCCCGTGAGGCGGTCCTCCTCGGGGAGCCGGATCACCCAGTTCCACCAGGAGACCGCGGGGTCCCCGGAGCCGGCGACCAGACGGGCGTAGCGGGTGCGCAGGCCAGGCGCGTCGTACGGCGTACCGCCGGTGAACGCGTGGAGCCCGGGGTCGGAGAGCACGGCGGCCATCTCCTCCGCGTGCTCCACGAGCAGCGGTTCGAGCACCAGCCGCGGCGTGGTGATCGCCTCGGGGCCGGCGGGCCGTACGGGCGGCGTCACCGCGGGATCCCGAAGAGGCGGACGGCGTTGCCGTGCAGGACGCCCCGCGTCCACGCGTCGCCCAGCTCCAGCCGGGTCAGTGCCTCCAGGGCGTGCAGGTAGGTGTACGGGATGTTGGGGAAGTCGCTGCCGAACAACACGCGCTCCCCGAGGTCGGCCAGCCGCTTGCGCTCCGGCGGCGGGAAGGGTGCCTCGGCCTCGCTGAAGTCCGTGAACGCCATCGTCGTGTCCAGGTGCACGCCCCCGTACCGTTCGGCCAGGTCCAGGAACGCCCCGTACTCGGGCATGCCCATGTGGGCGACGACCAGCCGGAGCCGGGGGTGCCGGGCCAGCAGCCGCGCGATCGGGACGGGGCCGGTGTGGCGGCCGGGGACGGGCCCCGACCCGCAGTGTGTGACGACGGGGACGCCGCTGTCCGCGAGCAGCCCCCAGACGGGGTCGAGGAGCGGGTCGTTGGGGTCGAATGCCCCGACCTGGACATGGCACTTGAAGACCCGGGCGCCCGCCTCCAGCGCCTGCCGGACGTAGCCGGGCGCCTCCGGCTCGGGGAAGAAGGTCGCCGTCCGCAGGCAGTCCGGCGTCCGGGCGGCGAAGTCCGCTGCCCAGGAGTTCAGCCAGGCGGCCATGGCGGGCTTGTGGGGGTAGAGCATCGAGGTGAAGGCGCGGACGCCGAACGCCCGCAGCGTGGCCACCCGCTCTTCCTCGTGGGTGCGGTACGCGATGGGCCACGGGCGGCGCGTGAGCGGGCCTGCGGAGTCGAAGTACGACCAGACCTTGGCCATCACCCGGTCCGGCATGAAGTGCGTGTGCACGTCCACGATCCCCCGCAGGCCCAGCCCACGCCAGAGCGCCCTCACCCGTACGGCGTCGTCCGGCGGCGCCACGTCCGTCACCTCTGCCACTGTGTCTCCTCCATGGCGGTGATCCTCACACGAACCGCGGCCCGCCGGGGCTGCGGCCCTTGTCAACGGCATCGCACATCCATAGCATCACCAGTGTTACAGCAATACTGTCATGCCTGTTGCGAAGCCGGAGGCCCTCGATGACCGAGGCGGGAACGCGACCTGGGGAAGCGGCCTCCACCGGCGGTCCGCTCGCCGGTGTGCGCGTGGTCGAGCTGGCCGGCATCGGCCCGGCCCCGTTCGCCGCCATGCTGCTCGGCGACCTCGGTGCCGACGTCGTCCGCGTCGACCGGCCCGGCGGCTCGCGGCTCGGCATCGACCCGGCGCACGACGTCACCAACCGCAACAAGCGCTCCGTGGTCGCCGACCTCAAGAGCGAGGAGGGCGCCCGGCTGGTCCTGGACCTCGCCGCCCGTGCCGACATCCTGCTGGAGGGCAACCGCCCCGGCGTCGCCGAACGTCTCGGCGTCGGCCCGGCCGACTGCCACGCCCGCAACCCCCGTCTCGTCTACGGCCGGATGACCGGCTGGGGCCAGGACGGGCCGCTCGCCCCGCGCGCCGGGCACGACATCGGCTACATCGCCGTCGCCGGGGCCCTGGGGATGATCGGCTCCGGCGACGGGCCGCCGGCGATCCCGGCCAACCTGCTCGGCGACTACGCCGGGGGCTCCCTCTACCTGGTCACCGGAGTCCTCGCGGCCCTGCACCACGCCCGCGCCACCGGCACCGGCCAGGTCGTCGACGCGGCCATCGTCGACGGCGTCGCCCACCTCGGCGCGATGATCCGCGGCATGGTGGCCGCCGGGGGCTGGCAGGACCGGCGCGGCGCCAACCTGCTGGACGGCGGGTGCCCCTACTACGCCGTCTACGAGACCGCCGACGGCGGCTGGATGGCGGTCGGCGCACTGGAACCCGCCTTCTACGCGGAGTTCGCCCGGCTGCTGGGCCTTCCCGACGACGCCCCCGACCGGGGCGACCTCGGACGCTGGGACGAGCTGCGCACCCTGATCGCGGCCCGCTTCAAGTCCCGTACCCGCCAGGAGTGGACCGAGATCTTCGAAGGCAGTGACGCCTGCACGGCGCCGGTGCTGTCGCTGACCGAGGCCGCGACCCACCCCCACCTGGCCGCCCGCGGCACCTTCGCCGGCACCGGCGGCATCACCCAGCCCGCTCCCGCCCCGCGTTTCTCCGCCACCCCCGGCGCGCTGCGGCGGCCGCCGGCCCTGCCCGGGGCGCACACCGCGGAGGTCGCCCGCGACTGGGACCTGCCGGCGCTCGCCCCCGGGGCCGCGATGCCCACCACCACCCTCGTCGATCGGACCGGGGACCGGCTCCCGTAGCCGGGCCACCGGCGGAAGGCAGGCACCAGCATGCAGCGTGACCTCTTCACGGCCGGGCACGAGGCGTTCCGGGAGACCGTCAGGACCTTCCTCGCCAAAGAGGTGCTGCCGCACCACGAGCGCTGGGAGAAGGCAGGCATCGTCGACCGGGAGGCCTGGCTCGCCGCCGGCCGCCAGGGCCTGCTCGGCCCCGCGGTGCCCGAGGAGTACGGCGGCGGGGGCAGCGACGACTTCCGCTACGCGGTGGTGCTGGCCGAGGAGTTCGCCCGGGCCGGGGCGCACGGACTCGCCCTGGGCCTGCACAACGACATCGTCGGCCCGTACCTGACCGGACTGGCCACCGAGGAGCAGAAGCGGCGCTGGCTGCCCGGGTTCTGCAGCGGCGAGACCATCACCGCCATCGCCATGACCGAGCCAGGCGCGGGCTCCGACCTGCAGGGCGTCCGCACCACCGCCACCGACGCGGGCGACGCCTGGGTCCTCAACGGCTCCAAGACCTTCATCTCCAACGGAATCCTCGCCGACCTCGTCGTGGTCGTCGCACGCACCACCCCCGAAGGCGGTGCGCGCGGGCTGAGCCTGCTCGTGGTGGAGCGCGGCATGCCCGGCTTCGAACGCGGCCGCAACCTCGACAAGATCGGCCAGAAGGCCCAGGACACCGCCGAGCTCTTCTTCCACGACGTACGGGTGCCCAAGGAGAACCTGCTGGGCACCGAGAACCAGGCCTTCCTCCACCTCATGGCCAACCTCGCCCAGGAGCGGCTGGCCATCGCCGTCGCCGCGGCGGCCGCCGCCGAGCACCTGCTGGACCTCACCACCACGTATGTCAAGGAACGCGAGGCCTTCGGCCGGCCGCTCTCCCGGCTCCAGCACATACGGTTCGAGATCGCCGAAATGGCCACCGAGTGCGCCGTCACGCGCACCTTCGTCGACCGCTGTGTCGGCGAGCACATGGCGGGGCGGCTCGACGCGGTGCACGCGTCGATGGCCAAATGGTGGGCGACGGAACTGCAGAAGCGGGTCACCGACCGCTGCCTGCAACTGCACGGAGGCTACGGCTACATGAGCGAGCTCCCGATCGCGAAGGCCTTCACCGACGGACGCGTCCAGACCATCTACGGCGGCACCACGGAGATCATGAAGGAGATCATCGGCCGTTCGCTGCTCGGCTGAACCCCCCGGCCCGCCCCTCCCTGCCCGTCACCCACACCGGCACCCTCATCGAAAGGCACCCGACGTTGAGCACCGACGCCTACGTCTACGAGGCCATCCGCACCCCGCGCGGGCGCGGCAAGGCCAACGGCTCCCTGCACGGCACCAAGCCCATCGACCTGGTCACCGGGCTCATCGACGAACTCCGCCGCCGCCTGCCGGGTCTCGACCCGGCCGCGATCGACGACATCGTGCTCGGCGTCGTGACCCCGATCGGCGATCAGGGTTCCGACATCGCCAGGACCGCCGCCATCGCCGCCGGGCTGCCCGAGACCGTGGCGGGCGTCCAGGAGAACCGCTTCTGCGCCTCCGGCCTGGAGGCCGTCAACATGGCCGCCGCCAAGGTCCGTTCCGGCTGGGAGGACCTGGTGCTCGCCGGCGGCGTCGAGTCGATGTCCCGCGTCCCCATGGGCTCCGACGGCGGCGCCTGGGCCATGGACCCGATGACCAGCTACACCACGGGCTTCGTGCCCCAGGGTGTGGGCGCCGACCTCATCGCCACCATCGAGGGCTTCAGCCGCCACGACGTGGACTCCTACGCCGCCGAGTCGCAGGCCCGCGCCGTCGAGGCGTGGAAGGAGGGCCGCTTCGACCGCTCCGTCGTCCCCGTCGTCGACCGCAACGGCCTGGTCGTCCTCGACCGCGACGAGCACATCCGGCCCGGCACCACCGCGGAGAGCCTGGCCGGGCTCAAGCCGTCCTTCGCCACGATCGGCGAAGCGGGCGGTTTTGACGCCGTCGCGCTGCAGAAGTACCACTGGATCGAGAGGATCGACCACGTCCACCACGCCGGCAATTCCTCCGGCATCGTGGACGGCGCCGCCCTGGTCGCCATCGGCAACCGTGAGACGGGCGAGCGCTTCGGCCTGACCCCGCGTGCCCGCATCGTCGCCGCCGCGGTCTCCGGCTCGGACCCCACCATCATGCTCACCGGTCCCGCCCCCGCCTCCCGCAAGGCGCTCGCCAAGGCCGGGCTGTCCGTCGACGACATCGACCTCGTCGAGATCAACGAGGCCTTCGCCGCCGTCGTCCTGCGCTTCATGCGCGAGATGGGCCTGAGCCACGACAAGGTCAACGTCAACGGCGGAGCCATCGCGCTCGGCCACCCCCTCGGCGCCACCGGCGCCATGATCCTGGGCACCCTGATCGACGAACTGGAGCGCCGCGACCAGCGGTACGGACTCGCCACGCTGTGCGTCGGCGGCGGTATGGGCATCGCCACCGTCGTCGAGCGTCTCTGACCGGCCTCGCCGACAGTCCCCGTCCCGCTTCATCCCGCAACGGAGCCGACCGAACATGAACGCTCTTCCGACGAACACCACCATTCGCTGGGAACAGGACGAGACCGGGGTCGTCACCCTCGTCCTGGACGACCCCAACCAGTCCGCGAACACCATGAACCAGGCCTTCAGGGAGTCCCTGCGGGCCGTCGCCGACCGCCTGGAGGCCGAGCGCGAATCCGTCCGCGGCGTCATCGTCACCTCCGCCAAGAAGACCTTCTTCGCCGGCGGCGACCTCAAGGACATGATCAAGGCGGGCCCCGAGGACGCTCCGCAGATCTTCGAGGCCGGCATGGCGATCAAGCGCGACCTGCGCCGCATCGAGGCCCTCGGCAGGCCGGTCGTCGCCGCGATCAACGGCGCGGCCCTCGGCGGCGGTTACGAGATCGCGCTCGCCTGTCACCACCGTGTCGCCCTCGACGCGCGCGGCTCCAAGATCGGCCTGCCCGAGGCGACGCTCGGCCTGCTCCCCGGCGGCGGCGGGGTGGTCCGCACCGTGCGGCTGCTCGGCATCACCGACGCCCTGTTGAAGGTGCTCCTCCAGGGCACGCAGTACGACCCGAAGGGCGCCTTGGAGAACGGCCTGATCCACGAGGTCGCCGGCGACCACGACGACATGCTCGCCAAGGCCCGCGCCTTCATCGACGCCCACCCCGAGTCCGCGCAGCCCTGGGACGCCAAGGGCTACCGCATCCCCGGCGGCACCCCCAGCACCCCGGCGTTCGCCGCCAACCTGCCCGCCTTCCCGGCCAATCTGCGCAAGCAGCTCGCCGGCGCCCCCTACCCGGCGCAGCGCAACATCCTCGCCGCCGCCGTCGAGAGCGCCCAGGTCGACATCGAGACCGCGTTCGAGATCGAGGCCCGCTACTTCACCGAGCTGGTGACCGGCCCGATCGCGAAGAACATGATCCAGGCCTTCTTCTTCGACATGCAGGCCGTCAACTCCGGCGCCAGCCGCCCCAAGGACGTCCCGGCCCGCACCGTCACCAAGGTGGCCGTGCTCGGCGCCGGCATGATGGGCGCGGGCATCGCCTACGCGTGCGCCAAGGCCGGCATCGAGGTCGTCCTGAAGGACGTCACCGCCGAGGCCGCCGAGCGCGGCAAGGCGTACTCCACGGGACTCCTGGACAAGGCCCTGGCCAGGGGTCGTACCACCCAGGAGAAGCGCGACGAGCTGCTCGGCCGGATCCACCCCACCGCCGACCCGCAGGACCTGGCGGGCTGCGACGCCGTCATCGAGGCGGTCTTCGAGGACCCGGCCCTGAAGCACAAGGTCTTCCAGGAGGCCGAGGGCGTCGTCGCCCCCGACGCCCTGCTGTGCTCCAACACCTCCACCCTGCCCATCACGCTGCTCGCCGAGGGCGTGCAGCGCCGTGAGGACTTCATCGGCCTGCACTTCTTCTCGCCGGTCGACAAGATGCCGCTGGTCGAGATCATCAAGGGCGCCGGCACCGGCGACGAGGCGCTCGCCCGTGCCTTCGACCTGGTCCGCCAGATCCGCAAGACCCCGATCGTCGTCAACGATTCGCGCGGCTTCTTCACCTCGCGCGTCATCGGGCACTTCATCAACGAGGGCGTCGCGATGGTCGGCGAGGGCATCGACCCCGCCACCGTCGAGCAGGCCGCCGCCCAGGCCGGCTACCCCGCCAAGGTGCTCTCCCTGATGGACGAGCTGACGCTCACCCTGCCCCGCAAGATCCGCGAGGAGTCGCGGCGCGCGGTGGAGGAGGCCGGCGGCACCTGGCGACCGCACCCCGCCGACGTCGTCATCGACCGCATGGTCGAGGAGTTCGGCCGCCCCGGACGCAGCGGCGGCGCGGGCTTCTACGAGTACGCGGACGGCAAGCGCGCGGGCCTGTGGCCCGGACTGCGCGAGCACTTCACCAAGCCGGAGGCGGCGGGCGTCCCCTTCGAGGACCTCAAGGAGCGCATGCTCTTCGTCGAGGCCCTGGGCACCGTCCGCTGCCTGGAGGAGAGGGTCCTCACCTCCGTCGCCGACGCCAATATCGGCTCCATCCTGGGCATCGGCTTCCCCGCCTGGACCGGCGGCGTCCTGCAGTACGTCAACGGTTACCCCGGCGGCCCGGCCGGCTTCCTCGCCCGCGCCGAGGAGCTGAGGGCCGCCTACGGCGAGCGCTTCGCGGCACCGGAGCTGCTGCTGCGGAAGGCCGAACGGGGCGAGACCTTCACCGACGGCTGACCCGTACGGCCGGCCAGGACGCCCGGCCATCGGCCGGGACGACGGTGCCGCGGCCCCCGCGCCGGCGGCCGGGGCACCGTCGTCTCAGTCCGCGCCGCGCCCCCGGTCGCCGAGCCCGGCGGCCGTGGAGCGCAGTTCCTCGGCGAGCGACCGCTGGAAGGCGGTGACGAGGGCCTGGACGACCATCGGCTGCAGGTCGTCGGTGAGCCTGCGCATCCTCGCCCGCTCCTCCGGGGCCGGGCGCCCGGCCACGTACGGCTGCCACACCTCCTGCTGGAAGAGCCGGTGCAGCTCGTGGGCGACCGCGCGGGCGTGCTTCAGCACGATCTCCCGGGTGGCGAGCAGCGTCTCCAGCGGGATCGGCACGTCCAGCAGGCGCACGCCCAGGTGCAGCAGCGCCGGATTCACCAGCAGCACACCGGGGTCCGCGGTGGGGTGCAGGACGCCCATGGCCGCGAGCCGGTCCAGGTCATGGCCGCTCAGCGGCCGGCCCGCGCGCTGCTCCAGCTTGTCGCGGGCCAGCTCCTCCGCGGCGTCCGGCATCCACGTCGCCACCAGGGCGCGGTGCAGCGCGAGGTCCTCGGGGGTGATGTCGGCGGGCAGTTGGTCGAGGTAGCGGCCGATCGCGGCCAGCGTCAGTCCCTGTCGCTGCAGCTCCTCGATCAGTGCCAGCCGGGCCAGGTGGTCCGGCCCGTACAGACCGACGCGGCGGGTGCCGAGTTCCGGCGGTGGCAGCAGGCCCTTGGCGCTGTAGAAGCGGATCGTGCGGACCGTCGTACCGGACCGTGCCGCGAGCTCGTCCACCGTCAGGCGCGGCTCCTCGGCCGCCGGCGCGGTCTGCCGGGCGGGGGACTGCGTCATGCGCCGGATCTCGCTCTCTGCCTCGCCGCGCTGGTCATGACACCAGTATGACCGGTCGCGATCCGGAGCCGGGGCCGCGCGGTCGCCGACGGCGGCCGGACCGGCCCGCGCTTCCCGCGGCGCGACCGAGGCCGGGGAAGCCTGCCGGCGGGCCGCCCTCCGTGCGATAGATGCGTTCGACTACTGTTGCCGAACGGCAATGGTCGAAGATGATCGGCACTGTCCCGAAGTGCTCCCGGCCAGGGTGACGTTCGCGTACGATCCCATCGTCCCACCCGGGGCACCACAGGGGTGGGGAGACGATGTGGAAGGCAACACGCTGACGCCCCCCGAGGGCGCCATCCCCAGACAGGGCGACGGCCGGCGCGGCCGGCTGTCCGTCCTCCTCGTCGAGGACGACGCGGGCGACGCCCTGCTCGTCGAGGAGCTGGTCGCCGACAGCGGGGTGCCCGTAGAACTGCGCTGGGTGCGGACCCTGGCCGAGGCCGGCACCGAACTGGCCGCCCGCCCCGCCGACTGCGTCCTGCTCGACCTGCACCTGCCCGACGGCCAGGGCCTCGACGCCCTCGGCCGGGCCCTGTCGCTCACCGACCGCGCCGCCGTCGTGGTGCTGACCGGTCTCGCCGAGGAACGCACCGGCCTGGCCGCGCTCTCCGCCGGGGCCCAGGACTACCTGGTCAAGGGGCGCGTGGAGGGCGAACTCCTCGGCCGCGCGCTGCGCTACGCGGTCGAACGCAAGCAGGCCGAACGGGCGGCCGTCGCCCTGCGGGCCAGCCAGATGCGGGCCCAGGAGAACGCCCGCCTGGAGCGCGGACTGCTTCCGCTGCCCATGTTGCGCACCAAGGACGTGACGGTCACGCCCCGTTACCGTCCCGGCCGGGCGGACTCCCTGCTCGGCGGTGACTTCTACGACGTCGTGGAGACCGCGGAAGGCGTGGTCCACACCCTCATCGGGGACGTCTCCGGGCACGGGCCCGACGAGGCCGCACTCGGTGTCGGACTGCGCATCGCCTGGCGCACCCTCGTCCTGACCGGCGTCGAGGGCGCCCGGCAACTCGCCCTGCTGGAGCAGGTGCTGGTGGCCGAACGCGCCGCACCCGAGATCTTCGCCACCGCCACCATCCTCACCCTCGCCCCCGACCGCCGTACCGCCCGGGTCTGGCGGGCGGGTCACCACGGACTGCTCAGCCTGACCCCGGGGGGCGCCGTCGAGTACACCGAGCCGCCCCGGGGACCCGCCCTGGGCGTGGTGCCCGGCATGGGCGAGTGGCCCGAAGGCCGGCTGGAACTGCGCCCCGGCCAGTCGCTGACGCTCTTCACGGACGGCCTGTTCGAGGGCCGCACCGACCAGGGACGGCTCGGCGAGGAGGGCCTGCTCGCCCTGGCCAGGCAGCACGCCACACTGCCCGCCTCGGAGTTCGTCGACACCCTGATCGCGCGTGCCGAGGCCCTGGCCGCCGACCACGGCGGCCTGGACGACGACCTGGCCGTGGTCCACCTCACATGGAGCGCCTCGCCTGACCGCCGCCCGTGCGGCTGACCGTCCAGGGCCGGATCGTGCCGGTCGTCGCCGCGCCGCGGGTTTCATGACCGTGGCCGCGGGCGTCGGTTTCACCCAGCGGCGCCGCACGACGGAGGTCTCCGACCACCTCGTCGACCGGGGCGACTTCGACCGGTTCATCGAGGTGGTCCGGCAGATCGACGACTTCTTCGTGACGGTGGTGAAGCTCCCGGGCCGCTGAACCGCGACCGGTGGCCGCGGCCCGCGCCCCGTGGCCCGCCGCCGTCCGCCGCCGCTCAGACCCGCCGCCAGCGCGCCATCGCCCAGGAGAACACCCCGAACAGCGCCAGGCCCGCCGCGATCACCGCCAGCATCCACGGCCCGGCGGGGCTGCCCCGGAACGTCCGTAGCGTGTCGTCCAGTCCTCTCGCCCGGTCCGGGTCGGAGCGCACCGCCGCGACGACGGCGAAGCAGCCCGCGGCGGCGAACACCACGCCCCGGCTGGCCCCTCCGGCCACCCCGAGGAAGTCGACCACCCTGCGGACCCGCGCCGACATCGCGCCGGTCCGCAGGTGCTTGCGGAAGCGGCGCAGCAACGCCCGTGCCGCGATCCACACCCCCGCCCCCGCCAGGGCCAGGCCCGCCGCCCCCACCAGCCAGCGGCCCATGGGCCAGTCCAGGGCGCGCGCGGTGAGGTCCTTGGAGGTCTCGTCGCTCGACCCGCCCCCGGCGGAGCCGTTCACCGCGAAGGTCACCACGGAGTACGTCACGAAGGCGTAGAACACCGCGCGGGCCGCGGACATGAGCCGCTTGCCGGCCTTGCCCCCGTCCGGTCCCGCCGCACCGAACGCCGCCTCCGACGACCGCCACAGCGTCATCCCGGCGAACCCGACCGCCAGGGCCCAGACCAGGAACCCGCCGAAGGGCCGGTCCGCCAGCCGGGCGATCGCGCCGCCCCGGTCGGCCTGTTCCGAGGACCCGTCGAAGGCGACCCGCAGGGCCAGCACGCCGAGCAGGACGTAGACGACCCCGCGCGCCGCGAGGCCCGCCCGTGCCCCGGCGCGGATCGCCTTCCTCCCCCGCGCCCCGGGCCGTACCGCCCCCGCACCCACCGTCGTGTCCACTGCCGCCTCCCTGCCCCGACTGCCTCCGGTCCACCGGGTGCCCCGCCGCGGGCGGAACACACCCGGTGCCGCCCGTGGTGCGCGGCTGCGTGGAGCGTCCGGCCGGGGGTATCCGCGTGGTGCGAACACACTTCCGGCAGAGGGCCGGACGAGTTGGGGTTGAGGTGGAGATGGAGATCTCGAGCATCATCAGTGCCATCGTGATCGGCCTGATCATTGGTGTGCTGGGGCGCCTGGTGGCGCCGGGGCGGCAGCCGATCGGCGTGCTGTGGACGATCGTCGTCGGCATCGTGGCGGCCTTCGTCGGCAGCGCGATCGCCCATGGGTTCGGCGTCGCCGACACCGACGGCGTCGACTGGATCGAGTGGCTGATACAGATCGGCCTCGCTGCCGTCGGAGTGAGCCTGTTGTCGCGGAGCAGGTCGAGGCGGTGAGCACCGCGGTCCGGCCGGCCCCGCCCGGGCGGCCGGACCGGGTGCGGACGGCGACCGGCCCGGTCGCCGTCCTCGGCATGGCCGCACGCCGCGCGCGGTTGGGTTGCTGATGGTAAGTCACCTATGACGCGCAGGACCGAGCAGTGGGAGGGTGCCATGTCCAGTGACGACGCGGACGGCCGGACCGGCCCGCGAGACGGGCGCGACGAGACCGAGGACGAGCGCGCCGACCGGAAGTGGAGCGAGCTCATCCAGGAGGTACGGGTCGCCCAGACGGGCGTCCAGATCCTCTTCGGCTTCCTGCTGACGGTCGTCTTCACACCGCACTACCAGCGGCTCGGGACGACCGACCACACGATCTACATCGTCACGGTGGTGCTCGGCGCCTGTGCGACCGGGGCGCTGATCGGCCCGGTCTCGTTCCACCGGATCGTCTCCGGCCGCCGTATCAAACCGCAGGCCGTGCGCTGGGCCTCCCGGCTCACCTTCGTCGGACTCGTGCTGCTGCTGGCGACGATGGCCTCGTCGCTGCTCCTGGTGCTGCGGGCCGCCACGCACGACACCTATGTGCCGTGGCTCGTCGTCGCCGTCCTGGTCTGGTACCTGGTCTGCTGGTACGGGCTGCCGTTCTGGGCCCGGTACCGCCACACGCACGACTGAGCCCCCGCCCGGTCCGCGCGAGCGCCATGGCCGGGAGCCCCTCGGGTTTCCCACGCGTCCCGCACCGTCCGCGCGGGGGAGTCCACGAACCGCTCCTGCAGCGTGGCCCGTTCGACGCGGCACTCCTCGGCCTGACGTGCGCTCAGCGGCCCGGGGGGAAGACCGCCGTGCCGGTCGACGCGCTCCCGCAACTCCCTGTGCGCCGCCTCCGTGTCGCCCTCGTGCCGGGCGTGCGTTCGTACTGCGGTCCGAAACGGCGCCTGAGCGCTCCCGTGCCGCTGCCGCGCCGCGTCGTGACGACCGCGGCGAGCGCGATCAGGACGACGACCGCCCGATGTTGACGCCCGCCCTTCCGTACGTGCGACGTCGGGAGGCGCGCCCCGTCAGAGCGGCAGGTGCACATGGATGACCTTGCCGCCCGCCCGCAGCGGCGTCACCTGGATGTCCCGGGCCAGCCGACGCGCCAGCCGCAGGCCGTAGCCGCCGGGCAGGAAGCGGTCGGAGGGCTCGGGCGAGGCGGGCAGTCGGTCGTTGTGGTCCTGGACGGACAGGCGGATCGCGTCGGGGGCCACCACCACGTCGAGGGCCGCCAGTCCGCCGCCGTACCGGAAGGCGTTGGTGACCAGCTCGGAGACCACCAGCAGGCAGTCCTCGACGCGCTCCGGGTCGACGCCCGCGAGCCGGGCGCGGGCGAAGTCGCGTGCCTCGCCGACGGTGGCGGGCAGCGGCCGGTCCGCAGCGGCGGAGCGCACGATCCCCCCGCCCTCCGCGTCCAGGTCAATGCTGTACACGCGCGATCACCCCGTAGGCATCATCGGTCCTCCTCTGGTCTGCCCTGACTGGCCGGTCCTACGCTGCCTTTGGCGCGATTCACGTCGCTCTTCCGGGAGCGCGGGGAATGCTTCGCGGAGGAGGGGGTACCCGGAAGGCAACGTACGGGAACACGACATAGAGGTGCAGAGGTGCGAGGAGGAGCCGTGATCGCCCACGTGAGCGGGACAAGCACCGGGGTCGAGAGCCCCGGGGTCGACGTACTGCCGCGGATCACCGACCCGAGCAGCGTGGCCCCCGCGAGCGCGCGCCGCCTGTCGAAGCTCTTCCTCGAGCGCCTGACGGTGCTCGAGGAGGGCACGCACGAATACCAGTACGCCCGCAACACCCTGATCGAGATGAACATGTCGCTCGTGCGCTTCGCGGCCAGGCGGTTCCGCGACCGCAGCGACGAGATGGAGGACATCGTCCAGGTCGGCACGATCGGGCTGATCAAGGCCATCGACCGGTTCGACATCTCGCGCGAGGTGGAGTTCACCACCTTCGCGGTGCCGTACATCGTCGGTGAGATCAAGCGGTTCTTCCGCGACACGACCTGGGCCGTGCACGTGCCGCGCCGCCTGCAGGAGCGCCGGGTGGAGCTGGCCCGCGCCAGGGACGAGCTGTCCTCCCGGCTGGGCCGCGCACCGAAGGTGAGCGAGCTCGCGGCGCTGATGGACGTCTCCGAGGCCGAGGTCGTCGAGGCCCAGGTGGCCTCCAACGGCTACACCGCGTCCTCCCTCGACGCCGCCATGAACGGCGACGACGGCGACGACGGGGAGACGGTGCTCGCCGACTTCATCGGTGCGGTCGACCCCGCCATGGAACTCGTCGAGGACCTCGGCTCCCTCGCACCGCTCGTCGTGGAGCTGGGCGAACGCGACCGGCGGCTGCTCCATCTGCGGTACGTGGAGGAACTGACGCAGGCTCAGATCGGCGAGATCATGGGCTGCACGCAGATGCACGTCTCGCGGCTGCTCTCGCGCACCCTGGCCCGGCTGCGGGCCGGACTGCTCCAGGACGGCTGCACCGGTTGACCTCCGCCCCGTCACCCGCCACGTGCCCGCGCCCGGTCCCCTCGGGCGCGGGCACGCGAGCACCGCCTACGATGCGCGGATGACCGATCACGTCCACGTCCCGCCGGAACGCCGCTTCCGTCCGCTGGTCCCGATGACGGCCCGCGACCCGCACGAGCCGCACCGGGTCGCCACCCCGCTGGAGCTGCTCTTCGACCTGTGTTTCGTGGTGGCGGTGGCCCAGGCCGGCGCCCGGCTGGTGCACGCGGTCGCCGAGGGCCGTCCGGGGCACGGGGTCCTCGGCTACTGCCTGGTCTTCTTCGCGATCTGGCTGGCGTGGCTGAACTTCACCTGGTTCGCCTCGGCCTTCGACACCGACGACGTGCCGTACCGCATCGCCACCTTCGTCCAGATCGCCGGCGTCCTGGTGCTGGCGGCCGGGGTCCCGCGCGCCTTCGACGCCGGCGACTTCTCGATCGCCGTGGCCGGCTACATCATCATGCGCGTCGCGCTCGCCTTCCAGTGGCTGCGCGCGGCCCGCAACGCCTCCGGACCGGCACGGACCACGGCGCTGAGCTACGCGGGCGGTCTGGTCGTCGTCCAGGTGGGGTGGGTCGTCCTGCTGCTCCAGCCCGTCGGCGGGCTGTGGAACTGGGGGTTCCTGATCCTGGCCGTCGCGGAACTGGCGGTGCCCGCCTGGGCCGAGCGGGCGCACCGCACCACCTGGCACCCGCACCACATCTCGGAGCGTTACGGCCTCTTCACGATCATCGTGCTCGGTGAGTCGGTGGCCGCCGCGACGGTGGCCGTGCAGTCCGCCGTCGACGAGTTCTCCGTACTCGGCGAGCTGCTGCCCATCGCGCTCGGGGGACTGCTCATCGTCTTCTCCGCCTACTGGATCTACTTCGCCATTCCCATCCACCAGCACCTCACCAGCAACGCGCGGGCGTTCCTGTGGGGCTACGGGCACTACCTCGTCTTCGGCTCGGCCGCCGCCATCGGCGCGGGGCTGGAGGTGGTGGTGGAACAGGCCGTGCACCAGGCGCACATCTCGCAGCCGGCCGCCGCGGCCGCCGCCACACTGCCGACCGCGCTCTTCCTGCTGACGGTCTGGCTGATCCACTCCCGCAGCGCCAAGCGCGGGTTCGCCGAGCACGCGGTGCTGCCGGTCTGCGCCGTGCTGGTGCTGGCGAGCACCTTCTGCGGGAGCGCGGCGGTGCCGGTGGCGGGTGTCGCCATGGCGGCGGCGGTCGCCGTGGGCGAAGTACTGCACTCCCGCCGCCCGCCTGCCGCCTGAGAACGGCGGCGGGTGGCTCGGGTACCGGTTCCGGCAGCTGTCAGCGGCATCCCCCCCACGGGTCCCCGCCCCGCGGGCGGCCGGATCCGTGTCCGGCGGAAGGGCCGGTTCCACGGGTCCCGCCGATGATCTTCACGGGTTAGACTCCGCGGGTGTCCGAACTTCGCACACTGGTCCTCGGATTCCGGCAGGCGATCCTCGACTGCCCCGACCCGGGCCTGGTTTCCCTGGAGCGTTTCCCGCACGGCTCCTGCGGGGACGCCTCGATCCTGCTCGGCCAGTACCTGTACGAGAACGGGCAGGGCGTGTGGACCTATGTCAGCGCATGGGAGAACCGCGCCTCCCACGCGTGGATCGAGAAGAACGGACTGCGTGTCGACATCACCGCCGACCAGTTCGACGGGGTCGACGCCGCCGTGATCATCGCCTCCGGGGGTGGCTGGCACGACCGCTTCACGGTCGACCCCACCGCCTCCCACGGCGCCCTCATCGACGTTCGCGAGGACTACGCCCGCCACGAACTGCGGGACGCCTACGGCAGGCTGACCGCCTTCATCCGCCGGCACCGTCCGGCAGCCGAAGGCACGCCGCGAGCCGGCGCATGACGGCGGGCCGCACGGGCTGTGCTCGCCCCCTGTCCGGTTCGGGTACCGTTTCCGCACACGCCCGTCGGGTACACGGGAGCGAGGGAGGCAGACATGGACCTGGGTGACTGGTCGACAGCGGCCCTCGTGATCGCCGCGCTGGCCGTGGTGGTGATGCTCGCGGTGGCCGTGGTGCTTGTGGTGAAGATGGCGCGGATCCGCACTCTGCTGCGCAGCGCCGACGTGCCGCGCTCGGGCAAGCTGGCGTTCTGGGCCGCGGTGATCTACCTGGTGTGCCCCGTTGACCTGCTGCCCGACCCGATCCTCATCGACGACATCGGTGTGCTGCTGCTGGCCCTGCGCTCGCTCAAGAGCGCGGCCGACGGACAGCTGCCCGTCGGCCGCGACCGCGCCCGGACCCTTCCCAAGAGCCCGGTGGCCTGAACCGGCGGTCCGGTGGAAGGCTCAGCCCGTCTGCTCCGCGTCCCCCGGCTGCGTCTCGGGCTGGGCGACCGGCAGGCACACGGTGAAGCGTGTGTCGCCGGGGCGCGCCTCGACACGGATGTCGCCGTGGTGCTTGTTGACCACGATGCGGTACGAGATGTCCAGGCCCAGTCCGGTGCCCTCGCCCACCGGCTTGGTGGTGAAGAACGGTTCGAAGATCCGTGGCCGGATCTCCGGAGGGATGCCGGGTCCGGTGTCGCCCACCTCCACCACCAGGCGGTCGGGGCCGTCCCAGAAGGTGCGCAGCGTCAGGGTGCCCGAACCCTCCATGGCGTCCAGGGCGTTGACGATGAGGTTGGTCCACACCTGGTTGAGCTCGGCGCCGTACGCCTGGATCTGCGGCAGGCTGCGGTCGTACTCCTTGACGACCCGCACCCCGCCGGGAATCTTCGCCTGGAGCATGGTGAGCGTCGCGTCGAGCAGCGCGTGCACGTCCACCGTCTGCTGCGGGGCCCGGTCGAGCTGCGAGTACTGCTTCGCGGCCCCCACCAGTCCGGAGATCCGGGTGACGGCGTCATCGATCTCGCCCATGAGCAGTTCGGTGTCGAGGGTGTACGTGAGCCAGCGGATCGCCGCCTCCAGCCGGTCCTCGCCGACCGCGTCGCCCACGGAGTCCAGCCACTCGGCGTCGACACCGCCCGCGACCAGTGTCGAGGACAGTTCCCAGGAGCCGGCCACGCCGTGGTCGTCGAGCCAGTCCGTCAGCTCGTCCTCGGCGTCGGCCGCCCCCAGCGCCGACCGCTCGGGCGCCGACGCCATGCGTTTGATCGCGGCGTCCTGCAACTCGACCAGCTCGTGCAGCTGCCGGGTGTCGAGCCGGCCGTCCGCGATCATCGCCAGCTTGTGCCGCATGCCGGCCACGCGGTCGCGCAGCGCCGAGGTGGCCCGCACCGCGGCGGCGGCGGGGTTGTTCAGCTCGTGGGTGAGACCGGCGGACAGCGAGCCCAGCGCCAGCAGCCGCTCGCGTTCCCCGACGATCGTGTTCTGCTTGCGGTAGCCGAAGAACAGCCCCTCCAGCAGGTGCACCGCCATCGGGAACCAGCGGCGCATCGCCCCGGCGAAATCGTCGGCCGGGACCACGAAGAACTCGCAGTCGGTGACCGCCTTCAGCGAGTTGGGGTAGATCTGCTCCACCCGGTCCCCGAGGTACGCCTGCGTCGCCCCGGCGTACACGCCCCGCTGGTCGGTGCGGTTGACCTCCACCACGTCGCCGCGCACGAGCCTGCCCAGCGACACCGTGCCGCTCAGCAGCACGTAGAAGCAGGTCGCCGGGTCGCCCTCGGCGTAGACCGGACTGTTCGCCGGGACCCGCTCCACCCGGCCCTGTTCGCCCAGCCAGGCCAGTTCCTTCTCACCGAGCGACTCGAACAGGAACAGGGTCCGAAGCTGCTCCGGTCCCAGCCGGTCCGTCGTGGTCACTGCGCCTCCAGATATCGGTGCACCAGGGATACGGCCATCGCGCCCTCGCCGACCGCGGAGGCCACCCGCTTGACCGACTCGGCCCGCACGTCACCGGCGGCGAAGACGCCCGGCACGCTGGCCTCCAGGTGGTACGGGTCACGGGGGAGCGGCCAGCCCGCGGGCCGCTTGCCGCCGGCGATCAGATCGGGGCCGGTGATCACGAAGCCGCGCCGGTCCCGCTCCACGACGCCCTCCAGCCAGTCCGTGCGGGGCTCGGCGCCGATGAAGATGAACAGGAACGAGGCGTCCACGGTGGTCACCGTGCCGGTCTTCGCGTCGCGGAGCAGCAGCTGCTCCAGGTGGTCGGCGCCCTTGCCGCCGACGACCTCGGTGCAGGGGCGGACCTCGATGTTGTCGATGGCCGCGATCTGGTCGATCAGGTACTGCGACATCGAACGGTGCAGGTCCGCGCCGCGGATCAGCAGGTGCACCCTGCGCGCGTTGCGGGAGAAGTAGACGGCCGCCTGTCCGGCCGAGTTGGCCCCGCCGACGATGTAGACCTCCTGGCCCGCGCAGTTCATGGCCTCGGTCATCGCCGAGCCGTAGAAGACCCCGGCCCCGGTGAACTCCGCCAGCCCCGGCGCGTCCAGCCGCCGGTAGGCCACGCCGGTCGCCAGCACCACCGTGTGCGCGGCGATGGAACTGCCGTCGCCGAAGGTCAGCACTCGTCCGGTGCCCGCCGCCTCCAGCGCGACCACCTCCCGGGTGCTGAGGATCTCCGCCCCGAACTTCGTTGCCTGGCGGCGGGCCCGGTCGGTCAGCTGGGCGCCGGAGACGCCGTCCGGGAAGCCGAGGTAGTTCTCGATGCGGCTGCTCTGCCCCGCCTGGCCGCCGGTCGCGCGGCGCTCCACCAGCACGGTGCGCAGGCCCTCGGATGCGCCGTACACCGCCGCGCCCAGGCCGGCGGGGCCGCCGCCGACCACCACCAGGTCGTAGAAGTCGGAGGCCGGGACGGTGCTCAGCCCCACGTGGGCGGCGAGTTCGGCTTCCGTGGGCCGCACCAGCGCCGTCCCGTCGTCGGTCACCACCAGCGGCACGTCGGCGGAGGTCAGCCCGGCCGCGGTCAGCAACTGCTCGGCCTCGGGCTCCTCGGCGGGCAGCCAGCGGTAGGGCACCAGGTTGCGGGTGAGGAAGTCACGCACCTTGAAGGAGGGCGCCGACCAGCGGTGGCCCACCACGCGCGTCTGGGACGCCGTCGGGTCCGGCGTGGCGATCCACGCGTCCAGCAGGGTGTCGATCACCGGGTAGAGGTTCTCCTCCGGCGGGCTCCACGGCTTCAGCAGGTAGTGGTCGAGGTCGATGATGTTGATCGCGTCGATGGCCGCGCTGGTGTCGGCGTACGCCGTGAGCAGCACACGGCGGGCGAGTGGGAAGAGGTCCATCGCCGCCTCGAGGAACTCCACCCCGTTCATCTTCGGCATGCGGTAGTCGGCGAGCATCACCGCGAGTTGTTCCCCTCGCAGCTTGATCTCCCGCAGCGCGCTCAGGGCCTCGTCCCCCGAGGTGGCGCGCACCACCCGGTAGCGGTCGCCGTACCTTCGGCGAATGTCCCGGGCCACGGCACGGGAGACTGCGGGATCGTCGTCGACGGTCAGGATCGTCGGATTCGCCATGTGACCATCATTGCTCCAAGGGGGCCGTCGTGCGCAGCAAACCGAACAGTCGTGCTTCAAGTGCGGCGTGGGGCACCGGCACATGCCCTGGCGCTGTCCCCGCACGTGGTGACGGACGGTGCGCCGACGCGTACCGTCCGTCCGGTCAGGCGTCCTCGACCGCGACGACGGCCACGGTGTCGTAGAAGGAGAGATGGCCCGTGATCTCGGGCACCGACGCGAGCGGCTCCTCGTAGACCCAGGCGACGTCCTTGTGGCCGGCGTACGACCAGTAGGAGGCGACGCCCTTGTAGGGGCAGGTGGTGTTGGTGTCGCTGGCGCGGAAGAGCGCGAGGTCCACGTCCTGCGGCGGGATGTAGTAGCGCACCGGCAGACCGGTCTCGTGGACCAGTACCGGCCGCCGGGTCTCGGCCACGACCTTGCCGTCGATCGTGACGGTCACGTGCTGTGTGCCGGGTACCGCGTCGACGCGGTGACCGCGGCGGCTGTCCGTGGGGGGCATGGGCTTCCCTTCCTCGGTTCCGTCCGGATCCGGTGCAACGGTGGCGGCGCCGCCGCACATTCCCCGGGCGCCCCCGGGTCCCCCGCATGCACGCATCTGCGTGACTCCGGCGGCGGTGCCCCGTTGGCCCTTCAAGATCACAGCGAAGGAGGACCGCCCGATGAGCACCCGCCGCCACCAGAAGGGCCGCAAGCACCGCACGGTCAATCGCACGCCGAGGCCCGTCGCCCCCGTACGCGCCGCCGGTCCGGCCACCCCGGCCCCGCCCATCCCGTCAGGCACTCAGGCACCCGTCCCCGTTCCCGCCCCGGCCGCGTCAACGGCGCCGGTCCCGGTCCCGGCTCCTGCCGCGGCTCCCGTGCCGGCGCCCGCCGAGCCCCGCCCCGAGGAGTCCGGCCTCGCCCGTACGGCGCTCAAGACCCTCCAGCAGTTGCGCGCGGCCGGAAGGGACGGGACGACCATCGACGACCTGAGCGCCAGCGTCGGCTACCAGCCCGCGACCATCGCGCGGCACATCGACAGCCTCGCCGCCCACCACCTGGTCCACCAGCGGGACGGCCGCTGGTACGCCGTGCCGACCTCATGACCCGGGCGTGGCGGCCGGCCGGTGGCGCTCCAGGCGGGCCGGCCCCTGACGGTCGTCCCAGGTGCCCAGGACGGTGACCCCGGGCGCCGGGGGAGACCGATCGCCGTCGTCCGCCACGCCCACACCCGCAGCGCCACCGTGTCCGTCCCGGCGAACGCGGTCCGCGGGACGAGGACTTCGGCCCGGTGGCGCTCCGGAAGATCCACGACGGCGCACACCGTGGCGCCTTTCCCGGCCGCCGTGCGCGGGTGGTGGGCGGCGCGCGATGGGGCCGCCCTGTCCCAGTGGACGGGGCGGCCCCTGGCGAGCGCCGGCGGCGCCGGTCAGCCGGTGAACAACTGCTTGAGCTTCAGGCCGAGTTCGTAGACACCGTAGGCGAAGGGCGCGCCGACCCACAGCCAGGCGACGGCCATCAGCGGCAGCCGGCCGCTCCCGGTGGAGGCGTCGGCGGCGGGTGCGGGGTTCGGGGCGGTCATCGGACGGCTCCTTCCGACTCGGGTCCGGTCGTGGCCTTGGGCCCGGCGGACGGTCCGTCATGGTGGCGCGGATGGACCGGGCGTACCAGCTCGTTGGCGACGAGACCGACGACCAGCAGCACCATCATGATGACGAAGGATGTGGAGTAGAGGTCGGGACCCGTCCGTCCCGCCGACTTCTCGTGGTCGGCGATCGCGTTCACGATCAGCGGCCCGAGCACGCCCGCCGTGGACCAGGCGGTCAGCAGCCGCCCGTGGATGGCGCCCACCTCGTACGTCCCGAAGAGGTCCTTGAGGTAGGCGGGCACGGTGGAGAACCCGCCGCCGTAGAAGGACAGGATGACGGCGGCCGCGATGATGAACAGCGGCTTGGAGTCGTCTCCGGCCAGGGCGATGAGCAGGTACAACAGCGCTCCCGCACCGAGGTAGAGGCGGTAGATGTTCTTCCGCCCGACCAGGTCGGAGGTGGCGGACCAGCCGATCCGGCCGAGCATGTTGCCGAGCGACAGCAGCCCGACGAAACCGGCGGCGGCCGTGACCGACACCGGGGTGGAGGTGTTCGCGAAGAAGTCGGTGATCATCGGTGCGGCCTTCTCCAGGATGCCGATGCCCGCCGTCACGTTCATGCAGAGCACCACCCACAGGCACCAGAACTGCGGGGTGCGCAGCGCGTTGCGTGCCGACACCTGGCCGGTGGTCACGAGCGGGCGCACGGCGTCGGCCTCCGGGTTCCAGCCGGCGGGCCGCCAGTCGTCCGGGGGGACCCTGACCAGCAGCACCCCGAAGGTCATGAAGGCCGCGTAGACCAGGCCCATCACCAGGAAGGTCTGCGAGATGCCGGAGGAGTCCGCGCCGAAGGAGGAGAGCAGCTCCGTCGACCAGGGCGACGCGATGAGCGCGCCGCCGCCGAAGCCCATGATGGCGATGCCGGTGGCGAGCCCGGGCCGGTCGGGGAACCACTTGATCAGCGTGGAGACCGGCGAGATGTAGCCGATGCCGAGGCCTATGCCGCCGACGAGGCCGTAGCCGAGGACGATCAGCCAGTACTGGCGCGTGGCGGCGCCGAGGGCCGAGATGAGGAAGCCGGAGGAGAAGCAGAGGGCCGACACGCACATGGCCCACCGCGGGCCGTTGCGCTCGACGAGCGTGCCGCCGAACGCGGCCGACAGCCCGAGCATGACGATCGCCAGCTGGAACGGCAGCGCCGACTGGGTGCCGCTCAGCCCGAGCGAGGACTCCAGCGGAGGCTTGAAGACGCTCCAGGCGTACGCCTGCCCGATGGCGAGGTGGATGGAGAGCGCGGCCGGCGGTACCAGCCAGCGGCTCCAGCCCGGCGGTGCGACGGTGCGGGCACGGGTGAGGACGTCGGGTACGCCCATTGACGCCATGGCGAGTACCTCCCTGAGGGGACATGACCCCGGGGACCGTACAACTTTCATTCATCCCTGGGTAGGGGCGCCGGGCGATGAACTTGCCTTGGGGCAGGTGTGTTCGAGGGCCGCGCGGCATCCGTCCCGCCGTCGGCGGCGCCGCGCCGGAACGGCGGGGGTTCACGGGCGGGTGCGTAGGGGGCTTGGCCGGGCCTCGTCCGCCGCGCGCATGTACACGGGCCCGGTCCCGGACGTCGACCTGGCGGGCATGTACGGCGTCGACAGCCCGGAACTGGCCCGGGCCCGGCGCCGCTGCGGGCGGCCCCGGTCGGGGAGGCCGCCCGCGGCGGTGTGTGGGGAGGTCACTGGTCGATGGTGTAACCGTCCCCGTAGACCTTCCACTTGAGCGGGGGGTCGAGGTCGAGGTTGCCGGTGTCGAGGAAGACGCGCTGCTCCGTGTCGACCCGGCTGGTGTCGCTGTGCGCCTCCTCGGTCTTCATCGCCGCCGTGCGCGCGTCGAGGAAGGCGTCGATGTACGCCGTCTCGTCGCCTCCCTGCGCGGGGGTCCTGGCCTGGGACAGGGCGGTCCTGCGGATGCCGCCGAAGCTGACCTCGTCCTCGCCCGGGCCGTGCATGACGATCGCGTCGTAGTACGCGAACTGGCCGAGCGCACGCAGTCCGTCGGCCTTGGCCTGCCTGACCGCGGGGTCGAAGTAGACGCGGTCGCGCTCGTCGTTCTGCGCCTGCTGGAACGCCGCGTCCGCGGCGGCGCTGCGCCAGGCGCTCTCGAAGCCGGAGCCGAGGCCGCTGTGCGAGTCGGTCCCGTTGACCCGGCGCAGTGCCGGCAGGTAGCGGGCGAGCGGGTTGCCGGGCCTGCGGTCGGTGTACAGCTCGACGAGCTCGAGCATGTCCCCGGTCCCGGAACAGAAGCCGATGATGCCCGCGGTGTAGCCGCGGCCGTCGCCGATGTCCTCGATGTACTTGTACTGGGCCTTCCAGTCCAGGGAGGAGTTCTCGGCGCTGGACACCAGCTGCATGGCGATGTCCTTCTTGCGGGGGTCGTCGAGCCCGGCCCCGGCCGCCGCGGCGGCCGGCCGTCCCGGCGCGGCCGAGGCGAGGGTGCCGGCGCCGACGGCCAGGACGCCCGCGGTCAGCGCGGCGGTGGCGTAGAGGACGGCACGTCGGCGGGGGAGGGTGCGTGCATGACGGTGTGGGGGGATCTGCACGGGTGACTCCGTGGGTCGGAAGTTAGGAAACCTTCCTAACAGCGTCACATTGAAGCACCGAGCCAGGCGAACGCCAAGAGGTTCGAACAAAAGCGCCGCAAGTCATCTGACCGCAGGTTCAAGGGAGTTGACGGCGCCCCCTGGACGCCCGGCCGTGTCCGCCAGTGCGTCCCCCGCATGCGCGCCACGCGGCGCCGATGCAGTCTGGACGGGAAGAGGCGGAGGAGGTGATACCCGTGCCGGACGGGTCCCCTCCCGCTTCGTCCCGTCCCGACGCCGGGGAGCGGACGGGCAAAGGCCTGCTGGCACCGGCGCTGTTCGCGATGATGGACGGCGTGCGGGCGCACACGGGCGGGATCTACCTCCTCGCGCCCGGCGAGCCGGTGCTGGAGATGGCCGTGATGGCCGGCCTGCCCCGCGCCTTCGCCGCGCCCTGGGAGCGAGTCGGGCTGGGCGCCCCGATCCCCGTGGTGGAGGCGGTGCGGGAACGCAGGCTGGTCTGGGTCGGCAGCGAGGAGGAGATGGCGCGCCGGTACCCGCGGATAGCGCTCGTCCTGCCGTACCCGTTCACCCTCGCCGCACTGCCCGTCGCGACCGCCGACGCCGTCTACGGCTCCGTATTCGTCACCTGGCCGGGCGCCCATCCGCCCGAGCTGTCCGACTGGGAGCGCGAGCACCTGGAGGCGGCCTGCGGCCGGCTCGCCCGGAGTCTGGAGTACGAGGCGGCCGCGGGCCGGCCGGTCCGGCGCGGGCAGGACGTGACGATCGGCGCCCCGGTCACCAGGGTCTCCTCGGGGGTCGAGGCGGTGCGCATGGTGGGCCGGCTGCCGGAGGGGCTGTGCTCCCTCGACCTGGACGGACGGGTCACCTACGCCAACGGGGCGGCCTCCCGCCGGCTGGGCGTACCGGTGCGCAAGCTGCTCGGGCAGCCGTTGTGGCGGACGCTGCCCTGGCTCGACGACTCGGTGCACCAGGAGCGGCACCGCGCGGCGCTGATCAGCAGACAGGCCACCTCGTTCACCGCGTTGCGCCCGCCGGGCGACTGGCTCACCTTCCAGCTCCATCCCAGCAGCAACGGCGTCAGCGTGCTCATCTCATCGGCCCGCGGCCCGGTGGCGCGGGACCCCGCGTCTCTCGCGGCGCGGGGTCCGGCGCAGCCCGCGATCGGCCTGGTGGCCGTCTCCCACCTCGTGAACCTGTCCGGGGCGCTCACCGAGGCCGTCAGCGTGCAGGACGTGATCGACCTGGTCGCCGACGAGATCATGCCCGCCGTCGGCAGCCGGGTGGTGGCCGTGGTCACCCCGGAGGCCGGGAGGATGCGCGTGCTCGGCCACCGGGGCTACCGCGATCCGTCGATCCTCGACCGCTACGACGGCATGGCGATGTCCGTGCCGACGCCCGTCGCCCAGGTGCTCGCCGGCGGTGCGCCGGCGTTCATGGAGTCCGAGCGGGAGATGCGGGAGCGCTTCCCCGACCGCCCGCCGGTCTGTGACGGCATGGCGGCGTGGGCCTACCTCCCACTGATCGCCTCCGGTCGCGCCGTCGGCACCTGCGTTCTCGGGTATCCGGAACCGCACCGCTTCGGGGCCGACGAGCGGGCCCTGCTGACCAGCCTCGGCGGGCTGATCGCCCAGGCCCTGGAGCGGGCGCGGCTCTACGACGCCAAGCACCGGCTGGCCCACGGCCTGCAGTCCGCGCTGCTCCCGCGGACCCTGCCGGCGTTCCCGGGCCTGGAGGCGGCGGCGCGGTACCTGGCGGGCACCGAGGGCATGGACATCGGCGGCGACTTCTACGACCTGCTCCGCGTGGGGGACCGGCCGGCCGCCGTGATCGGCGACGTGCAGGGGCACAACGTCGCCGCGGCCGGTCTGATGGGCCAGGTCCGTACTGCGGTGCGGGCGTACTCCGCCGTCGGTCAGTCCCCCGGCCAGGTCATGGAGTGCACGAACCGGCTGCTGGTCGATCTGGCCGTGGATCTGCTCGCCAGCTGCCTGTACCTGCACCTCGACCCGGACGGGCAGCGGGCGATGGCGGCGGGGGCCGGCCACCCGCACCCCCTGCTGCGGGACCCGGGCGGCCGTGTGCGGACGCTCGACCTCGCCCAGGGACCGCTGCTGGGCATCGACGCGGAGGCGGTCTACCGCACCGTCGAGTTCCCGTTCCCGTCAGGGTCGGTCCTCATGCTCTACACCGACGGGCTGGTCGAGTGCCCGGGGACGGACGTCGACGCCGAGTTGGCCGGCCTCTCGGACTACCTTTCGGCGGCCGGTGAGCTCTCGCTGGACCGGGTCGCCGACGGCGTGCTCGCCCTTACCGCCGAGCGCCGGCGGCGCAGCGACGACATCGCGCTGTTGCTGTTGCGCTCCCTGGCGCCGCCCCGGTCACCCGGACGCGAACGGGGCGCCGCGCGCCGTGGTGAGACGGCGCGCGGCGCCCTTCGTGATCCGCGGGTCAGCCCTGGCGGGCCTTGAAGCGGGGGTCCCTCTTGTTGATCACGTAGACGCGGCCGCGGCGGCGGACGATCTGCGAGCCGGGGGCGTTCTTGAGGGAACGCAGCGAGGCACGTACCTTCACCGCTCGCCTCCTTTCAGGCGGTTCTTGATCCGCCCATGCCAACGCGGGGAGGGCACGGTTTCTTCCCCGTCGTCCGGGTCCGTGCCGCCCAGCGGACCGGGACCGGTGAAGTCCGGGCCGGGGGACGCGGGCGACTCGAAGCCCGGCGACCCGAATCCGGGCGACTCGAATCCGGACTCCGCGATGCCCGCGACCTGCGGCTCCGGGACCTCGTACGCCGGGATCCGCGGGGGGCGGCGGGCCGTACGCCGCGCTGCGCGGCGCGCAGACCGCCTGAGCCTGCGGGCCCGCACGCGCCCGGGGGCGCCCTCCGCGTTCGCGGAGCGGCGCCCCCGGGGGGGTCCGTCTGGATCGGGCCGCGGGTCAGCGGCGGTGGTGGTGGAAAACATGGTGGTGACGGTGCAGGCGGTGCCCGTGCCAGCGGTGGTGGTGACGCTTGCCGTGGTGGCTGTGGTGGCCGCGGCCGTGGTCGCCGTGCGTGGCGTGCGTGCCGTGGGCGCGGACGGACTCCGGCGTGACGGCACCGGCGCCCGCCGCACCGCCCAGGACGACGGCCACGGCCACACCGACCGCGGCCACGAAACGGGAAACGCGCATGGATCGACTCCTGTCTCCGCGGGTGCCGTGGGCACCCGCACGGGTGGGACACCAGAAGCGTCGGGCCTGGGCCGTGTCCGTTAAGGTGCGGCACGCCCGTATAGCACTCGATTTGCTGGAATATGACGTTCTGGGGAACCGGCGCCTGTAGGCGATCCGTGGAGCCCCGCGCCGCCGCGCCGCCGCGCCGCCGGGCGGAGCCGCAGGCCAGGGCCGGTGCGACGTTTCGGTCGTGGCGTCCGGGGCAGGTGCCACACGTTCCGGCCCCGCGACGGGGACGGCGCACCGATAGGTGATGGTGACGGTGGACGACTCCGGCTTCGGCACCCTGCTGAGCGGGCTCCTGCAGCGTTCGCACGAGGTCGCCCCACAGGACTGGGGCGCCGCCCTCGCACGTGCCGCCCACGAGGTGGGCCTGGACGACGTCACGGTCCTCCTCGCCGACGTCCAGCAGTCCAGGCTCGTCCCGCTGCCCGGCGCTCCGGCCGCACCCGCCCGCCGCGCCGTGGCCGTCGACGGCACGCCCGCCGGCGCCGCCTACCGGACGGTCTCGCTGCGCCTGAGCGAGCGGGGCGACCGGATCACGATGTGGTTCCCGCTCGTCGACGGCGTGGAGCGGATCGGCGTCATGGAGGTCGTCGCCCACCGGATCGACCCGGAACTGCTCGCCCGTTGCCGCGCGCTCGCCGACGTCACGACCCTGACGATCGTCTCCAAGACGGGGTTCAGTGACGACATGCTGCGGCTCGTCCGCAGCCGGCCGATGAGCGCCGCCGCGGAACTGGTGTGGGCCTTCCTCCCGCCGCGGACCCTCGGCACCGCCGAGGTGACCTCCAGCGCGGTGCTGGAACCGGCCTACGAGATCGGCGGCGACGCCTTCGACCACAGCCTGCAGGACGACCACCTGCACCTGACGGTGGTCGACGCGATGGGCCACGACCTCGCCTCGGGACTCGCGGCGGCCGTCGCGCTGGCCGGCTGCCGGGCGGCCAGGCGGGCCGGCGCCGACCTGGGCGAGATCGTCAAGACCGTGGACGAGACCCTGGCCGAGTGGATCCCGGACCGGCTCGCCACCGCGGTCTTCGCCGACCTCGACGTCCGCAGCGGCCAGTTCGCGTGGGCGAACTGCGGGCACCCCCCGCCCCGGCTGATCCGCGCCCGGCACGTCGTCACCGGCGCCCTGGAACGCGACCCGGACCTGCCCCTCGGACTCGGTCCCGAGTACGGCGCCCGGCCGCGTTCCGTCCACTCCACGAGCCTGGAGCCCGGTGACCGGATCCTGATCCACACCGACGGTGTGACCGAGTGCCGCGTCGAGGGCGGCGACGAGTTCGGCGAGCGGCGCCTCACCGAGTACGTCGTGCACGCCACCGCGCTCGGAGATCCCGCGCCGGAGGTCCTGCGGCGGCTCGTCCACGCCATCCTGGCGCACCGGCACGGGCGTCTCGACGACGATGCCACCGTCCTGCTCGCCGAGTGGCATCCCACGCGCTGAATCGGGGCGCCCGGGGTTTCCGCCGCGCGCCTTGGGCAGCCGCACAGCGTGACCGCGCGCCCACGCCCTGGTCGGCACGGTCCGTACCGTGGCCACCGCGCAGCGCGACGCCCCCCCGCTGCGACGTGGATCGATGCGGAAAGCATGTCATGATCAGGAATGTTATGTCGTGTAAATCACGTTCGAATGGGTATGCGGTGTCGTAGACCTGAGGAGGCGCCCAGCCGTGGACACACGCAACGGCCACCCGACCAGTACCCGCATTCCCCGCGACCAGCAGATACGCACGTGCCGGCCCGCTGTCGTGAAGGAGGGCCGGGGCAATCCGCCGCAGCGGGAGCCCGACAGCGGCAAGGACTGGAACATCGTCAGGGGAGAGGACTGAGGGACCCGAGCCCCCGTGTGACGGAGCGGGACCACTGCCCGGCGCCGGTGGGAAAGCGGAAGCGGTCGTGCGGACCGCGGGCGCGCCCACCGGTGGGGTGGTGGTTCCGCTCAAGCGCGCGTCGTCGGTCGGCGGCGTGCGGCGCGGGCGCCGACCACGTGATGAGCGGCGGCCGTACGGCAGCGCGCAGCGGGCCGACCCGGCATCGGTCAGGCCCAGCCCGACGAGCGTCCCGGTGCGGGCGGCCTCCCGCAGCGTGCGGGGCTCGAAGCCGTCGAGCATGAGCGTGGCGCGGCGGAACATCGTGAAGTCGCCCGGGCGGTCCACGGTGCCCAGGACAGGTGGACGAAGCGGGCGCCGGGGCCGCCCTGGACGTAGGGCCCGTGACGTCGAGCCCGCCCGGGGCCTCACGGATCCGGCAGTCGAGGTCCCCCGTCGCCTCCTCGGCGTCACCGGGCCGGGGGTCCGGGAGTTCCGCGGGGCGGGTCGCCGAAGGCGCGGCAGGGCAGGTCGCGCGCCTCGATGCGGATCCGCACGGTCAGCCGCCCGCGGTGACGAGCCGGAACTCCAGGCACACCACGGGCGTCGTGTCCGCGACAGGAGTGCCCGCACGCTCCCAGAAACGGCGGTGCCCGGCCCGCCAGTCGGCGAGGGAGGCGTCCCCCTCGCCCTCGGCGGCGGCGTGCTCCCACGTCACGTCCACGAAAGCCGTCACCTCCACGCCCGTGATCTCGATGACGCCGACGCAGTGGCTCTCCCGGTCCAGCAGGGCCAGCCGCTCGCCGACGAACTCCAGACCCTCGGTCTCCTCGACGTACTCGGACAGCAGCCCGGTCGTGGCGGTCTTCTTGCCCGCCAGGACCAGGGAGTTGAGCTCGTCCCGCAGCGCGTCGGGTGTGCCGAGCTCCATGGAGCGCATTCCGTCGACCCGCGGCCACATCGTCGTATCGCCCCTCGGTGCGTGGGAGTGCCGTCCGCCGGATCATCACACGACGGGCGCCACCTCCGCCAGGAACGGCGGGTCCACGCCCGCCCGCCCGCAGGTCAGAGCCGCGACCCGCGCGGCGAGCGCCGGGGCGCCGGCCACCGCGGCCGGCACGGGACCGCCGTCCGCGGCCGCGCGCAGTCGCCTGCGGGCCCCCCCGTGCCGAGCAGTCCGGCGGAGAGGAGACCGGCGAGCAGGCCCGCCATGAAGGCGTCACCGGCGCCGATCGTGTCGACGACGCGCACCGGGTGGGCGGGGACCCGGTGCCGTCCGCCCGAGGCCCAGTGGGCGTCGGAGCCTTCCGCGCCCCGGGTGAGGACGACCAGGCGCGGACCGCGGCGCGCCCAGTCGGCGGCGACCTCCACGGGATCGCGTCCGGGGTGGAGCCGGCCGAGGTCCTCCTGCCGGCCTTCGCCACGTCGGCGAGGGCCACCGGCCGTTCGACGCGGTCCCGCCCGGCCCGGCGACCACGTCGGTCAGCGTCTCGCCGGCGACCAGAGTGGCGGGCGTCGTCACGGCCGCACCAGGATCTTGCGGCCGATGCCCGCCGTGAAGCGCTCGATGGCCTGCGGGTAGTCGGTGAGCGGGAAGCGGTCGCTGATGAACACCCCGGGGTCCAGCACCCCGGCGGCGAAGAGCTCGGCGGCCCGCTCGTAGCTGTGCGGGACCGCCATGGAGCCCGTGATGGTGATCTCCTCGTTGTCGATCCGGTACGGCTCGATGACCGCGCGGGCGGCGTAGTCGGCGACGCCGAACTGCAGGAAGGTGCCGCCCCTGCCGACCCTTCGCAGCCCGTCCTGGATCGCGGCGGCGTTGCCGGTGGCGTCCACGACGACCTCCCAGCCGCGGGGGCGGACGATCTCCTGCGCCGAGGCGGCCGTGCGGTCGCAGCCCAGCAGCCGTGCGGTGGCGAGCCGTTCGGGGTTGACGTCGACGACGTCCACGCTCGCCGCCCCCGTGCGCTCGGCGAGCTCCAGCATCATCAGGCCCGTCGTTCCGGAGCCGTAGATCAGCACGTGGGCGCCGAGCCGGCTGCGCGGCACGTCGTAGCCGCGTACGGCGCACGACATCACGGGTGTGGTCCTCGCCGTTGGCGTTCACCGTGATCCGCGCGTCCGTCATCCCTCCCTCACCGCAGCGGCGGGGGCGCCGGCCCGCGCGACGGCGCGTCGCAGGGTCCTCTTGGTCAGGTCTCCGGCCAGATGCCGCTTGTAATCGGCCGTTCCGCGGTGGTCGGTGACGGGCGAGCAGCTCGCCGACGCCACGCGCCCGGCCTCCTCGAAGAGCTCCGGCGACGGCTCGCGGCCCTCCAGGAGCTCCTGCACCGCCTCCGCGTGCAGCCCGTCGGCGCCGACCGCCGCCAGACCCACGCCGACGTGCCTCATGCGCCCGTCGTCGAGGGAGAGCGCCACGGCGGCCGCCGCCAGCGTCCAGTCGCCGGCCTTGCACTCGAGCTTCTCGTACGCGCTGCCGGAGTCCGGCCGGACGGGGAAGCGTACCTCGGTGAGCATCTCCCCGGCGCCGACCGCCGTCTCGTACGGGCCGCGGTGGAAGTCGGCCATGGTGACGCTGCGTTCGCCGTCCGCGCCGCGGATCACGGCGACCGCGTGCAGCGCCGCGCACACCGCCGACAGGTCCTCGGACGGGTCGGCCTGGCACAGCGAGCCGCCGAGGGTGCCTCGGTTGCGCACCGGCGGGTCGGCGATGACCCGCTCGGCGTCGTGGATGATCGGGAAGTACCGGCCGACCAGAGGCGACTCCAGCAGCGTGCGGTGCCGGGTGAGGGCGCCGACCCGCAGCTCGCCGCCGGTCTCGTCGATGTGGTCGAGCTCGGTGAGGTCGTTGATGTCGACCAGCACCTCCGGCCCGGCCAGCCGCAGCTTCATCATGGGGAGCAGGCTGTGCCCTCCCGCGAGGACCCTGGCCTCCTCGCCGAAGCGCCCCAGCAGTTCCAGGGCCTCCTCCACGCTCTGCGCCCGTTGGTACTCGAACGAAGCGGGTACCTGCACGGCACCCTCCTTCCCTGCCCGGACGGTGGACGGTGTGGGTCGATGCGGGGTGGTGCACGTGGGGGGAACACTCGCGCCGCGGACGAGGTCGGTCAACGGCAACTGCAGAGAATGGTCAATCCTGACTGACGCAGTTGACGCTCGAACAGATGTAATGGCCCCCTGAGACACACGCAGTTGCGGGCCTTCGTCGCCGTGGCCCGACCGGGATCGGTCAAGGCCGCCACCGAGTCGTTTGGTGTCACCCGCGGAGCCCGAGCCGATCGACCTCGTGGGTGTCGCCAAGGGCGCTGTGCTCAAGCGGGCCATGCCGGCCGCAGTCGCGGTCGTGGTGGTCGTCGCGGTCGTCCTGCTCGTCGTCTGGCTCGTCTGAGGCGCCGCGATGCGTGAGCTCGCGGACTCACGCCGGACTCGCCCGCCTCAGCTCGCCGGTCGTCCTCGACGCCCTCACCCCAGGAGACGGCCGTCTCGATCGCCGCCCAGATCATCGCGGGGCGGCGCGGCGGCTCTGGGTCCCCGCTCGGCGGCTCGGAGGGGCCGATCCACGCTGCGGCGGTCCACGCGGGGTCCGGCGACCGCTGATGGGCCATGATCCGCGGGAGAACACGGCAACGCGGATCGGGGAAACGTGCCGGCTTCGCAGTGGCCCGCCCATCTCCGCGCTCCCGCGGCGGCTGCCAGGCGCCGCCCGGCAGCCGCCCTCACGGCCCACGGGGAGGAACGGGCTTCACGAAGGGCCTCGGGCAGGCCGACGTCGGGGACAGCGCACGGTCCGCGGTCGCCTGCACCGGTCCGACGGGCGGGCGCTTCGGCCCGGGCGGCTCACCCCGCGTCGGCTGCCGTGAAGGAGACCTCCGCGGTGTCGACGGTGCCGCCGCGGCGCCCGGGAGCGCTCTGGTGCTGCCAGTAGAGGTTGGTGTGCGCGATCACCAGCTCCGGGCCGGGCGCCCCGTAGGAGCTGAGGTCCTCCGTGGTGTGCGCGTCGCCGACGAGCGTGACGTCGTAGCCGCGGACGAGCCCCCCGTGCAGGGTCGAGCGGATGCAGGCGTCGGTCTGGGCGCCCGTGACGACGAGCCGGCCCACGCGGCGGTCGGCGAGCACCGCCTCCAGCTCGGTGTCCTCGAAGGAGTCGCCGTAGAGCTTGTGGATCAGCGGCTCCGACTCCTCGCGCACCAGCTCCGGCACGTACTGCCAGCTCTCGCTGCCCTTCTGGAGGCCCTCGTCCGAGTGCTGCACCCAGATCACCGGCACGTCCTCGGCCCGTGCCTTGCCGATCAGGGTGTTGATGTTCGCGATGACGTCGTCCCGGTTGTGGGATCCGGTCACCACCCCGTTCTGGACGTCAATGACGAGCAGCGCGGAGTTCGGACGGTCGGAAAGGGTCGTCATGGGGACTTCCAGTCTCTCGTCACGGTTCCTGTGTCGTCCCCACCCTAGGCCGCGCCACTGACAATCGGGCCCGGACGGCCCGGCCCGGGTTCCTTGCTGCCCTAGTCGAGCGGGTCCAGCGTGATGTACGCCTGTTGCTGGCCGGGGTCGTTGACCAGCGACTCGTGGTTGCCGACGTCGTCGAAGGCGAAGGCGTACGCCTTGCCGTCGGCCATCCGCGCGTGGATCTCACGGGCGTAGTGGTTGGTCACGGCGTCCTGGTAGAAGCCGGCCGCGCTCGTGTCCGGCGATCGAGGCGTCGGGTGCCGGGGTCGGCGGGTGGCCCCCGGCCGGCCAGGGGTGGAAGGTACCGCCCGCGTCGGCCCAGCCCTGGCGGCCGGTTGCGAGCTCGGTGCCCAGGTCGTAGAGGTGGACGGGCTCGTTGCGGCCGGAGTTGTTGGTGAACGTCAGCGGGATGGTGGCGGGGACGGCGGCCACGGCGCGGGGGGACGAGGTGCCGAGGACGGTGAGGCCGACCGTCGTCAGCAGCGCGGCGAACAGGGCCGGGAACCGCTTGCGTGGGATGTGCACGTGCTTCCTCCTTGTGTGGTGCGGAGGTGCGCCGCGAGGGCGGTAAAGCTCGTGAGAGCGCTCTCAAGCGTCAAGCCCTGATGAGGGCATGTCAATCCATTGCGGGATTGTTGATGGGGACAAAGCCGGCCCCGCCCGGCGGCGCCGTCTCAGCCCGCGTGCCGCAGCCAGACGTACGCGACCGGCTGCGGCACGTTCCACTCCGCGGCCTGCTCCGCGGGCACGGGGAGGAACCCTGCCCCGAGGTGGCACCGCAGGGCGCCGGCGTTGTCGGGGTGGACGCGCAGGAAGACCTCGGCCAGACCGGTCAGCCGGGCCCGGGCGGTCAGTTCGGCGATCAGGCGCCGCCCGACGCCTCGGCCGCGGGCGGAGGGTGCGACGATGACGCGGGCCAGTTCGACCTCGTCCCCCTCGGCGTCCAGCCAGAGTTCGCCGTAGCCCACGAGCTCCCGCCCGTCGTACAGCAGGTACGCCTCGACGTCCTCCGCGTCCCGCCAGCCCGCGACGACCTCGTCCGGCACCGGGTGCTCCTGCCGGCCGCACCACAGGGCGACCTCGCGCGCGGTGGCGGTCCAGCCCGCCACGGCGCGGGCGTACGCCGGTTCGGGCCCGCCCGGCTCGTCGGCCCGGAGCAGCTCCATCGTCCCCCGTCTCTCGCGTCCGGCCGACGACCCTACCTGCGCACCGTCGCCCGCCGCACCCGGTGCCGCAGCAGGCCCCTGCGACGGCGCTGCCGCGCCCACACGTCCCCGGGAAGCCGGCCCGGCGGGGGCGTATCCGTGCTCCCTACGGCGTCCGGCGCGCGGACCGTCACGGCCGCTCCGGCTCCGACCCGGCCGCCACCTGCCGCAGCGTCCGGCCCGAGCGGGCCGAGCGGGCGCGCCGGGGGTCGGTGGAGTGGTGGGCGCAGGCGTGCTCGTCGACCCGCTTGACCAGCAGCCACGCCTCGCGGTTGCCGTCCGGGCCGCCGTGGGTGCGGGTGAGGGAGTAACCACCGCGCAGCTTCGTGCCGTTCGGCCGGAACGAGGCGTGACCGTGTGCCAGTGCCTCCGCCAACGGGCCGTGGGTGAGCGGCCGGTAGCCGCCCTCGTCCCAGACGACGACTGTGCCGCCGCCGTACTCCCCGGAGGTGATGACGCCCTCGAAGTCCGCGTACTCCAGCGGGTGGTCCCCGGTCGGTACCGCGAGGCGCTTGTGATGGGGATCGCCGGACGGACCCTTGGGGACGGCCCAGCTCTTCAGCACGCCGTCCACCACGAGCCGGAAGTCGAAGAGCATGCTGCTCGCGTCGTGGATCTGCACCACGAAGAACACCCCGGCATCCCACGAATGAGGCGGCGCTCGATCGCGTGCCCGCACAGCGCACACGCAGGCGCGCGTCAACGCCCCCCGGCCTCGCGGATGCTCGCCTCCAGCGCCGCCATCAGGTCCATGGCCGGCACCGGCTCCTCCAGCCCCGCCCCCGTCATCTTCGCCACCACCAGCTGCCTCAGCGCTGCCGCGTACTCGTCGTGGAGCTCGGCGATCTCCCTTCCGGCATGCTGGTCCATCAGCAGCACGGCAAGCTCCAGCTCCCGCTCCGTCACCGGCGCCGGCGAGGACAGATCGCCGGGCTCGCGAATCTCCTCCGGCCACAGCAGCGTGTGGAGCACGAGCATCCCGAGCCGTGGCCTCAGCACTGCCAGCCGCAGCCGGGTGCGCAAGGTGACCTTGGCGACCGCCACGCTGTCGTGCCGTGCCAGGGCCTCAACCGCAACGCATACGGCCGCTGCCCCTGCTCCCCGGCCGCGCCGACCCAGTACGGGCGGGAGTAGAGCACCGGGTCGACGTCGCCCGCGTCGATGAACCCCAGGACCTCAACCGTGCGCTTCGTCGGGGGGAGCGCGGCCAGGTCCTCCCCGAGGAGCGCGACGGTCCGGCCGTCCGGTCGCTCACACCCGCGCGCGATCTCCGACTGCGGGACCTCCACGCCCTCACTCTCACACACCCTCCGGTGCCTGATCCCGGAGCCATCGCGCGCATGAACCCGATCGAACCCCGTGCCGTGCTCCTCGGTCGCCGAGTAGAGGCGGACGGGCAGGCTGACCAGGCCGAAGCTGACGTAGCCGGTCCAGATCGCGCGCATAACGACAGCGTGGAACCCGGGGCGGTACACCGTGCGAGGTGCTGCTCCGGGCCAGTGACGTCCCGGGTGAACCCGGCTGGCCACGGCCGGGGACCGATCAAAGTGCGACCAAGGTGAGGACGTGCTTCGATGTTGACATGTCCACTTTGTCAGCCGAGAGGCAGAGGCTTCGCCCCCACGCAAAACCTCGCCGCAACTCCCTCACTTCCCTCATGCCGCAACCACTACGCCAGGGCTACGGCGCGTGCTACAAGTGCAGCTGCATCATGTTCGTTGGCGAAGGGTTTGAATGCGGACGCTGCGGACACTCCTTCTCGGACCACTACTGAGGAAGACGGCGTCCGGGGCCTGTCGGCTGCTGTCAACCGACAGGTCCGTTCAAGCTCACGACCCGGATCGCGTCCGGGTTCCACCAGTACGTGCGCCAGTAGACGACGGGGAAGCCCTCGCCCTCGAGGAACGTCACCTTCACCTGGACCGCGTGCCGCCCGTACCGGTACCGGATCTTGTGCCAGACCACGCCGTCGTGCCACTGGCCGCCCACGCGCCCCGGCCAGGTGGTCGACGCCAGGTCCTCCAGCTCCGTGACGCGTTTGCCCTTCCAGACCTTGTCGGCCACGCTCACCAGCAGGTCCTCCATGGTGACGGCCGCGTCCGTCCACGAACCGTGCGTGGCGGCGAAGCGCGCGAGGCGCGGCGTGACGCCCTGCGCCAGCAGCTGCGCGCGGCCCGCCCTCTCGTGAGCGCTGCCCGGCGCGGACAACTCGGCGACGTGCAGTGCCTTGCCGATGTCATGAGTGGCCGCGCCGAAGCGCACGGCTCCACGGTCCACGACCAGGGACGGCTGTACTCCCGGGCCCACGCGAGCAGTTCGCACGCCACGTCGTGCACGAGCCGCAGATGGGCCGCGAGCCGCGGCGGAGCCCCCACGTCCTTCAGCAGCCGTAAGACCTCCGGCGGCAGTGGCCGCTCCCGTCCCTGGGCGAGGGCCGGTCGAGGTCCGGCGTCCGCTCGGGATCTCCGACATCGGCGGTGGCCCCTGCGGCGCGCAGCGCGGCGCCGGCCGACGCGGCGTGCCCCTCCGGCACGTTCCGCAGTACGACGACTGGGGTCCGGCCCGTGAGGGCCCGGCAGTGCGCGGCGCCAAGACCGGTCAGCCGGCGACGACGTCGGTCGCCCGGGGCCCCACATTCCTGAGCACGGCCGTCACCGGCACCTCGTCGCCTTCCGCCCCGGTGCGTACCCCTGCCATGCGCCCTCCCCGTCGCTCCCGGCCGTCCTGCCGCCCGGCCCTCCGCCGTGGACAGCGTGCCCGAAGCCGCGCCGGACGGGAACTCCGCGTGCGGCGTGCCACCGTACGGCCCGGGTGCCCCCACTTCCCCTCCGCTTCCTGTGAGAATGCCCGCGACCGCTGCCCCCGCCCCGACCGCTGGAGGACGACGACGCATGGGTGGACACCCCGAAGGCCTCCCTCGGCCCGCGCTTCCGCAGGCCCCGCCGATCACCTGTGACGAGCCCGGGTCCTTCGCCCGGAGCGTCTTCCAGGAGCGGCACCCGATGCTGATCCGCCGCATCCTGGACGCCGTCCCCTACGGCCCTGAGCGCCGCCGGGACTTCGCGGCGCTGCTGGAGGAGTCGCGCTCCGGCACGGTCGCCCCGTTGCCGCGGGACGCGCCGGACCGGGCGGCGTGGGAGGAGTGGGGCGCGGGGCGCTTCGGGCGGCCGTGGCCCGAACTGCCCTTCCTGTGGGCGGAGTCGTATTTCTACCGTCGGCTGCTCGACCCCGCCGGGTACCTCGCCGCCGGGGCGTGGCACGGCGTGGACCTGTTCGCGCCGTTCAAGGACGCCGAGCTGGACGGTCCCGGCTTCGCCGCCGACCTCGCCGCGATGGACGGGCTGCCCGCGCTCGCCCCCGCCGACCGGGAACACACGCTGCTCGCGGCCGCCGTGTGGGGCAACCAGGCCGACCTCGGCTTCACCATGGTGGCCGAGGCGACCGGCCCCGAGGCGGCCGGCACGCTCGTCGCTGACGCGTCGGAGCGGTTGTGGTCCCTGCTGGACGGCGGCACAGTCGTCGTGGTCACCGACAACAGCGCCCGCGAGGTCCTGGCCGACCTCGCCCTCGTCGACGACCTCCTCGCGAGCGGACGCGCCGCCGAGGTCCACCTGCTCGTCAAACCGCACCCGTACTACGTCTCCGACGCCACCACCCAGGACGTTCTGTCCTGCCTGCGCCGGATGACCGCCGCCCCCGGCGAGGCCGCACGCATCGGCGGACGGCTGCTCGCGGCCCTGCGCGAGGGCCGGCTCGTCCTGACCGCGCACCCCTTCGCCTGCGCGCCGCTCGGCTACCGCGACATGCCTGACGACCTGCGGGAGCGCTTGGCGGCCGCACGGCTGACGGTGATGAAGGGCGACCTCAACTACCGCCGCCTGGTGGACGACCGGCTCTGGCCCCCGACGGTGCCGTTCGAGGACGTCACCGCCTACTTCCCGGGTCCGGTCGCCACCCTTCGCACCCTCAAGTCCGACACCGTCGCCGGGCTCGCCCCGGAGACCGTCGCCCGGCTGGACGCCGACGGCACCGCGTGGCGCATCAGCGGCACGCACGCCCTGATCCAGGTCACGGTCCCGGGATGACGGCCCCTGCCGTCAGCGTGCCGCCGTGGCGGCCTGCCCTGGGGAGGCCAGTCCCGGCGGGGCAGCCGCCAGCGCGGAGCGGATCGCGTCGACCAGGGCCAGCGCCGCCTCCTCGGTGAGTTCGACGGCGACCCGGGCCGAGGGCCCCAGCGCCGGGTTGAGGAAGTCGATGTTGACGGTGTGCTCGTACGGCGCGTGCTGCGGGTGGTCGACGTAGACCATGGCCTCGGTCAGCCCGAAGTAGCCCAGGGCGCCCTTGCCGCTGCCGTCGATGCGGATCTTCTCGGTGAGGTACGTGCACATCAGAGGTGCTCCCTGAAGAAGGCCAGGACCTTCGACCAGCCGTCGACCGCCGCCTCGTTGCGGTAGCTCGGACGGTTCACGGCGAAGAAGGCGTGACCCGCGTTCTCGTAGGTGTGGAACTCGTACGGCTTGCCCTGCGCCTTCAGCTCCGCCTCCAGCTCGGCGACGTGCTCGGGGGAGGGGTAGCCGTCCTCCGCGCCGAACAGCCCCAGCAGCGGGCCGTGCAGGTCCTTCGCCAGGTGGACGATCGGCTCGACCTGGAGGGGGAAGCCCTCCGGCGGCCGGCCCGCGACGAAGGCGCCGTAGCAGTCGACGCCGGCCTGCATGTCCAGCGAGGCCAGCGCGAGGAAGGCCTGGCGCCCGCCGGAGCAGTAGCCGATCACGCCGACCCTGCCGTTGGACGACGGCAGGCCCCGCAGGTACTCGGCGGCGCCCGCGGAGTCCCCCAGGAAGCGCTCGTCGGGCACGCCGCCCTGCGCGCGCGCCGCCGCGGCCGCGTCGTCCGGCGACGCGCCGGGCGCCTCACGGCTGTAGAGGTTCGGGCAGACGGCCGCGAAGCCCTCCGCGGCGAAGCGCCGGGTGATCTCCTTGGTGGGGCCGTCGTAGCCGGGCATGTGGTGGACCACCACGACACCGCCGAACGGACCGGGGGCCATGGGGCGGGCGGAGTACGCCTCGATGCGGTCGCCGCCGTGGCCCGTGACGGTCACGGTCTCGGCGAGAAGTGCGTCATACATGTACGTCGGTCCTTCCGGGTGGACGGATGATCAGCACTCTATGCGGCACGCTCTTCCCCAGCCGCCGCCCCGCCTGGACCGTCGGGGAGCGCCTCCGCAGGGGTGCCGTATGAGGCCACGCCCCGAGGGAGTCGGCGAGGCGGAGCCGGCCGGCGTGCTGCGCGCGTGGGGGATTGACGCGGCGTCATGAGCGTACGAGCCCGCCGGCTTCGGCGACCACCACTGGACGGCGACCGACGCCTGGGGCCGGCGCTGGTTCGTCACCGTCGCCGACCTGGCGCACAAGAACCACTGTGGCGCGGACGCCGACGCCGCCTTCGAGGGTCTGGGCCGCGCCATGGACACCGCCGCGGCCCTGCGGGAGGCGGGACGGGACTTCGTGGTCGCGAGCGGCCCTCCGGAACGCATCGGCGCTCCGACGCCGCCGCAGACGAGATCGGCGACGCCCCGTCGTACGGCATCGAGGTGCCGGGCTCAACGGCGACGGACCCGGGCCGGCCGAGCCAAGGTTCGCCCACGGTACGTACAGGCGCTGATACCGGTCAGGACCGCGATGGTTCCGGACGGGGCGGCGGCCGCTCGGCTCATCGGCCGGGGTGTGCAGGACCTCCAGGACGCGGGCGGCGGTCTCGACGCCCTGCCCGGACAGGGTGACCGTGACGCCGCCGTGCGCGAAGGCTGTCGCCGGGGCCGCACCCCCCGTCGAGGGCGGCCTTGGCGTTGCGCCGCACATAGTGTCGCCGGGCAGCCACTCGTGAAACGAGCGCGGCTCGTCCCCGGCGTCCCGCCCCCGCGTCGTGACGATGAGCTCCATCGGGGCCTGCCCCCGGCGTAGCGCCGTCGTGCCGGCAGGCGTCCGCGCAAAGCGGTACGAGAGGTGCGGCGGGTGCTGCCATCCGGCGCTTGCCGTGGCCGGGCGGGGGGCGCAGGCTGGAGGCATGGCTGCTCAGGGCGGGCCGACACTCATCACGTCCGTCCAGCGGGCCTTCCGCCTGCTGGAAGCGGTGGGCGCACACGAGGGCGGCGTGCCGGCGAAGCAGCTGGCGCGCGAGACCGGCCTGCCGCTCGCCACCGCCTATCACCTGCTGCGGACCCTCACCCATGACGGCTACGTTCGCAAGCTCGACGACGGCGGTTTCGCCCTCGGCGAGAAGCTCGAGGCCCTGCACTCCGCGAGCCGGCCGCAGATGCCGCTCAGCCGCGTCAGGCCGGCGCTGGCGGCACTGCGCGACGATCTGTCGGCCGCCGCCTACCTGACCTTCTACGAGGACGGCGAGATCCGCGTGGCGGACATCGTCGACGGTCCCAGGACCCCGCGGGTCGACCTGTGGGTGGGCTTCGAGGAGGCGGGACACGCCACGGCGCTCGGCAAGTGCGTGCTGCGCGAGCTGGACGAGGAGTCCCGCAACGACTACCTCTCCCGTCACGCACTGGCCGATCTGACCCCACGCACGATCACCCACCGCGCGGAGTTGCTGCGGCGCCTGGAGAACGTGTCCGCGCCCCCCGCTGTCATGGACCTGGAGGAGTACGCCCTCGGCACGGTCTGCGTCGCGGTGCCGGTCTACAGCGGCACCACCCTGGGCTCGATCGGTGTGTCGCTCCGCGCGGACCGGGTCGCCGTTCTGGAGGAGGTGCGCGTCAGCCTGCTCACGACTGCGAGCCGCGTGACCCGGGGCCTGTCGCTCACTATCTGAAATTCCCGCCTTGTGTCCTGGGTCCACACACCCATTAACTGGTGGGAAACGGACAGCGGCGGTGTGACGCCTCGCACAGGCAGGGATTGCGGACGAGCATGAGTCAAGCCCCGGACCAGCGGCACTGCGGCCGGACCACGTGGCGCTTCGCCATGGGCGCGCCCGTTCTCATCATCTGCGCGGTGGCCCTCGTGGCCTTCGTCAGTGGCAGCGGTCCGGACTGGCTGCCGCTGCTCGCCGTCGGCCCGGCGCTCGCCGCCGCCATCGCGGGCCCCTGGCGCGTGCTGCGGGTCGGCGTGCTCGCCGTGGCGCTGGCCGCCGTCCTCGGCGCGTACAAGGGCACGCCCGGCGACAAGCTGGCCATCGGTCTGGCCGCGCTGACCGCGGTCACCCTGGCGAGCGGGCTGGGCGCCGCGGTCCGCACGCGCCGCGAGCGCGTGCTCGCGGCCGTCCGGTCGGTCGCCGAGGCCGCGCAGCACGCGCTGCTGCTGCCCGTGCCGGAGACCGTCGGCCCCTTCCAGGTTGCCGTGCGCTACAGCGCCGCAGCGGCCGAGGCCCGGATCGGCGGCGACCTGTACGCCCTGGTGCCCACGCCGTACGGGGTGCGGCTGATCGTGGGCGACGTCCGCGGCAAGGGCCTGCCGGCGGTGAGCACCGCCGCCCTGGTGCTGGGCGTGTTCCGCGAGGCCGCCTACGACGAGCCCGACCTGCTCGACGTCGTCGACCGGATCGAGCGCAGCCTGGCCCGCAACCTCGGGCCGGACGACTTCGTCACCGCCGTCGTCGTCGGGCACCCGCGCCCGGGCCGCATGGAGGTCGTCAACTGCGGTCACGCCCAGCCGCTGCTGCTGCGCGGGGGCGACGTCGTCGCCGTGGAGTCCTCCGGGCCCGTCCCGCCGCTGGGGCTGCGCGCCCTCGCGGGGGAGGAGCCGGTGCTCCAGGTGCTGCCCTTCTCCGAGGGCGACCAGCTGCTGCTCTACACCGACGGCGTCGTCGAGGCCCGCGACCACGGCCGCCGCTTCTACCCCCTGGAGGAGCGCGTCACGCGCCACCTGACGGACGACCCCGCGCGCACCCTGGCGGCGCTCCACGACGACCTGCTCGACCACGTCGGGGGCAGGCTGCACGACGACGCCGCGCTGCTCCTGCTGCGCAGCACCTCCAGCGCCGCACCCGTCACCGAGCTGCCCGTCCCCGCCCTGACCGGCGGCATGCGGGGGACCCGGGCCGGCTGAGCCTCCGGCCGGCGGAAAGGCGCACGAGTGGCGCGCCTTTTCGGCGATTTGCTGCACTTCAGGCGATATGCGATACGTGGAGGAGGGGGGCTTTCATCGCTCGCCGAGGAAGTGCCATGGCAGGAGCGCACGAGGACGTCGGGCGCGTGGTCACCGGCCGCTACCGGCTTCTGCGCCGGCTCGGCGCCGGCGGCATGGGTCGGGTGTGGCTCGCCTATGACCAGGAACTGGCCTGCGAGGTCGCGGTCAAGGAGATCGTCCTGCCGCCCGGTGTCCCCGAACGCGAGGTGAGCTCCCGCATCGCCAGGGCCCGCGGCGAGGCCCGGCACGCCGCCCGGCTGCGAAACCACCCACACGTCGTCACCGTCCACGACATCGTGGAGGAGGACGGCCTCCCGTGGATCGTCATGGAGTTCGTCCCCGGCGCCATGGACCTTGAGGCGGTGGTGCGCGAGCGCGGGCCGCTGCCACCCGCGGAGGTCGCCCGGATCGGGCTGGCCGTGCTCGACGCCCTCCTGGAGGGCCACCGCCTGGGCATCCTGCACCGGGACGTCAAACCGGCCAACATCCTGCTGACCCATCCCGGCTCGCGACCCTCCGGCCCCACCGAGGGCGGCGGCCGTGTGATGCTCACCGACTACGGCATCGCCCTGGAGCCCTCCTCGGGCGAGGCCCGCCTCACCGCGACGCTGGAGATCCTCGGCACCCCGCGCTTCATGGCCCCGGAGCGGGCCAACAACCAGCCGCCCACCGTGGCGGGCGACCTGTTCTCGCTCGGCGCGACCCTGTACTACGCGCTGGAGGGCAACGGCCCCTTCGACCGCGAGACCGCCCTGACCACCCTGAGCGCCCTGCTCTTCGAGCCGCCCACCCCGCCGCGCAGGGAGACCCGGCTGACGCCGGTCCTCGTGGGACTGCTCGCCAAGGACCCCGCGGACCGGATGGGCGGGGAGGAGGCCGTCCGGCGGCTGACCGCCGTCGCCGCCCAGCCGTACCACCTCCACCCGGCCCCTCCAGAGGAGCCCGCGGCCCCGGCGCGGCCCCCGCCGCCCGAGCCGCCGCCCGAGCCGCCGCCCGCGCCGAAGCCGCCGCGCCTCCTGGCGTCGGCCGCCCCGACGACCGAACTCCCGCCGCCGGCCGAGCGGGAGGAACGGGATCTGCCCGGCCCGCCCCCGGGGCCGCTGCCGCGGAAGCCCGGCGAGGGCCCGCCGCCGTCCGGCCCGCCGAGGCTCCGGCGCCGCAGGGCCGGGATCCTGGCCGGGGCGGTGCTGGTGGCCCTGGCGGCGGTGGGCGCGGGCGTGTACCTGGCGCGGTCCGGCTCTCCGGGGCAAGGACTGGCCGCGCCCGCCTCCGTGCTCTCGGTCAAGGTCGGCACCTCGCCGCACGGGCTGGCCGTGTCCCCGAACGGTAGCCGGGGCTACGTCGCCAACTTCACCTCGGACTCGGTGTCGGTGATCGACGCCGCCACCAGCCACACGGAGGGCCGGCCCATCCCCGTCGACTCCCCGGAGGACATCGCCGTGTCCGGGGACGGCCGCCGGGTCTACGTCAGCAGCAGCAACTCCGCCTCCGTGTCGGTGATCGACGCCACGAGGAACCGCACCGTGGGCAGCCCTGTCGCGGTCGGCGACGGCCCCGAGGGGGTGGCGGTGTCCCCCGACGGGCGCCGGGTGTACGTGGCCAACGGCAGCTCCCAGTCGGTGTCGGTGATCGACACGGCCGCGCACCGCACCGTGGGCGGCCCCATCCCCGTCGGCGCGTTCCCGCAGGGCGTCGCGGTCTCCCCGGACGGGCGCCGGGCGTACGTCGCCAACTACGGCTCGGACTCGGTGTCGGTGATCGACACGGCCGCGCACCGCACCGTGGGTGACCCCATCCCGGTCGGTGACGGGCCGGACGGGGTGGAGATCTCCTCCGACGGGAGCCGCCTCTACGTCGCCAACGGGACATCCGGCACCGTGTCGGTGATCGACACCGCGAGCAACCGCACGGTCGGTGAGGCCGTGCCCGTCGGCCACGCCCCGGCACAGGTCGCCGTGGCCTCGGACGGGCGCCGGGTGTACGTGGCCAACGGGACCTCGGACTCGGTGTCCGTCATCGACACCGCGACGCGCGAGGTCGGCACCGTCCCCGTGGGCTCCCGCCCGGCGGGGCTGGCGGTCTCGCCGAACGGGCAGCAGGTCTACGTGGCCAACGGGGGCTCCGGGTCGGTGTCGGTGATCACGTTCTGAGGGGCTCGTCCGGACTCAGGTCACGGCGGGGTGCAGCCCGGCGGTTCCCAGATGCGCGTGTGGTTGTCGTCGTAGTGGTAGCCCGTGCAGGCCTTCTGTGGTGCGGAGGTCGGCGAGTGCGCCGTCGCCGTCGCGGGCCGGGGAGCCGCCTGGGCGCCCGCCACGCCCGCCGTCGCGGCGAGCAGCGCGGCGGCACAGGTCGCGCCGGCCAGATGAACTATGCGATTCTTCAGGGTATTTGTCACAACTTCAACCTTTTGTGCGATATGCAACGTATTCACCAGGGTGGGAGTACGGCCGCCGTGGTGTCAACGAGGTCAGGCATCTTCCGTCGTCCCGCCCGGCGTCGCGGGCAGCGGCTGCTCGGCCCAGATGGTCTTGCCGCGGGGGTGGTAGCGCGTGCCCCACAGCGACGCGACCTGCGAGACCAGATAGAGCCCGCGTCCGCCCTCGTCCGTCTCCAGGGCGCGCCGGATGTGCGGGGAGGTGCTGCTGCCGTCGCCGACCTCGCAGATCAGCCGGCGGTCACGGATCAGCCGCAGCCGCACCGGCGGTGAGCCGTAGCGGATCGCGTTCGTGACGAGCTCGCTGACCAGGAGCTCGGTGGTGAACTCCAGCTCCGCCAGGTCCCACTCGGCCAGTTTCGCGATGACCATCCCACGCGCCTGCCCGACGGACTCAGGCTCGTTCACCAGTTCCCAGGTGGCGTACCGGTCCGGCGGCAGCCGGCGCAGCCGCGCGACCAGGAGCGCCATGTCCTCCCCGGGATGCCCCCCGGGTACCAGCCGGCGCAGTGCCTCGTCGGCGATCTCACCGGGACCGCTTCCGGGACCGGCCCCCGCCAGTGCCTCGCCGAGCCGGAGTGCCGCCTCGTCCCCGGACTCCGGGGCGAGCAGGCCGTCGGTGTAGAGGGCGAGGAGATCGCCGTCGGCATGGGTCACCTCCTGGCACTCGAACGGCACGCCGCCGGTGCCCAGCGCGGGCGTCGCCGGGGTCCCGGTCACCGAGACCTTGCCGTCGGGGCTCACCCGCGCCGGCAGGGCATGCCCGGCGCTCGCCATGGCGGAGCGCATGGTGATCGGGTCGAAGATCGTGTAGAGACAGGTCGGTGCGGGGGTTCCCGGAGTGAGCCCGCCCTGCTCCTCGTGGAACCGCGTGACCTGGTCGCTCAGATGCGTGAGCAGTTCCTCCGGTGTCATGTCCAGGTCCGCCAGCGTGCGCACCGCAGTCCGCAGCCGGCCCATGGACACCGCCGACTGCAGCCCGTGCCCGCCCGCCTCGCCGATGACCAGGGCGGTACGCGCGCCGGAGAGCGGGATGACGTCGAACCAGGTGCCGCCGGGCTCGGCCCGGCCGCCCCGGGACAGGTGGCGTGAGGCGGCCTCCACGGTCGCCACCGCGGGCAGCCGCCGCGGCAGGAGGTTGCGCCGCAGCGCCAGCGCCGTGGCCCGTTCGCGGGTGTAGCGGCTCGCGTTGTCGATGCAGACCGCGGCGCGCGTGACGAACTCCTGGGCGAGCAGGACGTCGTCCGCCTCGAAGGCATGGGCCCGGGTGAACCGCACGAAGAGCACCACGCCCAGCGCCGCCCCCCGCGCGGACATCGGTACCAGGAGCCAGGACCGGACGTCGATGCCGCGGATCCGCTCCGCCCGGGCGGGATCGGCGGCCTCCAGCTCGACCAGCAGTTCCTCGCCCGTCAGCAGGACGGGCTTGCCGGTGGCCAGCGCCCGGGCGGCCGGGGTGCCGGGCTGGGACGCGAAGTCGTCCACCGCGCCCGGCGGGACCACGGTCTGGGCCGGGCCACCGGGCACCATCGTCGCCGCCGCACGGCGCAGGGGCACCGCCTCGGCGACCGGCCCGGGCAGCGGCTCCTCGCCGCCCAGCACGGAGTCCAGCAGGTCGACGTAACTGAAGTCGGCGAACCGCGGCACGGCCACGTCCGTCAGCTCCTGCGCCGTGTGCAGCACGTCCAGGGTGCTGCCGATCCGCGCGCTGGCCTCGTTGACCAGGTCGAGCCGTTCCCGGGTCCGGGCCTCCGTGGTGAGGTCGAAGACCATGTGGGCCAGGGCCACCACGTCGCCGTCCGCGCCGCGCAGGGGCAGGATCGTCTCGGACCAGACCGTGTCCCGGTCCGGGTCGCGGGGGTCGCGGCCGTGCACCTCGCTGCCGATCATCGCCCGGCCCGAGGCGAGCACCAGCCGCTGGCGCGCCTCGAAGGCGTCCGCGTCCAGCAGCCCGGGCGGTGCCACCTCGCGCATGGTGCGCCCGACGAAGTCGTCGGGGAAGCCCGTCGCGCGGATCCGGGAGTCGTTGCGGGCCAGGAAGCGCAGGTCCGTGTCGAAGACGTCGATGATGAACGGGGACTCGGTGAACAGGCCGCGCAGCAGCGCGCCGAGCAGGTCGTCGTTCCGTACCGCCTCGGCGTCCTCCGCCTGCAGCAGCCAGTGGTCGGGCGCGAGAGGGTGTCCCCACAGCACCACCCCGACCGGCAGGCCCTCCCGGTGCCGCAGCAGCAGCGGGCCCAGGAAGACCGAGCGCTCCGGGCTCACCAGGCCCGCGACGCGGGCACCGTCGCGGCGTGACCACAGCAGCCGGGACACCGGCCCGCGGGCCTCGGCGGCCGCCCAGCCCAGCAGCCGTTCCGCGCCGGGAGTCCAGTTCCTCACGGTGCCCCGCGCGTCCACGACGGCGAAGGCGTCGCCTCTGGACCGGGGGACACCGTCAGGGGCGTCGGCGAACAGCGTGCCGCGCATGTCCACCTGTCACGCCCACCCGGCCCTGGCACACCCAAGGATTCCCACAGACCAATACTGCCCGCCGTCAAGATCCGAGGCACGCGGTGCCTGCGGCACCGCCGTGACCTGCCGGGACACGGCCGGAGGCGGCCGTCGCCGGGTACGCCGACGAGTTCGCGGCGCCGTGCAGGTCTTCATGGAGACGGCAAGCGAACCAGGGGATCCCCATGACGCATCATCCCGGCCTCCGCCCGGCCGCCGGGGACGTGAGCCCGCTGCCGGAGCAGATCGGCGACAAGCACCTCGACGCCCCCAAGCCCTGTCCCCACTGCACGGTGGCGCACCTCATCGGCCACATCGCCGGGCTCTGCGCCGGCTTCCACGACGCCGCCCGCAAGGACTTCGGCCCGGCCACGGAAACCGATCCCGGCGGCTTTCTCCCCGAGCTCCCGCCCGCCTGGTATGACGCGCTGCCCGTGCTGCTGACCGAGGTGTCGGAGGACTGGAACGGTCCCGGGGCGTGGGAGGGCGAGACGAGGGCCGGCGGGATCGCCCTGCCGGCGGACGCCGCGGGCCGCTTCGCCCTGAACGAGCTGCTGGTCCACGGCTGGGACCTGGCCCGGGCGACGGGGCTGGACTACCGCCCCGGCGAGTCCGCCCCGGAGGCCGCGCTCGCCCTGCTCACCGCTTTCCGGGCGGCCTCCGACGACGGCACGTGGCCCTTCGGCCGCCCGTACCGGTCCCGGACTCGGCGCCGGCGCACGACCGGCTGCCCGGGCTCACCGGCCGGGGTCCGGGCAGGAGCCCGCCGCGCTGAGCGGCCGGCGGCCCCAGGCGGAGACCATGGGCGCCGTGGCCAGGTCGAGCATGCCGGTGGCGACGTTCGCCAAATGGCGCTCGACCTCCTCGTCGGTGGCCAGCCCGGCCGCCACGAGCCGCTGCCTGATGTGCCCCACCGTGGCCGTCTCCAGGACGGCGCACGCCGGTGACGTGATCGGGAAGTACGCGTCGGCTCCTACGTCCTCCAGCCCGGCCTCGCGCAGCAGCCGCGGCAGTGTCCGCCCGTAGGCCAGGTCCGCGCCGCGCTCGGCCATCAGCGCACGGAAGCCCGAGCGCAGGCGGTTGGCGAGCCGCTGCTCCGGTCCGGACTCGTCCGGGCAGAGCAGCGGCTGCAGCCCGGGATCGGCGTCCTCCAGCAGCAGCCATCCGCCGGGGCGCAGCGCGCCGGTCATGCGCCGCAGCGCCTCCGCCCGGTCGGCGACGTGCACCAGCACCAGCCGGGCGTGGACGAGGTCGAACCCGCCCGGCGGCGCGGGGTCGGCGGCGACGTCGTGCCGCAGCACCTCGACCGTGCCGCCCGCGGCGTCACGGGTCCACGACACGTCGATGTCGGTGGCGACCACGGTGCCGCCGGGGCCGACCCGCGCGGCCAGTCCGAGCGGTACCGAGGTGCCCCCGGCACCCACCTCCCAGCAGCGCATCCCCGCTGCGATGCCGAGCGCGTCGACGTGCCGGAACGTCACCGGGTCGAAGAGCTCGGCGAAGGCCTCGAAACGTGTCCCCGCCTCGGCCCGGCGGTTGTCCAGCAGATAGCGCTGGTCGTCCTGCGGGCCGCCCCCGTGGTCCGTGTCGCGTGTCGTCATGGCGCGATTCTCCGTTACGGGGTCCTTCTCCGGCCGCCGGGGGCCGCCCGGCGATCAGTGCACTCGTGTGGGTGACGCCGAAAGGCCCGTACGGCGGCGCCCAGCGGATGGGTGCATCACGCAGCCAGTCGATATGTCAGTCGAGATTGACAGATGTCGCTTACAACTAACAGTTACGGATATGTCCGCATTCTGTAACGCGAAGCGATTGTTCCGGTTGTGCGCGTCCCACTGGGCCAGAGTTGGGTCATCGGCAACCGCCGAAGCATCCGCACCGCGGGAACGGCCCGAAGGGACCGGGAACGCATATTTGTTGAGGGGGCATCATGTCTGCTCGTATCACCCGTCGTGTCGTCGCCACCGTCCTCGCCTCCGGAGCGGTCGTGGCCGCCGCCGCCCTGCCGGCCACCGCGGCGGACCACCGCGACCACCGCGACCACGGCCGGTCCCGGGTGGTCATCGGAGACGTCAACACCCGCGACGGCCACGGCCGCTTCGCCCGCGGCGAATGGATCGAAGTGGTGAACACCGGCCGCGGCTCGGTCAACCTGCGCGGCTGGACCCTGTCGGACCGTGACGGCAACCGCTACCGCTTCGGCAACGTCCGGCTCTTCGGCCACTCGAAGGTCCGCGTGCACACCGGCTTCGGCCGCGACGGCCGGCACGACGTCTTCCAGGACCGCCGCAACTCCGTCTGGGACCGCCGTGACACCGCGACCCTGCGCAACGACCACCGCCGGGTCGTCGACGTGAAGTCCTGGAGCGGCCGCCGCTGACCGGCACCGGATCCGGGCCGTGCCGCCGCATCCCCGTGGCCGGCACGGCCCACCCCGTCACCTCCACGACGGCGTGGGGGGGGGGGGGGGGGGAGGGGGGG
>NZ_CBDRCM010000022.1:0-111777 GCF_965342435.1 Actinacidiphila sp. bgisy160 | reverse complement strand
AAGGTTGTGTCCGGCCCCGCGGGGCCGTGCGTGGCGCGGTGGGGGCTCAACCGCCGTCGGTGAGGCGCTTGGTCAACAGGAAGTCGGTGACTCCCGGCGGATAGTCGGGTACCGCGGCGACGACCCTGTACCCCAGGCCCTCGTAGAACCTCGGCGCCTGGAAGTCCCAGGTGCTGACACGGGCATGGAGGCAGCCGCGGTCGCGTCCGATGGCCTCGGCCCGGCGGACCAGTTCGCCGCCCACACCCCTGCCGCGGGCGGACTCCGCGACCCAGAGCAGGTCGATGTGGAGCCAGCGGGCCCAGGTGTGGCCGGCGAGACCGCCGGCCAGGCTCCACCCTCGTCCAGAGCGTGGACGTCGACGCCGAGTTCCCGGTCCGCGTCCGTGGCGCGCATCGATGCCAGCACCGGCGACACCGCTGTGTTGGAAGCCCGCAGCCGCTGCCGAAGCTCCGCGCGCCGTTGTTCGTCCACCGCTGTGGAAAACCGCACCATGGGTCACAGCCTGGCACGTTCAGGGGGAACTTCGTCCCGCAAGTTTTTCCATTCGGGCGCCTTTGTCTCTTCCTGCCCCTACGCTTTTTGGCAGCGCCGGTGGGGGCCGGCGGCATCAGGGGGCGAGACACAAGGGTTCGGCACCTGGTTGGGGACGGCTGCTAGCCCGGCGGCGTGCGGCGTCCGCTCCAGGTGCCGGACCTCCGTGCACATCGACCTCATCCGTGGGGGGAAGTGCCGAATGCCGGGAGTGGGGCCCGTGGGACGAATCCGCGTTCTCGTCGTCGACGACCACCGCATCTTCGCCGAATCGCTCGCGGCCGCCCTCGCGGCCGAACCCGATGTCGACGTCTCGGCCGCGGGGAGCGGGGCGGCCGCCCAGCGCTGCCTGGAACGCGCGGCCTCCGACGGCCGCCGCTACGACGTACTGCTGGTCGACGCCGACCTCGGGACGACCTCCGCCATGGGGGTCCGGATGATGGGTACGCCCAAGGCCGCCCCCCTGGGCGCGGCCGACGGCGGCGCCGCCGGACTGGACGGCATCGCCCTGGTGGAGCGTGTACGGTCCGAACACCCCGCCACCCGGACGGTCGTGCTCGCCGAGCGCGACGACGCGCGCCGCGCCGCCCGGGCGCTACAGGCGGGTGCCTCCGGCTGGGTCGCAAAGGACTGCTCGCTGTCCCGGCTGCTGGCCGTGATGCGTGGCGTCCTGCGCGACGAGACACATCTGCCGCCGGCCCTGCTCACCGGCGTGCTGCGGGAGTTGACCGCCGCGCGCCGGCACCGGACGGAGAGTGAGCGGCTCGTGGAGTCGCTCACCCCGCGCGAGCAGGAGGTGCTGCGCTGCATGGTGGCGGGCCTGGGCCGCAAGGCGGTCGCCGAGCGGCTGTACCTGTCACCGCACACGGTCCGCACCCACATGCAGAACGTACTTGGCAAGCTGGGCGTGCACTCGACGCTGGCCGCCGTGGCACTGGCCCGGCGGGCCGGGGTGCCCCCGGTGGACGGCGAGGGCGGCCGCGTGGGTTCGGCGGCCCCTGTCCAGCACGCCTGACGGTACGGCGCGCGGCGGATCGCCCTCCCCGCGACCGGGGAGAGCGACCCGCCGGGTCACCGCGGATACCCGCGGTTATTCACCGCCGACGCCGGTGGCCGGCGCCGAGCGGCTGGTGTCACGGTCATTGGGACGGTCGCGCTGACCGTTCTCCTGACCGCGGTCATTGAGGCCGTCGAACGGGTCGCGCTTGCTGTCGGCACGGTTGTTGTCGGTGCGGTTGTTGTCGGTGCGGCCTGTGTCGGTGCGGCCTGTGTCGGTGCGGCCTGTGTCGGCGTGGTTGTTGTCGGTGCGGCCTGTGTCGGTGCGGCCTGTGTCGGCGTGGTTGTTGTCGGTGCGGCCTGTGTCGGCACGGTTGTTGCCAGTGCGGGAGTTGTCGGCGTGGTTGTTGCCGCCGCGGCCGTTGTCACCGCGGCCGTCGAAGGGGTCGCCGCGGTTGTCACCGCGGTCGTCGAAAGGGTCGCTGTCATTCCCGCCGCGGCCGTTGCCCCCGTGGTTGCCCCCGTGGTTGCCCCCCTGGTTGCCGCCGCGGCCGTTGCCGCGGCAGTTGAAGCCGGGGCCGCCGACGAAGCCAGGCGCACCGATGAAACCGGGGCCGGCGATACCGCCGACGCTACCGGGAGCACCGACGAAGCCGGCGCCACCGATACCGCCAACACCGCCGACGAGGCCGGGTCCGGCGATACCGCCGACGCCACCGACACCGCCCACGAAGCCGGGACCGCCGACGCCACCGACACCGCCCACGAAGCCGGGACCGCCGACGCCACCGACACCGCCCACGAAGCCGGGACCGCCGACGCCACCGACACCGCCCACGAAGCCGGGACCGCCGACGCCACCACGGCCGCCGCCGGGGCCGTCGCTGCGCTTGGCGAGGGCGACGCTGTTCAGGGGCTCCTCGGCGCGGTTGTCCTCGCGGAACGGGTCCTCCACGCCGTTGAAGCGTTCGTCGCCGCGGCCGTGCTCACGGCCGCCGCGCCCGTTGTTGCGGCAGAAGACGCCGCCGATCCCGCCGATCCCGCCGACGAAGCCGGGGACGCCGATGCCTCCGACCCCGCCGATGCCGCCGACGCCGCCGATGCCGCCGACGCCGCCGCCGACGCCGCCGACGCCGCCGACGCCGCCGACGCCGCCGACGCCGCCGATCCCGCCGGTGCCGCTGCACCAGCCAGGCGCCGGGCCGACGTTGGCGACGAAGCGGGCCGAGGACCAGGCCCAGTAGTTGCCGCTGAGCTGGTACCAGCGCGGGTTGCCGGCGATGGTGCTGCCCACGGACTTGCAGACGATGGCCACCAGGGCGTTGAAGGGGATGACGCCGACGCTGGGGAATTGGACGCCCGGTCCGCTGCGGACGCGCAGACCCGTACGGGCGACGACGCGGCCCTGGAACAGGGCCGCGTTGGGGGAGCGTGCGGACTTCACCGCTACTTCACGGGACAGGTCCCGAAGGCGCTCCGAAGGGGAAACGAGTTCACTTTGGCCGTCCGGACCAGGAGGGGCAGGCACCCCGGCGGCAGGCCGGCCGTCGGTGGCGAAGGCGGTGCCCATGGTGCCGATGGCGAGGGTGCCGGCCAAGGCGCCGGTCACCGCGGTTGCGGCTATCTTGCTTGCGCGGGTGTGCAGAGTCATCTGCATCTCCAAGGTGGAGCGGGACCCGGCGGGGTCCAGGGAAATGGAAGCCGGACGCGCCCCGACTGCCTTCCACTTGACGTTGTCGGAATGTGGTGCGCCGGCAGCCGCAAAAGTGGCCATTTGAGCCTTTAAGCGGCGTTCACGGACATCACGCTAAGTGCGCCACTTTGTGTACGCAACCGGTGGCGGAGCGTGGTCGTTTGTGATCATTCCCTGGAGGTTACGCCGGGTAATCGACGTCAGCCGGGCACGTTGTCGAAGGGCGCGGTCAACTGTCGGAGCAAGTTCGCGAGTTCTCCCCGCTGGCGGCTGGAGAGCTCGCCGAGGATGGCTCGCTCCTGGGTCAGCAGGCCCGCCAGGGCCTGGTCCGCCCGGTCCCGTCCCTCCGGGGTGAGCCGTACGAGGACGCCGCGCCGGTCCGAGGGGTCGGGCAGTCGCTCCACGAGCCCCTTCTTGGCGAGCCGGTCGATCCGGTTGGTCATCGTCCCCGAGGTGACCAGTGTCTGGGTCAGCAGTTGCCCGGGGGAGAGCTGGTAGGGCGCGCCCGCGCGGCGCAGGGAGGTGAGGACGTCGAACTCCCAGGGCTCCAGGCCGTGCTCGGAGAACGCCAGCCGACGGGCCCGGTCCAGGTGTCTCGCCAGCCTGCTGACCCGGCTGAGCACCTCGAGTGGTTCGACGTCGAGGTCAGGGCGCTCCCTGCGCCACGCAGCGACCAGCCGATCGACCTCGTCCTCCATGGAGATCAGTGTAGTGGTTGTGTCGACGTGAAGTCTCTTGACGTCAAGAGATTAGCTCTGGAACCTTGTGGGCAATGTCGGCGGCAGGAAGAGAACCATCTCTCGCCAGGGAGTTCGAACACATGCCAGCAGCAGCCTGGGATCCCCAGCAGTACCTCCGCCACTCCACCCACCGCACCCGCCCCTTCCACGACCTGCTGACCCGGATACCGGAGCTGCCCGGCGCGAGCCCGCGGATCGCGGACGTCGGCTGCGGTCCCGGCAACGTGACCGCCCTGCTCGCGCAGCGCTGGCCCGGCGCCCGGATCACCGGTCTGGACAGCTCCGCCGAGATGCTGGAGGCCGCCCGGGCCCACGAGGGCCCCACCGCCGGGGGCGGCAGCCTCACCTTCCGCGCCGCCGACGCCGCCCACTGGATCCCCGACGGCACCTACGACCTGATCATCTCCAACGCCGCCCTGCAGTGGGTCGAGGGCCACGCCGACCGCTTCCCCCTCTGGGTCGAGCACCTCGCCCCCGGCGGCGTCCTCGCCTTCCAGGTCCCCGGCAACTTCACCTCGCCCAGTCACGCACTGCTCGGCGACCTCTGCGACTCCCCGGCCTGGCGCGACCGCCTCGGCGACGGCCACGGCCGCCGCTACGTCCACATCCTGCAGCCCCCCGACTACCTGGAGCGCCTCATCGAGATCCCCGAGGTCGAGGTGGACGTCGACGTCTGGGAGACCACCTACGTACAGCTCCTGCAGGGCGAGGACGCGGTGCTCGAATGGACCAAGGGAACGGCGCTTCGCCCCGTGCTGACCGCCCTGGAGGGCGACCCGGAAGCCGCCGGGGAGTTCCTCGGCCAGTACCGCGACCTGCTGCGCAAGGCCTATCCGGCGGGGCCGCACGGCACCGTCTTCCCCTTCCGGCGGATCTTCGCCGTCGCGCGGAAGGCGGGGTGATCCCGTTGATCACCGCCCTCGACCACGTCCAGCTCGCCGCCCCGCCCGGCTCCGAGGAGATCCTGCGCGCCTTCTACGCGGGGGTCCTGGGGATGAGTGAGGTCCCCAAGCCGCCGGTACTCGCCGCCCGGGGCGGCTGCTGGTTCGCCGCGGGCCCGGTCCAGCTGCACATCGGCGTGGAGGAGGACTTCCGCCCCGCGCGGAAGGCTCATCCGGGTTTACGGGTCAGCGGCATCGAGGCCTACGCGGACCGGCTGGAGTCCCGTGGCGCCGCGGTCGTCTGGAACGGTGACCTGCCGGGCCACCGCCGCTTCTGCACCGACGACCCGTTCGGCAACCGACTGGAGTTCCTGGAGTCCGTCGATCCCGCCTGACACCCCGGCGGCGCGTCACCAGCACGGCACCCGCGCCCACCAGCAGCAGCGCGCCGACGGTGATGCCACCGACCTGCGCGCCGGTTTCGGCCAGCCCGCCGGCCTCCGTGCCGGAGTCCGTGGCGGACGGGGCCGCGGTCGCGGAGGCCGAGCCGTTCGGCTGCTCACCGGACTCCGGAGCGGAGGCGGACGGCGAGGCGGAACCGGCGGGCGACTGCGAGGCGGACGGCGACGCGGAGCCGGAGGGCTGCGTCCCGGTGCCGCCGTTCTGCTCGCCGCCGTTCTCCCCGCCGCCGTTCTCCCCGCCGTTGTCGGCGCAGTCGACCCAGAAGACCTTGTGCTTGGCCCGGCCGTGCTCCTCGTCGAAGTTCCAGAAGAGCTTGTAGTGGCCGTCGGGGAGGGCGATGTCCTGTGTGCGCTCGTGGCCCGAACCGTCGAGGGTCAGCGAGCCGGACTTCACCGTCTCGCCCTTGTCCCCGTCGGTCGGCGACCACCGCTCGATGTGCCAGTCGGCCTGCTGGGCACCGTCGAAGCGGAAACCGTCGAGGTAGAAGGTGCAGACGTGCGGCTCGTTCTTGTGGAGCTCCTCGCCGGTCTTCGCGTCGTGGATCTTCACATTGCCGTTGTCGCCGGGGGCGTTGTGCGCGAGCGCGGCGGGAGCGAGCAGCACGGACGCTGCCAGGGCCACCGTCGCCGCGCACGCCGTAGTGAGGGCGCGCATGGGCGTACCACCTGAGGGAGTGAATGACGGAATGCGGGGGGAGGTGGCCAGATTCCAACGGCCTTCCGCCCCACGTCAAGAAACACCTGTCCCATTGGTCCCGGAGCGTCACGACTGCCCCATAGATCCGGGGTAACGATAGCGCCACGCGCCTTCACAGGGTGAGGAAGGCCGCCCCCAGGAGCGCCGCACCGGCCAGGGCGGCGGTCCAGGCGGTGCGCGGCCGGCGCAGACCTCCGGCCAGGACCAGGGATACGAGGAGCAGGGCACCGCCCAGCGGGATCCAGGCGTGCAGCACACCGGCGAGTCCGGTGCGCACCACGGCGTCGGTGCCGGGCTTCACCGCGACCGGTATCCGCTCGCCGGTGCGGTGGGTGACCGCCTTGTCGATCGTCACCTTCCCGCGCACGGAGCCGAGGCCCTTGGGCACGAAGGGCCCGGTGCAGGTGTCGCCGCCACAGGCGGAGACCGTCATCGTGCCCTGCTCGCGGCCCTTGGTGAGCATGACGTGCTGGGCTGTCTTCCACGAGGTCCACACCCCGGCCGCCAGCATGACCAGGATCAGCGCGCTCAGCAGGACGATACGGCCGACCAGCAGCAGCCCCCAGGCGCTCTCGGCGGTGCGGCGGGCGAGACTCCGTTTGACCATGCGGGCGATCCTTGGCCATTGCGTGGCGCTCGGTCAACCTTTCGCCAGTCAACCGTTGTAGGTGCCCTGCGCCCGCTCCAGCCCGTCGCAGATGAGCGACTCGACAGCGTCAGCGGCCCGGTCCACGAACCACTCCAGTTCCTTGCGCTCGGCGGCGGAGAAGTCCTTGAGGACGAAGTCCGCGACCTGCATCCGCCCCGGCGGGCGCCCGATACCGCAGCGCACGCGCAGGTAATCGGGGCCGAGGGACTTGGTGATCGACTTCAGGCCGTTGTGGCCGTTGTCGCCGCCGCCCTTCTTCAGGCGCAGGGTGGCGTAGTCGATGTCCAACTCGTCGTGCACCGCGATGATGTTGCCGAGCGGCACCTTGTAGAAGTCGCGCAGCGCCGTAACCGGGCCGCCGGAAAGGTTCATGTACGTCATCGGCTTGGCCAGCACGACGCGGCGGCCGCCGACGCGTCCCTCGACGACCTGGGACCGGCTCTTGTGGGTCTTGAAGCGCCCGCCGATCCGCTCGGCGAGCAGGTCGGCGACCATGAAGCCGATGTTGTGCCGGTTGCCGGCGTATTCCGGTCCGGGGTTGCCCAGGCCGGCCACCAGCCAGGGTCCCTCGGGGGCGCTTTCCGCTGCGCTCATGCTCATGGCGTCCATTCAACAGGACCGCCGCCCCGCTCCTCGCGGAGCGGGGCGGCGGCCGGGAACCGCGTGCTGCCGTACTTACTCGCCGGCGGCCTCGGCGGCCTCGCCCTCGGCGGCCTCGCCCTCGGCGGGAGCCTCGGCCTGGGCCGCGACGACCTGCAGGACGACGGTGTCCTCGTCGACGGCCAGGGTGGTGCCCTTGGGGAGCGGGATGTCCTTGGCGAGGACGGAGGTACCGGCCTCCAGGCCCTCGATGGAGACAGTGACGCCGTCGGGGATGTGGGTCGCCTCGGCCTCGACCGGCAGCGCGTTGAGCACATGCTCCAGCAGGTTGCCGCCCGGGGCGAGCTCGCCCTCGGTGCTGACCACGACCTCGACGGTGACCTTCTCGCCGCGCTTGACGGCGAGCAGGTCGACGTGCTCCAGGAAGCCCTTCAGCGGGTCGCGCTGCACGGCCTTGGGGATGACCAGCTCGGTGCCGTCACCCTCGATGTCCAGGCTGATCAGGACGTTGGGGGTACGCAGGGCGAGGAGCAGCTCGTGCCCCGGCAGGGCGACGTGCTTGGGGTCCTGGCCGTGGCCGTAGATGACACCGGGAACCTGGTGCGAGCGGCGGATGCGGCGGGCGGCGCCCTTGCCGAACTCGGTGCGCAGCTGCGCGGAGATCTTCACCTCGGACATGGGGATCACACTCCTCGTGATGACGACGGGACTCAGGTCGGTCGCCCGGCCCACGACGGGCCGTTCCACTTACGAGGAGCGCGTCGATAACGGAGTGTGCCGCGCAAACGCGGACGGCCTCCCTCGCCGAGCAACTCGCTGAGTCTACCCGGCGGGGAGGCCGCCCCGGAAATCGATCAGTGCGCGTCCTCGAACAGGCTCGTCACGGAACCGTCCTCGAAGACCTCGCGGACCGCGTTGGCGATCGTCGGCGCGATCGACAGCACCGTGATCTTGTCGAGGGCCAGCTCACCCGGCGTCGGCAGGGTGTCGGTGAAGACGAACTCGCTCACCTTGGAGTTCTTCAGCCGGTCCGCGGCCGGGCCGGACAGGACGCCGTGGGTGGCGGTCACGATGACGTCCTCGGCGCCGTTGGCGAACAGGGCGTCCGCCGCGGCGCAGATGGTGCCACCGGTGTCGATCATGTCGTCCACCAGGACGCAGATGCGGCCGCGCACGTCACCGACCACCTCGTGCACGGTGACCTGGTTGGCGACGTCCGGGTCGCGCCGCTTGTGGACGATCGCCAGCGGCGCGCCCAGGCGGTCGCACCAGCGGTCGGCCACGCGCACCCGGCCGGCGTCGGGGGAGACGACGGTCAGCTTCGAGCGGTCGACCTTCGCGCCCACGTAGTCCGCCAGTATCGGCAGCGCGAACAGGTGGTCCACCGGGCCGTCGAAGAAGCCCTGGATCTGGTCGGTGTGCAGGTCGACGGTGAGGATCCGGTCGGCGCCCGCGGTCTTCATCAGATCGGCGACGAGGCGGGCCGAGATCGGCTCGCGGCCGCGGTGCTTCTTGTCCTGGCGGGCGTAACCGTAGAACGGCACGACCACGGTGATGCGCTTGGCGGAGGCCCGCTTCAGCGCGTCGATCATGATCAGCTGTTCCATGATCCACTTGTTGATGGGAGCGGTGTGGCTCTGGATGACGAAAGCGTCCGAGCCGCGCGCCGATTCCTCGAAGCGGACGTAGATCTCACCGTTCGCGAAGTCGAAGGCCTTCGTCGGCACAAGGTTGACGCCCAGCTCACGTGCCACCTCCTCCGCGAGCTCGGGGTGTGCGCGGCCGGAGAAGAGCATCAGCTTCTTCTCACCGGTCGTCTTGATCCCGGTCACTGCACCGTCTCCTTGGTGTTCAACGCAGCTTCGCCTTCGGTCAGGGAGCTGGCGGAATTGTGTGCACCTCACACGGTACGCGTTGCCCGGCGCGACCGCGCACGTGGGGAAGGCCACTCCCCATGGCTGCCTCGCCGGTCAGGCCTCCGGCGCGGCCTGCTGGGCCTGTTCGGCGGCGTGGGCCGCGGCGCTGCCGGGCCGCTTCCTGGCCACCCAGCCCTCGATGTTGCGCTGCTGGCCGCGTGCGACGGCGAGCGAACCGGCCGGCACGTCCTTGGTGATCACGGAGCCCGCGGCGGTGTAGGCGCCGTCCCCGACTGTGACGGGTGCCACGAACATGTTGTCGGAGCCGGTGCGGCAGTGGGAGCCGATCGTGGTGTGATGCTTGGCCTGCCCGTCGTAGTTGACGAAGACGCTGGCGGCGCCGATGTTCGTGTACTCGCCGATCGTCGCGTCTCCGACGTAGGACAGGTGCGGCACCTTGGTGCCCTCGCCGACGGTGGCGTTCTTCATCTCGACGTAGGTGCCGGCCTTCGCCTTGGCGCCGAGCCTGGTGCCCGGACGCAGGTAGGCGTACGGGCCGGCCGAGGCGGCCTCGCCGATCTCCGCGCCGACGGCCACGGTGTTGCTCACCGTGGCGCCGGGGCCGACCAGGGTGTCGGTCAGCGTGCAGTTGGGGCCGACCTCCGCGCCCGCGGCGAGCCGGGTCGCGCCGTACAACTGGGTGTTCGGCAGTACGAGGGTGTCGGGCTCGAACTCCACCGTGACGTCCACCCAGGTCGACGCCGGGTCCATGATCGTCGCACCTTCCAGCATCGCCCTGCGCAGGAGGCGGTCGTTGAGGATGCGGCGGGCCTCGGCGAGCTGCACGCGGTTGTTGATGCCGGCGATCTCGCGGTGGTCCTCGGCGACGGAGGCGCCGACGCGGTGGCCGGCCTCGCGCAGGATGCCGAGGGTGTCGGTGAGGTACTCCTCGCCCTGGGCGTTGTCGGTGGTCACCTTGGCCAGTGCCTCCGCCAGCAGTCGCGCGTCGAAGGCGAACACCCCGGAGTTGATCTCGCGCAGCGCCCGCTGCTCGTCGGTGGCGTCCTTCTGCTCGACGATCGCCAGCACCGAGCCGTCCTCGCCGCGCACGATACGGCCGTAGCCGGTCGGGTCGGGCACCTCGGCGGTCAGCACGGTGACGGCGTTGCCGTCGGCCGCGTGGGCCTCGACCAGCGCGCGCAGGGTGTCCGGGGTGAGCAGCGGGGTGTCGCCCGCGGTGATCACCACCGTGCCGGTCAGCTCCGGGAGTTCCGCCAGGCCGGCCCGGACCGCGTGACCGGTGCCGTTCTGCTCGTACTGCACGGCGGTGCGGACCGCGGCGTCGGTCTCGGCCAGGTGACCGGTCACCTGTTCGCGGGCGTGGCCGACCACGACCAGCAGGTGCTCGGGATCCAGGGCGCGGGCCGCGGCCACGACGTGTCCGACCAGGGACCGGCCGCTGATCGAGTGCAGGACTTTCGGGGTCGCCGACTTCATGCGGGTGCCCTCACCCGCGGCAAGGACGATGACGGCGGCCGGGCGGTGGGCGCTCACGGAACGGGCTCCTCGGCGTGGGGTGACAGTCACGCGAAGGATACCGGGGCGTTTCGGGCGGGTGAACGCGGAAGGGTCGCGACGGCTGCCGCGACCCTTCGGTCAGTGCTCCGCTGCCAGGATTCGAACCCGGACTTAAGGGACCAAAACCCTCAGTGCTGCCGTTACACCACAGCGGAAGGAAACCCCGGCCGAACAGGACATCCGGTCAGGGTACCCGTCTGGCCTCCACCACTATGCCGCACCGACCGCCTCCAATGCGACGACAAAGATCGGCACTTCCCCTCCGCAAACCTGGGTACATGTGTCAAGAGCCGTGTTCTCGCCGACACGCGTGCTCTGTTCCGCCGTCACTCGGCCCTGCCATACTTACGAGGCCGTAAGTTACGGTGGCGTAGCCTCCGACCTTCATTGAGGGACCACCATGACCACACAGACCGACGTGATCACCGAGTCCCCGGAACCCGGGGCCGGCGACGGGGCCCCGCCTCCCCGCGCCACCCTCGGTGGTGACAAGAAGCAGTCACTCGAGCAGATCACCCTCGGACTCTTCATCGGCATCCCCTTCCTCGCCCTCCTCGCGGCGATCCCGCTGGCGTGGGGATGGGGACTGAGCTGGCTCGACCTCGGCCTGATGGTCGGGATGTACTTCCTCGGCTGTCACGGCATCACCATCGGCTTCCACCGTCACTTCACCCACGGCTCGTTCAAGGCCAACCGCCCGCTGAAGATCGCCCTGGCCGTCGCCGGCTCGATGGCCGTCGAAGGGCCGATCGTGCGCTGGGTCGCCGACCACCGCAGGCATCACAAGTTCTCCGACGCCGAGGGTGACCCGCACAGCCCCTGGCGGTACGGCGAGACCGTCCCCGCCCTGCTCAAGGGCCTGTGGTGGGCCCACATGGGCTGGATGTTCGACGAGGAGCAGACCCCTCAGCACAAGTACGCCCCGGACCTCATCAAGGACCCCGCGATCCGCCGGATCAGCCGTGACTTCTGGCTCTGGACGGCCATCTCGCTGCTGCTCCCGCCACTGATCGGCGGCCTGGCGACGATGTCGTGGACCGGCGCCGCCACCGCCTTCTTCTGGGGCTCCCTGGTCCGCGTGGCCCTGCTGCACCACGTCACCTGGTCGATCAACTCGATCTGCCACGCGGTCGGCAAGCGCCCCTTCCGCTCCCGCGACAAGTCCGGCAACGTCTGGTGGCTGGCCGTGCTGTCCTGCGGCGAGTCCTGGCACAACCTCCACCACGCCGACCCCACCTCCGCCCGGCACGGTGTGCTCCGCGGCCAGATCGACTCCAGCGCCCGCGTCATCCGCTGGTTCGAGATGCTCGGTTGGGCCAGTGACGTACGGTGGCCGACCGCTGACCGGATCGCGGCCCGCCGCAAGGAGAGCGTCAGCGAAGCGGCATGATTGACGGGTGAGCGACGGCAGCAGTAGCAGCAGGGCCAAAGACGGTACGCCCTCGCGGCGTGCCCGGCGGGTGCGCATGACGGGCAAGGAGCGCCGCGAGCAACTCCTCGACGTGGGGCGCACGCTCTTCGCCGAACGCGGATTCGAGGGCACCTCCGTCGAGGAGATCGCGCACAAGGCGGGCGTCTCCAAGCCCGTCGTCTACGAGCACTTCGGTGGCAAGGAGGGCCTCTACGCCGTCGTCGTGGACCGCGAGATGCGGTGCCTGCTGGACATGGTCACCGGTGCCCTCACCGGTGGTCACCCCCGCGAACTGCTGGAACAGGCCGCCTTCGCGCTGCTGGACTACATCGAGCAGTACACCGACGGCTTCCGGATCCTCGTACGGGACTCGCCGGTCGCGCAGTCGACCGGCACCTTCGCCTCGCTGATCAGCGACATCGCCACGCAGGTGGAGGACATCCTGGGCATGGAGTTCAAGCAGCGCGGCTTCGACCCCAAGCTCGCCCCTCTCTACGCCCAGGCGCTGGTCGGGATGGTCGCGCTCACCGGGCAGTGGTGGCTGGACGCCCAGAAGCCCAAGAAGGCGGAGGTCGCCGCGCACCTGGTGAACCTCTCCTGGAACGGCCTGTCCGGCCTCGAGCCCAGGCCCCGGCTGATCGGCCACCGCAAGAACTGACGTCGGCCCCGCTCCGCGCACGGGACGAGGGCGGTGCTCCCCGCGGGGAGCACCGCCCTCGTCCTGCTCTTCCGCGACGGGCGGTCAGCCGGTGTTGCGCAGGCCCGCCGCCACGCCGTTGACCGTCAGCAGCAGTGCGCGGGCGAGCAGCGGGTCGGGCTCCTCGCCGCGGCCGGCGGCCTCGCGCTGCCGGTGCAGGAGAGCCACCTGCAGGTAGGAGATCGGGTCGAGGTAGGCGTCCCGGATCCGGAAGGTCTGCTGGAGCACCGGCTGCGCGTCCAGCAGGTCCGCCTCACCGGTGATCCGCAGCACCTCGGCGACCGTCAGCTCGTGCTCGGCCTTGATGACCTCGAAGACGTGCTTGAGCTCGCCGGGCACCAGGGTGCGGACGTAGTGCCCGGCGATCCGCAGGTCCGTCTTGGCCAGCGTCATCTCGACGTTGGACAGGAAGTTCCGGAAGAAGTGCCACTGCTCGTACGCCTCGGCGATGTCCGCCTCCCGGCCCGCCTCACGGGCGGCCCTCAGGCCCGAGCCGACGCCGAACCAGCCCGGCACGATCTGCCGCGACTGCGTCCAGCCGAACACCCACGGGATGGCCCGCAGCCCGTCCAGGCCCGCCCCGCTGTCCGGGCGGCGCGAGGGGCGGGAGCCCAGGTGCAGCTCGGCCAGCTGGTCCACGGGGGTGGAGGCGAAGAAGTACGCGGGCAGGTCCGGGTCCTCCACCAGCCGCCGGTACGCGCGGTGCGCGGCGTCGGAGACCACGTCCATGGCCGCGTCCCAGCGGGACAGCGCCTCCTCGGACTGGCGGGGCGCGGTGTGCAGCGCCGAGGCCTGCAGCGTGGCCGCGACCGTCAGCTCCAGGTTCTCCCTCGCCAGGGACGGGATCAGGTACTTGTCGGAGATGACCTCGCCCTGCTCGGTCACCTTGATCTCGCCCTCCAGCGTGCCCCACGGCTGCGCCAGGATCGCGTCGTGCGTCGGGCCGCCGCCCCGGCCGACCGTGCCGCCGCGGCCGTGGAACAGCCGCAGCCGCACCCCGTGGCGGTGCGCCACGTCGCGCAGGCTGCGCTGCGCCCGGTGGATCTCCCACTGCGAGGTGGTGATGCCGCCGAACTTGGAGCTGTCGCTGTAGCCGAGCATGACCTCCTGCACGTCGCCGCGGAGCGAGACGAGCTTGCGGTAGGAGGGGTCGGAGAGCATCTCGTCGAGCAGCCGGTCGGCGACCCTCAGCTCGTCGGTGGTCTCCAGCAGCGGCACGATGCCGATCTTGGCGATCCCCGCGTGCAGATCGATCAGCCCCGCCTCGCGGGCCAGCACCGCCGCCGCGAAGACGTCGTCCGAGCCCAGGCACATCGAGATGATGTACGACTCGATGACCTCCGGTCCGAAGCGGTCGAAGGCCTCCCGCACGGTGTGGAAGACGCCCAGCGTCTTCGCCCCCGCCGCGTCCAGCGGCGCCGGGGACGGCGCCAGCGGACGCCGCGAGCGCAGCTCCTTGGCGAGCAGCCTGCGCCGGTAGTCCCGCGGCATGTCCGCGTACCGCCAGGACTCCTCGCCCAGCCGGTCGAAGAGCTGGCCGAGGGCGTGGTGGTGGGCGTCGGCGTGCTCGCGGACGTCCATGGTGGCCAGCTGCAGGCCGAAGGCGGCGAGCGTGCGGATGGTGCGGTCCAGCCGGCCGTCGGCGATCAGCTCACCGCGGTTGGCGCGCAGCGAGTCCTGCAGCAGACGCAGGTCGGCCAGGAGGCCGCCGGTGCCGAGGTAGTCGCGCCCGGGCACGTGCGGCGTGCCGCTCGCCAGCCGCTCCCGGGTGTTGAGCAGCTTCTGCCGGATGCAGGTGGCCTTGAGGCGGTAGGGCTCCTCGGCGTTCAGCCGCTTGTAGCGGGGGCTGATCTCCGGCAGGCGCTGCAGGTCCTGCTCCAGGCCGGCCAGCAGCTCGGGCGAGGCGCCGGAGTTGCGGATCGAGTTCGACAGCGCCGCGCGCAGGTCGTCGACCAGCTCCAGGGCGTCGGTGATGCCGTGCTCGTGCTGCAGGATCAGCACGTCCCAGGTGACCTGCGGGGTGACGTTGGGGTTGCCGTCCCGGTCGCCGCCGATCCAGGTGCCGAAGGTCAGCGGACGGGTCTTCGCGGGCAGCGGCACGCCGATCCGCTCCAGCTCGACCGCCAGGTCCTCCAGTACGTCGCCGACCGCGCCCGCGTGCAGCTCGTCCAGGTAGTAGATGGCGTTGCGCGCCTCGTCGGCGGGTTCGGGGCGTACGACGCGCAGCTCGTCGGTCTGCCAGAGCAGGTCGATGTTCTCCGCCAGACGCAGGTCGCTGCGGCGGCGGTCCCCGCCCGCCGCGCCGGACTCCTCCAGCAGGGCGGCGATAACCCGCAGCTTGTTCAGCACGCTGCGCCGGGCCGCCTCGGTGGGGTGGGCGGTGAACACGGGACGCACGTTGAGGTGGCGCACCGTCTGGCGCAGGTGCTCCGGGTCGGCGTCCTTGAGCAGGTCGGCGGTACGGGCCAGCAGCCCGCCGTCGGCCGCCCGGCGGGACCGCAGCTCACGGCCGCGGTGTACCTGTTCGGTGACGTTCGCCAGGTGGAAGTAGGTGGAGAACGCCCGTACCAGCTTGGCCGCGGTCTCCAGATCGGTCTCGCCGAGCAGGGCGGCGGCGGCCTCGCCGTCGCTGCGGGTCAGCGCCCGCACCCTCTCGACCAGATCGAGGAGTTCCGGGCCCTCCTGCCGTACGAGCGTCCCGCCGAGGAGGTCTCCCAGACGGCGGATGTCCGCGCGGAGGGGGGCGCTGCCGGTGGTGTTGTCGGCGCTGCTCACAGGTGCGGCTCCTAGTGCAGTGGAATGGTCGGCGGCATTGTCCGGACCGCGCTGTCCGACGGCACAAGGATAGGTCGGGGCCGCGTGCCGGAACCGGGCTGACCGCCAGGCGGACACCGGCGCGTCTAGGCTGGTCCGTATGAGTACGACGGGGGAGTACGTACCGGACGGGGCCGGCGGACGAAGCCGGGTGGCCGCCGGGCCGTGGTGGTGGCCCAGGCGGCGCAGCATGGCGCTCGACGTGTCCCTGGCCTTCGTCTCGGCCGTGGAATGCCTCCTCGAGGGCGCCGCCTTCGCGGAGAAGACCGGGGTCTCGCCGGTCGTCACGGGTCTGTTCGGCCTCCTGGTCGGCTCGGTGCTGGTGCTCCGCAGGCGCTGGCCGGTCCTGGTGGTCCTGGTCTCCATCGCCGTCACGCCGGCCCAGATGGGCATCCTGCTGAGCATCGTGGGCCTCTACAGTCTGGCCGCCTCCGACGTACCGCGGCGGATCATCGCGGTGCTGTCCGGGATGACCATGCTCGGCATGCTGATCGTCACCTTCCTGGAGATGCACGGTGACCTCGGCGGCGCGGCCTACCACGCGCCACTGGCCGTGGTCGCGCTCACCTCGGTGCTCGCCGCGGTCGGCGTCACCGCGCCGCCGGTGTTGCTGGGCCTGTACGTCGGCGCCCGCCGCCGGCTGGTGGAGAGCCTGCGGGAACGGGCGGACGGCCTGGAGCGGGAACTGTCGCTGCTGGCCGAGACGGCCACGAGCTCCGCGGAGCGCGCCCGCATGGAGGAGCGCACGCGGATCGCGCGCGAGATGCACGACGTCGTCGCGCACCGGGTGAGCCTCATGGTCGTGCACGCGGCAGCACTCCAGGCGATCGCCGTCAAGGACCCCGAGAAGGCCTCCGCCAGCGCGCAGCTCCTCGGGGACATGGGGCGGCAGGCGCTCAACGAACTGCGCGAGATGCTCGGCGTCCTGCGGACGGAGCCGGTGACGGCGGCGCGGGCGGCGGCGGGTGCGGGTGCGGACGTGGATGCGGTGGTCGGTGTGGCGGTCGCTGCGGAAACGATTGCGCACCCGCCGGGTCCGGCCGCGGCCGGGGACGCCGAGCCGGAGGACGAGCAGGGGCCGTGCCTGGCCGAGCTCACCGGGCTGCTCGACGAGTCGCGGGCCGCCGGGATGGACGTCGAGCTCACGGTGGAGGGACAGGAGCGTCCGCTGGCGGCGCGGGTCGAGGCGACGGTCTACCGCGTCGTGCAGGAAGCGCTCACGAACGTCCACAAACACGCGCCCGGCGCGCGGGCCCGCATCCGTCTGGCCTACCGCGATGCGGAGGTCGCGGTCCTGGTGCAGAACGGGCCCTCCGGCGGGGCGCCGGCGCTTGTGCTGCCCAGCGGGGGCAACGGGCTGGTCGGCATGAAGGAGCGGGTCACCGCGCTGGGCGGGGGGTTCGCCGCCGGCACGACCCATGAGGGCGGGTTCCGCGTCTCGGCGATGCTGCCCGCGTGACGTCTGCTGTCGCGTACGGGTTCGGCTCGCGCCCTTCGGGCGCAAGGACGCGGGCTGCGGATGGGAGGGCGGGGGCCGGCCCGCCCGGCGGTCACGTCGTGAGGCGGTGGGGGCGCGAGCCCGTCGTGAGGGTGCCCAACGCCTCGTCGATGCCGGCGCCCAGGTAGTAGTCGCCCGTGTGGTCGACGCAGTAGACGCGCCCCTCCGCGTCGATCGCGAGCTGCCCGTGGCCCGCCGACTCCTCCCCCAGCGGCGCCACCTCCGTGTCGAGCGCGCTGCCCAGATCGCCGAGGGTGCGTGCGAAGTGGAGCCCGTGGAGCGGGTCCACGCGGACCGTGCTGGGCGCGACGTGGCGGCCGGAGGCGGCGACGGCGGGCACGGTGAGGCCGCCGAACTCGGCCCAGGCCTCGACCGCGGCGGGGAAGACGCTGTGGCGGTGGCCACCGGGGGAGGCGTAGGCGCGGAGTGTGTCGGCCCAGACCTCGGCCTGCCGGATGTCCCAGCGGCCGGGCTGCCAGCCGGCTGCGCGCAGGGCCGCGTCGACGCCGGCGGGGAAACGGGTGGTCGAGTTCATTCGGCGTCGGTTCCAGGGTCGAAGGCGCGGACGCCGAAGTGCGCGAGCAGCGCCTCGCAGGAGCGGCAGGGCGGGGCGTAGGTGCCGTGGGCGGGGTCGCCGTCCTCACGTATGCGGCGGGCGGTGAGCTTGGCGCCCTTGAGGGCCTTGCGGGCCTCGCCGGCGGTGAGCGGCTTGCGCGAGGCGCGCTTGCTGCGGGCGCCGTCGACGGTGGTGAGGTGGCGGGACAGCAGCACCGGCTCGGGACATCGCCCGGTGAAGCGCTCACGCTGGGCGACGGGGAGGGTGTCGAGGAAGTCCTGGACGAGCGGGTGCAGCGGGGGCGGCTGGTCGGCCTTGACGCCGGTGCAGGTGAGGACCTCGTCCTTGACGGACAGTGCGGCGGCGACCGCCGGCAGGATCCCGTCGCGCCGGTGGCGCAGTACCGGTGGAGCGGGTGCTTCGCCGGCTCCCCAGTTGAGCCGCGGATCCGCGGTGTCTGTCGTCAGCATTTTCGTACGGCCCTCCGATCCGTCCTCGCGGGGAGGACGTCCCCCTATGTGCGTAAGACTGCCAAACGGACAAGGCGTTACGGAAGTCGGTTGTGAGGTGAGAGGTTTATTTTGTGCCGGATGTCACGGCACCGTGCGACGTCGCGTGTCGCGGTCCGATGTGCTGCCGCAGTGGTGCTCCTTGCGTTGGCCAGTGGTTGTACGGATAGTAGCGCCGGGTCGGACGGATTCGACCAAGGCCTCCACGGGAGCGGCACAACGGACCCTGTTCAGCGCGCAGTTGAAGGTGCCGGCGCCGTCGGCCACCTGCGTCACCCGGCGCGGACAACTCGCCGCGGTTGGCCGTACACCCGTGACCTGAACCAGCGGAAGCACCTCTTGCCACACCCCATAGGCTGTGCCCAACACCAGATTCAGCATGGGGGCATCGGCAATGACGACAGGTCGGCCCGGGCATCGGGCCGCGCCACCGAACGCGGCCTACGCCGGTCAGATCGTGCACTTCCCGGACCCGGTGCGGCGCGCCCGCCACCCGCAGGGCGTACGCGTGGACGAGCGCGGCTTCCCCGACTTCTCGCCGTACGCCCGCGCGGCGGCCGAGATCGCAGAGCCGCCGGACGGCTTCGGCATCGACGAACTCCGGCTGACCGACTACGTGTCGGCCAACGCCGCGCTGCACGCCGCCGGTCACGAGCTGTGGGGCAGCCTGCCCCCCGTCGCCACGCCGCACGGGTGGACCTGGCACCACGTCGCCGGCAGCCGTCGTCTGGAGCTGATCCCCGCCGAGGTCAAGTCGCTGCTGCGGCACCACGGCGGCCTGGCCACCACCGCCTCCGCCGACCACGACAAGCGCGGCACCCGGCCGCTGCAGGAGACCCGGCCGGTCCACTTCGGGCTGCGCAAGGACGGGGTCGCCGTCACCGAGCAGCAGGTCCGGGACGTCGAGGAGGAGCTCGGCTACCGGCTGCCCGGCGCGTACCGGACCTTCCTGAAGGCGGCGGGCGGCAGCGCGCCGCGCGGCGTCGCCCTGCTGCCCATGCTGGGACTCCTGGTCGACCAGCCCTTCTTCACCGTGCGGGACGAGGCGGCGGTCAACGACCTCGGCTACGTCAACAAGTGCCTGCGGGACCACCTCACCAAGGACTACCTGGCGATCTGTTACGTCCAGGGCGGCGTGCTCGCCGTGAAGTCGCGCGGCGCCGACCTGGGTTCCATGTGGCTGTGCCCGTACGACGACGTGCGTGACGCCGACGGCGCCTTCGGCTCCACCGAGGAACGGGTCTGCGGGCTGCTGCTGCCCTGCGGCGAGGACTTCGACGCCTTCCTGGCCGCGCTCGCCGGCGACCCGCCGGAGCTGGAGACGGTGGCGAACCTGATGGTGGACGGCGGCTTCGCCCGCGCCGTTCCGGTGGAGGGGTGAGGCAGCACATGGTCACCTTCGCGCAGGCGCAGGAGCGCGCCGAGCGGTGGATCAACGCCGACGTCCCGGCCTACCTCGCCCGCGAGGTGCGGGTGCGGGAGTTCGACCGGGGCTTCGTGGTCTGGTCCGAGCCGAGGGACGGCGGTCCGACCTCGGACGACGGGGAGACCCGCATCGTCATCGCCCGGGACAGCGGCGAGGCCACGCTCTGGCCCGCGTTGCCCGTGGGCGAGATCATCCGCCGCTGGGAGGAGACCTACGGCGCAACGGCCGAGGCGGTCGCGGACGCCGTGCCGGAGCCGCCCCGGCGGATCGACCTGGAGGCGACCTCCTTCCTGCTGAGCCCGCCTCAGTGGCTGCAGGACGCCGCCGACCGGCTCGGCATCCCCGACCGCCGCAACGCCGACGGCGCCCCCGGCGACACCGTCCCCATGCCGCCGCCCGCCCCGGCGCCGGTCACCGCGCCCGGTCCCGCCACGCCCACCCAGCCGTACGTCCCCACCCCGACCCCGCCGTTGCCGACGCCGTACGGCGGGGCGCCGACCCCGCCGCCCGCGGCGTGGCGGGACGCCAACGACGGCCAGGGCGCGGGAGCCTCCGTGCCGCCGCCGGCGACGGTGTACGCGCCGCCGATCAGCGACTCGGACGACGCCCATACGCCGCTGCCGGTGACGAGCGCCGACGCCAGCACCGAGCGGCTGCCCGGTGTGGGCGAGACCGGGACGCCGCTGCCGCAGGGGGGTTACGGCTACCCCGGCGCCGGTGCGGGCGCGCCGCCCCCACCCCCGTCGGCTCCCGGGCCCGGCGCCTACGGCTACCCGGGTGGCGCGGCCGCGCCTCCGCCGCCGGGGCCTCCTCCGCCGCCCACGCCATTCGCCGGTCCGCCCCCGCCGCCGCCCGCGCCGTCCACCCCCGCCAGGCCCGCATCCGGGGACGTGCACCAGGCCGCGACGATGCTGTCCCGCCCGGACGGCCCGCCTCCGCCGCCCCCGCCGCCCGGCCCGGCTCGCGGGGTCGCCGACGTGGCCGCCGCCGAGACCTCGAAGGCCGGTCCGCCCGGCCCACCCGGGCCGCCCGCGCCGCCGCCCGGTCCGGGAGTGCCCGGCACCCCGGCCGCCGGGTACGTGCCCACGCAGCTCGTGCAGGCGCTCCCCGCGAACGACCGGCCCGGCCCGCCCGCACCCCCGCCGCCGGGGCCCGCGGCCGGGGACGTGCACCAGGCCGCCACGATGCTGTCCCGCCCGGAGGGCGGCGCCGGAGCGCCGGCACCGCCTGCGCCCTCTCCGCCGGGCCCGGTGGCGCCGCGGCCCGCGGCGTACGGCTACCCCCAGCCGCCGCAGCCCCAGGCCCAGGCGCCCACCGGGGTGCCCACGGTCGGCCCCGGCTACATGGCCGTACTCCGCTATCGCGCGCAGGACGGCTCGGAGCAGCAGCTGATCCGCCGTTCCGCCCCCGGAACGCCGCACCCGGAGTGGCAGATCCTGCACGAGCTGCGCGCCCTCGGCGTGCCTCCGCAGGCGGTGCTGGAGCTGCACACCGAATTGGAGTCGTGCGACCTGCCGGGCGGCTACTGCGCCCGGATGATCCGCGAGACCTGGCCCCAGGTGCGGATCAGCAGCACCGCCCCGTACGGCAAGGACCACGCGAGCCGTCGAGCGGGCGTCCAGCACCTGCTGACGCACCTCGGCGAGCTGCACCAGGTGGCGAGCGCCCCGGCGCACGCCCACCCGCACCGGGTGCCGCTGCCCGAGCCGCACCGGATCCAGCGCGTCCCCCCGGTCCCGCTGGACGCGATCGGGCACGAACTGGCGCAGTCCTTCGGGCCGCAGGGCGTGTTCCGCTTCGACCAGCGGGCGGTCGCCCGCCAGGGCGTGCCGGACCTCGTCGCGCAGACGCTCACCTGGTCCGGGCTGCCGGTGGACTTCGGCCCGTTCTTCTGGGCCCAGGCCCAGCCCGGGCGGCCGGTGCCGACCCTGGCCGAGCTGGCGGCCGAGCGCGGCGCGCAGCCGGCCCCGGACGCGGGCTCGTACCTGGTGATGGGCAACGACTTCGGCCGGCAGCTGTGCGTGCAGTACGGCACGGCGCACATCGTCGCGGTGCCGCTGGAGGCCGGGCCGGGCGGTGCGGCGGCCGTGCCGCAGTTCGTCAACTCCAGTCTGCCGGAGTTCGTCCGCTGCCTGGCGCTGCTCGGGAAGATGTGGCGCTGGCGGCTGGGCCTGACACCCGAGCAGGCGGGCCGCTGGACGGTCGACTTCCAGAACCAGCTGGCCGCGCTGGACCCGGCGGCGGTGGCGTCGCCCGAGCACTGGTGGCCGGTGCTCATCGAGCAGATGTGGGACGGAATGCTCTAGTCGGCACAGGAGGGTCACCGGACGGCGGACCGCCTGCCCGGCAGGCGTCCGCCCGCCCGCCGGGGCCACGGGCAGGGAACCGGGCCGTCCGGGGGGAAGTGTCCTGGAGCCGGCTCGCCGGGGTGCGAAGGCGGCGCGACATCGCCACCGGCACGCCCCGGCCTGCTACGTGACGACTCGCCGGGAAGCCGGAGCGCGGTGCGGCCGCTTCGGCGGTCACTCCGGGGACGGGACGGGGGACGTGAAGGGCCGGGTGTGCTGGCGGCAGACGGTGCCCCGGGGAGGCAGTGCGCCGGTGAGGAAGTAGCGCACCTCGTGCAGGCCGGCGCAGGTGCTGGGGTTCAGCAGCGTGGTGTGCCCGTAGCCGCGGACGGTGATCAGACGGGCGTTCCCCAGGTGCCGGGTCGCCGCCACCGCTGCCCGGTACGGGGTCGCCGGGTCGTACGTGGTGTTCACGGTGAGGAGGGGGACGGTGGAGCGGTTCCACGGTCCCGTGTAGGGGTGGGCCGCCCGCGCGGGCCAGGTGGCGCACGGTTCGGGCAACCACGTCCAGTACGATCCGACGTCGCCCGACCGGGCCCGGGCGTACCGTTCGAAGTGGCGGTAGCGTCGTGGATCGCGCGGGTTGGGGCTCTCCGAGCACTCCACGGCGAGTGGCGGTTCCACCTCCGGGTACGCCGGTTGCTCCTCCGCCTTCGAGGGCACCGGGGCAGCCGCGGGGGTGGCGGTGGAGTCCTGCCGGGAAGGCGCGCGGCCTTCCCACAGGTCCTGGAGGTCCTGGGCGAGTTCGGTCCACCCGGGGGCGACGACGTACAGCCCGTTGACGACCGCCGCCACGGTGGCCGCGTAGGTCCACTCTCCCTGAGGGTGTTCGCGCAGGCGCCGCAGCAGCCGCTGGTACTTGTCCCGGGTGGCTCGCGGGGTGCCGGCCGAGAAGGCGCAGCGGTCGGCCGTCGTACGGCCGCATAGTTCCAGGAAGCGGGACAGGGTCCGGGCCGACCCGATGTCGGCCCCCTGCCGCAGCTCGGTGGGCAGTTCGGGACGCATCCGCACCCACCTGACCGGATCGACGTTGCCGTCCAGGACCACGGCCCGGACCCTGCGGGGGAAGAGATTGGCGTAGGTGGCGCCGAGGAACGTCCCGTAGGAGACGCCCAGGTAGCTGAGCCTCCGGTCGCCCACCGCGCGGCGCAGAAGGTCCAGGTCGCGGGCGGTGTCCGCGGTGGAGACGTGCCGCAGCAGAGCGGGGAGGCGGTGCCCGCAGATCCGGCCCAGCTCGGCGAAGGCGGAGATCCACGCCTCCCGTTCACGGGCGCCGACGGGGAAACCGTCCGGCACCCGCGCCGCCCACGCGGTGAACTCCTCCACGGAGCGGAAGCACCTGACGGCCGTCGAGCGCCCGACGCCGCGGGGGTCCCAGCTGACGATGTCGAACCGCTCGCGCAGTTCGCGGGGGAACCTTTCGTACGCCAGGGGCAGCGCCGCCGTTCCGGCGGCCGCGTTGCCGGGGCCGCCGGGATTGAAGAACAGGGAACCGACGCGGCGGTCCGGGTCGGTCGCCGGCCGCTTGATGACGGCCAGTTCGATCATTCGCCCGTCAGGGTGCAGGTGGTCGAGCGGGACTTCGGCCGTCGCGCAGGTGAAGCCCGGCGCGTCAGGGCAGGGGCTCCATGCCAACGAGGGCACGGTGGCCGGTGCGGAGCGGCCGGTGGCCGCGGCCGGGGCGGCGGCCACGGCGCAGGCCACGGCCGCCGTCACGGCGATGCCCTTCCAGCACGGACCCTTTCGGACTGACATGCGTGACCCTTCCCGAACTCCGGCTCGCGGGAGCTCCGCCCTCACCCGCAGCCTGTGTGAGTCGGGCCACGGGTGCCCGCGGGGGTGACCTGTACGGGCGCTGCTGCAGGTCCGTCCGGATGAGCCGGGCGGTCGGCCGCCCCGGTGGACGGGCCATGGGTCCCAGCCCGTCGACGGATAACGGCCCCTCAGGCCCGTGGACGGGTGCGAGACCGTGCCGGCGACCTCGGCGTCCGCACCCGCACCCGCACCGTTCCTCGCCCCGGCCGGCTTCACCTTGCCGGCCACCCGTCGCGACAGCCGCACCGCTCGGGCGGCCGCATCACCGCGACCAGCCCGGCCTGCGTGATCAGATTCGGATCATCGAAAGCAGTGGGGACCGTCGTCCGCGGCCGATCGCGCTCTGTTCCGCGGCTTCGGCCGTCCGGAACCGCGGTCGGAGTGTCGCGTTATGAGCAAATCGGGCAAATCCCCGAGAATGGAGGCATGAGTACGGCACACCCCCGCGGCCACGGCTTCGCCACCGTCCGTGGCCGCGGGTACCGCACCGAACAGGTCGACCGCTTCCTGGAGGAGCTGTCCGAGGACCGCGACGCTGCCTGGGAGCGTGCCGCGCGGCTCACCGTCCTGGCCAACGAGATGAGCTCGGAGTGCGCGGCTCTGCGCGACGTGGTCTCCACCCTCTCGCCGCCCACCTACGAGTCCCTGGGGAAGGGCGCGCTGGACCTGCTGCGGCTGGTCGAGGAGGAGGCCGCCTCCGTCCGCGAACAGGCGGAGGAGGAGGCCCGGCACGCGCACGACGCGGCCGAGGCCGCCCGCCGCACGCTCATGGACGAGGCCCGCGCGGCCGCACACGCCCGCCGCGGCGCCGCCGACGAGGAGGCCGAGCGGCGGCTGGAGCAGGCCCGCGCCGTCGCCGGGCGCGTCCTCGGCGACGCCCGCGAGGAGGCCGGCCGGCTGCGGGACGACGCCGACCGGGACCTCGACGCCGCACGGCGGGAGAGCGAACACACCCTCGCCGAACTGGAGAAGGAGCACCGCGAGCGCTTCGACACCCAGGAGCACGAACTCGCCGAGGGCGAGGCCGGGGTCGACTCCCGCCTGGCCGAACTGACCTCCTACGCCGAGGCCATGGTGGACGACGCCCGCCGGGCCCTGGCGGAGACGGAGGAGGCCGCCAGGCGCCGCCAGGAGAAGGCCGACGCCACCGCCGCGGAACTCCTCGCCCAGGCCCGGGTCCGGGAGGAGCGCATCCGGCTCGCCGCCGAACGCGAACTGCGCGAGCACGAGGTCCGCCGGGAGGAGATCCGCGAGCACCTCGCCCACGTCCGCAGCAGCCTCGCCGCCCTCACCGGCCGTGAGGTCCCCGAGACCGAGGACGATCCCGGCCCCGCCGCTGCCGACGTGCCCGCCCCCTCCCCCGGGGACGATCAGGAACCGTCGTAGGCGGGGAACTCCCCGCTGTCCACGACCCACGGCCCCACGGGGACGGTGTCTCCGAAGGCGTAGTCGTGGCGCGCCCGGTAACGGGGGCCGTCATCGCCGGGCGCCGGTCCCGGATCGGAGAGGACGGCCAGCGTCTTGTCGCGCGGGTCGATGATCAGATAGAGCGGGATGCCCATGGCGGGGTAGTCCCGGGTCTTGTCGCGGTAGTCGTTCTCCGGGTTGGACGTCGACACGACCTCGGCGACCAGGGCGACGTCGGCGGGGTCGAGGAAACCGAGCGTGTCGAGGGCCCGTTCCGGCACGACGACCAGATCCGGGCGGCGCATGCGCCCTATGGCGGGTGCCTCGATCTCGGGGCCGCTCCAGGCGGTGTGGCCTGTCCATTCGGCATCGCTGTCGATTTGCCGCTGAAGTTGACGTGCCAGCCGCAGGGCGATCAGCTCGTGCCGGTTGACCGGCGGCATCATCATCGTGATGACACCCTCGCCGATCTCCACGGCCCAGGCCTCTTCCCGGGTCATGAGGTCCTCGGCGACGGCCCGCATGCGCGCGTAGGTCTTCGCGTCCATGGGCTCACCGTACCGCCGGGTCCTCCTCCAGGACCGGGAAGCGGCGGGGGGCCACCAGGAGGACGGCGGCCAGGGACAGGACCGCCGCGACGGCCGCGCCGGCGTAGACGTGGTCGACCGCAGCCGCGACGGCGCGGCGCACCTGGTCGTCGACGTGGGCGGCGCCGGCGATCGAGTCGAGGTCGGTGCCGGAGCCGTGCAGCCGGGACGCGAGGGTGGTGTTGGCGACGGCGCCGAAGACGGCGGCCCCCACGCTCTGGCCGACCTGGCGGCAGAAGAGGATCGACGAGGTGGCGGTGGCCCGTTCGCTCCACGGGACGGTGGACTGCACACCGACGATCAGCGGGAGCTGGAAGAGGCCGAGGGCGGCGCCGAGGGCCAGCATCACCAAGGTGGGCTGCCAGGCGGGACCGGCGTACGGGAGCGTCACCAGCACGACGAGGACGACGGTGGCCGCCGCCATGCCCAGGGCGGCGGTGTTGCGGAAGCCGATGCGCAGGTAGACGCGGTTGCTGAGGGCCGCGGAGACGGGCCAGCTGAGCGTCATCACCGACAGCACGAAGCCCGCCGCGATCGGCCCGAGCCCGAGCACGGTCTGGGCGTACGTCGGGAGGAAGACCGTCGGGGCCACCATGAGGACGCCGAGCATGCCCAATGCCAGGTTGACGGCTACGATCACCCGGCGCCGCCAGACCCAGCCGGGGATGATCGGCTCCGCGGCCCGGCGTTCGGCCCACACGGTGAGGGCGCCCATGACGAGGCTGCCGCCGAGCAGCCACCACCGGGCGGGCCCGCCCTGGACGAGGCCGGTGATCAGCAGCCCGCCGGAGAGGAAGAGCAGCAGCGCGCCGGGCCAGTCGACGCGGTGCCGGGTCCGCTCGCCGACCCGCTCGCGCAGATGGCGGGAGATGAGCAGGAGCGCGACCGCGCCGATCGGCAGGTTGATCAGGAAGATCCAACGCCAGCTGGCGTACCCGGCGAGCAGCCCGCCGCACAGCGGCCCGAGAACGGCCGAGACCGCCCAGACCGTGGAGATCGCGGCCTGGATGCGGCCACGCTCCTTCAGCGGGTACAGGTCGCCGGCGACCGTCTGCACGGTCCCCTGGATGGCACCGCCGCCGAGCCCCTGCACGATGCGGAAGGCGATCAGGCCGGCCATGCTCCACGCCCCGGCGCACAGCACGGAACCGAGCAGGAAGATGCCGATGCCGGTGAGCAGCACGGGCTTGCGGCCGAAGGTGTCGGCGAGCTTGCCGTAGACCGGGAGGGTCACCGTGACCGCGAGCAGGTAGCCGGAGAAGAGCCAGGAGAAGACGGAGAAGCCGCCCAGCTCGCCGACGATCTGCGGCACGGCGGTGGAGATGATCGTGGAGTCCATCGCCGCCAGCGCCATGGCCAGCATGAGCGCGGCGACCACCGGGCCGCGCCGCTGCGGCCCCTGCCGGCGCGCGGTGGCGGCTGCGGTCGCGGTCTGCTCGGTGCGCTCCACGGGACCCCCTGGTTGTGTGTACGACACACGATTTCATGCCCGGCCCCCGTGCGCACAGGGGGTTCCCGCAGGCCGGACGGCGCGGCTTGAACCTCCCGCGACCGGAGGGCGCACTCTCGACCCCGAGCCGGGTCAGCCGAAAGTCGCAGTCCCCCTAGGGGTCCCACCGAACTTTCTCCTACCCCCGGTTCGTACCGGCGGAGGACGAGGGGGCCCTCCTGGGCTCCCTAGCCTTCTGGTGGGGCTAACCCCCGGGCCGATACGGAGACGCGCACCATCGTCCCGGCCCCCTCCCCGAAGCCAGTCTTGGTACGCGACGAAGCACGCCCCGAACCGGCGGCGACGACCACTCGAACAGGAGCATTCCAGTGACAACGGCAGTATCGATTCCCAAGTCCGGGGGCAGCGGAGAACGTACGGCCGTGGCCGCCCGGGCCCGTCAGGTCACCAAGGCGTACGGCTCGGGCGAGACCCGGGTCGTGGCCCTCGACGCGGTCGACGTCGACATCGACCGCGGCCGCTTCACCGCGATCATGGGGCCGTCCGGCTCCGGCAAGTCGACCCTGATGCACTGCCTCGCCGGTCTCGACACGGTGACCGAGGGCCAGATCTGGGTCGGTGAGACCGAGATCACCAAGCTGAAGGACAAGAAGCTCACCCAGCTGCGCCGGGACAAGATCGGCTTCATCTTCCAGGCCTTCAACCTGCTGCCGACCCTGAACGCGGCCGAGAACATCACGCTGCCCATGGACATCGCCGGCCGCAAGCCCGACCCCCAGTGGCTGCAGCGCGTCGTGGAGACCGTCGGCCTGGCCGGCCGCCTCAAGCACCGTCCCGGCCAGCTCTCCGGCGGCCAGCAGCAGCGCGTCGCCGTGGCCCGCGCCCTCGCCGCCCGTCCCGAGATCATCTTCGGTGACGAGCCGACCGGAAACCTCGACTCGCGCGCCGGCGCGGAGATCCTCGGCTTCCTGCGCCGCTCCGTCGACGAACTCGGCCAGACCATCGTCATGGTCACGCACGACCCGGTCGCCGCCTCGTACGCCGACCGCGTCCTCTACCTCGCCGACGGCCGGATCGTGGACGAGATGCGGGACCCGACCGCCGACTCCGTCCTGGAGCGCATGAAGGACTTCGACGCCCGCGGGAGGACGTCGTGACCGTCGTCAAGACCTCGATGCGCAACTTCGTCGCGCACAAGGGACGCATGGCGCTGTCCGCCATCGCCGTCCTGCTGTCGGTGGGCTTCGTCTGCGGCACGCTCGTCTTCACCGACACCATGACGTCCACCTTCGACAAGCTCTTCGCCGCCACGGCCTCGGACGTCACCGTCACGCCCAAGGGCGCGCCCACCGACGACGAGATGCAGATGACCACCAAGGCGGCCACCGTGCCCGCCTCCGTGGCCGGGGAGCTGCAGCGGGTCGAGGGCGTCAAGTCCGCGACGGGCGAGGCCAACAGCCAGACCCTGACCGTCACCGACGCCGCCGGCGACAACCTCGGCCCGACCTCCGGTGCCCCCACCATCGGCACCAACTGGGACCCCACCGAGCTGCGTTCGGTCGACGTCACCTCCGGCCACGCCCCGCGCGGCCCCACCGAGGTGATGGTCGACGCCGACACCGCCGACAAGAAGCACCTGGAGCTGGGCGACGAACTGCGCGTCATCGCCATCCCCGGTGAGTTCCGGGCCCGCATCAGCGGCATCGCCACCTTCAAGGTCACCAACCCCGGTGCGGCGATCTTCTACTTCGACACCGCCACCACCCAGACCAGGCTGCTCGGCGCCAAGGACGTCTTCAGCAGCGTCGGCCTGACCGCGAAGCCCGGGGTCAGCGACGAGCAGCTGAAGAAGAACGTCACCGCCGCCCTCGGCGCCACCGCCGGCTACAAGGTGCAGACCCAGGCCGAGTGGACCGCCGAGAACCAGAAGGACATCGCCGGCTTCCTCGACGTCATCAAGTACGCGATGCTCGGCTTCGCCGGGATCGCCGTCCTCGTCGGCGTCTTCCTCATCGTCAACACCTTCTCGATGCTGGTCGCCCAGCGCACCCGGGAGATCGGCCTGATGCGGGCCGTCGGCGCCAGCCGCCGCCAGGTCAACCGCTCGGTGCTGGTCGAGGCGCTGCTGCTCGGTGTGGTCGGCTCGGTGCTCGGCATCGGCGGCGGCGTCGGGCTCGCCGTCCTGCTCATGAACCTCATGGGCAGCGCGGGTATGAACCTCGACACCTCGTCCTTGACGATCAAGGCCACGACCCCCGTCATCGGGCTCGTCCTCGGCGTGGTGGTGACCGTCCTCGCCGCCTACCTGCCCGCCCGGCGGGCCGGCAAGGTCTCCCCGATGGCCGCGCTGCGCGACGCCGGCACCCCCGCCGACGGCCGTGCCGGCAAGGTGCGCGCCGTGATCGGCCTGGCCCTCACCCTCGCCGGTGCCGCCGCGCTCCTGGCCGCCGTGCGGGCCACCAAGGCCGCGGACGGCTCGATGTTCCTGGGCCTCGGCATCCTGCTCACCCTGGTCGGCTTCGTGGTCGTCGGGCCGCTGCTCGCCGGCGTCGTCGTCCGGGTGATCAGCGCGGGCGTCCTGCGGATCTTCGGCCCGGTCGGCCGCCTCGCCGAGCGCAACGCGCTGCGCAACCCGCGGCGCACCGGCGCCACCGCCGCCGCCCTCATGATCGGCCTCGCGCTCGTCGCGGGCCTGTCGGTGGTCGGCTCCTCGCTGGTGGCCTCGGCGACCGACCAGCTCGACAAGTCGGTCGGCGCGGACTTCATCATCGCCTCCGACAGCGGCCAGCCGATCACCCCGCAGATCGAGCGCGCCATCAAGGCCGCGCCTGACCTCGCCCACGTCACGGACTACAAGTCCCTGGACGTCGAGCTCACCGCCCCCGACGGGTCGGTGTCCGACACCTCACTGACCGCCGCGGACCCGACGTACGCCCAGGACCTCCAGGTCAAGACGGTCGCCGGGGAGCTGTCGGCCGCGTACGGGGCGAGCGCGATGTCGGTCGGCGAGAGCTTCGCCGACAAGCACAAGGTCAAGCTGGGGGACAAGCTCGCCGTCCGCTTCGAGCACGGCGACACCGCCACGCTGACCGTGGCCGCCATCACGTCCGCGGACACCGTCTTCGACCAGGGCGCGATGTACACCAACATCACGACCGCGGCGCGCTACGTGCCGGCCGACCGGATGCCGGTCAACGACATCATGTTCGCCGCTGCCAAGGACGGGCGGCAGGACGCGGCCTACGCGGGGCTGAAGAAGGCGCTGCACGACTTCCCGCAGGTCCAGGTCCGCAACCAGGCCGACTACAAGCAGATGCTCAAGGACCAGATGGGCCAGCTGCTCAACCTGATCTACGGCCTGCTGGCCCTGGCGATCATCGTCGCGATCCTGGGCGTCGTGAACACCCTCGCTCTGTCGGTGGTGGAGCGCACCCGGGAGATCGGCCTCATGCGGGCGATCGGCATGTCGCGGCGGCAGCTGCGACGCATGATCCGCCTGGAGTCGATCGTCATCGCCCTGTTCGGCGCGGTGCTCGGCCTCGGCCTCGGCATGGGCTGGGGCGCCTCCGCCCAGCAGCTGCTGGCGCTCCAGGGGCTCGGCGTCCTGGAGATCCCCTGGCCGACGATCATCACCGTCTTCATCGGCTCCGCCTTCGTCGGACTCGTCGCGGCGCTGGTGCCGGCGTTCCGGGCGGGTCGGATGAACGTGCTGGGCGCGATCGCGACGGAGTAGCGCGCGGGCGCGCTGCGGCCCCGGGTACGTGCTCATCGTGCCCGGGGCCGTTGTCGTGTGCGGGTGCGTCGTGATCGCGGTTGCGGTATCTCCCCCCGCCCGCCCGATCGGGGGTGCCCCGGCCGAAGGCTGGGAACCGCCCGCCGCGGGCGCGACGGACCCGTACCCGGCGAGCGAGCCGCACAGCTCACGGCGCCGGGTGTCCGCGGAGCGTCGTACGCTGGGACACCCCGGCTCGTTCGACGCGTCGGGCTGTTCGCGTTGCCCCGCCTGTCTGCCCTTGGGACGGAAAGCCACATGAGCCTGAACGGTCTGCTCGACGTCGTCGTGGACGACCCCGCGCTCGCGGAGGCCGTGCGCGGTGCCGCGGACGGCAACCGCCCGCACGTCGACCTGGTGGGCCCGCCCGCCGCCCGCCCGCTGGCCATCGCCGCGCTCGCGGCCCGCGCCGGCCGCACCCTGCTGGCGGTGACCGCCACCGGCCGCGAGACCGAGGATCTGGTCGCGGCCCTGCAGTCGCTGCTGCCCGAGGACTCCGTCGTGGAGTACCCGGCCTGGGAGACGTTGCCGCACGAGCGGCTGTCGCCGCGCTCGGACACCGTGGGCCGGCGCCTGGCCGTGCTGCGCCGGCTGGCCCACCCCAGCGCGGACGACCCGACCGCCGGCCCGGTGCGCGTCGTGGTCGCGCCGATCCGCTCCGTGCTGCAGCCGCAGGTCAAGGGCCTGGGCGAGCTGGTCCCGGTGGCGCTGCGCACCGGGCAGACCGCCGATCTGAACGACGTCGTGGACGCCCTGGCGGCCGCCGCGTACGCCCGCGTGGAGCTGGTGGAGAAGCGCGGCGAGTTCGCCGTGCGCGGCGGCATCCTGGATGTCTTCCCGCCCACCGAGGAGCATCCGCTCCGGGTGGAGTTCTGGGGCGACGACGTCGAGGAGATCCGTTACTTCAAGGTGGCCGACCAGCGCTCCCTGGAGGTCGCCGAGCACGGCCTGTGGGCGCCGCCCTGCCGGGAGCTGCTGCTCACCGACCAGGTGCGGGCCCGCGCCGCCGAGCTGGCCGAGGAGCACCCGCAGCTGCGCGAGCTGCTGGACAAGATCGCCCAGGGCATCGCCGTGGAGGGCATGGAGTCCCTCGCCCCGGTGCTGGTGGACGACATGGAGCTGCTGCTGGACGTGCTGCCGTCAGGGTCGCTGACCGTGGTCTGCGACCCCGAGCGGGTCCGTACCCGGGCCGCCGACCTCGTGGCGACCAGCCGGGAGTTCCTGGAGGCCTCCTGGGCCGCCTCCGCCGGGGGCGGCGAGGCGCCGATCGACCTGGGCGCGGCCTCGCTGTGGAGCATCGCCGACGTGCGCGACCGGGCTCGTGAGCTGGGCGTTCCCTGGTGGTCGGTGAGCCCGTTCGCGGCCGATGACGAGCTGGACGCCGACACCCTCAAACTCGGCATGCACGCCCCGGAGGTCTACCGGGGCGACACCGCCCGGGCGCTCGCCGACACCAAGGGCTGGCTCGCCGACGGCTGGCGCACGGTCTACGTCACCGAGGGCCACGGCCCCGCCGCCCGCATCGTGGAGGTGCTGGGCAACGAGGGCATCGCCGCCCGGCTGGACACGGGGCTGGACGGGCCGTTCGAGCCCTCCGTGGTCCATGTGGCCTGCGGCTCGCTGGAGAGCGGCTTCGTCGATCCCGCCCTGAGGATCGCGGTGCTCACCGAGACCGACCTGTCCGGCCAGAGGTCCTCCACCAAGGACATGGGCCGCATGCCGTCCCGGCGCCGCAAGACCATCGACCCGCTGACGCTGCAGGCGGGCGACTTCATCGTGCACGAGCAGCACGGCGTCGGCCGCTACGTGGAGATGGTGCAGCGCACCGTCCAGGGCGCCACCCGCGAGTACCTGGTGGTCGAGTACGCCCCGGCGAAGAAGGGCCAGCCAGGGGACCGGCTCTTCGTTCCCACCGACCAGTTGGAGCAGATCACCAAGTACGTCGGCGGCGAGTCGCCCTCGCTGCACCGCCTGGGCGGCGCGGACTGGACGAAGACCAAGGCGCGCGCCAAGAAGGCGGTCAAGGAGATCGCCGCGGACCTGATCCGGCTGTACTCCGCCCGGATGGCCGCGCCCGGCCACAGCTTCGCGCCGGACACCCCCTGGCAGCGGGAGCTGGAGGACGCCTTCCCGTACGCGGAGACCCCGGATCAGCTCACGACGATCGCCGAGGTCAAGGAGGACATGGAGAAGTCGGTCCCGATGGACCGGCTGATCTGCGGCGACGTCGGCTACGGCAAGACCGAGATCGCGGTGCGCGCGGCCTTCAAGGCCGTGCAGGACGGCAAGCAGGTCGCCGTCCTGGTGCCCACCACCCTGCTGGTGCAGCAGCACTTCGGCACCTTCTCCGAGCGCTACTCGCAGTTCCCGGTGGTGGTCAAGGCGTTGTCCCGCTTCCAGACCGACACGGAGGCCAAGGCCGTCCTGGAGGGCCTGCGCGAGGGATCGGTGGACGTCGTCATCGGCACCCACCGGCTGTTCTCCTCGGAGACCAAGTTCAAGGACCTGGGCCTGGTCATCGTCGACGAGGAGCAGCGCTTCGGCGTGGAGCACAAGGAGCAGCTGAAGAAGCTCCGCGCCAACGTCGACGTGCTGACGATGTCCGCCACGCCCATCCCGCGCACCCTGGAGATGGCGGTCACCGGCATCCGTGAGATGTCGACGATCACCACCCCGCCGGAGGAGCGGCACCCGGTGCTGACCTTCGTCGGCCCGTACGAGGAGAAGCAGATCGCCGCCGCGGTCCGCCGCGAACTGCTGCGCGAGGGCCAGGCCTTCTACATCCACAACCGGGTGGAGAGCATCGACAAGGCCGCCGCACGGCTGCGCGACCTGGTGCCCGAGGCGCGGATCGCCACCGCGCACGGGCAGATGGGCGAGTCCGCGCTGGAGCAGGTCGTGGTCGACTTCTGGGAGAAGAAGTTCGACGTGCTGGTCTCCACGACGATCGTCGAGTCCGGCATCGACATCTCCAACGCCAACACCCTCATCGTCGAGCGCGGCGACAACTTCGGCCTCTCCCAGCTGCACCAGCTGCGCGGCCGGGTCGGCCGGGGTCGCGAGCGCGGTTACGCCTACTTCCTCTACCCGCCGGAGAAGCCGCTCACCGAGACCGCCCACGAGCGGCTGGCGACGATCGCCCAGCACACCGAGATGGGCGCCGGCATGTACGTCGCGATGAAGGACCTGGAGATCCGCGGCGCGGGCAACCTGCTCGGCGGCGAGCAGTCCGGTCACATCGCGGGCGTCGGCTTCGACCTGTACGTCCGCATGGTCGGCGAGGCCGTCGCGGACTACCGGGCGTCCCTGGAGGAGGGCGGCGGCGCGGCCGAGGAGGCACCGCTGGAGGTGAAGATCGAGCTGCCGGTCGACGCGCACGTGCCGCACGACTACGCGCCCGGCGAGCGGCTGCGCCTGCAGGCCTACCGGGCGATCGCCTCGGTGAACTCCGAGGAGGACATCACGTCCGTCCGCGAGGAGCTCACCGACCGCTACGGCAAGCTCCCGGAGCCGGTGGAGAACCTGCTGCTGGTCGCCGGGCTGCGGCTGCTGGCCCGCCGTCTCGGAGTCTCCGACATCACCCTGCAGGGCAACAACGTGCGCTTCTCCCCGGTGGAGTTGCGCGAGTCGCAGGAGCTGCGGCTGAACCGCCTCTACCCCCGCACGGTCGTGAAGCAGGCGGCCAGGCAGATCCTGGTGCCGCGCCCCGCCACGGCGCGGATCGGCGGCAAGCCGGTGGTCGGCCGGGAACTGCTGGCGTGGACGGCCGAGCTGCTGACCGCGGTCCTGGACAGCTGAGGCGCTCGCCGCCTCCGGGGACGCGACAGGGCCCCGTCCGCGCGAGGTCGAGGTGCGCGGACGGGGCCCTGTCGTTCCGGGGCGCCCCGCGGTTCAGCCCAGCAGGCGCCGGAGGTTCAGCCGGCCCCACAGCAGGCTGGCGGAGAACGACAGCACCATCACCGCCAGGACCAGCCCGACCAGCAGCAGCGCGGCCACCGGTCCGCTCAGGTGCGGCGAGACCGCGCGGTGGACCAGTTCCTCGACGAAGAGCACGTGCACCATGTACGCGCCCAGCGCCGCGCCGGCCAGGTGCTTCAGGCGCGGCCGGAAGCGCTCCGGGACGCGGATCCGGCTGACCAGCAGCAGGACGCAGACGCTCATCGCGGCCACGAACGCGTGGGCGTTGGGGATGACGTAGTGGACCCGCGTGTTGTACCAGAGGCACCCGGCCATGGTGAGCGGGAGCAGCACGAGCAGCCACCGGCGCCACGGGACGGCGCCGGCCGGCAGGGCGAAGAGCATGGCGCCACCGACCGCGTACACCAGGGAGTAGGTGCCGAAGCCCCAGGCCACGGGGGGCAGGTCGGTGTGGGTCAGATCCCCGACGAGGGCGATGACGCTCGGCAGGACCGCGATGCCCAGCAGCGCCGCCCCCAGCCCCCAGGGCCGCTTGCCCTCCTTGACGAGCATCGCGAAGGCGAGCAGCACGATGATCGGGATGTAGTTGTACATGAACCACAGGTGGTAGGCGGGCTGCACGGAGCCGAGGAGCGAGTCCCTCGCGAGCTCGGTCATCGGCCGCTCGTTGCGGTCCCGGAGCCAGGCCCACACCAGGTAGACCGCCGTCCACGCGAAGAGCGGGACGGTGTTGCGGACGACCCGCTGCCACATCCGGGCGCTGTCCCGCGGCGGGGAGCCGACCAGCACCGCCCATCCGGCGATGGCGAAGTACATGGGCACCGCGAACGGGTTGACCGCCTCGGCCACGTGCCCCGCCCAGTACGACCCGGCCCCGTGGGACGCGTCGTTCCCGGTAGAGCGGATGAACTGGGAGCCCACGTGGCCCAGCATGACGGTGGCGGAGCACAGCAACCGCATCAGGTCGATGTCGTAGCGGTGTTCCCGCGCGCCGGCGGAGTGACCGGAGGAGGCGGAACCGCGCTGCAACGGCAGTCGTACGGCTGTTTCATTCGACACCGCGCGATGATCGGGCACACGGGTGTCGAGGAACCGAACGGTCGCCCAACTCCCCGGATCCCGCGGGCATCGGAACGGTCTCGTTCCGACGGGCGGCCCCGCTCGTCTCCGCCGGGCGCCGGCGCGCCCGTTCACCCCCGGCCACCGGTCGCGCCGGTGCCTTTCCGGTGGTGCCGGCCGCGCTCTCCTCCGGGGACGTGGTCGTCCCTGGTGTCGTCGCTCCACGGCACGCCGCCGAGTACCGCGCCGGCCGCCTCCGGGGTGACCTTCTTGCCGGTGCGGTTGCACCCGGGCGGCGGACGGCTGTGGGAGGGGTCGCGCGTGACGGACGGCACCCGCGTGACCTGCGGCGCGATCGCGTCTCCACGCCGGATTCACCTGGACGCCACCCCTCGGCCGCCGGTCTTCACCAGGTTCGCACCCCCCGCCCCCCCCGCGGTGTCGCATAGTCTGCCGGGGCAGGTGAAATCGGACAGCGACCGGAGCGGATCCATGCACATCGCCGTCTTCGCCGAGGCGCCGGGCCGTGGGCCTGGCCACCGCGCTGCGCGGCGCCGACCCCTTCGCGGAGCACGCCGCCGAGGACTCGCCCGAATCGACGCTCACCGCGATCGGCGACGTACTCGGCGACGAAGCCGGGGAACCGGGGTACACGGAGGTCCGGGAACTGCTCGGCGTCACCCGGTTCGGAGAACGGATGGACCTCGCGTCGGGGCCGGCGGGCACGGACGGCCCGGCCGTCCCGCCCACCGATCCGCTGCCCACCGGGCCCGCGCCGACGGACCGGACCCCCGCAGCCCACCTCGCGCACGTCAGGGAACCGGCAGGCGCGGGCCGGACCGCGGACGCCCTCGCCGACGGTGTCCGTGTACTCCACGACCATCCGATCCCCGAGCCCGGCCGGACCCTGGCCGAGCTCCGCGAGCGCACCCGGGAGTGACCGCCGATCTCCGCCCAGACGACCACCGACGCCCCCGCCCTCACCACCGGTCCCGCGACCGGGGCGAGCGAGGCCTCCGCCGCGTCCGCCGCCCGGCCGCGTGAGCACAGATACGACATCGACCTCCTGCGCGTCCTGTGCTCCATCGGTGTCATCGTCTGCCACGCCGCCGGTCAGCTTCTCAACGCCGTGGGCCGCGAGCCCTCCGGCGGCCGGCCCGTCTACTGGACCGGGCTCGTCTCGGACGGGCTGACCCGGTGCGCCGTGCCGCTGTTCTTCGCGATCGCCGGCTGGGTCGTGCTGGTCGGCGCGACCCCCGAGGACAGCACGCAGGTCCGTAGACGGCTGACCCGCATCGTGCTGCCGATGGGCGTGTGGACCGCCGCGTACCTCGCCTGGGACTGGATCCGGCACACCAACTCCCGCCCCACGCAGCGGCTGGTCTTCGAGTCGCTGTTCGGCTCGATCCAGCCCGCGTTCCACCTCTGGTACCTGTACGCCTACGTGCCGGTGATCCTGCTGCTCTCGCTCGCCGCCCTGATCAAGGCGGGGAAGCGGCCCTGGGGCCTGGGCACCGTGTTCGTCCTGCTGGCCATCGCGCCCACCTTCACGGGCGACATCGGCAAGGTCCTGCATGTGAACCTGCCCGGCTTCGCCTGGACCCTCTCCCCGTACCAGGTCGCGTACGCCGCCGCCGGGTCCGCCCTGCTCGCGCTGCCGCTCGCGGCCACCACCGGCCGCCGTCGGCGTCTGAGGTGGCTGGCCGCCGCGGTCTGCGCGTGGGCCGCGGTCGTCGCGTACGAGCGCTGGCTGCACTACCCCTCGCCCTATGCGGGCCTCGCCGTGCCGTTCCTGGCGGGCGCCCTGGTGATGGCCCTCAACCGGATCAGCATTCCCGAGCGCTTCCGCCCGCTGGTGTCCCGGCTCGGCGGTGCGGCCTTCGGCGCCTACCTGGTGCACCTGATGTTCCTGCGGGCACTCGCCCCGCACCTGGTCTCCGCCGACGCGGGCTGGCCGGGCGCCGTCCTCATGATCACGCTGCTGGTGACCGGGACCGTGGTGCTCTCGTTCGCCGCCAGCCTGCTGTGGACGCGCCTGCGGCTCAACCGCTGGCTGGGCTGACACCCCGTACGACAGCGGAGCCCCCCACCCGGGTGAACACCCCCCGGGAGCAGGTCGGCCTGGTGCTGTGCGCCCCGACCCGATCAGGCCGTGCTCCCGCACCGGCATGATGAACAGCGGAAGCGGCGGACGGAGGGGCGCCGTGTCAGCGACACGGCGCCCCTCCCCGAAGGCCCGGCCCTGCGGGGAGGCTCAGCCAAGGACGGTCTTCAGCTTCGCGACGTTGTCCTGCGTCACCTTCCACAGCGCCTCCTGGCGTCCGTGGACGTCGGCGATGGTGGCCGACAGGTTGTCCAGGATGCCGACGGAGCGCTCCGCGAGGACCGCGCCGAGGTTCCGGTCGTGGACCGAGACGCCCCACTCCGGGCGCTCGATGTCGGACAGGAAGTACGCCATCTTCGGGTGGGAGATCAGGCTGATGATGGGCGTGCCGCAGCCGAACGGGATCATGCCCGCGTGGCCGCGCATGCCGATCACCAGCTTGGTGCGCGCGAAGGCGGTGCGCAGCTGGTCGGTGTCGAAGTCGTACATCGGCTCGACCGGCATCGAGATGCCGTACTCGCGCCGCAGGTCGAAGACGAAGCGCTCGTCGTCCAGGGCGTGGGCGGCGTACCGGACCTCGGCGTGCTTGCCGATGGCGCGGACCGCGGTGGCCATCTCCCGCAGGAAGTGGTCGTAGTCGTGGCCGAAGCGCAGCCCGGCGCGGTCGTAGGCGCAGTTGATCAGCACCGTGTCGTCGCGCTTCACCGGGTCCTGCCAGCCGGGCACCAACTGACGGGAGACGGTGGTCGGGCAGGGCTGGAAGATCACCCGGTCCCGAAGCTCCGCGGGGAGCAGCGCGCGCACCTTCTCCACCGAGCCGTGGTTGCGCAGACCGAAGAACGCCGACTTGGAGACCAGCAGCCGCAGGCTCTCCTCGAAGCGGCGGCGGGTGTACGACTGGCCGTCGAAGGCGTTGTAGCCGACCGCGAAGACCGCCAGCGGGACGTCGATCTTCTCCAGCAGCCGGTCCGGCACGTTCCACTGCCACGCGCTGTTGCCGTTCGGCGAGGTGTCCGGGATGAACAGGCCGCCGCCGCCGATGACCAGACCGCGGCGGGAGTTCACCCGCTCCAGGGCCGCCTCGTCGAAGAGCTTGTGCGCGTGGATGGAGTGCCAGCTGCGGTCGCCGGTGTCCGGGCCGAAGCACAGCCGTACCGTCTCGGGCAGGATCTTGTCGCCCGCGTTGCCCTGCCGCTCCATGTAGAACGCCACGTGCGCCAGCTGCTCGGAGGGCGTGCCGGTCTCGGCCGGGCGGGCGGCGATCGCCTCCGCGCGCTCGTACGAGATCCGGCAGGCGCGGTCGCTGACGTCCGCGTTGAGGCCGGCCAGGGCGTACTCGCGGGAGGCCGCGTTGTCGCCCAGGACCCACGCCATGTTCGCCAGCCGGCCGAAGGGGCGGGCGGCGGCCGGGGCGTGGGCCGTGGAGAGCAGCAGGTGGGCCGTGGCCTCCTCGTAGCGGGAGGTGGCCATCAGGGCCTGGCCGAGCAGCTCGTGGGAACGGCTCTCGTCGGCGGGGATGGGGGAGCGGCCGAGGATCTCCACGGCGTCCTCGTACCGGCCCTTGGACAGGTAGGCCTCGGCGACCTGGCGGACGCTCTCGTGCCGGCCCTCGCTCGCGACGAGGTGGCGGCCGAAGTGGATCAGCAGGTCCGGGTGCTTCTCGTCGGGCAGGGCCAGGAAGCGCTCGACGAACTCCGCGTGGGGAAGGTCGTACTCCTGCCACGCGGCCTCGGCGCCCGAGTAGCCGTGCTCGCCGCCGTTCCACGGCTTGTGACGGCCGGTGAAGTGCAGGATGACGACGTCTTCCTCGTCGGGGGAGCGGTCCCCGTTCAGCCGCCGCTTCACGAAGTTGTAGCGTGGGTCGATCTTGATGAACTTGCCCGCGAGCAGGGCGTTGAGGATGCCCTGGTCGTGCTTGTCCAGCTCGTACGTGCCGGCGGTGCCGACGGAGTCGATCTGCGCGCAGAACTCGTCGGTGAGGTACTCCTTCTGGATCACCAGCAGTCCGCTGTTGAGCTTGGACCGGTCCAGGAAGAACTGCGCCACCGCGCCGATGCCGTACCGCATCCGCAGCAGCTCGCTGATGTCACCGAGGACGACCATGTCGGTGTCGAGCGTGATGATCGTGTCGTAGTCGCGGATCCGGAAGACGTCGAGGATGAAGTACGCCTTGCGGACCAGGTAGTTCTCCGGGTCGCCCTTGACGAAGTCGTCGTAGCGCTCGGGGACCACGCGGCGCATGACGACACGCGGGTGCAGCTTGCGGATCTCGGTGATCGAGGACGGCTGCAGGTCGTCGTAGAGGACGACGAAGTCCTCGCACAGGCCGGGGTTGGTCAGTGCCAGGCTGCGCAGCAGGGTGAGGAAGCCGGGCAGGTAGTTCTCGTCGACGTACGACGCGAAGGCGACGCGGCGCTTGCCGGTCAGCGTCTCGCTCCGGGGCGCCGGAACCAGGACAGGGGCGGTCATCGGAGCGATATCCTCATTTCAGTGACGTCCTGGGCGCGGGCCATGACCCAGTCCTTCTCGTCCGCGTAGCCGTGCGCGGCGGCGATCGGCAGCTTCATCGCTTCCTGGAGGCGGTAGGCACCGGTGTCGTAGAAGTCGAAACCGATGAGGTCGATCTTCGGGTTGACGTCCAGGAAGTCCAGCAGCCACAGCATGTTGAAACCGCTGGTGGGGATGGACGGCATCGCCTTCTCGTCGATCCTGCCGATCTCGCGCACCGGCCAGCGCAGCGTCCGGTCGCCCACGTAGCGCTGGGCGCCGGGGACGAGGCGGCGGCGGAGCGAGTTGCGCCACTGGTGGTGGATGCCGCCGAAGACCAGCCGCGTCTCGACCTTCTTGTCCCAGTTGAAGTCGTGCATGTGGATCGTCGCGTGGATGTCGGTCCTGGTGCCGGTGGCCGGTGCCTCGATCCGGTAGGAGTTGAAGCGGACGACGAGGTCGTAGGAGTCGATCTCCCGCCCCATCGTGCCGGTGCCCACGCGCTGGGAGTTGGCGACCAGGCAGATCGTCTTCCCCGCGATCAGGTTGCGGAAGTCGCTGAGGCCGACCATCTCCGAACCGGTCAGCCCGGGGTCGGGGATCGGGTCCAGATCGCGCAGCCGGCGGTCGTCGGCGTACATGCGGAGCAGCCGGGTCGAGCCGGCCAGCCGGCCGCGGTCCCGCTCCAGGCGGAGGTCGACGTAGTCCGTCAGCGCCGCCCGCACGGACGTCGCGGGACGCTCCTGCTCGGCCATCGAGACCAGCGCCGCCACGAGCCGGGACTCGGCGCGCTCCCAGTCGCCGGCGTCCTTGAGGGCCAGGCCTTCCGCCCACAGCTCGGTCTCCGGGACGCCCTTGAACTCACCGGCGCCCGGGGTCTCCCGCTGGAGCAGGTCCAGCGTCTCCGCCAGGCGCTCGCCGCTCTGCCGGAGCCTGGTGATCCGGCCCGCGATGTTGAGGTCGTCCTTGGGGGTGAGCGCCAGGAAGCGCTCGTACGCCGCGACGGTGGCGGCGTCGTCGCCGAGCGCGTCCATCAGGCGCGCCCGCAGCCGCCAGCCGGCCCGGGACTGCTTGCGGACACCGAGGACCGTCTCGGTGATGCGCGTCGCGAGCCGCAGCTCGTCGGCGCCGCGCACGTCCACGGCCTTGTTGCCCACCTCGAGCAGGGCGTCGAAGACCTCGGGGCTCGACTTCGGCCAGGTGCTCTTGCCGCCGGAGAGGGCGGCCGCGTCACCGGGGTCCGTCATCGCGGCCGCGTACCGGGCCAGCAGTTCCCGGATCGCCTCGGCGAGCCGGCCCTTCTGCGGGTCCAGGTTCTTGACGAGCTTGCCGCCATGGACGGCGCAGGACCGGACGCACTCGGCCACGGAAACCGAAGCGATAGGAATATCCGCCCCCGCGGCATTGTCCAATCTTTTCTCGAGCCATCCAGCCCGGAACTTGACCATGCTGCTCCCAACAATGACACGGCCGCTGGGGAGAACTGCATGGGTTTCCCGCGCGGATCAACAGACGCCGCCCGGACGCCTCGACGCACATGGACACGCGCACGGCACATGGGGCGGAGCGATCACGATAGGGAGTGGATGTGACGTTCAAGTGAACGAGGATCCAATCGGATGCGAACGACCATGGCCGCCGTCGACGAGCACCGCGGACGACGTGGGAAAAGCGGGAATTCGCATTCCGTATTCCGTGCGTTCACCTTGCCGAAGCATTTCCGACGCCCGGTCCGGATCTAGTCCGATACGCTTGTCCCCCGGCGTCGTCCGGAGGGCCGGATTCCGTGGCCCGCCTCGAGATCGTGTGGATTCCCAGGTGCCCAAACTTTCGGTAATCGTCCCCTTCCGCAATATTCAGGCATACGCGCACGACATGTTGTGCGGGCTGGCCAACAACGCGGGGGAGGGCACCGAGTTCATCCTCGTCGACGACCACTCGACGGACGGCACCCCGGAGATCCTGGAGCACTGGGAGCGCCGACTGCCGGGCATGAGGGTGATCCGGCACGAGGTGAACAGAGGCGTCGCCCAGTCCCGCAACAGCGGACTGGACGCGGCCGGCGGGCAGTACGTGACCTTCCTGGACGGCGACGACTGGTACGCCCGCGGCTACCTCGACCGGCTGGTCGCAGGCATCGAGCGGCTGGGCTGCGACTTCGTGCGCACCGGGCACATCAAGGCCACCGGCACCGAGCGGACCGTGCACCGCCCTCCGGCCAGGCTCTGGGACGCGGTGCTCCACCCGCGCGACGCGATCACGCCCTCGCACGTGTCGACCATGGTCGACTACCCCTTCGTCTGGGCCGGGATCTACCACCGCCGGCTCTTCGAGGGCGGCGGCATGCGCTACAGCACCAGCCTGCGGACCGCGGAGGACCGCGAGTGGGTCTGGCGGCTGCACCTGACGGCCGAGTCCTTCGCGGTGATCCGCCCGCTCGGGGTCTTCTACCGGCGCGGGGTCAGCGACTCGCTCACCCAGATCGGCGACGGCCGGCAGCTGGACTTCATACCCGCCCACGACGCGATTCTCGAGAACGTCCGCGCCGACCGCGAGGCCGAGCGCTTCCTGCCCAAGATCGTCCGTACCTACTGCGCGCTGATCGCCTTCCACATGTCCAACCTGCGGCGCTACGACCCCGAGACCGGCCGGCAGCTCAAAAGGCGGTCCGCCGCGGCCCTGGCCCGCATGCCGCAGGAAGTGCTGGACCGGACCCTGGCCGAGATGGACATCGAGCGCGCCGGCGTGCTCCTGCGGCTGCGCGCCGACGCGCGGAAGGCGGCGTGACGATGACCCTGTCGACGGCCGGGCGGGCCGGGGAGAGCATGAACCACGACCGGGCCCAGATCTTCGAGGTCTCGACCCTCTACGGCGCCGCGACGCTCGCCGCCGCCCTGGACGCCGGCGCCTTCGGGCCCCGTACCGGCACCCGGCGCATCCTGCTGGTGAGCAACAACGCCCCGATCCCCGAGACGGTCGCGCAGCTCTCCGACATGCACGGGTACCAGCGGATCGTCACCCGCTTCGACGAGGTCGTCTCGTGGAACGAGGTGATCCACCCGCACCTGCCCGCCAAGTGGGCCCCGCTGGAGGACGAGAGCTCCATCTGGGAGCGGCTGTTGCGGCACTCCTGGGGCCTCGGTGACGTGTCCGTCGAACTCGTGGTGGAGTCGATCCAGGTCAACCCGGCACGCGCGCTCGCCACGATCTTCGCCGAGAGCGCCGTCCACGTGTACGCGGACGGCCTGATGAGCTACGGGCCCACCCGTGAGAAGCTGCCGGGCCCCCTCGGCAACCGCGTCCAGCGGGTCCTCCACCTCGACCTGGTCCCGGGGCTTCGCCCGCTGCTGCTGGCGGAGACCGGTGCGGAGCCCGAACTCGTCCCCGACGAGGCGTTCCGGGCCGTGCTCGAGGAGATCGCCGTCGATGCGGCGGACGACCCCCGGCTCACCGCGCTCGCCGAGGACCCGCCGACCGCGGTGCTGCTCGGCCAGTACCTCGCCGCCCTGCGCATCCTCACCCCGCAGGAGGAAGAGGAGTTGCACGTCTCGATGGTCCGCGGCGCGGTCGCCGCGGGGCACCGCTCGATCGTCTTCAAGCCCCATCCCACGGCGCCGGCCGGCTACTCGAAGGCGATGGAGGAGGCCGCGGCGGCCGAGGGCGCACGGCTGCGGGTCCTGGACGGCCCGCTGCTGGCCGAGACGCTGTACGAGGTCTGCCGGCCGCAACTGGTCGTCGGCTGCTTCTCCACCGCGATGCTCACCGCGAGCGCCTACTACGGCGTCGCGATCGCACGGGCCGGCACCCGTCTGGTCCTGGACCGGCTCACGCCGTACCAGAACAGCAACCGCATGCCGCTCACCATCGTCGACCACCTCGTGCCCGACGTCGCCGTTCCGGCCGGCCAGGGCGGCGCGGCCGGTGAACTCACCGCCCTCGTGCGGGCCGTGGGCTTCTGCATGCAGCCCAGGATGCACCCCGGGCTGCGCGAGGAGACCGCGGCGTGGCTGCGGGACCACCTCGGCCCGGACACCGAGCACTACTTCCGGCGCCGCCGCCTCACCTCGCTCGGGCTGCCCGGTGGCGGCCCGCTCAGCGCCACCCAGCGGCTGCGCGGCAACACCACCGTGCGCCGCATGGTGCGCGTGGCCCGCCGCCTCCGCGCCCGCGCGGGCCGGTAGGGTCAGGCCCTAACGTCCCACCTGCCCCAGCCAGGTCAGCGTCCGCCGTACCTCCAGCGAGAAGGGGTGGTGCGGGCCGTGCACCCGGTCGGAGTCGTACAGCAGGCGGGACAGCACGTCGTGGGCGGCCGCGCGATCGCCCACCGACAGCAGCAGATGGCCGATCCGGCGCCGCACCTCCAGCGGCAGGTCCGGGTCGGTGGCGCGGTACTGCTCGAAGGAGGGCAGCAGCGCCCGGTACTCGGCGAGTGCCGCCGGGGCCTCGCCCAACTGCTCCAGACACTGGGCGGCCTCGTAGCGGTACTGCAGCGACTGGCGACCCAGCGGCCCCGACTCGGCGGCCAGTTCGTCCGCGAGCCGGCGCAGCTCCGGCAGGGCGCGGCGGTACTGGCCGTCCTCCATCAGCGTGGCCGCGTACTGCTTGCGCAGCATCCGCACGACCGGGGACTGCTCGCCGTGCTTCTCCGCCGCGGCCGGCAGCACCCCGCCCAGGATGTCGACCGCCTGCGTGATGCGGCCGGCGTCGAGCAGCCGCTTCACCTCGTCGACGGCCTCCGCGATGCCGTGGCCCGCGGGAGCCGCGGTCGCGGTCGCGGCCGGGGTGGGGGTGGGCTGCGGCGGGGCGGCCGGCCGGTCCGGCCAGGGAGCGAGCGGGCGCAGGAAGGGGCGGGTGGGGTCCATCGGCCCGAGGGGGCGGTGGACGACGCCGGGCACCGGCAGCAGCGGCGCCAGCCGGCGATAGGTCTCCTGGGCGTCCGCCGGGCGTTGCTGCGGGTCCTTCGCCAGCAGCTGCAGCACCAGTGCCTCCAGCGGCTCCGGCACCTCCGGGCGCACCTGCCGCAGCGGCACGGGCTGCTCGTACAGGTGCCGGTGCAGCACGCCGAGCGCCGTGGCGCCGGCGAACGGGACCGTTCCGCTGACCAGTTCGTGCAGCAGCACCCCGAGGGCGTACAGGTCCGTACGGGGCCCGACGGCGCCGCTCATCGCCTGCTCCGGCGCCATGTACGCGGGCGTCCCGATAGGCGTGCCGGTGTGCGTGAGCCGGGTCGTGTCGGTGTCGAGCACGGAGGCGACGCCGAGGTCCAGGACGACCACGGTGCCGTCCGGACGCACCATCACGTTGCGGGGTTTGAGGTCGCGGTGCACGATCGGCACCGCGTGCACCGCCGACAGCACGGCGCACAGCTGCACCGCGACGGCGACCGCCCACGGCCAGGGGTACGGGTCGTGCTCGGCGAGGTGGTCGGCGAGGTCGGCGCCCTCCACGTACTGCATGACGAAGTACAGCTCGTCGGCGTCGCTGCCCGCGTCGTGGACGGTGACCAGCCCCGGATGGTCGACCTGGGCGGTGACCCGGCACTCCCGCTCGAAGCGCCGGCGCAGCTCCTCGGCGTCGGCGCCGCCGGCCACCTTGTCCGGGCGCAGCAGCTTCACGGCCACCCGCCGGTCCAGCCGCCGGTCGTACGCGGTCCACACCTGGCCCATGCCGCCCTGGCCGAGGACCGTGGCCAGCTCGTAACGGCCGGCGACGATCCGTCCGTTCACCGACCGCCCTCCTGCTTGCGCAGCAGGTCGCTCAGCTCGTCCAGTTCGGCCCGCACCTGGTTGATCCGCGGTGGGTGCGGGGGCGGGGGCACGGGCGACTGCGGCGGTACGGGGGCCTGCGGCGCGGGGGACGGGGGCGGGGTCGTGCGGTACGGGTTGTAGTCCACCGGCGGCTGCGGCGGCGCCGGGTGGTGGGGCTGCGGGTACGGCACGGTCGTGGCGTACGACGGGTAGCCGGGCACCGCGGCCGCCCGGTGCAGCGCCAGGTCGGCCACCAGGTAGTGGACGCCGACCAGGGGGACGAGGGCGATGGCGGTGAGCATCGCCACGTCGGTCCAGGGGCTCTCCTCCGGCAGCGTGCCGACGGTCGCGAAGGAGGCGATGCTCACCGCGGTGCAGATCCAGAAGAACACCCAGTCCATGGTCCGGCGCCGCTGGATGGCCAGGTGCAGCAGCGGGAGGCCGGACAGGAAGCCGCAGCTGATCGCGGTGATCGTGAGGAAGATGGCACGGAGCGTGATCGCCGTGGCCTTGGACTGAGCGGGTGGGTACGGCGGGACCGGGCCGGGGCCGTTCATCACTGCTCTCGGACTCCCTGGACATCAGTGCGGAGGACAGCTGCGGGTGGTATCGCGAGAGTATCCGCCGTCCCCGACGGGCTGTCACCCGATCCCGTAACTATTCGGGACGCACCGTGCCGTCGGTCAGCCCGTCGTAGAGCCCCTGCACCAACTGCTCACCCAGCTGTCCCGCCAGCCGCAGGGCCTCCTCGAAGGCGGCCATGGTGCGGAAGCGTTCCCCGTACCGGCGTTGTTCGGACAGCGGCAGCCGCGGCACCTGGAGCCGGCGGACGTCCAGCCGGGTCGCGGTGGAGGCGTAGCTGCTGGCCTGGCGGTTGTTGGCGGTACCGCGCAGGAAGCCGGCGAGGAACCAGGGGTCCAGGGCTGCCGGGTCGGGGCGCAGCAGGTGGAGGTTGCGGCCGAGGGCCGCCCCCGCGGTGGCGGCGTCGACGACACGGGCGGCCGGGCCCCGGCCGAGCACCGGCACGACCACGTCGCCCTCCCGCGTCAGGACCGGCTCCTCCGCGGTCGGTACTTCGGGCAGGGTGCCGCTCGGGGCGCCGCCGCCGAGGACGTCGTGCTCGGTGAGCACGGCGGGACCCTCGCCGGGGCGGGCGCCCCCGGTGCCGCCCGCGCGCAGCACCAGCGCTCCGGCGCGGGCCAGCTCGCCGACCGTGGTGAGCGGCCAGCGGGCGGGCTCGGCCGCCCCGGCGGGGGCGGGGGCGAGTTCGGCGGTGCGCAGCAAGGTGAGGGCCAGCCGGTCGCGCACCCCAACGAGTTCGGCCGCCCCACCGCCCGCGGCGGGCGGCGGCAGATGGCGGGCGGGGGCCAGGTCCACGTCGTCGTCGAGCAGGTCGATGACCTTCAAGGCGCGGCTGACCCCGGGCCGCTCCTCCGTGGTGCCGTGCCGGTCGAAGGACTGCCAGGCGTCCAGTACGGTGGCGCGCACCGTCTGCCAGGGCACCTTCTCGCCCCCGGGGGCGGTGTCCTGCGCCCCCGCGGTGTCGACCAGCAGCAGATGCGGGGAGGCCGCTGTGCCGCCGTCCGGCCTGCGCAGCACCCACAGGTGGAGCGGGATGCCGTACGGGGGCGCGGCGCCGGCCGGGAGCGCGACCACCGCGCGCAGGGTGCCGCGCCGCAGCAGGTCGGCGCGGATCCGGCGGCCGGAGCGGCGCGAGGCGGCGGCGGGCGGCATCAGCAGCACCACCGTCCCACCCTCCCGGACCCGCGCCAGGCAGTGCTGCACCCAGGCGAGTTCGGACTCCGTGCGGGCCGGGAAGCCGTACTCCCAGCGGGGATCGTAGGCGAGCTCCTCGTGACCCCAGTTGCGCTCGTTGAACGGCGGGTGGCACAGCACCGCGTCGGCTGCGAGCCCGGGGAAGGCGTCGGCGCGCAGGCTGTCGCCGCCGGCCACCCGTACCACCGCGGCCGGGTCGGCGTGCAGCGCCAGCCGCAGCGCCGCCAGCGCGGCCAGGTCCGGGTCGGCCTCCTGGCCGTACACCTCGTGCGGGGCTTCGACGGCGCGCAGCAGGGTGCCGGTGCCGCAGGCGGGATCCAGCACGGTGCGGGCGGGGCCGGCGAGCGCGGCCATCAGCTCGGCGGGCGCGGGCGGGGTCAGCGTGTACTGCCGGGGGTTGGCGTCCAGATAGCGCCCGAGCAGGAACTCGTAGGCCTGGCGCGGGCCCATTCCGGCGGCGAGCCCGGCCGCGCCGCGCAGCAGTTCGGCGTCGAGGGGGGTGCCGAGGGCGAACCGTCCCCCGAAGTGCCGCTCGAAGAGTTCCCGTACGGCGTCCTCGGCCGCCGCGCCCTCCAGCTCGGGCGCGCCGGCTGGACGTTCACGGACCAGCAGGCAGACGGCGCCGGCCTGCCGGAGCGCGGCCGCGGTGCCCACCGGATGGGACTCGGCCCGCTGCCAGACCCGTTCGCGCAGCGGGACCTCGGCCAGTTTGCCCTGGGCGCGGAGCCAGCTCTCGACCTCGGACAGCGCGAAGGCCGGGCTGGTGTCGGTGCCCCCCACCGGCTTGGGGAAGTCGGCGTGCCTGCGGCGCCAGTTGCTGACGGCCGCCCGCCCCACCCCGGCCAGCCGTGCGATCCCGGCGGCGGTCACCTCGCTTGCGTTCTCCGGCACCTGGCTGGCTCCCTTCCCGTGCGGGGTGCGGCTGTGGCCACGAGCATACCGGTGAACACAAGGCGTACCCCTTCACGCCGTGAATCCATGTGAATCGAGAATTCGTGTTGACTCGGTTCACAGCTCATGCTGTGATTGTCCCATCGGTTCACGGAGTTCCTGGGGCGTTCGGCCGGCCCGCAACCGTCATCCACACGCTGTCCACCAAGGGGGACGACCCTCATGACCACCACTCGCGGCGCGCTCACGGCGCTCGGCTGTCTCACCGCCGCCCTCACCATCGCCGCCTGCGGACCGCTCGACAGCACGGCGGAACCGGCCTCCACGGCTCTCGCCGACCAGCCGTCCGCCACCATCGAGAAGAAGGCCGTGGCCGCCATGAAGTCCGCCCCGGCGATGACCGTCGCCCTCGACGGCATCTCCGACGGCGAGCGGATGAAGTTCCGCATGACGATGAGCACGGCCGGCGACTGCAAGGGCGAGGTCACCGTCGAGGGCGGCACCGTCCGGCTCGTCAAGGCGGGCCCCTCGCTCTACATGAAGGGCGACGACGCCTTCTGGAAGGCCCAGGGCTCCGACGGTGCCGCCATGAAGGAGCTGCTCGGCGACCGGTGGATGAAGACCAAGGCCGACACGCCGGACAACAAGGACCTCGTCGAGGCCTGCGACCTCGACGCGTTCCTCGCCGAGCTCGAGAAGGACTCGGACGGCGACCTGGGCGGGAAGAAGGGCGAGCCCGCCACCCTCGCCGGTACGCCCGCCGTGCCGATCACCAGCAAGGACGGGGCCGAGACCACCACCGCCTACGTGGCCACCGAGGGCAAGCCGTACGTGCTCAAGGTGGTCGTCAAGGGCGGCAAGGAGCCTGGCACCATGCTCTTCTCCGACTTCGACAAGCCGGTGGAGATCACCGCCCCGGCGGCCAAGGACGCCGTCGACATCGACAAGCTCGCCGGCTGAGGCCGCCGGCCACGATGTTCGGGCCCTGGCGCGCGCCGCGCCAGGGCCGTCCCCTTCCCGAGAACGGCGGAACGCACCATGGAAGACCGGATACCCGACGACATCGCGGCCCTCGCCGCGGCCGAGGGCCTGGGGCGGCACCGCCTCACGATCCTGCCGAAGCGGCACGGCTTCCTGATGACGTGCAACTTCGTGTTCATGATCCTCGTGGGGCTGGCCTGCTTCGTGCTGCCCGGCATCTGGTTCCTCCACCACGCCCTGCGGACCCCGAACTTCTCCCGCAAGGCCGCCGCCCGCCGGCTCCACTTCTTCGAGTTCGGGCTGATCGAGATCGACCACGCCGGTGTCCCCGCCGCCTTCCGCTGGGACTCGATGACGGTGCTGCAGGAGATCACCGATTCCTACGTCAACGGCGTCCACGTCGCCACCGGTTACCGCTACACGCTGCACAAGGGCGACGGCACCGTGCGGAAGATCCTCAACTTCTACGCGGAACCGGAGCGGTGGGGGCCGTTCATCCAGCAGGAGGTCGCCGGGTTCCAGCTGCCGGGGATGCTGCGGATGCTGGAGGAGGGGCGGACGCTGACCTTCGGGGACATCTCAGTCAACCGTACCGGCGTCGCCACGTCCCGGCGCGGGGCCGTCACCTGGCCGGAGATCGAGGACGTCCGGGTCGCCGACGGCGTGCTCGTGCTGAAGAAGGCCGGCAAGTCCCTGTCCTGGTCCTCCAGGAAGGTCAAGGACATCCCGAACTTTTTGCTCTTCCTCGCACTTGTGGACGAACTGCGCCGAACCGCCGTCATGCGCTGACCGTTCGGCCGTCGCAGGCCCCCTGACGGGCCGCGGCTCCCACCTCTACAGTGCCAAGGTGCGTACAACCAGGGCGGGAACGGCAGCGGTGGCCGTCGTCGTGCTGCTCGGCGCGGGTCTGGCCGGGTGCACTGGCGAGGACCTCGGAGGCGGCACGGGCAGCGGCGCCGGGAGCGACGCGGTCCCGAAGGGCAGCGCGCTCAAGGCGGTGGACGAACTGGCGGTGAAGGGCCGGGCGCCCAAGACCGGCTACGCGCGGAACGAGTTCGGCGCGGCCTGGGTGGACACCGACCACAACGGCTGCGACACCCGCGTTATCTCTATGCTTCGCGCTGTGGCATGTCCGTTCTCGCAGCGTATGCAGGATGTGGTCGGCTGTGCGTACTGAGAGGCACATGAGTCACAGGCCGCTGCGTGCGCGCGGGAAGAGGGTCGTCCTTACGGTCACCATCGCCGTCACGCTCGTCGCAGGCTGTGATGGTATGGAGCCGGGCGGAAGCTCCGCCGGATCCGGACCGGACGCCGCTGCCGGGCGGGCGGCGAGCCCGCTGACGAATCCGGACGGAACCAAGCCGGGGCTCGGCGCGCTCACGTCGGAGGCGGAAAAGGCGAAGGCGCGCAAACTCGTCGAAGAACTCAGAGTCAAGGGGCGTGGGCCGAAGACGGGCTACGAACGGGACGAGTTCGGCTATGCGTGGATGGACACGGCGGATGGGGTGCCGCTGGCGAGGAACGGTTGTGACACCCGGAACGACTTGCTGAAACTCCATGGACGGGACGTCCAGTTCCGTACGGGTTCCGACTGTGTGGTCGTGTCGATGAACCTGTACGACCCTTACACCGGCAAGGACATCGCCTGGAAGAAAGCCAAGGCCACCGAGGTGCAGATCGACCACGTGGTGCCGTTGTCGTACGCCTGGCAGATGGGTGCCTCACGTTGGAGCAAGGAGAAGAGGCAGCAGCTGGCCAACGACGCGCTGAATCTCCTGCCGGTCTCGGGCTCCACGAACTCCGCCAAACGCGATTCGGGTCCGGCGTCCTGGCTGCCGCCGAACAAGTCGATCCGGTGCTCGTACGCGGTCCGCTTCGCACAGGTTACGGAAAAGTACGAGCTCCCGGTGACGGCCCCGGACAAGAGGATGATGCTTAAGCAGTGCGAGGGCTGAGAGGGCTGTGGTGACCTGGGGAAATAATGTCGCTTCGCTGCGCGACGCATAGGCTCCATTGCCGTGGCTGACCGCATACAGAAGATCGTGACGAAGCTGCCGGGCCTGAAGAGCGTCACCGAAGTCTGGAAGACGGCTGACCGCAGTCTCGGGCGGGGAGACGCTGATTTCGTCGCGGACCTCGCTATCGCGCTCGCCGGGGCTTACGCCTCTGACGCCGGGCGGATATGGCAGTACAGGAGCGTCTTCGACTACCTGCTCCGGCTGCTGGCCACTACGCCCGACCCCGGCAACGTCGCCCAAGCACTGCGGCTGGTTTCTTCCGCGGAGGCCGCTGACAGGAAGCTGGACCGCTATACCGCCTCCCTGCTGGCCTCCAGCCAACCGACCGAGGAGCTCGCAGTGGCGTTCACTGGACACGCCACTGAGGAACTTCGGGCGTGCCTGGTCCATGAGCTGGTGCTCAGAGGCGTCGACGTCGCGGAGTCGCCGGGGATCGCCGGGTGGGCGACGTCGCCGCACTGGAGGCATCATCCTCTGGGTTGGCTGCCGTTGACCCTGTTGGAGCTGGAAGGCCGACCGGATCTGCCGAGTTACAGCGCGCGCGGTGGCAGCCACTCGATGCCGTACGGCCCGCCGGCGAACCGTGAGGTGCCGCGTGATGACCGGGCGCCCGTGCCGCCGGTCGAGGAGACGACGACCGAAGCCGTTGCCAAGACCACCGGCGTTGCTGTGACGAACTGGGCCGAGGAGTCGAATGGCCGGGTCGAAGCACGAGTCTTCGATCTGGCAGCTCCTCTGGAAGCCGAGTCGGTTCCGAGGATGCTGTTGGCACTCGGGCTGAAGTGCCTGGAAGGCGCCGGGACGAAGAAAGCCGCCCTATCGGTTGCGGCCTGCCCGCCAGAGCACCCATGGCGGGTTCTCTTCGCCGCCGCGTCCACGGGCGGTGCCTACAACTCCGGCGTCCGAGGTGCCTACGGCCGGCTGGCCGCCTGGCAGTCCGTAGCCGGCCTCTCCGGTGCGGAACAGGGCTGCCCCGCGGAAGAGGTCGAGGCGGTGGCACGGGCATGCGCTTGGTATGCATTTGGCGCCGACACCAAGTGGTTCGAGCGTGTGGCCTGGGATATCGGCCTCGTCGCGGTCTCTGCAGAACGCCGACGGCTGGCGATGCTGGCCGCGACGGACACCGACTGAGCGCGGTCCTGACCGGTGCGTGGGGTCAAGTCCTGACCACTTCGTCGGCCTTCCTCGCGGCTGTCCGGAAGACGGCATGAAAGCCGGACGGCCGCGAGTCGGCGGTATCGCGAGACTATGGGGACGGAACGGCCCGCATGGCACGGCGAAGACCGGCTCGCGCGGCGGTGAGGTCGTCCTCCGCCTCACGCAGTTGGCCCTCCAGGGCGGTGATCCGATCCCTGGCCTCCGACAGCGCTTGCTCCAGCGCGGTATTCCGCCGCTCGATCTGCTGTACCCGCTCGATCAGCTCGTGCTGGTTCACGCCCTCCAACTCGGCGCCGAGAGAGAGCCTGACCCGGTTGCGGAGCCGATCGCGCTCCTTCTTGAGGTCCTTGATCTCTTCGCGGGCCAGTGCAAGGTCCGTCCGCAACCCGGCCGGAGACACCTGGGACGCTTCTGGAGTGTGGGAGTTCTGGCGACCTCGCGTTCGCTGGGCGGTGAAGCCGTCCTGAACGGCCTGGTGCACCTGAGGCTGGTTGTAGACGAACCACGTGGACACCGAGGCCTCCCGTGCCACTTGGGCGACGGTGATCCGTTGCCCCGAGCGGAGAAGGGCATCCACGGCGTCGAGTGCACGCCTCGTCTTTTCTTCGCTGTCCTTGGCGCGGCTGACGCGCAGCCGCTCGATCCGAGCGTTCCGGTCGTTGCCGCTGGCAGCAGCAGGGATCTTCATTCCGAGCTCCGTGTCGTCAGCGACTGAAGGGGGACGAAGGCCGCTGCCGAACGTGCCTTGCGCAGCTCGCGTGAGGCGGATTCGACGGCGGCCCGCTCCTCGGCGGGCATCGCGTCCAGCTTCCGCCGCATCTCGTCGGCCGACTTCGAGTAGGCGCGGACCTGGTCGTCGAGATTGTGCACGACCCAGTCGGCGGCCTCCATGGCCAGGGCGGCCTCCTTGTCGGCCCGCAGGTCCGCGATCTGCTGTTCCAGGGCGGGGAGGTAGGAGGGATCGGGCCGGTAGAAGTCGCATCCGGCGCACTGGAAGCGGATGCGGCAGTGCCCGCCGCCGGCTTTGACGTTGCTCGGCTCGGTGCAGCCGCCATAGGGAACCCCGACGCTTTCCACCTCGTAGGCGAGGGGGTCGCTGAACCCGCGGGCGGCTCCGTGCCGGTCGACGGCGAGTGCCGCGACCGTGCGCACGGCCTCCTGCTTTCGGCTGAGGGAAACCTTGTAGTAGCCCATGGTGACGTCCAGCGAACGATGGTCCATGAGTTCCCGCAGGACGTCGGGGCGGGTGCCCGCGTCCGCATGGCGTTGGGCGTACGCGTGGCGGAAGCCGTACGGGACGATCTGGGTGCGGTCGTAGGCGAGCAGGGCGCCGTCCTCGTCGAGACGGTCGTCCACAAGGTCAGGGATCAGTTCGTCGACCCAGTTCCGGAAGATCCGGTTGCAGAAATGCGAGGTGTTCAGATGCCCGCGGCGTGGACGATTGCGCTGTCCTGGAGAGGGAAACAGCCACTGGGCGCAAGCCGGTACGGCCGGTAGCGCATAGAGCTCCTTCTGCCAGGATTCGATCAGTTGGGCGGTGCTCTCCGAGATGGGCAGACGACGGCCGTGTCGTCGCCGCTTGTGGTTGTCGTAGATCAGCGTCGGTTTGCCGTCGACCCGCTCCAGGCAGTCGCGGCGCAGGCTGGTGACTTCGCCCGGACGCCGACCGGTGTCCCGGAGGACCGCGTAGACCACCTGATACATCCGCGCGAAGTCGGCGGCCGTCCAGCCGCCGCTCGTGTACCCCGTCGAGGTGCCCAGCAGACCCAGGTGTGCGTCGAGTTGGGCGATGATGTGCTCGGGGATCGCACGGCCGAGATCGTCCTCGGTCACCTCCACGGCGGCGATGCTGTGGAAGCGGGGGTTGAGCGCGAAGCCGCCGGGCACGTGATCCATCATCTCGGCCTGACGGGCGTAATCCAGGAACGTGCGCCAGTGACGGAGCAGGGCTCTGCGGTGGCTGGTGGAGTAGTCGTGACCGTCCTCGGGCCGCTTGGTGATCCGGAACAGGTCCACTACGGCGTTCATGTCAGTCATGGCGAGGCGCTCCGGCTCATCCCCGTGGGGGCGGCCTGCCAGCGCAGAGGACGCGATGGTCGCGGCGTAGACGGTCTGCCGCAGGTTCATGACGTTGGGGCGTGCCGTGCGGCCGTACTCCTTGACCAGTTCCCGCAGCCAACGCTGCCGTACCGGACGGAAGTCGATCTTGCCGTGGACGGCGGCGTACTTGCGACCGCGTCCGGCCGTCAGCCCGATGAGAGCGCACTCCCAGATGTCGCCCGAGGTCGGATCGGTGCCCTCGAACTCGACGCGTGCGCGTCGGAGGTGCAGGAGAACACCGTTCAGGACGCCGGAGGCCGCAGCCGGAAGCCCGGAGGAGAAGGAGGCGTCCAGGTCAAGGAGCGAGCCGAGTTCGGAGGGGAGTCCGGCCACAATGCGGCGCACTCGCTGGGGGACCAGGCTGATCCCGGCGTCGTCGCGCTGCTGGAGCCCGTAGAGGAGCTCCTGGCGGACCGCTGGGCTCACATCGGCGAGCGAGAACTGGGAGACGCCGGGCATCGCCCCGTTCGCGGAGGTGTTGGGCCTACGGCGGGACGGATCCGGAATGTGCGTGGTGTCGAAGTCCGTGGGGTTCCCCAGGAGGTATCGGGCTTTCCGGCAGGCGTCGCACCGGGAACCGTTGCTCGCCACATGGGTGGTACAGGAGGCCACGGAGCAGACGAACACGCTGGTCATCGGGTTACCGGGATCGGCAGTGAACAGTGCCTGAACGGGGTCCCACTCATCTGCCCGCCAACTCGACGGAATGCGCGCCGCGAGCCATGACGGCCAATCCGGTTCAGCGGAGACGGAGGCGACGCCAGCCGAGCGGAGAGGTGCAACGGTCATCGCAGCAGCTCCGAGGCGAGACTGTCGACGGCCGCGACGGCTGCGCGGAGATCCTCGTCCTGGGCGTGCAGGTACACGGCGGTGCTAGCCGAGGAGGCGTGGCCCAGGAGCGTCTGTACGACGTCCGGAGCGACCCCTTTACGGATCCAGCGGGTGGCGGCAGTGTGCCGCATCATGTGCGGCCGGGCGGTCAGACCGCAGCGCCTCCCGATCCGTTCGACCACTTGCTTGGCGTTGGAATACGACAGGGGGCGTCCCGCGTGGACGCCGACGAGGTTGACGAAGACGTAGTCACAGTCGGCGGAGCCGACTGCCTGTTCACGCTCGGCGAGGTGATCGCGATACCGATGCACCACCTCTGGCGTCAGCGGAACCATGCGAGGGCGCCCGGCTTTGGCCCGTGCCCCGTTGACGTTGTCCTGTCGTGGCCTGACGTGCAGGTGCGCGCCACCGGTCCGGCAGCCGAGGTGGGTGGAGTCCGGGAGCAGGTGCATGTCCTCACGCCGCAGCCCGAGGGCTTCGCCGATGCGGAGGCCCGCCTCCACCAGGACGGTCAGCAGCAGCCGGTCACGCGCGGTGCGAGCGGCGTCGAGGACCTGATCCATCTGGGCGCTGGTGAGGGTCTGCGGCGTCCGCTCGATCTCCGGCGCCTTCAGGACGCGGGCTTTGATCATCAGGTGCTGGCCGCCCTCGCCGGGATCGAAGCCGGCCGGGGCGTGGGCGAGGAAGCGCGGCTCGCTGAGACGCGCGGCGACTTCGTGGGTCACGTGTCCCTGGACGGCGCAGAAGCGGAGGAACTCGCAGACCGCGGTGAGCGTGGCGTTGACCGTTTTGGCGGACGGAGGCCGCCCGTACCGGGTCGGTGTCCGCTCGACGTGGAACTTGAACAGACTCATGTCCCCGAGCCGGAGGGTCCTCCAGTCGGTACCCCGCTCTACGCACCAATTGAGGAAGCGGCCGATTCTGGGGATGTACGCGCGCTGTGTCTGCGGTGACCGCCCGGCTCCGCGCAGGTACAGGGAGAACGCACGGGCTTCGGGGTGGGGCGCGTACGTCTCCCCGTCGACCAGGAGCCAGGTGGTCTCGCCGGTGGTGGGCGAGACGGCCTTCTCCGTGCGTAACGTCATGGATCTGCTTCCTGTCTCCGTCGTCACTCATGTGCCTCACGGCATGACTGATAACGGTGAGGGACAGGAGTGGGTTACGGCTGTGCCTCATGTGCATCGCGATCGGGAGAGGGATAGAGATAACCCGCGACGACATACTCCGCCGCGACCTCACCGGCACCTCCTTCCGCGCCGACCGGGGCGGGGACTGCGTCGTCGCCTCGGGCACCCTCGACGACCCGTACACCGGCAGGCGGATCGACTTCATACGCGGCCGCAGCACGGTCGACATCGACCACGTCGTGGCGCTCAGCGACGCCTGGCAGAAGGGCGCCAAGTACTGGTCCCGCGACAAGCGCACGCAGCTCGCCAGCGACCCGCTGAACCTCCTCGCCGTCGACGGCCCGACCAACCGCGGCAAGGGCGACGGCGACGCCGCGACCTGGCTGCCGCCGGACAAGGCCTTCCGCTGCCCGTACGTGGCCCGGCAGGTGGCGGTGAAGAAGAAGTACGGGCTGTGGGTCACCGGGGCCGAGAAGGCCGCCATGGTGAACGTGCTGGACACCTGCCCCGACGAGCCCCTGCCCGACGCCGGCAGGCCGGTGACGTCCGGCGGCGGCGGCTCCGGTTCCGGCGAGGGGAAGGAGGGCACCGCCCCCTTGCCGGATGCCTCGTACGCGAACTGCGCCGCCGCCCGCGAGGCCGGCGCCGCCCCGCTGCACCGCGGCGACCCCGGCTACTCCCGGTCGCTGGACCGGGACGGCGACGGGACCGCCTGCGACACCTGAGGTGTCGCGGATCGTTTGTGCAGTGTGTTGTGCAGAGTGCTGGATATCCCGGCGCCCCGCTCAATATCCTCGATCACTGCATCACTGCCAGGTCGTGCACCGTCGCTCGATCCCTTGCCGGGAGGCAAAAATGCTCCGCCGCAGGACTGCTCTCTCCGCCACCGCCGCCGCAGCCGTGCTGCTCGCGGCACCACTGCTGACCTCCTGCGGCACACCGCACGCGGGTGCCGCGGCCGTCGTGGGCGGCGAGCAGATCACCGTGGAGGCGGTGCAGGCGAAGGTCGCCGCCGTGCGCGCCGCGCAGGAGAGGACCCCGCAGGCCGCCCAGCTCATCGAGGCCAGCAGCGATCTCCAGCGCAACGTCGTGCACCGGCTCGTGCAGAACGAGGTCATCGAGCAGGCGGCCGACGACATCGGCGTGTCCGTCACCCGGCGCGAAGTCCAGGCCGCCCGGACGGCCAGCGAGCAGCAGGCCGGCGGCAAGGCGGCCCTGGAGGCCCAGCTGCTGCAGACCTACGCGATGGTGCCCGCCGACATCGAGGAGAGCATCCGCACCGACCTGCTGATGCAGAAGGTCGCCGCCCACTACGGCGCCGACGTGCAGACCCCCGAGGGCCAGACGGCGCTGATCAAGGTGCTGCGCGACACGTCGAGGAAGCTGAGGATCGACGTCAACCCGCGCTACGGGATGTGGAACTCCGACAAGCTCGACCTGGACGCCACCAAGGACCCCTGGCTGTCCGAGGTGACCCGCCGCAGCGCCCAGGCCTGACGCACCGCGGAGGTGGGGCGGGGGCCGAACGCGGGTCCGGCCCCCGCCCCGGCGCCGTGGCGCGGCGAGGTAGTTTCGTCGGGTGGACCACTCCGATGACTCCGCCCGCCCGGGCCGCCTGGTACTGCTGACCACCACCCACCGGGTCGCCCCCGGCCTGCTCTCCTGGCCCGCCTGGGAGCTGCTGCGCGCCGCCGACCTGGTCGTCTGCCCCGACCCGGGGCACCCGCAGCTGCCGTACCTGCGCGAGGCCGGGGTCGCCGTCGAGACGTCCGCGCCGACCGGGCGGGAGCTGACCGACCTCACCGGGGGCGGCCGCACCGTGGTCTACCTGGCCGGCGGCGAGGGCGACCGCGCCGTCACCGACGAGCTCGCCCGGCTCGGGGGTTCCGGCCGGGTCCGTATGCCGGATCTGGAACTGCTGCCCGGCTCCTACGACCTGCCGGGCGCGCGGCTGCTCGACCTGGTGCAGGTGATGGACCGGATCCGCCGCGAGTGCCCCTGGAGCAGCGTCCGTACCACCGAGGAGCTGGTGAAGTACGGCATCGAGGAGATCTACGAGCTCGCCGAGGCCGCCGAGGAAGGCGACCGGGACGCCCTGCGCGAGGAGCTCGGCGACGTGCTGCTGCAGGTCGTCTTCCACGCGCGGATCGCGCAGGACGACCCGGAGGAGCCGTTCTCGATCGACGACGTCGCCGCCACGATCGTGGACAAGCTGATCCACCGGCACCCGCACGTCTTCGGCGACGAGGTCGCCGAGACGGCGGACGACGTCCGGGAGCACTGGCTGCGCACCAAGGCGGAGGAGAAGCGGCGCGGCTCGGTCACCGAGGGCATCCCGCTCGGCCAGCCCGCACTCGCCCTCGCCGCCAAGCTCGGCTCGCGGGCCCGCCAGGCGGGCCTGTCGGTGCCGGTCCCGGACCAGGACGCCGCCGAGACCGGGGACCGCCTGCTGGCGCTCGCGCTCGCCGCCCAGGCGGCCGGCATCGACCCTGAGTCCGCCCTGCGTGCCGCCGCGCGCCGCTACCGGGACGCGATTCTGGAGGCCGAGAAGACCGGCTGACCCGCCGCGGAGGATCTCCTTCCGCTGGTGTGCGTCAGCATGGGGCAAAGCGGGTAAAAGGGATATATGCGAGCACTGGAACAGATCCAGCTGGCCGTGCCGCACGACTACATCGTCGGCATCGCGCCGTTGATAGTGGGCATCTTCCTGGTCGGGATCCTGGTCGGCGCCGTGTCGATCGGGATGTGGGCCCGGAGCAAGGAACCGCCTCCCGAGCAGAAACCGCAGCCCCGTGGCGGGGCGTGGCACACCCGCGAGGAGTACGGGCGGGAGACCGCGGCCGACCACGGGCCCGGCCACCAGGACGGCGAGCGGCACACGCTCACCGAATGGCGGGAGCCGGACGAATGGCCGCAGGATGGCATCCGGCGCCTCCCGCACTCCCTGAAGGGCTTCGGCAACTGGGGCTCCCACGGTGTGAGCGGCCCCGAGGGCACCCGCAGCCCGGCGGGCACCCGCAGTGCCGAGGGCACCCCCGGCCCCGGGGGCACCCGCGGCTTCGAGGGCGGCACCCGCAGCCCCGCGGGGACCGCGGGCGGGTTCCAGGGCGGCGTCCCCAGAGGCGCGCCGACCCGCTCCGGGCCGGGACAGGAGGAGAGCGGCAAGGAAGAGCACTGAGCCGCGGCCGCCGGGCCCGGCCGCGAGCGGCCCCGGGCGCCGTGTCGTCAACCGCCCTCCCCCGGCCTTCGGCCGGGGGATCACTCACCCGGCGACGTCCGGCGCGGCACCCCCAGCCCTCGGCCGGGGGTGCCGCGCTACGTCGTCGAATCATCCGAGTAGCCCACGACGAGGCCGGCTCTCCGCCTTGCGATGCACCGCACCTGGGGGCACCTCCCAGCGGCGGCCTAGGCTGGCGGCCATGCGCATCGACGTACCGCACGCGTGGCCGCGCGGCGAGGCGGAGGCCCTGGCCCTGCAGGACCGGCTCCGCCCCCTGGCGGACCACCACGGCCCCGGCCCGCAGCGGCCGCGGTACGTGGCGGGGCTGGACGTGGCCTACGGCGGCGGTCACGGTGTCGAGGGCGACACCGTCGCCGCCGCCGTGGTCGTGCTCGACACCGCGACGCTGGCCCCGGTCGAGCAGGTCACCGCGACCGCCCGGGCGGGTTTCCCGTACGTTCCCGGGCTTTTCGCCTTCCGTGAGCTGCCCGTGCTGATCGACGCGCTGGAGAAGCTCTCCGTCACGCCCGACCTGCTGCTCTGCGACGGCCAGGGGCTGGCGCACCCGCGCCGCTTCGGGCTCGCCTGCCACCTGGGGGTCGTCACGGGCCTGCCGGCCGCCGGGGTGGCGAAGACGCCTTTCGTCGGCACCTGGGACCCGGCCTCGCTCGGCGACGCCCGGGGATCGGGTACGCCGCTGGTGGACGCGGGGGAGACGGTGGGCCGGGTGCTGCGGACGCAGACCGGGGTGAAGCCGGTCTACGTCTCCACCGGCCACGGCGTCGACCTGGACACCGCCTGCCGTCACGTGCTGGCCCTGGCCCCCTCCTACCGCCTCCCGGAGACGACCAGGCTCGCCGACCGGCTCAGCCGCGACCGGCTAACGTCATGGGATGCATGACAGCGTGACCCCCGACCCCGGTATCCCGGCCGCCCCCGAGCTGTTCACCTGGCAGTTCGCGAGCGATCCGTACCCCGCGTACGCCTGGCTGCGCGAGCACTCCCCGGTGCACCGCACGACCCTGCCCAGCGGGGTGGAGGCCTGGCTGGTCACCCGGTACGCGGACGCCAAGCGGGCGCTCGCCGACGCACGGCTGAGCAAGAACCCCGTCCACCACTCCGAACGCGCCCACGCCAAGGGCAAGGTGGGCATCCCGGGTGAGCGCAGCGCCGACCTGATGACGCACCTGCTCAACATCGACCCGCCCGACCACACCCGACTGCGGAGGCTGGTCTCCAAGGCTTTCACCCCGCGCCGGGTGGCCGCGTTCGCGCCGCGGGTACAGGAGCTCACCGAACGCCTGATCGACGGTTTCGCGGCCAAGGGCGAGGCGGATCTCATCCATGAGTTCGCCTTCCCGCTGCCGATCTACGCCATCTGCGACCTGCTGGGCGTCCCCGCCGAGGACCAGGACGACTTCCGCGACTGGGCCGGCATGATGATCCGGCACGGCGGCGGGCCGCGCGGGGGAGTGGCGCGCTCGGTGAAGAAGATGCGCGCCTACCTGCTGGAACTGATCCACCGCAAGCGCTCGGAACTCGGCGACGACCTGATATCCGGGCTGATCCGGGCCAGTGACCACGGTGAGCACCTCACCGAGAACGAGGCCGCCGCGATGGCCTTCATCCTGCTCTTCGCCGGCTTCGAGACGACCGTCAACCTCATCGGCAACGGCACCTGGACACTGCTGCGCCACCCGGAGCAGCGGCGGCTGCTCCAGGACTCCCTCGCCCGCGGCGAGCGCGGACTGCTGGCCACCGCCGTCGAGGAACTACTGCGCTACGACGGCCCGGTGGAACTGGCGACCTGGCGCTTCGCCACCGAACCGCTCACCGTGGGCGGGCAGTCCGTCGCCGCCGGAGACCCGGTGCTCGTCGTCCTGGCGGCGGCCGACCGCGATCCTGCGCGCTTCGCCGACCCGGACGCCCTGGACCTGTCGCGCCGTGACAACCAGCACCTCGGGTACGGTCACGGCATCCACTACTGCCTCGGCGCGCCGCTCGCCCGGCTCGAGGCGCAGTCCGCGCTGGCGACGCTGCTGACCCGGTTGCCGGACCTGCGACTGGCCGCCGATCCGGCCGACCTGAGGTGGCGAGGCGGCCTGATCATGCGCGGTCTGCGGACACTGCCGGTCTCCTTCACACCGGAAAGTGACTGACATGGCGTCAGAACGTGATCTTGGCGTGATCCTTGAGACATCGACTTGTGATGCATGGGCCAAGACCACTACGGTCTGGCGCCATCGCAGTATTCGAATGTGAAAGGCGATGGCGCATGCTGAAGTCCGGGAACGGCCGACACCGCAAGCCGCGTCAGGCCCCGACCGCAGTGGTCGCGGTCGCGGCGACCGGGGCGGGCCTCACGCTCCCCCTCTTCGCAGCGAGCGGCGCCAGCGCCGCCGACGCCAACAGCACCTGGAACGCGGTCGCCATGTGCGAGAGCGGCGGTCTGTGGAGCTCGAACACCGGCAACGGGTTCTTCGGCGGCCTGCAGATCACCGAGGAGACCTGGCAGCAGTACGGCGGCGGCCAGTACGCCGAGCGCCCTGACCTCGCCAGCCGCAACGAGCAGATATCCGTGGCCGAGAAGATCCTCGCGGAGCTCGGCCCGGACGCGTGGTCCGGCTGCGCCGACTCCTCCGGCCTCACCGACGCCCTCGACAGCCTGCTGCACGGCGGCCACGGCCCCGACGGGCAGGGCTCCGGCGACACCACCGGTTCCGGCGGCGACACCACCGGCACCACCTCCCCGGGCGCCGGCGACGACACCGCCGGCACGACGTCCCCGGGCACCGGTGACGACACGACCGCCACCCCGGACGCCGACGCGACCGAGAGTCCCGACGCCTCCGCGACCTCCTCCGCGGACGGCGAGGGTCAGGGCAAGCACCGCAAGCCGGACGGCGGCACCGCCACCGACGGCACGGCCACCGGGGACTCCAGGGGATCCACCGGGACCCAGGGGCACGGCCCCAGCGGCCTGCCGGCCCACTTCGTCGAGGGGGAGGCCGCCTGGGGCGTCATCCCGCTCACCCCCGACACGCGCGCCGAGACCAAGAAGGCCGACACCGGCCGGGACAGCGGCACGAGCGCCAAGAACACCACCGCCGGCCGTTACCTGGTGCAGGAGGGCGACTCGCTCTGCGAGATCGCGATGGAGCAGCACGTGCCGGGCGGCTGGCGCGGCCTGTACGACGCGAACCGCGACGTCATCGGCGAGGACCCGAACGTGATCACCGCAGGCTCGTACCTGAACCTCGGCCGCTGAGCCCCGCGCGCCGCCGGGCCGGGAGTCCACCTCCGCCCGGCGGACGCCGGCCGACATCGGGCTGAACTTTCTCCTCCGTTCCGAGCACGGGCATGTCCATCCCCTGAGCGTGCCCGGCCGGGGCTTTTCGGGTCGGTTAGGCTCATGCCGAAACGAAGAGACATCCAGAAGGAGACTCACGTGCCGTCCATCGACGTCGTCGTAGCCCGGGAAATCCTCGACTCGCGAGGCAACCCCACCGTCGAGGTCGAGGTCGGCCTCGACGACGGCAGCACGGGCCGTGCAGCCGTCCCCTCCGGTGCGTCCACCGGTGCGTTCGAGGCCCTCGAGCTCCGCGACGGCGACAAGAGCCGTTACCTGGGCAAGGGCGTGGAGAAGGCCGTCCTGGCCGTCATCGAGCAGATCGGCCCGGAGCTGGTCGGCTACGACGCGACGGAGCAGCGCCTGATCGACCAGGCGATGTTCGACCTGGACGCCACCCCGGACAAGTCCTCGCTCGGCGCCAACGCCATCCTCGGTGTCTCGCTGGCCGTGGCCCACGCCGCCTCCGAGGCCTCCGACCTGCCGCTCTTCCGCTACCTGGGCGGCCCGAACGCCCACGTGCTGCCGGTCCCGATGATGAACATCCTGAACGGCGGCTCGCACGCCGACTCCAACGTGGACATCCAGGAGTTCATGATCGCACCCGTAGGCGCGGAGTCCTTCTCCGAGGCCCTGCGCTGGGGCGCCGAGGTGTACCACACCCTCAAGGCGGTCCTGAAGGAGCGCGGCCTGTCCACGGGCCTCGGCGACGAGGGCGGCTTCGCCCCGAACCTGCCGAGCAACCGCGACGCCCTCGACCTGATCGTCGAGGCCATCAAGAAGGCCGGCTACCAGCCCGGCCAGGACATCGCGCTCGCGCTCGACGTGGCCGCCTCCGAGTTCTACAAGGACGGCGGCTACTCCTTCGAGGGCAAGTCCCTGTCGGCGGCCGAGATGACCGCGTACTACGCCGAGCTGGTCGAGGCGTACCCGCTGGTCTCCATCGAGGACCCGCTGAACGAGGAGGACTGGGACGGCTGGAAGACCATCACCGAGCAGCTCGGTGACAAGGTCCAGCTGGTCGGCGACGACCTGTTCGTCACCAACCCCGAGCGTCTGCAGCGCGGCATCGACAGCGGCACCGCCAACGCGCTCCTGGTCAAGGTCAACCAGATCGGCTCGCTGACCGAGACCCTCGACGCGGTCGAGCTCGCCCAGCGCAACGGCTACAAGTGCATGATGTCGCACCGCTCCGGCGAGACCGAGGACGTCACCATCGCCGACCTCGCCGTCGCCACCAACTGCGGCCAGATCAAGACCGGCGCCCCCGCGCGCAGCGAGCGCGTCGCCAAGTACAACCAGCTGCTGCGCATCGAGGAGATCCTCGATGACGCGGCGGTGTACGCCGGCCGCTCCGCGTTCCCCCGCTTCAAGGGCTGACGTCGTCCGGTGCCGCCCGCCGCGCCCGCGGCGGGCGGCACCGTGCGCCAGCAAGGGCCACCCGAACCCCCACCGGAGGTGCACGTGCCGGATCGCTTCTCCACCGCGACGCGCATCCGTGCCCTCGGGGCACAGGCGCAGGCCCGCGTCTACCGCGCGGCCGGCCGCCCGCGGCCCTCGCTGCCCCGCGGCCGCAACCGGCTGACCGGACGGGCCGCGCTGCTGGCGCTGGTCGTCTGCGCCCTGGTCGTGGCCCTGGCCTACCCCATGCGCCAGTACGTGGCGCAGCGCTCGCAGATCGCCGACCAGCGCAAGCAGGCCGAGCAGGCGCGCAAGCGGGTGGACGAGCTGCGCGAGGAGAAGGCCCGCTGGCAGGACCCGGAGTACGTCAAGGCGCAGGCCCGGGCCCGGCTTCACTACGTACTGCCGGGCGAGACGGCGTATACGGTGGTCAAGCCCAGTGGGGCCGCGGCCTCCGAGGACGCAGGCGCCCGCCACAGCGACAGCGCGGCCCGCCGCCCCTGGTACGCCAACCTGTGGGACGGCGTCGACCACGCGGACGCCGCCACCGCAGCACACCGTTGACGCACGCCCCGAAAGAGACACGCCCAGGCATGGAAAAGCCCCCGCCGCAGACCGAGCACGCCCCGCCCACCGAGGCGGACATCGCCGCCTTCAAGGAGCAGCTCGGCCGCCCGCCGCGCGGCCTGCGGGCCATCGCGCACCGCTGCCCCTGCGGCAACCCCGACGTGGTGGAGACGGCGCCGCGCCTGGAGGACGGGACGCCGTTCCCGACGCTGTACTACCTGACCTGTCCGCGCGCGGCCTCGGCGATCGGCACCCTGGAGGCCGAGGGCGTCATGAAGGAGATGACGGCCCGCCTCGCCGAGGACGAGGAACTGGCCGCCGCCTACCGCGCCGCGCACGAGGACTACATCGCCCGCCGGGACGCCATCGAGGTCCTGGAGGGCTTCCCCAGCGCCGGCGGCATGCCGGACCGGGTGAAGTGCCTGCACGTCCTGGTGGGCCACTCCCTCGCGGCCGGCCCCGGGGTGAACCCGCTGGGCGACGAGACGATCGCGATGCTGCCCGAGTGGTGGCGCAAGGGCCCGTGCGTGAGCCCGTGCGGCGGCGCCGGGCAGGACGAGGGGGAGAGCCGGTGACCCGGGTCGCCGCCATCGACTGCGGTACGAACTCCATCCGCCTGCTCGTCGCGGACGCGGATCCCGCGACCGGCGAGATCAAGGACCTGGACCGCCGGATGACCATCGTCCGGCTCGGGCAGGACGTGGACCGCACCGGCCGGCTCGCTCCCGAGGCGCTGGAGCGCACCTTCGCGGCCTGCCGCGAGTACGCGGGCGTGATAGCGGAACTGGGGGCCCGGACGGTCCGTTTCGTGGCCACCTCCGCCTCCCGTGACGCCTCCAACCGGGACGACTTCGTGCGCGGGGTGGTGGACATCCTCGGCGTCGAGCCGGAGGTGATCACCGGCGACCAGGAGGCGGAGTTCTCCTTCACCGGCGCCACCAAGGAGCTGGCCGGACGGGCGGACCTGGAGCGTCCCTTTCTGGTCGTGGACATCGGCGGCGGCTCCACCGAGTTCGTCGTCGGCGACCGCCATGTGACGGCCGCGCGCTCAGTCGACGTCGGCTGCGTGCGGATGACCGAGCGCCACCTGGTCCGCGACGGCGTGGTCACCGACCCGCCCACCGCCGGGCAGGTCGCCGCCATGACGCGGGACATCGACGCCGCCCTCGACCTCGCCGAGCGGACCGTCCCGCTGCGCGAGGCACGCACGCTCGTCGGGCTGGCCGGGTCCGTCACCACGGTCGCCGCGATCGCGCTGGACCTGCCCGAGTACGACTGGGCCGCCATCCACCACTCCCGCATCCCGGTCGGGACGGTGCGTGAGATCAGCGCGCGCCTGCTGGCCGCCACGCACGCCGAGCGCGCCGCGATCCCGGTGATGCACCCGGGGCGGGTCGACGTGATCGGCGCCGGGGCCCTGGTGCTGCTGCGGATCATGGAGCGCACGGGCGCCCGCGAGGTCGTGGTCTCGGAGCACGACATCCTCGACGGCATCGCGTGGAGCATCGCCTGAGCAGGGACTTTGCCATCTGAGCGGGTCTGGGGGGCGGGTGTGACACGCCCGCCGGGAAAACTTCGTGAATTTCTTCACATGAAAGTTCCCGCCGGACGGCCCAACTTTTCGAGGCCGGGGTCTCCCTTGACCCCCAAAGCCCTTGGTGCACACGTGGTTCGCCTGCCCTGCCGGAAGGTGGCGGGGTGTCCCCGGATGCCGATCACCGCTGGTCGGAGGGGGCGCTCAACGCCCGCGCGACCTTCCGGGTTCCCCCTGGGCGCTGTGGCCCTGGTCACGAAGCGGCGCAGTGTAGCAGAGGGCAGCAGAAACCTTGTGAAGGGGCTCACGAGGTACCCCCTGGGGCGTGGTGAATACTCGAAGCATGAGCACCACGGAGCGTCCCAGGATCCTCGTAGTAGGCGGAGGGTACGTCGGCCTGTACGCGGCGCGGCGCATCCTCAAGAAGATGCGTTACGCGGAAGCGACGGTCACCGTCGTAGACCCGCGCTCGTACATGACGTACCAGCCCTTCCTGCCGGAAGCCGCCGCCGGCAGCATCTCCCCCCGCCACGTCGTGGTGCCGCTGCGCCGCGTGCTCCCCAAGGCGGAGGTCCTCACCGGCCGGGTCACCACCATCGACCAGGACCGCAAGGTCGCGGTCGTCGAGCCGCTCGTGGGCGAGACCTACGAGCTGCCCTTCGACTACCTGGTGATCGCGCTCGGCGCCGTCTCCCGCACCTTCCCGATCCCCGGCCTCGCCGAGCACGGCATCGGCATGAAGGGCGTCGAGGAGGCCATCGGCCTGCGCAACCACGTGCTGGAGCAGCTCGACAAGGCCGACTCCACCACCGACGAGGACGTCCGACGCAAGGCGCTCACCTTCGTCTTCGTCGGCGGCGGCTTCGCCGGCGCCGAGACGGTCGGCGAGGTCGAGGACATGGCCCGTGACGCGGCCAAGTACTACACCAACGTCAAGCGCGAGGACATGCGCTTCATCCTCGTCGACGCCGCCGACAAGATCCTCCCCGAGGTCGGCCCGGAGCTGGGCACCTGGGGTCTTGAGCACCTGCGCGAGCGCGGCATCGAGGTCTACCTCGGCACCTCCATGACCTCCTGCGTCGACAAGCACGTGGTGCTCGCCAACGGCCTGGAGGTCGACGCCTCCACCATCGTGTGGACCGCGGGCGTCAAGCCCAACCCCACGCTGGCCAAGTACGGCCTGCCGCTCGGCCCGCGCGGCCACGTGGACACCGCCGCCACGCTCCAGGTCCAGGGCACCGACTACATCTGGTCCGCCGGCGACAACGCCCAGGTCCCCGACCTGGCTTCCGGTCCCGGTGCCTGGTGCCCGCCGAACGCCCAGCACGCGCTGCGCCAGGCCAAGGTGCTCGGCGACAACGTGGTGTCCGGCATGCGCGGCTTCCCGCAGAAGGAGTACAAGCACGCCAACCTGGGTGCTGTGGCCGGCCTCGGCCTGCACAAGGGTGTGGCCCTGATCCGCTTCGGCAAGCTCAAGCTGAAGTTCAAGGGCCGCCTGGCCTGGTACTTCCACCGCGGTTACCACGGCATGGCGGTGCCGACCTTCAACCGCAAGATCCGGGTCATCGCCGACTGGACGCTGGCGATGTTCCTCAAGCGCGAGGTCGTCTCGCTCGGTGCCATCGAGAACCCGCGCGAGGAGTTCTACGAGGCCGCCAAGCCGGTCCCGGCCGCGGCGGTCACCGCCGAGGCCGCCAAGGTCAAGGCCTGAGCAGGCACCTGCGCAGGTAACAGTCCGGCCGAAGGGCGTCCGCCATCCGTGGGGCGGGCGCCCTTCGTCGTGCCCGTGTCCCTGGCCCCGCGGCACAGGACATGAGATGGGTAGAGGTAAAGAAGCGGTAGTGCGGGAATGTCGGTGTATCCCGCATCCGTTTCTCAGCCCAGTGGACCCGTCTTCATGGAGGCACGGAGGTACGCGCCATGGCCGATGCGGCCGGACGACTGACCGCCCTCGCCGAGCAGGCGCTCGGCGTCCCGCTCCCACTGCGCATCCGCGCGTGGGACGGCAGCGAGACCGGACCGCCCGATGCCCCGGCCCTGGTCGTACGGCACCGCCGGGCGTTGCGCCGGCTGCTGTTCAAGCCCGGCGAACTCGGCCTGGCCCGTGCCTGGGTGTCCGGTGAACTCGACGTCGACGGCGACCTGTACGAGGCACTGGACCGGCTCTCCGGGCTCGTCTGGGAGCGCCCCGCCGAGGGGGGCGGGGCGTCACCGCGCCGCCTGCTCGGCCTCGCGCGCGACCCCGGGACCTACCGGCTGGCCCGCGAGGCCCTCGCCCTCGCCGGCCCCGGCCTGCCGCCGCCCCCGCCGCCGGAGGAGGTCCGCAGGCGCTCCGGGATGCTGCACAGCCCCATCCGGGACCGGCAGGCGATCAGTCACCACTACAACGTCGGCAACGACTTCTACGAGCTGGTGCTCGGCCCGTCCATGGTCTACTCGTGCGCCTACTGGGAGGGGCCCGACGCGACCCTGGAGGACGCCCAGCGGGCCAAGCTGGACCTCATCTGCCGCAAGCTGGAACTGCGGCCGGGGCAGCGGCTGCTGGACGTCGGCTGCGGCTGGGGCTCGATGGTGATGCACGCCGCCGAGCACTACGGCGTCCACGCCACCGGTGTCACGCTCTCCACCGAGCAGGCCTCCTACGCGCGCAAGCGGGTCGCCGACGCCGGGCTCGCCGACCGGATCGAGATCCGCGTGCAGGACTACCGGGCGGTCGCCGACGGGCCGTACGACGCCATCTCCTCGATCGGCATGGCCGAGCACGTGGGCCGTGAGCGCTACCGGCAGTACGCCGGGGTGCTGTACGGACTGCTGCGGCCCGGCGGGCGGCTGCTCAACCACCAGATCGGCCGCCGCCCCTGGGAGGACGAGGAGGCCTACCACGTCGACGAGTTCATCGACCGGTACGTCTTCCCCGACGGCGAGCTGGCCCCGCTCGGCTCCACCGTCTCCCGGCTGGAGGAGGCCGGGCTCGAGGTACGGGACGTGGAGGCGATCCGCGAGCACTACGCGCTGACGCTGCGGCAGTGGGTCGCCAACCTGGAGGCCCACTGGGCCGACGCCGTGCGTCTCGCCGGGGCCGGCCGCGCCCGTGTCTGGCGGCTCTACATGGCGGCGTCCGCGCTCTCCTTCGAGCAGAACCGCATCGGTGTCAACCAGGTCCTCGCCGTCCGCCCGGCCAAGGACGGCGGCTCCGGGATGCCCCGGACCCGGGCCGACTGGCTGGGCCGGGACCGGCAGGCCTGACCCGCCGCGGGGCGGGGGCCGTCGAGGACCCCCGCCCCGCGGGCGCTCGCCGCCGTCGTGCTACTCGGCCTTGATGGCCTCCAGCATGTTCAGCCGGGCCGCCCGGCGGGCCGGCCACAACGCGGCCAGGACGCCCACCAGGGCGGCCATCGCCAGGAACACCCCGATCCGGTCCCAGGGCAGGGCCAACGCGTAGCTCGGCAGGTCCCGCCGGATCAGCCCCCCGACGGCCCAGGCGAGGAACACCCCGAGGCCGAGGCCCAGCACCGCGCCGAACAGCGAGATCACCAGGGACTCCAGCCGGATCATCCGCTTGACCGCGGCACGGTCCAGACCGATCGCCCGCAGCATGCCGATCTCGTGCTTGCGCTCGAAGACCGACATCGCCAGCGTGTTGATCACACCCAGCACCGCGACCAGCACGGCCATCGCGAGCAGCCCGTAGAGGATGTTCAGGATCAGGTCGATCGTGGAGCTGATATCGCGGGAGATGTCAGCCTTGTCCTGCACCTTGATGACGGGGTTCTCGCCGAGCGCCCTCACCAGCGCGTCCTGGTTGGCCTCGTCGGCGCCGCCGGCCATCCGCACCAGCACCCGCATGTCCCCGGCCTTGGGGGTGTGCGGGGTGACCGTGGCGTTGTCCATGATCACGCCGTTGATGAGGTCGCCGCCCTCGAAGACGCCGCCGATCGTCAACCGCCCCTTGGTGCCGTCGTCGTAGCGCACCGGCAGGCTCTGCCCGGCGTGCCAGCCGCGCCGCTTCGCGGTGTCGGAGTCCACGACCATGGAGTCGCCGTGCACCGCGGCCAGGGAGCCCTGTCTGAAGTCCAGGGCGAGCAGGCGCCCGATCTGCGGGGCGTCGACGCCGGTGACCCACTCGTCCTCGCCGTCCAGCTCGGTGTGCGCGTCGCGCACCGCGCTGGAGTCGCTGACGCCTTCGGTGCCGGCGACCCGCTCGGCCACCTCGGGGGAGAGGTTCTGGCCGGTGGCCATGGTGATCTGGTAGTCGGCCTTCAGATGGGCGGCCGCCAGCTCGTCCACCGTCGTCCTCACCGAGATGGCCACCACCGTGAGGGCGGTGATCAGGGTGAGACCGATCATCAGGGCGGAGGCGGTGGCGGCGGTGCGCCGCGGGTTGCGCACCGAGTTCTGCCGGGCGAGCTTGCCCGTGACCCCGAAGGGCCGCAGCAGGGGCGCGGCCGCGGCGACCACCGGCCGGGACAGCAGCGGGGTGAGGACGAAGACGCCGACCAGCAGCAGTCCTGCGCCGCCGCCCAGGACCATGTTGCCGTTGTCCTTCATCCCCGAGCCGGCCACCACCAGGACGGCACCCGCCGCCGACAGCAGCGCGCCGAGCGTGTTGCGCAGGACCAGGCCCTTGACCGTGGCCGGGGCGTGCACGCTGCTCATCGCTGCGACCGGCGGGATCTTGGCGGCCCGGCGGGCCGGCAGCCATGCGGCGAGCACGGTGACGCCGACGCCCACCGCGAGCGCCGCCCCCGCCGTGCCGGGCTGCACGGTCAGGGTGCCGTCGGGCAGCAGCGCGCCGGCCGAGGCGAGCACCGCCCGCATCACGGCCGCGATGCCGATGCCGAGCAGGAACCCGGTGGCACCGGCCACCATGCCCACGACGAGGGCCTCGACCAGCACCGACCGGGTCACCTGCCGGCGGCTGGCGCCCACCGCGCGCAGCAGCGCCAGCTCCTTGGTGCGCTGTGCGACCAGCATCGTGAAGGTGTTGGCGATGATGAAGATCCCCACGAAGAGCGCGATGCCGGCGAAGCTGAGCAGGGTGGTGTTGAAGCTGCTGAGGTCCGAGGCGATCTGCCGCGCCTCCTCGTCCGCCAGCTTCTGGCCGGTGGAGGCGGAGGCGTCCTTGGCGTAGCGCGGCAGCAGCTTCTCGATCTCGGCCCTCAGCGCGGCCTGCGTGGTGCCGGCGGCGGCCTTGACGTCGATCTCCTCGTAGGTGCCCGGCTTGCCGAAGAGCTTCTGGGCCGTGGCGGTGTCGAAGAGCACCAGGCTGCCGCCCGCGGCGACGTTGCCGTCGTCGGTGCCGAAGACGCCGGTCACCTTCTGCCGCATCACCGGGCCGTCGATGGACATCCGGAGGATGTCGCCGACGGCGTAGCCGGTCCGTTCGGCGGTCCTGGAGTCCAGCGCGACCTCGGAGGGGCCGTGCGGGGCGCGGCCCTCGCGCATCGGGTAACGGCCCGCTCCCGTGTAGTTGCCGCCGCGGGTGGACCAGCCGTCGCCGACCAGCCGGCCCTGCTTGTCGGCGATCGCGGTGAAGCCGTTCACGGTCGCGGTGGTGGACTCGGCGCCGGGCAGCCGGCCGATCTCGTCCACCAGCCGCTGGGGGAGCGGATGGTCGGCGTCCCCGTAGGTGACGGCGACCGAGACGTCGGCGTAGCTCCTGGCGGAGGCCTTGCGGAGGGCACTGCCGATGGTGTCGGTGAACACCAGGGTGCCGGAGACGAAGGAGACGCCGAGCATCACGGCGAGCACGGTCATCAGCAGTCTGGCCTTGTGCGCGAGGACATTGCGCAGGGCGGTACGGAACATGTCAGGGCTTGTCTCTCGGTCGTGGCTCGTGGCCGGCGGCGGGGATCAGCTGGTACGGCCCTTGGCGTCGAAGCGCTTCATGCGCTCCAGCACCGTGTCCGCGGTCGGGCCGCGCAGCTCGTCGACGATCCGTCCGTCGGCGAGGAAGACCACGCGGTCCGCGTAGGAGGCGGCGACCGGGTCGTGGGTGACCATGACGACCGTCTGGCCGAGCTCCTTCACGGAGTTGCGGAGGAAGCCGAGGATCTCCGCGCCGGAACGCGAGTCGAGGTTGCCGGTGGGCTCGTCGGCGAAGATGATCTCGGGCCGGCTCGCCAGCGCCCGCGCGACGGCGACCCGCTGCTGCTGACCGCCGGACAGCTGGGACGGCCGGTGCGACAGCCGCTCGGACAGCCCGACGGTCTCGACGACCCGGTCCAGCCATTGCTGGTCGGCCCTGCGGCCGGCGATGTCCATCGGGAGCGTGATGTTCTCCGCGGCGGTGAGCGTCGGCAGCAGGTTGAACGCCTGGAAGACGAAGCCGATCTTGTCCCTGCGCAGCTTGGTGAGCTGCTTGTCCTTCAGCTCGGACAGCTCGGTGTCCCCGATCCGTGCGGAGCCGGACGAGACCGTGTCCAGGCCGGCCATGCAGTGCATCAGGGTGGACTTGCCCGAGCCCGAGGGCCCCATGATCGCGGTGAACTCGCCGGCGCGGAACTCGACCGTCACCGCGTCGAGCGCGACGACCCGGGTCTCGCCCTCCCCGTAGACCTTGCCCAGTTCGATGGCGCGGGCGGCCGTGGCCGTGGCGGTGGGGTGTGCGGTGGTGGTCACGGCACGCTGCTCCTGTCGGGACGGGGGGAGTCGATCGGACCCCTCCATCGTCCCGACGCGAGGCGTCGTCGGGATCCGTCCACATTCCGGTTCTGCAGGCCGTCCCGAGAGGTACGCGCGGACCCCCGCGTACTACTTGGGGATGACGGGAGCCCTGAGTCTTCGTCCCCGGGTGGAAGCGATTTCACGTCATATGCAGCGGGCCCGGTCCACCGCCCGCACCGCCTCGGGCCTGTGCTTTCCTTCGAGCGGTACATATCTGACTGGACGTCAGGCACCCTTAAAATCAGACAACATGACGAATCCTGGGCCCTGTTCCACCCGCCCCGCCGGATAGGCTCGTACCGCGCTCTCGCGCCGCCCAGCCCGGATGGTGGAACGCAGACACGGCGAGCTTAAACCTCGCTGCCCCTTGCGGGCGTACCGGTTCGAGTCCGGTTCCGGGCACCACGTCTGCCTGCGGCGCCGACCGGCGAAGGCGGCTGGAAAGCGCCGTACGTCCTCCATGGAGGCACGTGCACGCGGGCGCAGCAGGGAACGGATGGCGGAGCGCGAAGCGCCCGCCTCCACCGCTGGGGCGGGCGCTCCGGGGCAGCCGAACCCGTGCCGAACCGGGTCGTCGGCCACCGCGCGGCACGGCCGATCACCGTGCCGCCGCGGACTGCCCTGTCATGCAGTCCGCACACACTGAGACCGGACAGCCGGCCGAAGTGTGACGACGAACCATGCACGCGGGTGATCTGACGGATCTCTCGTCACCCGGGCACCTGCCCGACCGCCGGCCGCTGCGGGATTCATGTGGCCGTACACCCGGCCCAACCGCCGCCCGCGCCCGAGCGGCGAGCGCGCCCACCACCGCGTCGCGCGAACACGTGCGCGCCTGCCCTCGTGCCATCACCCGGTGCGCGGCACGCGGTCAGGAAGACCTCCGGGTCCGTCCTCGCGGTGAGGGCGTTCGGGTCCTCTGCGCGGATCACGGAGGCGCCGGGGCCCGCATGTGCGCCGTGGCCTTCGTCCGGCGCCGCGCCCGAGTCGCAGACCTGGAGCCGCTGAGCCCCGGTCCGAATCCCAGGCTCTCGGACCGTCCGCGCCCCGCCCGGCAGAGAGCCCGGTGGCCCTCGCCACCGGGGCCCCGAGGCCGCCCGCCGTACCCCGCGAGCGGGGAGCTTTCGAGGACTCACGGTGGGCCCGCGAGGTGACTGCTGGGCCCACCGCCTGTCGCCGGAGTCGGCGGCCACACAGTTTCGGCCAACTCGCGAAAGGTCGCGTGGCCCGACAACTGATCCGCCCCAGACGGTGGTTTGGGGCTGTGGAGGGGCGCGACGCGCCTCCCGTACCTCTTGAACGACAGTCGGTAAGGAGCCTCGTCCATGACCCGGATGAAGAAGTACGTGGCGGCCACCGTGGCAGCGGCGGCACTGCTGGGGGTGCCGACCGTGGCACACGCGCTGACCCCCGCCCAGACCGCCGGCGCGGCGACCCAGGTCGGCGCTTCGGCCGATGCTCACGCCGCCAAGGCCGGGTCCGCGAGGATCGTGCGGCCCGGTGAGCGCGTCCACGCAGCTCCCGGTGTCGATCTGTGGCTCACCAGGGACGGCAAGCACTGGACCACCCCCGACATGCCCGAAGGCCAGTTCCGCAGCGTGGTGGACGGCAACATCGACCGCGACGAGCCCAACGTGAGTCTGCAGACCGAGACGGTGGGTGACCAGTTCTTCCTGTCCGGCGTGTACGTCGCCCCGGAGACCGCCGCCAAGGTAGAGGTCGTCACCGATGACGGAACGGTCACCGGCACCGTCGTACGGCTGCCGGGACACCCGGGCTGGGGTGCCTGGTATGCCACCACGCCCACTCCCGGGCCGCTCCGGGCGCCGGTCACCCGCTACTTCCACAGCGTCACCGTCCTCGACGCCGCCAACCACCCCCTCGCCACGCTGACCATGCCGTAGCGGTGCGGACCGGCGGGGACCCGGCACCACCGGTCTTCCCGCGTGAGGGTCGATCTGCGGCTGGGCCGGCAGGCGACTGCCGGCCCAGCGCGGTCAGGGACGTGTTCCCGAAGCGTGACACCACCGCCCCGCTCAGCCCTGTTCCCGGTCCACCGGGAGCCACAGTTCGAATCGCGCTCAGCGATCGCACGGCGATCACGCCTTGATCGCGGCGGGCCCCCGAGTGGATCGTGGAGGGCGTGCACCGCACACCACCTCTGGAGGAGACATGACCGTGTTGCGCGTGAAGGCTTTCGACCACCTGGTCCTCAACGTCGCCGACGTCGAACGTTCCCTGGCCTTCTACACCGGGCCGCTCGGCCTCGAACCGGTGCGCGTCGGCGAATGGCGCGCCGGGAAGGCCCCGTTCCCGTCGGTGCGGGTCACCCCGGAGACCATCATCGACCTGGTGGCCGGGCCCCGCGGCGAGTCCAACGTCGACCACATCTGCCTCACGGTGGAGCCGCTGGACTGGGAAGAGGTCGTCGCCTCCGGGGTGTTCACGGTCCTGGAGGCCGATGTGCGGCGGTTCGGGGCGCGTGGCGAGGCGCAGTCGACCTACGTGCAGGACCCGGACGGCAACACGGTGGAACTGCGCTGGTACCCGCAGGACGCCGACGCCTGAGCGGAGTTGCGGGCGCCGCAGCTCGCGCCCGGCCCGGTTGCTAAAGTGCGCCGGTGTCCGACTCCTCGCGTGAATCCCTGGCCGGCGCCGGCTGGGAGAGCCAGCAGCCCGGCACCTACCGGGAGCTGATGCCGGCCCGGGTGGTCAACCTGTCGTGGCTGGACCCGGTGACCCTGTGGAAGGCCCGCAACGGCCCGCTCGCCTCGCTGTTCGGCGACCCGACCGGCCGGGACCGGCAGCGCTGGGTGAGCGGCCAGCGGGAGCGCGGGGCGGCCGGCGCCGATCTGGTGATCGAGCGGGACGACCCCGACACGTACTCCTTCCTCCTCCTCGGGGACACCGGCGAGGGCGACGACCCGCAGTACGCGGTCGTCCCCGGGATGCTCAAGGCGGGCGCCGGCACGCGCTACGCCGTGATCTGCAGCGATGTCCTCTACCCCGTCGGCAGCGCCAACGAGTACGACACGAAGTTCTTCCGGCCCTACCGGGACTACGACGCCCCCGTCTACGCCATCCCCGGCAACCACGACTGGTACGACGGGCTCACCGGCTTCATGCGGGTGTTCTGCCGGGCCCCTGCCCTGCCGCCCGCCCCGCGCCCGCGCGCACTGACGCGGGCCTGGTGGCGCACCCTGCTGTGGGCGAAGCCCGACGTGCCGGACGACGCCCGCGTCGACGAGGCCCGGCGGATGCGCTCCGCGCCCTCGCAGACGGCGTCCCAGCCCGGCCCGTACTGGGCGATCGACTCGGGGCCGATACGGATCATAGGCATCGACACCGGGCTGCTCGGCGACATCGACGGGGAGCAGGGGGAGTGGCTGCGCCGGGTCTCGCGCGGGCCCCGGCCCAAGATCCTCGTCACCGGTTCGCCGATCTACGTGGACGGTGAGCACCACCCCTGCGCCATCGAGGGCGGCGGCACGGTCGACGAGATCGTCCGCGACCCGGAGCGCAACTTCGTCGCCGTGATCGGCGGCGACATCCACAACTACCAGCGCTACCCGGTCGACGTGGACGGCCGCAGGATCCAGTACGTCGTCTCCGGCGGCGGGGGCGCCTTCATGCACGCCACCCACACGATCCCGCGCGTGACGGTCGGCGGCGTCACCGAGGACCGGTTCCGCTGCTACCCGATGCGCGGCGACTCCCTGACCTTCTACAGCCGGCTCTACGGCCGCCGGCTCCACCTGCGCCGGCTGTTCGACCTCACCCCGGACGAGGCGTCCGCGGTCCTCGCTCAGCGGCTCGGCGTGCCGGCCACCCGGGGCACCGGCGCCCGTGTGACCCTGCGGACCCGCTTCGTCGCGAGCGTCCTGGGCGCTCCGCCCCGTCCGGACCGCAGGCGGCGGCTGCGGTTGCCCGTCCGCCGGGTGCTCACCCGTCTGCTCTCCCCGGGCTCGGCGACGTACAGTCCGCCGTTCTTCAAGAGCTTTCTGAGGCTGGACGTCAGCCCGGCCGTCGTGCGTGTGCGGTGCTTCGCCGCCACCGGCCTGCTCGCACACGAACTCGACCCGCCGGTCGAGGACGACTTCACCATCCCTTTGCCGGCCAACGCGAAATGAGCCGGCAGGGCCTTTCCCAGGCCTGTGGGCTGCGCGCAACGCGAGGCCCGTCGCCGACGGTGATCTGCCCGAACGTGCCGGAAGCGGCGGTGCGGGGCGGCCCGCGCGCGGTGGTGCCGCGGCTACCTGTACGGACAAGTCCGGGCCTAGGCTTTTACCGTCACCTGAAGGTTCCGTCGCGTTCTGGACATCTGCGCTTCGTCAACCTTCCCCCTAAGGCTCCTAAGTTCACGGCCAAGCAATGGCAAGCAGTGAGCAACGGAGGTCGTTGTGTCCGAGGGTGTTCGCAGGGCCCGGCGGTTCGCCGCGCCGGTGGCGGCCGCAGCCGCCGCCGCGGTGGTGACCATGGTGATCAACCCGACGCTGGGTGCGTCGGCCACGGCCCCGCAGGCCGCAAGCAAGGGCAAGGCCCCGGCTGCGAAGAACGTCATCTTCATCAACGGCGACGGCATGGGTGCCGCCGCTCGGCAGGCCGCGCGCCTGCACCTGACCGGTCTGAACGGTCAGCTCGCGATGGACAAGCTCCCCTACTCGGGTCAGCTGACCACCGAGCCCGACGACCCGAAGTCCGTCGTCACCGACTCCGCCGCGGCCGCGACCGCGTGGGCGACCGGTGAGAAGACCTACAACGGCGCGATCAGCGTCGACGTGGATGGCAACCCGCTGGCCACCCTGGGCCAGCAGGCCAAGGCGGCCGGCAAGGCCACCGGTCTGGTGACGACCGCGCAGGTCACCGACGCGTCCCCGGCCGCCTTCTTCTCCAGCACAGCCAACCGGTCGGCGCAGGACGAGATCGCGCGTCAGTACATCGAGGTCAGCAAGCCCGACGTCATCCTCGGCGGCGGCGAGGACTGGTGGCTGCCCGCGGGGAGCCCCGGCGCCTTCCAGGACAAGCCCGCCGAGGACACGTCCGAGGCGAGCAAGGGCACCAAGGGTGACCTGATCAAGAAGGCCCAGAAGGCCGGCTACACCTACGTCTCCAGCGCGGACCAGCTGGACCGCGCCAAGGGCGGCAAGCTCCTCGGTCTCTTCGCCAACGAGGAGATGTTCCAGCAGCACCCCGAGGGTCAGGGCGACGTGTACAACCCGGTGGTCGGCCTGTCCACCATGACCAGCAAGGCCCTCGGCACGCTGGACAAGAACAAGAAGGGCTTCTTCCTCATGGTCGAGGAGGAGGGCGTGGACGAGTTCGCGCACAACAACAACGGCGCCCGGGTCCTGCAGTCCATGCAGGAGCTGGAGAAGACCGTCGCGGTGGCGCGCGCCTACGTGGCCACCCACCCCGACACCCTGCTGGTCGTCACCGGTGACCACGAGACCGGCGGCCTGGCCGTGGAGGAGGCCGACTCCGCCGACGAGTCCGGCGACGGCATCTCCGCCGAGGACGGTCCGTTCAGTATCCGCGGCAGCGACAAGTCGTTCTCCATCGACTGGACCACCTCCGGTCACACCGGTGTGGACGTACCCGTCACCGCGGCCGGCCCGCTCGCGAGCCGCTTCTCGGGCAAGCACGCCAACACCTACGTGCACGACGTGCTGAGCGAGATCCTTGCGACGCGTCGCTGAGCGGGGATCCACTTCCGGCGGGTGCCGGGAAGGGGCGCGGCCTCTTCCCGGCACCCGCCGTTCGTCGCCGGGCGGTGTGGCGTGCCGGGGACGGGGAAAGGCGTGGTGGCAGGCAAGGCGGGCGCCGGCAAAAGATCCTCCTTGAGGCGTAGGCGACCCGCTTTGCCATACCATTACTCTTGGTGCGGAGCCGTATCGCGCGGCCATGGAGGAGTGACAGATGAGGAGCAGCAACCCGGTCTTCTCGCGGCGTGGGTTCTCCCGCGGGGAGGGCTACGCGGGCTTCGGCGGTCAGCCGCAGGCGCAGGGTGCCCCCCAGGCGGGCGGCAACCCGTACGCGGGCACGAACCCGTACGCGGGCACGAACCCGTACGCGGGTACGACCAACCCCTACGACACCACGTACCAGGCCCCGCCGGCCGCCGCCGTGCAGACCGGCCGGATGACGATGGACGACGTCGTCATGCGCACCGCCATGACCCTGGGCACCGTGGTGCTCGGCGCGCTCGTGGCGTGGTTCGTGCTGCCGGTCTCGGAGAAGAGCTACGGCCTGGCGATCGGCGCCTCGCTCGTCGCCCTGGTCCTGGGCCTGATCCAGTCATTCAAGCGCGAGGCCTCGCCCGCGCTGATCCTCGGCTACGCGGTCTTCGAGGGCGTCTTCCTCGGCGTCTGGAGCAAGATCCTCAACTTCATGTGGCCGGGCATCCCGCTGCAGGCCGTGCTGGGGACCATGGCGGTCTTCGTCGGCATGCTGGTGGCGTACCGCACGCGCCTCATCCGGGTCACCGCCCGCTACACCCGCATCGGCATGGCGATCGCCATCGGCTTCGTCATCCTGATGTTCGTCAACCTGATCGCCGCGCTGATCGGCGGCGGTGACGGCCTTGGCCTGCGCAGCGGTGCGCTGGGCATCGTGGTCGGCGTCATCGGGATCGCGCTGGGCGCGTTCTTCCTGTCGCTGGACTTCAAGCAGATCGAGGACGGCATCCAGTACGGCGCTCCGCGCCAGGAGTCCTGGCTGGCGGCCTTCGGCCTCACGCTCTCCCTGGTCTGGATCTACCTGGAGATGCTGCGGCTGATCGCGATCCTGCGCGGCGACGACTGAGTGCGCTGACCCGTCAGGGACATTCAACGGGCCCCGGAGGCAGTGCCTTTCGGGGCCCGTTCGCATGCGCGGCAGGGGAGGCGCGTCAGCCGAACCTCCGCGCGGCCCGCCTCAGATCGTATTCGTGGACGATGGCCTTGGCGTGTCCGTAGGACAGGTCGTGCTCGCTTCGGAGCCAGCTGACTTTCTCCTCGAAGCGGAGGAATGCGGGCCCGTCGTCGACCGTGCGAAGCCATTCGCCGATCTCGCGGCCGGTGCAGTGCGGGATGTGGGAGAGCAGGTTCCGGTGGGTCTCTTCCGAGAAGGTCTGTGACATCGGCGCCTCCGGTATGCGTTCCGGTCACCCCACCGTGCCTGAGCCGTCGACCGTTGGCAACAGTGCAACGCGCTCGGTTGTGTGTACGCACCGGTAGGCTCGCGGCGTGCTGGACTGTACGACGCTCCGCGACGCCGCCGGACTCCTGGCGGCGCGATACCGTTCCCTGCCGCAGAGCCGGCTCCGTGGCGAGGTGGCCCGGGCGGGCCTGGAGCTCGCCCGTGAACTGGCCGCCCGGGCACAGCAGATCGAGTTCCCCGGACGGGAACCGCTGCTGATGCCGGACGAGGGGGTGTTCGTGATCGGCGACCAGATCTCGGTGGCCGCGAACGACCTGGCCGCCGCCCTGGAACCGCACCCGGAACTGGCGCAGGTACGCGACGCGGCCGTGTCCCGGATCAGGGACACGGCCGCGCGCTGCGGTCTGTAGGACGCGCCGGCTACAGCGAGGCGACCACCCGGTCGGCGAGCACGTAGACGGACTCCTCGCCGTAGGTGAAGGTCAGCGCGTAGCCCCCGGCGACGGCGGAGCCGCCCAGCAGGACCGGGGACTCGCCGCGGTCCAGGGCCTCGCAGAGGCGGTCGGCGGTGTCCCGGTCGCCCGGGGTCATGCACAGCGTGGTGCCGTCGGCGAAGACGTACACGTCGAGCGTGCCGAGCGGGCCGGGACGGACGTCGGCGAGCGGCATCCGCAGGTCCGCGAGTTCACAGAGGCGCTCGGCGGTCTGCTCCTGGTTCGCCACGACCGGGGCGGGGACGCCGAAGTCGGCGTCGGAGGGGTGCCGGAAGGGTGCCGGGCCGCCGGGCTCCAGGCCCGCGAGGTCGGCCTGGCGGGGCAGGAACGGGCCGTACGGCAGCACCTCGTAGTCGGTGCCCGCGGCGCCGGGAACGGGGCCGGTACCCTGGCCGCCGAAGAGCTGGGCGTCGAGCTGCGGGTCGACGAGGGACTCGCCGGACTCGCCCGTCGCATAGCCGAGAGGGGCCTCCTGGGCAGCCCAGAAGGCGCGGGCCTCGGCCAGTTCGCGCTCCCGCTCGTCGGCGAGCGCGTCGGCGACGGCCGTGCGGATGGCCTCGGCGTCCGGAGTGGTGCGCGCGGCGGGAACCGTGGCCGCCCGCTGGGCACGGGCCTCGGCCAGGTCCGCGCGCAGGGCCGCGACATCACGACGTACGCCGCGGGTGGCGAACAGCGTGGCGGAGCCGGCGGCCACGGCTGTTGCCGCACCCGTCAGCAGGACGAGGAACATGGCGCTCACTGGCGTACTCCCGACTGTGCTTTCCCGAGCCTGGCCCCCTGTACACCACCACTCTGCACCGGAATCCATGGCCTCTGCAGTGCGGAACGTCACGAAATGGGAGGGTCCAAAGTCTTGGTCCGTATGGGTGACGCACCCCTGACCTGCATAAACAACCGCCCCCGGGATTAGGTCACATCCCGGGGGCGGTTCGATTGCGACTTGTGCCTCGAACGAATGTCCGAGGGGTGGGAGAGGCGGAAGAGGCCGGAGGGGCCAGAGAAGCCGGAGGGGCCCGTTACGACAGGCGCTCGATGACCATGGCCATGCCCTGGCCGCCGCCGACGCACATGGTCTCCAGGCCGAACTGCTTGTCGTGCCACTGGAGCGAGTTGATCAGCGTGGTGGTGATGCGGGCGCCCGTCATGCCGAAGGGGTGGCCGACCGCGATCGCGCCGCCGTTGACGTTGAGCTTGTCGATGTCGACGCCCAGGTCCCGGTAGGAGGGGATGACCTGCGCCGCGAAGGCCTCGTTGATCTCGACCAGGTCGATGTCGTCGAGGGTCAGCCCGGCCCGCTTGAGGGCCTGGCGGGACGCCTCGACCGGGCCGTATCCCATGATCTCGGGGGAGAGGCCCGAGACGCCGGTGGAGACCACGCGGGCGAGCGGGGTGATACCGAGCTCGCGCGCCCTGGTGTCGCTCATGATCACCAGTGCCGCCGCGCCGTCGTTGAGCGGGCAGCAGTTGCCGGCGGTCACGGTGCCGTCGGGGCGGAAGACCGGCTTCAGGCCCTGCACGGCCTCCAGGGTGACCCCGGCGCGCGGGCCGTCGTCCTTCGCGACGACCGTGCCGTCGGGCAGCGTCACCGGGGTGATCTCGCGCTCCCAGAAGCCCTTCCTGATGGCCTCCTCGGTCAGGTTCTGCGAGCGGACGCCGAACTCGTCCTGGTCGGCGCGGGTGATCCCCTTGAGGGCCGCCAGGTTCTCCGCGGTCTGGCCCATCGCGATGTACGCGTCCGGCACCAGCCCGTCCGCGCGCGGGTCGTGCCACACTCCTCCGCCCTGCGCGGCGCGGGCCGCGGTACGGGCCTCGGCCTCGGCGAAGACCGGGTTGTGGGTGCCGGGCATGCCGTCGGAGCTGCCGCTTGCGAACCGGGAGACGGTCTCGACGCCGGCCGAGATGAAGACGTCGCCCTCGCCCGCCTTGATGGCGTGCAGCGCCATCCGGGTCGTCTGCAGCGAGGAGGAGCAGTAACGCGTGATCGTGCAGCCCGGGAGGTGGTCCATGCCCATCTGTACGGCCACGATCCGGCCCAGGTTGTGGCCCTGCTCGCCGCCGGGCAGACCGCAGCCGAGCATCAGGTCGTCGATCTCGCGCGGGTCCAGCTGCGGCACCTTGGAGAGGGCCGCCTGGATGATCGTGGCGGTCAGGTCGTCGGGACGAAGGTCCTTCAGGGACCCCTTGACGGCCCGGCCGATGGGGGAACGGGCGGCAGAGACGATCACGGCTTCGGGCATCGCGACTCCTCGACGAGGCGGCGGGGCAGGCTGGGACTCTCTGGGAAGTTACCTGTACGTAGCGGAGGGAGTCACGGCTTGGAGGCTGTGACGCGGACCTCTTTCTGAGCGCTTGCTTAGTCCATGATGGCGCATCCTCGTGGCGAACGCGCCCCCCGTGCGATGCTGGGCCGGTGAATCCGGACGACCTGGTACGGCTGCGCCGCGCCCGCGACGCGATGGACCGCGACTACGCGGACCCCCTCGACGTCACCGCGCTGGCCCGCGCGGCGCTGATGTCCCCCGGCCACTTCTCGCGCAGCTTCCGGGCCGCGTTCGGCGAGACCCCGTACAGCTACCTCATGACGCGCCGGATCGAACGCGCCAAGGCCCTGCTGCGGCGCGGCGACCTCACGGTCACCGAGGTCTGCTTCGCGGTGGGCTGCACCTCGCTCGGCTCCTTCAGCTCGCGCTTCACCGAACTCGTGGGGGAGACCCCGAGTGCGTACCGCGCCCGCGACCACGAGCCGGGCGCGGCGATCCCGGCGTGCGTCGCGAAGCGGTACACCAGACCGGTCAGGAACAAGGAAGCGAGGACCGCGGCGCGGGCCTAGCGTGGTCCGCATGGACATCACGCTGTCACAGTGCTTCATCGCCGTCGACGACCACGACAAGGCGCTTCCCTTCTACCGCGACGTCCTCGGCCTGGAGGTCCGCAACGACGTCGGGTTCGAGGGCATGCGCTGGGTGACGGTCGGCTCGCCCGACCAGCCCGGCGTGGAGATCGTCCTCGAACCGCCCCTCGCGGACCCGGGCGCGTCCGACGCGGACAGGCGGGCCATGAGCGAGCTGCTGGCCAAGGGCATGCTGCGCGGGGTCATCTTCGCCACCGGTGACGTCGACGCCACGTTCGAACGGATCCGCGACGCGGGCGGCGAGGTGCTGCAGGAGCCCATGGACCAGCCCTACGGCGTCCGGGACTGCGCCTTCCGGGACCCCTCGGGCAACCTGCTCCGCTTCACCCAGCGCAAGGCCGGCTGAAGCCGGCGGCTTCCGGGTTCCCGGCCGTCCCCGGCGTGGTGCGGGGTTCTTCGGGTGGTCGCCGCGGGGCACCCGCCGTTGCCGTCCGTGGGTTCGCTGCGCCTCCCGGCGGGCCGTCTCCCGCCGACCGCCCGCGGCAGCCGGGGGATATCACACCGTCCAGCGCAAGGCCGGGTGACACCGGCGGCCTCCGCGCCCGGGAGGGGGCGCCGCGGGGCAACCCGCCGTTGCCCTCTCCCACCCACGTGCAGGAACCCCGGACCGGCAGCCATCGGCCCAGCGCCGGGCCGCGGTGGGCGAGACCTGGGAGCGTTCGGCGGCCCGGCGCGGCGGCCGGCCGTCGTCCACGACGCAGCGGGCCAGGCGCGGTTGCCCAGTCCCGGTCAGGGTGCGTCGCGATGGGACTCAGGGGTTCTTCTGCCGGCGTGGATGTCGCCATCCACACCGAACCGGAAGGCCCTCACCCGTTCGGAATCCCTCGGCCGAGAGCTGCCTCACCCGTCCACAACCTCCCGGACGGAACACCTACTAGTTCTGGGCGGCCTCGGCCGCCGCCGTGGTGTCCGGTTCCGTCGTGTCGGGGAGGCGGCGACGGCGGCGGCGCTTGAGCAGGGCCCAGCGGCCGCGGGGGCCGGAGACCGTGCCGGCGGCCGCGGTGACCTCGGTGCCGGCCTCGCCCGCGGCTTCCGCGGCGGCCTGGGCCACCGGGAGGAAGCCCTCGCCGCGCCGGGCGTCGGGGCGCTCGTCCTCCTCGGGCCACAGCCCGACCGCGGAACACAGCGTGGGCAGCATCGCCATGGCCGCGGTCGCGTAACCCTCGGCCGAGGGGTGGTAGTTGTCCGGGCCGAACATCTCGCGGGGGCGGGACTCGAACTCGGGCCCGAGCAGGTCGCCCAGCGACACGGTGCGGCCGCCGAGGCTGACCACCGCGATGGTCTGCGCGGCCGCGAGCTGGCGGCTCAGCCGGCGGGCGATCCAGCGCAGCGGCTGGTAGACCGGCTCGATCGTGCCGAGGTCCGGGCAGGTGCCGACGATCACCTCGCAGCCGGCCTCGCGCAGTCGTCGCACCGCGTCGGACAGCAGCCGCACGGAGACGGCCAGCGGCATCCGCCGGGTCACGTCGTTCGCCCCGATCATGATCACGCACAGATCGGGTGCGGTACCGGGGACGGGCCCCAGCAGAAGATCGACCTGGCGAGCCAGGTCGTCGGACTGTGCGCCGGGGTTGGCCACGTTGACCATCCGCACCGGCCGTTCCGCCACCGCCGCCACCCCGGACGCCAGCAGCGCGCCCGGGGTCTGGCTCGCCCGGTGCACCCCCTGGCCCGCCGCCGTGGAGTCGCCCACGAGCGCCAGCACGATCGGCCGCTCGTCGGTGCTCAGCGCGAAGGCGGCGCCGTAGACGCCGTCCGCGCGGGGCGGGACGGCGTCGGAGCCGCCCACGGCCCTGCGGGCGAGCGCGCCCTCGGTCAGCAGCAGGCCGACCGCGGCGCCGCCCAGCAGGCCGATGCCGCCTCCTCCGTACGCGGCGGCCGTAGCGATCCGCCGCGCCACCCTTGCCCTGGACAACGTCCACCTCCCGCGCCGGGTCCACGGGCCCCCGCGGCCCGACCCGTACAACGATTTGTTGCCCCGTCCGATGCCCGCCGCAACCGCTGGGCGGCCCGGACTCAGGTCAGCCGCTGCTGCGCGACGAACCAGGCGAGCTGGGTGCGGTTGGCGGTTCCGGTGGACTCCATCAGGGACCGGATCCTGCGCTGCAGCGTGCGCAGGGATATCCCGAGCTGGGAGGCGATCGCCTTGTCCGGCAGCCCGGACATCAGCAGCGAGAGCAGCTGCTCGTCGAGCTCGGGGGAGCCGGGGAACTCCGGGTCCTCATCGGTCTCGCCGAGTGAGGGCATGCGCAGCGGCGTGCCGCGCAGCCAGCGGTCCTCGAAGAGCTCCAGCAGCGCGTCCACCAGCACCGAGGGGTGGAGCAGCAGCAGCCCGGCGGAGGACACCACGGACCGGTCGCGGCCGCCGGACAGCGGCAGCAGCGCCCGCTCGGCGTCGACGATCATCAGCTTCATCGGCACGCTCGGCGCCGCCCGGGCCAGCTCGCCCGGCTCGACGAAGCCCGGCATGTCGGCCGCCCCGGGGTACACCAGGGCCGTCGTCTCGTACAGCGAGCGGTACTCGACCCCGGCGGCCAGCCGCTCCTTCTGGACGACGTTGCCCGCCGCCGCGACGTACGGCGGTCGCACGAAGGTCAGCACCTCCTTGCGGGCCTCGCGTTGCAGCTGCTCGATCACGTGCTGCTGCTCCGCCTCGCCGTGGATCACCTCGGCGATCCCGCCCGGCATCACCGGCTCGGCCGGCCGTGACGGGCGCACGGCGGCGAGCGCCGTGAGCCGTTCGCGTACGGAGGCGAGGCCGGACTCCACGGCCGCCAGGCCGCTGAGCGCGGCGACGTAGTCGGCGTTGCCCGTACCCGCGTCGACGGAGTCCGGGTGTTTCTGGTCAGGCATCGCCCACCCCCCGGTTGTATAAGGCCGGTGTCGTAACTGCGACGTGTCGTGATCGCGCCACGGTGTGACTCTACAACCGGACCTTCCGGGGCGTAGGTAACGCCGATGTGAAGCGTGCGACGCCCGGTGCCGGTGGAGGCCGCCCCCCACCGGAAAACCGCTTACCCTGGCCTCACAATCACGGAGAACCCGGAGACAATGGTGCAGTTCCACGACTCGATGATCAGCCTCGTCGGCAACACCCCGCTGGTGAGGCTCAACAGCGTGACGGCAGGAATCCAGGCGACCGTCCTGGCCAAGGTCGAGTACTTCAACCCCGGCGGTTCGGTCAAGGACCGCATCGCGCTGCGGATGATCGAGGCCGCGGAGAAGAGCGGCGAACTCAAGCCCGGCGGCACGATCGTGGAGCCCACCTCGGGCAACACGGGCGTCGGCCTGGCGATCGTGGCCCAGCAGAAGGGCTACAAGTGCATCTTCGTCTGCCCGGACAAGGTCTCCACCGACAAGATCAACGTGCTGCGCGCCTACGGCGCCGAGGTCGTGGTCTGCCCCACCGCCGTGGACCCCGAGCACCCGGACTCCTACTACAACGTCTCGGACCGGCTGGTGCGCGAGACCCCGAACGCCTGGAAGCCGGACCAGTACAGCAACCCCAACAACCCGGCCTCGCACTACCACTCCACCGGTCCGGAGCTGTGGGAGCAGACCGAGGGGAAGATCACGCACTTCGTGGCGGGCGTCGGCACCGGCGGCACCATCTCCGGCACCGGCCGCTACCTGAAGGACGCCTCGGAGGGCCGGGTCAAGGTCATCGGCGCCGACCCGGAGGGCTCCGTGTACAGCGGCGGCTCCGGCCGCCCGTACCTGGTCGAGGGCGTCGGTGAGGACTTCTGGCCCACCGCCTACGACCGCACCGTCGCGGACGAGATCGTTGCGGTCTCGGACAAGGACTCCTTCCAGATGACCCGCCGCCTCGCCAAGGAGGAGGGCCTGCTCGTCGGCGGCTCCTGCGGCATGGCGGTCGTCGCGGCGCTCCGCGTGGCCGAGCGCCTCGGCCCGGACGACGTCGTGGTCGTCCTGCTGCCGGACTCCGGCCGCGGCTACCTGTCGAAGATCTTCAACGACGAGTGGATGGCCGACTACGGCTTCCTGGAGGAGGGCACCGGCCAGGCCCGCGTCTCCGACGTGCTGGACCGCAAGGACGGCGGTATCCCGCAGCTGGTGCACATGCACCCCGAGGAGACCGTCGGCCAGGCCATCGAGGTGCTGCGCGAGTACGGCGTCTCGCAGATGCCGATCGTGAAGCCGGGCGCCGGCCACCCCGACGTCATGGCCGCCGAGGTCGTAGGCTCCGTCGTGGAGCGGGAGCTGCTCGACGCGCTGTTCACCAAGCGCGCCACCCTGGACGACCCGCTGGAGCGGCACATGAGCGCGCCGCTGCCGCAGGTGGGCTCCGGCGAGCCGGTCGGCGACCTGATGGCCGTGCTGGGCTCGGCCGACGCGGCGATCGTGCTGGTCGAGGGCAAGCCGACGGGTGTGGTCAGCCGGCAGGACCTGCTCGCCTTCCTCGCCGAGGAGGCCAGGTAGCGCCGGGCCACAAGGGTTGGTGGAACTGGTACACCCACGTCACGTACGCGCAGCACGCGCTTAACACGGCTCCGGCACATTGGTGGATGTCGGCGGACGGCGCACCGGTCGCCCGGCCGACACCACGGATGTGGCGCCAAGGACCTCCGGAGCGGCTCCCGGACCTCCATGGTGACCCCAGGACGTGTGGCCCGGCCCTGATCCGGCCCGCGTCCCTCGCGGGGACCGCCGTCGTCCCGCCCCCCGGGTGACCGGGGGTGCGGCGGTTCCCGCGCAATCTGTGGAAGAGCGGCCCGCGTCCCCGCGCGGGCCGCTCTTCTGGTTGAGTGGCCGCCGTGATCAGCGCACAGACGTTCGCAGCCGTCGAGGAGTCCATACGCGCCGTGGCCGACGAAGAGGCGCTCGCCCGCTTCGGCCGCCTCGCCGAGGGCGACGTCGACGAGAAGAAGGGGCCGCTGGACCTCGTCACGGTCGCCGACCGCCGCGTCGAGGAACGCCTCACCCGTACGCTCACCGCCCTGTTGCCGGGTTCCGCCGTCATCGGCGAGGAGGCCGTGCACGCCGACCCCGCGCTGCTCGGGGCGCTGCTCGGCGACGATCCCGTCTGGATCGTCGACCCGGTCGACGGAACCTCCAACTTCGTACGCGGCGACGCCTCGTTCGTCACCCAGGTCGCCCTCGCCGCGCGCGGTGAGCTGCTCGCCTCGTGGACGTACCGGCCCGTCGACGGGATCCTCGCCACCGCCCGGCGCGGCGAGGGCGCGCACGCCGGCGGTCGGCCGCTGCGGCTGGGCACCGGCGGCGCGCAGGAGGCGGACGACGTGCTGCTGGTGGCCGGTGCCCGGCCCGTGCACCTCACCGCCGACCAGCACCGGCGGCTGTACGAACTGGGGTCCGCGCACGGCGTCAAGCCCTGGGCGAGCGGCTCCGCCGGCTGTGACTACCTCGACGTCGCGCTCGGGCGGCTCGACGCGGCCACCTACGCCTACGACAACCCCTGGGACCACTCCGCGGGCATCCTGCTGGTCGCCGAGTCGGGCGGCACGGTGCTCGGCGCGGACGGACTGCCGTTCCGCATGGCGGGCGGGCCGCTGCCCTTCGCCGCGGCACGCGACGAGACCGCGGCCCGCCGTGTGGTGGCGCTGCTGAACGCCTGACCCCGCCGGCCTGAAGGACGGCGACTCCCGTCCGTCCGTCGTCGCCGGCCGCGGTGTCGGTTGCGTTCCGGCTCGGGCCGGCTTCGAAGCAGGGTGCCGGAGCGGTCACGGTCCCGCGCCGCGGTCGGCGGGTCGCACCGCCGGTCCGGCCGCCTTGGCGAGCGTGAACGGAGCCGGCGGCACGGGAAGGTGTCCGGCGCGTCACGACCGGCCGCGCGCCCGGGGCGGGCGCCCGTCCCCGCACCCATGTGGATCGCGGTGGTGCGGCCGGCCCGGCGCCGGGGGACGCGGCCTCGGCATCGGGCGGGCCGGCCGGGTCATGCGTCGCCGACCCGTGACGCCCTTTCAGGGGCGTGTCCCGTCACCAGCGGGGACCGCTGACCGCCCGTCGCCGGGGCGGTCAGTCCTCCCAGGCGTCCGGGTCCTTGGCGCGACGAGGGGCATCGCCCCGCTCGTGGAACAGCCACCCCAGTGAATGCGCGGCGTTGACGGCGACGATGCCGACCCAGGCGACGAGGAGCCCGGGCAGATCGCCCTTTTCGGCCGCGATGGCGGACAACGGGATGGCCATGATCAGGGAGAAGGCGCCGAAGCCGTAGCGGGCGCCGAAACGGCCGCCCCCCTGGCCGCGCGCCTCCGGGCCGACCCGGCGCCCGGCGCGGGCGAACGCCGTCTGCTGCTCGGCCAGTTCGCGGCGTACCCGCCGCTCGACCTGGGAGTCGATGCGCCGGTCCATCTTCTCCAGGAAGGAGTCGATGAGGGCCGACTCGTACTCCTCCCCCAGGTCCTTGCGCGCCTGGATGGTGGCGGCGAATTCCTTCTTGAGCTCTGGGTCACGGGCGTCCATGACGCCACCGTACGGACCGATCGGCGCCGTGGCACTGGGGGAAACCCCCGAACCTTCCCGGGGTCGCCATTAGGGTCGTGCCGTGACCGGACACGCGCCACGCCTGCTGACCGCCCTCCACCACGCCCCCTCCGACCGCCCCGACGCGGTCACCGTCGACGGACGCCCCTGCTCGCGGGAGGTACTGCTCGGCGCCGCGGGCGCCTTCGCGGCCCGTGTCGTGGGTGCCCCGGCGGTCGCCGTGCACGCGGCGGCGTCCCTGGAGACGGTCGCGGCGGTCGTCGGGGGCCTGCTCGCGGGCGTCCCCGTCGTCCCGGTGCCACCCGACGCGGGACCGGCCGAGCGCGACCACATCCTGCGCGACTCCGGGGCCGTGCAGGCGCCCCCGGCCGTTCTCACCGAGCGCCGCCCCTGGGACGGCCCCGAGCCGGACCCGGACACGACGGCCCTCGTCCTGTACACCTCGGGCACCACCGGAGCGCCCAAGGGCGTGCTGGTCCCGCGCCGCGCGATCGCCGCCGACCTCGACGCCCTCGCCGGGGCCTGGGAGTGGACGCCGGAGGACACCCTCGTCCACGGCCTGCCGCTGTTCCACGTGCACGGTCTCGTGCTCGGCGTGCTCGGCGCGCTGCGCACCGGGAGTCGTCTGGTCCACACCGGTCGCCCGACACCGCAGGCGTACGCGGCGGCCGGCGGCAGTCTGTACTTCGGCGTGCCGACCGTCTGGGGCCGGGTCGCGGGGGACCCGGAGTCCGCCAGGGCGCTGAGCGGCGCCCGGCTGCTGGTCTCCGGCAGCGCGCCGCTGCCCGCGCCCGTCTTCCGCGACCTGGAGGCGCTGACCGGGCAGCGGCCGGTCGAGCGCTACGGCATGACGGAGACCCTGATCACGGTCAGCACCCGGGCGGCCGGGGAGCGGCGCCCCGGCTCCGTCGGGCTGCCGCTGCCGGGGATCCGCACCCGGATCGCCGCCGAGCCGGGCGCGGAGATCGGCGAGCTCCAGCTCACCGGGCCCACCCTCTTCGACGGCTACCTGGGGCGGCCGGAGGCGACCGCGGCCTCGTACACCGAGGACGGCTGGTTCCGCACCGGTGACATCGCGGCGATCGCGCCGGACGGCATGCACCGGATCGTCGGCCGGGCCTCCACCGACCTGATCAAGTCGGGCGGCTACCGGATCGGCGCGGGCGAGGTGGAGAACGCCCTGCTGGACCACCCCGCGGTGCGCGAGGCGGCCGTGGTGGGCGCCCCGCACGCCGACCTCGGCCAGGAGATCGTGGCCTATGTGGTGGCGGACGGGGTCGGCGAACGCGAGCTGATCGACTTCGTGGCCGGGCACCTTTCGGTGCACAAGCGCCCGCGCAAGGTCCGCTTCCTGACGGAGCTGCCGCGCAACGCGATGGGCAAGCCGCAGAAGAAGCTGCTGCCGCCCGCGTGAACCGGCGCCTTGCCCTCCTGCATGGAATCATGCAGAGTCATCGGCACATGAATGGCCGAGCGGAGAGGGCGCCATGGCCACCGAGAACGCCACCGGAGCCGACGGGACCGACACCGCGTCGGCGCGCCTGGTGAAGCTGTTCGAAGCGCACCGGCTCACGCCCACCCAGCGCCGCATCGCCCACTGCCTCGTCCGGCGGGCCGCCGACGCGCCCTTCCTGTCCAGTGTCGAGGTCGCCGAACTGGCCGGGGTCAGCCAGCCCTCCGTGACCCGCTTCGCCGTCGCGCTCGGCTTCGACGGCTACCCCGCGCTCCGCCGCCACCTGCGCGAGGTCGCCCCCGCCGCGGTGCCCCCCGGGCAGCCGGCCGGCGACACGTACAACGAGTACCAGGAAGCCGTGCAGGCGGAGATCGAGAACCTGCGGCACCTCGCCGCGCTGCTCGCCGACCCCGCCCCCGTCGCCCGCGCGGGCGCCCTGCTCGCCGCGTCACGGCCGCTGCCCGTGCTCGGGCTGCGGGCAGCGGCCGCCCAGGCCCGCGGCTTCGGCTACTTCGCGGCCAAGGTGCACCCCGACGTCCGCCTCCTCGACGAGGGCGGCAGCATGCTCGCCGACCGCGTCGACGCGGCCGTGCGGGCCGGGGCGAGCGCCCTGCTGTGCTTCGCGCTGCCCCGGCATCCGCGCGAGGTGGTCGAGGCGCTGGAGTACGCCCGCTCCGTGGGGCTGACCGTCGTCACCGTCGCCGACAGCGCCTTCGCGCCGGTCGCCGCCCACTCCGACGTCCTCCTCCCGGCGGCCGTCGGCACCGGGCTCGCCTTCGACACCGCGTGCGCGCCGATGCTGCTCGGCCGGGTGCTGCTGGAGGCGATGTGCGACGGGCTGCCGGACGCGCAGGCGCGGCTGGAGGAGTTCGACGCCAAGGCCGCGGCGCAGGGCCTGTTCGTGGAGTGATCCGGGGCCGGGCCGGGCCCGGCCGCCGGGTCAGGCGCGCGCCCCATCGGCCTGGGCGACCCCGAGCACGACGATGATGGCCTGCACCGGGCACGCCACCGCGGCCCGCCGGACGCGCTCGTGCTGGTCCTCCGGGACGGCCGGGACGTACCGCAGGGCCTCCTCCGCGTGCGGCACGAAGACCTCGGGAGCGAGGTGCGCACTGCGCGCGGGCCCGGCAGCGATCGAGGCCGACCACGATGTTCCTACGCACCACTCCAGCCCCGAAGGCCCACGCCCTCAGCGGTGGCACCGCCTCCGGGGCCCCGCATGCGCCGCGGTTCTCACGGAATTTTGATGTGCCGTGAGTAACCTCCCTCCCCAGCACTCTCGGAACGAGCCGTGAAGGAGGAGACAGCGGTGGTGCGCGGAGCGTATGTGCTGGCACGGGTGGCGGTCCTGGTGCGGGTGCCGGCGCGGTGGCTGTGGTGGCTGGGGGTCGTGGCGGCGGGCGTCGGGGTCTTCGTGCCCGGACTGACCGGCCGCCGGATCGGAGTGCTGGGCGGGGCGGCGCTCTTCGTGGTCGCCGCGGTGGTGGCCTTCCTGGCGCGTCGGCGGCGGTACACCGCGCTCGCGGAGACGGCCGTGCGCGCGCCCCGCGGCGTCTTCCTGCAGGACCGCCGGGTCACGGCGCGCGCCTGGGTCCGGGCCCGGCGGTGGTGGCTGCTCGGGGCGTTCGTGGCGGCCCTCGCGTCCGGCATGGCCGCGCCCGCGGCGGCGGGGATGCTGCTCGCCGGTGCCGGGGCGGGGCTGTGGGCCAAGGCGGTGAGCCTGGGGCGCTGGGAGCGGGCGCACGAGACGCTGCTGTGGGTCCGGCCCGAGCACGCGGGACGCGGCCCCGCCGCCCCGTCCGTCCCCGGGTACGAGGCCACCGGGCCCGTGGCCGGCGACGCGGGCCCCGGCGGGTCCCCGCGCCGTCGCGCCGTGACGGCCCGCTGACCCGTCCGGGCGACCGGCCGGGGTGACCGTCCCGCGGTCGCGTCGCCCAGCGGCCGCTCAGCCGCCGCTCTCCCGGACGAGGTCCTCGACGGTCTGGGCGCGACGCAGGGTGCGGAAGGCCGGGCCGGGCCCGGAGTAGCCGTGGACGGCGGGGCGGGGCAGGGAGTTGTACGCGAAGTGCGTCGAGAAGTAGTACGCCCCCGTGTCGGGCAGTGCCACGAGGTCGCCCTCCGCGAGCAGCGGCAGTTCGCGCGCCGCGGCGACGAGGTCGCCCGCGAAGCAGCACGGCCCGGCGACGTCCTGGACCACCGGGGCGCCCCCCTTGGGGCGCCCCTTCGGGTCGAGCGCCAGCACCCGCAGCGGCCAGGCGCCGGGCGCGAAGACGGTGCGGGTGGCGACCTGGGCGCCGGCGTGCGTCACGGCGATCGCGCGACCGCCGGCGGTCTTGGCGTACTCCACGCGCGCCAGGATCGTGCCCTGCTTGGCCACCAGTGACCGCCCGAACTCCGTGACCAGCGCGTACCGCCCGGCGAAGAGCCCGGGCACGGCGGCGCGGAGCGCGTCGGCGTAGGCGCGGAAGCCCGGCCGGACCTCGTCGGAGGCGAAGTTGACCGGCAGACCGCCGCCGATGTCGAGGGTGGTGACCTGCCGGCGCCCGGCCGCCGCGTTGATCCGCTCGGCGAGCTCGTACACGGCGCGGACACCGGCCGCCATCAACTCCAGGGGCACGCCCTGCGACCCGGTGTGGGTGTGCAGCCGGGTGAGCCAGGGCCGGTCGAGGTAGGCGCGGACCACCCAGTCCGCCGCGCCCTCGTCGCGCAGGGCGACGCCGAACTTCGACGTGGCGGTGGCCGTGCTCATCGCGCCGATGCGGCCCGCGCCGACCTGGGGGTTGACCCGCAGGCCCAGCGGGGCGTCGGTGGTGCCGGGCGGCACGAGCCGGTCCAGCCGCGCCAGTTCCTGCGGGTTGTCGGCGTTGAGGGCGATGCCGAGGGCGAGTGCCTTCCGCAGCTCGTCCGGGGTCTTGGCGGGAGAGTCCAGCACGATCCTCCCGGCGGGTACGCCCGCGGCCTGTGCTAGGGCCAGCTCGCCGGGGCTGGCGACCTCCGCGCCGACGCCCTCCTCGGACAGCAGCCGCAGCACCGGCACCAGGGAGGCCGCCTTGACCGCGAAGGTGTGCGTGACCTCCACCCCGGGCGTCGCGAAGGCCGCCCGCAGATCGGCGGCGGCCGCCCGGACCCCGTCCAGGTCCAGCAGCCCGACCACGGGTTCGTCCGGGCCGACCAGCCCCTGTTCGACCGCCGCGCGCAGTGCCCGTCCCCGTCGTGCCGCCGGTTCCTCCGTCATACGGCCATCGTGTCAGCCCGGGCCCGCGAGCGGCTGGGTCCCAGCGAGTGCGCGTGACGCCCGCGCCGGGGCGCCGGAGGGTTCCTGCGGGCGGGTGCCCCGGGCAGTCGCTCCGCGGCAGGCGCCGGGGTACCGGGGGCCGCCGTGCGGGTGGGCGGGCGCCCGGGCCGGTCATGTTTCGCCCGCACGCCGTTCAGTGCGCGTTGCCTCCGGTGCGGCGGCCGTCCTGCGCCGCTGTCCGCCCGGCTCGCTCCGGTCGGTTCGGGGCGCCCAGTCCCTCCGGGTCAGGTGTGCGCCCCGGTGGCGGGCAGTGCGGGGCGTCGGCGTCGACCCCGGGGTCCGGCCCCGGCGGGTCCGTTGCCGGCTCGTCCGAGGCGGTGACCCTGCCGTGTGCGACGTCCGCGCCGCAGGTGTCGGGGGCCGCCCGGGCCCGGTCCTGCGGTCCGCTCACGCCGTTCAGTGCGTTGCCCGCGGCGGGGCGGCCGTCCTCGTCGCGCTTCGCCCCCGTCGGTTCGCGACATCGGCCATCCGGGCCGGACCGTCGCGGGGTGGGGCTGTGCGAGGGGCCCGGCGGGCAGGCTGTCTCAGTGGCCGGTGTCCGAGGGGCGTCCCGCGGCGGACGCCGCGTGCGGGTTCGTGAGGGGCGGGTTCGCGGCGGGGCCGGGCGCAGTTCCGGTGATAGATGAGCCCAGGAGGCGCGGCGGCCCGGTTGACTAGTGGTATTCAGCAGACCAGGATGTGAATGACTCAATCCAGTCGCGAGGAGGCAGGGGCATGACCGGAACCGGTGCCGGACCGAGGACCGTACGCGCACCGCGCGGCAGCGCGCTCACCACGCAGGGCTGGCAGCAGGAAGCCGCGCTGCGCATGCTGCAGAACAACCTCGACCCCGAGGTCGCCGAGCACCCCGAGAAGCTCGTCGTCTACGGCGGCACCGGCAGGGCCGCCCGCGACTGGCGGTCCTTCGACGCCATGGTGCGCACCCTCCAGGGCCTCAAGCAGGACGAGACGATGCTCGTCCAGTCCGGCCGCCCGGTCGGCGTGATGCAGACCCACGAGTGGGCGCCGCGGGTGCTCATCGCCAACTCCAACCTCGTCGGCGACTGGGCCACCTGGGAGGAGTTCCGCCGTCTGGAGGCCCTCGGCCTGACCATGTACGGCCAGATGACGGCCGGTTCGTGGATCTACATCGGCACCCAGGGCATCCTGCAGGGCACCTACGAGACCTTCGCCGCCGTCGCCGCGAAGAAGTTCGGCGGCAGCCTGGCCGGCACCATCACCCTCACCGCCGGTCTCGGCGGCATGGGCGGCGCCCAGCCGCTCGCCGTCACCATGAACGGCGGCGTCGCCATCTGCGTCGACTGCGACCCGCGCGCCATCGAGCGCCGCATCGAGCACCGCTACCTGGACGTGCGCGCCGACTCCCTGGAGCACGCGCTCGCCCTCGCCACCGAGGCCCGCGACCAGCGCAAGCCGCTGAGCATCGGCGTCCTCGGCAACGCCGCCGAACTGGTCCCGCAGCTGCTCGCCATGGGCGCGCCCATCGACATCGTCACCGACCAGACCTCCGCCCACGACCCGCTGGCGTACCTGCCGATCGGCGTCGCCTTCGAGGACATGGCCTCCTACGCGGCCGAGAAGCCCGCCGACTTCACCCAGCGGGCCCGCGAGGCGATGGCCAAGCACGTCGAGGCGATGGTCGGCTTCATGGACGCCGGCGCCGAGGTCTTCGACTACGGCAACTCCATCCGCGGCGAGGCCCAGCTCGCGGGCTACGAGCGGGCGTTCGCCTTCCCGGGCTTCGTCCCGGCCTACATCCGCCCGCTGTTCTGCGAGGGCAAGGGCCCCTTCCGCTGGGCGGCGCTGTCCGGCGACCCGGCCGACATCGCCAAGACCGACAAGGCGATCCTGGAGCTCTTCCCGGAGAACGAGTCGCTGGCCCGCTGGATCCGCATGGCCGGCGAGCGCGTCCACTTCCAGGGCCTGCCCGCGCGCATCTGCTGGCTCGGCTACGGCGAGCGCGACAAGGCCGGCGAGCGCTTCAACGAGATGGTCGCCGACGGCACCCTGGCCGCGCCCGTCGTCATCGGCCGCGACCACCTCGACGCGGGCTCCGTCGCCTCCCCGTACCGCGAGACCGAGGCCATGCTCGACGGCTCCGACGCCATCGCCGACTGGCCGCTGCTCAACGCCATGGTCAACATCGCCTCCGGCGCCTCCTGGGTCTCCATCCACCACGGCGGCGGCGTCGGCATCGGCCGCTCCATCCACGCCGGCCAGGTCACCGTCGCCGACGGCACGAAGCTGGCGGGCGAGAAGATCCGCCGCGTGCTCACCAACGACCCCGGCATGGGCGTCATCCGGCACGTCGACGCGGGGTACGAGCGCGCCGAGGAGGTCGCCGCCGAGCGCGGTGTGCGCGTGCCCATGCGCGAGGACGCCGAGGGTGTCGAAGGCGGGGAGGCGTGACCTCCTCGTTCCACGAGATGTGGACGGAGTTGCGGCCGATCGGCCGCGACTCCGGCTCCGGCGGCTACCGCCGCTACGCCTGGACCGGCGCGGACACCGACTGCCGCGCCTGGTTCCGGGCGCAGGCCGAGGGCCGGGGCCTGAGCTACGAGCTGGACCGCAACGGCAACCAGTGGGCCTGGCTCGGCGACCCTGCCGCCGGGGACGCCGTCGTCACCGGTTCGCACCTGGACTCGGTGCCCGACGGCGGCGCCTTCGACGGGCCGCTGGGCGTCGTGTCGTCCTTCGCGGCGCTGGACGAGCTGCGGGCCCGCGGCGCCGCCCCCGGCAAGCCGCTGGCGATCGTCAACTTCGGCGACGAGGAGGGCGCCCGCTTCGGGCTCGCCTGCGTCGGCTCCCGGTTGACGGCGGGACAGCTCACCGCCGACAAGGCCCGCGCGTTGCGCGACGGCGACGGCGTCACCCTCGCGCAGGCCATGGAGCGCGCCGGCCACGACCCCGGGGCGATCGGCCCGGACCCCGAACGCCTCGCCCGTATCGGCGCCTTCGTCGAGCTCCACGTCGAGCAGGGCCGCCACCTGGCCGACACCCCGCACGCGGTCGGTGTCGCCTCCGCCATCTGGCCGCACGGCCGCTGGCGGTTCGACTTCCACGGCGAGGCCAACCACGCGGGCACCACCCGGCTGGAGGACCGCCGCGACCCGATGCTGACCTACGCCAACACGGTGCTCGCCGCCCGCAAGAAGGCCCGGCTCGCCGGGGCGCTGGCCACCTTCGGCAAGGTCGGCGTCGAGCCCAACGGCGTCAACGCCATCGCCTCCCTCGTCCGCGGCTGGCTGGACTCGCGCGCCGCCGACGAGGCCACCTTGGCCGAGGTGGTCGGCGAGATCGAGCGCGCCGCGGTCGAGCGGGGCGCGCGCGACGGCGTCCGGGTCGAGGTCACCCGGGAGTCCTTCACCCCGGTCGTGGAGTTCGCGCACGGCCTGCGCGACGAGCTCGTCACCCTGCTCGGGGAAGCGCCCGTGCTGCCGACCGGGGCGGGACACGACGCCGGCATCCTCTCCGAGGCGGTCCCGACCGCCATGCTGTTCGTGCGGAACCCCACCGGGGTCTCGCACTCCCCGGCCGAGTCGGCCACCGAGGACGACTGCGTGGCCGGGGTGACCGCACTCGCCGACGTACTGGAGGGCCTGGCGTGTCGCTGACGCCGCAGAGCTACTGGGCCGAGTACGCGTGGACCGGCGGCCGCGTCGAACGGGGCGTGGTCGTCGACACCACCCCCGACGGCCGGATCGCCGCCGTGCGCACCGGGGCCGCCGCGCCGCCCGTCGGGGCCGTGACGCTGCGCGGACTGACCCTGCCGGGCCTGGCCAACGCCCACAGCCACGCCTTCCACCGGGCCCTGCGCGGCTCCGTCCAGCAGGGCAGCGGCACCTTCTGGACCTGGCGCGAGGTGATGTACCGGGTCGCGGCCGCGCTCACCCCCGACACCTACTTCGACCTCGCCCGCGCCGCGTACGCCGAGATGGCGCTGGCCGGCATCACCTGTGTCGGCGAGTTCCACTACGTGCACCACCGGCCCGGCGGCGGCCCCTACGACGAGCCCAACGCCATGGGCGAGGCGCTGATCGCCGCCGCCGCCGAGGCGGGCATCCGCATCACCCTCCTCGACACCGTGTACCTCTCCTCCGGCTTCGGCGCCGCCCCCGAACCGCACCAGCTGCGCTTCAGCGACGGCGACGCCGAGGCCTGGGCCGAGCGCGCCGCCGCCCTCGCCGACCGCCCCCACGCGCGGATCGGCGCGGCCGTCCACTCGGTGCGCGCGGTGCCCGCCGCCCAGCTCGCCACCGTCGTGCGCTGGGGCGAGGACCGCCAGGCGCCGCTGCACGCCCACCTGTCGGAGCAGCCCGCCGAGAACGAGGCCTGCCTCGCGGCGCACGGCGTCACCCCCACCCGGCTCCTTGCCGACCACGGAGTGCTGGGCCCGCGTACCTCGGCCGTGCACGCCACGCACCTCACCGACGAGGACATCGCGCTGCTCGGGGGCTCCGGCACCACCGTGTGCATGTGCCCCACCACCGAACGGGACCTCGCCGACGGGATCGGTCCCGCCAAGCGGCTGCAGGAGGCGGGCAGCCCGCTCAGCCTCGGGAGCGACAGCCACGCGGTGATCGACCTGTTCGAGGAGGCGCGGGCCATGGAGCTGGACGAGCGGCTGCGCACCCGCACCCGCGGCCACTGGACCGCCACCCAGCTGCTGCGCGCCGCCACCGCCGACGGCCACGCATCGCTGGGCTGGGCCGACGCCGGGCGGCTGGAGGCGGGGGCGCTGGCCGACTTCACCACGATCGCGCTGGACAGCGCGCGCACCGCCGGACCCCCGGCCCGGCTCGGCGCCGAGACCGCCGTCTTCGCGGCCACCGGCGCCGACGTCCGCCACACGGTGGTCGGCGGCCGCCACGTGGTCCGCGACGGCGCGCACCAGCTCGTCCACGACGTGGGCGCTTCCCTGGCCGCCGCGATCTCCGCCGTCCCCGCCGCCGAAGGAAGCCCGTCATGAGCAGCAGCGTCATCACCAACATCGGCAGCCTGGTCACCAACGACCCGGCGCTCGGGGAGGGCCCGCTCGGGCTGCTGGAGGACGCGGCGCTCGTCATCGACGGCGAGCACGTGGCCTGGGTGGGCCCCGGCGCGGGGGCGCCCGCCGCGGACGAGTCCTACGACGCGGCCGGACGGGCCGTCCTCCCCGGCTTCGTCGACTCCCACTCGCACCTGGTGTTCGCCGGCGACCGCACCCGCGAGTTCAACGCCCGCATGTCGGGCCGGGCCTATACGGCGGGCGGCATCCGCACCACCGTCGCCGCCACCCGCGCGGCGAGCGACGAGGAGCTGCACGCCAACGTCGCCCGCTACGTCGCCGAGGCCCTGCGCCAGGGCACCACGACCATCGAGACCAAGTCCGGCTACGGCCTCACCCCGCACGACGAGGCCCGCGCGCTGCGCATCGCCGGCGCCCACGCCGACGAGGTCACCTTCCTCGGCGCGCACATCGTGGCCCCCGAGTACGCCGACGACCCGGCCGGCTACGTCGACCTGGTGACCGGCCCCATGCTCGACGCCTGCGTCCCGTACGCCCGCTGGGTCGACGTCTTCTGCGAGCGCGGCGCCTTCGACGGCGACCAGGCCCGTGCCGTCCTCACCGCCGGCGCCGCCCGCGGCCTGGTCCCGCGCGTGCACGCCAACCAGCTCGGCCACGGCCCGGGCGTGCAGCTGGCCGTGGAGCTGGACGCGGCCTCCGCCGACCACTGCACCCACCTCACCGACGCCGACGTCGACGCGCTCGCGAACAGCCGAACGGTCGCGACGCTGCTGCCCGGCGCCGAGTTCTCCACCCGCGCGGTCTACCCCGACGCGCGGCGGCTGATCGACGCGGGCGCCACGGTCGCGCTGTCCACGGACTGCAACCCCGGCTCCTCCTTCACCAGCTCCATGCCCTTTTGCGTGGCCGTCGCCGTGCGGGACATGCGGATGACACCGGACGAGGCGGTGCGGGCCGCGACCCTGGGCGGGGCGCTGGCACTGCGCCGGGACGACGTGGGGCGGCTCGCGCCCGGCGCGCGGGCCGACGCGGTGGTGCTGGACGCCCCCTCGCACGTCCATCTCGCCTACCGGCCCGGAGTGCCGCTGGTGTCCGCAGTGTGGCGGCGCGGGGTGCGCGCGTCGATCTGACCCCCGCCAGATGCGGGCGGTACGGCCGCCGCGCTGTGGCCGGCGGCTCACCGGCCCGTCCTGAGAACGCGGTGGGCCCGGTGAGGGAACTCTCACCGGGCCCACCGTGTCGTACAGGGGAAGGGGAGCGGGTCAGTCCTCCACGAGCAGCCCCCGCCGCAGCCGCGCGAGGGTGCGGCTGAGCAGCCGCGACACGTGCATCTGGGAGATGCCCAGCTCGTTGCCGATCTCGGACTGTGTCATGTTGCCCACGAAGCGCAACGAGAGGATCTGCCGGTCGCGGGCCGGCAGCTCCGCGATCAGCGGCTTGAGGGACTCCATGTACTCGATCCCCTCCAGACCGTGGTCCTCGTAGCCGATGCGGTCGGCCAGCGCGCCCTCGGAGTCGTCCTCCTCGGGCTGGGCGTCCAGCGAGCTCGCGGTGTACGCGTTGCTGGCGCTCATGCCCTCGACGACCTCGGCCTCGGTGATCTGCAGCCGGCCGGCCAGCTCGGCGACGGTCGGCGCGCGGTCCAGCTGCTGAGCGAGCTCGTCACCGGCCTTGGCCAGGTCCAGCCGCAGTTCCTGCAGCCGCCGGGGGACCCGCACGGACCAGGAGGTGTCACGGAAGAAGCGCTTGATCTCGCCGATGATGGTCGGCATCGCGAACGTGGGGAACTCGACCCCGCGGCTCAGCTCGAAGCGGTCGATGGCCTTGATCAGGCCGATCGTGCCCACCTGGATGATGTCCTCGACGGGCTCGCTGCGGGAGCGGAACCGGGAGGCGGCGAACTTCACCAGGGCGAGGTTGAGCTCCACCAGGGTGTTGCGTACGTAGCTGTACTCGTGCGTGCCCTCCTCCAGCGTCTCCAGCCGCTGGAAGAGCGTCTTGGACAGGGCCCGTGCGTCGACCGGACCCACCTCGTCGAAGGGCGGGATCTCCGGGAGGTCCTCCAGGCCCAACGGTGTTCCGTGTTCCTCGTGGACGCTGGCCTCGGTGGTCACCGACGCGTCAAGCGCGTCGAGCCGGGGTGCCATGCTCTCCTCCCTCGGGGTGCGGCGGCAGGGCAAAGCGGAGCGTGAAATTCAGCCCACACTCCACGCCTACCCCGTTCGGCGCGGATATTGCAACCTCGCGGTCATCGATCTCCGGACCGCCGTGGGAGCGACTACCGCCCTGATCAGGAAGCGCGTAGGGTGCGAGTTGCGGATCGCCGATTCGTCCGGGAGGAGTGTGCATGGACCGCGAGATGGTCGACACGGCCGGGCGTGACCGGCTGCACGTCTCTGTGCAGCGGAACGGCGAGAAGGCGGTCGTGGCACCCGCGGGTGAGCTCGACCACCACACCGCCGACCTGCTGCGCGAGCCGCTCGACAAGCTGATCGAGGACGGCTACGGCATCCTCGTGGTGGACTGCACGCATCTGGAGTTCTGCGACTCCACCGGGCTCAACGTCCTGCTCGGCACCCGGCTCAAGGCCGAGGCCGCGGGCGGCGCGGTCCATCTGGCCGGAATGAGGCCAGCCGTGGCCAAGGTCTTCGCCATCACCGGAGCCGAGGCCGTTTTCACCGTCCACGACACCCTGGACGACGCACTCAAGGAGTGACCCTCCGCGGCGGCTCCCCACGGGGGCGCCGAGGCGTGCCCTGTTTCGTCCGCATCCGGAGGTGTTCGCCGGAGCGGCCCGGGCAGGAGAGCCTCGGGATCACTTCGGACACTGGCGGACCATCGGTGAGTGGAGGCGCTGATGAGCACCACCCGGCCCCCTGCGGCCGACGACCGCGGCCCGGACCCGGGCGGTGCGGCCGTGCCGTCGCGCGGTCAGGGCGGCCAGGAAGGCGAGGCACGGCGGCTGTCGCTCGCCGACGTGGCCGGCGTGGTGCCCACCGCCCGTGACTTCACCCGCCAGGCGCTCTACGACTGGGGCTGGCTGCCCGCCGCGACCGCGGACCGCCGCGCGGCGGCCGAGGACGTCCTGCTGGTGGTGTCGGAGCTGGTCACCAACGCCTGCCTGCACGCGGGCGGTCCCGAGGAGCTGCGGCTGTTCCGGAACGCGAAGGCGCTGCGCCTGGAGGTCGTCGACGGCGGCGTCGGCAGCCCGGCCCCGCGGAACCCGCACCGCGCCGGACGGCCGGGCGGGCACGGGATGTTCATAGTGCAGCGGCTCTGCCTGGACTGGGGGGTCGTACGCCACGCCGGCGGCGGGCCGGGCAAGACGGTCTGGGCCGAGGTCGCCGCCCCCGCCTGAGCCGGCTGATGGCCCGTCAGTGACTTCCGGGGAAGGGGACGTCCGGCATCGCCCCCAAGCGCAAGGCGGCGGCCGTTCCCAGTGGAGAACGGACTTCCGTCTCGACCACCGCACCCCGGACTCCCGGCGCCTGAACGCGGCGGCGCGCGGGGACATCGACGACGCCCCCTGCCCGCCCCTGACCCCGGCCGAGCGCGGTGAACCGCTGAGCCACCGCTGCGTCCTGCGCGAGCCGGCCGCCGCGGCCGGGCCCGCCCGGGCACCAGGGTCCGCCGGCGGCTTCCCGCGTCCGACGAGCGGCGGGCCGGCGGTCCCGGCTCCTAGGCCTTGCCGTCCAGGTCCTCGATCGAGGCGGTGGAGGGGCCGCGCTTGCCCGCGAGCCCCGCCGCCACCGACCCGGCGTCGCGCAGCACCCGGACGGCGTTGCGCCACGCCAGTTTGGCGAGGTCGTCGTCGGACCAGCCGCGGCGCAGGAGTTCGGCGAACAGCCGCGGGTAGCCGGAGACGTCGCCGAGGCCCTCGGGGAGGTGGGCGACGCCGTCGTAGTCGCCGCCGAGACCGAGGTGGTCGACGCCGGCGACCTCACGCATGTGGTCGAGGTGGTCGGCGACCGTGCCGATGCCGGCGAGCGGCCGGGGGTGCTCGGCCGCGTAGGCCTCCTGGACGGCCCGGGCCTTCGGGGACTGGTCGAGCGGGTGCAGGCCGTTCGCCTTCATGTTCTCGTTCGCGCCGACGATCCACTCGGCGGCCGCCGGCAGGATGAACTGCGGCACGAAGGTGGCCATCGCGACGCCCCCGTTGCGGGGCAGCTGCTCCAGGACGTCGTCGGGGATGTTGCGGACGTGGTCGCAGACGGCACGCGAGGAGGAGTGCGAGAAGAGTACGGGGGCCTCGCTGACCCGCAAGGCCGCGCGCATGGTGTCGGGCGCGACATGGGAGAGGTCGACGAGCATGCCGAGCCGGTTCATCTCCCGCACGACCTCCTCGCCGAAGGCGGTCAGGCCGCCGTGCCGCGCCTCGTCCGTGGCCGAGTCCGCCCAGTCGATGGTGTCGTTGTGGGTGAGCGTCATGTAGCGCACGCCCAGCGTGTACAGCATCCGCAGCACACCCAGGGAGTTGGCGATGCTGTGGCCGCCCTCGGCGCCCATGAGGGAGGCGATGCGGCCCTCGGCGCGGGCGGCCTCCATGTCGTCCGCCGTCACCGCGAGCCGCAGGGCCGCCGGGTGACGTTCGGTCAGCCTGAGTACGCAGTCGATCTGCTCCAGGACGGCGACGACCGCGTCTCCACCGGTGAGGTCGGTGCGGACGTACACCGACCAGAACTGCGCCCCGACGCCGCCCGCCCGCAGCCGGGGGATGTCGGTGTGCAGGTGGGCGGACTGGTCGGTGGCGATGTCACGCCGCTCGAGGTCGTAGCGGACCTGCTCGCGCAGCCGCCAGGGGAGGTCGTTATGGCCGTCCACCACAGGGTGGGCGGTGAGCAGCTCCTGTGCGCGTGCGAGCAGGTCCATGGATTACTTCCCTCCGAAACCGAAGCCGGCCGACCCCTCCACCTTGGCACGCAGGCGCTTACCCTTCTCGGTGGCCTGCTGGTTCAGCTCGTCCTGGAAGTGCCGCATGCGCTCGAGCAGTTCGGTGTCGTGGGCGGCGAGCATGCGCACCGTCAGCAGGCCCGCGTTGCGCGCGCCGGCCACCGAGACGGTGGCGACCGGGACTCCGGCGGGCATCTGCACGATGGACAGCAGCGAGTCCATGCCGTCCAGGTACTTCAGCGGCACGGGTACCCCGATCACCGGCAGCGGCGTCACCGACGCCAGCATCCCGGGCAGGTGCGCGGCCCCGCCGGCGCCGGCGATGATCGCCTTGAGGCCGCGTTCGGCGGCCCGCTCGCCGTACGCGACCATCTCGCGCGGCATGCGGTGCGCGGAGACGACGTCGACCTCGTACGGCACCTCGAACTCGTCCAGCGCCTGGGCGGCGGCCTCCATGACCGGCCAGTCGGAGTCGGAACCCATCACGATGCCGACCAGCGGCCCAGCGGGATTGCTCACTCTTGGATCGTCCCTCGCAGGTAGTCGGCGGCGTGCCGGGCGCGTTCGCGCACCTCGGGCAGGTCGTCGCCGAAGGTGTTGACATGGCCCACCTTGCGGCCGGGCTTCACGTCCTTGCCGTACATGTGGATCTTCAGCTGCGGGTCCCGGGCCATGCAGTGCAGGTACGCCGCGTACATGTCGGGGTAGTCGCCGCCGAGCACGTTGGCCATCACGGTCCACGGCTGGCGCGGGCGCGGATCGCCCAGCGGCAGGTCCAGGACCGCGCGCAGGTGGTTGGCGAACTGCGAGGTTATGGCGCCGTCCTGGGTCCAGTGACCGCTGTTGTGCGGGCGCATGGCCAGCTCGTTGACGAGGATCCGGCCGTCCCGGGTCTCGAAGAGCTCCACCGCGAGGTGACCCACCACGCCCAGCTCCTTGGCGATGGTCAGCGCGAGCCGCTGGGCCTGCGTCGACAGAGCCTCCGGCAGGTCCGGCGCCGGCGCGATCACCGTGTCGCACACGCCGTCGACCTGGATGGACTCCACCACCGGGTAGGCGACCGCCTGCCCGTGCGGGGAGCGCACGACGTTGGCCGCCAGCTCCCGCACGAAGTCGACCTTCTCCTCGGCCAGCACCGGCACGCCCGCGCGGAACGGCTCGGCGGCGCCGGCCTCGTCGCGCACGACCCACACGCCCTTGCCGTCGTAACCACCGCGCACCGTCTTCAGCACGACGGGGAACCCTCCCCCGGAGTCTTGCCCGGGAGGTGTCCCCACCTCCTCGGCGAAGCGCGTCACGTCGGCCGGGTCGGAGACGATGCGGTGCCGCGGGCAGGGCACGCCGATGGAGTCGAGCTTCGCCCGCATGACGCCCTTGTCCTGGGCGTGCACCAGCGCGTCGGGCCCGGGGCGGACGGCGATGCCGTCGGCCTCCAGCGCCCGTAGGTGCTCGGTGGGGACGTGCTCGTGGTCGAAGGTGATGACGTCGCAGCCGGCGGCGAACGCCCGCAGCGTGTCGAGGTCGCGGTAGTCGCCCACCACGACCTGCCCGGCGACCAAGGCCGCGGAGTCCACGGGCGTGTCGCTGAGGAGCTTGAATCTGATGCCGAGGGGAATACCCGCCTCGTGGGTCATACGGGCGAGCTGGCCGCCGCCGATCATGCCGACTACCGGGAATGTCACAGTCACCAGGATATCGGGGCGCGAATGACGCACCGACCGCCGTCCCGCGGGACCCCCGGATAGCATGAAGGTCACTGACCAGTCACAGACGGGGCCGAACGATCACATGGACGGTGCGACCGGGTCCACCACCCGGGCAGGGCTGCGGAACCGGCTGACGGTGATGACCCGCGAGATCGCCAAGTTCGGCGCGGTCGGCGGGGCGGGGGTCCTGGTCAACATCGGGGCGTTCAATCTCGTCCGGCACGTCACCGACCTCCAGGTCGTGCGGGCCGGCATCATCGCGACCGTCGTGGCGATCGCCTTCAACTACGTGGGCTTCCGCTACTTCACCTACCGTGAACGCGACAAGACGGGCCGTACCCGCGAGCTGACGCTGTTCCTGGTGTTCAGCGCGGTGGGCCTGGTGATCGAGAACGGGGTGCTCTACACGGCGACCTACGCCTTCGGCTGGGACAGCCCGCTGCAGAGCAACGTCTTCAAGTTCATCGGCATCGGCGTGGCGACCCTGTTCCGCTTCTGGTCCTACCGCAGCTGGGTGTTCAAGGCGCTGCCCGTCCGCGAGGCCGTGCAGCAAGCAGAATCGATCCTGGTCGCGAAGGGGAACGAGACCTCCGGCGCCCCCCGGACCGGCACCCGCGGCGCCCGGTCCTCCGCGCGGCTGCGCTGACGCCTCTCAGCGCTTGACGGCGCCCTTCCCGCGGACGGCCTGGTCCTCCCGTGCCAGGAAGAGCGCGAAGACCGGAGGACGCTGCTGCAGTAGCTCCAGCCGGCCGCCGTCGGCCTCGGCCAGGTCGCGGGCCACCGCGAGGCCGATACCGGTGGAGTTGCGGCCGCTGACCGTGCGCTCGAAGACCCGCGCCCCCAGCTCCGGCGGCACGCCCTGGCCCTCGTCCGTGACCTCGACCACGACCTGCGTACCGGTGACCCGGGTGGAGATCGCGACCGTGCCGGAGCCGTGCATCAGCCCGTTCTCGATCAGCGTCGCCAGCACCTGGGCCACCGCTCCGGGGGTGCCGACCGCCCGCAGCCGCTTCATACCCGCGGAGGAGATGGCCCGGCCCGCGCTGCGGTACGCCGGGCGCCACTCCTCCACCTGCTGCTTGATCACGTCGTCGATGTCGAAGACGACCGCGGAGCCGGTCCGCGGGTCCCGCGCGTTGGTGAGCAGCCGCTGCACGACGTCCGTGAGCCGTTCCACCTGACCGAGTGCGATGGTCGCCTCCTCCTTGACGGCCTCCTCGTCCTCGGCGGTGGCGATGATCTCCTCCAGCCGCATCGACAGCGCCGTCAGCGGCGTCCGCAGCTGGTGCGAGGCGTCCGCCGCCAGCCGCCGCTCGGCGGTCAGCATCCGGGCGATCCGTTCGGCGCTGCGGTCCAGCACGTCGGCGACCCGGTCCAGCTCCGGCACCCCGTAGCGCCGGTGGCGCGGCCTGGGGTCACCGGAGCCCAGGCGCTCCGCGGTCTCCGCGAGGTCGGTCAGCGGGCTGCCGAGCCGGCGTGCCTGGCGCACCGCGAGGACCACGGCGGCCAGCACCGCCAGCAGCGCCACCGCCAGGATGATCAGCAGGGTGCGGCCGATCTCCCGGCTGACCTTGCTGCGGGACTCCTCGACGGTGACGGTCTCGCCCTGCTCGCCGGTCTGCCGGGAGGAGATCACCTGGCCCGTGGGCTTGGTGCCGATGGCGATCGGTTCCGCCCCCGGGATCTGCACCAGCGCGTACCGCCCGGGGGCGATCTGCTGGGCCAGCACCTCGCGGCTGATCCGCTCCTCGCCGATCATCCTGCTCTCGACGATGCCGACCAGCCGCACCGCCTCGGAGTCCACGCTCTCCTTGGCGCTGCTCTCGATCGTCCGCGCCTCCACCAGGACGAGGGAGACACCGAAGACGGCGATCACGACGAGCACCACGGCGAGCGTGGACTGGATGAGACGGCGGCGCATGAGTGAAGCGTCTCAGACCACGAGCGCCCCTGGCGTGCCGGTTCTTCCTAGTTCTTCTCGAACCGGAAGCCGACTCCACGCACCGTGGAGATGTACCTCGGCGCCGCCGCGTCGTCGCCGAGCTTCTTGCGCAGCCACGAGATGTGCATGTCCAAGGTCTTGGTGGAGGACCACCAGGTGGTGTCCCAGACCTCGCGCATCAGCTGCTCCCGGGTGACCACCCGGCCCGCGTCGCGCACCAGCACGCGCAGGAGGTCGAATTCCTTCGCGGTGAGCTGCAGTTCCTCGTCGCCCATCCACGCGCGGTGCGACTCGACGTCGATCCGCACGCCCTGGGTGGAGGGATGCTGGGCCTCGGCGGTGCCGCGCCGCAGCAGTGCCCGCACCCGGGCCAGCAGCTCGGCCAGCCGGAAGGGCTTGGTCACGTAGTCGTCGGCGCCGGCGTCCAGGCCGACCACCGTGTCCACTTCGTCGGCGCGGGCGGTGAGCACCAGCACCGGGAAGCCATGGCCCTCGGTGCGCAGCCTTCTGCACACCTCGAGCCCGTCCATTCCGGGCAGCCCCAGGTCGAGCACCAGAAGGTCGAAGGAGCCGAGCAGGGCGGCTTCGAGCGCCGCGGGTCCGTCCTCGCGCACCTCGACCTCGTACCCTTCGCGGCGCAGCGCGCGTGCGAGCGGTTCCGAGATGGATGCGTCGTCCTCGGCGAGCAGTACGCGGGTCATGGGCTGATGGTAGTCCGCCCGGGGAAACCGCACGCCGGGCGGGCCGCGACCGTTGTGAGGTACCTCTCAAGTCGGCCCATATAGCACATCTCGTGCTGCCATAAGGTAACCAAAAGCCCGAATCGGTCCAGGGGACCTTTGGCGCGCGCCACGCGTCGAAGGGCCCTTCTGTGACGGGGCTGGTCCCCACCAGCATTTCAGTCAACGACCTGTGGACCGGGACCGCGCCTGTGAAGGCGTCGGTCGTGGATCCCGGTGCGCCCTCGCGCGCCCCGGTGCCGGTCACCCCCCACCCGGGCGCGCACCGCTCTCGCAGCGCGTCCCGAGCAGCAAGGAAAAGTCCATGGCGTCCAGCCTGACGAAGGGCGCCGCTCCGCAGGACACCCCTGCACACGGCGGCAAGACCTTCCTCGGCCACCCCCGCGGCCTGGCCACTCTTTTCATGACCGAGACGTGGGAGCGTTTCAGCTACTACGGCATGAGGGCCTTGCTCGTCCTCTACCTGACGGCCTCGGTCGCGGACGGCGGCCTCGGCATGAAGGCCGCCACCGCCGGCGCCATCTACAGCGTCTACACCGCCACGGTGTACCTGCTGGCGATGCCGGGCGGCTGGTTCGCCGACCGCCTGTGGGGCCCGCGCCGTACGGTCGCCATCGGCGGCACGATCATCATGATCGGCCACTTCCTGCTGGCCGTGCCGGTGAAGGCGTCGTTCTTCGTCGGCCTGGTCTTCATCGCCGTGGGCTCCGGCCTGCTGAAGTCGAACATCTCCACGATGGTCGGCCAGCTCTACCCGGACCGCAACGACCCGCGCCGGGACGGCGGCTTCACGATCTTCTACATCGGCATCAACCTCGGTGCCTTCCTCGCGCCGCTCGCCATCGGCACCGTCGGCCAGCAGGTCGACTGGCACCTTGGCTTCGCCATGGCCGGTGTCGGCATGGGGCTCGGCCTGGCCCAGTTCCTCATCGGCACCAAGCACCTCGCACCGGTCTCCAGCATGGTTCCCACGCCGCTCGATGCCGCCGAGCGCGCCGGCCTGATGAAGAGGGCGCTGATCTGGCTGGCCGTCGCGGTGGTCTTCTACGGCGTGGTCACCTTCACCGGCCACTTCACGATCAACTGGGTGCTCTGGCCGCTCTCCCTGCTGGGCCTGGCGCTGCCGGCGTACTACTTCACCCGCATCCGCCGGGACCAGGAGCTCACCTCGGACGAGAAGTCCAAGGTCAGCGGCTACATCTGGTTCTTCGTCGTGGCCGCCGTCTTCTGGATGATCTACGACCAGTCCGGTTCGACCCTGACGGTCTTCGCCTCCGAGCACACCGCGTCCACCCTGTGGGGCTTCAACTTCCCCGAGAGCTGGTTCCAGTCGCTGAACCCGCTCTTCGTGATGGCGCTCGCCCCGGTCTTCGCCGCCCTGTGGATGACGCTGGGCCGCAGGAACCCCAGCACGACCGTGAAGTTCGCCCTCGGCGTCGCCGGCATCGGCGTCTCCTTCGTGGTGATGATGCTCGCCCAGGCCGCCGCCTCCGGCGACGTCAAGGTCACTCCGCTGTGGCTGGCCGTGGTCTACCTGATCCAGACCGCCGCCGAGCTGTGCCTGTCCCCGGTGGGTCTGTCGGTCACCACCAAGCTGGCCCCGGTCAAGTACGCCAGCCAGATGATGGGCCTGTGGTTCCTCGCCGTCACGGCGGGCGACTGTGTGGCCGCCATCCTGCAGCTGGTCATCGGCGACGCCTTCCTGTCGGAGACCTCCTTCGCGGTCCAGGGCTTCGTGGCGCTCGCCGCGGGCGCGGCCTTCGTGCTGTACCGCAAGCGCGTCATCCGGCTCATGGGCGACGTCCACTGACGTCTGCCGACGGCTAC
>NZ_CBDRCM010000021.1:0-113453 GCF_965342435.1 Actinacidiphila sp. bgisy160 | reverse complement strand
TCCGTCGGCGGGCGCCTGCTGTGCACAGATACTCTTGACTGGTGACCGACGCCCGAGAGACCGCAACAGAAGCACCCCCGGCGCCGGTCCCGCTGCTGGACCCGCGCGAGGGAATCCCGCCGGTGACCGCCAGCCCGGAGGCCTTCGCCGACGTTGTCGCGGCTTTCGCCGCGGGCTCCGGACCTGTCGCCGTCGACGCCGAGCGCGCATCCGGTTATCGCTACGGCCAGCGGGCCTATCTGGTCCAGCTGCGTCGTACCGGGGCAGGGACCGCGCTGATCGACCCCGTCGCCTGTCGGGACCTGTCGGCGCTCAGCGCCGCGCTCGACGGCACGGAATGGGTGCTGCACGCCGCCACGCAGGACCTGCCGTGCCTCGACGAGGCGGGCATGCGCCCCACCCGGCTGTTCGACACCGAGCTGGCCGGCCGCCTCGCCGGCTTCGCCCGGGTCGGGCTGGGCGCGATGGTGGAGAACGTCCTCGGGTACGCCCTGGAGAAGGGTCATTCCGCCGTCGACTGGTCCACCCGGCCGCTCCCCGAACCGTGGCTGCGTTACGCCGCGCTGGACGTGGAGCTCCTGGTCGACCTGCGCGACGCGCTGGAGGAGGAGCTGCGCGCCCAGGGCAAACTGGAGTGGGCGATGCAGGAGTTCGCGGCCATCGCCGCGGCCCCGCCGCCCCCGCCCCGCGTCGACCCTTGGCGCCGCACCTCCGGCATGCACAAGGTGCGCCGGCGCCGCCAGATGGCGGTCGTCCGCGAGCTGTGGACCCTCCGGGACCGGATCGCCCGCGAGCGGGACGTCTCACCCGGCCGCGTCCTCACCGACGCGGCCATCGTCACCGCGTCCCTGGAGGCCACCCCCAACGCGCACGCGCTGGCCGCGCTCCCCGGGTTCGGGCATCGCATGGGACGGCGCCAGCTGGAGCAATGGCAGGCCGCGATCGACCACGCCCGCAGCATCCCCGAGCGGGACCTGCCGCAGCCCGGCCCCGCCTACACCGGTCCCCCGCCGCCGCGCGCCTGGGCCGACAAGGACCCGGCCGCCGCGGCCCGGCTCTCCGCGGCGCGGGCGGCGGTCTCCGCGCTGGCGGAGCAGCTGAACCTCCCCCAGGAGAACCTCATCACCCCGGACACCGTCCGCCGCCTGTGCTGGGCGCCCCCGCGCGACCGCGGCCCCGAGTCCGTGGCGGCTTTCCTGACGGAGGCCGGCGCGCGGCCGTGGCAGGTCGAACTCACGACGCCGATTCTCACGGCGGCGGTGGCGGCGACGCCGCCGTCCTGACCGGGGGTGCCCCTACGGCCGGTTGTCGTGTGCGGCTCGTTTGCGCCTGGGGCGGGCATCCCCGCCCGCCCCGAGCCTTCGGCCGGGGGGACCCCATCAGGCGCGGTCTGTGCGGTCCCGCGCACCGTTACGTTGCGCTCGAAGCCGCACCGCAGCACATCGCCAGCCATCGGCCGGGGGGTGTCCCCGCCTCGGGGCTCGTGGCGCTGCCCCACATCGTCCGGCAGCGCGCGCCGCTCGTCCCCCGCGGGGCACCACGCCCACCCCCTCCGGTCGTGTGGTCGGCCGGCGGCCGGACGAGGTGGGGGCACGGTCAGTCGTTCCTCCCACCGCACGCAATTCCCCTGGCCGAAGGCTGGGGGCGGGTTGGCTCACCCCCACCCACCGGCGTGCGAACGGCGAGGACCGTGCACACCGAGCACGTGCGGCGCCGCTGTGGGGTCGCGCCCACCCTCCCCCGGCTACCGCTGGGTGGTGCCGCCACGCCTGCGCCGGACCGCCCGCCCCCCACCGGCCGTTGGTCGCGCAACCGACGGAGGGGGCGGGGTCGGTGGGGGGTCTCCCCGGCCGAAGGCCGGGGGGAGGGAGGGTGGGGGAGAAACCCCGACCGCAACCACGAACCGCGCCGCACACAACGACAACGGGCGGCCCGGCGCAGCCGAACGTGTGACGCCGCACACCCGCACTGGGCACATCGGTTACCCACGAGTAGCATGTACGGCGGAGCCGCCGTCTTCTGCCCGCGGCAAGCGAACCCGCATCTTGAGGAGAGCCAACGTGCCTCGTACCGCTAGGGACGTCGTCTTCGTCGACGGCGTCCGCACCCCGTTCGGCAAGGCGGGCCCGAAGGGCATCTACCACGAGACCCGCGCCGACGACCTGGTCATCAAGTCCATCCGGGAGCTGCTGCGCCGCAACCCCGCGCTTTCCCCGGAGCGCATCGACGAGGTCGCCATCGCCGCGACCACCCAGATCGGCGACCAGGGCCTGACCCTGGGCCGTACGGCCGCGATCCTGGCGGGGCTGCCCAAGTCGGTGCCCGGCTTCTCCATCGACCGCATGTGCGCGGGCGCGATGACCGCGGTCACCAGCGTCGCCGGCGGCATCGCCTTCGGCGCGTACGACGTGGCGCTCGCGGGCGGCGTGGAGCACATGGGCCGGCACCCGATGGGCGAGGGCGTGGACCCGAACCCGCGCTTCGTGTCGGAGAAACTGGTCGACGAGTCCGCCCTGTTCATGGGCATGACGGCGGAGAACCTGCACGACCGCTTCCCGCACCTGACCAAGCAGCGCGCCGACGAGTACGCGGTCCGCAGCCAGGAGAAGGCGGCGAAGGCGTACGCGAACGGCAGGATCCAGCAGGACCTGGTGCCGATCTCGGTGCGCCGCACCTCCCCCGAGGGCGGGGAGACCGGCTGGGGCCTGGCCACCGCCGACGAGCCGATGCGCCCGGGCACCACGCTGGAGAACCTGGCGGGCCTGAAGACCCCGTTCCGCGCCCACGGCAACGTGACGGCGGGCAACTCGGCGGGGCTCAACGACGGCGCCACCGCCTCCCTGGTCGCCGCCGAGGACGTCGCCCGGGAGCTGGGCCTCCCGGTGAAGATGCGCCTGGTCTCCTACGCCTTCGTGGGCGTCGAGCCCGAGGTGATGGGCATCGGCCCGGTCCCGGCGACGGAGAAGGCGCTCGCCAAGGCGGGCCTGTCCATCTCCGACATCGGCCTCTTCGAGGTCAACGAGGCGTTCGCCGTCCAGGTGCTGGCCTTCCTGGACCACTACGGCATCGCCGACGACGATGCGCGCGTCAACCAGTACGGCGGCGCGATCGCGTTCGGCCACCCGCTCGCTTCCTCCGGCGTCCGTCTGATGACGCAGCTGGCCCGCCAGTTCGAGGAGCAGCCGCACGTCCGCTACGGCCTGACCACCATGTGCGTCGGCTTCGGCATGGGCGGCACCGTGATCTGGGAGAACCCGCACTTCGACGGAGGCAGCAAGTGACCACCACCGCCGAGCTCCTCAAGGGAGCGGCCGAGCTGTTCCCGGACGAGGTCGTGACGCAGGCGCACGTGCGCCACCTCGACCTCCCGCAGGGCGCCGGGCGCTTCGCGCTCATCACCCTGGACAACGGTCTGGACCACACCAAGCCCACCACCTTCGGCCCGCAGTCGCTGGCGAACCTGAACGCCGCCCTCGACCAGGTCGAGAAGGAGGCCGCGGACGGCGCGATCGTCGGCGTCGGTGTCACCGGCAAGCCGTTCATCTTCGCGGTCGGCGCCGACCTCAAGGGCGTCGAGCTGCTGAAGCGCCGTGAGGACGCGCTGGCCATCGGCAAGGGCGGCCACGACGTCTTCCGCCGTCTGCGGTCCCTCGCCGTCCCGACCTTCGCGTACTACAACGGCGCGGCCATGGGCGGCGGCGTCGAGGTCGGCCTGCACTGCAGTTACCGCACCGTCTCGTCGGCCATCCCGGCCTTCTCCCTCCCCGAGGTCTTCCTGGGCCTGGTCCCGGGCTGGGGCGGCTGCACGCTGCTGCCGAACCTCATCGGCGCCGAGCGCGCGGTGAGCGTCATCATCGAGAACTCGCTCAACCAGAACAAGCAGCTGAAGGGTGGCCAGATCTACGACCTGGGCATCGCCGACGCGTTGTTCGACGGCGCGGACTTCCTGGAGCAGTCGCTCATCTGGACGGCCGCCGTCCTCAAGGGCGAGATCCAGATCGTCCGCCCCGAGCTGGACCGCGGTGCGGCGTGGGACGAGGCCGTCGCCAAGGGCCGTGCCTTCGCCGACTCCAAGGTGCACGGCGCCGCCCCGGCCGCGTACCGGGCGCTGGACATCATCGCCGCCGTCAAGGACGGTGACCTGTCGGCCGGTTTCGACGCCGAGGACGAGGCCCTTGCGGACCTCATCATGGGCGGTGAGCTGCGCTCCGGCATCTACGCCTTCAACCTGGTGCAAAAGCGCGGCAAGCGCCCGGCCGGCGCCCCGGACAAGAACCTGGCCCGCCCGGTCACCAAGGTCGGCGTCGTCGGCGCCGGTCTGATGGCCTCGCAGCTGGCGCTGCTCTTCGCGCGCCGCCTGGAGGTGCCGGTGGTCCTCACCGACATCGACCAGGAGCGCGTGGACAAGGGCGTCGGCTACGTCCACGGCGAGATCGACAAGCTGCTGGTCAAGGGCCGCGTCAACCAGGACAAGGCGAACCGCCTCAAGGCCCTGGTCTCCGGCTCCCTCGACAAGGCCGCGGCCTTCGCGGACGCGGACTTCGTCATCGAGGCGGTCTTCGAGGAGATCGGCGTCAAGCAGCAGGTCTTCGCCGAGGTCGAGGCGGTGGTGAGGCCGGAGACCATCCTGGCCACCAACACCTCCTCCCTCTCGGTCAGCGAGATGGCCTCGAAGCTGGAGCACCCGGAGCGGGTCGTCGGCTTCCACTTCTTCAACCCGGTCGCGGTGCTGCCGCTGCTGGAGATCGTGCGCGGCGAGAGGACCGACGACGCTTCCCTGGCCACCGCGTTCGCCGTGGCGAAGAAGCTGAAGAAGACCGCGGTGCTGACCAAGGACGCCCCGGCGTTCGTCGTCAACCGCATCCTCACCCGCTTCATGGGCGAGATCCAGAACGTCATCGACGAGGGCACCCCGGTGGAGACGGCGGAGAAGGCCATCGAGCCGCTCGGCCTGCCGATGTCCCCGCTGGTGCTGCTGGAGCTGGTCGGCCCGGCGATCGGTCTGCACGTCTCCGAGACGCTCAACCGCGCGTTCCCGGACCGCTTCACGGTCTCCCCGAACCTGGCGGCCGTCGTCAAGGCGGGCAAGCGCGGCTTCTACGTCTACGCCGCCGAGAACGGCTTCAAGCCGGAGCTGGACCCCGAGGTCGCCGCGCTCCTGGTGCAGGGCGACAGCGTCCTGACGGAACAGCAGGTGCGCGACCGCGTCCTGGACGCGGTGGCGCAGGAGATCGGCATCATGCTGGAGGAGGGTGTCGTCGCCGAGGCGCAGGACATCGACCTCTGCCTGATCACCGGTGCCGGCTGGCCCTTCCACCTGGGCGGCATCACGCCGTACCTGGACCGTGAGGGCGTCTCGGAGCGGGTGAACGGCAAGCCGTTCCTGGCCCCGGGCGTGGCGAGCGTGCCCGCGTAAGTCACCGCCGTAACACCGGTTCTGCCCCCCGGTACCGCTTGCCGCGGTACCGGGGCGGAACACTTCCGGGTGGTCTCCGTCCGGGCCGGCGCGCCATGGCGTCGCCGTCACCACCGGCCCGCGAAGGGGTGGTGGTCGCACGTCGGCCCGGACGGGGGCGGCCAGATCAGAAGCCCGCTCCATCGCACCACCGGGCACCTGCTGGACCCATCGCAGGGCCGAACCGCCGCCCGGCGCAACGACGATCATGCTGCCGGTGGCGTACGGCAAGATCGGCCCGAACCACGTCGTGGCCGCCGAGCCACAGGCGGCCCGTCTGGGGGAGGCGATCCGGGAGGACACCGGCATCCCCGAGCCGGTGCCGAAGTCCACGACCTCCAACTGAGGCTCACGCGGCGGGCGCGGAGCCCTCCGGAAGGCGGGCGGCGCAGTAAGCGACCGTCAGGTCACGCACCAGGGCCTTGCGTTCGTAGTCGTCGAGATCGACCAGGCCGCGGTCGAGGAGGCCGCGCACGGTCTCGCCGACGGCGGTGAGGGCATCGTCGAGGGCGGCCCTGCGGTGCCGGGCGTCCAGCGCCGCCAGTCGGGCGCGGCGCATGGCGGAGGCCACGGCGGGGGCGTAGTCGACCCGGACGGGCTGGACGGAGAACACCTCGACTCCGACGGGTCGCAGGTCCTGGACGACGATCCGGGTGAGGTCGTCCGCGAGGCGGTCGGCGTCGCGGAGCGTGGGACCGGGGCCGTGGAAGTCGTCGGCGGGCAGCCGGGACACACAGCGGACGACCGCTGCCTCGACCTGTTCGCGCAGGTAGCGCACGTGGTCGTGGACGGTGAAGGCGGCCCGCGCGGTGTCGCGGACCCGCCAGACCACCAGGACCGTGGTCTGCAACGGGGTGCCGACGGCGTCGGTGGCCTCGATGGGGCTGCTGCGCCAGTGACGCAGGCTGGTGTCGACGCGGCGGCGGGCGAGGAGCGGACTGATCCACAGCAGCCCGGTACGGCGGACGGTGCCGTGGTAGGCGCCGTGCCGGGTGAGCATCCACACGGAGCCAGGGCGGCCCCGGACCAGGCCGAGCGCGGTCAGGGCGGTGAGCGCGGCGAGGACGGCGACGGCGACGGTGCGCACGACCGGGGAGGTCCCGGCGGGGCCCAGGAGGAGCGCGGCGGTGCCGCCTGCGGCCGCCAGGGCCGTGAGCACGGCGAGGCCGCCGGGCAGGCAGCGTCCCGGACGTTCGGCGATCTCGGGCGGCGGCGCGGCGGCGGCTGGGCTGTGGACGCCGTGGGCGACGGGTGCCGGAGCGGGAACGGGGAGTTCGGCCCGGTTCCCCTGGGGGGTGATCGTCATGAGAAGAGCCGCCTCCACGTCTCGGGACCCGGGTAACCGTCCGCCCGGCTGCCCGACCACCCCTGGGCCCGCTGGAAGGCCTCGACGGCGCGCCGGTCGGCCTCGCCCCAGCGGGGGCCGGGGCCCTTCGCGTAGAACCGGCCGAAGCCCTTGGCGGCCAGTTGCCGTCCCAGCGCGAGCACGTGCGGGCCCGACTGGCCGGGCCTGAAGCCGCCGAGGCCCGGGTAGTCCGGGGCTGCCGCCGGGCGGCCGCCACCGGCGATGTCGGACCCCGCGCCCTGGGTGAGGTAACGCCACGTCAGCGGGCCGGGGAAGCCGTCGGCCTGATCGCCCTTCCAGCCCTGGGCCTGCTGGAAGGCACGGGTGGCACGGCGGTCGGCGTCGCTCCAGCGGGGCCCCGGGCCGTCGTGGTAGAAGGTGCCCGCGCCCCGCTGCCGCAGCATCTTGCCGAGCCGGGTGACGTATCCGTTGGAGGCGCCGGGGCCGAAGGACCAGCTCCCCGGGTATCCGGCGGAGGCCAGGTCGCCGAGGTCGAGGTCCCCGTAGAGGTCGTCGTAGAAGTCGCCGTAGCCCTCGCCGCGCAGGTACTTGTAACGGTAGGGGACGTAGCGCTTGGAGTGGTCCCAGTAGGCGTACGGCGTCGTGCGCACCCGGGCACGCGGACGGGTCTGCTCGTAGGCCACGTAACGGCTGTGCGCGGCATTCGCCCAGCCCCCGAAGATCGTGACGTGGGAACCGTCGACCGGGTCGCGGGGGTTGTGGAAGAGCAGGATGTCGCCGGGTTCGAGCTCGTCGCGGCCGATCCGTTCCGCGAAGCGGGGCAGTGTGCCGGTCCACTGGCTGGTGCCCAGGCCCCAGGCCATGGAGACGAATCCGGAGCAGTCCTGCCGGTAGCCGTCCCGCCAGCGGCGGCGCATGTCGTACGGGACGCGGGCGTCGATCCACCCCTGGGCCCGTTCCAGGATCTGATCGCGGGTCAGGCGGAGTGGGACCGCGGCGCCGATCCGGTCCGGCTGCGCCTGCTCGGTCCGGCCTGCGGACGCGGCCTGGCCCGCGTCCTCACCGGGGGCCGCCACCGCGGCGGGCGCCACGGCGGCCGCGCCGGCCGTGGCCAGGACGACCAGTGCGGCAGGAGCGGCAGCCGGTGGCGCGCAGGGGGGCGTGGCACGGGTCGCCGCCCGGATCAGCCGTCGCCGGGCGCAGTCCTCACAGACGCAGCCCGGCTGCGGCCCGACCTCGTCGAACACCGGTGTGGACATGCGCACCACCACTCCTCGCGATCGAGTGCCACATGCCCTTATTACCCGATGTCCACGTAAATCTGATGGAACGACAACGGGTGATGCGGTCAGCCTGTCGCGGTGGTGCCGTTCACGACCTCGGCAACGGCCTTGTCGACCAGCTTCGTCAAGCGCTCGGGGGTGAGCCCGGACGCACCGCCCGTGGGATCGGTGACGGTCTCGCCGTTCACCCGCACGACCGGAACGGAGGTGAACCCGGCCGCGGCGAACTCCTCCTGGGAGCGCCGCACCCAGCCGTCGTGGTCGCCGCCCTGGACGCACGGGACGAAGTGCGTCTCGTCCACACCGCCGGCCTTCTTCGCCAGGCTCTTCAGGAACGCGTCGCTGGTGAACGGGTCGTCCTGGGTGTCGGCGGGCTGGGCGTCCCACACCTGCGCGACGTACTCCTGGAACCGGCCCACGTCCTGGGCGCACGCGGCCGCGTTGGCCGCGGCGAGGGAACCGCTGCCGCCGTCCGCGGTGTCGGTCGGCGTCACCAGCCGGTAGTCGATCTGCACCTGACCGGTGACGACCAGCTTCGCGAGGGTGTCCGCGTACTCGGCGGCGAAGGCCTTCGACTCCGGGCTGCGCAGGTCCTCGTACACGGTCAGCGTCACCGGCAGCTTCGTCGGCTTGACCGGTACCGCCAGCTGCTCCTGGCCCGAGGCGCCGGCCGGTGCCTTGGCCTCGTGCTGCTTCTCACTGCGCACATGCGCCCCGAGGACGGCCGAACCCCCGAACACCACACCCAGGACGATCACCGTCCCGGCGTAGGACCGCCAGCGCTTGGACTTCGTCTGCTTCACCGGGACTTTCTACCACCGCGTACGAACACGCCCCGTGGGAGGGTACGTCCTCACACCACGGGGAGCGGGCCGCGGGCGCGACGATTCGCCGACGCGAAGCCGCCGACGGACACCGGGGCCGGCCGGACTCGCCCCATACCGGGCCGGTTGTGCCAGGGTGGGCCGGTGGTGAACGACGGGACAGCGCCCCTGGTCGTGGTCGACGCCGCCAACACCGTGGGGTCCGTCCCCGACGGGTGGTGGCGGGACCGGCACGGGGCGACGGAGCGATTGCGGGACGCCCTCGCGGGACTGGCGCGGACCGGGCTGCCGGAGCGGGCGGACGTGCCGGAATGGGCACGGCGGGCACCGCTCGACCTCGTGCTCGTGGTGGAGGGCGCGGCCCGGGAGGTGGCGCCCGTGCCGGGGGTACGGGTCGAGGCGGCCCCCGGCAGCGGTGACGACCTCATCGCCGGGATCGTCGCGGCCCGGGCGCCCGAGCGGCCGTGCCTGGTCGTGACGGCCGACCGGGAGCTGCGCCGCCGGGTGACCGCCCACGGCGCGGCCGTCGCGGGGCCGCGGTCGGTGCGTGGCTGACTAACCGCGCGACGGCCTGGCGTACAGCACCGCGCCGTCGGCGGTGGCGACCCGCTCGTAGCCGCCCCGGTCGAGCAGACGGCGCAGTCCCGGGACGTGCGCCGCGCCGTAGGGGGCGCCCCGGGAGTCGTCGACCACGACGGCCGGGGGCGCGGTGGAGAACTCCCGGCGGAAGTCCGCCCAGGCACCCGGTACGGCGTACTCCTCGCCGACCCGGGCTCCGCCGCGTCCGCCGCTGAAGTTGGTGAGGAACCCCGCGGTGAGGAAGCGGCCGGCCGGTGCGCGGCCGGCGAACCAGTACTGCTCCGGGTGCATGCCCCACACCAGGACGGTCTCGTCCGCGTCGGTGTGGGCGCGGATCGCGGCGGCGACGGTGCGGGCGTGGCCGAGTTCCGCTCGCGGGGCGGCGAAGCCCCAGCCGGTGCACACCGCCGCCGCCAGCACCGTCCAGACGGCGGCGACCCTCCTGGCGGGCCCGCGCGCGGGCAGCCGCCGCAGCGCGGCCACCCCGACGAGCGTGAGCGGGGGCAGCAGTTGCAGGTAGTAGTGGCCGTAGAACTGGAAGCCCGCCACGACGGCGACGGCGGCCGCGCCGAGCCAGATCCACAGCTCGGCCGTGGCGGCGGCCCTCCGGCGCGCGGCGAGCCGGACGGCGGGCAGCACCAGCCCCGCCCCGGCCGCTGTGAGGATCGCGGCGTTGCCGAGCCCCCGCCCGGCCGCGAGCAGCCAGGCGCCCTCGGGCGACATGTAGGCGCCGGACCCGGTGACGGTCCAGAAGACGAAGCGCCCCCCGCCGGTCGCCAGGGCCACGGCCGCGACGGGCAGCCCGCAGCCCGCCGCCAGCCGTCCCCACGCGCCCGGGCTCCCGCGCCGGGCCCGCCACAACATCCAGAGCACCGGGAGGAGCACCACCGCGCCGGTCTGTTTGGTCAGCGCCGCCCCGGCGACCGCCACCCCGGCCGCGCCCCAGCGTCCGCGCTCGGCGCAGAGCACGGCGGCGACCGTCCACGGCAGGGTGAAGACCTCGAAGGTGGCCGCCTGCGTGTCCTCGGGCGCCAGCCCCACGGACAGCAGCAGGTAGCCGAATCCGGCGGCCGCGCCCCACCGGTCGCCCCAGCGGCGCCGGGCGAGGGCGACGAGCAGCGCCGCGGTCACCACGTGTGCGAGGACCGCCGCCACCCGCAGGGGCCACAGCGAACCGTCGCCGAAGACCGCGAACGCGCCGTGGTAGAGCCACGGAAGCAAGGGGGGCTTGCGGTCCACCACGGTGTCGTAGAGGACCCCGCCGGAGGCGAGCACACGCGCCTGGGTGGCGAGGAAACCCTCGTCGGGGTTCCAGACGGGGCGTACGAAGGACGGCAGGTGGACCACGGCCGCCACGAGCGTCAGCAGCGGGAGCAGCAGGGGCCACGAGAACCGGGTGAACGGGGAGATCGCGCGGGACGGGTCCGCGTCCGCCCGCCGTTGCGGGAGCGCGGGCGCGGCGGCGCGGGCGGTCTCGGGGCGGGTCGTCACGTGCCCAACGTACCGGGCGCCCTCCGGGTGCGTCAGCTCACCCCTGCGGCGCCGGCTTGCGCACCCGGCTGTGCCGGTAGCCGTACAGGAAGTAGACGATGAAGCCGAGCGCCATCCAGACGGCGAACCGCAACCAGGTCTCGGCCGGGAGGTTGAGCATCAGCCACAGCGTGGCGAGCACCGACACGGCGGGCAGCCAGGGCACCAACGGGGTGCGGAAGGCCCGCGGCAGGTCGGGGCGGGTACGGCGGAGCACCACGACGCCGATGGCGACGACGACGAACGCGAAGAGGGTGCCGATGTTCACCAGCTCGGCGAGTTCCTCGATGGTCGTGAAGCCCGCGACGATCGCCACGATGCCGCCGAGCAGGATCGTCGAGCGGTAGGGCGTGCCCCGGGTGGGGTGCACCCGGGAGAAGAAGCGCGGCAGCAGCCCGTCGCGGCTCATCGCGAAGAAGACCCGGCTCTGCCCGAGGAGCAGGATCATGCAGACCGTCGTCAGGCCCACCACCGCGCCGAAGGCGATCAGCCCGGCCCAGAAGGGGTGGCCCACGGCCTTGAAGGCGTCGGCCAGCGGCGCGTCCACCGACAGCTGGGAGTAGTGCTGCATGCCGGTGACGACGATGGAGACGGCGACGTAGAGCACGGTGCAGATGAGCAGCGAGCCGAGGATGCCGCGCGGCACGTCCCGTTGCGGGTTCCTGGTCTCCTCGGCCGCGGTGGCGACGATGTCGAAGCCGATGTACGCGAAGAAGACCACGGCTGCCGCGGTGAAGATGCCCATGACGCCGAACTGGGACGGCGTGAAGCCCGAGACCAGCTGGATCAGCGGGGCCTTGATGCCGGCCTCCGCCCCCTCGGACGGCACGGCGGGCGGGACGAACGGCGTGTAGTTGTGGCCCTTGATGAAGAACGCGCCCACGACGATGACGATCAGCACCACGGTCACCTTGATGGCCACCACCACGGAGGTGACCCGGGCCGAGAGCTTCATCCCGGCGACCAGGATGGCGGTGAGCGCCGCCACCAGCAGGAAGGCCAGCACGTCGAAGTGGAAGCCGCTCTGCTCGCCGCCGGACAGCACGGACGGCAGGTGCCAGCCCCAGTTGTCCATGATCGAGCGCATGTACCCGGACCATCCGACGGCGACCACGGCGCAGCCCAGCGCCAGTTCCAGGACCAGGTCCCAGCCGATGATCCAGGCGGGCAGTTCGCCGAGGGTGGCGAAGGAGAAGGTGTACGCGGACCCGGCCACCGGCACGGTGGAGGCGAACTCCGCGTAGCACAGGGCGGCCAGCGCGCAGACGACGCCGGCGGCGACGAAGGACAGCGCGACCGCCGGGCCCGCGTTCTCCTTCGCCACCTTGCCGGTGAGGACGAAGATGCCGGTGCCGATGACCACTCCGACCCCGAAGACCGTGAGGTCGAGGGCGGACAGCGACTTCTTGAGCGCGTGCTCCGGCTCCTGGGTGTCCCTCAGGGATTCCTCGACCGATTTGGTACGGAAGAACCCGCTCCGTCCCTTCGTAGCGTTACCGCCCACGTCCACCGGCGCACCTCCACAGTTGTTCCTGCATCACAGCACCCGCGGATGCTTGTGACCGGATCTGGCGCGCCTACACACCGACAGAAGGGCCGGGCGATCACCCGCCCGGGTGTCGCCCGGCCCGGTGGTGCCGAAGCCGTCGGAGCGGGTGTCAGTCGCCCGCGACCTGGGGCGCGGGCTCGTCGGCGTAACGGCCCTCGAGCCGGCTGACGAGTCCGGTCACCTGGCGCGCGATGTCCGGGGCGGTCAGGCCGATCTCGGCCATGACCTCCTTGCGGCTGGCGTGGTCGAGGAACTCCTGCGGGATGCCGAAGTCGCGCAGCGGCACGTCCACGTTGGCGTCGCGCAGCGCCTGGGCGACGGCGGAGCCGACACCTCCGACGCGCCCGTTGTCCTCGACCGTGACGACGACCCGGTGGCCGGCCGCGAGACCGGGCAGGGCCGCGTCGACGGGCTTGACCCAGCGGGGGTCGACGACGGTGGTGGTGATGCCCTGGGCGTCGAGCAGGTCGGCGATCTCCAGGCACATCGGGGCGAGCGCGCCGACGGAGACCAGCAGGACGTCCGGCTTGGCGCCGTCACCCTGGGGCTCGGCCTGACGCAGCACGTCCATGCCGCCGACCTTGCCGACGGCCTTGACCGCCGGGCCGACCGCGCCCTTGGAGTAGCGGACCACGGTCGGGGCGTCCGGGACCTCGACGGCCTCGCGGAGCTGGGCGCGCACCTGGTCGGCGTCGCGCGGGGCGGCGATCCGCACGCCCGGGACGACCTGCAGGATCGACATGTCCCACATGCCGTTGTGCGAGGCACCGTCGGTGCCGGTGATGCCGGCGCGGTCCAGCACGAAGGTGACGCCGCACTTGTGCAGCGCGACGTCCATCAGCACCTGGTCGAAGGCGCGGTTGAGGAAGGTCGCGTAGACGGCGACGACCGGGTGCAGGCCGCCGGTCGCCAGGCCCGCCGCGGACACCACCGCGTGCTGCTCGGCGATGCCGACGTCGTAGACGCGGTCGGGGAACGCCTTGGCGAACTTGTCCAGACCCACGGGCTGGAGCATCGCGGCGGTGATGGCCACGATGTCCTTGCGCTCCCTGCCGAGCTTGACCATCTCCTCGCCGAAGACCGAGGTCCAGTCGGCGCCGGAGGCGGCGATCGGCAGGCCGGTGTCCGGGTGGATCTTGCCGACGGCGTGGAAGCGGTCGGCCTCGTCCTGCAGGGCGGGGGTGTAGCCGCGGCCCTTCTCCGTCAGGCAGTGGACGATGACCGGCCCGCCGAAGCGCTTGGCGCGCTGCAGCGCGGACTCCAGGGCGGCGATGTCGTGGCCGTCGATCGGGCCGACGTACTTCAGGCCCAGGTCCTCGAACATGCCCTGCGGCGCGATGAAGTCCTTGAAGCCCTTCTTGGCGCCGTGCAGGGTCTCGTACAGCGGCTGGCCGATGACCGGGGTGCGCTCCAGCAGTTCCTTGGTGCGGGTGAGGAAGCGCTCGTAGCCGTCGGTGGTACGCAGCGTGGCGAGGTGGTTGGCGAGGCCGCCGATGGTGGGCGCGTAGGAGCGCTCGTTGTCGTTGACGACGATGACCAGCGGACGGTCCTTGGCGGCGGCGATGTTGTTCAGCGCCTCCCAGGCCATGCCGCCCGTCAGGGCGCCGTCACCGATCACGGCGACGGTGTGATCGCGCTTGCCGAGCTGCTCGTTGGCCTTGGCCAGGCCGTCGGCCCAGCCGAGCACCGTGGAGGCGTGGCTGTTCTCGATGACGTCGTGCTCGGACTCGGCGCGCGAGGGGTAGCCGGACAGGCCGCCCTTGCCCTTGAGCTTGGAGAAGTCCTGACGGCCGGTGAGCAGCTTGTGGACGTAGGACTGGTGTCCGGTGTCCCACAGCACCTTGTCCTTCGGCGAGTCGAAGACACGGTGCAGGGCGATGGTCAGTTCGACGACACCGAGGTTCGGCCCCAGGTGCCCGCCCGTCTTGGAGACCTCGTCGACCAGGAAGGTACGGATCTCGCCTGCCAGCTCGACCAGCTGCTCCGGGCTGAGCCGGTCGAGGTCGCGCGGTCCCTTGATACGGGTCAGCAGCGCCACCCGTGCCTCCTTGTTGTCGCTTTCCGGTTTCCCGAGTGTATGTGTTCGCGTTTTCAGCTCCGCACACACCCGTGCCCGGCGCTGGGATGATCTTCCCTGCGCCGGGCACGTCCCGCCACTGGTACGGTGCGAACCCTCAGCCGCGGCCCGCGGCCTTCTGGCTCTTGCGGGACACCGAGTCGATGACCACGGCGGCGAGGAGCACCGCGGCGGTGATCATGTACTGGAGCGCGGTGTTCATGTTGAGCAGGTCCAGGCCGGTCTGGATGGACTGGATGACCAGCATGCCGAGCAGGGCGGACCAGACGCTGCCGCGACCGCCGAAGAGGCTGGTGCCGCCGATGACCGCGGCCGCGATGGCCAGCATCAGGTAGTTGCCGCCACCGGCGCCCAGGGAAGCGGTGTAGGTCTGGGCGGCGAAGAACAGACCGCCGAGCGCCGCGAAGCCACCGGAGATGGCGAACACCGAGATGCGGACGAAGGCGACGTTGATACCCGCGCGACGGGCGGCCTCGATGCCACCGCCGACCGCGAAGATCTTGCGGCCATAGGCCGTGCGCCGCAGCACGAAGTCGATGATCACCAGGGCGGCCAGGAAGATGACCAGCGCGTTGGGCACGCCGTTCGCCTGGTTGAGCACGTAGGCGGCGACGAAGGAGATGATCGCGAGGGCGCCGACCCGCAGCGCGATCTCACTGGTGGGGCGGAACGGGACGCCGGCGGTGCGGCGGCGGCGCTGCTCGATGAGCGAGCCCGCGAGCATGGCCCCGGTGCCGAGGCCGGCCAGCAGGTAGGCGCCCGCGATGTCCTGGTCCAGGAAGAAGGAACGCTGGCCCAGGATGTGCAGGGGGCCGTCGTCCGGGATCGAGAGGCTTCCGCTGGCGCCGAGCAGCTGCAGCATGAGGCCGTTCCAGCCGAGGAAGCCGGCGAGGGTGACGACGAACGCGGGGACGCCGATCTTCGCGAAGAACCAGCCGTGCAGGGAACCGATGAGAACGCCGGTCACGATGGTCAGGACCAGCGCGAGCCAGGGGTTCATCCCGTGGTTGGTCACGAAGATGGCGAAGAGGGCCGATGCCAGACCGCTGACCGAGCCGACCGAGAGGTCGATCTCGCCGAGCAGCAGCACGAAGACCAGGCCGATGGCCAGCATGCCCGTGGCGGCCAGGAAGAAGCCGATGTTGGCCAGGTTGCCGGCGGTGAGGAACTGGCTGGACTGGGTCTGGAAGATGGTCCAGATGATGATCAGGCCGATGATGACCGGCAGCGAGCCGAGCTCACCGCCGCGCACCTTGCGCTTGAACTCCGTGAGGTAGCCCTTGAAGCCCTCTTCACGGACGAGCAGGCGCGGGTCGACCATGGGCACGGCCGCCGAGGACGCGTCCTCGACCGCTGCTGCCACGTCCTTCTTTACGGTCTTCGACGTGTCGCTCACTTTGCATCCTCCGTGCGCCGCGCCTGACGGCGGGTCACGGCGTTGTCCGTGGCGCCCGTGATCGCGGAGATGATTTCTTCCTGGGACGTGCTCTTGACGTCGAACACACCGTTGTTGCGACCGAGGCGCAGTACCGCCACCTTGTCCGCGACGGCCTTGACGTCCACCATGTTGTGGCTGATGAGGATGACGGCGAGGCCACGCTGGCGCAGCCGCTCCACCAGGTCGAGCACCTGGGCCGTCTGCTCCACACCGAGCGCGGCGGTGGGCTCGTCGAGGATGACCAGCTTGGGGTCGCCGATCAGGGCGCGGGCGATCGCGACGACCTGCCGCTGACCACCCGACAGGCTGGCGATCGGGATGCGGACGCTCGGGATGCGGATCGACAGGGTGCTCAGCAGCTCCCTGGACCGCGCCTCCATGGTGACCTCGTCGATCACACTGGCGCGCTTGATCTCGCGGCCGAGGTAGAGGTTGGCGACGACGTCGAGGTTGTCACAGAGCGCCAGGTCCTGGTAGACCGTCGCGATTCCGAAGCCCTGGGCGTCGTGCGGCTTGTTGATGCTGACCGGCTTGCCCTCCCACTCGATGACGCCTTCATCGATGGGGTGGACACCCGCGATCGTCTTGACCAGGGTCGACTTACCTGCGCCGTTGTCGCCGACGAGCGCGACGACCTCACCGGCGTGGACCTCCAGGTCGACATCGGTGAGTGCTTGGACCGCACCGAATCGCTTGGAGACTCCGCGCAACGCCAGCACGGGCGTAGCGGACACGTGAACCATCTCCTTCGCCGCCTGACCGGCGGGGATGCCGCGCTTGGAGGGGCGCGGAGTTTTGTGCAAACTGCACAGCTTTACATGAACGGGAGCGGACTGTCTGTCCGGCACCCGCCCCGTCAGCGGGGTCTGTTGGACGGGGCGGGCGCCGGACAGGTTCGCGTGGCGGCCTCCGGAGGGAGGGCCTGCCGTGTTACTGGATGCCGGCGGCCGCGCAGGCCTTGGCGAACTCGGCCGTGCAGATCTCGGAGACGGAGTACAGCTTGTCCGCGATGACCGTGTCCTTGACGTTGGCCTTGGTCACCGACACCGGGGTCAGCAGCTGGGACGGGACCTTGTCACCGGAACCGCTGGTCAGCGTGGTGGTGGCGAGCGAGTCGATGGCCTTGCCCTCGACCAGGTTCACCGCGAGCTGGGCGGCGGCGTCGGCCTCGGGCTTGAACGCCTTGTAGACGGTGCTCGACTGGGTGCCCGCTATGATCCGCTGGATGCCCGCGAGTTCGGCGTCCTGACCGGTCAGCGGGATGCCGCTGATGCCGGCGCCCTTGAGGGCGGTGGCGATACCGCCGGCCATGCCGTCGTTGGCGGCGTAGACGCCCGCGATGTTCTTGGCCTTGAGCTGGGTGATGGCCGCCGTCATCTTCTGGTTGGCGACGGTGTCCTTCCACAGACCGCTCTGCTCGTAGGCGATCTTGACCTTGCCGTTGAGGACCTTGTGGGCGCCCGCCTTGAACATCGCGGCGTTCGGGTCGGCGTCGTCACCGTTGATCATGACGACGTTCGCCGACGGCTTGGCCTTGGCGCCGAGCGCGTCGAGGAGCGCCTGGCCCTGCAGCTCGCCGACCTTCTCGTTGTCGAAGGAGACGTACGCGGAGACCGGGCCCTGGGCGAGGCGGTCGTAGGCGACGACCTTGATGCCCTTGTCGACGGCGGCCTGGACGGAGGACTTGATGGCAGCGGCGTCCTGGGCGCTGATCACGATCACCTTGACACCCTTGGTGATCATGGTACTGACCTGCTGGGCCTGCTTGCCGGAGTCACCCGCGGCGTTCGCGTACTGGACGTCGCAGTCCGCGCACAGCTCCTTGACCTTGGCCTCGAACAGCGGCTTGTCGAACTTGTCGTAGCGAGCGGTGACGCTGTCGGGAAGCAGCAGGCCGATGGTCTTGCTCTTGCTGCCGGCGCTGCTGCCGCCGTCCGCCTTGTCATCGCCGGCCTTGCCGCACGCGGCGACGGAAAGGGCCATGGAGACGGCCGCGGTGCCGATCACGACGCGACGCATCATTGCGTTCATGTGGGGTTGCCTCCCTGACAGGGCCGCAAGAGACTGCGGCCGAGGTGAGCGTGAGTCAACTCGGCAACAGCCTTGACGTCAAGAAGTAAATACTTAACGAGATGGCAACGGTGCGTTTCGTTATCTAGATGAACGCAGAGTGATCCCTACGGCACAGCGACCGCTGCAGGAACGTTAGCATCCAAAAGGGTGGAATCCCCCACCTCGCTGAGGGCCAGGGCCAGGGCGCCCAGGACCTCGGCGCGGGCGCCCAGGGCCCCCGAGACGACCGAAAGACGGCGGGCCGCACTGGGGATCGCGTACCGCGCCACCGATTCCCTGATGGGCGCCAGGACCAGCTCCCCCGCCTCGGCGAGATCACCGCCGAGCACCACCCGGCTCGGGTTCAGAAGGTTGGCGAGGCTGGCGACGCCCATGCCGATGTGCCGGCCCACGTCCGCGATCACTCTACGGCAGCCGGGATCCCCTTCCCTGCCCAGTTGCACCATGCGCGCCAGGGTCAGGTCGGGGCCATGGCTGCCGCGCAGCAGGTCCAGCACATAACGGGCGGCGGTGAAGGTCTCCAGGCAGCCGCGGTTGCCGCAGCGGCAGACCGGGCCGGACTCGTCCAGCGTGATGTGGCCGATCTCACCCGCGGTGCCGCCGGGGCCGCGGTAGATGCGGCCGTCGATCACCAGCCCGGCGCCCACGCCGCTGGCCACCTTGATGTAGGCCAGGTCCTTCACGCCCCGTCCACTGCCCCAGACCAGCTCCCCGAGGGCGCCGAGGTTCGCGTCGTTGTCCACCTGGACCGGCATGCGCAGCCGCTCGGCGAGCTCCTGGCGCGGGTTGATGCCGCCCCACCCCGGCAGGATGGCGGTGGACCCCAGCGCGCCGGTCTCCACGTCGATCGGGCCCGGGACGCCGAGGCCGACGCCGATCACCTTGTCGGCGTCGATGCCGCTCGACTCGATCAGCCGCGCGACGAGCTGCTCGGCCCGGTCGAAGCCCTCGGAGGCCGAGGCGTCCACGTCGATCGGCTCGGACTGCTCGGCCAGTACCTGGTGGGCCAGGTTGCCCACCGCGACGCGCAGGTGGGAGTGCCCGAAGTCGACGCCCACGACGACGCCCGCGTCGCCGGACAGCGCCACCGCGCGGGCCCGGCGCCCTCCCGAGGAGGTGGGGGTGACCTGTACCGTCCCGTTGTCACGCAGTTCGCGGACGATGTTGGAGACCGTCGCGGCGGACAGCCCCGTCGTACGGGCGATCTCCGCTTGCGTCAGCGAACCCGCCAGCCGTACGGCCCGGACCACCCGCTCGAGGTTGGCCCGGTGCAGCGACGACTGGGATCCCGGAGTCTCCACGACCATTCCACTCCTGCCGAACCGGACGGGAGCCACGCCGATGAGACCCCGTCGTCTACAACATGTGAACTCTAAGCAAGCCTTTAGGCTCGCTTCCCGTCAAGGGGCAGAACCAGACCGCTGACGCAATGCCCGAAAAATCCAGAAGCGGCCCCGCGGGTGGCGGGACCGCTTCCGCTCAGCCGTCCGGACGACCGGGCGGCGGCCACGGTGAGTGTCCTTCCGATTACTTCAGGGTGCCGGCCGTCAGACCCGCCTGCACCTGACGCTGGAAGGAGAGGTAGACCACGAGCACCGGCAGCATCGCGATCGTCATGCCGGCGAAGAGCGCCGGGTAGTCGCCGGAGTACCCCTGCTGCTGGGCCAGGTTCACCAGGCCCTGGGCCAGCATCGAGCGGTCGGGGTCGCTGCTGGACTGCTGCTGCTGCAGGGTCATCGGCAGGATGTACTGGTTCCACTGGCCCAGCACGTTGAAGATTCCCACGCTGATCAGGCCCGGCTTCGCCATCGGCAGCATGACCTGGAAGAAGGCCCGGGAGTGGGAGCAACCGTCGATCATGGCCGCCTCGTGCACCGCCGTGGGCAGGGTCCTGAAGAAGGAGTGCATGAAGAAGACGGTGAAGGGCAGCGAGTAGGCGACGTACACCAGGATCAGGCCCTGGTAGGTGTTGAGCATGCCCAGGTTGCTGACCATGAAGAACAGCGGCACCAGGGCGAGGTACACCGGGAACATCGCGCCGCCGACGAACAGGTAGAAGATGATCCGGTTGCCGGGGAACTCGTAGCGCGCCAGCACGTACGCGGTCATCGACCCGAGCAGCATCGTCAGCGGCACCGAGAACACCAGCACGATCACCGTGTTCACGAAGAAGTCGCCGATGCCCTTCTCCCAGGCCCGGGAGAACGCGTCGAAGGACCAGTGCGAGGGCCAGGACCAGGCGCTCGCGCCGATCTCCGCATTGTTCTTGAAGGACCCCAGGATGATCCAGCCCAGGGGCAGCAGGATCATCACGCCCCACAGGAACAGGAAACCGTGGGAGAAGACGTTGAGCGTCGCGCCGCCTTCGGCGAAGCGTTCCCGGTCCGTCTTCCTGCTGCCGATCGTGGTGGGCTGCCCTTTGAGGACCGGAACCGGAGTGGGCTGCTTGATGGGAGTGGCCATGGGATGCGCTCCCCGCTCAGTACTCGATGCGATCGCGACGGGAGACCCGCAGCGCGACAGCGGAAAGGATCAGGGTGAGGAAGAGGATGACGACGCCCATGGCACAGGCGTAGCCGCTCTTTCCGAAGGTGAGGAAGTTACGCATCAGGTAGGTCGCCATGACCTCACCGTGATAGTCGGGGCCGCCGCCGAAATTCGATCCCGGGGTGAGGACCGAGGCCAGGGCGAAGAAGTCCATCGCGGCGATGGCGAGGTACACCCAGGCCGTCTGCACGCTGTCCCACAGGAGCGGGAGGGTCACCTTGAAGAAGGTCTGCAGGCGCCCGGCACCGTCCAGCAGGGCGGCCTCGTAGATGTCCTTCGGAACGGACTGCATGGCCGCCGAGAACAGCACCAGGTAGAAGCCGACACCGGCCCAGATCTGCACGCCGAGCAGACACCACATCACCAGGTTGGGACTGTTCAGCCATTCGATCGGGGCCTGCGGGTCCTCGAGGTGCAGTTTGATCAGGATGCCGTTCAGCAGGCCGCTTCCGTCACTGCGGTAGACCGCCTGGAAGAGCACGATGAGAATGGCGACGGAAAGCACCTGGGGGAAGAAGAAGATCACTTTGTAGAGGGCGGATCCGTGAACTCCCCGGACACCCGTGGTGCCACCGCGGCCGCCCACGTTGAGCATGAAGGCGAAGAAGAGCGCCAGCAGGATCGTGATCACCGGCAGGAACACCAGCAGCAGCACGTTGTGCTGGAGCGCCTGCAGGAAGACGTGGTCCCCGAAGAGCTTCGTGTAATTCTCCAGACCGACGAAGTGCATCTCCTGGGACTGCCCGGACCAGTCCGTCAGGGAATACCCGAACGTCTGGAGGTAGGGCCAGATCACGAAGACGACGTAGAGCACGACCGGAATGAAGAGGAATCCCGCGATGAACGGGTACTTGCGATAGCGCATGGCGCTGCTCCTGCCATCGGGTAGACCGTCGCACCGGGGCCCCGAACGCCCCCTGGTCCATCAGGGGGCACCGGGGCCCCGGTGCGCAAGGGCCGGTGGGAACGTTTAGCCCTTCTTGGCCTTCTCGGCCGCCGCCTTGACCCGCTTGAGCCAGTCGGCGGGCTTGATGCGCTTGGCCATCAGCTCGGCACTGGCGTTCTGCACGTCGGTGTCGAAGGCGCTCTGCGTGTTGATGTAGTTGTAGTTGAAGACGTTGCTGCCGGCCGCGCTGAGCGCGGTGACGGTGGACTTGGTGCCCGGGCGCAGCTGGACGTCGGAGCCGACGCCGTCCTTGAGCACGGTCAGCGAGTTGGCCGTCTGGGCGAACTGGCTGGAGGCTTCCTTGGTGAGCATGATCCGCAGGAACTCCAGGCCGCCGGCCTGGTTCTTGGCCTTCTTCGGGACGATGAAGGGCTCACCGGCGCCGGCCCGGATCGCCTCGAAGGGCAGCTTGTCGCCGTCCAGCGAGGGGATCGGCAGGAAGGTCATCTCGAAGTCCGATGGGGTGGCCTTCAGCTGCTCGTTCTCCAGCCACGAACCGCAGGGGATGAAGGCGGCCTTGCCCTCGTTCCAGGCGGTCTGCGACTCGATGTGGGTCATGCCGTTGGTGCCGGGGAGCAGGTAGCCCTTGTCGGCGATCTGGTAGACCGACTCGACGGCCACCTTCGCCGCGTCCTCGTCCCACACCGTCGGGTCGAGGCTGTCGATCCGCTTGACCAGCTCCGGACCGCCGTGCTTGGCGATCAGGTCCATGACCACGATGTTGATGTAGTACGGGTACTTGCCCTGGTGGCAGAAGGGGGCCATGCCCGACTTCTTGATCTCCGCGGACAGGGACATGAAGTCGGCCCAGGTCTTCGGCGCCGTCCAGCCCTTCTCCTTGAAGAGCTTGCCCGAGTACCACAGGCCCCAGACGGTGTAGATGTACGACAGCTGGTACATCTTGCCGTCGTCGAAGCTGCCGATCTCGATGGTGCCGGGCTGCAGGACGTCCCTGATCTTCTTGCTCGGGTCGTCGATGTAGGGTGCGTCGAGGAGCGGGGTGAGGTCGGTGAGCTGGCCGCTCTTGTAGAGCACGTCCAGCTTGATCTGCTGCGCGCCGGAGTCGTCGACGACGTCCGGCGGGTTGCCGGCGTTGAAGCGGGGCTGGAGCTTGCCGGTGATCTCCTGGGTGCCCAGGTGGCTGACCTTCGCCCCGGAGAACTTCTTCTGGTAGAGCTTCTCGAACGCCTTGGCGTAGTCGTCGCCGTAGCCGCCCTTGAAGATCACCACGTCCAGGGCGGCGTCGTTGGCCACGCCGAACGGGTTGTCCTTGGACTTCTCGCCCTTCTCGGGGGCCTTGTCGTTGCCGCTGCCGCTGGACGCACAGGCACTCAGCAGACCGGCGGCGGGAGCGGCCAACAGGCCCGCCGCTGCCGCCCGCTTGATCAGATCGCGCCGGTTGACGTCGGATCTCATGCTCAAGTCCTCACCTTCTCCAGGACCCATGCGGTGCGGAGTTGAATCTGTGCACGGGCCACGCACCCGTCGTTCCCCCCGCGCAAGCCCGCGTTCAGCGGGCCTCCTGGACGCCGACAGGTATAGTCCACTTCCCGCGAGGTGGGCAAGGTCATGCGCGCTTTTGACAGACAGCTTTCCCTAGTTGAGACCTCTCGGTAACGCGAACGGGCCCGCACCCCCGGCAGGGGTGCGGGCCCGTTCCTCGTGCCCGGCGGCCGTGATCCTTACTTGCGGATCAGGGAGCGCAGGACGTACTGCATGATGCCGCCGTTGCGGTAGTAGTCCGCCTCACCGGGGGTGTCGATCCGGACCACGGCGTCGAACTCGACGCCGCTGTCGGTCGTCACCTTGACGGTGCGCGGGGTGGTGCCGTCGTTGAGTTCGGTGATGCCGGAGAACGAGAAGGTCTCCTCACCGGTCAGGCCCAGCGAGTCCGCCGAGGCGCCCTCGGGGAACTGCAGCGGCAGCACGCCCATGCCGATCAGGTTGGAGCGGTGGATGCGCTCGTACGACTCGGCGATGACGGCCTTGACGCCCAGCAGCGCGGTGCCCTTCGCGGCCCAGTCGCGGGAGGAGCCGGAGCCGTACTCCTTGCCCGCCAGGACGACCAGCGGGATGCCGGCGGCCTGGTAGTTCTGCGACGCGTCGTAGATGAAGGAGACCGGGGCGTCCTGCTGCGTGAAGTCGCGGGTGTAGCCGCCCTCGGTGCCCGGCGCGATCTGGTTGCGCAGGCGGATGTTGGCGAAGGTGCCGCGGATCATGACCTCGTGGTTGCCGCGGCGGGAGCCGTAGGAGTTGAAGTCGCGGCGCTCCACACCGTGCTCGGTGAGGTACTTGCCGGCCGGGGTGTCGGCCTTGATGGCGCCGGCCGGGGAGATGTGGTCGGTGGTGACCGAGTCGCCCAGCTTCGCCAGCACGCGGGCACCGGTGATGTCGGAGACCGGGTCCGGCTCCATGGTCATGCCCTCGAAGTACGGGGGCTTGCGGACGTAGGTCGACTGCGGGTCCCACTCGAAGGTGTTGCCGGTCGGGATCGGCAGCGACTGCCACTGGGCGTCTCCGGCGAAGACGTCCTGGTAGGAGGCGCTGAACATGTCCTGGCCGATCGCGGATGCGACGACCTCGTTGACCTCCTGCTCGGAGGGCCAGATGTCCTGGAGGAAGACCGGCTTGCCGTCGGTGTCGGTGCCGATGGCGTCCTTGGTGATGTCCACCTTCATGGAGCCGGCGATGGCGTACGCGACGACCAGCGGCGGGGACGCCAGGTAGTTCATCTTGACGTCCGGGTTGATCCGGCCCTCGAAGTTGCGGTTGCCCGACAGCACCGAGGTCACGGCCAGGTCGTGCTCGTTGACGGCCTTGGAGACCTCGTCCGGCAGCGGGCCGGAGTTGCCGATACAGGTCGTGCAGCCGTACCCGACGAGGTTGAAGCCCATCTTGTCGAGGTACGGGGTGAGGCCGGCCCGGTCGTAGTAGTCCATGACGACCTTGGAGCCCGGGGCCAGGGTGGTCTTGACCCACGGCTTGCGGGTCAGGCCCTTCTCGACCGCCTTCTTGGCCACCAGGGCGGCGGCGACCATGACGTAGGGGTTCGAGGTGTTGGTGCAGGAGGTGATCGCGGCGACGGTGACGGCGCCGTGGTCGATCTCGTAGGTCGAACCGTCGGGCGCGGTGACCACGGTCGGGCGGGTCGGGACGCCGTTGGCGACGGCCGGGGCGTCGGAGGCCGGGAAGGACTCCTTGCCCGCCTCGTCGGCGTCGTCCACGTAGTTGCGCACGTCGGCCTTGAACTGCTCGGCGGCGCCTGCGAGGACGATGCGGTCCTGCGGGCGCTTCGGGCCGGCGATGGAGGGGACGACCGTGGAGAGATCGAGCTCCAGCTTCTCGGAGAAGTCCGGCTCGGCGGCCGGGTCCAGCCACAGGCCCTGCTCCTTGGCGTACGCCTCGACGAGCGCGAGCTGCTGCTCCGAACGGCCGGTCAGCTTCAGGTAGTTAATGGTCTCCGCATCGATCGGGAAGATCGCCGCGGTGGAGCCGAACTCCGGCGACATGTTGCCGATGGTGGCGCGGTTGGCGAGCGAGGTGGCCGCCACGCCCTCGCCGTAGAACTCGACGAACTTGCCGACGACACCGTGCTTGCGCAGCATCTCGGTGATGGTCAGCACGAGGTCGGTGGCGGTGGTGCCGGTCGGCAGCTCGCCGGTCAGCTTGAAGCCGACGACGCGCGGGATCAGCATGGAGACCGGCTGGCCGAGCATGGCGGCCTCGGCCTCGATGCCGCCGACGCCCCAGCCCAGGACACCGAGGCCGTTGACCATGGTGGTGTGCGAGTCGGTGCCGACGAGGGTGTCGGGGTACGCCTGGCCGCCCCGGACCATGACGGTGCGGGCCAGGTGCTCGATGTTCACCTGGTGGACGATGCCGGTGCCCGGCGGGACGACCTTGAACTCGTCGAACGCGGTCTGGCCCCAGCGCAGGAACTGGTAGCGCTCCTTGTTGCGGCCGTACTCCAGCTCCACGTTCTGCGCGAAGGAGTCCGGGGTGCCGAACTTGTCGGCGATGACCGAGTGGTCGATGACCAGCTCGGCCGGGGCCAGCGGATTGATGCGGGACGGGTCGCCGCCCAGCTCCTTGACGGCCTCGCGCATGGTGGCGAGGTCCACCACGCACGGCACACCGGTGAAGTCCTGCATGATCACGCGGGCCGGCGTGAACTGGATCTCCTGGCTCGGCTGGGCCTGCGAGTCCCAGTTGCCGAGCGCGCGGATGTGGTCGGCGGTGATGTTCGCGCCGTCCTCGGTGCGGAGCAGGTTCTCCAGCAGCACCTTCAGGCTGTAGGGAAGGCGCGCGGCGCCCTCGACCTTGTCCAGCCGGAAGATCTCGTACGACTCGTCGCCCACTTGCAGGGTGCTGCGGGCGTCGAAGCTGTTCGCCGACACGACAGTCTCCTTCGTAACTTTGCGCGTACCACCGCAATGCTGCCGCTTCGGCCCCTGGCCGATCCGCTAAGGTAAGGCTAAATAAGGTGAGCCTTACCTTCGACGGCAGCGGTGCGCCTCGGCAGATATCTCGATGTCGAGATAACTCTAATACATCACCGCTGCCGGGTCATGCGCTGGGCCGCACGTGTGCGGCGTCGCGCCCTCGCCGCCGCTACGGGCCCGCCGCTACAGGCCGTGCCGGCGGGCGCCCGTGGGGACCCGGGGGGCCCGGCGCGGCACCCGGCCCCACGACGCGCGCGCGAGCCTGCACTGGCCGCGGCAGGGGAGGACCCGTACCCGCTCGCAGCCTGCGGACCAGGGGATTCCGCGCCGCCGGCCCAAGGCTCGGCCCCTGCGCGACCCCCAACGAGCGCCGAGGCCGGGCCGACCGCGCCAGGGCGGGGACGGGCCGCCCCGCACGCTCGCGCGGCACCCGGCCCCACCACGAGCGCGCGGGGCACGCGCAGCCGTGGGGACGAGGGAGCTGCCCCGGCTTGCCGCCGGGGCAGGGAGGGCGCGGGCCGATGCCCGCCGCCGGCGCGGACGACCGCACGCGGCCCGGGGACGCCAGGCGGTCTTCGGGGGCGGCTCAGCCGTCACGCCTGCGGGAGCATCAGCGTGTTGAGCTCGCCCCAGGGGATGCCGCCCGCGACGGCTGCGTATGTGCCGGTGGCGAGCAGTTCGCGGGCGGCGCGGTCGACGAGGGCGTAGGCGGCCTCGGCGACCGCGCTGCCGAGGCTGACCCGCGCGGCGCCGGCGGCGGCCAGTACGGACACGGGCGGCGCACCGGGACCGGCGAGGATGCCGACGGGGGCGTCGATGCCGGCGGCCAGGGCGCCGACGACGGCCGGGTCGGTCACGCCGGGCACGAAGATGCCGTCGGCGCCCGCCGCGAGGTAGCGGGCGGCACGTTCCAGGGTCTCCCCCAGGTCGCCGGCGCCGCGCAGGAAGGTGTCGGTGCGGGCGTGGACGAACAGCGGCACCCCGGCCTCGTCGGCGGCACGGCGGGCGGCGGCGATGCGGGCGGCCTGGTCGTCCACGTCGCGCAGCGGGGCCGGGCCGCCGTCGTGGGAGTCCTCGATGTTGATGCCGACCGCACCCGCGGTGAGCACCGCCCGCACCGTCTCCGCCACGCCCTCGGGGTCGGCCGCGTAGCCGCCCTCGACGTCGGCGCTGACGGGGACGGAGACGGCCGCGGCGACCCGTGCGGTCAGCTCCAGCGCGAGGCCGCGGTCGACGTGGTCGCCGTCCGCGGTGCCCAGGGTCCAGGAGACCCCGGAACTGGTGGTGGCGACGGCGGCGGCCCCGGCGCGCTCGGCGAGGCGGGCACTGGCGGCGTCCCAGGCGTTGGCGAGCAGCAGCGGGCGGCCGGGGACGTGGAGGGAGCGGAGGAGTCCGGCCTTGGCCTTGAGTTCGTTGATCACGGACCGCAGTCCATCACCGGCCGGGAGCCGGATCCGGCGGATTTCCGACACCTACGTCCCGGGCCGCCCCCGCTCACATCCATGTCGGATTCTCGCTAGCCCCGGCCCGCGCGGCCCACGGATGCTGGGGGATGTGCATGAGGACTTCGAGCGCTGCGTGCGCGCCGTGCAGTCGAAGGACTCCCGTTTCGACGGGTGGTTCTTCACCGCGGTGCTGACCACCCGCATCTACTGCCGGCCCGGCTGCCCCGCGGTGCCGCCGAAGCCGGAGAACATGAGCTTCTACCCGAGCGCGGCCGCCGCCCAGCAGGCAGGCTTCCGCGCCTGCAAGCGCTGCCGTCCCGACGCCGCACCCGGTTCCCCGCAGTGGAACGAGCGGGCGGACCTGGTGGCCCGTGCCATGCGCCTGATCGCTGACGGGGTCGTCGACCGGGACGGCGTGCCCGGGCTCGCGGCACGTCTGGGCTACAGCACACGGCAGGTCGAACGGCAGCTGCGGGCCGAGCTCGGCGCCGGGCCGCTCGCCCTGGCCCGGGCGCAGCGGGCGCAGACGGCCCGCCTGCTGATCGAGACCTCGGCGCTGCCCATGGCCGACGTCGCCTTCGCCGCCGGGTTCAGCAGCATCCGCACCTTCAACGACACCGTGCGCGAGGTCTTCGCGCTCACCCCGAGCGAGCTGCGCGCGCGGGCGGCCCGGGGGCGGCGCTCCGTCCCCGCCCCCGACGTGTCGGGCTCCCTGGCGCTGCGGCTGCCCTTCCGGGCGCCGCTGTGCCCCGGCAACCTCTTCGGGCACCTGGCCGCGACCGCCGTGCCGGGCGTGGAGGAGTGGCGCGAGGGCGCCTACCGCCGCACGCTGCGGCTGCCCCACGGCCACGGAATCGTGGCCCTGCGGCCCGAGCCCGACCACGTCGCCTGCCGGCTCTCCCTCACCGACTGGCGGGACCTGTCGCACGCCATCAGCCGCTGCCGCCGGCTGCTCGACCTGGACGCCGACCCGGTCGCCGTCGACGCGCTGCTCCGCGAGGACCCGCTGCTCGCCCCGTACGTGGACAAGGACCCGGGGCGCCGGGTGCCGCGCACGGTGGACGGGGCGGAGTTCGCGGTGCGCGTGGTCCTCGGGCAGCAGGTGTCCACGGCGGCGGCACGCACGCTTGCCGGCCGGCTGGTGACGGCGCACGGCGAGCCCGTCGCCGACCCCGGGGGCGGGCTGACCCACCTGTTCCCCTCGCCGTGGGCGCTGACGGGCCTGGACCCGCAGTCCCTGGCCATGCCGCGCACCCGGCGGGACACCCTGCGGGCCCTGGTCGCCGCGCTCACCGAAGGGGGCCTCGACCTGGACGTCGGCAGTGACTGGGAGAAGGCACGGCGGCAGCTGGCGGCACTGCCGGGTTTCGGCCCGTGGTCGGTCGAGGCGGTCGCGATGCGGGCGCTCGGCGACCCGGACGCCTTCCCCGCCACCGATTTGGGTGTACGGCTGGCCGCGGAAAAACTGGGCCTCCCGGCCACCCCCGCCGCCCTCGTCCGGCGGGCCGCCGCCTGGCGGCCGTGGCGCGCGTACGCCGTGCAGCACCTGTGGGCCACCGGCGACCACCCCATCAACGTCCTGCCCGCCGACCGAGCCTGAGGAACGATCATGTCCCTTCGCACACGCGCGCTGACCGACAGCCCGGTCGGGCCGCTGACCCTGGTCGCGGCCGACGGCGTCCTGTCCGGTCTCTACATGACCGAGCAGCGCCACCGGCCCCCGGAGGAGTCCTTCGGGGCGCGGCGCGACCCGGACGAGTCCCCGTTCGCGCGGGCCGCCGAACAGCTGGGGGCCTGCTTCACGGGCGGGTTGACGGCTTTCGACCTCCCGCTCGACCTGCGCGGCGCCCCCTTCCAGCAGCGCGTCTGGGCGGGTCTGCGGGCCATCCCGTACGGCACGGTCATGACGTACGGTCAGCTGACGGACAAGCTCGGCAGCCCCGGTGCCTCACGCGCCGTCGGGCTCGCAGGCGGGCGGAACCCGGTCGGCATCATCGTGCCCTGTCACCGGGTGGTCGGGGCCTCCGGCGACCTCACCGGATACGGGGGCGGGCTGGAGCGCAAGCGGTACCTCCTGGACCTCGAACTCGGGTTGACATCTCATATGTGAGATAGTCTCTCCCCATGGGAGACGACTACCTCGCACGCATCGGCAAGCTCATCCGTGACGCCCGCCAGCACCGGGGGTGGACCCAGTCGCAGCTGGCGGAGGCGCTCGGGACCAGCCAGAGCGCGGTGAACCGCATTGAACGCGGGAACCAGAACATCAGCCTTGAGATGATCGCCCGCATCGGGGAAGCGCTCGACAGCGAGATCGTCTCCCTCGGCTACGCGGGGCCCATGCACCTGCGCGTCGTCGGTGGCCGCCGGCTCTCCGGCTCCATCGACGTCAAGACCAGCAAGAACGCGTGCGTGGCGCTGCTGTGCGCCACGCTGCTGAACTCCGGGCGGACCACCCTGCGCCGCGTCGCGCGGATCGAGGAGGTCTACCGCATCCTGGAGGTGCTCAGCAGCATCGGCGTGCGGACCCGCTGGATCAACGACGGCAACGACCTGGAGATCGTCCCGCCCGCGCGGCTGGATCTGGACGCCATGGACACCGACGCCGCCCGCCGCACCCGCAGCGTGATCATGTTCCTCGGCCCCCTGATGCACCGCACCGACCGCTTCCGCATCCCGTACGCGGGCGGCTGCGACCTCGGCACCCGTACCGTCCAGCCGCACATGACCGCCCTGCGGCACTTCGGGCTGGACGTGACCGCCACCAGCGGGATGTACCACGCCCGGGTCGCCCCCTCGGTGGCCCCGCGGCGGCCCATCGTGCTGACCGAGCGCGGCGACACCGTGACCGAGAACGCGCTCCTGGCGGCCGCCCGGCACGACGGGGTGACCGTCATCCGCAACGCCAGTTCGAACTACATGGTCCAGGACCTGTGCTTCTTCCTGGAGGAGCTGGGCGTCCGGGTGGACGGCATCGGCACCACCACGCTGACCGTGCACGGCGTCACGGAGATCGACCGGGACGTGGACTACGCGCCCTCCGAGGACCCGGTGGAGGCCATGAGCCTGCTGGCCGCGGCCGTGGTCACCGAGTCCGAGCTGACCATCCGCCGGGTGCCGGTGGAGTTCCTGGAGATCGAGCTGGCGGTCCTGGAGGAGATGGGGCTGGACCACGAGCGCTCGGCCGAGTACCCCGCCGACAACGGCCGCACCCGGCTGATCGACCTCACCGTGCGCCCCTCGAAGCTGCGCTCCCCCATCGACAAGATCCACCCCATGCCCTTCCCGGGCCTCAACATCGACAACGTGCCGTTCTTCGCGGCCATCGCCGCAACCGCCCAGGGTTCGACCCTCATCCACGACTGGGTCTACGACAACCGCGCCATCTACCTCACCGAACTGACCCGGCTCGGCGCCAACGTCAAACTGCTGGACCCGCACCGGGTGCTGGTCGAGGGCCCGACCCGCTGGCGCACCGCCGAGATGATGTGCCCGCCGGCCCTGCGGCCCGCCGTGGTGACCCTGCTGGCGATGCTCGCCGCCGAGGGCACCTCGGTGCTGCGGAACGTCTACGTCATCAACCGCGGCTACGAGGAGCTGGCCGAGCGGCTCAACTCCATCGGGGCGCAGATCGAGACGTTCCGCGACATCTGACCCGTCCCGCCCCTCCTGGCCGGGAAACCGGCTACTCCCCCGCAAGGCGGCCGTGATAATCATGCTCCGGGCCGCGGATCATGGCCCTCGGGGGAGGAACGGCCAGGCCAGGAGGGGGTCTTCATGGTGGCGGTCCGACGTGGTCCCGCAGGCGGGACGGTGGACGGTGGCGCGCGACGCGGCTCGGCGTTCTCACTGAGGCGGTGGGCGCCGCGCCCGTCGCCCCGGCTCGACCCGGCTCGGGGAAACCCCGGGCTCGCGACGCTGCGCGCGTCCGCCGCCGCGGCGGACTGGCCCGCGATACGGGAGCGGCTGTCGGCGGTGACCGACGACCGTGAGCGCAGCTGGCTCGTGGCGAACGTCGTGGACGTCGACGGCTGGGAGCGCTGGATGCCCGGCGTCGTCGCGGCCGAGCCCGGCTCCGGGCTCGCCCAGCTGGTGGCGGGCGCCCGCCAGGTGACCTGGGCCTGGGAGGCCAGGACCGGACTGCGCGCCCAGCACGTCTCGCGTGAGCAGTTCCAGGTGTTCCACGAACGCCTGGAGGTGGCCGAGGACCTGCTGTACCGGGCCGCGGAGCTCGAACCCGGGTGGGCCTGCCCCTGGTACTTCCTGCAGATGAGCGGACGGGGGCTGCAGGTCGGCCCGGACATCGCCCGGCTGCGCTTCGAGGCCGCCGTACGGCGCTCCCCGCTGCACCTGGGGGCGCACCAGCAGCAGTTGCAGCAGGTGTGCCGCAAGTGGGGCGGCTCGCACGAGGAGATGCACGCCTTCGCCCGGGAGTCCATGCTCGCCGCCCCCGAGGGCAGCGACCTGGGGGTGCTCGTCGCCATCGCGCACCTCGAGCACTGGGGCGACCTCGACCACGGCGACGACACGGCGTACATGCTGCGCCTGCAGGTGGAGAAGGAACTGCACGAGGCCGCGGACCGCTCCTACCGCAACGCGGGGTACCGGGACGCCCTCGACCCGGTCGCGACGCTCAACGTCTTCGCCATGGCCTTCGCGCTGGCCGGCGAGAAGAAGGCGGCCGCCGAGGCCTTCGCCGCCACCGGTGGCCTCGTCACCGAGTTCCCGTGGCAGTACCTCAACGGCAACGACCCGGCCGCGGCCTACCGCGCCCTGCGGTCCCGCTCGGGGCGTCCCTGACCGTCCCGCACCCCGTTCCCCGTCCGCGCACCGCCCGGAAGGCCCCTTCGGTGTCCCAGTCCCCGTCAGCGCACACGTTCCAGGTCGACCTGCGCGGCCTGGTCGACCTGCTCTCCCACCACCTCTACTCCAGCCCCCGCGTCTACCTTCGGGAGCTGCTGCAGAACGCCGTCGACGCGATCAGCGCCCGGCAGGCGGTCCAGCCGGGCGCACCGGCCAGGATCACCGTGCGGACCGGTGACACGCTCAGCGTCACCGACACCGGTGTCGGGCTGAGCGAGGCCGACGTGCACACCTTCCTCGCCACCATCGGGCGCAGCTCCAAGCGCGCCGCCGACGGGGAGATCGAGGCCGCCCGCGGCGACTTCATCGGCCAGTTCGGCATCGGGCTGCTGGCCTGCTTCGTGGTTGCCGACGAGATCACGGTCGTCAGCCGCTCGGCCATCGCCCCCGGCGCCCCCGCCGTCGAATGGCGCGGACGCTCCGACGGCAGCTACACCATCCGCACGCTTCCCGCCGACGCGCTGCCCGAGCCCGGCACGCGCGTGACGCTGACCCCGCGCGCGGACGCCCGCGAGTGGACGGAGCCAGACCGGGTGGCGTCGCTGGCCCGGCACTACGGCAGCCTGCTGCGGCACGAGGTCACCGTGGCCGACCCGCGCGGCGGGACCACCCGGATCAACGAGACCCCGCCGTGGGAGCGCCGCCACGGCTCCCCGCTGGCCCGCGCCGAGGCGCTCTCCGAGCACTGCCGCGCGACGTTCGGCTTCACCCCGCTCGACACCATCGACCTCGACCTGCCCGTCGCCGGGCTGCGCGGCGTGGCCTACGTGCTGCCGACCGCCGTCAACCCGTCGGAGCGGGCCGGGCACCGGGTGCACCTGAAGGGCATGCTGCTCTCGGACCGGGCCGCCGAACTCCTCCCGGAGTGGGCGTTCTTCGTCCGCTGCGTCGTGGACGTCACCAGCCTGCGCCCGACGGCCTCCCGCGAGGCGCTGTACGAGGACGAGACGCTGGCGGCCGTCCGCGACGCCCTCGGCGCCCGCATCCGCGACTGGCTGACCGGGCTCGCCGCCAGCGACCCGGTGCTCCTTCAGCGCTTCATCGACAGTCACCATCTCGCCGTCAAGGCGCTGGCCCGCTACGACGACGCGCTGCTGCGGATGCTGCTGCCATGGCTGCCCTTCGAGACCACGGACGGCAACGTCACGCTGGAGGAGTTCGCCCGCGCCCACCCCACGGTGCTGGTCACCCGCAGCGTCGACGAGTTCCGGCAGGTCGCCCCGATCGCGGCGGCGGCCGGCCTCGGCGTCGTCAACGGCGGCTACACCTACGACCGGGACCTGGTGCACCGGCTGCCGGAGATCCGTCCCGGCACCACGGTCACCGACCTGGACCCGGCCACCGTCACCGCGCACCTCGACCCCGTCGACTCGGCCGCCGAACTCGCCGCCGGCTCCTTCCTCGCGGTCGCCCGCGAGGTCGTCGGCCAGTACGACTGCGACGTGGTGCTGCGCGCCTTCCAGCCGGTCACCGCACCCGCGCTGCTCCTGGACAACCGCGAGGCACGCCACGAGCGCACCCGGGCGGGCCTCGCGGAGAGCAGCGACGGGCTGTGGGCGGACATCCTCGGCTCGCTGCGCACGCAGGCGCCGCGGGCCCAGCTCGTCCTCAACCACCTCAACCCGCTGGTGCGCCGGGCCGCCACCGTCACCGAGCGCGGGCTGGCCCTCACCACGGCCGAGGCCCTGTACGGGCAGGCGCTGCTGCTCACCCGGCGGCCGCTGAAGTCCTCGGAGAGCGCGCTGCTCAACCGGGCCTTCATCGGCCTGCTCACCCACGCCATGCACGACCAGGACACCCCCGGGTCCGGGCCGGACGCCAAGGAGCACTGATGCTGGACACCCCCGAGGCCGTGTTCGAGGCGCTCCGCGAGAACAACGAGCGCCCCTACGGAACGCCCCGCGCCGTGATCGCCGAGGAACTGGCCGAGGCGGCCGAGCAGTTCGAGGAGAAGGACGTCCTGGTGACGGCACTGCTCGAACTCATGTCGGCGTACGAGTACGCCGCCGAGCACCGCAAGTCGCCGGTCGTCTTCGCCCGGATCCTGAAGCTGTGGGAGGAGGTGCCGGACTCCTTCAGCGAGTGGGAGGCCCGCCAGGTGCTGTGGCGCCACAAGTGGGTGACGACCTCCCTGCTCCAGGTGCCGGACGTCCCGCTGGCGACGGTCCACGCCTGGGTCGGCCAGATGGGCGAGCGCTACCGCGCGGCCGGTGAGGGACTGCAGCCGGTGGCGGCCATGCGGCACCGGATCGCCGCCCACACCGGCGCGGACCGCGGGACGGCCTGGGACCTGTGGGTCACCCGGCGCCGGGAACAGCTCAGCGACTGCCTGGCCTGCGAGACCCGGCACCAGGGGCTGCACCATCTCGCGGCGGGCGACGACGAGCGGGCCCTGCGGACCTGGGAGCCGGTCCTGAGCGGCCTCCAGAGTTGCGAGGAGGAGCCCTGGGTCACCCAGGCCCACGCCCTGCTGCCGTTGCTGCGCCTCGGCCGCACCGACGAGGCCCGCTCCCACCACCTGACCGGTTACCGGCACGTCCGGGGGCGCGTCGGCATGGCCGAGGAGACCGGACTGCACGTGGAGTTCTGCGCGCTGTCCGGCAACGAGGGCCGGGCGCTGGAGATCCTCGCCGAGAACCGCGCCCTGTTCGACACCACGGGCGCGCCGCTGTCGCTGCTCGGTTTCCTAACCGGCGTCCAGGTCCTCACCCGGCGCCTGGTCGACGAAGGGTACGACACGACCCCCGTCGCCGGACCACTGGGGCGCGCCTGGACGGCGAAGGAGCTGCTGGACCACGTGCGCGAGGAGGGCGACGCCCTGGCGGCGGCGTTCGACCGGCGCAACGGCACCGGCGCGGTCGGCGAGCGCCGCCGGGCCCGGCTCGAGCGGCGCCCGCCGCTCGCCGAGCCGTTGCGGCTCGGTCTGCGTACCGCGGCCGTGCCCGCCCCGGCGGCCGGACCCGTGGTGGCGGGACCGCCCGTGGCCGCGCCCGCGCGGGAGGTGCCCGAGGACTTCGTCGAACTGGTGGAGAAGGCCCGCGAGATGGGGGACGCGGGCCGACCCGGCGACGAGGAGCTGTGGCGCCGCGTCGCCGAGCGCGCCGGGGCCGAGGGCCATGTCCACGACCCCCGGCTGGGCCCGGAGGAGCGGCTGCGGGGCGAACTGGCCGAGCACCGCGCCTTCACGGCCATGGAGGACGAGGACCGGGCCGCGGCCAGGGCCGCGCTGGCCGAGGCACGGGAGCTGTTCGCCCTGGCCGGCATGCCCGAGCGCGTGCTGACCTCCCGAGCCCGGCTGGCCTCGGTGGGCGTGGAGCCCGGCCCGGAGGCCGCCGAGGGCCGGGCGGAGCTGGACGCGGTGCTGACCGAGGCCCGCGCCCTGCTGGACGAGGGCTCCGCCGGGGTCGTGCGCGCCTACTTCGTCGTACTGCAGTGCCGTGCCTTCCTGGCACACACCGAGGCGGCGGCCGCGCTGCCCGACGTCCCCACGGAGCTGCGCGAGCGCTTCGACGCCGCCGTGGCCGAGGCCGTCGCCGAGTCGGAGCGGCTCGGCGCCCCTGAGCGCATGGTCAACACCCGTGTGTACGCGGCGGATCTCGCGGCGCGCTCGGGGGACCTGGACCGGGCCGAGCAGGAGTTGCGGAGTGTGCTGCGGATCGTGGAGGCGGCGGGGACGCCCTGGCGGGCCACGCGCCCGCGGGGGTTGCTCGGCCAGGTGCTGCTGCAGCAGCACCGCCCTCAGGAGGCCATGGAGCAGTTCCACGGCGCGCTCGCCTCGGCCGGCGCCCACGGCGACACGGCGTTCCCGGTGGCGCGCACCCACGCGCTGCTCGGCCACGCCGCCGGCCACGCGGGCGACCTGAGCGCCGCCGTACGTCACCTGTCCGACGCGGCGGCGCGGCTGGATCGCGAGGGCGACGCCCCCGGCGCCGCCGAGCTGCGGGTGGAGCTGGCGGACGTGCTCGCCCGCGCCGACCGCCAGGCGGACGCCGTCGCCGTGCTGGAGTCGCTGGTCCACGACGAGGCCGCGGCCGGCATGGACGAACGCGCCCTCGCCCAGGCCCGGCTGCTGCTGGCACGGGGCCTGCGGGACCTGGAGGAGCACCGCGCGAGCGCCGAGCAGTTCCTGCTGCTGGCCGACGCCGTCGAGCCGTGGGAAGAGCAGTTCACACACACGCTCGTCGCCTCGGAGGCCGCCGTCGCCCTGCTGACGGCCGGCCGCGAGGAGGCGGCGCGCTCCGCGTACGGCCGGGCCGTCGCCTCGCACGCCAAGGGGCCCAACCCGCACGCCGTCGCGGAGATGATGCGGGACTTCGCGGGGTACGTCGTGTCGGCCGAGGGCGCCGGGGGCCTGGACAGGGCCCTGGGCCATCTGCGCGAGGCCGACGAGGTGCTGGCGGCCGTGCCCGCGGACGACGAGGACATCGCCCTCTGGTACGAGACCGGCGCCACGCACTACCAGCGCGGCCGGGCTTACGCCGGCGCCGAGCGCTTCCCCGAGGCGCTCGCCGAGCTGGAGCGGGCCATCGCCGCCCACGAGGAGGGCGGGCCCCGGGGCGAGGCGCCGCGCGCCGAAGCCGTCCGGATCGCCGCCCTGGTCGAGGCGAACGGCCTGGACCGGCCGGAAGCGGCGCTGGCGCGGCTCGGTCCCGCGATCAACCGGTGCCGGGCGGCGGGGCTCGACCAGGCGGCCGCGATCCTCTCCCGGGTCAGGGACGAGGTGTCGTCCCGCCGCCGGGGCTGACACCCGTGGTACGAACGTGCCGACCGCCCTCGGCGCCCGTTCCCCGCGGATCCGGGGCACGAGGTGTCGATCCGGGCGGTCGCCCTTCGTGCAGAGGGGTGGAACGCCGGCGAAGGGCCGGCCCGGACCGCGAGGACGACCGACATGAAGCACTACCTGCTCAGCGTGTACCAGCCCGGGGGAACCCCGCCACCGCCCGAGGTCCTCGCCCGGATCATGGCGGACCTCGACGTCCTCAACCAGGACATGAAGGAGGCCGGGGCCTGGGTCTTCGGCGCGGGCCTGAACGCCCCGGACACGGCCACCGTGCTGCGGGCGCAGGGCGACGAGGTGCTCGTCACCGACGGACCGTTCGCGCAGAGCGAGGAGTACCTCGGCGGCTTCACGATCGTGAAGGCGGCCGACCTCGACGCCGCGCTGGAGTGGGGCAGCAGGCTGTCCCGGGTGACCACGCTGCCCATCGAGGTCCGGCCCTTCGCGCACGAGGTCGAGGACTGACGGGCGGCGTGCCGGAGCCGCCGCGAAGCGTCGCGGACATCCTGACGGCTGCCCACCGCCCCGGGCGGCCCTCGCCGCCCACCGCCCCGGCGATCGCGGCCGTCAGACCCGGACGCCGGCCGGGGCCGCTCGTCAGGGGCCGCTCGTCAGGGGCGGCGGGACGGCGGCCACTGCCGACGTGCCGGGCCATGCCCCGCACCCTGGGTACCTCCTGACGCCCGCCCGCTCAGGTGAGCACGGCGAGGCCGTCGAGTTCGACCAAGGCCTCCTCGTCCCACAGGCGGGTGATGCCGATGACCGCCATCGCCGGGTAGTCGCGGCCGGCCAGGGCGCGCCAGATGCGGCCGAGTTCGGGCGCGTGTTCGCGGTAGGCGGCGACGTCGGTGGTGTGGACGGTGAGGCGTGCGAGGTCGGCGGGGGTGCCACCGGCCGCCTGGAGGGCGGTGAGCAGGTTGATCAGCGCGTGCTCGAACTGGGCGGGGAGCGTGTCCCCGACGACCTTGCCCGCGGAGTCCAGCGCGGTCTGACCCGCGAGGAGGACGAGGGTCCGGCCGGTGGCGGTGACGGCGTGGCTGAAGCCGGTCGGCGGGGAGAGCTCCGGCGGGTTGATCCGGTTGAGGGTCATGCGAACAGCTCCTTGGCGATGATCGACCGCTGGACTTCGGTGGCCCCTTCGTAGATACGCGGTGCGCGCACCTCGCGGTAGAGGTGCTCCAGGAGGTGGCCGCGCTCCAGCGCGCGGGCCCCGTGGATCTGGACGGCGGCGTCGACGGCGTACTGGGCGGTCTCGGTGGCGAAGAGCTTGGCCATGGCGGAGCTGCGGGCGGTGCCGGACGAACCGGAGTCGTAGGCCTCGGCGGCGGCGTAGACCAGCAGGCGCGCGGCCTCGGTGCGGGTGGCCATCTCGGCGAGGGTATGGGCGACGGCCTGGAGCTCCTTCAAGGGCGCGCCGAAAGCAGTGCGGGAGGCGGCGTGTGCGGTGGCCGCGTCGAGCGCGGCCTGCGCCATGCCGACGGCGAACGCACCGACGCTGGGCCGGAAGCGGTTGAGGGTGGTCATGGCGACCCGGAAGCCCCGGTCGACCTCGCCTATCACGTCCTGCTCCCCGACCGGTACGGCGTCGAAGCGCAGCCGCCCGATGGGGTGGGGGGAGAGCATGTCGAGGTGTTCGCCAGTGAGCCCCGGGCGGTCGGCCGGGACCGCGAAAGCGGTGACGCCGCGAGCCCCGGCGCCAGGGGTGGTCCGGGCGAAGACGGTGTAGACGTCGGCCTCGGGGGCGTTGGAGATCCAGCACTTCTCGCCGGTGAGCCGCCAGCCGCCCTCCGGCGCGGGTTCCGCGGCCAGTTCGAGGGCGGCGGCGTCGGAGCCGGCGCCGGGCTCGGTGAGCGCGAAGGCCGCGACGGCCTCCCCGGAGACGATCCGCGGGATCCAGCGGGCGGCCAGTTCCGGGGAGTCCAGCAGCGGATGGGCGCCCAGCCCCTGGAGGGCGAGCGCTGTCTCGGCCTCGGTGCACTCGCGGGCCAGGGACTCCCGCAGCAGGCACAGCTCCAGGGCGGTGCCGGGGAAGAGGCGGGACAGCAGGCCGAGTTCGCCGAGGGCGGCGAGCAGGGGCCGGTTGACCCGCCCGGGTTCGCCGGACCCCGCCAGCGGGCGAAGCCGTTCGGCGGCCCAATCACGGACCTGCGCACACCACTTGAGCTGTTCCGGGTCGAGCGCGAACGATGCCACGCGGCACCTCCCGTATCGCGTACCGTTGACTGCCGTCACAAACACGTTACGCTGAATCCGTCCGCAACCAGGGGCCAACGAGGGGCGAACCCGCCATGGACCTGCTGCCGTCAGCACACGTGGACACTTTCCCGCGGGACAACCTCCCGCCGCGTGACCAGTGGCCCGTCCTGACCCAAGACCTCCCCGAGCTGGCCTATCCCGGCCGGCTCAACTGCGGCACCGAGCTCCTCGCCGCCGGCCTGCCCGAGGCGCCCTGCCTGCGGATGCCGGGCGGTGAGGTCTGGTCGTACGCGGACCTGCGCGCCGCCTCCGACCGCATCGCGCACGTGCTGACCGAGGACCTCGGGGTGGTGCCCGGCAACCGCGTGCTGCTGCGTGGTCCCACCACGCCGTGGCTGGTGGCGTGCTGGTTCGCCGTCATGAAGGCGGGCGCGGTGGCAGTGACCGTGCTCGCGGCGCACCGCCCGCACGAACTGGCGACGATCTGCGAGATCGCCGCCGTCCGGCACGCGTTGTGCGACATCCGCGCGCTCGACGACCTCGCCAAGTGCGAGGCGCCGGGACTGCGCATCGCCACGTACGGCGGTGAGGCGCCGGACGACCTGCTGCGGCTCGCGGCCGGCCGGCCGGGCTCCTTCGCCGCCGTGGAGACCTCGTCCGACGACGTCGCGCTGATCGCCTTCACCTCCGGGACGACCGGGCGGCCCAAGGGCTGCATGCACTTCCACCGGGACGTGCTGGCGATCGCCGACACCTTCTCCGCGCACATACTGCGACCCACCGCAGAGGACGTGTTCGCCGGCAGCCCGCCGCTGGGGTTCACCTTCGGGCTGGGCGGCCTGGTCGTCTTCCCGCTGCGCGTGGGGGCGTCGGCGCTGCTGCTGGAGCAGGCCGGTCCCGAGCAGCTCGCCCGCGCGGTCGCGGAGCACGGGGTGACCGTGCTGTTCACCGCGCCCACCGCCTACCGGGCGATACTCGCCTCGCACGGCTCGCGCGACCTGTCCTCGCTGCGGCGCTGCGTGTCCGCGGGCGAGAACCTGCCCGAGGCCACCTGGCACGCCTGGTACGAGTCGACGGGGCTGCGGATCATCAACGGCATAGGGGCCACGGAGCTGCTGCACATCTTCATCTCGGCCGCCGACGGCATGATCCGGCCGGGTACCACGGGCCTGCCGGTGCCGGGCTACCAGGCCAGGGTCGTCGACCCCGCGACGCTGTCCCCCGTCCCGGACGGCGAACCGGGACTGCTCGCGGTGCGCGGCCCGACGGGCTGCCGCTATCTGGCGGACGAGCGGCAGCGGGAGTACGTGCGGGGCGGCTGGAACATCACCGGCGACACGTACGTGCGCGAGCCGGACGGCTACTTCCGCTACGTGGCCCGCGCCGACGACATGATCATCTCGTCCGGGTACAACATCGCGGGCCCCGAGGTCGAGGAGGCGCTGCTGCGCCACCCCGACGTACGGGAGGCCGCGGTCATCGGGGTGCCGGACGACCAGCGCGGCCAGATCGTCCGGGCATTCGTCGTACTGCGGGACGGCCCGCCGCGCGACGAGCACACGGTCGAGGCGCTGCGCGCCTTCACCCGGGAGGAGATCGCCGGCTACAAGTGCCCGCGCGAGATCGTCTTCCTCGACGCCCTGCCCCGCACGCCCACCGGGAAACTGCAGCGCTTCCGGCTGCGCGACCTACAGTGATCGCGTGACCGAGCACACCCCCAGTTCGCTGATCCTGACCTTCTTCGGCGCCTACGGCCGGGCCGACGCCTGGGACGGGCGGATACCCGTCGCCGGGCTGATCCGGCTGATGGGCGCGGTGGACGTGGACCCACAGTCGGTGCGCTCGGCGGTCTCCCGGCTCAAGCGCCGCGGCCTGCTGGAGCCGGACCGCGTCGACGGCGCCGCGGGCTACGCCCTGTCCGAGGACGCCCGCCAGCTGCTCGCCGACGGCGACCGGCGCATCTACGGTCACCCGGCCGGCGGAGCGGGGGACCAGGAGTGGGTGCTCGCGGTCTTCTCCGTCCCGGAGAGCGAGCGCCACAAGCGGCACCTGCTCCGCTCCCGCCTGGCCCGCCTGGGCTTCGGCACCGCCGCGCCGGGCGTGTGGATCGCGCCCGCCCGCCTCCACGAGGAGGCCCTGCACACCCTGCGCCGGCTCGGCCTCGACCGTTACGTGGACCTCTTCACCGGCACCCACCTCGGCTTCGAGCCGACGGCCACGGCCGTGCGCCGCTGGTGGGACCTCGACGCCGTCGCCAAGCGCCACCACGCCTTCCTCGACGCCCACCAGCCGGTCCTGCGCTCCTGGGGCGCCCGGGCGGCGACCCCGCCGCAGGAGGCCTTCGCGGACTACCTGCGCGCCCTCGATTCCTGGCGCCGCCTCCCCTACGCCGACCCGGGCCTGCCGCCCGCCCTCCTCCCTCCCGACTGGCCCGGCGGCCGCGCGGCAGCGGTCTTCGAGGGCCTGCACGCGCGGCTGCACGACGCGGGAGCGGAGTTCGCGCGGTCAGCCGATCGCATGACGTGACCGGCCCCCGCGGTTGATCGTTGGCAGGACGCACGCCCACGCCGCCCGGCGGGGCATAACCTGACCACGTCGGAGCGGAACCATGACGATCGAGGAGGTACGCGAGATGGCACTGCCCGCGACCGAACGCTCGGGCTCCGGCGGCGACGCGGTGCTCGCCGCCTTCCTCGACCTCACGGTCCCCGAGGGGTACCGCGCCGAGCTGATCGAGGGGGAGATCGTCGTGACCCCGCCGCCCGACGGAGACCACGAGGACGCGGTCGGCGAGCTGCTGTGGCAGATCGCCAGGAAGTCCGCCACAGAGCTGTACGGCGTGGGGACGAAGGGGCTGATCACCCCGCTCGGCCGATTCGTCCCCGACGCGTCCGTCGCCCCCCGCGGCTTCTTCCGCGGTCTCGACGCGTGGGCGGACCCGGACGGCGTGGTCATGACCGTCGAAGTGACGTCGATCCGGCCCGACAAGGACCGCGGCCCGAAGCGACGCGGCTACGCTGCTGCCGGCATCCCCTTCTACCTGCTGGTGGACCGCACCGAGGGCACCGTGACCCTGTACAGCGAGCCGGACGCCGAGGACTACCGCCAGGACGTCCGGGTGCTGTTCGGCAAGGAGCTCGAGCTCCCCGAGCCCTTCGCGTTCGCCCTCGACACCTCCCTCTTCGGCTGACCCGGAGCCGGCCGTCCCTCACACGTCCAGCGTCAGCCGGGGCCGGGGGGCGTCCGTGCGGCCCGTGGGCGGGCGGCGGCTGCCCGCCTGGTACGGGAGGGGCCAGGGGGCGCCGGCGCCGGAGTAGCCCTGTTCGGCGGCGGCGTGCAGCGTCCAGTTGGGGTCGTAGAGGTGGGGGCGGGCGAGCGCGCACAGGTCGGCGCGGCCGGCCAGGAGCAGGGAGTTGACGTCGTCCCAGGAGGAGATTGCGCCGACCGCGATGACGGGCACGCCGAGTTCGTTGCGAATCCGGTCGGCGTAGGGGGTCTGGTAGGAGCGGCCGTAGTCGGGGACCTCGTCGGGGACGACCTGGCCGGTGGAGACGTCGATGGCGTCGGCGCCGTGGGCGACGAAGGCCCGGGCGATCTCGACGGCGTCGTCGGCGGTCGTGCCGCCCTCGGCCCAGTCGGTGGCGGAGATGCGGACGGTCATCGGGCGGTCGGCGGGCCAGACCTCGCGGACGGCGTCGAAGACCTCCAGCGGGAAGCGCAGCCGTCCGGCCAGGTCGCGGCCGTAGGCGTCGGTGCGCCGGTTGGTGAGCGGGGAGAGGAAGGACGACAGCAGGTAGCCGTGGGCGCAGTGCAGTTCCAGCAGGTCGAACCCGGCGCGGGCGCCGCGCGCGGCGGAGGCGGCGAACTGCTCGCGGATCGCGGCCAGTCCGGCGGCGTCCAGGGCGTGCGGGACCTGACTGACTTGGGGGTGGTACGGCAGCGGGGAGGGGGCGGCGAGCGGCCAGTTGCCCTCCGGGAGCGGCTGGTCGATGCCCTGCCACATCAGCCGTGTGGAGCCCTTGCGGCCGCTGTGGCCGAGCTGGAGACCGATCGCGGGGCCGGGCCGGGCGTGCACGAAGTCGGTGACCCGGCGCCAGGCCGCCTCGTGCCCGTCGTTCCACAGGCCGGCGCAGCCGGGGGTGATGCGGCCCTCGGGGCTGACACAGACCATCTCGGTCATGACCAGGCCGGCGCCGCCGAGGGCCCGGGCGCCGAGGTGGACGAGGTGGAAGTCGCCAGGGGTGCCGTCGGTGGCGGAGTACATGTCCATCGGCGAGACGACGACCCGGTTGCGCAGGGTCAGCCCGCGCAGGGTGAAGGGGGTGAACATCGGCGGGATGTCCGGCTCGGTGCCGAACTCCCGCTCCACGGAGGCGGTGAAGTCCGCGTCGCGCAGCCGCAGGTTGTCGTGGGTGACGCGGCGACTGCGGGTGAGCAGGTTGAAGGCGAACTGCCGGGGCGGCTGGGCGGTGTACTGCTCCAGGTGCTCGAACCACTCCAGGCTGGCCCGCGCGGCGCGCTGCGTGCTGGCGACCACGGGCTTGCGCTCGGCCTCGTACGCGGCCAGCGCCTCGGGGACGCCGGGCTGCTCGTGCAGGCAGGCGGCGAGGGCGAGGGCGTCCTCCATGGCGAGCTTGGTACCGGAGCCGATGGAGAAGTGCGCGGTGTGGGCGGCGTCGCCGAGGAGGACGATGTTCCTGTGCCGCCAGCGCTCGTTGACCACGGTGGTGAAGGCGATCCACCGGGAGCGGTTGCCGCGCAGGCCGTGGCCGTGCAGGGCGTCGGCGAAGATCTTCTCGCAGCGGGCGATCGACTCGGCCTCGTCCAGCCGGTCCAGTCCGGCGCGCCGCCAGACGTCCTCGTGCATCTCGACGATGAAGGTGCTCTCGTCCGGCCGGAACGGATAGCCGTGGGCCTGCATCACGCCGTGCTCGGTCTCGGCGATCTCGAAGCGGAAGGCGTCCAGGACGCGGTCGGTGGCGAGCCAGATGTAGCGGCAGCGGTGCCCGGTGAGGGTGGGCCGGAAGACGTCGGCGTGGGCACCGCGCGTGGCGCTGCCCGCGCCGTCGGCGGCGATGACGAGGTCGTGGTCGCGGGCCAGCCGCTCGGCGGCAGGGGCGAGTTCGCGGGTGCGGACGGTCACCCCCAGGTCGCGGCAGCGGTCGTGGAGGATCGCCAGCAGCGTGCGCCGGTCCACCGCGGCGAAGCCGTGGCCGCCGGAGGTGACGGCACGGCCGCGGTGGTGCACGTCGATGTCGTCCCAGCGGATGAACTCCCGTTCCAGGGCGCGGAAGACCACCGGGTCGGCGTGCTCGATGCCGCCGAGCGTCTCGTCGGAGAGCACGACGCCGAAGCCGAAGGTGTCCTCGGGCGAGCCGCGCTCCCAGACGGTGATGTCCCGTTCCGGGTGGAGGCGTTTGAGCAGCGCGGCCACGTAGAGCCCGCCGGGGCCGCCGCCGATGATGGCCACCCGCACGGCTAGCGGCCCTTCCAGTTGGGGCTGCGCTTCCCGGTGAACGCGGCGTGGAACTCGGCGTAGTCCTCACTGGTCATCAGGAGGGCCTGGGTCGCGGCGTCCATCTCGACGGCGGCGCCGAGCGGCATGTCGAGCTCCGCGGTGAGCAGTGCTTTGGTCTGGGCGTACGCCAGCGCGGGGCCGGCGGCCAGCCGCTTGGCGAGGGCGGCGGCGCTCGCGTCCGCCTGCCCGTCGTCGACGAGCTCGCTGACCAGGCCGATACGGTCGGCCTCCGCGGCGCCTACGGTGTCGCCGAGCATCAGCAGCCGGGTGGCGTGGCCGAGGCCGACCACGCGCGGCAGCAGATAGGCGGCGCCCATGTCGGCGCCCGCGAGGCCGACCTTGGTGAAGAGGAAGGCGAAGCGGGCGGAGCGTTCGACGATCCGGAAGTCGGAGGCGAGGGCGATGACGGAACCGGCTCCGGCCGCGACGCCGTGGATGGCCGTGATGACGGGGAAGGGGGCCTCGCGGATGGCGCGGACGACCTGTCCGGTCATGCGGGTGAAGTCCAGGAGCTGTCCGGCGCCCATGGCGAGGGTGGCACCGATGATCTCGTCGACGTCCCCTCCGGAGCAGAAGCCGCGACCGGCCCCGGCCAGCACCAGCACCCGGGTGTCGCCGTGGTGCGGCAGCTCGGTGAGCAGGTCGCGCAGGTCGGCGTAGGCACCGAAGGTGAGCGCGTTGAGCTTGTCGGGGCGGTCGAGGGTGACGGTGACGACACCGTCGGCGTGCTCGACCCGCAGGTGCCGCCATTCCTCGGTACGGCCTGCGGAGCCTCGGTAGGGGCTCATGGGCACGTCCTCCTTCGCGGGGGGAGGCAGGCTTGCCAACACCGCGAAGTTATCACTCCTTCGTGACCGCCGTCACGAGTGCGCGATACGCGAGGCGCCTCACGCGCCTCCCAGCGTGGCGACGAGGACGGCCTTGATGGTGTGCATCCGGTTCTCGGCCTGGTCGAAGACGATGGAGTGCGCCGACTCGAAGACCTCGTCGGTGACCTCCAGGGAGGTCAGTCCGTGCCGTTCGTGGATCTCCCGGGCCAGGGTGGTGCCGAGGTCGTGGAAGGCGGGCAGGCAGTGCATGAACTTCGCGTCGGGACGCCCGGTGGCCCGCAGCACGTCCATGGTCACGGCGTACGGCTTGAGCAGTGCGACGCGCTCGTCCCACACCTCGGCGGGTTCGCCCATCGACACCCAGACGTCGGTGTGGACGAACTCCGCGCCGGCGACGCCCTCGGTGACGTCCTCGGTCAGGGTGACGCGGGCGCCGGTGGTCTCCGCGAGGCGCCGCGCCCGGGTGACGACCAAGTCGTCCGGCCACAGCTTCCGCGGGGCGACGATGCGCACGTCCATGCCGAGGAGGGCGCCGGTGACCAGCAGCGAGTTGCCCATGTTGGAGCGGGCGTCGCCGAGGTAGGCGTAGGCGGTCCGCTCCAGCGGGGAGCGGGAGTGCTCGGTCATGGTGAGGACGTCGGCGAGCATCTGGGTCGGGTGCCACTGGTCGGTGAGGCCGTTCCACACCGGCACCCCGGCGTGGGCGGCCAGCTCCTCGACGACCTCCTGGCCCGTGCCGCGGTACTCGATGCCGTCGAACATCCGGCCGAGCACGCGGGCGGTGTCCTTCACCGACTCCTTGTGGCCGAGCTGGGAGCCGGCCGGGTCCAGGTAGGTCGTGGACGCGCCCTGGTCGGCCGCGGCGACCTCGAAGGCACAGCGGGTGCGGGTGGAGGTCTTGGCGAAGATCAGGGCGATGTTCCTGCCGCCGAGCCGCCGCACCTCGGTGCCCGCCTTCTTGGCCGCCTTCAGCTCGGCGGCCAGCTCCACCAGCCCGCGGAACTCCTCGGGGGCGAAGTCCAGCTCCTTGAGGAAGTGACGGCCCGTGAGGTCGATGGCCATGGGGGCTCCTAGGTCGGGGTCGGCCGGGTGCCGAACATGAGTGCGCCGGGACCATGGAAGTCTATACGAACACTCGCATCCTTATACAGCCGCCCCACGGACCGCCTCCCGTCAGACCGGGTCCCGCTCGATGGGGCAGCTCATGCAGCGCGGGCCGCCGCGGCCGCGCCCCAGTTCGCTCCCGGGAATCTCTATGACCTCGATGCCGCGCTTGCGCAGGAAGGTGTTGGTGGTGACGTTGCGCTCATAGGCCAGGACGACGCCCGGCTCCAGCGCGAGCACGTTGCACCCGTCGTCCCACTGCTCGCGCTCGGCGGAGTGGACGTCCTGGGTCGCGGTGAGCACGCGGATGTCGTCGAGACCGAGGGCCGCCGCGATCGCCCGGTGCATGTGCTCCGGCGGGTGGTCGGTGACCTTCAGGTCGCGCTCCCCCGCGCCGGGCTCGATGGTGTACGAGCGGAGCATGCCCAGGCCCGCGTACTTGGTGAAGGTGTCGCCGTCGACCATGGTCATCACGGTGTCCAGGTGCATGAAGGCACGCCGCTTGGGCATGTCCAAGGCCACGATCGTGGTGGCCGACCCGGCGTTGAACAGGCGCTGGGCCAGCATCTCCACCGCCTGCGGGGTCGTGCGCTCGCTCATGCCGATGAGCACGGCGCCGTTGCCGATCACCAGGACGTCGCCGCCCTCGATGGTGGAGGGGTAGGCCGCCTGGCCCTCGGACCACACGTGGAAGGACCCGCCCGCGAAGAGGGGGTGGTGGCGGTAGATCGCCTCGTAGTGGATCGTCTCGTGCCAGCGGGCCGGCCAGCGCATCGCGTTGATGCTGACCCCGTCGTAGACCCAGGCCGAGGTGTCCCGGGTGAAGATGTGGTTGGGCAGCGGGTTGAGCAGGAAGTCGTCCAGGTCCATCACGTGGAAGCGGACCGAGGTCGGCTCGGCGAAGCGGGCCAGGAACTCCCGCTTGGTCACGCCGCCGACCAGGGCCTCGGCCAGCTCGGATGCGGACAGCTCGTCGAAGGCGGCGCGCAGGTGGTCGGTGACCACCGGCCCGTACTCCTTCTCGTGGAAGACCCGGTCCAGCACCATGCGCCGGGCCTCGGGCAGGCCCAGCGTCTCCCGCAGCAGGTCGCCGAAGAGGTGCACGGCCACGCCCCGGTCGCGCAGCACGTCGGCGAAGCCGTCGTGCTCGGCGCGGGCCCGGCGCACCCACAGGACGTCGTCGAAGAGCAGGGCGTCCTTGTTCGACGGCGTGAGCCTTTTCAGCTCCAGGTCGGGGCGGTGGAGGATGACGCGGTGCAGCCGCCCTGCCTCGGAGTCCACATGGAATGCCATGGAGCTAGACATTCCCACTTGGCAAGGGTTTACCGCCAGGGAGGGGCGGGCAACCGGGTGCCCGCCCCTCACCCGTCACAGCCGGGGGTCCACCGGCTCGGACTCCAGGGCCAGGACGGCGAAGACCGCCTCGTGCACGCGCCACAGGGGCTCGCCCGCGGCCAGCCGGTCCAGCGCCTCCAGGCCCAGCGCGTACTCGCGCAGCGCGAGCGAGCGCTTGTGGCCCAGGGCCCGGGAGCGGAGCCCGAGCAGCTGGTCGGGCCGGGTGTACTCCGGGCCGTAGATGATCCGCAGATACTCCCGGCCGCGGCACTTGACGCCGGGCTGGACCAGGCGGTTGCCGTTCTCGGTGCGCACCAGGGCCTGGAGCGGCTTGACCACCATGCCCTCGCCGCCGGCCTCGGTCAGTTCCAGCCACCACCGCGTACCGGCGGCAACCGACTCCTCGTCTCGGGTGTCGACCAGCAGCCGGCGGGTCTCCTGGAGCAGACCCGTCGGGTCGCCGGCGACCAGGCGGTCGATGAGCCCCAGCTGCTCGTCGTGCGGGAGCGCGGCGAGACTGCGGCCCTCGGCGGCCAGGATCTGGAAGGGCGCGAGACGCACCCCGTCCAGGCCCTCGGTCGTCCAGCAGTAGCGCCGGTACGCCTCGGTGAAGGCGGCGGCGTCCGCGGACCGGCCGCGCTGCCGCTCCAGCAGGGCCGCCACGTCGGTGCCGCGCGCGGCGGCGGACTCCAGGGCGGCGAGCGCGCCCGGGAAGACCGCGCCGGAGGCGGCACCCACCGCGGCGTACTGCTTGCGCAGCAACCCGGAGGCCTTCAGTGACCAGGGCAGCAGCTCGGCGTCGAGCAGCAGCCAGTCCGTGCCGAGTTCCTCCCACAGGCCGGCGGCGGTGACGGAGGCCCGCAGCCGGCCGAGGACCTGCTCGGTGACGGCCGGATCGTCGAAGAACGGACGGCCCGTGCGGGTGTGCAGGGCGCCCGTCACACCGCCGGCCACCCCGAAGCGCTCGGCGGCCGTCTCCGCGTCGCGGCATACCAGCGCCACCGCGCGCGATCCCATGTGCTTCTCCTCGCAGAGCACCTGGCCGATGCCGTCCGCCCGGTAGGCGGCGAACGCCTCGTGCGGGTGCTCCAGGTAGCCCTCCAGCTGCGAGGTCGCGCACGGCGACATCGTCGGCGGCAGGTACATCAGCAGCCGCGGGTCGACCGCGAAGCGGCTCATCACCTCCAGCGCGGCGGCCGCGTTCTCCTCGCGGACGGCGACCCGTCCGTGGTGCGTGGTCTCCACGATCCGGCGGCCGATGGCGTCGGCGAGGTCGAGCGGCCGGCCATCGTTCCCGCCGGGGGCCTCGGAGGCGAGCGGCTTGGCCGGCTCGTACCAGACCCGCTCCGCCGGGACGTCGACGATCTCGCGCTCGGGCCAGCGCAGGGCCGTCATCCGCCCGCCGAACACGGCGCCGGTGTCGAGGCAGATGGTGTTGTTGAGCCACGATGTGCTCGGCACGGGCGTGTGGCCGTAGACGACGGCGGCGCGGCCGCGGTAGTCCTCGGCCCACGGGTAGCGCACGGGCAGGCCGAACTCGTCGGTCTCTCCGGTGGTGTCGCCGTACAGGGCGTGCGAGCGGACCCGGCCGGAGGTGCGGCCGTGGTACTTCTCGGGCAGGCCGGCGTGGCAGACGACCAGCCTGCCGCCGTCGAGGACGTAATGGCTGACGAGTCCCTCGATGAACTCGCGCACCTGCTCGCGGAAGGCGGGGTCCCTGGCGTCCTCCTTCTCCAGCTGCTCGATCGTCTCGGCGAGGCCGTGGGTGTGCTGGACCTTCTTGCCCTTCAGCCAGCGGCCCAGCTTGTTCTCGTGGTTGCCGGGCACACACAGGGCGCTGCCTGCGGCGACCATGCCCATGACGCGGCGCAGCACGCCGGGGCTGTCGGGGCCGCGGTCGACGAGGTCTCCGACGAAGACGGCCGTGCGGCCCTCGGGGTGCACGCCGTCGACGTAGCCCAGCTTGCCCAGCAGGGTCTCCAGCTCGGAGCTGCAGCCGTGGACGTCGCCGATGATGTCGAACGGACCGGTGAGCTCGCGCTTGTCGTTGTAGCGGCGCTCCAGCACGACCTCGGCCGCCTCGACCTCCTCGACGCCGCGCAGGATGTGGACCTTGCGGAAGCCCTCGCGCTCCAGCTGCCGCAAGGAGCGGCGCAGCTCGCGCTGCTGGCGCTGCACGACGTGCCGGGGCAGGTGGGCGCGGTCGGGCCGGGACGCGTTCCGCTCGATGCAGACCTGCTCGGGGACGTCCAGGACGATCGCGATGGGCAGCACGTCGTGCTCCCGGGCGAGCCGGACGAGCTGACGGCGGCTCTCCTGCTGCACGCTGGTGGCGTCGACGACGGTGAGCCGGCCGACGGCCAGCCGCTTGCCCGCGATGTAGCGCAGTACGTCGAAGGCGTCGCCGCTGGCGCCCTGGTCGTTCTCGTCGTCGCTGACCAGGCCGCGGCAGAAGTCCGAGGAGATCACCTCGGTGGGCTTGAAGTGGCGCCGGGCGAAGGTGGACTTGCCGGAGCCGGTGGTGCCGATCAGGACCACGAGGGACAGGTCGGTCACCGGGAGGGTGTGCTTGCCGGTCATGCGGATGCGACCTCCTTCGCGGTCATCGTGAAAACCGCCATCTGGGTGGGCGGGCCGACTTCGGGGTCGTCGGGGCCGACGGGGACGAACCGCACCCCGTAGCCGTGCCGTCCGGCGACCTGCTCGGCCCATGAGCGGAACTCCTGGCGGGTCCACTCGAAGCGGTGGTCGGCGTGCCGGGCGTGCCCGGCGGGCAGGGTCTCCCAGCGCACGTTGTACTCGACGTTCGGTGTGGTCACGACCACGGTCGCGGGACGCGCCGCACCGAAGACGGAGTACTCCAGGGCGGGCAGCCGGGGCAGGTCGAGGTGCTCGACGACCTCGCTGAGCACGGCGGCGTCGTAGCCCTTGAGGCGGGCGTCGGTGTACGTCAGGGAGCCCTGCACCAGCCGGACGCGGGAGGACTGCCGCTCGCCCATGCGCTCCAGCCGCAGCCGCCGGGCCGCCTCGCCCAGGGCCCGGGCCGACACGTCGACGCCGAGGATCTCGGTGAAGCGGACGTCCTTCAGCAGAGCGCCGACCAGCTGGCCCTGACCGCAGCCGAGGTCGAGGACCCGGCTCGCCCCGGCGTCGCGCAGCTCCGCCAGGATCGCCTCGCGGCGCTGCACCGCCAGTGGCAGTGGCTTCTCCTCGGTGTCCACCTCCTCGTCGACGGCGTTGTCCAGTTCCTCCGCCTCACTGTCGTCGGCCTCGGCGAGCCGGGCGAGTTCCAGCCGTTCCATGGCCTGCCGGGTCAGCGACCAGCGGCGGGACAGATAGCGGCTGGTGATCAGCCGCTGCTCCGGGTGGCCGGCGAGCCATCCGTCGCCCATCCGCAGCAGCTTGTCGACCTCGTCGGGCGAGACCCAGTAGTGCTTGGCGTCGTCCAGCACCGGAAGCAGCACGTACAGGTGCCGCAGGGCCTCCGACAGCCGCAGCTCGCCTTCGAGCACCAGCCGTACGTACCGCGACTCACCCCACTCGGGGAACCGCTCGTCCAGCCCGACCGGTTCGGCCTCGACGGTCCAGCCCAGCGGCTCGAACAGCCGGCGGACCAGGGCGGCGCCGCCGCGCGCGGGCACGGCGGGGATCTCGATCCGCAACGGCAGCGGCTGCGCGGCGCGCTCCGGGCGGGCGTCGCAAACCCCCCTCAGGGCGCTGGCGAACACCGTACGGAGGGCGACCGCGAGCAGCGACGAGGCGGCGTACGGCCGGTCGTTGACGTACTGGCCGAGCGCGGAGCCGGGAGCCCCGCCCCGGCCCTTGCCCTTGCCGCGCCGGACGAGCGCCACCGGATCGACCTCCAGCAGCACCGCGGCCGTGCACCGTTGCTCGGACGCCTCGGGGTAGAAGACGTGGGCGTCGCCGTAGGAGGTCGAGAACACCTGGGCCTTCTCCGGATGCTTGTGCAGCAGGAAGCCGAGGTCCGTGGCGGGCATGCCGCCGTTGCCGGTGGTCGATATCGTCAGGAACACCGCCCGAGTATCGCCTGCCCGCCGCCGCCCCGAACAGCGGTTTTCCCCGGCTGTGGGGCGAGTGCGGCGGCCAGGGCGGCTATCTGCGCGGGCCCGACCCGGCAGCATCCCCCGATGAGCCGGGCACCGGCCCGCTGCCAGCCGGACGCCAGGGCCGGGTCGAAGGCCGAGCCGCCGTGCCAGTGGCGGGCCCGTTCGTCCCAGGTCTCGCCGCTGTTGGGGTAGACGACCACGGGCCGGCCGGCGGTCGCCGCCGCCGTCTCCACCGCGTGGGCGGCGTCCGCCGGGTCGCAGCAGTTGACGCCGACGGCGATCACCGCTTTCGCGTCCGCCGCGATCCGGAAGGCCCCTTCCAGCGGCTGGCCGGCCCGGGTCGTCCCGCCCGAGACGGTGTAGCTCAGCCAGACCGGGACCCCGAGGCCCTCGACGATTCGCAGCAGCGCCTCCGCCTCGTCCGTGTCAGGCACGGTCTCCAGCGCCAGGACGTCGGGACCTGCCTCGGCCAGCGTCTCGATCCTTGGCCGGTGGAAGCGCTCCAGCTCCGCGACACTCAGCCCGTATCGGCCCCGGTACTCACTGCCGTCCGCGAGCATCGCGCCGTACGGTCCCACGGAGGCCGCCACCCATACGTCGTCGCGTTCGCCCGCGGCGGCGCGGGCGAGGGCGACGCTGCGCCGCAGCAGGGCGGTCGCCTCCTGCCGTCCGATGCCGCGCGCGGCGAACCCCTCGTAGGTCGCCTGGTAGCTGGAGGTGATGAGCACCCGCGCGCCCGCCCGCAGGTAGGCGGTGTGCGCCGCCTGGATCTGCCCGGGCGCGTCGGCGAGCAGCCGGGCCGACCAGAGCGCATCGGCCAGGTCGCAGCCCTGGTCGGCGAGCTGGTTGGACAGCCCGCCGTCGAGGACGACGGCGCCCTCGGCGAGGGCTTGCGCCAGGGACCGGTCGGGTGTGGGCATCGCGGGTGCTCCTCGCGGCGGAGTGCCGGGGTCAGCCGAGCTGCGGCTGCACCTCGGAGGCGATCAGTTCCAGGTGCCCGAGGTCACTCAGGTCCAGAATCTGCAGGTAGAAGCGGGTGGCACCGAGCTCGGCAAAGCGGCCGATCTTGTCGACGACCTCGGCGGGGGAACCGGCGAGGCCATTGGCCTTGAGCTCGTCGACCTCACGGCCGATGGCCGCGGCCCTGCGCGCGACCTCGGCGTCGTCCTTGCCGACGCACGCGACGAGGGCGTTGGAGTAGACGATTTCGTCCTTGCCCCGGCCGTGCTCCTCGGCGGCCTCCCGCACCCGGGCGAACTGCTGGGCGGTGTCCTCCAGTGAGCCGAACGGCAGGTTGAACTCGTCGGCGTACCGGGCGGCGAGCCGCGGGGTGCGCTTGGCCCCGTGGCCGCCGATGAGGACGGGGAGCTTCGCCTGGGCGGGCTTGGGCAGCGCGGGCGAGTTCTCCAGGGTGTAGTGCGTGCCCTTGAAGTCGAAGGTCTCCCCCGCCGGTGTCCCCCACAGGCCGGTGACGATGGCGAGCTGCTCCTCCAGCCTGGCGAACTTCTCCTTCGGGAACGGGATGCCGTACGCGGCGTGCTCGTCCGCGTACCACCCGGCGCCCAGGCCCAGCTCGACGCGGCCGCCCGACATCTGGTCCACCTGCGCGACCTGGATGGCGAGCACACCTGGCAGCCGGAACGTGGCGGCCGTCATCAGGGTGCCGAGCCGGATCCGCTTGGTCTCGCGGGCGAGGCCGGCCAGGGTGATCCACGCATCGGTCGGCCCCGGCAGACCGTCCACGTCACCCATCTTGAGGTAGTGGTCCGAGCGGAAGAAGGCGTCAAAACCGAGCTCCTCGGTCGCCTTGGCGACGGAGAGCAGGGTGTCGTACGAGGCCCCTTGCTGGGGCTCGGTGAATATTCGAAGATCCATGACTCCATCCTGCACCTGTCGGCCCTGAATCGATCGGCAACCGGTCGCGCGGGGCACCTTCTCCGGCGGGGGACGGCGGCAATCCGCCAACCGCGCTCCCGCTCGGGCGACTTGCCGCTCACGCGTCTTCCTGCTGCCGTGCCTCGACCGCGCGTAGGAGCACACCCACCCGGTCCTTGGACTCGTCGGCGGCGTCGACCGCGTCGATGCACTGCCAGTACTCCGTCTCGCTCTCGGCGGTACAGGCCACCGAGACCAGGGCCATGCCCAGCTCCGACAGCAGTTCACGCAGTTCGCGCAAGGCCCCGGCCGGCTCGCGCACTTCGGTGAGCAGGGCGGCGCGCAACGGTCCGGACGCCACACCCGGTGGCCCCGGGGCGACGCACGCCCGGCCACCCGCCTCGCAGACGGAGAAGCCGGGGGTGCGCAGCTCGGGCCCTCCATGGAGCGCCAGGTGGCTGCCGATGGCCTCCGTCAGCGCCTGTACCTGCCAGGCCTCCGCCATCAGCTCGCGCTCGGTCCCACCGCTGCTCAGCGCCTCCCGCGTGGCCCGGATCAGCCGTACCGCGTCCATCACGACGCACCTCCCCCGTCCTCACCCGTCGATCTCGCCTTCTCGCTCAGAGTGACCGACCGTGACGTGATGTGGAAGTGGCCGGTTCCCGCCTGTGGACAACCCGCTCGCCCGTCCGTGTGACGAGCGTGCCCCGCGCGGCGCGACGGCCGCCGCGCCTCAGCCCTCCGCCCCCGGCAGCGGGAAGCGCAGCTCGTTGCGGTCGATCTTGGCGGACAGCGCCTGGAGCACGTCGACGCCGAGCACCTCGCAGAACTGCAGCAGGTACGCGAGCACGTCCGCCACCTCGTCCCGCACCCGGTGCGCGCTGCCGGGGTCCTCCATGACCCGGGCCGCCTGCTCGGGCGTGAGCCACTGGAAGATCTCCAGGAGCTCGGAGGCCTCGACGCTCAGGGCCACGGCCAGGTTCTTCGGGGTGTGGTACGGCTCCCAGCGGCGGGCGGCCGCGAACGCGGCCAGCCTGCGTTGCAGCGCGTGCAGATCCTCGGTCACACCCGCAGGTCTACCCCATCGCCGCCGTCGCGTGCTGCGGCGGGGCCTGCCCGGCCGGCGGGGCCCCGGCGGCCGGCGTCTCCGGACCCGGCCCCTGCGCCGGCACCCGTTCCCCGTCGGCCACGGCGTTCCCGAGGCGCAGCAGGGTGACCCCGTCCGCGTCCTCGGCCACCGAGGGGTCGTGCACCGTGCCGAGCAGCCTGATGTGGCCGCGCTCGGCGACCAGCGCGGCCAGCGCCAGCAACTGCCGCGACTGCGCCCGGTCCAGACCGCTGTCCAGGCCGTCCGCCAGCACCGTGAGCACCTGTACGGCGTCCGGCACTTCTCCGCTGGTGTCCACCTCCAGCACGCCCGGCCCGGTGAGCAGCACCAGCGCCAGCGCGAGAAAGCGCAACTCCCCGTCGCCGAGCCGGTCGACCGGCACCAGCCCCAGCGGTCCCCGGTCGACGGCCGCCAGCACCGACTCCGCGTACGCCCCTGTCCCCGGCTCCCCGGCGGGGATCACCGTCAGCCCTTCGACGGGCGGGCTGCACACCGCCCGCAGGGCACCGACCAGCGCCGCGTGCCGCGTACGGCATTCGCCCTGGGTACGGCGCAGCACCGCCGAGAGGTTGTCGCAGCCGCCGCGGAGCAGTCCGTCCGCCACCCGTGCGGGTTCCCGCATCATGTGCGGCCGGGGGTCGACGGGGAACACCCCGCGCAACGCGAGCACCATCTGCTCGGCGGCGGCGAGCACAAGCCGCTGTCCCTCGGTCGTGCCCGCGACGCGCAGCGGCAGCAGCGAGGTGGCCAGCCGGTCGTCGGGCAGCGGGGCCCGGGTCACCGGGACCAGCCCCGCGGTGTGCCAGGCCGCCTGGACCGTGCGCCGTCCCGGGTCGCGCAGCGCGGTGGCGAGCAGGGTCTCCCCGGCGCCGGTCAACCGCTCGCCGACGATGCGCAGTCCGGGTTCGGTCTGGACGGCGACGTCGAGCACGACCGGTCCGACGGCGCCGTCCACCGTGCAGCCGATGCGGAAGCCGCGCCGCCCCTCCGCATCCGGCCTGGCGGCGTGGGGCACGCACGCCGCCACTCCCCCGCGCGCCCCGTCGAACGCCGTCGTCAGTTCCTCGCCGGCGGCGAGCCGGCCGAGCAGGCCGAGCCCCTCCAGGACGCTGGACTTGCCGGTCCCGCTCGCCCCGGCCAGCAGGGTGAGCGGCCCGAGCGGGAAGCTCGCGCCGCGATGCGACTTGAACGCGGAGAGCCGCAGTTCGGTGACGACCGGGCGGTCACGCTTCGTACTCATGGACGTGAACGTAGCGGCGGCACCCGCTGCCGAACCGTTCCGCCGGGCCGGTGGTCCTCCGAAAGTGGGTACGCCCGGCGAGGCGGCGGTTAATGTGGCGGGGTGACCGGATACGTGGCGCTCCTGCGCGGGATCAACGTCGGGCCGACGACCAGGCTCCCGATGCAGGACCTGCGGCGGTTGCTGGGGGAGATCGGCGGCACGTCCGTGCGCACCCATCTGCAGAGCGGCAACGCCCTGTTCGAGCACGGGCAGACCGATCCGGAAAGGCTCGCGGACGCGCTGGAAGCGGCCATCGCCGCCGCGTTCGACGGCCGCAAGGTGCCGTGCGTCGTCCGCGAGGCGGCCGGGCTCGCCGGGGTCGTCGAGCGCAACCCCTTCGACATGACGGGCGTCGACCCCGCGCGCTTCCTGGTCACCTTCCTGTCCGGGCCGGTCGAGCCGGACCTGATCGCCGGACTCGACCCGGCCGGCTTCGCGCCCGACGCATTCCGCCCCGGCGAGCGCGAGATCTATGTGCACTGCCCGAACGGAGTGCAGAAGACCCGGCTGTCCCACGCGCTGTGGGAGAAGCGCCTGGGGCTGACGGCCACCGCCCGCAACTGGAACACCGTGACCCGCCTGGCGGCGATGGCCGCGGAGTGACGGACGGGCCGGCGCGCGCCCCGTCACCCCATCCGGTTCAGCCCAGGCCCCAGTCCGTCCCGAGCCGGTAGGCCGCGCAGAGGTCGACGTCGAGCATGTAGGCGGCGGCCGTGCCGCACTGGGCCGCCCCACTGCCCGGGTCGCCGGGCTGGCCGTGGCCCATGCCCGTGATGCTGTACGTCTCGACGACCGCGGCGCCGGAGGCGTCCTTGTACGACCGGTGCGGGAAGCCCGCGACGGTGTCGGAGGCGTCGGCGGTCTGGTCGGCGCCGTGCACATTCGTCCACTGCCGTACGAGGTCGTCCATGTTGACGGGCTTGACCGTGTAGTCGGCGGTGCCCTGGAAGACGGTCAGCCGCGGCCACGGTCCCGCGTAGCCGGGGAAGGCGGCGCGAACCCGGCCGCCCCACTGCCCGGGTGTCTGCGTCGCGCCGACGTACATGCACACGTACGGCGAGCCCGCCGCCTGCGCGCAGCCGTACGGCAGCCCTGCGACGACGCCGCCCGCGGCGTACACGTCGGGGTAGGCCGCCATCATCACCGCGGTCATCCCCCCGCCCGCGGAGAGCCCAGTGACGTACACCCGTGACGGATCGGCGCCGGTGTCGACTATCTGACGGGCGGTCATCTGCCGGATGGCCAGGGCCTCGCCCTGGCCGCGCGCGATGTCGCCGGTCTGGAACCAGTTGAAGCACTGGCTGAGGTTGTTGGCCGAGGTCTGCCCGGGAAGCACCACGGAGAAGCCCCAGCGGTCCGCCAGGGCGGTCCAGCCGCTCTGGGCGCCGTACCCCTGGGCGTTCCGGGTGCAGCCGTGCAGGGCGACCACGACCGGCCGGCCCCGCGGCAGCCCGGCGGGGACGTAGCGGTACATCCGCAGCGCGCCCGGGTTGCTGCCGAAGCCGGTCACCTCCTCGATCGTTCCCGCGGCGTGGGCGGGCCGGACGGGGACGAGCGCGGCGAGGAACGCCACGAGGACGGCGAGCAGGGCGGCGCGCGGGCGGCCCCGTTCAAGTGCGGCTCTGAGTAAGGTCATGCGCCGGACGGTAGGAGCGCTACGGCGCCCGCGACATGGCCCGGGGCACCACAACGCGGAGGCCGCGCGTGGTGCCCCGGCGGCCGCGGGGGCAGTCCCCGCGTGATCACGACTCCCCGGTCGATGGGCCGTGGTCCCGGCAGTGCGGCAGAGGCCGCGGGCCGGGGGCGACCGGATTGCCCCCGGCCGGCGGCACCCGGGCGGCTCAGGGGACGAGGACCATGCGGAAGCGCGCGGCGCCCGACATCATGCGGGCGAAGGCCTCGTTGGCCTCCTCCAGCGGCACCGTCTCGGTCATCGGGCGGATCCCGGCGAGCGCGCTGAAGTTCATCGTGTGCTCGATGTCGCGTGAGGTGCCGGAGGGGTGGCCGACGACCGAACGCGCCGAGAGGATCAGCTGGGCCGGTGTGATCGGCAGCGGCTGGTCGTCGATGCCGATGACGATCAGTTCGCCGCAGGGCCGCAGACCGTCGGCGCCCGCCGCCATGGCCTGGGAGTTGGAGGCCGTGGCGAGCACGGCGGTGGCCCCGCCGAGGGCCTGCAGTGCCTTGGCGGTGTCGGTGGCGGCGCTGTCGATGTAGTGGTGGGCGCCGAGTTCCATGGCCAGGGCCCGCTTGTCCTCGCCGCGTGCGACGGCGACGGTCTCGAGGCCGGACTTCGCCGCGTACTGCACGGCCAGGTGTCCGAGTCCGCCGATGCCGATCACCGCGACCAGGTCGCCGGGCCGGGCGGCGCTCTTGCGGAAGGCGTTGTACGTGGTGACGCCGGCGCAGCCGAGCGGCGCCGCCTCGACGGCGGTGAGCCCGTCGGGAATCCGGGCGAGGGCGTTGACCGGCGCGACCATGTGGGTGGCGTAGCCGCCGTCGTACCTCCAGCCGGGTACCTGAAGGTTCCGGCAGACGATGAAGTCGCCCTCCCGGCAGGGCGGGCAGTGCCCGCAGTGGCCGCCGAACCAGCCGACCTCCACGCGGTCGCCGACCGCCCAGTGCCGCACGCCCTCGCCGAGGGCGTCGATGCGCCCGGCCACCTCGTGGCCCGCGACGAGGGGGAAGGACAGGTCGGGGAAGGCGTTGTGGACCATGCCGGCGTCGCTGTGGCAGACACCGGACGCCTCGACGGCGATGCGCACGTGTCCGGGGCCCGGCTCGGGTAGTTCGCGCTCGACGATTTCGAATGGTCCGCCCGGTTCGGAGACCTGGGCCACCCGCATGGAGTTCATTGCCCGTCCGTGGTGTGAGGGGTGTGGCGCGTGTGGCGCCCTGTACACCCATCGTGGCCCGGAGGACGTGATTTCTCGCGTCGAGCACCGGTCGCGGGGGCCGGCACGGCGGGGCGTAGGTGGCGCACAACCGACCGATGGCCGGCGTGAAACCCCGCCGGCCTGCTCGGCCTCCTGCACCGCCCGAGCCTGTGCTTCCCGGCGACGACCATGCCGGAAGGCTCGCCGCAGCCGACCCGGACGTGGGCCGACGGACGGAGGGCATGCGCTCGTCGACAGCGTGCGCGGCCATGCGAAGACGCGGCGCCCGGGACCCGCGCGTGACCGTCGCCGTCTCCGACCCGGACGGCGCGTCGCCCTGCCTCCAGGTCTGCGGGCGTGTGCGCGAGCTGCCCACGCGGGGCACGGTCGAGCACATCGAAAGGCTCTCGCCCAGGTACACCGGCCGGCCACACCCCTGGTACGGAGGCCGTGACCAGGCGCGCGGTATGTACGTGACCGAGGCCGAGAGCATCAGCGGTGCGGCCTGACCCCGTGGGTCCGCGACCTCGGCAGGCGGCCGCGGACCCCGCAACCGTTCACCCCGTGGCCCCCGGTACGCGGTCGATGACCGCGGCCAGGTCCGTACCAGTGGGCAGTGTGCCGAAGGCCAGGCCCCGGTCGCCGGCCAGCCGGGAGGCGCAGAAGGCGTCCGCGACCGCGGCCGGGGCGTGCCGCACGAGCAGGGAGCCCTGCAGCACCAGGGCCAGGCGCTCGACGAGACGGCGGGCCCGCAGCGGGGCGTCCTCGGAGGGCACGAGCTCGCCACGTACCTGTCGCCATGCCGCGTCGAGGCGGGCGTCCGCACCGGAGGCGGCCTCGATCTCGGCACGGAAGGCCTCCAGGGAGTCCGGCTCGCGGGTCAGGGCGCGCAGGACGTCGAGGGCGTTGACGTTGCCGGAACCCTCCCAGATGCCGTTGAGCGGGGCCTCGCGGTAGAGCCGGGGCATGCCGGACGCCTCGTCGTAACCGTTGCCGCCCAGGCACTCCAGCGCCTCCGCGACCGCCGCCGGCTGCCGCTTGCACACCCAGTACTTGCCGACCGCCGTGGCCAGCCGCAGGAACGCCCGCTCCTGGGCGTCCCCGCGCCGGGCCCGGTCGACGGCTCCGGCGACGCGCAGGGCGAGGGTGGTGGCGGCCTCGGACTCCAGACCGAGGTCGGCGATGACGTTGCGCATCAGGGGCTGGTCGATGAGCCGGGCCCCGGACACCGAACGGTGCCGGACGTGGTGGGCCGCCTGGGCGAGCGCGGCCCGGGTGCCGGAGGCGGAGCCGAGGATGCAGTCGAGCCGGGTCATGGTGACCATCTCGATGATCGTGCGTACGCCCTGGCCCTCCGGGCCGACCGGCCAGGCGACGGTGTCGTCGAACTCCGGTTCGCTGCTGGCGTTGCTGCGGTTGCCGAGCTTGTCCTTCAGCCGCTGGATGCGGAAGGTGTTGCGGCTGCCGTCCGGCAGCACCCTGGGTACGAGGAAGCAGGACAGGCCCCCGGGGGCCTGCGCGAGGACGAGGAACAGGTCGTTCATGGGCGCGCTGGTGAACCACTTGTGCCCGCGCAGCCGCCAGGTGCCGTCCGGCTGCTCGGTGGCGGTGGTGGTGTTGGCCCGCACATCGGTGCCGCCCTGCTTCTCCGTCATCCCCATGCCGGCGAGGAGTCCGCGCTTGGCCGCGGGAACACGCAGGCCCGGGTCGTAGGCGCGGCTGGTCAGCAGGGGCTCGTACACCGCCGCGAGGTCCCGGGCCGCGCGCAGCGCCGGGACGACGGCGTAGGTCATGGACACCGGGCAGCCGTGGCCGGCCTCTGCGGTGCTCCACACCATGAAGCCGGCCGCACGGGCCACGTGCGCGCCGGGCCGTTCGTCGGCCCAGGGGGCGCCACCGAGTCCCTCGGTGAGGGCGACCTCCATGAGCGCGTGGTAGGAGGGGTGGAAGTCCACCTCGTCGACGCGGTTGCCGTACCGGTCGTGGGTGCGCAGCACCGGCTCGTACCGGTTGGCCTCCTCGGCCCAGCGCTGCACCTGCTCCGATCCGGCGAGCCGGCCCAGGCGGTGCAGGTCGTCGAGGTACCACCCGGCCCCCTCGCGGCGCACGCCCTCCAGCAGGACGATGTCGTCGGCGACGTCGTGACCCACCAGCGGCGGCGGCTGGTTGGTCACCTCGTGCGTACGCGCCGTGGGGTTGCTGCGCGGCGCGGTGTCTGCGATCGCGGTCATGGCAGTCGGCCCTTCGTGGTCGTGGGAGTCAGACGGCGGGCGTGGCGCCCGCGCAGCGCAGGGACATCGCCACCAGTTCGGCGACGAGGTGGTCGGCGGCCGCTCCCTCGGCGGGGGTGGCCAGCGGGTCCACCAGGACCTCGCCGATGGCCCCCGTCAGCGCCGCCGCGGTGACCTCCGGGTCCTGGACGGGCAGGAGTCCTGCGGCGATCCCCTCGCGGACCACCTCGGCGAAGACGGCGCGGTAGCGGCGCCGGAAGTCGAGCCGTTCCACGCCCACCGCCGGTTCCGCGGGGGCCGCGAGCAGGGCGTGGGCCAGTCCGCGGTTCTGCATGGCGCGGCGGGCGAAGACCGTGACCCCGAGGGTCAGCCGCTGGACCGGATCGCCGCTGCCGTCGCGCAGCACCTCGCCGAGGACCTCGACCTCCCGTTCCGAGGCGCGTCGGAACACCTCGACCGCGAGCGCGCCCTTGGAGGGGAAGTGCTGGTACACCGTGCCCACGGACATGCCCGCCGCGGCCGCCACCGCCGTGACGGACGCGTTCGCCCAGCCCACCTCGGCGACGACGGCCGTGGCCCGCACCACCAGGTGCTCCCTGGCGGCGGCCAGGCGGTCCCGCACTGCGGGCGTCTTGCGGTAGGCCATGGGAACAAGTGAAGCACCGTTCAGAGCTTCAAGCCACCCTTCGGTCGACAGCGCCGCCCCTGAGCCGGGCGTACGCGCGCGACCGCCCCGACGACCGGCGGATCCTCACGGTGATTCGTTCGCAGCGGGCCGAGGCGTCGATGACGCTCGTCGTCCGGTCGTCCGGTAGACCGCCGCGGCCGGCGGCGGCACAGGACTACGAGGACTTCGAGCAGGAAGTGGTCGAGCAGTTGTGCCGCGGCTGGGCTGCGGCCGGACCCCTCCGCCGCTCTGATGGTGCCGCCGGGGATCTGCTCACGGTGCCGGCAGCGGCCGGTGCCGAGTCAGGGCGCGACGTGCCGCCACCGCTGCCGGCCGCGCCCGCCCGTGTCACCCGCCGCCGTGCCGGCAGTGCGGGACGGCCGCCGACCACGGCACGGCGTTCATCCGCAGACGGTGAACCCGGTCGGCTCGGCGGCGTGCTCGGTCCCCGGTTCGGCCCGCAACCGCACTTGGTGCCGGCACGGGCGGCCACCTGCCCCGCGGGGGCCACGTCCTCCCGGTCGGCGTGGCGCCGGTGAGGACGGCCGGCACGGCGCCGGGCGGGTGGCCGGGGGGCCGGTAGGAACTGCCGGCTGTGGTGCGGCTGCCGCGCGAGGCGGCGTGTCAGGGCCGGCCGGGACTCAGGGTGCTCATGACGGGTCCTTCCGTGCGGTGGGAGGTCGCGGGAGCGGAGGGGCACTGGCCGGAGGACCGGAAGGAAGCGCTCGCCGCGGCGCCGCGCGACGGCGTCCTCACACCCGCAGCCCCCGCGGCTCGCCCCCTGGGATGACGAAGTCCGAGGGGGCTTCCTCCGCCTCGTCCTCAGCGTCAGCTGGTGATGACGCGCCGGTCAGACCATGAGGCTGACGCGATCGGCGATTCCCAGCATGGACTTGCCGTACACCTCCAGCCCCACGGCCGGGACCAGGCCGGCGTGCCGTGCCGCCGTGTTCGCGTCGCGCCAGATGCGCTGGAGGGCGCTGGCGTCGGCGAAGGCGGACGAGCCGTGGGCGTTCAGCAGTGTGTTGATCGACTCGAGAACCTGCTGGGCCGCATAGCCTGCCCGCGCGCGGATGTGGGCGCGGGCCGGATAGTCCAGCGGGCCCGATGCGGCGGCCTCGTCCACCTCGGCCACCGCGCGGTAGGTGTGCAGCCGGGCCGTCTCCAGCTTCAGCGCGGCCTCGGCGACCTGTGTCTGGAACGCCACGGAGTCCGCCTGGCGGCCGTGCACGGTGAAGGACAGGGGCTTTGAGGCGGCCGCCTCCACGACCGTGTCCAGGGCGGCTTGCGCCAGCCCGAGCAGCGGTCCGACCAGGCACAGCAGCAGCATCGGGCCGAACGACGAGCCGTACAGCGCCTCGTCACGGGATGAGCGCGGGTACGCACCTTCCGCGGCGGCCGGCACTGACATCACCCGGTGTTCGGGCACGAACACCTCGTGCGCGACCAGGGTGTTGCTCGCGGTTCCCCTCATGCCCGCCGTGTGCCAGGTGTCCTCCACAGTGAGTTGCGAGGCGGGAATCAGCACCAGTGCCTGGTCAGTGACCGCACCGTCGGCATCCTTGAGCAGCACCCCGACCGCCGCCCATGTGGCGTAGGGAGCACCGGAGTTGTACGACCAGCGGCCACTGACCCGCCAGCCGCCCGGCACCTGATCGCCCATACCCGTCGGCGCTGCCACACCGCTCACCCGCGCGTCCGGATCGGCGCCGAAGACCTCCTCCTGCGCCTTGTCGGGGAAGAGGCACGCCAGCCAGTTGGTCACCGAGAGGATCATGGCGACCCACGCCGCCGAGCCATCGGCCGCCCCGAGCGTCTCCGACACCCGGGTCAGCGTCCGCAGGTCGGTCTCGTAACCGCCGTACCGCTTGGGCGTCAGCAGTCGGAACACACCGGCTTCCGCCAGTGCCTCGACGACTTCCCGGGGCACCACACGGTCTGTGTCACCTTGTGCGGCATGCTTCCGCAGCAGCGGCTGCAAGGCGACCGTCCGCGATACCAGTTCGGCCCTGACTTCGTCCTCGACAGAACCGCCCGGCATGCCGTCGTCGCGCATGGTGCTCACTTCTCATCGTCTCCATCAGTCGTGGATCACGTACGCGGAAACAAGACCGGAACGCCGCGGGGCGGCGGCCGTGTCGGCCGGACCGTCGCGGGGTGCTGGTGGCGCTGCGGTGCGGCGTATGGCGAGGTGCCCGCGCCGAAGCGTTCGAGCTCGCACCGGTTGCTTTCCGCGGAACGGTTCTCCGGCTTCCGTGACGCACACGCCATTTCGTTGCACGTGCTCGTGCTCCGAAAGCGTAGGCACGTGAGAGCATCCGGTCAAATTTCAGCGCACGGCCGTGTGCACCGGAAGTCGCGTCGGGTGTGTCGAGGCATCGCGTGTGACTCTCGGGGCGAACTCGCGAGGAGCCTCACGGTGAGGGCGGTGGCGAGCGGGCCACCCAGGAGGCTTCGCAGGTGGCGGTCACTCCGCAGGGAGCGGCGAGGCCGGCCCGTACGGCGCTCCGCGATGTCGGGACGGTGGGTGCCCGGGGGTGTGCGTGATGATCCGGGCGACGATGGCTCGCGGAGCCGGAGGGACGGGGTCGCGGTCCGCGGCCGGCCGGCGACGCCGGTTTGTCTCAGTGGGCGGCAGACCGCTTCGCAACCGAGTCGATGAACGAGGACATCAAGTCCACGGCGGCCGTCACGTCCAGGCCGCTGTCGCGCACGAGCGACCGCCAGGTACCGAAGGCCGTGGCGTGCCGGACTGCCGCTAGGAGGAGGGTGCGGCCGTTCGCGGCGGGCGTCCGGTCCACGGTCAGGGCCTCGCACACGGTGTTCATGTACACGCGGAAGGTCGCGAGGCTCTCCTTGACCTCGATGACCTGGTCGCTGTCCCGGAGTGTGTTGGCGAGCATCCGCTCAACGGAGCCGTAGAAGGAGTAGAGGTCGCCGAGTGCCGTCGTGGTCCGCTCACCGGGTGACGCGATCGCTCGCCACGCTGTCACATCCGGCCACGGGTGGCGCTGCCAGTACTCACTGGAGCACGCCCGCAGCAGGTCGGTCTCGGTCGGGAAATGGCGGTAGACCGTGTGCCGCTGCACCCCCGCCAGCGCCGCGATGTCGGCGATGGTGGTGCGGGCCGGTCCCACCTTCGCGTGCAGCGAGATCGCCGCCTCTGTGATGCGCCGACGCGTCTCGTTCATTGCGTCGGCGCGGCGCCGGAGCTCGTACTTCCGCGTGGTCCGCTGTCCGTCGGCCATCGCCCCTCCTCCGGCTTGTTGTGATGAGCGCGCCCGACCGCTGTGCGCGGGCGCGCTGGGGCCTCGGGTCCTGCCAGCCTAGATGATCAATTCCAAGGTGGGTGCGGGGCTGCCCCGGGTCAGCGCGAAACGGGGAAGTGAGAGCCCGAGTTCTTCGTGCAGGGCCTCCAGCGCACGCCGCTCGCACTCCGGTTCACGGGCCTGGGCTGATGCGCCGCGGTGCGCCTGACACGTGGATCGCGCAAGCAGCACGTTGGTGACGCCCGCGACCGCCGGGCAGCCGCAGCGCCCGGGTCCACCGAGCGCTGCGGCCGGTCGGAACCGCGTTCGACCATGACCTTGCGTGACGGCCCGTCTGTTCCCTCGACGGGCCGTTTCGCCGTGTCGGACCGGAGGTGGGCAGGCCGGCGCCGAGGTGTTCCGGACCGAGTTCCTGCGTCACCGGTGCGAACGCCGTCCGACCAGGGTCCGGTTCGTCATCGGCGACGACCCTTGGGATTGGTCAAGGTGCGCGACCGGCTCAGGTCAGGAGCCCTTCGCGGCCGGCTCCAGGATGGCGACGCACTCCACCTGATGCGTCATCGGGAAGGTGTCAGCCTGAGCGAGTGAGGGAAAAGGCCAGGTCGGATACGCCTTCACGACTCATCGCGAGGCGTGCGGAGGCCCAGAGCGTCAAACGAGCGTCACGGCCGAAAGCCCATCCCGCCTACCTCGGGGCAGACCAAGCTGTCACAACCGGCTCCCCAGCAGGATCTGCCCCTCGCACTCCAGACTCGGCTCGCTCATCATGACCCGCGCCCCTCCTCCGGCCGCCATAATGGACTCATGCCCCCCAGCTCACAGCACGCCGCACCCCCGCCGAGGGACCTCCCTGGCGCGGACGCCGACGACCTGGGGCTGTACCGGGAGAAGTTCCGGCGGCGTCTACCGGAGTCGCTGAACGAGTTGCACGGTCCGACCCAGGGGGTCGTGGAGCTACCACTGCACATGGCCTGGTCCGGGATGACCTCGTACGACCTGGGCAAACCGCGCCAGCGCATGGGCCTGTACCGCACCGTCCTGCACGAGGGCCTGCACGACGACCTGCCCCGCTACCTCAACCAGGACCTCCTCCTCCAGCTGTGGCCGGTACTGCGCACCCTCGTCGGCCGCACCGTGCGCGCCGTATGGGAAGACGCCTTCCCCCAGCTCGCCTCACGCACCCGGGCAGCCGCGTGACTGACATGCCGGAGCTGCACACGCGGCTCCTGGCGGACGTGATCGCGCTCGGTTCCCCGTATCCCCTGGTTCTCACCGGTGATACGCCGTGCGGGCACATCGCCTCGTGAACCGCCCCAGCCAAGACCTCGACGTCGCCACCGAGAACCCGGCGCCCATGGCCGACATCGCCGCTACGCTCCGCGCCGGCCTGGAAGCCCGCGGTTGGACGGTGCACGCGCTGGAAACCGCCCCGCTGTCCGCCCGCTTCACCGTGTCCGACCCCGCCACCGGGCAGGAGTGCGAAGTCGACATCCTCAAGGAGATCTTCTGGCGGCCGGTCGCCCAGAGCCCGTACGGCCCCGTCCTCGCGGAGGAGGATGTGATCGGGACCAAGGTCCGCGCCCTCGCCGACCGCGGAGCGCCCCGCGACCTGATCGACGTGTTCGCGGCCTCCCGCCGCTGGACCAATGCCGAGCTCGAGGAGTTCGGCCGTCGCCACGCCCGCGGCCGCTTCGAGCGCGAGGATCTGCAGGCGAACCTCACGGGCGCCGAGTGGACCGACGATGAAGCCTTCGCCGCCTATGGGCTCGATGACGCCACGATCACCGCGCTCCGCGCTTGGGCCATGGAGTGGGCCAACGACCTCGCGGCCCTTCTCCTCGAAGAGGCCGATGATCCGGACATCGGCTGATACGTCCAAATAAGACGCGGTGAGACTGCTGGACTTGCGCGCTAAAATCCGCCGTACCGAACAGTGCCAGGGTGGTCACCATGAGTGCCCACGGATGCAAGGTGCCCGCCTGGGCCAGCTACAGGTGCAGTCCCACATGGTTCACGATGAACCGCTTCTCCTCGGAGTCGAGGGCGAAGTAGATGCGTCCGACCTCATTGGGCGAGACGGCGTCCCGGACCTTGATGTGCGGCAGTCCGTCCCAACGCTTTCCGTTGAAAATGAAGTAGCGCTTGTCCTTGTCCTTGCTGAGTTTCTCGTCGTTGGGCGCGAACTTCAGTCCGTGGTTGTCGTAGAACCACTGGGCCAGCCTGGGCATCCTGCCGGAATTGGAGTACAGGTCCGTCGCAGCCTGCGCGAGGGCGGTCAGCCGGTCGGTCATCTCCTGGGGGTACGGGTAGCGGGAGTCCTTCCAGGCACGCGCCGCTCTCGCCGTGAACACGATGTGCTCCTCCGATGCCTTAACGAGGGCTTCGAAAGTGGGTACGGCGTCCGTTCCCAGAGGAGGAATCTCGCTCCAGGCGTCGAATGTGGCCGCCTGCCCGCCGCCCTTCGACAGGTTTAGGTACTCGTTCTTCCAGTAGTCCCGGTCCTGACGCAGGGCCTCAGCGGTGGCGGCATCGTCTCGCGCCTTGTCGCGTTCCTCCATGCAGCTCTGTGCCAGGTCCTCCCAGGATGTGGCGTCCTCTTCGAGCTGCCGGACACGTTTCTGCAGCGCTTCGAGCTCGGCGGTCGTGTCTCCGGCGGCCTGGGCACGCGACAACTGCTCCGCCGCCCTGCGGGCTCCCGCGCGGTACGACGCCTGTCGCGCACGCTCCCACGCCGTGTCACTGCCGCGGGCGATGACAGACAGATGGGCGAGCGACGGCATCAGCCGCCGTTCCACGAAGGCCGTCTGAGACACCTCCTCCCGTGAGTAGGCGGGGTGCTCCAAGCCGAGGTCGGGCCAGACCAGCCGGGCGCCACCGCTGGGTACGGCCACCTGCTCGTGGGCCCGGCGGACGGCCTGTGCGGTCACGTAATTCAGGGTCACCACCTGGGCCAGGCCCGCGAGTTGTCCCGACGCATCGGCCGCCGCGCTCCATCCCGCCTGGTCCCTTGGGTGCATCAGGAGAATGGGGAGGCGCGTGCGCAGCGCCAGGACGTCGAGGAGTACGTCAACGTGACTCTCCTCCCGGATCCTCTCGTATCGCCCTGTGGCGAGCTGGCTCAGCACCCGCACTTCGAGTCGCTCGTCGCCGAGCACCGCCCGCAACAGGTTGGGGCGCTTGAGCGGCGGATCCTGCACCGGCGCTATCCAGCCGTCGGGGATCTCCCTGCCCATGACGATCCTGAGCCCGCCGCCTTCCCCCGACTGGGAGACCGTGACCCGGGTGACAAACTGGGCCGGTCCCGTAGACAGCGGCTGGTGGATGGTCATGCGCAGGGCGCGGGTGAGTTCGTCGCCCGCCACGGTCCAGCTCACTGTGCGGTCACCATGGCCGGGAATCTTGCCGGCGAGCACCGCCCGGCCATCCCTGTCGAGTTCGGTCGCCGACGGTGCCGATACGCGTCCGTGGTGGCCGAGCCAGTCGGCGAGATGGCCGCGAAGGCTCTCGTAGACGTGGCCCGGCTGCTCCTGGGCGGACCGGATGTCGAAACTGACGGCATACAGCGCCTGCACGGCGGCTCCCCTCACCCCAATGCCCTGTGCGACGACCGTTTCCCCCTCGAAAGCGGTCAGGGCACCGCTCGGAGAGCAACCGTAATACCGCCGCGCCCAGGTCCGTAATGCCCTGGGCGGGGCTTCGGGGCCGACCGTCCGGTCAACCGAACGCCAGAGCTGCTGGCCCCGACGGCCAGATGAAACGGGGAGCCGTCGTGCACTCCGCCCAGACCGTCTTGCCGGGCCGGGGCGGTGGCGTACGCCCAGTCGGCGGCGAGCGCATCGACAAGGAGCAGCCTGCGGCATTCGCCCTCGTCCGGATCGGGAACCGGTCGCGGCAGCCGGGTGGGGTGAAGGTCGGTCACCTCGATTCGGACGACGCCCAGACTTTCGTCGTGGGAAAGGGGCGGGTCTAAGCACCGCCCGGGACGCGGCCGTGGAGAACGGCGTTCGCGGCGAGTTCGGCGATGACCAGGACGACCGTGTCGTGTGCCTCGGTACCGTGCGCGTGGCCCCCGCGCGGTTACTGACTTTCGAACGCCGAGAACTGAGCTGCCCGGTGTGGTGCGAGATACCGAGATCATCCAGCGATGGCCCCAGTAACGCCCAGAGCCCCGAAGCGAGCGTCAGCCGAGCGTCAAGATTCCTCGACGGAACCGCTGAAAGCGCCGCCGAAGCGGCCGTCCGCCTCAAGAAGTCGCAGGTCAGGCAACCTTCAAGGGTCGGTCCGTCCATTCGACCCGCTGCATGGAGAGGAACAGGTCGGTCGCCCCGCCTGCGCCACAAAGCCGCAGGTCAAGCGCCCTTCACGGCAGGCTCAAGGATAGCCACGCACTCCACGTGGTGCGTCATCGGGAACAGGTCGAACGCGCGCATCCGCCGCGGGGCGTACCCGGCCGCCGCGAAGTAGCCGAGGTCGCGGGCGAGGGCGGCGGGGTCGCAGGCGACGTAGGCGATGCGGCGGGGGCCGAGGGAGGCGACGTGCTCCACGGTGGCGCGGCCGGCACCGGTGCGGGGCGGGTCGAGGACGACGAGGTCGGCCTCGGTGATCCCGGTGCGGGGCAGTACGGACTCGACCTTGCCCTGCTCGATGCGGACCCGGTCGAGGTCGGCCAGGTTGTGGCGCGCGTCCTCCACGGCGCGCTTGCCCGACTCGATGCCGAGGACCGCGCCGGTCTCGCCGACCCGCTCGGCCAGCGCGCCCGCGAACAGGCCCACACCGCAGTAGAGATCCAGGGCGGTCTCGCCCTTGCGTGGCATGAGGCCCTGCATGACGGCTTCGACCAGGAGCTCGGCGGCTTTCGGGTGGACCTGCCAGAAGCCCCCCGAACCGACCCGCCAGGTGCGGTCGATCGCGCGCTCGCGCACGAAGCCGCGGCCGTGCACACGGTGGACGCCGCCCTGCTCGTCGACCCGCAGGACGGAGACGGGGCGGTCCAGCTCGACGATGGGGAGCCGGCCGCCGGGGCGCGGGGTGACGATCACCTGACGGTCGGAGGAGCCGGTGGCGGCGATGGCCTCGACCGAGGCGATGCCCGGCCAGTCGCGGGACTCGACGCCCAGTTCGGAGACCCCGGGGGCGGCGATCAGGCAGCGGTCGATGCGCTCCACCTCGTGCGAGCGGTGCCGGCGCAGGCCCGCGTGGCCCTCGGCGTCGACGGCGTACTGGACGCGGGTGCGCCAGGCCGGGACCTCGCCCTTGGCGACCTTGTCGCCGGGGGCGGGCTCGACGGTGCCGTCCCAGCCGGCCTCCTCGGGGGTGAGGTGGGCGAGCCGCCGCAGTTGCTCGGTGATCACCTGCACCTTGAGCCGGCGCTGCGCGCCGGGTGCCGCGTGCTGCCAGTCGCAGCCGCCGCACTTGCCGGGGCCGGAGAACGGGCAGGGTGCCTCGACGCGGTCCGGGGAGGCCTGAAGGACCTCCACGGCGTCGGCGCGCAGGAAGCGTGAGTCCGGGCCGCCCTCGGTGATCTCGGCGACGACGCGCTCACCGGGCAGTGCGTGCCGGACGAAGATCACCTGCGGCCGGTCATGGCCCGGCAGGACCGTCCGCGCGATGCAGTGGCCGCCGTGCGCGACCGGGCCGACCTCGACCTCGTAGCGCTCGCCGACGAGGGCGTCGGCCTCAGGGGCCTTCGTACGGTGCTGCATGACGGAACAGGCTCCTGGAGGCAGGGGGCGGGGAAGGACGGCAGCTCACCAGTCTACGGCCCGTCGCCGCCCCCGTTTCACGCCCGCCCGCTGGACTCCCGGTGCCGCTTGGACGGTCCCACCTCGCCGCGTCGCACGGAGCCCGGCGCGTTCCACTCGGCGCCCTTGCGGGCCCGCTGCTTGGCGCGCTCGGAGGACTCCAGCTGCCAGGGCACGGAGGTGACCATGACACCAGGGGTGAACAGGAGCCGCCCCTTGAGCCGCAGGGCGCTCTGGTTGTGCAGCAGGTGCTCGTACCAGTGACCGACCACGTACTCCGGGATGAAGATCGACACCACGTCGCGCGGGCTGCTGCGGCGCAGGCTCTTGACGTAGTCGATGATCGGCCGGGTGATCTCGCGGTACGGCGAGTCCAGCACCTTCAGCGGCACCTCGATGCCGCGCCGTTGCCACTCGGCCTGCAGGGCCTTGGTGTCGGCCGGGTCCACGTTGATGCTGAGCGCCTCCAGCGTGTCCGACCGGAAGAGCTTGGCGTACGACAGGGCCCGCAGGGTGGGCTTGTGCACCTTGGAGACCAGGACGATGGAGTGCACGCGGGAGGGCTTGACCTCCTCCTCGCTGCGCTCCTCGGCGGCCGCGAGCTCGCTGGAGACCCGGTCGTAGTGGCGCCGGATGGCCGTCATCATGCCGTAGAAGAGGACCATGCCCAGAACGGCGACCCAGGCGCCGTGCGTGAACTTGGTGAGCAGCACGACGACGAGGACGAGCCCGGTGAAGAAGGCACCGAAGGTGTTGATCGCCCGGGAGCGGATCATGTGGCGGCGCGCGACGGGGTCGGTCTCGGTGGCCAGGTGCCGGTTCCAGTGCCGGACCATACCGGTCTGGCTGAGGGTGAAGGAGACGAAGACGCCGACGATGTACAGCTGGATCAGCCGGGTCGAGTCGGCCCCGTAGATGTAGACCAGCACGCAGGCGAAGGCGGCGAGCAGCACGATGCCGTTGCTGAAGGCGAGACGGTCGCCGCGGGTGTGCAGCTGGCGCGGCAGGTAGCGGTCCTGGGCGAGGATCGAGCCGAGCACCGGGAAGCCGTTGTACGCGGTGTTGGCGGCCAGGAACAGGACCAGCGCAGTGGCACCGGCCAGGAGGACGAAGGGGATCGACCCGTCGCCGAAGACGGCGGAGGCGACCTGGGCGATCACCGGGTCCTGGGTGTAGCCGGGGCCGACCGGCCTGCCGTTCACCAGCAGGTCGGCGGCCGGGTTCTCGGCCATGCGCACGTTGGTGTTGAGGGCGAGCGCGATGATGCCGCAGAACATGGTGACGGCCAGGACGCCCATCAGCGCCAGGGTCGTCGCGGCGTTCTTGGACTTCGGCTTGCGGAAGGCGGGCACGCCGTTGCTGATCGCCTCGACGCCGGTGAGCGCGGCGCAGCCGGAGGAGAAGGCCCGCAGCAGGAGGAAGACGAGCGCGAAACTCGCGAGTCCGGTGTGCTCGGCCTTGATCGTGTAGCCGGCGGTCGGCGCGTGCATCTCGTCGCCGATCGCGATCCGGAAGATCCCCCAGGCCAGCATGCAGAAGACGCCGAAGACGAAGGCGTAGGTGGGGATGGCGAAGATCGTGCCCGACTCGCGCACACCGCGCAGGTTCATCAGCATGAGCAGGACGATCATGCCGATGGCGCCCAGCACCTTGTGCTCGACGAAGAACGGCACGGCCGAGCCGAGGTTCTCCACGCCGGAGGCGACCGACACGGCCACGGTGAGGACGTAGTCGACCAGCAGGGCGCTGGCCACGGTGAGCCCGGCGCGCGGGCCGAGGTTGGTCGTCGCGACCTCGTAGTCGCCGCCGCCGGAGGGGTACGCGTGCACGTTCTGCCGGTACGAGGCGACGACGGTGAACATCAGCACGACGACCGCGACCGCGATCCAGGGGCTGAAGTGGTAGGCCGACACTCCCGCGATCGACAGGACGAGGAGAACCTCTCCGGGCGCGTACGCCACGGACGACAACGGGTCGGAGGCGAAGACGGGGAGCGCCAGCCTCTTGGGGAGGAGCGTCTCTCCGAGCCTGTCGCTGCGGAGCGCCCGCCCGATCAGGATCCGTTTCGGAAGGTCGGTCAGTTTGGACACCCCGCGATGTTAGAGGATCGTCAAGACTTCCGATCCCCCCGCCCACCTATCAAGGGGTTGCGCGCGTGTGTAGCTTTGGGCGCGGTCTGAGACCCTGAGAGGGATCGGCCGGAATTGTTGGCAGCCGGAAGGACGGTCGTGCACGTCGTGATTATGGGATGTGGGCGAGTGGGTTCCACTCTCGCACACTCCCTTGAGCAGCAAGGTCATACGGTGGCCGTGATCGACCAGGACCCGACGGCCTTCCGCCGCCTGGGCGCCGGGTTCAGCGGACGCCGCGTGACCGGGGTCGGGTTCGACCAGGACACGCTGCGCGAGGCCGGCATCGAGGAGGCGGGCGCGTTCGCGGCCGTCAGCAGTGGTGACAATTCCAACATCATCGCGGCCCGGGTGGCCCGTGAGATGTTCGGCATCGAGAACGTCGCCGCGCGCATCTACGACCCGCGGCGCGCCGAGGTGTACCAGCGCCTGGGCATTCCCACCGTCGCCACCGTCCGGTGGACGGCCGACCAGATGCTCCGCCGCCTGCTGCCGTCCGGCGCGGAGCCGCTGTGGCGCGACCCGAGCGGGGGTGTGCAGCTCGCGGAGGTGCACACGGACACCGCATGGGTGGGCCACAAGATCAGCAGGCTCCAGGAGGAGACGGGGGTGCGCGTGGCGTTCCTCACCCGGCTGGGCGAGGCGATGCTTCCCACCTCGGAGACGGTCCTGCAGGAAGGCGACCTGGTGCACGTGATGATGCGCACGGACGAGGTCGAGCAGGTGGAGGCCGCGTGCGCGAACGGCCCTGAGGAGGCGCACCGATGAGGGTCGCCATTGCCGGGGCCGGGGCGGTCGGCCGCTCGATCGCGGGCGAGCTGTTGGAGAACGGCCACGAGGTCCTGCTGATCGACAAGAACCCGACCTCGATCTCGGTGGAGCGGGTCCCGCAGGCGGAGTGGCTGCTGGCCGACGCCTGCGAGATCACGTCGCTGGACGAGGCGGCGCTGCAGCGCTGCAACGTGGTGATCGCCGCCACCGGTGATGACAAGGTCAATCTGGTCGTCTCGCTGCTCGCCAAGACGGAGTACGGCGTCCCGCGCGTCGTCGCGCGGGTGAACAACCCCAAGAACGAGTGGCTGTTCAACGAGGCTTGGGGCGTGGACGTGGCCGTCTCCACCCCGCGCCTGATGTCGGCCCTGGTGGAGGAGGCCGTGAGCGTCGGCGACCTCGTCCGGCTCATGCGCTTCAGCCAGGGCGACGCGAACCTGGTCGAGTTGACCCTGCCGGAGGAGGCCGCGCTGGTGGGCACCCGGGTGGGTGAGGTCGCCTGGCCGGAGGACACCTCGCTGGTCACGATCATCCGCGGGCACCGCGTGCTCACCCCGTCCAAGGACGACGTACTCGAGGCGGGCGACGAGCTGCTGTTCGTCGCGGCTCCGCACCGCGAGGAGCAGCTGGAGGACCTGCTCTCGGTTCGCAGCGCCGGGGCCGGGGCGTAGGACGTACGACCGCGCGTAGACGAGGGGCGGCCGGAACCCGTCGGTTCCGACCGCCCCTCGTGCGTTCGCTGCCGGCGCGGGGGCGCCGGGTCAGTTGCCGGCGGCCTCCTTGGCGGCCCGCTCGGCCTGCTCGGCGCGCTCGGCCTCCTCCATCTCCGCGATCACGTCGATCGGCGGCGGGGCCTTGGCCAGGAAGATCCAGGTCAGGTAGACGCAGAGCAGGAACGGCGGGATTCCGAGGGCGACCTTGACCCAGCCGAGCTGGGTGGCGTTCCCCCAGATGTAGAGCGGGAAGAGGATCGCCGACTTGACGAGCAGGATGATGCCCCAGGCCCAGGTGGCCTTGGTGTAAGCGACGAGCCGGCCCGGGTTGCGCGTCCGCCAGGACAGGTTCTCCTTGAGGATCGGACCGAGCAGCAGTCCGATCAGCGGGTACTTCGCGAGCGCGGAGGCGACGTACGCGACGGCGAGCCCGAGGGTGTAGAGCATGCCGGGCAGGTAGAAGTTCTTCGCGTCGCCCGACATCATCGCGAACACCGCGCCAAAGGCCACGCCGAAGACACCGCTGAACGCGTGCTTGAGGGTCTGCCGGCGCACCAGGCGGGCCAGCGCCAGCACCAGGGTCAGGCCCAGCGCGGCGATGGCGGCGGTGTGGATGTCCCGGTTGATCGTGTAGATCAGGACGAAGACGAGTCCGGGCACCGTCGTGTCGATCATGCCCCAGACGCCGCCGAAGGCCTCCAGGAGCGCGTGGTCGGCGGCGGCCTTCGAGGCCGCCGCGTCGTGCTCCGGACCCTGTTCGGTCCTGGTCGTGGGCTGTGCCCCGGTCCGCTTGTCGATCGACGCCACCGGCTACTCCTGTCCGACCGGACGCAACTCGTACTTGGGATTGAACAGCACCGGACGGCCGCGGTTCATGGAGATCCGCCCCGACGCGATGATCCTGCGGCCCGGCTCGATGCCGACGATGCTGCGCCGGCCCAGCCACACCACGTCCAGCGGTGCGGAGCCGTCGAACAGCTCGGCCTCCAGGGCGGGCACACCGGCCCGCGGGCGCAGAGTGACAGCGCGTAGTGTACCGGTCACGGTGACTATGTCGCGATCGGAGCAGTCGCTGATCCGGGTGCACCCGACGTCCGCGGTGTCCTGCCGCAGCTCGTCGGAGTGCAGCTCCTCCTGGGAGCTGGACAGTCGGTCGAGCATCCTGCGGAAGCGGCCGGCCGGCCGGTCCGAACGGGTGGTACCACTCATACCTGGAAGGGTACCGGGCCGGGGTGAACGGATCACTGATCACTTCTCGAAGCGGTAGCCCATGCCTGGCTCGGTGATGAAGTGCCGCGGATGCGCCGGGTCGGCCTCGAGCTTGCGCCGCAACTGCGCCGTGTAGACCCGCAGGTAGTTGCTCTCGGTGCCGTAGGACGGGCCCCAGACCTCCTGGAGCAGCTGTTTCTGGCTGACCAGGCGGCCGGTGTTGCGGACCAGCACCTCCAGCAGGTGCCACTCGGTGGGCGTGAGCCGGACGTCGACTCCGTCGCGGTTGACCTTCTTGGCGGCGAGGTCGACGGTGAAGGACTCGGTCTCCACGGTCGCGGCACCGTCCTCGGGGCCGCCGGGCGTCGCGCGGCGGAAGGCGGCGCGCAGCCGGGCGAGCAACTCGTCCATGCCGAAGGGCTTGGTGACGTAGTCGTCGGCGCCCGCGTCGAGGGCCTCGACCTTCTCGTCGGAGGCCTGGCGGGCGGAGAGCACGATGATCGGCACCCGGGTCCAGCCGCGCAGCCCCCGGATCACCTCGACGCCGTCCATGTCTGGCAGGCCGAGGTCGAGCACGATGACGTCGGGGTGGCGGGCGGCGGCCAGCCGCAGCGCGGTGGCGCCGTCGTGGGCGGAGTCGACCTCGTACTTGCGGGCCCGCAGGTTGATCACGAGAGCGCGCACGATCTGCGGCTCGTCGTCGACCACGAGCACCCGGTTCATGGAACCTGCCTTTCCTTCATGGTGAGGGGGGTGGAGCGGGGATGCGGTGCGGGCACCGTCAGGTCGTCGCCTCGGCCGGGAGGTCCGGGGCGGCGGGGATGCTGCCGGGCGCGGCCGGGAGGGTGAGCACCATCGTCAGGCCGCCTCCCGGGGTGTCCTCGGGCTGCAGAGTGGCGCCCATGGAGTCGGCGAAGCCGCGGGCCACCGCGAGGCCGAGGCCCACGCCGTTGCCGAGGGGCGTCGCCGTACCGCTGGAACGGCTCGAAGATCCGTTCCTTCGCGGCGTCGGGAACACCGGGCCCGCGGTCGACGATGCGCAGGTCGACGTGGTCGCCCAGGGCGCTGGCGGCGACCAGCACCTGCGTGCCGGAGGGGCTGTACTTGACCGCGTTCTCCACGATGTTGGCGACGCTGCGCTCGAGGAGGCCGGGGTCGACGGAGACCATCGGGAGGGTCTCGGGGACGTCGAGGACGACGCTGCCGTCGGGGACGCCGCGCAGGGCCTTGGGGACGACCTCGTCGAGGTCCACCTCGCGGATCAGGGGGGTGACGGTGCCGGTCTGCAGGCGCGACATGTCGAGGAGGTTGCCGACCAGGTTGTCGAGCCGGTCCGCGCCCTCCTCGATGCCTTCCAGAAGCTCGGCCTCGTCCTCCTCGGACCAGGCGACGTCGCCGGAGCGCAGCGAGCTGACGGCCGCCTTGATGGCCGCCAGGGGGGTGCGCAGGTCGTGGGAGACAGCGGCGAGCAGGGCTGTGCGGATACGGTTGCCCTCGGCGAGCTTGTGGGCCCTGGCGGCCTCGTCCTCCAGCCGCTGCCGGTCCAGGGCTCCGACGGCCTGGGCCGCGAAGGCGGAGAGCACCCGCCGGTCGGAGGCGGGCAGCACCCGGCCGACGAGGGCGAGGGAGAGGTTGTCGCTGACCGGCACCTCCACGTCCGCGTCCTCGGGGCGCAGGCACTGCCGGTTGCCGACGCCGGCGGCGCAGGTCCAGGCGTCGTGCTCGCCGGCCCGCTCCAGCAGCGACACAGCCTCCATGCCGAAGGTCTCCCGGACCCGCTCCAGCAGGGCGTCCAGGGAGTGCTCGCCGCGCAGCACGCTGCCGGCCAGGTACGACAGGATCTCGGCCTCGGACTGGAGTCTGGCGGCCTGGTGGGTGCGGCGTGCCGCCAGGTCCACCACGGAGGCCACCGCGACGCCGACCACCACGAAGATCACGATGGCGATCAGGTTCTCGGGCTGGGCGATGGTGAAGGTGTGCAGGGGCGGCGCGAAGAAGTAGTTCAGCAGCAGGGAGCCGCCGACCGCCGAGACCAGTGCCGGGTAGAGGCCGCCGATGAGGGCGGCCGCGACCGTCAGGGTCATGAACAGCAGCATGTCGGTGGCGATGCCCAGGGCGGGGTGCAACTGGGTGAGGAACAGGCAGAGCAGCGCGGGGCCGAGCACCCCGGTCAGCCAGCCGGCGATCACCCGGGAGCGGCCGAGCTGAGCGCCGCGCGCCACGGGCATTCCCCGGCCTTTGGCGGCGTGCTCGTGGGTGACGATGTGCACGTCGAGGTCGGGCCCGGACTCACGGGCCACGGTCGCGCCCACGCCGGGCCCGAAGACGTACTGCCACGCGGGCCGGCGGCTGGTGCCGAGCACGACCTGGGTGGCGTTGACGCCGCGGGCGAAGTCCAGCAGGGCGCCGGGGACGTCCTCGCCCACCACGTGGTGGAAGGAACCGCCGAGGTCCTCGACGAGGGTGCGCTGGACGGCGAGTTCCTTGGGCGAGCCGGCCGTCAGGCCGTCGCTGCGCGCGATGTGGACGGCGAGGATCTCACCGCCCGCTCCCTTGGCGGCCATCCGGGCGGCGCGCCGTATCAGGGTCCGCCCCTCGGGCCCGCCGGTGAGGCCCACCACGATGCGCTCGCGGGCCTGCCAGGTGGCGGAGATCCGGTGGTCGGTGCGGTACTGCCGCAGGTATTCGTCGACCCGGTCGGCCACCCACAGCAGGGCCAGCTCGCGCAGCGCGGTGAGGTTGCCGGGCCGGAAGTAGTTGGACAGGGCCGCGTCGACCTTGTCGGAGGCGTAGATGTTGCCGTGCGCCATGCGGCGGCGCAGCGCCTGCGGCGACATGTCGACCAGCTCGATCTGGTCGGCGCGGCGGACCACCTCGTCGGGCACGGTCTCGCGCTGGCGCACGCCGGTGATCGACTCGACGACGTCGCCGAGCGACTCCAGGTGCTGGATGTTCACCGTCGATATGACGTTGATGCCGGCCTGGAGCAGTTCCTCGATGTCCTGCCAGCGCTTGTCGTTGCGGCTGCCGGGGATGTTGGCGTGGGCCATCTCGTCGACGAGGGCGACCTCGGGCCGGCGTGCGAGCACCGCGTCGACGTCCATCTCGGTGAAGACGGTGTCCCGGTAGCCGATCTCCTTCCGCCGCACGACCTCCAGGCCGGTCAGCATGACCTCGGTACGGGCGCGGTCGTGGTGCTCGACGAAGGCGACGACCACATCGGTGCCGCGCTCCAGGCGCCGGTGGGCCTCGGAGAGCATGGCGTAGGTCTTGCCCACTCCTGGGGCCGCCCCCAGGTATATCCGCAAAGTCCCGCGTGCCATGGCTCCACGTTCCACCTCGTGACGTGCCCCTTCAGGGCGCGTCCGACAGTAAGCATCCTATGGTCCCAGCAGCGGACAAATCGGATGTGATGCCCCTGCTGGGAACACGTTGACGCGCCCTTGACGCCCTCCCCTCGGTACGTGTCGAGGGCCCGGGCAGGACGGGGTCGTCATCGATGCCTCAGGTGACGTCCGGCAGGCGCACGAGCCGCCGGCTCTCGTCGAGGAAGTTCCTCTCGTGCTCGGCGGCGCCGACCCGTCCAGGGGCAGCGCGACCGTCGGCGCCGCCTCCGCCAGCGGGCCGAGCGCGAGCGCCGGGAAGTAGGTCAGGCCCGTGATGATCAGGATCGCGCCGACGAGCAGGCTCGCGAAGAGCGGTTTCTCGGTGCGCAGGGTGCCCGCCGTCGCGGGCACGGCCTTCTGCCTGGCGAGCGAGCCGGCCAGGGCCAGGACGAAGACCATCGGCACGAAGCGGCCGAGGACCATCGCGAGGCCGAGCGTGCTGTTGTACCACTGCGTGTTGGCGTTCAGGCCCGCGAAGGCGGAGCCGTTGTTGTTGCCGACGGAGGTGTAGGCGTACAGGACCTCGGAGAAGCCGTGCGGCCCGCTGTTGAGCATGGAGTGCGGCGGGTTCGGCAGGGCCATCGCCAGGGCGGTGAAGACCAGGACCACGGCCGGGGTGACCAGGATGTAGAGGGCGGCGAGCTTGATCTCGCGGGTGCCGATCTTCTTGCCCAGGTACTCCGGGGTGCGGCCGACCATCAGGCCCCCGCGATGTGGTCCGCCGAGCCGGGGTGCGCGAACTCGGCCCAGGTCATCAGCGTCACGAAGCCGACCCAGATCAGGCCCATGGCGGCGAGGATCGCGTAGCCCTGCCTGAGGTTGCCGGCCATCTTCCCGGGCTCGGCGTCCGGGTCGGCGCCGAGGCAGCGGTAGACCAGCCGCTCGACCCGCAGGTGCCGGTCGGAGCTGTAGACGGCGGCCATGTGGTCGCCGAGGGGGCGGTACGCCAGCGCCAGCGCCACGACGAGGGCGGTGACCTGGAGCACGTCAGCGGTAATGGGGCTCATGTCCGGGCCTCAGAATCTCTCGGGCCGGACGAATACCAGAACCAGATAGGCCAGCAGGGCGACGGCGACGACGAGGCCGGCGATGTTCTCGGCGCTCACAGCTTCGCCACCTGCTTGGCGATGAGGGCCACCAGTGCGAAGACCGTGATCGTGGTGACCACGAAGGCCAGGTCGGCCATCGTGTGCTCCTAGCTCTGGATCGGACGTTGACCAGGCCAGGGAACCTCCGTTCCCGCCGCTCGCGGACACCGTTGACGGCTTCCGTACGGGCCCTCACGACGCCTTGACGGCCCTTTGACGTTCACCCCGCTGACCTGTGAAAACGCCCGTGGGCCGACCTGTTGTCACAGGTCGGCCCACGGGCGTAGGGCAAGGCTGGGGCGCCGGGCCCCGGGGTTCAGTGCACTTCGGTGATCTCCGGGCCGCGGCGCATCGGGTCGATGCCGTCGGAGAAGCGGCCGCTCTCCTCCTGGGCGATGCCCTCGGGCACCATCTGGGCGTCGTTGGGCAGCTTCAGCACGATCGGGTCGCGCGGCGCCATCGGCGACTCGCCGCGGACGACGACGGTGTCGCGGAAGATCTGCTCCAGCAGGCCGGCGGTCTCGGGCTGGACGGCGCCCTGCCCGGAGATGACGCCCCGCAGGAACCAGCGCGGTCCGTCACAGCCGACGAAGCGTACGACCTGTACACCGTTGGCCCCGTTGGGCAGCTGCACCGGGACCTGGGCACGCAGCTCCCAGCCCAGCGGACCCTCGACCTCGTCGACGATGCCGCCCTGCTTGGTGATGCCGGACGCGATCTCGTCGCGGACCTCGCCCCAGATGCCCTCCGACTTGGGGGCGGCGAAGCCCTGCAGCTGGACGGCGCTCTCCCGGAGCACCACGGTCGCGGCGACGATGGACTCCCCGGCCACCTCGACGCGCAGTTCCATGCCCTGGACACCGGGCACGAACAGCCCGCCCAGGTCGACCCGGCCCTCGGCCGGGTCCCTGACCTCGCTCACGTCCCACGGGCCGTCCGGCCTCGGGGCGGGCGGAAGGTTGTACCGACGGGACTCCATGGAGTCGTCCGACTCCTCGGCGTCTTCGGCCAGCTCGTCAGGGCTCTCGGCCGCGAGCTCGTCGAGGGCGTCTCCGCGCTCCTTGCGACGACGACGGAACACGTCACTGTCCTTCCCGGTCAGCGATGACCGATGCGTATCCATTGCCGGACGGACCGACCGGCGAGCCATCCACCGCGGCATGACCCCCCGTGGAGCCGAAGCCCCCTGCCGCCCGTACCGAACCGGGCAGTTCCGCCACCTCGTGGAAGCGGACCCGCTCGACCTGCTGGACGACCAGTTGGGCGATCCGGTCCCCTGCTGCGAACCGTACGCTCTCGCGCGGGTCCAGGTTGACCACGATCACCTTGATCTCCCCACGGTACCCGGCATCAACCGTTCCCGGGGCGTTCACGAGGGCCACTCCGCACCTCGCGGCGAGGCCCGAGCGCGGGTGCACGAAGGCGGCGTAGCCGTCCGGCAGCGCGATCGACACCCCCGTGGGCAGCACGGCGCGTTCGCCGGGGGCCAGTTCGGCCGCCTCGGTGGTGACGAGGTCGGCCCCGGCGTCGCCCGGGTGCCCGTAGGAAGGAATCGGGACGTCCTCGTGCAAACGGTGGATGAGGACGTCGACCGGGGGGCGACCGCCGCCGGTCACGGGTTCACCTCGAAGGCGCGCGCGACCTTGATCTGGTCCGGGTCGGACATCGCGGCGTGGATCTCCTCGGGGCGGCCGTGGTCGGTGAAGTGCTCCAGCTTGACCTCGATGAACAGCGCGTCCGCGCGGACCGCGACGGGGCCGTCGGGGCCGCCGATCCGGCCGACCGCGGTGGAGTAGATCTTGCGCCCGGCCACGGCGGTGCAGCGGGCCTCCAGGTGGAGGGTGGCGCCGACCGGCACGGGCTGCACGAAGTCGGTCTCCAGGCGGCCGGTCACGGCGATGGTGCGCAGCAGCCAGGCGAGGGAGCCGAGCGTCTCGTCGAGCGCCGTGGCGAGCACACCGCCGTGCGCCAGGCCCGGGGCACCCTGGTGGGCGGGCTGGACGGTGAACTCTGCCGTCACGCTGACGCCCTCACCTGCCGTGGCCTCCAGGTGCAGACCGTGCGGCTGCGCCTCGCCACAGCCGAAGCAGTGGTCGTAGTGCGCGCCCAGCGGCTGGCCGGGGGCGGGGGCGTCGGGGTGCCGCTCGGGCGCGACGGCGTCGCGCGGCGGTGTCAGGCCCGGACGGTCCGGGCCGGCGTCGGTCGTAGCTCCACTCACGCGGGAGACCCTACCCTCCTGCGGGATCGTTTCCCGCCGCCCGGCCGTTGTCCTTCCGGCCCCGCGGCCCGCCCATCACCGGAGCACCCTCCCTTGGAGCACCCCATGACCCCCAGGTCCGTCGTCGTCACAGGAGCCGGGTGCGGGATCGGCCTCGCCATCACCCTCGAACTGGCCCACGCCGGTCTCGACGTCATCGGGACGGTACGGAGTCAGGAGAAGGCGGAGGCGTTGCGGGAGGCGGTGGAGCGCACCGGCGCGTCGGTGCGCACTGTGCTCCTGGACGTCACGGACGCCACGTCCTCCGTCCGGGCGTTCACCGAGATCGCCACGATGACGGACGGCGGCCCGTGGGCCGTGGTGAACAACGCGGGGATCGCCCAGCCCGGCGCGATCGAGGACGTCGACGACGAGCAGGTGCGGCAGCAGCTGGAGACCAACCTGGTGGCCCCGGCGCGCATCGCCCGCCTGGTGCTGCCCACGATGCGGGCCAGGCGCGCGGGGCGGATCGTCAACATCTCCTCGGTCTCCGGGCGGGTCTCGATGCCGCTGCTCGGCTGGTACTGCGCCAGCAAGCAGGGCCTGGAGGCGATGACGGACGCGCTGCGGATGGAGGCCGCCCCGTTCGGGGTCAAGGTCGTGCTGGTGGAGCCCGGCTCGTACGGCACGGACATCTGGCAGCGCGGCGCGAGCCGGCTCCCGCAGCGCCGCAACTCGGCCTACCGGCACCAGTACGAGGCCGCCGAGGAACTGGTCAAGCGGGAGCTGCCCTCGCCGCGCCCGGTGGCGCGCACGGTGCTGAAGGCGCTCACGGCGCCGCGGCCGCTCCCCCGCTACCTGGTGGGCGCCGACGCCCGGTCCTCCGCCGTCCTGGACGCCGCCCTGCCGACCGCCGCGACCGACTGGGCCAAGCAGATCGCCATGGGGCTGCGCCGGCCCCCGCGCGCCGCGCACACGCTGACGAGGCTGCGGTCCCGGGGCGGGCGCTGACCGGGCGGCATGACAAGCTGGGTGTCATGACCGTCATGACCTATGAGGAGCGGCTCACCGCGCCGCGTTCGTGGTGGGCGCTCGCCGTCGGCGCGGGCATCTCGCTGGCGCTGATCCTGCTGCCCCTCGGGCCGCTGGCACTGCTCGGCGGGCTCGTGGGCGGCACGGCCGTCGGCGCGGCCCTGGTCAGCGCCTACGGCTCGCCGCGGCTGCGGGTGGTGGCCGGCTCGCTGGTGGCCGGGGACGCCAGGATCCCGGTGACGGCGCTCGGCGAGGCCACGGTGCTGGACCGGGACGAGGCCCTGGCCTGGCGGTCGTACAAGGCCGATCCGCGCGCCTTCATGCTGCTGCGCGCCTACGTGCCGACCGCGCTCAAGGTCGAGGTCACCGACCCGGACGACCCGACGCCTTACCTGTACCTGTCGACGCGCTCACCCGAGCGCCTCGCCGCGGCCCTGCGGGACGTACGCGTCTGAGCCCGGGGCGCCCCGGCGCACGGCGCTGGGCGCCGGGCGGGTCAGCCGCCGGGCCCGAGCGCGGGCGGGGGTTCCTCCTCGGCCGACAGCAGGCCCCAGGGCACCTGGCGGTGGCGCAGGTCCTTGCGGATCTGCTCCGCGAGTTTCCTGGTGTCGCGCCGGTTCATCACGGCACCGACGGCCGCGCCGACCATGAACGGGGTCAGCGTCGGCAGGTTGCGCATGGTGCGCTTCATCAGTTGCTGGCGCAGTTCGCGCTTCATCCTGCCGCCGAGCGCGATGTTCAGCGTGGACGGCTTGGAGAAGTCGATCCCGCGCCGCTCGGTCCACTCGGCGAGGTACATCGTCGAGCGCTGTCGCAGTGAACCCGGGGCGCGCAGCCCGTAGACCTCGTGCAGCTCGGCGATGAGTTTGTACTCGACCAGGGCGACCCCGAGGGTCTCCGAGGCCAGCTCCGCCGGCATGGCCGGCGGCGTGGGCAGCATGGCGGCGGCGCCGATGCCGGCGCCGACCGTCGCGGTGCCCATCGTGGCGGCGTACACCAGCTTGTCGGCCAGCTCCTCGGGCCCGAGCCCGGGGAACTGGCGGCGAAGCGTCTCCAGGTCCCTGACGGGGACCCTCGGGGCCGTCTCGACGAGCCCGTCGACGAAGGTGTTCAGCGCCGCCTTGGCGCGTGCACGTGCCCTTGCTGCACGGCCGGGGGGACGGAGCGGGACGAGATCGCCCGCCGGCCCCTCCGTTGCGCCCGCGAGCGAGGCCTCATGGCCTCGCTCGTCGTCGCTCGCCACGGTCCGGCTTTCCGTCAGGCCGCGCAGTCGCGGCAGATCGGGTTGCCGTTCTTCTCCGTCGCCAGCTGGCTGCGGTGATGCACGAGGAAGCAGCTCATGCAGGTGAACTCGTCCGCCTGCCTCGGCAGCACCCGGACCGACAGCTCCTCGTTGGAGAGGTCGGCTCCGGGCAGCTCGAGGGATTCGGCCTGGTCGAACTCGTCCACGTCGACCGTGGAGGTCGACTTGTCGTTCCGCCTGGCCTTCAGTTCCTCGATGCTGTCCTCGTTGACGTCATCGTCGGTCTTGCGTGGGGTGTCGTAATCAGTAGCCATGTATCGCTCTCCCCCTCTGGGTGTCTGCGGTGTCTCCAGCGCACGTAACGCACGGGAGGCCGGTCTTGTGCCCGGCCCGAAGCGGAGATTTTGCCTTACATCAAGTGCCGTTACTCAATCGACACCCAACCGCACCCCCGAAGAGGTGATCGCAACCGCCGCCGGTGATGACCGGAAACGGCCCACTTGTCGCACCTTGCTCGCGCCTCCACGTGTACTTCCCGTGATCATGACCTGCGGAAACATGGATTTTTCCGCTCTTTTCCCGGAGGTTGCGACCACGGAGAGTACCGGCGTCCGAAATCGTATGTGTGATCGCTCACAGCATGCCCCGGAGGCGCGCAGACCGCAAAATTCCGCGCAAAGCGAACATGTACCCGGGGGTGTCGTGTGACGGGTCACACGGGAATGACAACCCGCATGACCAGGCCACCTCCCTCGCGCGGGACCGCGGTGATCGTTCCACCGTGGGCCCGGGCGACGGACTTGGCGATGGACAGCCCGAGGCCGGCCCCCTTGTCGCTGCCCGTGCGCTCGTTGCCCAGCCGCCGGAAGGGCTCGAACAGGTTGTCGATCTCGTACGCGGGGACGACGGGCCCGGTGTTGGTGACCGTCAGGACCGCGGAGCCCGGCTCGACGCCCGTGACGACCTCCACCCAGCCCTCGTTCGCGACGTTGTACCGGACGGCGTTCTGCACCAGGTTCAACGCGATGCGCTCCAGGAGCACCCCGTTGCCCTGCACGACGGCCTCGCCCAGCGCGGCGCGCAGCTCCACGCCCTTGGCCTCGGCCTCGCTGCGGGTCTGCTCCAGCGCCTGGGTCGCCGCCTCGGCCAGATCCACCGGCTTGCGGTCGACGATCTCGTTGTCGCTGCGGGCGAGCAGCAGCAGGCCCTCCACCAGCTGCTCGCTGCGCGTGTTGGTGGCAAGCAGGTTCTTGCCCAGCTGTTGCATGTCCGGGGAGGCGTTGGGGTCGGCGAGCTGGACCTCCAGCAGTGTGCGGGTGATCGCCAGCGGCGTTCTCAACTCGTGGGAGGCGTTGGAGACGAAGCGGCGCTGGGCGTCGAAGGACCGCTCCAGGCGCTCCAGCATGTCGTCGAAGGTGTCGGCCAGTTCCTTGAGCTCGTCGTCCGGGCCGGTCAGGTGGATCCGCTGGGTCAGGTCGGAGCTCACCACACCGCGCGCGGTGCGGGTGATCCGGCCCAGCGGCGCCAGCACCCGGCCGGCCAGCAGGTAGCCGAAGGCGAAGGCGAGCACGGCCAGACCGATGAGGGCGAACAGCGAGCGCTTCAGCAGGACATTCAGGGCGTACTCGCGCTGCACGGCCAGGCAGTGGACGTAGGCCTTGTTGAAGGCGTCGGGATTGGTCGGGCCGGTGGGAAGCTCGGGGCACAGCCCGGTGAGCGACAGCCGGCCCGCCTCGACGTGGAACTGCGCCTCGGTGCCCTGGCGGATGGCCTGGGCCGCCAGCATGTAGATGATCCACAGCAGTATCACCCCGGCGATCAGGAACATGCCGCCGTAGAGCAGGGTGAGCCTTATCCGGATCGTCGGGCGCAGCAGCGGCATGGGCCGGGCGGCCTGCTTGGGATCCCAGGTGGGCTTGGGCGGGACCGCCTGCGGAGCAGGCGGGGTCGTCGAAGACGACGAGGGCGCGGGCACGGCGGATCAGATCCGGTATCCGGAGCCGGGCACGGTGACGATCACCGCGGGCTCGCCGAGCTTGCGGCGCAGCGTCATGACGGTGACCCGCACGACGTTGGTGAAGGGGTCGGTGTTCTCGTCCCAGGCCTTCTCCAGCAGCTGCTCCGCGGAGACCACGGCGCCCTCGCTGCGCAGCAGGACCTCCAGCACCGCGAACTCCTTGGGGGCCAGGTGGACCTGCCGGCCCTCCCGGGTCACCTCGCGGCGGTTGGGGTCCAGCTTGATCCCGGAGCGCTCCAGCACGGGCGGCAGCGGCGCGGTCGTGCGGCGCCCGAGGGCGCGTACGCGGGCGGTGAGCTCGGTGAAGGCGAAGGGCTTGGGGAGGTAGTCGTCGGCGCCCAGTTCCAGGCCCTCGACGCGGTCGCTCACGTCACCGGCGGCGGTCAGCATCAGGACCCGGGTCGGCAGGCCCAGTGCCACCAGCTTGCGGCACACGTCGTCCCCGTGGACGACCGGCAGGTCGCGGTCGAGGACGACGACGTCGTAGTCGTTGACCCCGATCCGCTCCAGGGCGGCACCGCCGTCATAGACGACGTCGACGGCCATGGCCTCACGGCGCAGTCCGGTGGCTACCGCATCGGCGAGCAGCTGCTCGTCCTCGACGACCAGTACGCGCAAGGCGCTGTTCCTTCCCTAGGCACTTCTCGAAGAGCCGTGCACAGCCTGCCTGTGCAGGCTGAACGCCCCTCCATCCTGCACCGGGCGGCCGTAAAACAGGGGTAAGAGGTGGTGGCGCCGATTTCTTCGCGTCCCGGAGGTTTCTGCTCCGGCGGGCCTGGGGAGGACGACTGCACACCCCCGATCACGCCCGCAGGGCGTCCGTGACTCCCGTGGCACCAGCCGCTGTGTGATCCGAGGGGTCCCCGACAAGACCTGTGAACGACCCCGCACATCGCACGACCCCGAATATCCCTGTGTCAACCCACGACGACGAGGGGGCGCCACCTGATGGACGCATTCACCACTGGAATCCTGCAGCGCATACACAGCACCGAATCCGACCTTCTGCGCGCCCGCGAGGACGGGGACGACTTCCTGGCCGAGGTCGAGGAGGCCGAGCTGGCGGACCTGCGCCGCCTCGCCGCTGAGCACGGCGTCCAGGTGCTGCCCAAGATCGCCTGAGATCGCCCAGGGCGGCACAGCCGAACGCCGCGCCCCGGACACCTGGACAGGTGCCGGGGCGTTCGCTTGCCCGCCGCCGGTCGGCGGCGGGCGCCGGGCGCCGGACGTCGCCCGGCGGCGGAGGCAGCGGAGGCGGCGGCCTCAGTCGTGCCAGGCCCCGAGTTCGTCGAGCAGCCGCTGCAGGGGCTCGAACAGCCCCGGCGGGGCCGCCACGGTCAGCTCCGTGGATTCCGCCACTCCCGGGCGGCCCCCGGTCAGGGCACCGGCCTCGCGGGCGAACAGGGCGCCCGCCGCGTAGTCCCACGGGTTGAGACCGCGCTCGTAGTAGCCGTCGAGGCGGCCGCAACCCACGTCGCACAGGTCGATGGCGGCGGATCCGCCACGGCGTATGTCCCGCAGCCGCGGGACCAGCTCGCGCAGCACCCTCGCCTGGCCCTCGCGGCGCTCCTTCAGGTAGCCGAAGCCGGTGCCGATCAGCGCCTGCTCCAGCGGCGGTGCCGGGCGGACGGCCGCCTCGCGGTCGTTGACCCACGCGCCCCGACCCAGCACCGCGCGGTAGCTCTCGCCGTGCATCGGGGCCTCGACGACCCCGACGAGCGTCTCGCCGTCCAGCTCCGCCGCGATGCTCACGGCCCACGACGACAGGCCGTAGAGGTAGTTCACGGTGCCGTCCAGCGGGTCGATCACCCACCGGACCCCGCTGCTGCCCGGGGTGCTGGCGCCCTCCTCGCCCAGGAGCCCGTCGTCCGGGCGGCGCTCGGTGATGAAGGAGGCGATCAGCTTCTCGGCGGCGATGTCCATCTCGGTGACGACGTCGATCGGGCTGCTCTTGGTGGCGGCCACGCCGAGGTCGGCCGGGCGGCCGTCGCGCAGCAGCTCACCCGCCCTGCGGGCGGCCTCCACGGCCACGGCCAGGAGTTCGTCCTTGAGGTGGTCGGTCACGGTACTCCTCGTGCTTACGGGTACGTCGGTCACTCGGCGCCCGCGGCTGCGGGACGGGGGCTGCGCGCCGGGCAGCAGCCCACCGGGCACACGTCGTGGCTGGGCCCGAGCGCCCCCAGCGCGCACCGCTCGGGGGTCAGGCCCCGCTCGGTGGCGGCGCGCTCCAGCACCAGCTCGCGCACGGCGGCGGCGAAGCGCGGGTCCGCTCCCACGGTGGCGGCGCGGGCGACGGGCAGGCCCAGTTCCGCGGCCTTGGCGGTCGCCTCGGTGTCGAGGTCGTACTTGACCTCCATGTGGTCGGAGACGAATCCGATCGGCACCATGACGGCGGCGGGGGCCCCGGAGGCGTGCAGCTCCTCCAAGTGGTCGCAGATGTCCGGCTCCAGCCACGGGATGTGCGGAGCGCCACTGCGGGACTGGTAGACGAGCTTCCACGGGCGGTCGGTGCCGGTGGCCTCGCGGACGGCATCGGCGATCACCTGGGCGGTGTCCAGGTGCTCGGCGACGTAGGCGCCGCCGGCTCCGTCCTCGGTGTGCGCCTCGGGCCGTCCCGAGGTGTCGGCGGCGGCCGTGGGGATCGAGTGGGTGGTGAACGCCAGGTGGGCCCCGTCGCGGACGTCCTCGGGGAGCGTGGCGAGGGCGGTCAGCACCGCGTCGATCATGGGCCGGACGAAGCCGGGGTGGTTGAAGTAGTGCCGCAGCTTGTCCACGCGGGGCACGGGACGGCCCTCGGCCTTGAGGGCGGCCAGGGAGTCGGCGAGGTTCTCGCGGTACTGCCGGCAGCCGGAGTAGGAGGCGTACGCGCTGGTGGCCAGGACCAGCACCCGGCGGTGGCCGTCCTCGGCCAGCTCGCGCAGGGTGTCGGTCAGGTAGGGCGCCCAGTTGCGGTTGCCCCAGTAGACGGGCAGGTCGAGGCCGTGCCCGGCGAAGTCCTTGCGCAGCGCCTCCAGCAGTTCGCGGTTCTGCGCGTTGATGGGGCTGACCCCGCCGAAGAGGAAGTAGTGCTGCCCCACCTCCTTCAGGCGCTCACGGGGGATGCCCCGGCCGCGCGTGACGTTCTCCAGGAAGGGGACGACGTCGTCGGGCCCTTCGGGCCCCCCGAAGGACAGCAGGAGCAGTGCGTCGTACGGAGCGGCGGTGCCGGCCTCGGTGTGATCGGACATGTTCCGATCCTCCCACCCGGTGGCGGCGGCCGAGGAACCGGCGAAAATCGCTTGCGCTCCCTTTGTAAGCTGTGTGACGCAGTCACATTCCTTACCTGAACCCCCTGAACATCGGCGACGTAGCCGTGGAGCGCCCTGTGTCCAGTCCCTATCGCGCGATCTTCTCCATTCCGGGGACGAGGGGTTTCTCGGCGGCCGGCTTCATCGGCCGGATGCCTCTGTCCATGCTCGGCATCGGCATCGTGACGATGATGTCCCAGGTCACCGGCCGCTACGGGGTCGCGGGCGGGCTCGCGGCCACGTTGGCGCTGGCCGGGGCGGCGCTGGGCCCGCAGGTCTCCCGCCTGGTCGACCGCTACGGGCAGCGCAGGGTGCTGCGCCCGGCCGCCGGGATCACGGTGCTGGCGGTGGCGGGCCTGCTGGTGTGCGTAAGGACCGGGGCTCCGGACTGGACGCTCTTCGCGTGCGTCGCGTCGGCGGGGACGACACCGAGCCTGGGCGCCATGGTGCGGGCGCGGTGGGCCATGATCCACCGGGGGTCGCCGGCGCTGCTGCACACCGCCTACTCCTTCGAGTCCGTCGTCGACGAGGTCTGCTTCATCGTGGGCCCGATCCTGTCGATCGGGCTGTGCACCATCTGGTTCCCGGAGGCGGGGCCGCTGCTGGCGGTGCTCTTCCTGGCGGCCGGGGTGTGGCTGCTGACGGTGCAGCGCGCCACGGAGCCGCCGCCGCACCCGCGCGAGCAGCACTCCCCCGGATCCGCGCTGCGCTCGGGCGGACTGCAGGTGCTCGTGCTGACCTTCGTCGCGACCGGGGCGATCTTCGGCGCCGTGGACGTGAACACGGTGGCCTTCGCCGAGGAGCAGGGCCACAAGGCCGCGGCGAGCGTGGTGCTGGCGGTCTACGCGGCGGGTTCCTGCCTCGCGGGTGTGCTTTTCGGCCTGATGAGGCCGACGGGAACGGCCTCCCGCCGGTTCCTGCTGGGGGTGGCGGCCATGGCGGTGAGTATGATCCCGCCACTACTGGTCGGGAACCTGCCGTTCCTGGCCGTGGCGCTGTTCGTCGCGGGCCTGTCCATCGCACCGACGATGGTCACCACCATGGCGCTCGTCGAGCAGTTGGTACCGCGCGCGAAACTGACCGAGGGCATGACGTGGACGAGCACGGGGCTCGCGGTCGGTGTGGCGCTCGGCGCCTCTCTGGCCGGGTGGGTGATCGACGCGGCGGGGGCCCGGGCCGCGTTCGCGGTACCCGCCTCCGCCGCGGCTCTCGCCGTGGTGGCGGCCTTCCTGGGGTACCGCCGGCTGGAGCCGGCGCCGGAGCTGGAGGGGACGCGTGCGCATGGGTACGACGAGCAGGACCGCCGGGAAGACCACATGGCATAACTGGGCGGGCAACGTGCGGGCCCTGCCCGCGCGGACCGAGTCGCCCGCCTCGGTGGACGAACTGACGGCCGTGGTCCGCAAGGCGGCCGCCGACGGGCTCCCGGTCAAGGCGGTGGGCACCGGGCACTCCTTCACCTCGACCGCGGCGACCTCGGGCGTTTTGATCCGGCCCGAGCGGATGACCGCGGTGCGGGACATCGACCGCGAGGCCGGCACGATCACGGTGGAGTCGGGTGTCCAGCTCAAGCACCTCAACGCGATGCTCGCCGCCGAGGGCCTGTCGCTCACGAACATGGGCGACATCATGGAACAGACCGTGGCCGGCGCGACCAGCACCGGTACCCACGGCACGGGCCGCGACTCGGGCTCCATAGCCGCCCAGATCAAGGCGCTGGAACTGGTGCTCGCCGACGGTTCGGTGCTCCGCTGCTCGGCGCGGGAGAACGCCGAGGTCTTCGCCGCCGCCCGGATCGGGCTGGGGGCGCTCGGCGTGGTCAGCGCGATCACCTTCGCGGTCGAGCCGCTCTTCCTTCTCGCCGCGCGCGAGGAACCCATGCGCTTCGACCGGGTGGTCGCCGAGTTCGACCAGCTGGTCGAGGAGAACGAGCACTTCGAGTTCTACTGGTTCCCGCACACCGACGGCTGCAACACCAAGCGGAACAACCGCAGCCAGGGCCCCGCCGCCCCAGTCCCGGGGGTGCGCGGCTGGATCGACGACGAGCTCCTGTCCAACGGGGTCTTCCAGGCGGCCTGCGCCCTGGGCCGGGCGGCGCCCTCCCTCATCCCGGGCATCGCCCAGGTCTCCAGCCGGGCCCTGTCGGCCCGCACCTACACCGACATCCCGTACAAGGTGTTCACCCACCCGCGGCGTGTGCGTTTCGTGGAAATGGAGTACGCGGTGCCGCGCGAGGCCGCGGTGGAGGTGCTGCGCGAACTGAAGTCCATGGTCGAGTCGTCGGAGTTCAGGATCAGCTTCCCCGTGGAGGTGCGGGTCGCCCCGGCGGACGACATCGCGCTCTCGACGGCCTCCGGCAGGGACACCGCCTACGTCGCGGTGCACATGTACCGCGGCAGCCGGTACCAGGAGTACTTCACCGCGGTCGAGCAGATCATGACCGCCCATCAGGGCCGCCCTCACTGGGGCAAGATCCACACCCGGGACGCGGAGTACTTCGCCGAGGCCTACCCGCGCTTCCCGGAGTTCACCGCCCTGCGCGACCGGCTCGACCCGGACCGGCTGTTCCGCAACGACTACCTGCGGCGGGTGCTCGGCGAATAGTTCCGCTTGTGGGGTTTTTGCGAAGATCCTGCCCCAACTCCCTTGGCGTGCGCGAAGTTCGACGGCGCGGCGCCCCACCGACATGGCCCAAATGGAGTACTGTGACAAATCCTGGCTCCGGGGGGAGACGGCGCACTCGTCCCGGGGTGCCGTCGATCGAACCGGAGGCACTTGACGCCGAGTGGTGCGTTTGGTCACTCAGCGTTGCAAATAGGTAACCGTGCCATAACGGCGTGTCACGGCACATGCCCGACACGCCGGGAAACTCAGCAAGGTTGTGGCAGGCTGCACCCGGGCAGGTCACACTCGTCCATCGGGAGCAGCGACGCACGTGACGTCGGCAGGCACCACCCGGGAGGTAACCGTGCCCGAACTGCGTGTCGTGGCTGTCAGCAACGACGGCACACGACTGGTGCTCAAGGCTGCCGACAGCACGGAGTACACGCTTCCGATCGACGAACGTCTGCGTGCCGCCATTCGCAACGACCGCGCGCGGCTGGGCCAGATCGAGATCGAGGTCGAGAGCCATCTGCGCCCGCGTGACATCCAGGCGCGGATACGAGCCGGGGCCACCGCGGAGGAGGTCGCGCAGCTCGCCGGGATCCCCGTGGAGCGCGTCCGGCGCTTCGAGGGCCCGGTGCTGGCGGAGCGCGCCTTCATGGCCGAGCGGGCCCGCAAGACCGCGGTGCGGCGTCAGGGCGAGAGCACCGGTCCGCAGCTCGGTGAGGCGGTGACCGAGCGGTTGCTGCTGCGCGGCGCCGAGAAGGACAGCGTCCTGTGGGACTCCTGGCGCCGTGACGACGGCACGTGGGAGGTCCTCCTCGTCTACCGGGTGGCCGGCGAGCCGCACTCCGCGAGCTGGACGTACGACCCGCCGCGCCGGCTCGTCCAGGCCGTGGACGACGAGGCGCGCGCACTCATCGGGGAGACGACCCAGGAGCCGGCACAGGAGCCGAGCTACCCCTTCGTGCCGAGGATCGCGCGGCTGCCGCGCGACCGGGCGTTGGACCGGGCCGACCGCACCGAGCGGACGGAGCGGGCAGAGCGCACCGCCGAGGAGCGCGCGGAGGAAGAGCGCGACTCCCTGACCAGCCTCCTGGAGGCGGTACCCAGCTTCCGCGGCGACATGGTCGTGCCGGCCCAGGCCGGGCCGCCCTCCACCACGCCCGACACGGCGACCGCGACCGCGGCCACGGATGCCGAACCCGACGCGTCCGAGGCGGACGAGGCGGCACCGCCCGCTGCCAGCGCCGGCGCGGGCTCCGCGTACGCCGACGTCCTGATGCCGCGTTCGGTCGGCGCCCATCGCGACCGGCTGGTCGGCTCAACGGACCGCCAGGCCGAGGCGGACGGGGTCCGTCCGGGGCGGCGGGCGACGGTGCCGAGCTGGGACGAGATCGTGTTCGGGAGCCGACGCAAGAAGCAGGACTAGCGTTCCGCCTCCCGGAAGTCAGAACGGCCGGTCCCGACCCGCCGATTCCCCAACCACACGCAGAGAGCCGGACCCGGCATCGGGTCCGGCTCTTTTCCATAGCCCTGCGCCCGCCGACGGGTCGCCCAGGCAGGAATGAAAGTCCCAAGATGACATCCGGCGGAAAGCGGGCACAGCAGGCGAATCGCCTGGAGCGCGCCGTGCACAACTTCTGAGATTCCTCTGAGTCTTCGGCACGAGACAGGGAGTGCTCCCAGCCGGGCTCCCCGCGCTCACTCCTCGAACGTGGCACATCGATCCCGCTATGCACTGAGGAGAGGTATATGCCGTACCGCGGACGACCCGCGGACCGGTGCGGATACGCACCTTGTGTGCGTATTGTTCGCCGGTGCCCTCGGGGATGTGCGCATCTCGTGGATGCCCTGTGAGCGAAAGAGTCACAGGAGACCCATGGTGTAGCGTCTCCGTTCGAAGTGGCGAGTGGCCTGGGCCGAGGTTTCCCGAGCCGGCGGAAACGGTGTCGGGCAATCGCGTGAAAGCGCATCATGGGGGCGGATGCACGTCCATACGAATACCGCCACGCTTGTTCCGTCACATTGCCCCGGCACGGAGGAGCAGGGAATTCAGGCGTGATCGAAAAATCCACTTTTCCGTACGGACGGCGCGGAGCGCTCGCATCGGCCGGCCGCATCGCCGCGCTGCTGCTGGTGCTCGTCCTGCCGGTCGCCGTCGCGCCGGAGGCGTCCGCAGCAGTGTCCTCCGCCCCGATACCCGGCTCGCCCCTGGACGCCTACAACCGGCACATCGCGTACGACACCGGCGTGCACGAGATCGCCCGCCTCGCGGCCCTGATCTCCTACACCCTGATGGTGGCCACGGTGCTGTTCGGCGTCGTACTGCGGCTCAGGTTCCTGCAGCGCACGGTCAACCGGGCGACGGTCTACGGAGCCCACATGACTCTGGCGCTGTCCGCGCTGATCTTCGGCGCCATTCACGGCGTCACCTTCCTCTACCAGCCGATCTGGCATATCGGGGTGAGTGAACTCACCCTGCCCTTCACCGGCGGTCTGCAGCGGCTGCCGGTGGGGTTCGGGATTCTGGGAACGGAACTGGGGATCGCGGTCGGCTGCTCGGTGTGGCTGCAGCAGCGGCTGGGGTACCACCGGTGGCTGAGGTTCCACCAGCTCGCCTACGCGGCGTTCCTCCTGATCTGGCTCCATGTCTTCACGGTGCATCCGGAACCACGCCATCTCGACGTCGTCGCGGTCGTCGTGGCGGGCGGAGCGGGCGCGTGCCTGCTCGCCTTCCTGATCCGTGTCCTGCCGTCACGCTCCAGGCTGCGGCAGCGCTCGGCTCTGGCCTCGGAGGGCCTGCGTTGACGTACCCCGCACCGGATGCCCAGCCCCACGGCGGCTACGCCCCCCGGCAGCCGGCCGCGCACTCCGGGTACCCCCACCCGGCCCCGGCGGACCGCCACCCCGGATCCGCCCCCCTGCGGCCGGGGCCGCCCGGGTATGCCTTGTCGCACCCCGCCCCGTACGTCCCGCACCAGCAGCAGCGTCAGGACGACCGCCCGGTACCGCACGACGCCGTGCCTTCCCCGCTCGCCGTCCCGGAGCGGGAGCACCCGCCGATTCCGGCGCAGTCCTTCCAGTCCCCGGCTCCGGCGCTCGTGCCCGAGACGGCGCCCGTCCGGATCAGCGTCGACAACAACCGCTGCCACATCTACGGAATCTGCCAGCAGGAGGCCCCCGAGGTCTTCCGGATCTCCGGGAGCGGCTCGCTCCACTACACGCGCAATGTGCCGGCCGAGTTCGCGGCGCAGGCGCGGCAGGCCGTGCGCTGCTGTCCGATGCAGGCCATCGGGATCCGCAGCGGCTCGGCCCCGGGCGGACGACAGCCCGTCCGGAGGCAGCGCAGCGGCCTGGCCACTCGCGGCAGCAGGCGGCGCATCGTCGTGGCGGGCGGCGGACTCGCCGGGCTGAGCGCCGCGACCCGGCTGCGGGAACGGGGCTTCGAGGGCGAGCTGGTGATCGTGGGTGAGGAGAGCCGCCGGCCGTACAGCCGTCCGCCGTTGTCGAAGCAGTACCTCGCCGGCCGGCTCGGCGCGGAGCAGCTCACCTTCCGGGCGGACGAGGCGCTCGACGCCCACTGGCTGCTGGACACCCGGTTGGTCGGGCTCGACCTTCCCGGCAGAGCGGTGGAACTGCGCGGCGGGGAGCGCCTGCCGTACGACGGCCTCGTCATCGCCACGGGCGTGGACGCGAAGCGGCTCCCCGAGGCGCCGGTGTTCAGCGACCGGGTGCGCACAATCCGGACGCTGGAGGACGCCGCCGCGGTGCAGCGCGCGCTGCACGCCGCACGGGCCCGCCGCGTCGTCATCCTCGGTGGCGGCTTCGTCGGCTGCGAGCTGGCCTGCACGGCGCGGGAGCACGGCATGGACGTCACCTTGGTGGTGCACAGCGCCCCGCTCCTGCGCCGGGTGCTGGGCCCGCGGGTCGGCGAGGTGGTCGCCGGGATCCAGAAGCGGGCGGGTGTCGATGTGCGGCTGAGCACGCGCATCACCGACTGGTCCGACGAAGGCGAGGGGCTGCGCCTGCGACTGGACACCGGCGACGTCCTCGACTGCGACTTCGTCGTCCTGGGGCTCGGCAGTGTGCCCCGCACCGAGTGGCTGCGCGGCAGCGGCCTGGAGGTCTCCGACGGTGTGCTCTGCGGGCCGACCTGCCACGCGACCGACGTTTCAGGGCGCCTCGTGGGGACGATCGTCGCGGCCGGGGACGTGGCCCGATGGCCCAACGCGCGCTTCGACGCCACGCCCCGGCGTGTCGAGCATCTGATCCACGCCGTCGAGATGGGCCAGCATGCCGCGGACTCCTTGCTGCGCGGCCCCGGTGCGCAGTCCTTCACTCCGGTGCCGCGATTCTGGTCGGAGCAGCACGGGGTCCGGATGCAGGCGGTGGGAATCCCCGCGCTGGGGGAGCACGTCGAGGTGGTCGACGGATCACTGCGTTCCGAGCGGTTCGTCGCCCGCTACTCCCGGGACACGCCGCACGGGCCCCAGGTCGTGGCCGCCGTGGCCTTCGACATGCCGCTGGAACTGCTGGAGCACCGGGACTCCATAGGCCGCACCCGTCCGCCCTCGCGGACCGTGAACAGGAGGAAGCGCCGTTGAGCCGCCGTACCAACCGCAGACGACGGATCGCGCGGCCGATGTACGGGGGCTTCTCCGTACGTGTGCTGAGTCTTCCCGCGCGTCTCCATATGCGCTGGCTGGTGATCCTCGCCGTCATGGTGGTGGCCATGGGCGCGTACGCGCGGGTGTTGATGACTGCACCTGCTATGCCTCCGGGCAAGGCTCCCACCGCGGAGTCCGGCGACGGGCGGGCGGAGGCGGACCCGCCGCCGGACGCCGGCTGACAGCTGAGGCGGCTTCCAGGGGTCAGCCCGGCTGCGGCCCCGTCGCCACCGGCCGGCCGGTGGCGGACCACTCGCTCCAGGAGCCGACGTACAGTGCCGCGGGGATCCCGGCGACCGCCAGGGCCAGCACCTCGTGGGCGCCGGAGACGCCCGAGCCGCAGTAGACGCCGACTTCGGCTTCGGCCGTGGCACCGGCCTTGCCGAAGCGCGCCGCCAGTTCGTCGGCGGCGAGGAGGACACCCGTGTCCGGGACGACGTTCTCCGTGGTCGGGGCGTTGACCGCGCCGGGGATGTGACCGGCGACGGGGTCGATGGGCTCGGTCTCGCCCCGGTAGCGCTCCGGCGCCCGGGCGTCCAGGAGCACGCCGCGGCGGGCCAGCGCCGCCGCCTCGTCGGCGGTGAGCACGGGAAGCGCGCCCGGCGTGGCGGTGAAGTCGCCCTCCTCGTCGGCGGGGACGTCCGTCTCCAGAGGCAGTCCCGCCGCCGTCCACGCCGCCAGACCGCCGTCGAGGACGCGGACCCGCTCGTGCCCGGCCCATCGCAGCAACCACCACGCGCGGGCCGCGCCCCAGCCGAGACCGCCGTCGTAGACCACGACGTCGCGGTCGCGGCGGACGCCCGCGCGGCGCATGGCGGCGGTGAACACCGCGAGGTCCGGGAGGGGATGACGCCCGGCCGGCCCAGGTGACCCGGCGAGCTCGGTGTCCAGGTCGACGTAGTGCGAGCCGGGCAGGTGACCGGCCTCATACGCGGGACGGCCGGGCGGGCCGCCCAGTTGCCAGCGGACGTCCAGAAGCGCGGCGTCTGTCGGGGACCCCTTCGGGAGCGCGGCCAATTCGGTTACGGTAATGACAGGATGCATAAGCCCATTGTGGTCACCCGGCGCGGGAAATCCGCGGCGCGGCCCCGGTACGCGGCACACCCGGTGGTGCGAGCATCGCTGTGGCACGTCCCCTGCAAGCCCGAGCGTTGCTCCCCAGGAGAGAATTGATGACCGAGGTAGGGAACCGCCACCCGCACGGCACCCCGTGCTGGGTCAGCCTGCTGGCTCACAGCGTCGAGGCCACGCAGGAGTTCTACAGCCAGCTGTTCGGCTGGGAGTTCCACCCCGGTCCGCATTCGCTGGGCCTGTACGTGCGCGCCACGCTGGACGGGAGGAGCGTGGCCGGCATCGGCGAGCTGGCCGGGGACCGGCACCTGCCGATCGCCTGGACGACCTACTTCGCCGCGGACGACGCCGACAAGACCGCCGAGCTGATCCGGATCTGCGGCGGCACGGTGGGCGTCGGCCCGCTGGACGCGGACGACGCGGGACGGCTGGCTGTCGCCTCCGACCCGATGGGTGCGGTGTTCGGGGTGTGGCAGGCCCGGCGCCACCACGGGACCGAGGTCTCCGGGGAGCCGGGCGCGCCGGTCTGGAACGAACTGGTCACCCGGGACACTTCACTGGTGGGCAAGTTCTACTCGGTGGTCTTCGGGCTGGAGACCGACGCGGTCGTCTCCACCGACGTCGACTACCTCACGCTTCACCTCGCCGGCCGTCCGGTCGGCGGCATCCACGGCGTCGGCCGGGCCCTGCCGCGCGACCGCGGGGCGCACTGGATGACGTACTTCGAGGTCGCCGACACCGACGCCGCCGCCCGCCAGGTTCTGGAACTGGGCGGCAGCGTCATCCGCACGCCGCGCGACTGCGCGTACGGCCGCCTGGCCACCGTGGCGGACCCGGAAGGGGCCGTCTTCACCGTGATCCGCTCCCTGCCGCAGCAGGGCGCCGGCAGCAGCTAGTCGACCGGCAGGACGTCCGGCGAGATCGCCGCCGCACGGGCCGCGGCGGCGGTCATCCGCCGGATGTGGTGGCGGCGGCAAAGCACCTCGTAGCCGATCGCCGTGCCGGGGCGGTTGACGTCGCCGACGACGACCTGCTCGCCCTCGACGACCATCTTCCCGTCCACCGTACGGGCGTTGTGCGTGGCCCGGGCGCCGCACCAGCACAGGGCCTCGACCTGGAGCACCTCTATTCGGTCGGCCATCTCCACCAGCCGCCGGGAGCCGGGGAAGAGTCTGGTGCGGAAGTCGGTGGTGATCCCGAAGGCGAAGACGTCCAGCCGCAGGTCGTCGACGATGCGCGCGAGCTGGTCGATCTGGTCCGGGGTGAAGAACTGGGCCTCGTCGACGATGACGTAGTCGGCGCGGGCGCCGCCGGACAGGTGCGTGACGAGGTAACCGTAGAAGTCGAAGTCGTCGGCGGCCTCGACGGCCTTGGTCTCCAGGCCGAGGCGGGAGGACAGGACGCCCTCGCCGGCCCGGTCGTTGCGGGTGAAGATCAGGCCCTCCAGGCCGCGTGCCGAGCGGTTGTGCTCGATCTGCAGGGCGAGGGTGCTCTTCCCGCAGTCCATCGTTCCGGAGAAGAACACGAGCTCAGGCATGAGGAGGCGGCGGCCTTTCGGGGCGGGGCGGTGGGCGGTACGGAGGGAGCGGTTCGGGGTGCGTCAGGTTCGGACTTCGAGCAGTGGCACCAGCTGCTCCACGGGAGTCATCGAGCCGTGCAGGCCGACCATGGTGGACTCCCCGGGCTCGGTGCGGGTGGCGACGATCGCGATGTCGTCCCGGGCGACGGCGACGACGTCGCCGATCCGGCCGCGCACCCGGTCCTCCACGACCGGGCCGAACCAGCCCGCGGCGATCGCCTCTTCGCGGGAGGCCACCCACATCTGCTCGCCGAGCACCTCGCTCCACACCGCGTGCACGTCGGCGGCGGCGCCGGGCACGGCGTAGACGTGGCGGGCCCGGGCCTCGCCGCCGAGGACGGCGACGCCGGCGCGCAGCTCCCAGTCCTCGTCGAAGTCGATCCGCGACTCCGGGTCGAAGGGGATGTCGATCATGCCGTGGTCGGCGGTGACGTAGAGGGCGCTGCGCGGCGGGAGCTGCTCGGCGAGCCGCTGGGCGAGCCGGTCGGCCATCATCAGCTGGCCGCGCCAGGCGTCGGAGTCGACGCCGTGCCGGTGGCCCATGGAGTCCAGCTCGCTGTAGTACGTGTAGACCAGCGCCCGGTCGGCCGCGGCGAGCCGTTCGGCGGTGAGGTCCATGCGCTCCTCGCCGGTGAGCCGGCCGTGGAAGGTGCCGCCACTGAGGGCGATCCTGGTCAGCGGCGTGTGCTCGAAGGTGGGCGAGGTGACCTGGCAGGTCTCGATCCCGGCCTCCTGGGCGAGCCGGAAGACGGTGGGGTGCGGCTGCCACTCCGTCGGGGAGGTCCACGGCTGCCAGCGCAGCTGGTTCATCAACGCGCCGGTGTCCGGGTCCAGCACGGTGTACCCGGCCAGGCCGTGCGCGCCCGGCGGCAGCCCGGTGCCGACGGAGGCGAGCGAGGTCGCGGTGGTGGAGGGGAAGCCCGCGGTGATCGACCGGCCGCTGCCGGTGGCCGAGCCGGCCATCAGGGAGGTGAGGAACGGCGCCTCGTCGGGATGCCGACGGATCAGCTCCCACCCCATGCCGTCGACGAGGAACACGCAGACGCGGTCCGCGGGCGCGAGGTCGAGCGCCGTCGGCGGGACGCCCGTGATGCCGAGCCCGGCGGCGACCGCGGGCAGCAGGTCGCTCAGCGCGCCGGTGCCGTAGCGGGGGGCGGGGGCGGCGTACGGATCGAGCGGTTCGTAGGACGGGGCGGGATGGACCATCAGGAGGCCGCGCTCGCGGTGCTCGCGGTCGCCTCGGAGAGCGCCTGTGCGAAGGCGAGGGCCTGGCGGACGGTCTCGGGGCCGTCGCCCGCCTCGCTGACCCGCAGGCTCAGGTCGTCGGCGGTGGAGGAGCCGGTGTAGCCGTGGTCGGCCTCGCAGTTGGGGTCGCCGCAGGCGGCGGGCTCCAGGTCGATACGGCTGACCGCGCCCCAGCCGATGGTCAGCACGACCTCGCGGGGCAGGGTGCCCGGGGTGTACGACTCGGGGTTGGCGACGACCCGGCTCAGTACGACCGACGAGATCCGTTCGAGCTTGACCGACTCGGTGGAGGTGGTGGCGTAGGGGCTCGGGGAGGTGTCGTCGGCGCTCTGCTCGTCGGTGTGGCTGACGATGAAGCGCGTGCCGGTCAGGACCAGGACGGTGACGTGCCGGCGGACCTCGTTCGCGTCGAAGGTGGTCTCCTGGTGGACCAGGTACGACGCGACCGGCTCCCCACCGACGGAGGCCTCCACGGCCTCGGCCACGAGGGCGGGGTAGTAGCCACTGCGCTCGATGGCCGCGCGCAGCCCCTGGGTCGTCGTACCGGTCTTCGCCATGGCGACCATCCTAGTGCGGAGCATCTGTTCAGAAGGACGACAGTGCGCGAGGCCCGAGGTCCGTGCGGGCCGGGGGCCGCGCGAGACGCACGGAGGCGCCGAGCACGGTGAGGCCGGCGGGGGCCACCACGACCGGCTCGAGGTCTACGGAGACCACTTCTGGCAGGTCGTCGACCAGCAGTGACACGCGCAGCAGCAGTTCCTCCAGGGCGCCGGTGTCCACCGGCTCCGCGCCGCGCCAGCCGAACAGCAGCGGGGCCGCCTTGATGGAGCGGACCAGCTCGGCGACGTCCCGGTCGGTCGCCGGGACCAGCCGGTGCGCCATGTCGTCGAGGAGTTCGGAGGGGGCGCCGGCGATGCCGAAGGAGAGCACGGCGCCGGCGGCCGGGTCGACGGTGGCGCGTACGACCGTGTCGACGCCGCGCGACGCCATGGCCTGCACGACCAGGTGCAGCTCCTCGGGCTTGCCCAGCCGGGCGGTCAGCTCCCCGAAGGCGCGGCTGAGGTCGTCGGGGTCGGCGATGTCCAGGCGTACGCCGCCGAGGTCGGCGCGGTGCCGCAGGTGGGGCGCGGTGGTCTTGAGGGCGACCGGGTAGCCGAGCCGGCGGGCCGCCTCCAGGGCCGCGTCGATCCCGGGGGCGGGCAGCGTGGGCCGGACGGCGATGCCGTAGCGGGCCAGCAGGGCGGCGGCCGCGGAGTCGTCGAGGGCCACGCCGTGGGTCTCCCCGGCGGGCTCCCCCGCCTCGTCGAGCAGCCGGGTGACCTCCTGGCAGGCGCCCGCCTCGTCGACGTCCTCGAACTCCGGAACCTTGCCGGGCATCTGGGCGTCCCTGCGCCACTGGGCGTAGGCGGCGGCCCGGGCCAGTGCCTTCACGGCGCGTTCGGCGGCGCTGTAGGCGGGGATACGGACGGCCGCGAGCCGGGTGGCCATGGCCTCCAGGGCGGTGTGCACGATCACGACGGGCTTGCCGGTCCCCGCCCCGTCCACGGCGGCGTGGAGGGCCTCGGCCAGTGCGGGGTCGTCGCTGTTCGCGGGGGCCTCGGCGAGCTCCGAGCCGACGCGCGGGATGGCGGTGACCACCACCGCGTCGTGGGCGGGGTCGGCGAGGGCCGCGGTGAGGGCGGCCCGGAAGTCCTCGGGGCCGGCGGCGGTGGTGAGGTCGAGGGGGAGGCCGGGCTCCAGGCCCGCGGTGAGGCAGGCGTCGTAGGTGAGCAGCCCGAGGGACTCGGAGTTGCCGAGGATCGCGACGCGGGGTCCGGCGGGCAGCGGCCGGCACGACAGCAGCAGTCCGGTGTCGAGGAGCTCGGTGACGGTGTCGGTGCGGATGACGCCGGCCTGCCGCAGCAGGGCGGAGACGGTGCTGTCGGGGATGCGGGCGGGGGGCACCGCGTGTCCGGGCGGGGCGGCCGCCGAGTGCCGGGCGCCCTTGACCACGACGACCGGTTTGACGGCGGCGGTTCGCCGGGCGAGGCGGTAGAACTTCCGCGGGTTGCCGAGGGTCTCGAGGTAGAGCAGGGCGACGTCGGTGGCCGGGTCGTCGTACCAGAACTGCAGGATGTCGTTGCCCGAGACGTCCGCCCGGTTGCCCGCCGAGACGAAGGACGACAGCCCGGCACCGCGCCGGCGCAGCCCGGAGAGCATCGCGATGCCGATGGCTCCGGACTGGGTGAACAGCCCGAGCCGTCCGGCGTCCGGGGTCTCGGGTGACAAGGAGGCGTTGAGCCGGACGTCCTCGGCGGAGTTGAGGACGCCGAACGCGTTGGGGCCGATGACGCGCATGCCGTACGAATGGGCCTGCCGCACCAGGGCGCGCTGCCTGCGGCGGCCGTCGGCACCGGACTCCGCGTAACCGGAGGAGATCACCAGCAGACCGAGGACGCCGTGCCGGCCGCATGCGTCGACGGCCTCGGCGACGTTGTCGGCGGGCACGGCGATCACGGCGAGGTCGACGCTGTCGGGGATCTCGGCGACGGAACGGTGGGCGGGGACGCCCTCGGGGTCGAGGGTGCGCAGGTCCGCGGGGAACGAGCGGTTCACGGCGTGGACGCGGCCGGTGTAGCCGCCCGCGACGATGTTCCGGAGGACCCCGCGGCCGACGCCGCCCGGCCTGCGGCCGGTGCCGATGACGGCGACCGAGGCGGGGGCGAGCAGCCGCTGGACGGAGCGGGCCTCGGCGCGCTGTTCGCGGGCGCGCATGACGGCGAGGGACTGCTCGGTGGGCTCCAGGTCGAACTCGAGCCGGACGACGCCGTCGGTGAAGCTGCGCTGCTGGGTGTAGCCCGCGTCGGTGAAGACCTTGATCATCTTGCGGTTGGCGGGCAGCACCTCGGCGATGAAACGGCGGATGCCGCGCTCCTGCGCCACCGCGGCGATGTGCTCCATCAGGGCGGAGGCCACACCGCGGCCCTGGTGCGCGTCCTGGACGAGGAAGGCGACCTCGGCCTCGCCGTCGTCGGTGCGGTCGTAGCGGACGGTGGCGATGAACTCGCCGCCGACCAGGGCCGCCAGGCCGACGCGGTCGCGGTAGTCGTGGTGGGTGAAGCGGTGTACGTCCCGGTCGGAGAGCCGGGGGTAGGGCGCGAAGAAGCGGTAGTACTTGGACTCGTCCGAGACCTTCTCGTAGAAGCTCACCAGCCGTTCGGCGTCGTCCGGCGCGATGGGCCGGACGTGCGCGATCCCGCCGTCGCGCAGGACCACGTCCGCCTCCCAGTGGACCGGGTAGTCGCGCTCTGCGGCGGGCGGCGTCGTCATGGCCCCAGCGTACGGGCACCTCGCCACCGCGGGCCCGGTGCGACGATGTGGTGACGGACCGGTGTCCGAGGCATGGCAGACTGGTCTAGACCTCCCAGGAACGACCCGAAGGGCAACACCATGGCTGAGCGCCGCGTCACCATCGGCTGGGCCGAGGGCCTGCACGCACGTCCCGCTTCGATCTTCGTCCGCGCCGCCACCGCCGTGGGCGTGCCGGTCACCATCGCGAAGGCGGACGGCGCCCCCGTCAACGCCGCCTCGATGCTCGCCGTGCTGAGCCTGGGCGTGGCCGGCGGCGAGGAGGTCGTCCTGGCCTCCGACGCCGAGGGCGCGGACGCCGCTCTCGGCAGCCTGGCCAAGCTCGTCTCCGAGGGGCTTGACGAGCTCCCCGAGACCGTCTGACGCCGCGCGAAGCCGCGTTCGACAAAAGGGGCGGGCCGCCGCGTGAAATCCGGCCGGATTTCGCGGACCCGCCCCTTCGTCGTTGCCGGGCAATTTCCGGGCAGCGTGCAGCACAATAGCGCGCTGAAAAGCCCGCGGACAATTACCCACGTTGTATACGGCACTTCTGTTAAACCCGGCCGCGCGAAGTGTGTACGGCGTGTTTCGGATTTCTCACCGCGCCGCGGCACCGCGTCCCGTGCTCTGCGGACGGCGCAGCCGGTGCACCGCCGTCGCCCGCTCCACGTGGGCCGCCATGAGCCGCCGGGCCCGCTCCGCGTCGCCACGCGCCACCGCGTCCACCACCGCGCCGTGCTCCTCCCAGGACTCCACGGCGCGCCCCGGGGTGTCGACCGCGTACACCCAGGCGATCTTGTGCCGCAGCTGGGTCAGCAGCGCCACCAGGGTCGGGCTGCCGGAGGCCTGGGCCAGCGTCTCGTGGAACCAGCCGTCCAGCGCGGGCAGGTCCGACAACTGGCGGCGGAGGGAACGTTCCTGGCCCAGCCGGACGAGCCCGCGCAGCACCTTCACATGGGCCTCGGTACGCCGCTGCGCCGCCCGTGCGGCGCCCAGCGGCTCCAGCAGGGCGCGGATGTCCAGCAGGTCGGCGGCCTCCTGCTCGGTCGGCTCGGCGACGGACGCCCCGGCGTGCCGGCGGGTCTGCACGAAGCCCTCGGACTCCAGGGTGCGCAGCGCCTCGCGCACCGGGACCCGGGACACCCCGTAGCGCTTGGCCAGCTGCTCCTCGGTCAGCCGGCTCCCCGGCGCGAAGAACCCGCTGATGATGTCGTCACGGATCGCCGTGCACACCGCCCGGGCCGAAATCCGGCCGCCCGCACCGCCCGTCCCGTTCACGTACGACCCCACATCGCAGGTTCCTTTCAGTGCGCGCCGACGGCCGTCCTTTAATCCCCGCGTAACGGAGGAGCCGGCGTTTCTGCCGCGACTCTATTCCAGCGCGGCGCCGATTCCGACGGCCGCCCTGAATTCATGGAGCATTTTTGGACACCCGGCGGCCGGGAAGCGCCCCCACACCGAAGGCCCCGGCGGGAACCGGGGCCTTCGGCGTGGGGGGAGGGGAATGGCTCAGATGCGGACGCCCTTGGAGCGCAGGTACGCCAGCGGGTCCACGTCGGCGCCGTAGGACGGGGCCGTACGGGCCTCGAAGTGCAGGTGCGGCCCGGTCACGTTGCCGGTGGCACCGGACAGGCCGATCTGCTGGCCCGCGGAGACGGTCTGGCCCACGGACACACCCAGCGAGGACAGGTGGCCGTACTGGGTGTACATGCCGTCCGCGTGGCGGATCACGATGTTGTTGCCGTACGAGCCGCCCCAGCCCGCCTCGACGACGGTGCCCGCGCCGACGGCGTGCACCGGGGTGCCGACAGAGGCGTGGAAGTCCACACCGGTGTGGTGGCCGGAGGACCACAGGCTGCTGGTCGCGCGGTAGGGCGTGCCGATGGTACCGGCGACCGGCCGAACCCAGCCGCCGAGCGTGCCGCGGCCCTGTGCGGCACTCCGCGACGCGTGCGCGGCGCTGTCGCGGGCCGCCTTGGCCTTGGCGGCCTTGGCCGCGGCCTCCTCGGCGGCGCGCTCACGGGCGGCGCGCTCGGCGTGCGCGACATGGGCCTCGTGGCGCTTGCGTGCGACGACGGCGGCCCGGTGCTGGGCCGACGCCTGGTCGGCGAGATGCGCGGCGAGGTCCCCGGCGACCGCGGCGCAGCGGGCGAAGGCGGAACCCTCGGCCTTGGCGTCGGCGGCCGCGGCGGGCACGACGAACGCGCCGGTCGTGATGGTGGTCAGCGCGGCAGCGCCGGCAAAGGTGGAGCGTATGGAGAACGACGCCATGGGCAGGCGGAGATCCTTTCCTTCCTTCTCGCCTACCGGGTTAGCTGACGGGTTCGGAGCAGGAAGGTCTCCTACGGGCGGCGCACGCCGCCCGATTCACCCCAGGGACATCTCAGGTGGGTCCCCGGCTCCCCAGGCTCGCGCCTGACGGGGACTCGGCGATCGTTGCTCCGGTGCCGCGGGAGGCGGCTGCTTCCGCCGGGCAACCCGAGGACGTTAACCAGGTGTTGCTCGCGGTTCCAAAAAAATCCGGCGATATGTGCGGGATGCCACACCGGACGCCAAGCGGTCGCAACCGTCCGCAATTCCGCGACTCCGCAGCTCCCCCGGCGGTGTGCCCCCTCCGGGAAGCCCCGCACGTCCGCTGCGCGGACCGCGGTGACCCGCGTCACCGGCCGGCCCCGCCGAACGGAACCCGGTGACGGAACCGCGTGCGTAGGGTCACACCAGGAGCGGCCACCGACGCCGCCCGCGCCAAGAAGGACTTCCTGCGCGCCTGCCACGACCGGACGCCCGGCCGTCGGGCCGAGGGGACCGAGGCCGCCCCCCACCCGCGACGGGCGGACGAGCTACCGGTGCTCGCCGAGCGTGTCGCCGCTGCCCGCCGGGGCCTGGACCGGGGCTGCGCGGACGGCCCCTGCTGGAGGTGCTCGCCGGACCCGGGGCCGAGGTTCCCGCGGCTATCGACCTGTCGGAGGGCGCGCCGGCCTCGCCCGCCGGCGGCCCGCGCCGACCGGCGCCGGCATGTGCGTCAACGTGGCGGGCCCGGCCGGCCTGCTGAACGGGCACCTCCCGCACCCCCGCACGCCGCGGCCCCGGGCGCCCGAGGGCACCCGGGGCCGCTGTGGGGTGGCGGTCAGCCGCCCGTGACGACCTCCACCGGGCCGATACCCAGCTCGCGGACGGGGTCCGCGATGACAGAGGCGTCGCCGACGAGGACGACCACGAGCCGGTCCAGGGGGAAGGCGTTGACAACCGCGGCCGTCGCCTCCACCGTGCCCGTGGCGGCCAGCCGCTCGTAGAGGCGGGCCTGGAAATCGTCCGGCAGGGACTGCTCGACCTGGTCGGCGAAGGTCCCGGCCACCGCCGAGGCGGTCTCGTAGCGCAGCGGCGCGACGCCCACGAGGTTCTGCACGGCGGCGTCCCGCTCCTCGTCGGTGAGCCCCTCCGCCGCAAGGGTGCGCAGCACCTGCCAGGTGTCGGCGAGGGCGGGCGCGGTGACGTCGGTCGCCACGGACCCGCTGATGCCGAGCAGGGAGACACCCGTGCCCTCGGGCGTGGAGAGCAGCACCTGGCCGAAGGCCCGCACGCCGTAGGTGTAGCCCTTCTCCTCCCGCAGGACGCGGTCCAGGCGCGAGGTCAGCGTGCCGCCGAGGCAGTACGTGCCGAGCACCTGGGCGGCCCAGACGGGATCGTGGCGGTCCGCGCCGGCGCGGCCGATGAGCACCTGGGTCTGGACGGACCCGGGGCGGTCCACAATCACCACGCGCGCGGTGTCGTCCGCGGTGATCGCGGGCAGCGGACGTCGCTCGGCGGGCTTGCCGCTCCACTCCCCCAGCGTGCTCTCGAGCAGCGCCTCCAGGTCGATCCCGGTGAGGTCGCCGACCACGACGACCGTCGAGGTGGACGGCCGTACGTGCATGTCGTAGAAGGCCCGCACGGCGGACGCGTCGATGCGCGCGACCGTCTCCTCGGTGCCCTGGCGCGGCCGGGAGCAACGCAGGTCGGCGGCGAAGAGCTCCCTGGACAGCGCCATGGCCGCGCGCCGCGCCGGGTTGGCCAGCTCGTGCGGGATCTCGTCGAGGCGGTTGCGCACCAGCCGCTCGACCTCGCCGTCCGGGAACGCCGGGGCGCGCAGCGCGTCGGCGAGCAGGCCCAGGGCCTTGTCGAGACGCGAGGCGGGGACCTCCAGGGAGACCCGCACGCCCGGGTGGTCGGCGTGGGCGTCGAGGGTGGCCCCGCAGCGCTCCAGCTCGGCGGCGAACTCCTCGGCGGTGTGCTTGTCGGTGCCCTCGGACAGCGCCCGGGCCATGATCGTGGCGACGCCGTCCAGGCCCTCGGGCTCGGCGTCGAGTGGCGCCATGAGCAGCACCTCGACGGCGACGACCTTCTGACCGGGCCGCTGGCTGCGCAGCACCGTCAGCCCGTTGGGCAGCGTCGACCGCTCGGGCGCCGGGAAGTCCCAGGGCTTGGGCTGCCCCGGCCGGGGCTGTGGGTGGAACGTCATGGTGGTGTGGACGTCGGTCACTGGTCCGCGCCCTCCTCGTCCTCGTCGGAGTCCTCGCCGGACGCGGCCGCGGAGCCCGTGGGCTCGTAGACCAGCACCGCGCGGTTGTCGGGCCGGAGGGTGGCCGCGGCGACCGCGCGCACCTCGTCGGCGGTGATGTCCAGAATGCGCTTGACGGCGGTCAGCGCGAGCTGCGGGTCGCCGAACAGCACGGCATACCGGCACAGTTCGTCGGCGCGGCCACCGACCGTGGCGAGCCGGTCCAGCCACTCACGCTCGAGCTGGGCCTGGGCCCGCTCCATCTCCTCCGGGGTCGGGCCCTCCTCGGCGAACCGGGCCAGCTCCTCGTCGACGGCCGCCTCGATGGCGGGCACCTCGACACCGCTGGACGTCTTCACGTCGAGCCAGCCGAGCGACGGCGCCCCGGCCAGCCGCAGCAGGCCGAACCCGGCCGCGACAGCGCTGCGGTCCCGGCGCACCAGGCGGTTGTGCAGCCGGGAGGACTCACCGCCACCGAGGGCGGTCAGCGCCAGGTCCGCGGCGTCGGCCTCGCGGGTGCCGTCGTGCGGCAGCCGGTAGGCGGCCATCAGCGCGCGCGAGGGGACGTCCTCCTCGACGACCTCGCGGAGTTGCCCGCCGATCACTCCGGGGAGTGAACCGTCACGCGGCGCCGGCTTGCCGTCGTGGGACGGGATGGTGCCGAAGTACTTCTCGATCCAGGCCAGCGTCTGCTCCGGGTCGATGTCGCCGACGACCGCGAGGACGGCGTTGTTCGGCGCGTAGTACGTCCGGAAGAAGGCCCGCGCGTCCTCCAGGGAGGCGGCGTCCAGGTCCGCCATCGAGCCGATGGGGGTGTGGTGGTACGGGTGGCCGTCCGGGTACGCCATCGCGGTCAGCCGCTCGAAGGCGGTGCCGTAGGGCACGTTGTCGTACCGCTGGCGGCGCTCGTTCTTGACCACGTCGCGCTGGTTGTCCAGGCTCTGCAGGTCCAGAGCGGACAGCAGGCTGCCCATGCGGTCGGCCTCGAGCCAGAGCGCGAGCTCCAACTGGTGGGCCGGCATGGTCTCGAAGTAGTTGGTGCGCTCGAAGCTGGTGGTGCCGTTGAGGGAGCCGCCGGCGGACTGGACCAGTTCGAAGTGGCCGTTGCCCTTGACGTTCGCAGAACCCTGGAACATCAAGTGCTCGAAGAGGTGGGCGAGTCCGGTACGGCCCTTCACCTCGTGACGGGAACCGACGTCGTACCAGAGGCAGACCGCGGCGACCGGGGTGAGGTGATCCTCGGAGAGCACGACGCGCAGGCCGTTGGCCAGGCGGTGCTCGGTCGCGGTGAGGCCGCCGGAATCTGCCTCCGGCGTGGCCGTGTGACCCATGGGCAAGCTGTCCTTCCGGTCGCGTACTCGTTGTTTTGTGCTGAGACCTGCCACTCTAGGCAGCGGACAAACGGCCCGCGAAGTTCCCGTCACCGCCACGTATGAGCCGGGGGGTGGTCCGGGCTGTCGGTGGGGCGGTCCACAATGGTCCGCGTCAGTCCCGTGTCCTTATCCGATGAGGTCCAGCCGAAGGAGCAGCGCCCTGATGGCCCGCCGCACCACGAAGACCCCGCCGCCGGACGATTTCGAGGAGCGCATCCTCGACATCGACGTCGTCGACGAGATGCAGGGGTCCTTCCTCGAGTACGCCTACTCGGTCATCTACTCACGTGCGCTCCCGGACGCCCGCGACGGGCTCAAGCCGGTGCACCGGCGGATCGTGTACCAGATGAACGAGATGGGGCTGCGCCCCGAGCGCGGCTTCGTGAAGTGCGCCCGCGTCGTCGGCGAGGTGATGGGTAAGCTCCACCCGCACGGCGACGCCTCGATCTACGACGCGCTGGTGCGCATGGCCCAGCCGTTCTCGATGCGCGTGCCACTGGTCGACGGTCACGGCAACTTCGGTTCGCTCGGCAACGACGACCCGCCGGCCGCGATGCGTTACACGGAGTGCCGTACGGCTCCCGCCGCGATGCTCATGGTCGAGTCGATCGACGAGGACACCGTCGACTTCACGCCGAACTACGACGGCCAGGAGCAGGAGCCGGTGGCCCTGCCGGCCGCCTACCCGAATCTGCTGGTCAACGGCGCCTCGGGCATCGCGGTCGGCATGGCGACGAACATGCCGCCGCACAACCTGGGCGAGGTCATCGCGGCTGCCCGCCACCTGATCCGCCACCCGAACGCGGACCTCGAGACGCTGATGCGCCACGTTCCCGGCCCGGACCTGCCGACCGGGGGCCGGATCGTGGGCCTGGACGGCATCCGGGACGCGTATGAGACCGGCCGCGGCACGTTCAAGATCCGCGCCACGGTGTCCGTGGAGGACGTGACGGCCCGCCGCAAGGGCCTGGTGGTGACCGAGCTGCCCTTCACGGTCGGCCCGGAGAAGGTCATCTCCAAGATCAAGGACCTGGTCGGCTCGAAGAAGCTGCAGGGCATCGCGGACGTCAAGGACCTGACCGACCGCGAGCACGGACTGCGGCTGGTCATCGAGGTGAAGAACGGCTTCCACCCCGAGGCCGTCCTGGAGCAGCTGTACAAGCTGACCCCCATGGAGGAGTCCTTCGGCATCAACAACGTGGCGCTGGTCGACGGCCAGCCGCTCACGCTGGGCCTGAAGGAGCTGCTGGAGGTCTACCTCGACCACCGCTTCGAGGTCGTCCGGCGGCGCAGCGAGTTCCGCCGCGGCAAGCGCCGGGACCGCCTCCACCTGGTGGAGGGCCTGCTCGTCGCCCTGGTCGACATCGACGAGGTCATCTCGATCATCCGCTCCAGCGACAATGCCGCGCAGGCCAAGGAGCGCCTCATCGAGCGCTTCGCGCTGTCGGAGATCCAGACCCAGTACATCCTCGACACCCCGCTGCGCCGGCTGACCCGCTTCGACCGGATTGAACTGGAGTCCGAGCGGGACCGGCTGACCGCGGAGATCGAGGAGCTGACCCGGATCCTGGAGTCCGACGCCGAGCTGCGCAAGCTGGTCAGCGCCGAGCTGGCGGCGGTCGCCAAGAAGTACGCCACCGAGCGCCGCACCCTGCTGATGGAACCGGGCGCGGCGCCAGTGACGGCCGTGCCGCTGGAGGTCGCCGACGACCCGTGCCGCGTGCTGCTCTCCTCCACCGGGCTGCTGGCCCGTACGGCGAACGGCGGGGCACTGGCCCCCGGCGACGGCAAGCGGGTCAAGCACGACGTGATCGTCTCGGCGATCCCGACGACGGCGCGGGCCGACATCGGTGTGGTCACCTCCACCGGGCGCCTGCTGCGGCTCGCCGTGATCGACCTGCCGATCCTGCCCGAGCCGTCCGGCGCGCCGAACCTGGCGGGCGGTGCGCCGCTCGCGGAGTTCCTGTCGCTGGAGCCCGACGAGCAGGTGCTCTGCCTGACCACGCTCGACGAGTCCTCCCCGGGCCTGGCGCTCGGCACCGAGCAGGGCGTGGTCAAGCGCGTCGTGCCGGACTACCCGGCGAACAAGGACGACCTGGAGGTCATCGCGCTCAAGGAGGGCGACCGCATCGTCGGCGCGGTCGAGCTGCGCACCGGTGAGGAGGACCTGGTCTTCATCACCGACGACGCCCAGTTGCTGCGCTACCCGGCGGGCCAGGTGCGTCCGCAGGGCCGTCCGGCGGGTGGCATGGCGGGCATCAAGCTGACGGACGGGGCGAAGGTGATCTCCTTCACCGCGGTCGACCCGTCGGCGGACGCCGTGGTCTTCACCCTCGCCGGGGCCCGGGAGACGCTCGCCGGGGCCGAGGAGGGCACGGCCAAGCTCACGCCGTTCGACCAGTTCCCGCGCAAGGGACGGGCGACCGGCGGCGTGCGCTGCCAGCGCTTCCTGAAGGGCGAGGACATGCTGCTCCTGGCCTGGGCCGGTGGCGCCCCCGCACGTGCCGCCACCGCCACGGGCGCGCCGGCCGACCTCCCGCCGAAGGACCCGCGCCGGGACGGCTCGGGTGTGGCCCTCACCAAGCGGGTCGCGGTGGTCGCCGGGCCGGTGTGACCGGCACGCACACGGCGATGAGGGGCGCGGCACCCGGAGATCGGAAGAGCACACGTCTGAACTCCAGTCACATTGGACTATCTGGGGGGGGGTTTTTTTTTTGGAAAGGGGGGGGGGGGGGGGGGGGG
>NZ_CBDRCM010000020.1:0-117707 GCF_965342435.1 Actinacidiphila sp. bgisy160 | reverse complement strand
CGCTCGCGCCTTGGGGGGATGGCCCTCGGCCGGCCGAGGGCCCTCCCCGGTTGTCCGAGGAAGGTCAGGCGAGGGCGGGTTCGCGGGTGACCGCGGACAGTCCTCCGGCCCTGGACAGGAGCTGGACGCAGGCGGCGCACAACAGGCCGGTCACGGTCAGGGTCAGCCAGGGCAGCCACGGCCTGTGGCCGCTGTCGGCGAGGTCCCAGATGGCACCGGTGGCGAGGTTGCCCAGGGTGATTCCCAGGCCCGAGACGGTGTTGTACCAGCCGTAGTGCGTGGCGACCAGGCGCTCCCCGGAGAGGGTGACGATGGTGTCCATCTCGAAGGGGTAGACGACCGCGCTGCCCACGGCCAGGACGGCGACCGCGATCACGAGCAGAGCCACCGCGAGGACGGCCTCGGACGTCCCGCCGGACGGGTCGGGGCTCACGGCCAGGGGAGTGAAGGCCAGGCCCATGAGGAGGATCCCGCCGACGATGGCCTGCGGCCCGGTCCGGCGGGCCCGCACCCAGCCGGTGATGCGGAGCTGGCCGAGGACCGCCACGACGGCCGAGATGATGAACAGACCACTGGTGACGGCCTGTCCGCCGGTGCCGAGAAGCTTGTGGGCCTGTAGTGGCAGCGCGAGGTAGACCTGGAAGGACAGTACGTACGAGCCGATCATGGCCAGGGAGAACAGCATGAACGGCCGGTTCCCCAGCACCTGCCGCCATGAACCGAGGACGCCGGCCGCCGCGCCGGGGCCGGTGACGTGTTCCGGCCGCCGGTCGGGCAGGGCCCGGCACTGCAGCACGGTGAGCACGGCGAAGACGGCCGCCGCCGTCATGCACACGGCACGGAAGTCCAGGGCGAGCAGGGCCAGCCCGACCAGTGGCCCGATCAGGACTCCCGCCTGGTAGAAGACGTTGAACAGGGCGAAGCCCTCCACCCGGCGCTCGCCGGCCTCCGCGGCCAGGTAGGCGCGGACCGCCGGGTTGAACAGCGCGCCGGCGAACCCCGCGGCGGCCGAGGCCGCGACGAGTGCGGGCAGGGAGTCGACCAGACCCAGCAGCGCGAAGCCGAAGGTGCGCAGGGTGCAGCCGATGACGATGGGCGTCTTGTAGCCGAAGCGGTCGGCGATGGTGCCGCCGAGCACGAACATGCCCTGCTGGGAGAAGTTCCGTACGCCCAGGACGAGGCCGACGGCCCAGGCGGCCAGGCCGAGGCCGCCGGCCAGATGGTCGGCAAGGTAGGGCATGAGCATGTAGAAGCCCAGATTGATGGCGAACTGGTTGGCCATCAGCAGCCGGGCCGGGGTGTCGAAGGTACGGGCCTGCCGCCACAGCCCCCTCACCGCGCGGCCTCGAAGGACAGGCCGTCGTGCTCGCTCGCCGGCGCGCCGGCCAGTGGATCCTGGACGGTGGTGCAGCGGGTCCAGCGCTCGACCACGGTCTCGCCCGGGTCGGCGATCTCCTCGGGGTCCTCGGACGGTTCGTGGTGCAGCAGACCATGGTCCCGGCAGTAGGGATCGTCGAAGACGGTGCCGACGTAGCGTTGCGGGCCGTCGGGGAAGATCGTCACGATCCTGGTCTCGGCCGGCAGCGTACGGGCCAGCCAGCGGGAGACCAGGGCGACCGCCCCGACGCTCCAGCCGCCCGTGGCGTAGTGGTCCCGGGCGAGGCGCCGGCAGGCCCACACCGCCTCAGCGGCGGCCACCCAGTGCACTTCGTCGAAGGCCGGGTAGTCGACGTTGCGAGGATGGATGCTGCTGCCCAGGCCCCGCATGAGCCGGGCTGCGGGCGGCTGGCCGAAGATCGTCGACCCGGTGGTGTCGACGCCGACCAGCCGCAGGTGCGGGAAGAACGCGCGCAGCGGGCCGCTGACCCCGGCCGAGTGCCCGCCGGTGCCGACACTCGCGACCAGGACGTCGATGCGACCGAGCTGGGCGACGAGTTCGTGGGCGAGGGGCGCGTAGCCGGCGACGTTGTCCGGGTTGTGGTACTGCTCCGGGCACCAGGCCGCGGGGTCGGCGGCCAGGAGTTCCCGCACCCTGTCCCGGCGGGCCTGCTGCCAGCCGCCGGCCGGGTGCGGTTCGGTGACGATCTCGACGGTCGCTCCGTAGGCGGTCAGCAGGGCGGCCATGGGCGGTTCCATGCCGGGGTCGGTGACCACCGTGACCGCGTGTCCGTGCACGGCCCCCGCGAGGGCGAGTCCGAGGCCGAGCGTGCCGCTGGTGGACTCCACGATCGGGGCCCCGGGGAGGAGTTCACCGCGGGCGCGGGCGGCCTCGATCATGTACAGCGCGGAGCGGTCCTTGATGCCGCCGGGGTTGAAACCCTCGAGTTTGGCCCAGAAGCCGCGGCCGTCGGGGACGAAGGGCGATCCGACCCACAGGACCGGCGTGTTGCCCACCAGTCCCGCCGGGGTGCGGCGCGGGGGCGCGGTGGCGGCCAGGAGTTCGGCCGGGGACGTGGGCGGGCCGGGGTAGGGAAGGGTGCTCATAGGTGCTTCTCCTGCGGCCGTCGCGACGGCGCGGCCGCTGCTCGTACGGATACGGGGCGCGTTCGGCCGTGCCCGTCGCGCGTCGCCACGGGCGGGGCCGAGGCCCTGTCAGGTCCGCGACACGCAGAGCAGACTCAGCGTTCCGGGGCCGGAACGTGGGGGTGCGCAGGCATGTCCTGCGGCTGCGGCCCCGGCCCTCGGGGGGCGAACGGCCGGTGCCGGTAGGGGAGGTGCCGCCCCGATGCCGGACGCCGCGGGGGCGTCGGCCAGGCGGGGGCGGGGGTCGGGGAGCCGGTCGAGGGCGACTCCGCACAGGGCGTGGTGGCCGGCGGGTGATCCTTCACCGCGGGCGACGTCCTGGTCCGGACGCGTCGCGGCCCCCTGTGGCCGACATACGGCCGAGGCGGCGGAGGCGGCGGAGGCGGCGGCCAGGGTGTCGTTGGCCTCGCGGTCCGGGCCGTGGGCGCAGGCGACCAAATGGATGCTCGTGAACACGAGCACGCCCAGAAGCAGGAGCACGCCATGAAAGGAGATGCGCTGACCCGCTCGCCACATCATGCCACGCATCGTAGTCGATCAGTCGCACCGCGCAGCGAACGGCCCGGTAGTGTGAAGCGTTTCACCGGGCCGGCGGGTCGAGCAGCCGGAAGCGGCCCGGTGGGACCGACCAGTTCCGGCCGCCGAGCCGGACCCGGACCGGCGCCGCCGCGGAGGCGGGGACGGCGATGCTCACCTGGCGTCCGTCGACGTGGATCCGCACGCCCCGGTGTCCGCGGTGGCAAACCGTGAAGCCGACCTGCCGGTCGCCGGCGGCGCCCGCCAGGGCGATGTGCCGCGGCAGGTCCCGCTCCTCGGCGGGTTCCCCGGGCGCGGACGGGTCCACGACCGGTGCGGTCATGATCGGAGATCCCCACGGTGCTTTCCCGGCAGCGGCGGTGTCGCCGGGGTGCCGTGGCCAAGGCCGGTGGAGAGCCGGTCAGGCGGCATCCCGGACTCCCTCGGTCGTGCTTCCCCTTCGTCCAGCAGACCGTCGCGGCACACCGGGTCCGCAGGGGACGATGGGCCCCTCCGCGGGGCCGGGTGGCCCAATGGCGGCGGTCACCGGGCCGTCCCAAACTGGGTGCGGGAGGGTTTCCGTCCCTCGTCAAAGGAGGCGGTCATGAACGGCAACCGGCATCCGGCGAGGGTGGGCGACGTGATGACGCGCAAGGTCGTCGCTGTCGCCCTGGGCACCTCGTTCAAGGAGATCGTGCGGACGCTGGAGCAGTGGAAGGTCAGCGCCGTTCCCGTGGTGGCCGACGGCACCCGGGTGGTCGGCGTGGTCTCCGAGGCGGATCTGCTGCGCAAGGAGGAACACCATGAGGACGACGCCCCGCCGGTCGGCGCAGGCCGGGACAAGGCCGCCGCGGCCACGTCCGAGGAGTTGATGACGGCCCCGGCGGTCACCGTGCGCGAGGACGCCCCCCTGGCGCAGGCGGCGCGGACGATGGCCCTGCACCGCGTGAAGCGGCTGCCCGTGGTCGACGCCGACGGCGCGCTGCAGGGCGTGGTGAGCCGGGGCGACCTGCTCAAGGTGTTCCTGCGGCCGGACGAGGACATCGTCCGTGACGTTCGGGAGGTCATCGCCGGGGAGTTCCTGCCCGGCGCATGGCAGTTGGTGGACGTCGAGGCAGCGGACGGCATAGTGACGGTGAGCGGCCTGCTCGCCGACCGGTCGCTGGTCCCGGTCGTGGCACGGATGGTGCGCTCCGTGGAGGGTGTCGTGGACGTGCGCTTCGACCTCACCTCGACGCGCGTGTGACGCTCACCCGACGACGACCGGTCGGACCCGGCGTGCGGGCCCGACCGGCCCAGTTGCGTTACACCCTGGCGGCGGCCATGAGGGCGTGGGTTTTCCAGGAGCCGCGGCCGTCCGGCGGCTGAACGAGCACGCCTACACCGGGCCGTGGGCCGGCGGGGACCGCGACCTGTGGATCCGCATCACCCCGCAGAGCGTGACGGGCCGCCGCATCGTGGTCGGCTGACACGACGACGACAGGAGGACGCCCATGACCGACACCGGGATCAGCCCACACGAAGGGCTCCACATGCCACACGGGGAGGTCGTCGTGGGAGTGGACGGATCGGATCCCGCCGTGCGCGCCCTGGACCGGGCGGCCGACGAGGCACACCGGCGCGACACCGTCCTGCGGATCGTGTTCGCGCTGCCGTGGCCCGATCCGGGCGAGGTCGGATTCGGACTGGACACCGACCGTGATCGCCCACCGGCCGAAGCGGCCCGGGTGATCCTGGAACTGGCCGCCCAGCGGGTGGCGGACCGGCACCCGAAGCTCCCCGTCGCCCTGGAGCGCACCGCCGAACCGGCGGCCACGGCCCTGGTGCGCCTGGGCAGGAACGCCGCCCTGACCGTCGTCGGCACCCGGGGCCGCGGCGGCTTCACCGGCCTGCTCCTAGGCTCCGTCGGACTGCGGGTGGCGGCCCACACCACCGGCCCCCTGATGGTCGTCCGCGGCCAGGACGCGGCCGCACGGCGGGGCCCGCTGCACGACAAGGTACTGCTCGGTCTGGAAGACGAAAGCGACACCGAAGCCGCCGTGTTCGCGTTCGAGGAAGCCCAACGGCGCCGCGCACGGCTACGGGTACTCCACACCTGGACCCACCCACACGTTCCCCTGGGCGAGTGGCCGGTGTCCCACCGGCAGGACCTGGCCGCCCAGGCCCGGCAGCACAAGGAACTCGCCCGGTTCGCCGTGTCCAAACTCACCGACCGCTTCCCCGACATCGCCGTCCGGGTCGACACCACCGCCGGGCACGCCGCGGCAGCCCTGGTGGAAGCGAGCCGCGCCGCCGACGTCGTCGTGATCGGCGCCCACCGCCGGGAAGGCCGGCCACTCGGAATGCGTCTGGGACCAGTCACCCACGCGGTACTGCACCACGCGCACTGCCCCGTCGTCCTGATCCCCATCGGCTGACCGCCGGACCGCATGGCCGGTTCGCACCGCCGGTTCGGCCGTCACCGCGCCGACGGACGGCCGTCAGCGGACCGGCCGGACCGCACAAGGGCCGGGAGGCCCTGCGCACGGCGGGCCCGGCTACGGAGGCTGGAGGCGAGGACCGGGCCCCAGTCACGAGGAGGACCCACATGCACGGCAACCCGCACGTCGTCGGTGACGTGATGACGCGATCCGTCGGCGCGGTCGACGTCACGACGATGGAGCGGTGGAAGGTGAGCGCCCTGCCCGTTCTGGAGGGTGAGGGCCGCGTCGTCGGTGTGGTGTCCGAGGCGGACCTGCTGCCCAAGGAGGAGTACCGCGACAGTGCCCCTTCCCGCGGCGAGCAGATGCGGCGGCTGGCGGATCTGGGCAAGGCGGGCGCCACCACCGCCGACGAGCTGATGAGCGCGCCTGCCGTGTGCGTGCACGCCGACGCCACGTTGGCTCAGGCGGCACGGGCCATGGCCTTTCGGCACGTGAAACGGCTGCCGGTCATCGACGGGGAGGGGATGCTGTGCGGGATCGTCAGCCGGGGCGACCTGCTGAAGGTCTTCCTACGCCCGGACGAGGAGATCGCCGAGGAGGTCGGCCGCGAGATCGTCGCCTACCTGTTCCCCGGTGAGCCCCCGCCGGTGCGGGCCCGCGTCGAAGAAGGCGTCGTCCACTTCTCCGGCCCGCCGGGGGACCCGTTGAGACCGCGCCACACGGCCCCCGCCGCCGGGACGACCGGCCCCTCCCCCCACTGGCGCGGCGGGGCGGAATCTGGAGTCGGGTTCCGCCCGGGAGGAGAGCGCCATGATGCCCACGACCCTCGACGGGGCGACGCTGGAGAAGCTCATTTCCGCCGCCGTCGCCGCACCGTCCTTCCACAACAGCCAGCCGTGGCGTTTCCGGCTGGAGCCGGACACCGCCACGGTCCTGGTCCGCGCCGCGGGCGAGCGCGGGCTGCGCGAGGCCGACCCGCTGGGCCGGGCGCTGCACGTGTCCGTCGGTGCCGCGGTGTTCAACCTGCGGGTCGCGGTCGCCCACTTCGGCTGGGAGCCCGTCGTCCGGCTGCTGCCGGTCCCGGCACAGCCGGACCTGCTGGCCTCGGTGCGGCTGGCCGGGCGGCCCGGCGGCGGGAAGCACCGCGCGGACCTGTACGAGGCGTTGTGGCGCCGGCACAGCAGCCGCTCGCCGTTCTCGGCGCAGCGGCCTCCGGCGCCGGTCCTCGCCGAACTGGCCGATGCCGCCCGGGCGGAGGGGGCGACGCTCCTCCTGCCGGACGCCGGGGAGACGCAGCGGGTGCTACGGCTGACCGAGGAGGCGGAGCAACGTGGCGTCGTCGACCCCGCGCGCCGCGCCGAGAGCCGGCGCTGGGTACGCGACGGCGCCCCGGACGGCCTGGCGCCGACGGCCCTGGGCCCGCGGGACGCCTCCGGGCGGCTGCCCATGCGGGACTTCTCCGCACTCCGTCCGGAGAATCAGCTCCCCTCAGCGGTCTTCGAGCGGGAGCCCCTGATCGCGGTGCTGTCGACCGCCCACGACCGGCGTGCCGACTGGCTGCGGGCCGGCCAGGCGCTGGAGCACGTCCTGCTGGTCGCCACCACGCACCGGGTGCGGACGTCACTGCTGCACCAGGCGCTGGAGTGGCCGGACCTGCGCTGGGCGCTGCGCGGCACGGACCGCGGACCGGGGCACGTCCAGATGCTCATCCGGCTCGGGTACGGCCCTGCGGGGGCGGCGAGCCCGCGGATTTCGGCTTCGGAGGTCGTGGGACGGCGTTGACACCCTCTCCGCCCTGAGGGGGAGATCCCCGCCTACCGCGCCGCCTGCGCTCCACGGGCTGCCACGGCCAGTCCGGCCGCCCTGGCGACGCTGACCGGCCCGTTGACGTCCCGGTCCAGGACCGCCCCGCACGCCCCGCACATCCACCCGCGGACGTGCAGGGGCATCGGGCCGTCCTTGACGCCGCACTGCGAGACCACCTGAGACGTGGGCTCGAAGCGGCCGATGCTGCGGGGTCATACGGCCGCCACCGGCCCGGGGACCTCCGGTCCCCGGGCCGGCGCGCGATGTGCTCTGTCCTGGGCGCCGTCAGTTCTCCGGCTGCGGGGAACGGGCTCCCTGACGTCTGCGGCGCGTCAGGCGGGCACGACGTCGATGACGTCACCGTCCACAAGCCCCAGACTGGCCGGCGTCTCGGTGGAACTGCAGGGTGCGCCGTTGACGAGGAAGCCAAGTCCTCTGCGGGACCTTCCCGTCTTGGCGCAGTACGTGTCCATCAACTGCTTGAGAGAGGTGTGCGCGCGGATCTCGAAGCTCATCTCCCCGGTGTCGTCCTTGACTCGCAGTGTGATGTCACTTTCCTCGCCCATGACCGCGCCTCCGTCGACATGTGATCTCCGTATCGAGCCATCCGGCGGACTGACCGCGCGCCGGGCAGCCAGGTCGTGAGTCGGTGTTCGTCGTCGGTCGTACGCCCACCGAGGGACCACGCGCGGAGCGAGGACGACAGCCCGTGGGGCTCAGGCGTGGTCGACGAGTTCGGCGTGACCCTTCTGGCGTGCACAGTGGGCACAGCAGAAGAACCGGCCGTCGGACTGAAGGCCGTGTCCCAGGATCCGGCACTGGCAGTTCTCGCAGACCGGGGCGATCCGTTGCGCCGCGCACTCCAGGCTGTCGAAGACGTGCAGCGCGCCTGCCGCCCGCACCTCGAAGGCCATCTCGTAGTCGTTACCGCATACTTCGCATACCGGCATCGGATGACTCCTGACACTGTGTGTAGTGGACAGCCCGGACGATCCGTGGCTGGACCGGGCCCTGCTCCGGGGCAGGGCGACCGGCGGCGCGGGCGTTCACCAGGAACATGCCGCTGCTCCCGATGAGGTGGCCACCGATGGCCGCCGCACTCACCGGCCCCCACTTGGACCAGCCGGCGCGGCGATCCGCGTGGCCGAATGCCACATCCCGCCTTCGTCCCTCGCTGCGCCGTTCAAGCCCACGGCTCCCCTCACGGAACCGCAGAACCACCACGGGGCCAATCCCACATCACGCGGGCTCCGCAGCACGGTATTTCGTTCGGACATCAGTCGGCTCCTCGTAGGACGACGGAGGGCAGCCGGCGTCCTGCCCATGCCCTCCCACCGTCGCTCTGAGTGGCGGCGTACGCCACCGCGGCTGGTACGAACGGATCAGGAACGAAGCGCTGTCCGGGCCGGGAGCCGGTGTGTCGCCGAGCGGTCGTGGCGCCTGCCCGGTCGACTGCGGCTTCGGCCATGCGCGAAGGCCCGGGGTCACGGGACGCGGGCGACCCCGCCGTCGGTGCCGCTGTCCTCGGGCGACGGCGGCGGGCACTTCCTGAACCACTCCGCGGCCGTCACCAGGCCGGGGGCGACGAGGTCCAGGCCGTCGAAGAAGCGGGCGACCTGGGAGCGGGTGCGGAAGCCGAGGCGGATGCCGCCCTTGGCGTACCCGGCGGTGGTCGACGCCCCGCGCGGCGTCGGCGGGCACGGGCGGTTGGCGACCTGGCGTGTCGCCCACGCTTCGGCGTCACATATGGCGACATCTTCGGGCGCTCCCGAATTCGCGACAAATAGGCGGGACCAGCATTTTCATGCCCACCACCCGCTCGAAACTTTCGAGGAGAGCGGGACACCGAACCGCTGCCGGCGGAATTCCCCTGTTTCCAGTGAGTAAACTTTTCGGGCGCTCTTCCACGCACTGATCAGATCGATTTCCATTCGGCATATCAGCAGGTCAGCAGGGGCCTCTGAGGTCATGTCAGGACTCACCTCGGCAACCGGCGCCACCCGGCTGGGAAATGGAATACGCTACAGTCCGTCAGTGCGAAGTTCAAGTGCTTTACACGGCCTCTTCAGAGGTGATCAGATTCGTCCGATCGTCCACTCTGGAGGGCAATGTGAGACCCCGTTTCCCCCGGCGATACGCAGCGGCGACAGCCACAGCTCTGGTCGCCGCTCTCGTGAGCCCCGGAGCCGCGCACAGCGCTTCTCCGTCCGCACCGGCCGCGGCGGCAACCCCCGCGGCGGCCGTGGCGCAGCACCCGCCCGCAAAGGTCACGCTGGTCACCGGCGACAAGGTGACGGTGACTCAAGGACCCAAGGGCACGGCCCCCGCGGTGCAGGTCGAGCGCGCACCGGGGTCCACGGGCTCGGTGCGTGTCGCCACCGAGGGCGGCGACACCTACGTGTTCCCCGACGAGGCGGTGGCGTACATAGCGAAGGGGCTTCTCGACAAGGAACTCTTCAACGTCACCCAGTTGATGGCCCAGGGTTACGACGACGCGCACCTCAGCGCGCTCCCCCTGATCATCACGCGCACCGAGGGCTCCGCCCCCCTCAAGTCCCGCTCGGCGCTGCCCGGGGCGGAAACCACGCTCAGCCTTCCCTCCGTCCGCGGTGAGGCGGTCCGCACCCGGCGGTCGAAGGCCGCGGACTTCTGGTCGGCCCTCACCGGCACCGCGCAGGCTGACGCCGACGGGCCCAAGGCGGCACCGCGCTTCTCCGCCGGCGTCGACAAGGTGTGGCTCGACGGCAAGGCGAAGGCCACGCTCGCCGACACCACGGCGCAGGTCGGGGCGCCCGCCGCCTGGGCCGCGGGAGGTACGGGTGCGGGGGTGCGGGTGGCCGTCCTGGACAGCGGGGTGGACACCACCCACCCGGACCTCGTGGACCGCATCGTGGCGTCCCGCAGCTTCGTTCCCGGCGCGAGCGTCGTCGACCGCAACGGGCACGGCACCCATACGGCGTCCACCGTGGCCGGCACGGGTGCCGCCTCCGGCGGCAAGGAGCAAGGGGTCGCCCCCGGCGCCGACCTGCTGGTGGGCAAGGTCCTCGGCGACAACGGATCCGGGACGATATCCGGGATCATCGCCGGCATGGAGTGGGCGACGCGGACCGAGCACGCCAAGGTCGTCAGCATGAGCCTCGGCGTCAGCGGCTGGCACACCCAGGACGATCCGCTGAGCCAGGCCGTGAACCGGCTGAGCGCCGAGACCGGCGCGCTCTTCGTCATCGCCGCGGGCAACGACGGCCCCGGGGCCTACAGCCTTGCCGCGCCCGGGACGGCGGACTCCGCGCTCACCGTGGGGGCGGTGGACGCGTCCGACCACCTCTCCGAGTTCTCCAGCGCCGGACCGCGCATGGACGGCGACGCTCTCAAACCCGACATGACCGCCCCCGGAGTGGACGTCCTTGCGGCACGTTCGCAGTACATGGAGTGGGGCGAGGGCTTCTACCGCGTCGACAGCGGCACCTCCATGGCCACGCCCCACGTCGCGGGGGCGGCCGTGCTCCTGGCGCAGAAGCACCCGCGGTGGACGGGGCAGCAGATCAAGGACGCCCTGATGGGCACCAGCGAGCCGACCCCCGGCTACAGCCCCTACCAGGCGGGAACCGGCCGGCTGGACGTGGCCGCCGCCTACAACCAGGACCAGGTCATCGCGACCGGATCGGTCGACGCGGGGCTCGTACGGTGGTCGCCCGGTGCGCAGCGGCAGCCCGTCAAGCGGAAGATCACCTACACCAACACCACCGACCGCCCCATCACGTTGCGGCTCTCCGTCGACCGTGGCGACTTCCCGGCTCAGGCGTTCGCGCTGTCCGCCGACAGCGTCACGGTGCCGGCGAACGGCACCACCACCGCCGAGGTCGTGGTGAGCGCCGAGGGCCTCGCAGCGGGCCGGTACGCCGCCCGGGTCACGGCACACCACGCCGGCGGTGAGGTGCACACGGCCGTGGGGCTCTCCGTCGAGTCCGAGAAGTACGACCTCACCATCCGCCTGAAGGACCGCTCCGGCCGGCCCGTGAGCGGTGAGGTCGAGATCAGGGGCGCGGACGGCGCTTCCACCTTCATGTGGGTTCCCGACGGGTCCGTCACCAGCCGCTGGGCCCCGGGTTCCTACATGGTGACGTCGCTGATGGACGTCGAGGGCCTGGCCGGACGCCACTCCCTCGGGCTTGCGATGCTGGCCGCCCCCGAGATCGGGCTCACCGCCGACCGAACCGTGGAACTCGACGCCTCCCGCGCCCGCGAGGTGAAGGTGGCGACCCCCCGGCCGACCAGCGTGGTGAGCAGCAGGATCGACCTGTACCGCTCCTTCACCTCCAGCACTCCCACCCCCGGCGACGGGAACGCCCTGCGCGAGAGGATCTGGCCCTCGGCCGCCTACGACAGCCTGTGGGCGCTGCCGACCAAGGACAAGGTGCGCAAGGGCAGCTTCGCCTTCACCACCAGGATCCGCGCCGAGCAGCGGCCCCTGCAGATCACCTACCGGGGCCACCGCCTCGACGACGCCCTCGTGCAGCCCGGTTCCCGGCCGATGCGGGACGGCACCTCGCACCTGGACGCCGTCTTCGCCGGTACCGGCACACAGGCCGAGTACGCCGGCGTGTCCGCACGCGGCCGGGCCGTGGTGGTCCGCGGCAGCGACGCCGTGCCCCCCGCCGATCAGGCGGCCGCGGCACATGCCGCCGGCGTGGCGCTGCTCGTGGTGGTCAACGACCGCGAGGGCCGCAAGAGCGACTGGTACGGCGACCCCGACAACGTCACGACCGGACAGGTCCCGGTCGCCTCGCTGACCCTGGACGAAGGGGAGGCGCTGATCAAGGCGATCGCCGGTGCGGGCGGGAAGGGGGTACGGCTGGCGGTCGAGGCGCATCCCGCGCCGAAGTACCTGTACGACCTGGTCGACCAGCACCTCGGCGGAGTGCCCGCGGATCCCTCGGCGAAGACGGAGCCCCGCGACCTCGCCCGCGTCGACGTCGACTTCACTCCGCCTCCCGGGCGGCAGGTCCTCGAATCGCGGCTGGACTTCCCGTCGTACGACTATCCGCCGTACAAGGGGTTCTCTCCCAACGCGCTTCCCGCCGAGGTGGTCGCGCCCGGCCGCCGCACCGACTGGGTCACCGCCGGAGTCCAGTGGCAGCAGAACGCCGCCCTCGACGGCTGGGGCAGTTCGCAGACCGACCTGATGACCTACCGGCCGGGCAGCGTGCAGAAGGACCGCTGGTACGGGCCCATCACCCGGCCCCGCATGATCACCTCCGATCTCCCCTACCGCGGCGAGAACGCGATGAGCGCCTACATCCAGGGATTCGGCGACGCGGGATCGGCGCACAGCGGCGGATCGGGCATGTACCAGGCGATCTCGTTCTACCAGGGCGACCGGGAACTGTCCCGGATGGAGGGCTACCCCTGGTTCGGGGCCGGTGACCTGGCGCCGGAGAAGCTCCCGTACCGGCTGGTCGTCGACACCAAGGGCGACACCCGGCTCAGCCCCTACTCCACCACCACCCGCACCGAGTGGCGCTTCACCTCCGGCGCCCCCGAGAGCGTCCAGGCCGTCCCGCTGGTGCAGTTGGACTACGGCACCGACCTGGACGCGGAGGGCCGGGCGCGGCGCAGCACGGAACTCGCCGTCACCCCGGTGGTGCTCGGCAGCTCCGCCGCCGCGGACGCGGTCTCCTCGGTCCGGCTGGAGGTCTCCTACGACGACGGGGCCACCTGGCTGCGGCAGGGGCTCAAGGAGAGGAAGGGCACCTGGCAGGCGGCACTGAACGCGCCGAACCGGGCCGGCTACGTGTCGATCCGCGTCACCGCCGAGCAGCGCAACGGCGGCGGAGTCACCCAGACCGTCACCCGGGCCTTCGGCCTGAAGTGACAGCGTGAGGGGCCGGTGCCCGGGCATGATCGTGTGCCCGGGCACCGGCCCTTTGACGTCCGTGACGCCGTTGATCTTGCGCAGAGTTACTCAATAAATTGCGCTGCATTCGATCATTCGTTGCGACGGCACCGGCTCACCCGACGACCTTTCGATAGGACCTGCCAGGCCTTTCACCGGCACGGCACGCGGCCCGGCACACGCAAGCGCTCCGCAAGTGACGCAAACACAGCTCGACGGCAACTGGCTGTGGATTACGTGCCGTTGACAAACCAGAGACGTCCGAGAAACCTAATGACGCGCTTTCCGCAAGAAGTTGACTGCATGACTCAATTGGCGTGCATGGCCGGCTCCCATGTCGGGACGGTCCCGTTCGGTCCCTGCTTCCCCTGCTCCCCCTGGTTCCTCCTCGCCCGCCTGCCGCGCGCCCCGCCCCCCACGGAATGAGGACCCCATGCGTTGGAGACCCCTCGGCCGGCGGTCGCTGTCCGCCGCCGTACTGTCCGGGCTCATGACCCTCGCGCTGTCACCGATGTCCGCCACCGCCCAGGCGGCCCCCACGGCCAACGCCGCCGCCGACGTCAACCTCGCGCTCGGCCGGCCCGCCACCGCGGGCGGCTCCCACGGCGAGTACCCGGCCGGGAACACCACCGACGGCACCCAGGCCTCCTACTGGGAGGGCCCGGCCGGCTCCTTCCCCCAGTGGGTGCAGGTCGACCTCGGCGCGACCCGCAGCGTCGACCGCGTCGTGCTCAAGCTGCCCTCCGGGTGGGAGACCCGGACGCAGACGCTCTCCCTGCAGGGCAGCACCAACGGCTCCTCGTTCGGCGCGCTGGCCGCCTCTGCCGGACGGGTGTTCAACCCTGCGCAGGCCAACACCGTCACCGTGGACCTGACCTCGCCCGCCGACGCCCGCTACGTCCGTGTCAACGTCACCGGCAATACCGGCTGGAACGCCGCGCAGTTGTCCGAGCTGGAGGTGTACGGCGAGGAGGGCGGCGGGAACGAGCCGCCGCCCACCGGAACCAACCTGGCGCGCAACAAGCCGGTCGAGGCCACCTCGTCGGTGCATACCTATGTGGCCGCCAACGCCACCGACGACTCCACTTCCACCTACTGGGAGGCGGCCGGTCACCCCGCCGACCTCACCGTCGAACTCGGCTCGGCCGCCGACGTCACCGGTGTCGTGGTCAAGCTCAACCCCGACCCGGTGTGGGCCGCCCGTACCCAGGCCATCCAGGTGCTGGGGCGTGCGCCGTCCACGACCAGCTTCACCTCGCTGCGCGACCGCGACGACTACTCCTTCAGCCCGGGCACGGGCAACTCGGTGACCATTCCGGTCAGCGGACGCTGGGAGGACGTACGGCTGCGGTTCTTCGCCAACTCCGGCGCGCCCGGCGGTCAGGTGGCGGAGTTCCAGGTCGTCGGCACCGCCGCTCCCGCCCCCGACCTCACCGTCACGGGCCTGGGCTGGTCCCCGGCCGCCCCCTCCGAGCGGGACGCGGTCACCGTGAACGCCGGGGTCCGCAACGGCGGCACCGCACGCTCCGCGGCGACGACCGTGGACGTGAGCGTCGAGGGCACGGTCGCCGGGTCCGCCCCGGTGCCCGCCCTCGAACCGGGCGAGTCGGCCACCGTCGCCGTCTCCACCGGGACCCGCGCGGCGGGCAGTTACGCCGTCTCCGCGGTCGTCGACCCGCGCGACGCCGTGGCCGAGCTGGACGACAGCAACAACAGCCGCAACGCCGCGGACCGGCTGGTCGTCAGCCAGGCTCCCGGGCCCGACCTGGAGGTCACCGGCATCACCCCCAGCCCGGCGAACCCCGCGGTGGGCGCGCCGGTCTCCTTCACCGTCGCCGTGCACAACCGCGGCACGACGGCCGCGGCCGCGGGTTCGGTGACCCGGCTGCAGGCCGGCTCCACCACGCTGAGCGGCACCACCGGCCAGGTCGCGGCCGACGCGACGGTGAACGTCGCGATCAGCGGCACCTGGACGGCGACCGCGGGCGGCGCCACCCTCACGGCCACCGCGGACGCCACCGGAGTCGTCTCCGAGACCGACGAGAACAACAACGTGCTCGCCAAGTCCCTGGTCGTCGGACGCGGCGCGGCCGTGCCGTACACCGAGTACGAGGCCGAGAACGGCCGCTACCAGGGCACCCTGCTCACAGCCGACGCCAAGCGGACCTTCGGGCACACGAACTTCGCGACCGAGTCCTCCGGCCGCAAGTCCGTCCGGCTGGACTCCGGCGGCCAGTACGTCGAGTTCACCTCCACCACGTCCACCAACTCCATCGTGGTACGCAACTCCATCCCCGACGCCCCGGGCGGCGGCGGAGCCGACGCCACGATCAGCCTCTACGCCGACGGCACGTTCGTGCAGAAGCTGAACCTCTCGTCCAAGCACAGCTGGCTGTACGGCAGCACCGACGACCCGGAAGGCCTGACCAACCGGCCCGGCGGCGACGCGCGGCGGCTGTTCGACGAGTCGCACGCGCTGCTGTCGCGCACCTACCCGCAGGGCACGACGTTCCGTCTGCAGCGCGACGCGGGCGACTCGGCGGCCTACTACGTCATCGACCTGATCGACCTGGAGCAGGTCGCGCCCGCGGCGGACAAGCCGGCCAACTGCACCTCGATCACCGAGTACGGGGCCGTCCCCGGCGACGGACTCGACGACACCGACGCCATCCAGCGGGCGGTCACGGCCGACCAGAACGGGCAGATCTCCTGCGTGTGGATCCCGGCCGGGCAGTGGCGGCAGGAGCAGAAGATCCTCACCGACGACCCTCTCAACCGCGGCCAGTACAACCAGGTCGGCATCCGGGACGTCACCATCCGCGGCGCGGGCATGTGGCACTCCCAGCTCTACACCCTGACCCCGCCGCAGAACGCGGGGGGCATCAACCACCCCCACGAGGGCAACTTCGGCTTCGACATCGACCACAACACCCAGATCTCCGACATCGCCATCTTCGGCTCGGGCACCATCCGCGGCGGCGACGGCAACGCCGAGGGCGGCGTCGGCCTCAACGGGCGCTTCGGCAAGGACACGAAGATCACCAACGTGTGGATCGAGCACGCCAACGTCGGCGTCTGGGCCGGCCGCGACTACTCCAACATCCCCGAGCTGTGGGGCCCCGGCGACGGGCTGGAGTTCTCGGGGGTGCGGATCCGCAACACCTACGCCGACGGCATCAACTTCGCCAACGGCACCCGCAACTCCACCGTCCACAACTCCTCGTTCCGCAACACCGGCGACGACGCGCTGGCGGTCTGGGCCAGCAAGTACGTCAAGGACACCTCCGTCGACGTCGGCCACGACAACCACTTCCGGAACAACACCGTCCAGCTGCCCTGGCGCGCCAACGGCATCGCGGTCTACGGCGGCTACGGCAACACCATCGAGAACAACATCGTCTCCGACACGATGAACTACCCGGGCATCATGCTCGCCACCGACCACGACCCGATCCCCTTCTCCGGTCGGACCACCATCTCGGGCAACGCCCTGTACCGCACGGGCGGCGCGTTCTGGGGCGAGGCGCAGGAGTTCGGCGCCATCACGCTCTTCGCCCAGGGCACGGACATCCCGGGCGTGACCATCCGGGACACCGAGATCCACGACTCGACCTATGACGGCGTCCAGTTCAAGACGGGCGGCGGCTCCATGCCCGGCGTCATGGTCACCGACGTCCGCATCGACAACTGCGTGAACGGCTCCGGCATCCTGGCGATGAGCGGCGCCCGCGGCAGTGCCACCCTGACCGACGTCACGATCACGAACTCGGCCCAGGGCGACGTACTGATCGAGCCCGGCTCCCAGTTCACCATCACCGGCTCACCGAACGGCGCGTCCGCGGCACGCAGGTCCGTCTGAAACCGGCGGGGTCCCCGGCTCACCGTGAGCCGGGGACCCCGCACGGCGTCACTTCAGCCCGGTGGCCGGCGCGCGCGCCACGAAGGTGTGCGCGACGCCGGTCTGCCAGCCGGGCAGGGGCAGGACCCGGACCTGTGTGAATCCCACCCGCCGCATCCGTGCGGCGAAGGCGTCGGCGGTGTCGAACTCGAGGACGCTGCGCCACAGATGCTCGTACAGGGAGCGGTCCCCGGTCAGGCACGCGACAGGCAGCAGCAAGCCCCGGCACACGGCCGTCCACACCGCGCGATGGCGAGGCAGCCCGCTCAGGGTGTACTCGTGGATCGCGACGCGGCCGCCCCGGGCCATCGAGTCCCGTACCCCGGCGAGGACCAGATCGGGGTCGGCCACGTTGCGGAAGAGGTAGGCGGCGAACACCGCGTCGTAGGGCCCGGCCACCCCCGCTTCCGCGAGCCGCTCGGCCGGGCAGTGCACGAACCTGACTCCGCGGCCCCATCGCTTGCGGGCCGCCACCTCGAGCATGCCCGCGGAGGAGTCGACCGCGGTGATACGGGCGCGTGGGGCCGCGGTGAGCAGGGCGGCGGTGGACGCACCGGTGCCGCACCCCACATCCAGCAGCCGCATCCCCGACCCGCCGGCGCGAAGCCCCAGCCGCCGGGCCGATCGCCGCAGATGGGCGTGATAGCCAGGATTGACGGCGACCATCCGGTCGTACAGCGCGGCGGCGTGATCGAACGCGGACGCGAGTTCGGCACCGTGCATCACGGGCATGACGTGCTCCTCGGCTGCCGCGGGAGGGAGTGGGACGAGCGCACCACGTGCGGCCTGTGCCCATTCCACCCCCGCCGCCGTCCGGGCGCACCTCACACAGGCGCATACCCACGGACGGCCCAAGAACCGCGTGTCAGGCCCGGCCGTGGTCCCTTCCGGCCACGGGAGCGGCGATCATCGCCTCAAGGTCCGCACCCAATCACCGTCCGGGAGGATCCTTGACCGAGGCCGACGCCCGGAGTGCCGTCGACATCCTGATCGTCGGCGCGGGCGCCGCCGGGCTGTCACTGGCGCACCGTCTGGCGGCCTCGCCGGGCCCGGACGGCCTCCCCGTCTCGATCGTGCTCGTCGAGCCCCCGACGGGTTCCCCCGTGCGCTCTCCCGCACGCACCTGGTGCTTCTGGGGGGACGAGGGGGACGCATTCGACAGCCTGGTCACCGCCCGCTGGCACCGGCTGCGGATCACCGCCAGGGACGGCCACCGCGTCTGCTTCACGTCCCCGCGCGCGTACCGGATGATCCGTTCGGCCGACTTCCTGCACGAAGTCGGTGGTGCGCTCGCCCGCCGGCCCGGTGTGCGGAGGGTGGAGGCGACCGTGGACGTGGTGCGTGACGTGCCGGGAGGTGCCGAGGCCACCGGCCACGACGCGGCAGGCCGTCCGGTCCGGTTGTCCGCGCGCTGGGCCTTCGACTCGCGGCCCCCGAGCGAGCTGCCGCCCGCCCGCACCACGCTGCTGCAGCACTTCAGGGGCTGGTTCCTCACCACACGTGCCGACCACTTCGAACCCGGCGTCGCCGATCTGATGGACTTCCGCACCCGCCAGCCCGCACTGGGGCTGTCCTTCGCGTACGTGCTGCCTTTCTCTCCCCGCGAGGCGCTGGTCGAGTACACGGAATTCTCCGCCGCGCCGCTGACGGAGTCCGCCTACGACGCGGCACTGGAGGACTACGTCCTGCGCACGTGGCGGGCGGCCGCCTACGAGGTCACCGCCGCCGAACAGGGGGTCATCCCCATGACGGACGGGCGCTTCCCCCGGCGTGCGGGACGGAGCGTGTTCCCGATCGGCGTGGCCGGTGGTGCCACCCGCCCCTCCACGGGGTACGCCTTCGCCGCGATCCAGCGGCAGTCGGCCGCGGTCGCCGCGTCCTGGCACGCCGGACTGACCCCGCAACCCCCGATGCCGTACGCGGCCCGCCACCGCCTCATGGACGCCGTCATGCTGCGCGCCCTGGCGACCGGCCGGGCCGGTGGGGCCGCCTTCTTCGAAACCCTTTTCCGGCGCAATCCCCCGGAGCGGGTCCTGCGCTTCCTCGACGGCACCTCAGGCCTGCGGGACGAATGGGCCATCGGCCTGGGCACGCCGGTGCCGGCCATGCTGCGCGCGCTCTTGGAACTCCCGCTGGTACCACGGCGAAAGGCGACCGCATGCTCCTGAACCCTCCGTTCGGGGCGGTGCGTCCCGGCCGCGACCGCAGGGCGGTCCTGTGGCCGGCACGGGACGGCACCGCCCGGGTGGCACAGCCCGCCCCCAGCACGGCCGTGGTGGGCGGAGGCATCGCCGGGGTGGCGGCGGCCGTCGCGCTCGCCGAGCGCGGCGTACGTGTCGACCTGCTGGAGAGGGAGGACGTGCTCGGCGGCAGGGCCGCCGGATGGCCGACCGCCCTGGCCGACGGACGGCGGGTCACGATGAGCCGCGGCTTCCACGCGTTCTTCCGTCAGTACTACAACCTCCGCGCGTTGCTCCGCCGGGTGGACCCGGGTCTCGCCCGTCTGCGACCGCTGGCGGACTACCCGCTGCAGCGCGCCACCGGTGCCCACGACAGCTTTCGCAACGTGCCGCGCACTCCGCCGTGGAGCGTGCTGGGTTTCGTCGCCCTCAGCCCCGCCTTCGGCTGGTCGAGCCTGGCCCGCATGCACCCGCGGGCCGCCCTGCCCCTGCTGGACGTGCGCGTCCCGGACGTGTACGAGCGGCTCGACCAGGTCAGCGCCGGCGCCTTCCTGGACGACATCCGCTTCCCGGACGACGCCCGGGACCTGGCGTTCGAGGTGTTCTCCCGCAGCTTCTTCGCCGATCCGAAGGAGCTGTCCGCCGCGGAGCTGGCCCTGATGTTCCACATCTATTTCCTGGGATCCTCCGAGGGACTGCTGTTCGACGTGCCCCGCGAGCCGTACCCGCAGGCGCTCTGGGACCCGCTCACCGGTTACCTGTCCGGTCTGGGGGCCACCGTCCGCACCGGCTGCACCGTCCAGGCACTGCGCCCCGACGCCGACGGCTTCCGGCTGGCGGTCACCGCCCCCGGAGCGTCACGGACACCGGAGGAACACAGGTACGACGCGGTCGTGCTCGCCGTGGACACGGCCGGCCTGCAGGCCGTGGTCGCGGCGTCGCCCAACGTGGGAAGCGGCGGTTGGCGTGCAGGCGTCGGACGCCTCCGGCATGCGCCGCCCTTCTTGGTCTCGCGCTACTGGATGGACCGACCCGTGCGGCCCGACCGGCCTGGATTCCTGGGCACCAGCGGTTTCGGCCCGGTGGACAATGTCAGCGTCCTCAGCCACTGGGAAGGAGAGGCTGCCCGGTGGGCGAAGGCGACCGGCGGCTCGGTCGTGGAACTCCACGCCTACGCCGTGGGCCCGGCAGCCGACCGCAGCGCCCTGCAGGACACGATGCTGCGAGAACTGTCCCGGATCTACCCCGAGTGCGCCGGGGCGGCCGTCGTCGACGCCCGCCACGTGTGGCGGCAGGACTGCCCCCTGTTCCCGGTCGGCGGCTACCGGGACCGGCCCACCGTACGCACGGTCCACCCCCGCCTGGTGCTCGCCGGCGACCAGGTGCGCACAGCGCTCCCGGTCGCTCTGATGGAACGCGCGGCCACCACGGGAACACAGGCGGCGAACGCCCTCCTGGCCACCTGGGGAGTGCGCGGCCACCCGCTGTGGTCGGTTCCGCCACATGGGCGGAACGCCGTCATGCGGGCCCTGGCACGCCGGGGTTGAGCCGGTCGGTGGCGTGCCCGCCGCGCGGCGGCGGGGCCTCAGCCGGGGAACCGGCCCTGGCTGCGCAGGGCGTAGCGGCGCTCGGCGTAGGCGAGGTCGTCGCGCCACAGGCGGGCGGCGCCGCGTCGCATCAACGGCCGCAGCAGCGGGCCGGCCCGGCGGGCGACGGTGAAGCCGGGGCGAGGTGAGTGGGCGACGACGGCCTCGGTCACGGCGGTCCGCGGCCGTCCGTCGCCGCCCGGGCCGAGCGGTGTCGCGTGGGTTTCGACGACGCTGGTGGCCCCCTCGCCGGAGACGATGCGCATCACGACGGCCCGCGGCCCGGGCGCGGTGAACTCGGCCCGCACCGGAACGCCGAGGCGTCCGCGCAACCGGAAGGAGACATCGACCAGGAAGCGGTCCGCGCCAGGGCCGGAGGCATCCGTATCGTGGGCGGCAGGTGTCTCCACGACGCTGAGGTCGGCGAAGGAGTACGGGTGGAACCAGGCTCCGTGCCACGGGTCCAGCCGGTTGGCGACCACGTCCTCGGGTTCGCACTGCCCGGTGACCGTCATGACGGCCGCCAGTGACGCTCCGGGGGCGGGCCGTGCCGGAACCGCCGGCGCCGGTGTGGGTTCCTCACCACCGACGGCGTCCAGCCGCACCCACACCAGGAGGCCGTCGTCGTGGGCCGGGTAGGGGTCCCATCCCGGGTGCCCCGAGGGCTTCAGCGCGAGGCCGTGCCAGTGGCAGACGATCGTGCCGTCCCGCACGGGGCTTTCGCACAGCGGAGCGCCCAGGTGCGGGCAGGCGCCCGGGGCGGCTCGGACCCGTCCCCGCCGGTCGCGCCACAGCACCACTTCGAGGCCGGCCACTTCCTTCCCCGTGACGCGGCGCCCGACGACCTCGGTGCTTGCGGCCACGACGTACCAGTTGCCGGACGGGCGCGCCTGGGCACGTTTCAGTGCGGACGCGATGAGGGCGGGCCTGGCATCCCGCCAGGTGGGTCGCTGATCCTCCCACCTGCCGCCGGCGAGCAGGGCCAGCGGATGGAACGGACGGCCGGAGCGGCTCATGCGGTCGACTCCTCGGTCGTGTCGGACGCGGCATCGCACGACATACGCCAAGGGCGCGCGCGGTGGGAGACGCGGCTCGAGACGACGCCGGCGAGTCCGCGGGCGGCTTCGTGGACGCGGCGGCGCCGGGGCACGGCCACGCGGCGGTGGAGCACCGGGTAGCCGGCGGCCTCGATCTCGTCGAGGATGCCGCGGTAGAGCACCAGGGCCGTTCGGACGCAGGGGCGTGAGACGGGCGCGAGCATGGGGATGCCCTGGGCGGCCCGCCGGTAGATCTCGCGGGTGAGGGCGGCGGTCTCGCGCAGGGCGCCGCGGACCCGCGGGTCGGTGGTGCCGCGCCTGCGACACCAGGTCAGCAGGGCGCGATCGGCCCCGTGGGCGGCCAGGAGGTCCCCCGGGATGTAGACACGGCCGCGGTCGAGGTCCTCCCCGACGTCGCGCAGAAAGTTGGTGAGCTGGAAGGCGACCCCCAGGGCCGCGGCCGCGGGCTCGGCCTCCTCCCTGGGGGTGACCGTGCCCAGCACCGGCAGCACCTGCAGGCCGATCACCGCGGCCGAGCCGTGCATGTAGCCGGCCAGGTCGGCGTACGTGGGATACGCGGTGACCGTCAGATCCATCCGCATGGAGGCCATGAAGTCGGTGAACAGCGCGTGGTCGAGCCGGTGCCGGCGGACGGTGTCGGAGAGCGCGGTGACCACCGGATGGTCCGCCCGGCCCCTGCGAAGGCCGTCCAGCAGTACCGTCTCCAGGTCCGCCAGTGCCCGCTTCCGGGTCGCGGGCGCGGCACCGGCGGGGCCGGTGCCGGTGCCGGCGTCGACGATGTCGTCCGCCCACCGGGCGAAGCCGTAGAGGGCGTGGACGAAGGGGCGGCGGTCCGGGGTGAGCAGCCGGGTGGCCAGGAAGTAGGTCTTGCCGTGTCGTGCGTTCAACGCCCGGCAGCGCGTGTAGGCGGCGCGCGTCGAGGCCTCGGTGATCCCGGCGGCGTCGAGTTCGCGGGCGGTCACAGGACGCTCCTTCGTGATCGCCGTCGTGCCACCGCGCGGTCCCCCGCGACCCGGGCGGCGGCGAGCTTCCCGGAGATCAGTACGGTGGGCACTCCGACGCCGGGAACGGTGCCGCAGCCGGCGAGGACGACGTTCTCGGCGCCGCGGACCAGGTTGCGGGAGCGGAAGGGGCCGGTCTGCGCGAAGGTGTGGGCGGCCGAGAAGGGCGTTCCGGCTGCGTGCCCTGCCGCGGCCCAGTCGGCGGGCGACATGGTGCGCAGGGTCTCGACGGATGCCTCGAACCCCTCGAGTCCGCGTTTCTCGAGGTCGCGCATCAGGCGGTCCCGGTAGGCGGGGGCCGCCTGGCTCCAGTCGACGCGACCGGTGGCCAGATTGGGGCACGGGGCGAGGACGTAGTGCAGGTGCCGGCCCTCGGGCGCGAGGCAGGGGTCGGTGGTGGTGGGACGGGTGATGAGGAGGGAGGGGTCGCTCATGAGGCGTCCCAGTCGGGTCAGTTCGTCGAAGGTGCTCCCCCAGGCATCGCCGAAGGAGAGAGTGTGGTGCGCCAGCTGCGGCCAGGTGCGCCGGGTTCCGGCGTGCAGGACGAAGGCGGAGGGGGACCAGGACAGGCCCACCGGGCGGCGGGGGACGCGTCCCAGGAGCCGGTACACCACCGGCAGGTCGGGCGTGAGGACCACGGCGTCACAGGGGATCCGTTCGCCCTCGCCGGTGAGCACGGCCGTCACCCGGCCGCCGGGACCGCGTTCCAGGGCCGCGACCTCGCTCCCGTAGCGGAGCGCTGCTCCCGCGTCGGTGGCCTCGGCCGCGAGCCCGCGGGCGACGGCGTGCATGCCGCCGCGCGGGAAGTACACCCCGCCGACGGTGTCCATGTAGGCGATGACGGCGTAGGCGGCCAGGGCCCGGGCGGGTGCCACCCCGGCGTACAGGGCCTGGAAGGTGAACACGCGCTGCAGGCGCTCGTCCGTGACGAAGCGCGCGATGCGGGACTGGAGTCTGCCGAATCCGCCGAGCGCCGCCAGCCGGGCCAGGTCGGGGGTGAGAAGGGACAGGGGCGAGTCGAAGTTGACGTCGATGAAGCTGCGCATCTGAATTCGGTACAACTCACCGAGCCAGGACCTCAGCCGCCGGTACCCCAGTGCCTCCCGGCCGCCCGCGAACCGGGCGACCTCGGCCTCCATCGCCTCCGGGTCGGTGTGGACGTCGAGGGCGGAGCCGTCGGCGAACCCGGCACGGTAGGCGGGGTGCAGCGCCCGCAGTTCCACCCGTGAGGCGAGGGAGCCGCCGGTGGCTGCGAACGCCTCCTCCAGCAGGTCGGGCATGGTCAGTACCGTAGGGCCGGTGTCGATGCGGTAGCCCTGGAGCTCGAGCAGACCGGCGCGCCCCCCGGGTCCGCCGGAGCGTTCCATAACGGTCACCCTGCGGCCCGCTCCCAGCAGGTGCAGGGCGGCGGCCAGTCCGGAAAGGCCCGCGCCCACGACGACCACATGGTCTGTGCGCCCCTGAACGGTCCTCATCGGCGGCTGCCCTCACGTACGGGGGTCCGATGGACCGTGGTGGGGATCATGCGACGGCCGCCGCGCCGATGCGGCGGGCCAGCCCGGCCAGAGGGCGGACGCCCTGCGGCGCGAGGCGCCCGGTCGTGAGGAGAGCGGCGGCCTCGTCGGTCAGCGCCGCGATCCGCGCCTCCACCGCCTGCACCGCGCCCAGGTCCCTCAACAGCCCGCGAAAGGCCTTCAGCTCAGTCTCGTCCGCAAGGGGGTTGCCGAGCGTGGCGCGGACACGAGCCTCGCCCCCGGGCGAACCGGACCGCCGCGCCAGTTGCACCGCCAGGGCGGTCAGGTAGGTGAGCTTTCCCGAGCGGATGTCGTCGCCCGACGGCTTGCCCATCTCCACTGGATCCCCGTAGACGCCCATCAGGTCGTCGCGGAGCTGGAAGGCCAGGCCGGTCCGGCGGCCGAACTCGTGCAGAACCTCGATGGTGCGGTCGTCCGCGCCGGCGGACACGGCGCCCACGGCCAGTGGACGGGCGACGCTGTAAAGGGCGGACTTCAGTTCGGCGGTGCGCAGCGCCGCCTGCGGGTCGTCGGAGCGCTCCGCCTGCAGGCGGAGGTCGAGGTGCTGGCCCGCCACCATCTCCGCACGCATGGACTGCCACAGTCCTTCGACCCGCCGCCGCACGGCGGTGTCCATCGGAACCGTTCTGAGCAGGTCCTCGGCCCACACCAGGGCCAGGTCCCCGGCGAGCACGGCTTGCGCGAAACCGTAGGCCGCCGCGTCTCCGGACCAGCCCGCCCGGCGGTGCGCCTCGGTGAAGTGGGCGTGCACAGCGGGGCCGCCGCGGCGTGTCTCCGAACGGTCCATCACGTCGTCGTGGATCAGCGCGCAGGCCTGCAGCAGTTCCAGCGCCGCGCCCAGCCGGACCGGCAGCCGGGCGGCGTCCCCGGAAGTGGGCCCGCCTGCGGCGAGCCACCCCCACCACACGCACCGTGCACGCAGCCGGGCCCCGCCCCGCGAGACGAACTCGGTCAGGACACCGGCCAGAGCGGCGTCCGCGGGCAGGGCATCCGATGCGGTGAGGCCCCGCTCCGCCATGTAGGCGGACAGTTCGGCCTCGACCGCTTCCACCACCTCGGTGTCTGCTCCCGCATCCGAGCTTTCCACGTCGGCCTCTCGGTCGATGTCCCTGACGGCCGCGCTCCGCACGCGGAGGCGGCTCCCGCTGGCGACCGTTGCTGGCCTTGACAGCCTCGAAGGCCCGCGCCCGATCGGAGAACGTCCCCACGGCAGCGGAAGGACAGCCCTTCGGGGATCCACGGTCGCTCCCGACTCTGACACCGGCCCCGTCACAGCGCATCCGCAAGCCGACCGCACGGGCGGCCCCTCGTCGGGCGCCGGGGCCGGAAGGAGTACCCGCAGGGCGGCGAAGTGTGCGACCGGGCCGACGCGCTCATGGGTGCAGGAACTGCGGCGCCGCGGCGTCACCTGGACCCGGATCGGCGCATCCCTCGGGATCACCCGCCAGTCCGCCTGGGAACGGTTCTCCGGCGAGGAGTGACCGGATCCCGCAGGCCCGCCCGGCCGCCGCATCCGTCCCGGCAACGGCCCGCCCCGCTCGCCGACCGGAATAGAACCGTCCGGTTGAACGTAATACGCACGTAAAAGTCGCAGGCCGAGGGCGCCCCGCCGGCAGTGATGGCGGTCGGCGGCCCTGGCCGGCGTGGGAGATGCGGACTTGTCTGGGAGACAGCAGTGCCCATACGCCGGACGACCCTTCCGGGCATCGGGACGCAGTACGACGTGACCACGCGCACCGGGCGGAACCTGTCGGTGGTGGTCCACCAGGACGGGCGGAGGTTCCTGGGTTTCTACGAGGCCGACGATCCCGACGCGTGCGGGATGTCGGTACCGTTGGAGGCCGACGAGGCCGCCGGGCTTGCGCGGTTGCTCGACCCGACGCCGCTCGAGGCGGTGCGCACGGAGGGCATCGGGCTGGTCACCGAGCAGATCCCGGTGGGCTCGAGGTCGCCGTACGCGGGTCGGCCGCTGGGTGACACCCGGGCCCGAACGCTGACGGGGGCCTCCGTCGTGGCGGTGATGCGGCGGACGAGTGCGCACCCCTCCCCCGGGCCGGAGTTCCGGCTGGCGATCGGGGACACGCTCGTGGTGGTCGGCACCCGTGAGGGCGTGGACGCGCTGGCCGCGATCGTGGCGGGGCAGTGACGATGCACGACACCACCGCGCTGCTCATCGAGCTCGGCGCCGTCATCCTCGGGCTGGGCCTCATCGGGCGTTTCGCGGGCCGGATCGGGCTCTCGCCCGTCCCGCTCTACCTGCTGGCCGGTCTGGCCTTCGGGCACGGCGGCGTCGTGCCGCTGTCGGCGAGCGAGGACTTCATCTCCGTGGGGGCCGAGATCGGGGTGATCCTGCTGCTCCTGCTGCTCGGGCTGGAGTACAGCGCCTCGGAACTGGTCACGAATCTGCGCGCCCAATACCCGTCGGGGGCCGTGGACTTCGTCCTCAACGCGGTGCCCGGTGCGGTGGCGGCGCTGTTGCTGGGGTGGGGGCCGGTGGCCGCCGTCGCGCTGGCCGGGGTCACCTGGGTCTCCTCCTCGGGTGTCATCGCGAAGGTGCTCACGGACCTCGGCCGGCTCGGCAACCGCGAGACGCCCGTGGTGCTGGGCGTCCTCGTCATCGAGGACCTGGCCATGGCGGTCTACCTGCCGCTGCTGACGACCTTGCTGGCGGGCCTGGGCCTGGCGGCCGGCGGCGTGACACTGGCGATCGCCCTCGGCACCGTGGGCACGGTGCTGTACCTGGCGTTGCGCCACGGACGGCTGCTCAGCAAGGCCGTGTCGTCGGACAACCCCGAGATGCTGCTGCTGGTCGTGCTCGGGCTGGCGCTGGTGGTGGCGGGCATCACCCAGAAGCTGCAGGTGTCGGCTGCCGTCGGGGCCTTCCTGGTGGGCATCGCCCTGTCGGGTGAGGTCGCGGAGGGCGCGGGGCGTCTGCTGACGCCGCTGCGCGATCTGTTCGCGGCCGTCTTCTTCGTGTTCTTCGGACTGTCCACCGATCCGGCGGCCATTCCGCCCGTGCTACTCCCGGCGCTGGCCCTGGCGCTGGTCACCACCGGAACCAAGATCGTCACCGGTTGGTACGCCGCCCGGCGGGCGGGTATCCATCCGCGGGGCCGGCTGCGGGCGGGTGGCGCGCTCGTCGCGCGCGGGGAGTTCTCGATCGTCATAGCGGGCCTGGCCGTCGCCACGCAGCCTCGCATCGGGCCCCTCGCCACGGCGTACGTCCTGATCCTGGTCGTCGTCGGGCCCCTGGCGGCCCGCTACACCGAACCCGTGGTCACCACGCTCCGCCGGCTGCTGCGGCCTGACGCCTTCGCCGATCAGGTGCCGGAGGCCGTCGAGGTCCTCGAGGTCACACCGCACGAGGACTCCCCCGCCCGGCGGTGAACGCCGTCATCTCTGCAGTCATCTCTCATCGAGATGGCAGCCATCCGGATTCATCTCCATCACGGGGGAAGCAATCGTCTGGTGCGGGCGCTGCAGCATGCGACAGGGCAGCGCGAGGAGTTGCTCCGTCACCACTGTGCCCACCCGAACCGCACCGCCGGTTCCCTCCACGAGAAGGACCTCGTGCCCACTCTCCGCATGACCCGGTCCCCGCGGCGCCCGGCACCCCTAGGGGCCGCCCACGGCGTTCCCGGATGGCTGGTCGGGCTGCTGGCCGTCGCCTCCGGGATGACCGTCGCCAACCTCTACTACGCCCAGCCGCTGCTGTCGTCTCTGAGCCGGGCCTTCCACCTCGGCCCGGCGGAGGCCGGCGCGCTGATCACGCTCACCCAGATCGGCTACGTGGCCGGCATGATCTTCCTCGTCCCGCTCGGCGACCGGCTGGAGAAGCGCCGGCTGGTCACCGCGTTGCTCGCCGTCACCACGGTCGCCCTGGCGGTGGCGGGCCTCGCCACGAGCTTCCCGGTGCTGCTCGTCGCGTCCCTGGTCAGCGGCGCCACCTCCGTCGTCGCGCAGATCCTGGTGCCGTTCGCGGCGGGCCTGGCGCCCGACCACGCCCGCGGCCGCATCGTCGGCCGGGTGATGAGCGGACTGCTCGCCGGGATCCTGCTGTCCCGCACCGTCAGCAGCCTGGTCTCCGACGTCGCGGGCTGGCGTTACGTCTACCTCGGCTCCGCGGTCCTGATGGCCCTCCTGGCCCTGGCACTGCGGGCCGCCCTGCCGCAGCACGCCCCGACGACCTCCCTGCCCTACTCCCAGGTCCTGCGCTCGACGGCGCGACTGGTGCGGACGCATCCGGCGTTGCGGCGCCGGGGTCTGTACCAGGCGGCCCTGTTCGGTGCCTTCAGCGCCTTCTGGACCACCGTGTCCTTCCTGCTCACCGGCCCCTTCCACTACTCGCAGATCGGCGTCGCGGTCTTCGCGCTCGTGGGCGCCGCGGGTGCCGCGGTGGCTCCGCTGGCCGGCCGCTGGGCGGACCGCGGCCTCACACGCCCGTTCACGGGGATCGCCTTCGGCGTGGCGGCCGCGGCCTTCGCCGTGGCGGGCTTCGGGCAGCACAGCATCATCCTCGTCGCCATCGCCGCGATCCTGATCGACATGGCCGTGCAGACCACGCTCATCCTCGGGCAGCACACCGTGTACCAACTCGACGCCGCCGCGCGGTCGCGGCTGAACAGCGCCTTCATCGCCATCTTCTTCGTGGGCGGCGCGCTCGGGTCGCAGCTCGGGTCGCTGGCCTACCACGCGGCCGGCTGGACGGCGCTCAGCGTCCTGGGCGCCGCCCTGCCCCTGATCGGGCTCGCCTACTGGGCGACGGAGCGGCGCGCCTCCCGCGGGGGCGTGGACACCCCGGCCGCGCAGGCCCCGCCCCGCTGACCGCGCTCACCGACACCGCCCGCCGTGCCCGGGGCCTTCCGGCAGGCACGGCGGGCGGTCCCGCGTCCGACGAGACCGGAGCCGCCGGCTCACCCGCCTCCCGCGCCCGCCGTGCGGGGGGTGATGTGCCGCAGCAGCGCCTCGACGGCGGGGGCCGCGTCGCCGCCGGGCCTCACCACCATGACCTTCCAGGAAGGCGCGTGGCGCTCGAACCGGCGGACGGCGAGGTCCGGGAAGCGGGCGGCGATCGAGGCGGGCATGACGCAGACGCCCAGGTCGTGCCGGACCAGTTCGGCGGCGGCGACGATGTCGTTCACCTCGAACACCGAGGCCCGTTCGACGGAAGCGGCCCGGGAGGCCCGGTCCACCTCGGAGCGGATGGCCCAGCCGGGCGGGAAGTCCACGAAGGGCAGGCGGGAGACCTCCTCGAAGGTCACCACGTCGTCCTCGGCGAAGCCGCGTCCCGGCGCGGAGACGAGGAGCATCTGCTCGCGCGACAGCAGACGGGTCACCAGCCCTCGTTGCTGCTGCCGGTCGAGTGCCACCACGGCGAGGTCGACCGTGCCCTCCCGCAGCGCCTGCCGGATGTCGGCCACCGCCGCCTGCCGCAGGCGGACGGTCACCCCGGGGTGCTCCGCACGCAGCCCGCCCAGGGCCCGGTGCAGGCCGGCCCAGACCCCCTGCATGGTGCCGACCGTCACCTGCCCCCGCAGCTCACCCCGTACGGCGTCGACCGCCACGCGCGCCTCCTCTGCGGCGCGTAGCGCCGCGCGGGCCGCGGGCACGAACGCCTCCCCCGCCGCGGTGAGCGACACGCGGTGCGTGGTCCGCTCGAAGAGCGCGCTGCCCAGTTCCCTCTCCAGCGCCCGCACCGTGCCGGACACGGCGGACTGCACGACGTGCAGCCGGCGGGCGGCCGCGGTGAACCCGCCCTCCTCGGCGACCGCGACGACCACTTCCATCTGCCGCAGATCCATGCGTACCCAGTGCCTTTCCGTCGACCGGCCGGAGCCGTTCATCTCCGCGGGCGATGATCCACCGCCTCCAGCATCGCACCGGCAGCGGGAAGGGCGGCCGACCCGCGCGGCACGGGTCCGGCGGCACCACATGTGACGGCTCATCACATCCGCCCTGCCCCGGCTCCCTTGCCCGGTCCGCCCGCCGTGGCCGCGGCCCTCGGGGGGACGGGGAACGGCCCTGGCCGCACGCGTCGAACAGGTTCGCGGCGCACGCCGGTGATCGCCCCCACGTGGCGGGCTCTCCGCGTACGATCACTCGATGGCCGACATGACCGAAACCACGCCCGGCTGGCTGTCTCCGGACGACCTGGAGCTCACCCGCGCACGCATGCCGATCCTGTACGTGGACGCCGTACCCGTACGGGTCGACGACAGCGGGGAGGTGACACACATCGGTCTCCTCCTGCGCATCGGACCGGACGGGAGCGTCAGCCGGGCCCTCGTCTCGGGACGGGTGCTGCACCACGAGCGGGTCCGCGAGGCGCTCGTCCGCCACCTGGAGAAGGACCTCGGGCCCATGGCGCTGCCCCGCATCCCGGTCTCCCCTCAGCCCTTCACGATCGCCGAGTACTTCCCGACGCAGGGCGTGACCCCGTTCCACGACCCCCGGCAGCACGCGGTGTCCCTGGCCTACGTCGTCCCAGTGGCGGGCGACTGCCATCCCCGGCAGGACGCCCTCGACCTGGTGTGGTTCACCCCGCAGGAGGCGTCGTCGCCGCAGCTGCAGCAGGAGATGCCGGGCGGGCAGGGCGTTCTGCTCCGGCAGGCCCTCGCGCACGTCGGCTGCCTCACCTGAGGTCCGTGGCGGCCCGGGCGGCCCGCGAGGTGGCGGGAACCGCCCGGGCACGGCGGCTCGCCGCCCCTCTGCCGGTGTCCTCCCGGACCGGCGTGTGCCAGAGGGCCCCGGCAGGGGCCGTGTGGACCGGCATGACCTCGCTGAGCCCGGCGACGCACCCGCACCAGCAGGGCCGGCGCTCTTCCGGCTCGGCTGCGTGCGCACTCACGCCGCGACGCATGAGGATCGGCCGTGCGGGTAAGGACACGCTCATGAGGGACCGGCACCGGCTGCCGGCACACCGACCACCGCGGGCCCCGGTCGCCGGGCGGCCACAGGAGCCCGGTCTGTGAGGCGCCCTGATGAAGCTGTCGTTCCTGCAACCGCTGTACAACCGGCCGGGCCCGTGGGCGAGCACCTACCTGGACACCTCCCGGGACATCGAGGAACCCGACAGGGCCATCGCACTGCGCTGGCGCCATCTGCGTGACGACCTCACGGCCCACGGCGCCGACCGCGCCACCGTCCATGCCCTGCACGCCGCGGTGGGCATGGACGACGATCTGCCCGGGCGGCACGGACAGGCCCTGTTCGCATCTCATGGTGAGCTCGTACTGGCCGAGGAGCTGCCCGCGCCGCCCGCACGCGACACGGCCCACGTCGACGAGCTGCCCGACGCCCTGCCGCTGGTGCTGCAGCGCGCCCCGGACCTTCCCTATCTGGCCCTGTTCGTCGGCCGCACAGAGGACGGCGACAGCATCCGTGTCGCCGCCCAGGGCGAGCGATGGCCGGCCGGCCGCATCGACGCGGACCTGGCCGTGAGGCAGACCGTACCGGTGGAGGAATGGCAGCGAACCGCGCCCCAGCTCGCGGCGGATCTGGCCGACCTCGCCGAGCGCGGCGGCGCCGAGGTACTGGTGCTGGCCCGGGACCCGAGTGACCCCTGGACACCTGGTGTTCTGGTCAACCGCATGCCGGAACAATTGAGGAAGAGCCTCGTCACGGTCGACACCACCGACCCCGGGGGCACACCCGACCGGGCCCTGCTGGAGGAGCAGCTCGCCCGCGAACTCGGAACCCGGCTCAACGCCGCGGACCAGGCCCGGCTGGAGGCCTATCTCGCGCAGCGCGCCAGGGACCGTGCCGCGAGCGAGGGAACCGCCGCAGTCGTCACGGCACTGCAGCGCGCGCAGGCGGCTGCCGTCCTGATCAACGATACCGCCCCGCTCCCCGACCGCTTGTGGGCGGGCCCCGAGCCGTGCCACATCGCCGTTTCGGCGCCTGAGCTGCAGGCTTTCGGTGTGTCGTCCGCCCGAGAGGAACCCGCCGGAGCCGCTCTGGTCCGCGCGGCGGCGGGCACCGGTGCCGAGCTGGTGGTCGTGCCCCGCAGCACTCTCGCCCTGGACGACGGAATAGGCGTCCTGCTGCGCTACCGCGACCGGGGCACGTAGCCCGCGCCCCCGGAATCCGCGGGCTTCCTGAACCGTTGTACCCATAGGTACAACGAAGGGGACAGGATGGAACCCGTCGACGCGGGGGAGCAGCCGGGCCGGCGATCCCCGTCGGCCGAGGAAGAACGCTGGACGCTGGCCCACCGGCCCGCGGCGCCCGCAGAAGCGCGCAGGCTCACCAGGGAAGCTCTCCAGCGCTGGAAGGTGCCCGCAGAGACAGCCGACGAAGTCCTGCTGGTCGTCTCGGAACTCGTCACCAACGCCGTGGAGCACGCCCGGCCACCCATCGTGCTGCATGTCGACCGGGACTCCCCCGGCGGCCAGGTCCGCGTGGAGGTCACAGACGGCGGGCCCGCCGCGTCCAAGGGCGAATGGGCCGCCAGTTGCAGCGACAGCGAACACGGCCGGGGCCTGTCCATCGTGCACCAGGTGGCCTCGGCCCACGGTGAACCGGAAGGAGACCGGCCACGCGACGCACTGGGCCGAACTCGCGGCCTGAAACCCCGCTGCGTCCGGGGGGTCCGCGCGTCGTTCTGGAGGGCAGCCCGTCACGGTCGGGTGACCATCAGGCAACCATGTGCTTCGCCAGAGCCGGCCGGCCGGTCGGCGCGGCGGGCCGACTCGTCCTGTCGGAGGAAGGGGCACGCCGGAGGGGCTCGACCGGATGCCAGGGATGGAGATCGCGCTGCCGGGTAGCCGACGAGAGGAGTCGGACGGGGCAGGATCCGGTCCTGCCGAACCTGTACGGAGGCGGGATGCCTCGATCGAAGGCGCTACCGGACGATGACGGCAATCACGCTGGTCGCCGTGGTGAGCGCCTGCGGCACCCTGGCTGAGCGGCGGGACGATGCGTCAACGGCTGTGGTCCGCTTCGAGCAGGCTCTTGGTGCCCAGCGGCCCGGAAAAGGGTGCGCCGCCCTGGCTCCCGCCACTCGTGACGAACTGGAGCAGGCAGCCGGACAGCCGTGTCACGACGCGATCTCCCAGGAGAAGCTGCCCAGGGCAGGTGCGGTACGGCACGTCGACGTCTACGGCGGGCAGGCGCGCGTAATCCTGGAGCACGACACCGTCTTCCTCGCTCACTTCCCCACCGGCTGGAAGATCAGCGCCGCCGGGTGCACGCCGGTGCCGCGACAGCCCTACCAGTGCGAGATCAAGGGCAGGTGAGACCCATGCGGACGATGTTCGTCGGCACCCTTGTGCTGATCGCGGTCGGCTTGGCGTACTTCATGGCTCTGGGGCTGATGCGCCGATGAGCGGCCCCACCCGCACCGGCGGCAAAGGCGTCCCCGCGCACCTGCGCGCGTGGCGCTTCGTGCGCGACAACAGCCTCGGCCTCGCCTTCATGTCGGCCTTTCTGCTTGCCCTGGCAGGACAAGCGATAGCCGGCCACGCCGAGTTCAACAACCAGCTCGTCACCGACGGCTTGGCACCCGTCACCCTGGGCGCCTACCTGACGTCCTCCGACTTCGCCGTCGACGTGACAGAGAACTGGCAGTCGGAGTACCTGCAATTCTTCCTCTACATCTTCGCCACCGTCTGGCTGCTGCAACGCGGTTCCTCGGAATCGAAGGAGCTCGGCAAGGCGGGAGCCGAAAGTGGCTGGCGGGGTTCATGGTCCGCACCCGCGGACCCACGGCCACGTGGCTCTACTACGTGGTGGATCAGGCGAACGACGCCATGGACGCGAAGGAGACGGCCATCTCCATGGCCGGTGACGAGATCGACGCCCCGTGCCTGCGGGGGCCCGGCGGCGCCGGGAGGATGGAGATCCGGCTCATCCACGACGACGGCATCGGCGCTCGCCGTCTTCTGCGCTGCCCCTGACCGGACGCCCGGTGGCCGAGGCGCCCGCCACCTGCGGCCCGCGGCACATCGCACGGTGCGACATGCCGCGGGCGCCGGAACGCGGCTGCCGCCGGTGGCCCGGGCGAGGCCCGGGGCACCGGTGGCAGCGGTGGCAGCGGTGTGCGCGACTACTTCGTGAGCGGGGAGAGCTTCGGGTCGTTGGCGTAGGCCTCGGCCGCGTTCTCCTTGGTCACGATGACCGGCGGGAGCAGGTACGACGGGACGACCTTGTTGCCGTTGTTGTACGACTTGGTGTCGTTGATCGTCGGCTTGCCGCCCTTCTGCAGGGCCTGGACCATCTTGATGGTCTCGGCGACCAGCTTGCGGGTGTCCTTGTTGATGGTGGAGTACTGCTCACCCGCCATGATCGACTTCACCGACTCGACCTCTGAGTCCTGGCCGGTGACGACCGGGACCGGCTTGCCGGCGCCCTTCACCGAGGTGATGATCGCGCGGGCGAGGGTGTCGTTCGGCGAGAGCACGCCGTCGAGCTTCTTCTTGCCGTTGTAGGTGGAGTTCAGCAGCGAGTCCATCCGGCTCTGGGCGTTCTCCGCCTTCCAGCCCTGGGTCGCGGTCTGCTTGATGTCGGTCTGACCGGAACCGACAACGATGTCGCCCTTGTCGATGGCGGGCTTGAGCACCTCCATCGCACCATCGAAGAAGACCTTCGAGTTGTTGTCGTCCGGCGAACCGGAGAACAGCTCGATGGTGTAGGGGCCCTTGGCCTTCTTCGCCTTCATGCCGTCCAGCAGCGCCTGGCCCTGCAGCTGACCGACCTTGAAGTTGTCGAACGCGATGTAGTAGTCGACGTCCGGCGTGTTGGTGATGAGGCGGTCGTAGGCGATGATCGTCGCACCGGCCTGCTTGGCCTGCGCCACCTGGGTGGACAGCTGCGAGGCGTCGGTCGCGCCGATGACGATGACCTTGGCGCCCTTGGTGACCATGGAGGAGATCTGCGCCTGCTGGTCCGCGACGGTGGTCGAGGCACCCGCGTACTGGACGTCGGCCTTGAAGCCGGCCTCCTTGAGGCCGTTGGTGAACAGGTCACCGGCCAGCACCCAGTTCTCCGAGGTCTTCGCCGGCAGCGCGACACCGACCAGGGCGTCCTGCGCGAAGCCGCCCTTGGCGTCGCTGGTGTCCTTGCCGGTGGAGCCCTCGCGTTCGTTGGAGCACGCCGTGCCCAGGGCGAGCAGCGCGGCGGCGCCGATCACGGCGATGCCTCTGGTGATGGTTCTGCGCATGTGGGTTGTGCCCTTTCCTGGTGATGCCGGGTGGGACGAGCGCCGCCTGGCGCGGCACCCTGGGGGTACTGCCGGTCGGTCAGCCCGCGACCGGAGCCTTGTCGGGGTCGGAGGCCGGGTTCGGCGGGTCGACCGGTGTGGACGTCTCGTTCTGGCGGAACGGACGCATCAGGGTGCCGATGATCGAGAAGCGCCCCTGGCTCTTGCTGTAGACGTCGAACGCGACGGCGAGGAGGAGGACCAGGCCCTTGATGATCTGGACCATGTCCGAGCCCACGCCCTCCAGTTGGAGACCGTTGTTGAGCAGCGCCATGACGAGACCGCCGACGATGGAGCCGCTGATGGTGCCCAGACCGCCGGAGACGGCGGCACCACCGATGAAGACGGCGGCGATGGCATCGAGTTCCCAGCTCAGACCGTCCTGCGGGCCGGATGCCGCGGAACGGGCCACGAAGATCATCCCGGCGAGGGCGGCCAGCACGGACATGTTCATCATGACCAGGAAGTTGACCCGCCGGAGCTTCACGCCGGACAGCTCGGCCGCGCGGGAGTTGCCCCCGACGGCGTAGATGTGGCGGCCTCCGATGGTGTTGCGGGTGTAGTACGAGTACGCGAGCACCAGGGCGATCAGGATGATGCCCGAGATCGGGAAGCTGGTGCCGATGCGGCCACCGGCGAAGCGCAGCGTCGCGAAGACGATGACACCCACCATCACGACCAGGCGGATTCCCGTCACCCACACCGGCGCGGCGTCGGCGTGCATGACGCGCCGGGTCTGCCGGGCCCGCCACTCGCGCCAGACCACACCCGCGCAGGCGACCAGGCCGAGCAGCAGAGTCAGGTTGTTGTAACCGGTGTCCGGGCCCACCTCGGGCAGGAAGCCGGCGCCGATGTCACGGAACCCGACGGGGACCGGCACGGTGTCGGCGTTGCCGATGTACTGGTTGCCACCGCGGAACAGGAGCATGCCGGCCAGGGTGACGATGAACGCAGGCACCCCCACGTACGCCACCCAGAAGCCCTGCCAGGCACCGATCGCCGCGCCGACGAGCAGGCCGAGCAGGATGCCCAGGGGCCAGGGGAGCGAGTGCTCCTGCATCGTCTTGGCGACCACGATCCCGGTGAAGGCGGCCACCGAGCCGACCGAGAGGTCGATGTGCCCGGCGACGATCACCATCAGCATGCCGATGGCCAGGATCAGGATGTAGGAGTACTGGCTGACCACGGCGATGAGGTTGCCGGAGGTCAGGGTCAGGCCCCCCGTCCAGATCTGGAACAGGAGCACGATCGCGACGAGTGTGGCGATCATGCCGAACTGGCGGGCGTTGGAGGTCGTGCCCCCGAAGAGGTTCTTCTGCAGATCTGAGATGCGGCTCATGGGCTCGGTGTCTTCTTCATAGAGGTCATCTGTTTCATGAGGAGTTCCGGGTTCGCGTCGCGGCGCGTCACCTCACCGGTGATGGCACCTTCGAACACCGTGTAGATGCGGTCGCACAGGCCGATGAGCTCGGGCAGTTCCGAGGAGATGACGACGACGCCCTTGCCCTGCCGCACGAGCCGCTGGATGATCCCGTAGATCTCGTACTTGGCGCCCACGTCGATGCCGCGGGTGGGCTCGTCGAGGATGAGCAGGTCGGGGTCGGTGAACATCCACTTGGCGACGACGACCTTTTGCTGGTTGCCGCCGGAGAGCTTGACGACCTCCTCGTCCACGCTGGGAGTCTTGATCCTCAGGTTCTGCCGGTACTCCTCGGCGATCCGGTGCTCGCGCACCGGGTCGATGACCTGGTGGCGGGAGATCTTCGACAGTTTGGCGGCGACCATCGAGGTCTTGATGTCGTCCAGCAGGTTGAGGCCGATCGACTTGCGGTCCTCGCTGACGTAGGCGAGGCCGTGCCGGATGGCCTCCGACACCGTCTTGAGGTGGATCTCCTCGCCATTCTTGAAGACCCGTCCCGACAGGAACGTGCCGTAGGAGCGGCCGAACAGGCTCATGGCGAGTTCGGTGCGCCCGGCGCCCATGAGCCCGGCGAAGCCGACGATCTCACCGCGCCGCACCGTGAAGCTGGACCCCTTGCAGACGAGCCGTTCCTCGGAGGCGGGGTGCCGCACGGTCCAGTCGCGGACCTCGAAGAACACCTCCCCGATGTCGGGCGTGTGGTCGGGGAACCGGCTGTCGAGTTCGCGGCCGACCATGCCGCGCACGATGCGGTCCTCGTTCACGCCGTCGGCCTCGACGTCGAGACTCTCGATCGTCCGGCCGTCGCGCAGGATCGTGATGGTGTCGGCGACCGCCTCGATCTCGTTCAGCTTGTGGGAGATCATGATCGAGGTGATGCCGCGGTCGCGGAAGCCGCGCAGCAGGTCGAGCAGGTGCTGCGAGTCGGACTCGTTCAGGGCCGCGGTCGGCTCGTCGAGGATCAGCAGCTTCACGTCCTTGGCGAACGCCTTGGCGATCTCGACGAGTTGCTGCTTGCCGACGCCGATGTCCTTGACGAGCGTGTCCGGGTCCTCCTTGAGCCCGACCTGCTCCATCAGCTCCAGCGCACGGTGCTGTGCCGTCTTCCAGTCGATCCCGCCGCGTTTGCGCGGCTCGTTGCCGAGGAAGATGTTCTCCGTGATCGACATGCCGGGGATCAGCGCCAGTTCCTGGTGGATGATGACGATGCCGGCCTGCTCGCTGGCACGGATGTCATGGAACCGGACGGTGTCGCCCCGGTAGACGATCTCACCGGTGTAACTGCCGTGCGGGTGGACGCCGCTCAGCACCTTCATGAGGGTGGACTTTCCTGCGCCGTTCTCGCCGCAGATCGCGTGGATCTCCCCCTCCTTCACCAACAGGTTGACGTCCGCGAGCGCGGTCACGCCCGGGAACGTCTTGGTGATGGACCGCATCTCCAGCAGCATCGGGGCGCGGCTCATGCGCGGAGCTCCACGCTGCGGACGCCGCGACGATCACGCGGACCCGCCTGCCCTGGGATGCGACATTTCGTGGACATCAACTCGCCTCCGATGACACTGCGCCGTGCCTCCATGCCGGACCTGTTGCGGCTTGGGCACCGGACTTTAAATCCATTTGTTTTACTAAGTCAACGCCCTTGAGCGGTATCGTCGTTGCGGCAAGAGAGGAACGCGCGTGCGGCAGGCAGGAACAAACCTCCCCAAAGTCGGGCGGTACAATCGGGCGGTGGTCCTGGACCAGATCCAACTCGCCGACGGGATCAGCCGGGTCGAGATCGCCCAGAAGACGGGACTGACCCCGCAGACCGTCTCGGGGATCGTGCGCCGTCTGCTGGACGAGGGGATCGTGCGGGAGGACGGGGCCAGTCGTGGCGCGGGCGGCGGCAAGCCCCGCACCACCTTGCGGGTCAACGCGGACGCCGGCAACGCGGTCGGCCTCGTCTTCGACCCGGTCGAACTCACCTGTTGCGTGGTCGACCTGCTCGGCCGGCCCCTGGTCGTCAGACGGCACCCCACTCCCCCCGGCACCGATCCCACGCACGTGGTGGCCGCCATGGCCGACCTGGTCGCCGAGGTGCTCGCCGAGGCGGACGTGCCGCGCGGCAATGTCCTCGGGCTGGGCCTCGCCACCCCGGGACCCATCGACCAGCGAAACGGCATGATCGTCGCCCCGCCCCAGCTCGCGCACTGGACGCGGGTGCCGCTGCAGCAGATGCTCAGTGACGCGACGGGCCTGCCGGTGACGCTCGACAACGACGCCACCGCCGCCGCGGTCGGCGAGCGCTGGTCCGGCGCGGGCCGGGGCGTGGCGAACTTCGCCTATCTGTTCTTCGGCACCGGCATCGGTGGCGGCCTGGTCCTCAACCACCAGGTCTACCGGGGTGGTTCGCTCAACGCCGGCGAGTTCGGCCACTCCACGGTGCTGTCGGACGGGCCGGAGTGCTACTGCGGCAACCGGGGCTGCCTGGAAGGACTGGCGAACCCGTCCGCGATCGTCGCCGAGACCCACCGCCGCCTCACCGACAAGCCCGGCGTCAGTGTGCTGTCACCCGCGTTCGACCGGGACCCGGCCTCCGTCGACCATGCCGCGGTCCAGCTCGCGGCGGGAGCCGGCGACCCGATCGCGACCGGGGTCATCGACGACGCCGCGCGCCACGTCGCCACGGTCGCGGTGTCCATCGCCAACTTCGTCGACGTGGACCTCATCATCCTCGGCGGTCACGGCATCCAGCACGTGGCGTCCCGGTACGTGGAAGCCGTCGCCTCCGCGCTGTCCTCGAGACCCCTGGCCCGGCACATCCGCGTCGTCCAGGTCGCGGCCTCCCCCCTCGGCGCTGACGCGGCCGTCGTGGGCAGCGCCGCGCTGGTCCTGCACGCCACCTACTCGCCGCAGCTGTCGTCGCTGGTCCTGGACTGACGGAGGTGTCCGGCAGAGCCGGCGGTCACCCCATCGTGAGTCTGACGCGCAGCAGCGCCCGCCCTGGGGAGCGGCACCGGCGAAGCGGTCGAAGACGCGTTCGCGGTCGGCTGCCGGGATGCCCGGGCCGCCGTCGGCCACCTCCAGCACGGCCCATCGGCCGTCACGGGCAACGCTCGTCCCACCAGCCGTCCAGGACGGACAGGTTGAGGCAGCCGTTCAGCGCGGCCTTCATACCGAGCCGGTCGCGTGCCGCCGGCGTTGTCCAGGAGGTTGTCCAGGACGCGTTCGAGCCGCTTCCGGGCACCACTGATGACGGTCACTCGGACGGCGCGGCACACCGCCGCGCGCTCCTCCCACCGCCCCCAGCGGCACATCGGCCCGGCTGCGTGCTCACACCCAGTCGCGCCGGGCCGCCGCGACGCCGGCGCCGAACCGGTTGGTGGTACCCAGTTCCGTGTAGAGGTCCTGGATCCGCCGGCGCAGGGTGCGTGTCGAGACGCCGAACTGGCGGGCGATGGCGTCGTCCTTGACCCCGGCGGCGAACAGGGCGAGCAGGTTCCGCTCCTCGTCGGTGGGTTTGCGCACCCCTTCGCCCGGGGTGGACGGCTCCGGTGCCGGCGGCGGTGTGCCGGGCCCGCTCAGTGAGGCCGCGCCCGCCCAGTAGCGCTCGAAGAGCTCGGTCAGTGCCTCCAGCAAGGGGGGCGCCTCGGTGTAGAGGCAGTCGGTGCTGTCGGCGCCCAGACTCAGTGACACCATCGCCGCCGAACGGTCCGCCATCGCCAGCTTGATCGGCAGCGCGGACACGACCCTGGCCTCCTCGCCGCGCGACACGAGGCTGCCCAACTCCTGCCAGCCGCCGTCCTCGTCGAAGCTGGCGGCAGCGTAGACGACCCGCACCCGCACCCCGCGCCGGACGGCGGCCTCGTCGAGCGGTCCGTTGGGGGCCAGCAGGAACGGTGGGCGGTCCAGGGCGCAGATCTCGTACCGGGCGGCCTGCTTCAGGCGGTAGTAGCAGTCCCCCACCTCCTCCGGGCCGCTGATCGTCCGCGTTGCGGGTTCGATGCCGCTGGACCGCCTGGCCTCGTCGAATATCGCGCCGAGCGGCCCGGTGGCCTCGCGCACCGCGGCCAGTTGACGTTCACGTGCCTCCACCAGTGCGCGCAGCGCGTGACGCGGGTCGACGGTCAGGTACTCGCCGGAGGAGCGGCGGCTGAGCAGTCCGGAGTGGTGAAGGCGTTCCAGCAGCGCCAGCGCCTGTCCGGTGCCCATCCCGAACCCCGCCGTGACGTCGTCGACGGTCCCGCCGCCGCGTGCCAGCAGATCGCGGTAGACGGCCTCCGCCCCCGCGTCGAGTCCTACCAGCCCCAACGGCGCGTCGGTCTCCGTCATCGCTCCCCACCTCCGGCCCGTGTACGCGTGAGTGAGCTGACGCAACGTCACATTCGTGTGCCGCGGGGCGCCGACCGCTCACACCGTGCAGTGTGTCTCGCTTGCCGATCATTGCGGCACTTTGCGCCGTGTCCACTTGGTGACATGGCACACAAGCGCCAAAGGGCCGCCTTTACAGGGATGCGAACGAATGGCTGACTGCGATCATCCCCAGCTCATCTAGTCCATGAGGTTCCCTTGCGCATGCCTCCGTCCCGCAGACGCGGGCTGACAGCCGCCGTCGCCGCCCTGGTGGTGCTGACGGCCACGGGTCCGGCCGCGGCCGACCCGACGACGCCGTCCCCCTCCCCCAGCGCGGCAGGCGCCGCATCCGCGGCCGAGCGCACCGTCACGCTGATCACCGGTGACAGGGTCACCGTGACCGGCGACGGACCTGCCCAGGCCGTCACGTCGGTCACCGGCCCGAACGGCCGGGCCGTCGGCGCCCACGTGATGTCGGTGGGCTCCGACACCTACGTGTATCCCGAGGCCGCGGTGCCCTACATCGCGTCAGGGGCTTTGGACGAAGGGCTCTTCAACGTCACCGCGCTGCTGAAGGACGGTTACGACGACGCGCGCAGCGACCGGCTGCCGCTCATCGTCACGTACACCGACGCGGCCGCGCGCTCCCGCAGTGCGAAGACCCCGGAGGGCGCCCGCAGGACGCTGACCCTCAGCAGCATCCAGGGCGCGGCGATCTCCGCCGAGCACGAGCGGGCCGCGGACCTCTGGTCATCCCTGACCGGATCCGAGGCCAAGGCCACCGCGGCCTCGTCGACGGCCTCCGGCGGACGACTGGCCGGCGGCATCGCCAAGGTGTGGCTGGACGGCAAGGTCGAGGCCACACTGTCCGACACCACCGCGCAGATCGGCGCCCCGGAGGTCTGGGACGGCGGGGACACCGGGCAGGGCGTGGACGTCGCGGTCCTGGACACTGGCATCGACGCCGCGCACCCGGACTTCGCCGGCCGCATAGCGGCGACCGAGAGCTTCGTGCCCGGCGCGGACGTCACCGACCGGCACGGTCACGGCACCCATGTCGCCTCCACCGTGGCCGGGACCGGCGCCGCCTCCGGTGGCACCGAGAAGGGCGTCGCTCCGGGCGCGTCCCTGCACATCGGCAAGGTCCTGGACGATTCCGGCAGCGGCCAGGACTCCTGGATCCTGGCCGGCATGGAATGGGCCGCCCGAGACCAGCACGCCAAGGTCATCAGCATGAGCCTGGGCGGTGGCGCGACCGACGGCACCGACCCGCTGAGCGAGGCCGTGAACCGGCTCAGCGCGGAGACCGGGGCACTGTTCGTCATCGCGGCGGGCAACTCCGGCCCGGGGCCCTACACCGTGAGCGCCCCCGGTGCCGCCGACGCCGCGCTGACGGTGGGCGCGGTCAACGGCCCCGGCAAGGGCGTGGACCAGCTGGCGTCGTTCTCCAGCCGCGGCCCCCGCGTGGGTGACAACGCCGTCAAGCCCGACCTGACCGGCCCCGGGGTGGACGTGCTGGCTGCACGTTCGCAGTACGCCCCTGAGGGCGAGGGCGCGTACCAGACGATGAGCGGCACCTCCATGGCGACGCCCCACGTGGCGGGCGCCGCGGCCCTGCTGGCCGCCAAGCACCCGGACTGGACGGGGCAGCAGCTCAAGGCCGCCCTGACCAGCACCACCGCGAGCACCCAGCGGTTCAGCCCCTTCGAGGCGGGCAGCGGGCGCGTGGACGCCGCCGCCGCCGTGAAGGCCACGCTGGTCGCCTCCGGCGACGCCTACGCGCAGACGCACTACCCGTACACGCCGGGCCAGACGGTCCGCAGGGACGTCACCTACACCAACTCCGGCGCCGAACCGGTCACCGTGGACCTGTCCCTGAACCCGGGCCAGCTGCCCGAGGGCCTGTTCACGCTGACCGACTCGCGGCTGACCGTGCCCGCGCACGGCACCGCCTCCGTCGGCGTGATCACCCACCTCGACGCGGCCGAGGACAACGGCGCGTACGCCACCCGCCTCGTCGCCACCGGCGCCGACGGCACGGCCCTGGCCCGCACGACGGTCGGGGTGAACAAGGAGGGCCGCCGGGTCAACCTGACGGTCACCGCCAAGGACCGGCACGGCACGGCCCTGCCCGGCACCCTGATCCTGAAGGACGTGGAGCGCAACACCACGCCCAAGGCGTTCACCGTCGACGCCTCAGGCCGCATCGACCTGCGCCTGTCCCCGAGCACCTACTCGGCGTGGCTGAACGCCGACGTGCCCGGCGTCGACGGCACGCACACGCTGGGCTTCGCGATGTTCTCGGCGCCGCAGATCGACCTCGACGCCGACCGCACCGTCCGGTTCGACGCCGCGAGCCTGCGCAAGGCGGCCGCCGTCACGCCGCAGCCGACCGCCAACCAGTTCATGCGGGTGGACCAGTACCGCACCAACGGCGACCTGTTCCCGTTCCTGGACAGCTACATGCCCGAGTACTGGCGCTACGACAGCCTCTGGGTGACCCCCACACCGAAGGTGACGACGGGCTCGTACCACTTCGCGACCCGCTGGCGGCAGATCCAGCCACCGCTGACGTTCTCCTCCGGCTCGCAGAGCTACGACGACGTCACCGTCCAGAGCATGTCGCCCAAGCTGCCCGACGGCACGGGCAGCTACCGCGCGGTCCTGGCGGGCGAGGGCTCGGCCGCGGACTTCCGCAAGGTCACGGTGCGCGGCCAGGTGGCCGTCGTGCGCCGAAGCGACACCCTGTCCGCACCGGACCAGGCCGCCGCGGCGGCGAAGGCCGGCGCACGGCAGCTGCTGATCCTGAACGACGGCTACGGCAAGTACGACCCCTGGGCCGACCTGCCCGACGCCGCGCCGCTGCCGGTGGCCTCGCTCGGCGCCGACGACAGCGCACGGCTGCTGAGCCGGCTCCGCAGGCCGGGCGCGGCGACGCTGAAGGTGGTCTCGCACCCGCGTCCGCGCTACGCGTACGACCTGATCCGCCACCACGACGGGGCGGTCCCGAAGGACCCGTCCTACCGTCCCGGTCCCCGCGACCTGGCCCGCATCGACGAGTCGTTCCGCAACAGCACCCAGGCCGAGGCCGTGGTGTACCGCGAGGACGTGTCGCTCGTCTTCAACCGCCCCATGCTCGTCCAGTCGACGCCGGTCGCGGCCCAGGGCACCCTCACCTCGTGGGTCTCGGCGGGCGACGACGCCCGCTGGATCTCCACCGCCGCCATGCACGACCTCGGCCAGCGGGGCGTGACGCGCACGTACAAGGCGCGCAGCACGAGCTCCGAGACGTGGTTCTCGGCGATCCAGCACCCGCGGCTGCTCAACGACGGCATCAGCTGGACGGCCCCCTTCCGGGTGGGCGACATCATCAGCACGTCCACCCTGCCGGCCTGGGGCGACTCGGGCGGTCACGCGGGCGTCGCCTGGGTGGACGGCAACACGTCGAAGGTCTCGCTGTACCAGGGCGACCAACTGCTCGGTGAGGACTACAACGAGCGGATCGTCATCGCCGAGGGGCTGTCGCCCGATCCTCAGCCCTACCGGATCGTGCTGGAGGGCCGGCGCAACGTGGCGGACCGCCCCTACTCGACCCGCACCCGCACCGAGTGGGGCTTCACCTCGAGCACCACGGACTACGCGAGCCTCACGCCCCTGCCGCTGCTGCAGCTCGACTACGCGGTGGCCACCGACCTGTCGGGCAGGGCGGGCCACCGGACCGGGCTGACGGTCACCGCCTCGCACCTGAAGGGCGCGGCGGGTGCCGGGGCGATCCGCTCGGCGACCCTCGAGGTGTCGTACGACGACGGCGCCACCTGGCGCAAGACGACGCTGCGTCAGTCCGGCACTGGCTGGAAGGCGCAGCTCGACGCGCCGTCGCGGGCCCGCTTCGCAAGCCTGCGGACGACGGCCCTGGACACGAAGGGGAACAGCGTCAGCCAGACCCTGATCCGAGCGTTCGGTCTCAAGTAGCCGACGGCGTCACGGGCGAAGGGCCCTTGTCCCCGGTGTGGTACCGCGGACAAGGGCCCTTTTCGGGATGTCGGCCCTGGTCGGGGATGCCCACCAGGTCCGCTGGTTCAAGGGCCCGTTGGCGAGCCTGCGCGGCGGTGAGGTCCTGGTGGATCCGCAGGGCCTCACCGGCTGTGCCGACGCAGAAGTCGCAGGTGAGCGCGGAGAGCGGGTCCTGGAAGACCATGCCGATGGCGCGGCCGCGGATGCCGGGCATCCGGCGGTCGGACAGCCCGAGCAGTTCGCGGTCCCCGCGCCGTACCGAGCCGGTGACCTCGGCGTCTTCCGGGAGCAGTCCGAGCACGGCGGTGGCGGTGACGGACTTGCCGGAACCGGACTCGCCGACGACGGCGAGGTTCTCGCCGGCGCGGAGCGTGCGGTCCACGCCGCGGGCGGCGTGCACCTGTCCGGCCTCGCCGCGAAAGGACACCCGCAGGTCGCGCACGGTCAGGACCGGGCAGCGTTTGTCCGGCGCGCCGCTGCGGGCAGCGCGAAGGGCGGGCGCGGAGTCTCCTCCGCGCCCACCCCTGGGATTGTCCTCGTCAGTCCACCGCGAGAGTGAAGACGTGGAGGTCCGTGTTGTCCGGGAGCTTCACGCTCGTGATGGTCTTGCCGTCCGGTGCCGTGAACGGCTTGGTGGCGAAGACGTACGTGGCCACCGGGTCCTTGTCCGCGCCGGCCACGTTCCGGTACGCGGTCTTGGCGACGACCTCGTTGCCGAACCGCACGCTGCCGCCGCCTCCTCCGACCGTCCAGTCGGTGAAGGACAGGTCGACGGCGCCGCTGCTTCCGTCGGCGTAGGTGACCGTCGCCGTGGTCTGCTGGTCGCCGTTGACGGCGCTGCCGACGAACGACAGCCGCGAGGCCGGGGTGGGCAGTTCGATGGTCTGGCCGGTCGCGGAGGCGTTGTCGGGACGGCCGGCCGGGGACTGCGGCCAGGTGAACGCGAGGCCTCCGGGGACCGTGCCCCGCGTGCCACCGGTGAGGCCGGCCGCGGCCAGGGCCTGACGGGAGTAGCTCCAGCCGCCGCCGTCGTAGTCCGCCTCGTCGTGGTCGCCGGAGTCGTCCGAGATGCCGGTGCTGTTGTACGCCGCGATCAGGGAGCCGGGAGCGGCCACCGTCAGCGCCACCGGCTGCTCGTACGAGGTGTCCCCGTAGCTCACCGCGACCTTGGCGTCGTAGAAGCCCTGCTTGACGTCCCCGGCCGTGGACAGGGTGATCTCCTGGGAGCCGTCGGTGAACGTCCCCTCCGCGGGGGACGCCGTGACGCCGTCGGGCACCTCGACGCGGAAGCGCACCTGTGGTGCCTGACCGCCGCGCAACGACAGGGCGCGGATCCCCACCTTGGTGCCGCCGCCCGGGGCGATCGTGGCCGTGGTCGGTCCCACGCCGACCTGGTACGGCTGCTCGCCCTCCCGGAACGAGGGCGGCGCGTCGGCCGCGTCCGCGCCCCAGGCGCGGTCGGCCGTGCCCGACAGCGTGTAGTCGAGCCTGCCGCCGTCCTGGACGAAGGAGGCGGGCAGCCACGGGCGGTCACTGGCGCGGCCGTTGACCTTCAGTGATCGCACGTACGGAGCGTCGGCCGCCGCGCCCGCCGCGCGGATGGAGATGTCGTTCCCGGCGGGGCGCTCGATCTCGATCCGCGGGAACAGCGGGGAGCCGAGGACGAGTTCGGCACGGGAGGGCACCTGCGGGTACATGCCGAGGGCCGAGAAGACGTACCAGGACGACATCGCGCCGAGATCGTCGTTGCCGGGGATGCCGCCCGGCTGCGTGGACCACAGGGCGCCCATGGCGGCCCGCACCGTCTCCTGCGTCTTGTAGGGCGCGCCCGCGTAGGCGTAGAGGTAGGGCACGTTGATCGACGGCTCGTTGTCCATCTCCGACTTCTCGCCGCCGCTGCCGGTGAAGGCCCACTTGCCGTCCGCCGTGTGGAAGAACGCGTCCAGCCGGTCGAGGGCCTTGTCGCGGCCGCCCATCGCGGCGAACAGCCCGGCCGGGTCGTGCTGCACCATCCAGGTGTACTGGGCGGCCGTGCCCTCGACGAAGCCGTTGCCGGTGGCCGGGGTGAACCCGGTGACCCAGCTGCCGTCGGCCGCCCGGTTGGCGATGTAGCCGCCGCTCGGATCGGCCGCGAGGTTGAAGTTGTTCTGCCACCACTGGGAGCGCCGGGCGAAGTCGGCGGCGGTGCGCTTGTCCCCCGCGGCCGAGGCGAGCTGTGAGAGGGCGAAGTCGGCGCCCGACATCTCCAGCGTCTCGGCGGCGCCGCCCCAGGCGTTGGAGACGGACGGCATGTAGTGCAGCTTCAGGTACTTGTCCAGGGACGGGCGCTGACCCACGGACAGGATGGGCTTGCCCGCCGCCGAGAGGTCCCGTTCCGTCGGCACGGTCGCCGCCTTCACCAGGGAGTCCAGCGCGCCGCGCAGGTCGAAGTCCGTGCCGCCGAAGGCCCGGATCCCGGCGAGGGCGGCGGGCGACGGGTCACCGTTCATGACGTGCGTGCCGGCGGCGCCGTGCAGCCAGCGGTCCCAGACGCCGCCGTTCTGCCGCGCGAGCTCGTACAGCGACTGGGCGATGTCCGAGCCGGTGCGCGGGCTCAGCAGGGTGAGCAGCTGGACCTGCGAGCGGTAGACGTCCCAGCCGGAGAAGGTGCCGTACTGCGCCTGGTGGCCGCGGGCCACTTTGTGGACCTCGCCGTCGCTGCCGCGGTATCTGCGGTCGGCGTCGCTGATGACGTTGGGATGGATCAGCGCGTGGTAGAGCGCGGTGTAGAAGGTGGTGCGCTCGGCGTCCGTGCCGCCGCCGACCTTGATCGCGCCCAGCCGCTCGCGCCACGCGCGGCGGGCCGCGTCCCGTACGGCGTCGAAGGAGCGGTGCCGCGGGTTCTCCGCGGCGAGGTTGGCCTCGGCGCCGGCCTGGCTCACGTAGGAGATGCCGACCTTGACGTTCACCGGTCCGTCACCGGGCGCGAACTCGACCCAGCCGCCCGCCCCCTTGCCGGCGACCGGGTTCCCGCCGCCTGAGAAGCCTCCGGTGCCGCCGGCGGCGTTGGTGGACCCGGGGGTCACCTTGTCGTCCTGCCAGGTGCCGGTCGCCTTGAAGGCCCGGTCGAAGCGGGCGGTGAAGTACAGGGTGTAGTAGGAGCGGCGGCCCTCCGGGTCGAGGTAGCCGCAGAAGTTTCCCGAGGTGACCGAGCCGGAGACGGTGCGGGTCCGCGGGTCGATGGTCACGGTCGAGTCCGTCGAACCGACCTCGGAGTTGGCGGTGCGGATCAGCATGGTGGCGGGCTTGTCCGCGGGGTAGGTGAAGCGGCCGGAGCCGGTGCGCGCGGTGGCGGTCAGGTCGGCCGTCACGCCGGAGGACAGGCCCACCTTGTAGCGGCCGGGCTCGGCGGTCTCGTCGGCGTGCTTGAAGTCCGCGGCGTACACCGCGTCCTTGGTGTCGGCGGCCGGCGAGGTGGTGACCTCGCCGGCGTACGGGAGGAACGGGATGTCGCCGCTGCCGCCCGCGCAGCCGGTGCCCGACATGTGGGTGAGGCTGAAGCCCCGGACGCGGGTGGCGTCGTAGTGGTAACCACCCGGGGCCGTGGTGCGCGTGGCGTCGCCACGGGTGGTCTCGGGGCTCCAGGACAGCATGCCGAGGGGCACGACGGCGCCGGGGAAGACGTTGCCGCCGTTCCTGGTGCCGATCAGGGGGTCGACGTAGGAGGTGGGGTCCTGCACGAGATCCGGTGGCGGCGCGGAGGGCGACGCCAGGGCGGGAGCGGCGCCGCCGACCGCCAGGACGGCGGACAGCAGCACGGACGTCGGAGGCAAACGCATGACGCGACCCTTCTTCCGGACGGGTCGCGCACCACGGGTCACACAAGCCGCGGGGACAGTAGCGCGCCCCGCCGGTGTGCGGGAAGACCGCCTCGGGTGCACGTCAACTCCCTTGACAACGTTGCCTCTCGGGCCGGTATAGTCATCCGCAGCTCAAGTGACAACGTTGTCGCGCACCACGGTTCCGCCACAAGCCCCCCTGCACGCACGGCACTCCGTCCCCACCCACCCGGTCCCGACTTCACGGCTGCACAGTGGGGCTACCGGCCCCCGGGGCCGGCAACCGGCCGTCCTCGCGCCGCCGTGGACTCGCCACCCTGGCCCCGGCCCGGATGCTCGACGAGGCGCGTGGCCCGGGGCCGGCGCGGGTGCTGATGTCTGCGAAGCCGCCAACACCGCTTCCGCGCGGACGATCGAGCGCAACGGCGGCGTCCTCGAACCCGACGGTGACCAGGAAACCGGGTCGGGCGCCGTGCGGCGTCACTGGGTCACCGTCGCCTGAACAGACGCGACTTCAGGGTGAAGCGCCCGCGCAGTGCCTCGACGGCCAACGTGCGGGCGACCGGTTTCCCCACCTTGGTAGGGTCCTTGGTGCCTCAACCCACCACCTGGCAAGGGACGTATGCCCATTGTGCCGTGGTCAACCCGCCACGCTGTCCACCGCCGGCCGGCCGGCGCACTTCGTGCAGCAGCCGCCGGACGTGCCGGCCGGGTGCCTGCGGGGCTGCGTGCCGCAGCGGCGGCGCTGGGCCTGGCCTTGCTGGCGGCAGGTTGCGACAGCGCCCCGGACCCGTCGGGCCTGCCGGTCAGGCCGGAAGGTGATGGGGGCGCGTGGCAGATCGACTACCGCAGCCCAGTGCCGGATTCCGGCCTCAACAGCCTGGTCACCGTCTCTGCCGACGAAGCGTGGGCCGTCGGCAGCATGGGCAAGCCCGACCACCGGCGCGGCAGTCTGCTGCATTATGCCGCCGGCCGTTGGAGCCCCGCGCAACTGCCCGTCGAGCTCCGCGGCGACCCCGAACTGAAGGCTGCGGCGTCGGGCCCGCATGACTTATGGATCTACCGTCGGGAGTCCATGCCGTATCCACCGTTCGAAGTGGAGGCGCGCCGACGGTATCCGCCGCCCTCGGAAGGCCCGGAGCAGCCGGACGGCGGGCGGCCCCGTCCGGCGATGCGCTGGGACGGCAAGCGCTGGCACCGGATACCCGTCCCTTTCCGCATCGCCACCCTGCGCGTGCTGTCCTCGCGCGACGCCTGGGCTGTCGACTGCCTGGGCGTCCTGTGGCACTGGGACGGCCGCCGCTGGCAACGAACCGAACTGCCGGTCCGGGTCCGTGATCTCGACGCCTCGTCTCCGGACAACGTCTGGGCCGTGGGCATGCGGATGGCCCTCACTCCCCCGTACCAGGTCATGGCGATGCACTACGACGGACACAGCTGGGAGCGGACGGGACTGCCGGAGCACCGCTTCACCCGGAACGGGGCGCTGCCCGGAGAGACCAGCACCCTCGGCTATGTCCGTGTCCTCGCTGCAGATGACGTGTGGGCGCTGGGGGCACACACCTGGGAGCCGGAGGACGAGGCGCCGACCGACCCGCCCTTCGAGCACTTTCTCATGCACTGGGACGGCCATCGGTGGAAGAGCTCCGCCTACCCGCCCAGAGCCGCCCACGACGCCGTGATACAGCCGGTGGCACCCGACGGCTCCGGGGGCCTGGTGCTGGGCGCCTGGCTGCGCCACACGCCCACCGGCCGGTATCTGGGCATCGACGCCCCGCCACGGGTCGAGGGCTGGACGAACACAGGGGTGGAGCCCTCGAAACGCCAATGGCTCTCGGTGTCGGACCTGGCGGCAGCACCCGGCACGCACACGCTGTTCGGGGCAGGCACCCTGCTCTCCCCCGAAGGGACGGCGAACAGCGGTAGCCGGGCGGTCATCGTCCGGTACCGGGCAGGGGCCGCGTGAGTTTGCGGCGAGTCCGTACCTGACCGGGCCTCGACCAGTCACGCCCTGAGCATGCTACGCGACCTGCGCGTTTAGGTGTCCGACGACTGTTGTATGGTTCGGATCCATTGATCGTTGCACAACTTTTCACCTCCCAGGGGGGAACTTTCATGCGCATTCGCCGCCTTGTGGCGATCACGGCTGCGGCCGGCACGCTCGTGCTCGGTCTCGCGGCCTGTGGTGACTCCACGAAGGACACGCCGAAGGCCGAGTCGACGCAGAGCTCCGCCAAGCCGGCGGAGAAGGAGATCTCCCCGGCTGAGGCCCTGCGGAACGCCGCCAAGGCGGTGGAGCAGCAGGCCTCCGCGAAGGTCGCCGTCGACACCGTCGACCCGGCCGACGGCAACGTCAAGGCCGAGGGCACCCTGAGCTGGAAGAAGGGCGCCGAGGGGGCCGAGCTGAGCATGGACCCCGGCTCCGACGCCGACATGCGGGACATGGCCGGCCCGGACGGCAAGGTCCACATGACGTTGGCGGACGGCAGCGTGTACCTCCCGGTCGAGGGGGAGATGGCCGCGGCCGCGGGCGGCAAGAAGTGGCTGAAGCTGGACGGCGCCTCCGCGGAGGACAACCCGGCCGACGACCTGCCGCACGGCCCCGCCGCGAGCCTTGCCGCCCTGTCCACCGCCACTGACCTCGCCAAGGCCGGCGAGGAGCAGGTGGCCGGTGCCGCGGCGACCCACTACACGGGCACGGTGGACATCAAGAAGCTGGCCGCGGACACCGCCGTCCTGGAGGTCATCACCAAGGACGAGCGCGACGCCTACGTCAAGGAACTGCACGCCACCGGCCTCAAGGGCACCGTCGAGATCGAGGTGTGGATCGGCGCCGACGACCTCGCTGTGAAGACCGTGGAGTCCGGTACGACCGCCAAGGGCCCGTCCAAGGTGACGATCGTGTACTCCGGCTACGGCCAGACCTCCGCCGTCAAGGCGCCCGCGGCCAAGGACGTCACCACGCTCGCCGAGATGATGCAGAACGCTTCCCAGGGCTGATGTCCCCACGTCGGTGGGTGCGCGGCGACCGCGCGCCCACCGGCCGAGCGGGCGCCATGGCAGGCCCCGGCGTCATGGATGAGCGCGCGCTGACGCCGGACTGGCTCTCGTCGTGGGCCGGCAGGGTCTCGCAGGCCCTGGCCCGGATGACGCAGCACTTCGAGCACACGCACGGGTATCCCCGGGGACGAACGCGGTCCGCCCGGCCGGGCGGGACGATCACGAGGCGGCGCGTGCCCTGGCCCGGGAGCGCTTGGCGCCCACTGACCTGATCACCCTCTACGGCAGCGTCGGCGAGGTCGTGTGGGCCGATGCCGGCAATGGATACTTCATCCGATCGCCGGACGACGTCCGGCGGTTCCTCGCGGAGTACGGGGCCGTCCGGGTCGGAGACGAGCCCGAGCCGTCCGGACCGGTGATCGCCTCGGACGGTGGCAGGCGCAGCTGCCCCACCGACCGCGAAGGCGCCGTGTGGCGGACCCGGACGGCGACACTGGGCGAACCCGGGACCGACCGGGTGGCGCGGGATCTGCGCGACTTCCTCGAGCTGCCGGAACGCTCGCTGATCCGCTTCGTCGCGACCGGCGACCCCGGGAGCCTGTAGCCGGGGGCGACGCGGGCAGCCCGTACCCTGAGGGGGCGATGAACCTCTTCAGCACGCCGTGGGGCGCACTCGAACTGACCCGATTCCCCGCGCAGCCGCGGGAGACGCTGCGGGCATGGGACGCCGCGGACGACTACCTGCTGCGGCACCTCGCGGAGACCGGCACGGACCTGACGGGCACCACCGTCGTCCTGGGCGACCGCTGGGGGGCACTGGCGACGGCGCTGGCCGCGCACCGGCCCACCCAGATCACGGACTCCCACCTCGGGCAGCAGGCCACGCGGGCGAACCTGCGGCGCAACGTCCCGGACGCCGAGGTGCGGATGCTGACCACGCGCGACGAGCCGCCCGCGCGCGTCGACGTGCTGCTCGTCCGGGTACCCAAGAGCCTCGCGCTGCTCGAGGACCAGCTGCACCGGCTGGCGCCCGCGCTGCACCCCGGCACCGTCGTCCTGGGCACCGGCATGGTCACCGAGATCCACACCTCCACGCTGCGCCTCTTCGAGCGGATCGTCGGGCCGACCCGCACCTCGCCGGCGGTGCGCAAGGCGCGGCTGATCTTCAGCACCCCCGATCCCTCGGTGGCCCGCGGGGCGAACCCGTGGCCCCTGCGGTACGCGCTGCCCGACGACATCGGCCCGTTGTCGGGCCGCACCGTCACCAACCACGCGGGCGTGTTCTGCGCGGACCACCTCGACATCGGCACGCGCTTCCTGCTCGCGCACCTGCCGGACCGCAAGGGCCCGGACCGTGTGATCGACCTGGGCTGCGGCAACGGTGTGGTCGGCACCGCGGTGGCACTGGCCAACCCGGACAGCGACGTGCTGTTCGTGGACGAGTCGCACCAGGCGGTGGCCTCCGCCGAGGAGACCTTCCGCGACATCGTCGGCCCCGGGGGCAAGGCCCGGTTCCTCGTCGGGGACGCCGCCGACGCCGCGGCCGCCGTCCGGCCCGGCGGGGCCGACCTCGTCGTCAACAACCCGCCGTTCCACTCCCACCAGGCGGTCACCGCCGCGACCGCCCAGCGCATGTTCGTCACCGCCCGGTCCGCGTTGCGGCCCGGGGGTGAGCTGCTGGTCATCGGGAACCGGCATCTGGGCTACCACGTGCGCCTGCGGCGGCTCTTCGGGAACTGCGAGGTCGTCGCGTCGAACCCGAAGTTCGTGATCCTGCGCGCCGTCAGGCGCTGACGCCGCCCCGCGGGAGACTTGAGGTCGCCTGGACCGGGCAGGCGCCCCCCATGGAGGACGAGACGTACGGCGGCGGACCGCAGGCGGGCGGGCACCGTGCGGTGCCGCACACCGCCGATGTGCGGATCGAGGCGTGGGGGCCGACCCGGGAGCAGTGCCTGGTGGAGGCCGTGCTGGGGCTGGTCGAGTGCTTCGCGGACGTCGCCGGGGTGCGGCCCGCGTGCGTGCGGCGGATACCGGTGGCGGAGGCCGCCGACGACGATCTGCTGGCTGATCTGCTCGACGAGGTCATCTTCCGCCTCGAGGTGCACGGGGAGGTACCCGTCGACGTCGAGGCGTCGGCGGACGACGGCGGGCTGGACGTACGAATGGCGGTGGCCGACGTGAGGTCGGTCGAGATGATCGGCGCGGTGCCGAAGGGGGTCTCCCTGGGCGAGCTCCACCTGGCGCCCGGCCCGTACGGGTGGACCTGCGCGGCGACGGTCGACGTCTGACCGCACGGTCCGCTGCCGGGCCGGCCCGCAGGGCTATCCCTTCACCACGCCCAGGGGCACCAGGCGGACGACCTTCCGGCACAGTCCGGCGCCCTCGCTCGCCTCCACCACCGCCGAGACGTCCTTGTACGCCTCGGGCGTCTCCTCGGCGAGGCCGCGCAAGGACGAGGCGCGGACCGCGATCCCCCGGGCCTCCAGCCGGGCCCGCAACTCCCTGCCGCTCACCCCGCGCGCGGCCTGGTGCCGGCTCTGCTCGCGGCCGGCCCCGTGGCAGGTCGAGTGGAAGGCGTCGCCTCGGGGAACCCCGGTCAGGACGTACGAGCAGGTGCCCATGGTGCCGGGGATGAGCACCGGCTGACCGACGCCGCGCAGGTCGGCGGGCAGGTCCGGGTGGCCGGGCGGCAGCGCCCGGGTGGCGCCCTTGCGGTGGACGCACAGGGTGCGCGGCGCGCCCTCCACCTCGTGCTCCTCGATCTTCGCCAGGTTGTGGGACACGTCGTAGACGAGGGCCAGACGCACGCCCGCCTCGCGGCGGAAGACCCGGCGGGACAGCTCTCCGAGGAGCTGGCGGTTGGCCCGGGCGTAGTTGGCGGCGGCCGCCATCGCGCCGAGGTAGGCGCGGCCTTCGGGCGAGTCGACAGGGACGCAGGCGAGCTGCCGGTCGGGGACCTCGATGCCGTACCGCCGCATGATCCGGTCCATCGCACGTACATGGTCGGAGCAGATCTGGTGCCCCAGCCCCCGTGAACCGCAGTGGATCATCACGCAGACCTGGCCGAGCGCGAGGCCGAAGGCGCCCGCGACCGGCTCGTCGTAGACCTCGGCGACCTCCTGCACCTCGAGGAAGTGATTGCCCGAGCCGAGGCTGCCGACCTGCCCGAGGCCCCGTTCGCGGGCGCGGGCGCTCACCTGGGCGGCGTCCGCGCCGGCCACGGTGCCGTCGTCCTCGCACCGCCGCAGGTCGCCCTCCTCGCCGTGGCCCTCCTCCACGGCGTAGCGCGACCCGCCCACCAGCACGCGTTCCAGCCGGCGGTCGCTCCCCAGATGCCAGACGGCTCCGGTGCCCGCGCCGCGGGGCGTGTCCTGGCCCAGACCGTCCATGATCGCGGGCAGGGCGGGCCGGAGCGTCCTGCGGTCGCAGTCGGCGGCCAGCAACCGGACGCCGCAGGAGATGTCGAAGCCCACCCCGCCCGGGGAGACCACGCCGCCCTCGGCGACGTCGGTCGCGGCCACCCCTCCGATGGGGAAGCCGTAGCCCCAGTGCACGTCCGGCATGGCGTACGAGGCTCCGACGATGCCCGGCAGCGCCGCCACGTTGACGACCTGCTCCAGGGCCTTCTCGGCATGGCTCAGCAGGGCGCGCGAGGCGAACACGACGCCGGGAACGCGCATCCGCGCGCTCGGGCCGATGCGGAAACGGTAGGATTCCTCTTCCACGACATCCATCACGGCCTCCGGGGCCGGTCGGCAGGCGAACGCCCCCCAGGTGTCGGGTTGCCACGCCTGACGGCGGTAAACGACGTGCCCCGGCCGGATGCCGGTTCCGGACGTAGCATGAGAAATGGGCCGGTGCGCTGTCACAAGCGACGACCTGCAAGGGCGGTCCTGATGCGTCCGCGTCGGGGCACGGTGCCGAATCGGCGCTCCACCGAGGGGCAGCGCAATGATCCATTCAGCCGATATCCGCGAGTGGCGCGACCGCGACGTCATCGACCCGAAAGGGCACAAGATCGGCGCACTGGAGGCGATCTACGTCGACACCTCCACCGACGAACCGGCGATGGCGACGGTGCGAACCGGCCTGCCCACGCGGCAGCGACTGGTCTTCGTCCCCCTCGACGAGGCGGTCGTCGGGCCCGGCTACGTCAAGGTCACCCAGTCCAAGGGGCTGGTGAAGAAGGCCCCGTCCATCGGGACGGACGACGTCCTGCCCGCCGAGCAGGAAGGGGAGATCTTCCAGTACTACGACATGGCCTACCACCCGGGCGCCGGTGGCGAACGGAAGCTCGCCCGCCGCTGATCGCCTCGCGCCCCACCGGGCCAAGGAGGTGTTTCCGGCCATGGCGCTCTTCCTGTTCCTGCTCCTGGTGGCCGTGGTCCTCGGGCTCATCGGCGTGGTCGCCGAGGGTCTGCTCTATCTGCTGGTCATCGGCATCGTCGTGCTCGTGCTCGACCTGGTGTACGTCGTCGTCAGATGGCGGCGTTCACGTGGTGGGCCGCTGCGCTGAGACCGGGCCGGAGGCGCCGGGAGGGTGCGTGCGGCCGGAACCGGCGGGCGAGGCGCACCTTCGCGCCCGGGAGGGGTAGCAGGCATCAGGTAAGCAGAGTCCCCGCGCGAAGAGGGAGTCCGTCATGACGGACCAGAAAGCCGCCGCCCACCCGATCGGGCCCGACAGCGACCTGGAACAGGTCTTCGAACTCGCCCAGCAGCTCCGTGTGGACTCCGTGCGGGCCAGCACCGCGGCCGGCTCGGGCCACCCAACCTCCAGCCTGTCCGCCGCCGATCTGATGGCGGTGCTGATGGCGCGTCACCTGCGCTACGACTGGCAGCAGCCCGAGAACCCGGCCAACGACCACCTCATCTTCTCCAAGGGACACGCCTCTCCCCTGCTCTACGCGATGTTCCACGCCGCGGGCGCCGTCGACGAGCAGGAGCTCATGACGACCTACCGCACCTTCGGAGCCCGCCTCCAGGGCCACCCCACCCCCGTCCTGCCCTGGGTGGACGTGGCGACCGGGTCGCTTGGCCAGGGCATCGCCTACGGCGTGGGCATCGCCCTGGCGGGACGGGACCTGGAGCACGAGCCGTACCGGGTATGGGTGTTGTGCGGCGACAGCGAGATGGCCGAGGGATCGGTCTGGGAGGCCCTGGACAAGGCCGGTCAGCGGCAGCTGCCCAACTTCGTCGCGATCGTCGACGTCAACCGGCTCGGCCAGCGCGGCCCGACGGAACTCCAGTGGGACACCGCGGCGTACGCCCGCCGCATCGAGGCGTTCGGCTGCCGCGCTCTGGTCGTCGACGGGCACGACCTCGAGTCCGTCGACCGGGCGCTGACCACCGCGGCCGACGGTCAGGTGCCCACCGTGATCGTGGCGAGGACGGTCAAGGGACAGGGCGTCCCGGAGGTCGCCGACCACGAGGGCTGGCACGGCAAGCCGCTGCCGCCCGACCTCGCGGAGCACGCCATCGAGGAACTGGGCGGCCTGCGCCACCTGACCGTCCGTGGTCCGCGGCCGCCCGAGGCCGCGCCGCGCCCGCCGGTGACCGCGACGACGCCCATGGACCTGCCGCGCTTCCAGCGGGGGGACGAGGTCGCCACCCGGGTCGCCTTCGGCAAGGCGCTGGTGGCCGTGGGTGCCCGCCCCGACGTCGTGGTCCTGGACGCCGAGGTCGGCAACTCCACGCACGCGGAGGACTTCGGCAAGGCCTATCCCGAGCGGTACTTCGAGACGTACATCGCCGAGCAGCAGATGATCGCCTCGGCCGTGGGCATGGCCGTGCGCGGCTACCGTCCGTACGCCGCGACGTTCGCGGCGTTCCTCACCCGGGCCCACGACTTCATCCGCATGGCGGCCATCTCGCAGATCTCCATGGCTCTTTCCGGCAGCCACTGCGGCGTGGAGATCGGTGCCGACGGCCCCTCCCAGATGGGCGTGGAGGACCTGTCGATGATGCGCGCGGTCCACGGGTCCACCGTGCTCTACCCCAGCGACGCCACCTCCGCCGCCGCGCTGACGGCCGCCCAGGCCGACCTCGACGGCATCTCCTACCTGCGCACCACGCGCGGCGCGTATCCCGTGCTGTACGGGCCCGAGGAGAGCTTCCCCGTCGGCGGTTCCAAGACGCTTAGGCAGTCGGGCGAGGACCAGGTCACCCTCGTCGGCGCCGGGGTCACCCTGCACGAGTGCCTGGCCGCGGCCGACGCGCTGGCCGCCGAGGGCATCACGGCCCGGGTGATCGACCTGTACTCCGTCAAGCCCGTGGACGCCGACGCCCTCGTGCGCGCCGCCGGCGACACCGGTGCCCTCGTCGTCGCCGAGGACCACCACCCCGAAGGCGGCCTCGGTGAGGCCGTCCTGTCCGCCCTCGCCGCGCGCCGCCAGGGCCCGGCCTTCGCCCACCTGGCCGTCCGTGACCTGCCCGGCTCCGGCACCGCGGAGGAACTCCTGGACGCCGCCGGCATCTCCCGTACGCACATCGCCGAGGCCGCGCGACGCCTGGCCTCGGGCTGAGCCACGGCGCGTCCGGTACGAGCACCGGCGGCCGTCGTCCCCGGACGGCGGCCGCCGTGCACGTGCACGCGCACGCGCCGTCGGGAACACCCAGCCCCCCAGGCCCTCGAACCCGGCCCGCCACGCACGCGGTGGCATGGGGCCGTCACCTGTACGGGCTAACCGGGCCGCCGGCCGGGGCGCCCCTCGGCAGTCCGCAGGGACCGGCGCCGGGCGCCGGCGCGGGCCCCGGCCCCGCGTCCCCTCGCCGGGCGATCTTCATCCGCTTCGCCCACGCTGGTGCCGGTGCCCGCCCCACCCGGCGGCGCCGCCGCACGCCACGGCGGCCTTCACGGCCGCCACGACACCCCACAAGGGAGCAGGCATGACATTGACGACGGATGCGCTCATACCAGCGCTCGAGGATGTGCGGGAGGCACACGCCGCGGTGGTCGACCGGTTCCGGGCCGACATGGCCGTCACCCCCGTCGGTCCCCATCGGCAGACCCTGGAACGTCATGCCGCCCAGACCGAGCACCACATCGCCCGCATCGACACCCACGTCCGCGACATGCGGCCGCGCCATCTGCTGCGGGACACCGGCGACATGGTCCGGACCGCGTCGGCGGGCGCGCTCCGCACGGCCATGGCGCCCCTGCACGTCGGCGCCCGCATGGTCCGCGGCGTCCTGCCGGGACGGGCACGGGCCGACGAGCACCAGTTGCTGAAGAACACCGAGGACGAGTACACCGCCACCGCGCGGGCCCTCGCGGCCTGCCGTGCGGGCGAGAGCATCGCCACCCTCGCGCAGGACGACCGTGCCACCGCGCTGCTGACCACGCTGCGCCGCCAGGACGAACAGCTCCTGCGCGAACTGGAGTCCAGCGTCGAGGAACAGGCGCTGGCCGTGGCCACCACGGCGGCCGGCAACGGTCACCACGCCCACGGCGCGGCCGGCCTGGCCGACGCGGCCGTCCGCACGCTGCGCACCACGGCCCAGCGGCTCCAGGCCGTCTGGACGGGCACGCAGCCGGCGCCCCGTCCCGCCGCCGACGCATCCCGGCCCGCCGGGAAGGCCCCGAAGGCCCACCCGCCCATGGCCCGGCACGTGGACCTCCCGCTGGCGGACTACGACCGGCTCCCCGTCGCCGAGATCATCCAGCGGCTGCGGATGTTCTCGCAGGCGGACCTCTCCGTCATCGAGGACTACGAACGCGAGCACGGCGACCGGGTCGGCATCCTGAACGCCATCGAGAACCTGCGCGGCAACCAGCCCTGGCCCGGCTACGACACCATGAGCCCGGATCAGATCACCGCTCGGCTGCGCGGCGCCGAACCGCTGGTGGCCCGGCAGGCCATGGACTACGAGCGGCAGCACCGCCGGCGCCCCGACGTCATCAGCGCCGCCAAGCAGCGCACCCGCGCCGCCGTCTGAACCGGGTTCACGAGGTCCCCGCCGTGGCACCACGGCGGGGACCCACGCGTGGACGCGGCCGGCACCGCGCACCATGCCGCGTTGTGCGCCGCGTCTCACATGGAGGGGGTGTGGGCTGCGAGAGGGTCGCCCGGACCGACACACTCCCGACGGGCGGGTCCGGGACGCCGACCGGTGTCCGGGACTGCGCCGTACGCCGGAGCCGCCATGCGTCACCACGGCCGGGGTACGCGTAGACCATGGGCAGCAGAAGGGAGCACTCCCATGGCCGACTCATCACTGAAGGCCGTCGGCTGTGGCGCGGCCGGTCTGCAGCGGCCCCGGGTTGTGCCGGCCGTCGGGCTGACGGTGTTGCTGCGGGCGGGGGTGTGACGGTCGGTCAGGGTCGGAAGACGTCCGGCGAGTGGGTCAGCGGGGCGTTGTGCACGGACGCCGAGTTGTACGTCCAACGGTCATCATGGGCCTGCCGGCGGCGGGACTGCTCGATGAGCAGGCCGTCGGCGTTCTCCGTGGGGCGGTTGCCGCGGCGCAGGAGCTTGACGACCAGGTACGTCACGAAGGACGTGAGCAGGAGCAGAAAGATCCCGAGTTCCACCACAGCGGCTCTCCCCCGTCTGTCACCACGTGACGTGCATCATAGCCGCAGGGCGATGGCTTGTCCGTCCTGTTGAGCCCCATTTGAGCTTGGGGGAATCCCGGTCGGCGCCGGGGGTGCAGAGCCAGGAGACGGTGTTCTCCGCCGCGGGAGTGTGGCCGCTGCCGGCGCTGTTGACGGCCGGATCCGGCGGGTCCGCCCGGGACGAGCTCGAGCGCGCGGCGGGGATCGGGGCCGGTGAGGCAGCCGAGGCCGCAAGGCCGCTGCTCTCGCGTCTGGACGCGCTCCCCGGCGTGGCATCCGCGACCGGGCCGTGGAGCAAGGCTTCGGTGCCGGAGCCCGGGTGGGCCGGCACGTTGCCGCCGGCCTCGCACGGGGTGCCGAGCGGTGACGTCCCGGCTGACCGCGGGGCGTTGGACGCGGCGCCGCCCGCCACCGCGTCCACGACACATGGCATGATCGCGCCATGGCACACGCACGCCGCCGCTTCGCCGGCACACTGGCGCTGGTCCTGCTCGCGGCCCTCGCGGGATGCGCCGATCCGGCCGCCGACCCACGGGCCGGGGGCCCGGATCCCGTGGGAAAGGGCTTCTGCCCGCCGCCGGAGGCGCCGCAGGCGGAACCCTCGCCGTGCATCACCTTCGACTGGAACCAGCGGGTCGCGGAGAACCACGCCTATCGCAGTCCCCTGCCGATCACCGAGGAGCAACGCCGACAGGCGGCGCCGAAGGCGGAAGCACTGGCGGCGGCCCTGACTCGGCTGGCGGCCTCGGGGACCTCGCAGGACGCGCTGCGCGCGGCGGCAGCGCGAGCCCTGTCGTTGACACCGTCTCAGATCGAAGTGAGGGGTGCCCACTTCGACCCCCCGCGCGATGTGCTGGTCGGCGGTGGCGAGGGGCGCGTGTGCGTCAACGGCACCGTGGACGGCGGGGGGAAGGCGCACGCCGAGGTGGTCGGGCGCACCGCGGACGGGACGTGCCTGCCGGGGCTGGGCGGACACTGAGCCCGCCGGTCGTCTGTCGCCCCGTCAGGCGGTCGCCTCGTCCAGCAGCTCCAGGACATGCCGGTAGGGGCGGCCGGTGGCACGGCTCATGCCCATCTCGCAGGTGCGGTTGCACGAGGCGTACGCGTCGAACGTGCCCGCGGTGATCTCCGCCGTCTGGGCGGCCGTCGCGGACCGCGTGACCTCCGGGTGGAGCAGACCGCGGTCCCCGGCGAAGGCGCAGCAGCCCCAGTTGTCGGGGACGGTGACCTGTTCGCTGACCGCGGCCGCGACCTGGCGCAGGGCGTCGTCGACGCCCAGGTGGACGGTGGAGCAGGTGGGGTGCAGGGCCATGCTGCCCATGCGGCGCGGGGCGGGCAGGGCGGGCAGCAGGTGCTCGGCGGTGAAGGCGACACTGTCGACGAAGCGCAGGGCTTGGAACCGGGCGCGGTCGGACTCCGGCAGCATGTCGGCCAGTTGTTGCAGCCCGTGGGTGCAGGAGGACGCGTCGCACACGACCGGCAGCCGTCCGCCGTCGCCGGCCTCCCACAGCGCTTCCAGCGTCCGGCCGGCCATGGTGCGGTGCCCGTCGGTGTAGCCCTTGGACTGCCACGGCGTGCCGCAGCACAGGCCGGTCAGACCCTCCGGGACGATGACCTGGACGCCGGCGCGTTCGCACAGCCGCAGGAAGGCGGCGGCCGCTCCGCCGCCTTCTCCCTCGGGGGCGAAGACACTGCCGATGCAGGCGGCGAAGAACACCGCTCGCGCCCCTTCGGGGTGCCGTGGGGCCGGGCGGGCCGGGCCGCCGCGCGGGACGTCACCGGACCAGCTGGGCACCAGTTCCGTCGCCCCGAGCTTGCGGACCGCGCCGGTGGCCGCCCGGGTGACCGGGGCGGGCAGCGCGTGAGCGGTGTTGAGCGCCGCGCGCACCCCGTTGACGGCGCTCCCCCAGTGCCGGGCGGTGGCGTTGCCCAGGCGCTGGGCGGTGGGACTGTGGCGCCGCGCGCGCAGGCGCTTCATGACAGCGCCGGTGTCGATGGTGACCGGGCAGGCGGTGACGCAGAGGCTGTCGGCCGCACAGCTGTCGACGGCCGCGTACGCGTAGTCCGCCTCCAGGGCGCGGCGGCGCTCCTCGTCGCCCGCGGCGGTGGCCAGGGCGATCTCACGCTGCAGGGCGATGCGTTGCCGGGGCGTGGTGGTCACGTCGGCGGTGGGGCAGACCGGTTCGCAGTAGCCGCACTCGACGCACGCGTCGACGGCCGGGTCGACCGGGGGCACGCTCTTGAGGTCGCGCAGGTGCGCGGCCGGGTCGCCGGTCAGCAGGACGCCGGGGTTGAGGACGTCGTGCGGGTCGCAGAGCCGCTTCAGCTCGCGCATGACGTCGTACAGCTCGTCGCCGTACTGGCGCTGGACGAAGGGGGCCATGGCGCGGCCGGTGCCGTGCTCGGCCTTGAGGGTGCCCCCGGCGTCCAGGACGAGGTCGACCATCGCGTCGGTGAAACGGGCGTAGCGCTCGGTCTCGGCGCGGGTGTCGAAGTCCTGGGTGAGCATGAAGTGCAGGTTGCCGTCGCGGGCGTGGCCGAAGATGACCGCGTCCTGGTAGCCGTACCGGTCGAAAAGGCCGATGAGGCCCTCGCAGGCGCCGGTCAGGCGCTCCATGGGCACCGCGATGTCCTCCAGCAGCGCGGTCGTCCCGGCGGGCCGGGCCCCGGCTACGGCCGTGTACAGGCCCTTGCGCTGGTGCCAGAGCCGGCCGCGCACGGCCGCCTCGCGGGTGAGCGCGGACCCGGTGACCGCGGGCAGCCGGTCCAGGACCGGCCGGGCGGCGGCCACGGTGGCGTCGAGTGCCTCGGCGCTGTCCTCGGCGAACTCCACCAGCAGGGCGGCGTGGCCTTCCACCCGCAGCCCGCGCAGTTCCTCGACGGGGTCGGCGGCCTGCTGCGCGACGCGCAGGGAGGCGGCGTCGAGGAGCTCGGCGGTGCGGGCACCGGCGGCCAGCAGCGCGGGCAGGGCGTCGGTCGCCTCGGCGAGGCCCGGCAGGATCAGCAGACCGGTGGCCGTGTGCGGCAGCACGGGGACGGTGCGGAAGACGGCCTCGCCGACGAAGCCGAGGGTGCCCTCGCTGCCGATCATCAGGTGGGCGAGGATCTCGGCGGGCTCGGTGTGGTCGAGGAACGAGTTGAGCCCGTAGCCCATGGTGTTCTTCATCGCGAACAGCCGCTCGATGGTGGCGCGTGAGGCGGCCGAGCCGCGGACCCGGTCGCGCAGCCGGAGCAGTCCGGCGTGGAGGTCGGGCTCGTGGGCGCGCAGCGCGGCGTCCGCGTCGCGGGCGGCGGTGTCGACGACGGTGCCCGAGGGCAGCACGAACTGCAACGACTCCATGGTGCGGTAGGCGTTGTCCTGGGTGCCGCAGTTCATGCCGCTGGAGTTGTTGGCGACGAGCCCGCCGATGGTGCAGGCGCTCTCGCTGGCCGGGTCGGGGCCGAGGCGGCGGCCGTGGCGGGCGAGGCGTGCGTTGGCCTGGCGCACCGTGAGTCCCGGTTGGAGCCGGATGCGCCTGCCTTCGTCGAGGACTTCGGCGGAGCGCCAGTGCGTGCGGACGTCGACCAGGATCCCGTCGCCGCCGGCCTGCCCCGCCAGGCTGGTGCCGCCGGAGCGCAGCGTCAGCGGCACGCCGGCCCGGCGCGCCCCGGCCATGAGCGCGCCGATCTCGGCGGCGGAGGCGGCGCGCACCACGGCCTGCGGCGTGAAGAGGTACGGCGAGGCGTCGTGGGCGGCCGCGACCCTGCGGGGCACGTCGGTGGAGACCCGTGAGGCGTCGGCCACACATGCCGTCAGCCACCCGGCCGGTCCGGGGTCGTCGGTGCGGGACGTGGTGGCGGGAGTGGCGGCGGCAGTGCTCATGGCTCCTCGGGTACGACGGTACGACGCGACGGCGGCCGACGGTCAGCGGGCGGGGTCGGTGATCCGCAGCAGGCGGGGCGGCCGTGCGGCAGGTTCGGGCAGCCGCAGCGGGGCCAGGCCGGGGGTGATGCTGCCCAACAGCGTGGCGCGGCGGGCGCCGGTGCCCGAAGGGAGGGTGCCGGGCAGACCGTTGACGGTGAGGAAGCCGAGCACGGCGAAGGCGAGCGCCTCCTTGGCGTCGGAGGGCAGGCCCAAATCGTCGCTGGGGCGCAGCGTCACGCCGGGCAGTTCCTCGCCGATCATGCGCATCAGCACCGGGTTGCGGGCGCCTCCGCCGGAGACGACCAGGCTGGTGACCCCGTGCGCCCGGCAGGCGTCGGCGACGGTGACGGCGGTGAGCCTGGTCAGGGTGGCGAGGACGTCGTCGGTTCCTGGTGTGGGCACGGCGGCCAGGGCCCGCTGCAGATAGGGCAGGTGGAAGAGTTCCTTGCCTGTGCTCTTCGGTGCGGGCCTGCGGTAGTAGGGGTCGTCGAGGAGGACCTCGAGCAGGTCGGGGTCGGTGCGTCCGGCGGCGGCGCGGCGGCCGTCCTCATCGAAGGCGGCGGCGCCGCCGGTGAAGTGGCGTACGGCCGCGTCCAGCAGGGCGTTGGCGGGGCCGGTGTCGAACGCCAGGGGCTCGGCGGCGGGGGCGACGACGGTGATGTTCGCGATGCCGCCGAGGTTGAGGGCCGCGGGCACTCCGGGCAGCCCGCGCAGCAGCAGGGTGTCGGTCATCCCGACGAGCGGGGCGCCCTGGCCGCCCGCGGCGACGTCCCTGCCGCGCAGGTCGGACACCACCGGCAGTCCGGTGGCCTCGGCGACCCAGGCCGGCTGGCCCAGTTGCAGGGTGCCGCGGACGACGCCGTCCTCGACCCAGTGGTGCATCGTCTGGCCGTGGGACACGACCAGGTCGGCGGCGCCCCCGCACAGCTCTTCGAGCGCGCGTGCCGCGGCCCCGGCGAAGGCCTGGCCGACACCGGTGTCCAGTGCGCACACGGCCTCGGTGGTCGTCGTCGCGGGCGGCAGCGTCGCACCGATGAGGTCCCGCAGGTCGTCGGCGTAGGGCACGGAAAGGTGGCCGAGCGGCCGCATGAGCAGGGTCTCGCCGTCCAGGGTGAGGTCGGCGGCGGCCGCCTCGATGGCGTCGTACGAGGTGCCCGACATCAGGCCGATCACGCGCATGGCTTCTCCCAACTGTCCGGTCCGGTGCGGTCGTGCGGTCCCGGGGTGGAGGCCGCCCGTCGGCGGCCCCCACCCCGGGGAGTCCTCACTCGACGCCGGCACCCGCCGCGACACGACCCGAGCCGGAGCCGGACTCCGGGCCGCCGTCGGCCATCCCGGCCGTACGCACCTCGGGGGCCTTGTGGAACAGGCTCATCACACCGCCGATCACCAGGGTGATCACGACACCGAGCGGCACCAGCCACTGGGCGGCGATCGTGGTCGGCACCGTCGCGCCCGCCACGGTGACGTCGATCTTCACCGAGCGCACGACGTAGGTCATCACGCCGACGGTGACCAGGAACGCGACGATCGAGTCGGTCTCGTTGGCACGCCTGACGATCCTGCCGAGCAGGAAGGCGCCGAGCAACGCGCCGTAGGTGTAGCCCGCGATGGTCAGACCGGTCAGGTAGACATTGCCCGTGCTGGTGCTGAAGGCGCAGGCGAAGACGGCCATCAGCACGGCCCACACCAGCGTCATCACCCGGGCGAGCTTCAGCAGCGACTCCTCCGACGGGGTGCTGCGGAAGAAGCTGTGGATGATGTCGGCGACCGTCGAGTTGGACATGGAGTTCAGCGCGGAGGACAGGGAGCCCATCGCGGCGCCGAGGATGCCGGCCACGAGGAGGCCGGAGATCACCACGGGCAGCCCGTGCAGGATGAAGTTCGGGTAGAGGTTGTCGGAGCTGGTCAGGCCCAGGTCCGAGAAGCTCTTGCCCTTGTTGTACGACCACAGCAGCGCGCCGACGAGCGAGAAGGCGGCGAACTGGAGGGTGACGAAGACACCGGAGGCGATCATGGCCTTCTGGCCGTCGCGCAGGGAGCGGGTGGCCAGCACGCGCTGGACGATCAGCTGATCGGAGCCGTGGCTGGCCATCGCGAAGATGGCGCCGCCGATGATCGCGGTCGGCAGGGCGAACGGGCTGGTGAGGACGTGCGCCAGGTCGAAGTTGGTGTCGAACAGCTTGAAATGGCCCGAGTGCAGGGCGTCGGAGAAGCCGCTGCCGCCGACGTGGCCGGAGAGCACGGCGATGGCGAGGATGGCGCCGCCCAGGTACAGGCCCATCTGGATGGCGTCGGTCCAGATGACCGCCTTGATGCCGCCGAGGTAGGTGTAGACGACGGTGATCACCGTGAGGACGATGATGATCAGGCGGTAACCGGCGTGCACGCCGAACTCGTCGAGCAGCAGCTTGATCGGGATCGCGGAGGCGAACAGGCGGACGCCCTCGGCGAGGAGGCGGGTGAAGACGAAGGTCACCGAGGCGAGCCCTTGCAGCTTCAACCCGAATCTGTCGCCCAGGTACTGGTAGGCGCTGACGAACCCGCCGCGCTTGTACAGGGGGATCAGCACGGTGGCGACGACGACGCGGCCGATGACGTAGCCGAGGGCGAGTTCGACGTTGCCGAAGCCCTGCCCGCTGTAGGCGCCGCCGGGCACGCTGATGACGGTCAGCACGCTGGTCTCGGTGGCCACCACGGAGAAGGAGACGGTCCACCAGGGCATGTGCCCTTCGCCGACGAAGTAGTCCTTCGCCGTTTTCTGCCGTCCGGCCAGTCGCAGTCCGATCCACGCGATGGCGATCAGATACACGACGACCACGACGAGGTCGAGTTGGCGCACGCTCGCTCCTAAGCAACAGCCGGCGGGGTCACCGGCGTGATGGGGACAGATGGTGGGGGCGTCGTCCGGCGGACTCGGACGACATGGGATTCGTGCGGCACGGTGGCGTCCCGTGCCAGCAGGCGCGCGCCGTCCAGCGGGTCCCCGAGCGGGGGCCGCGGGCTCAGCGGTCGCGCGGAGCCCTCGAGCGCCGCGCGCAGCGGCGCCATGAGCGGTTCGCCGAGGCCGGTCAGCCCGCCGGTGACGGTGACGGGCAGGACCTCACCGGTGATCCGGGCGGCGGCCGCGAGCACGGCCTCGCCCAGTGCGGTGGCGGCGTCCCCGACGATGATCCCGGCGACCCGGTCTCCGGCCGCCGCGGCGTGGGCCACGTCCGGGGCGAAGGAGGCCGCGGTGCGGGCGGGGTTGCCACCGGCGGCCAGTGCCGCGGGCAGCGTGTCCGGGTCCCCGAAGCGCCGTGTGGCGGCGGCCAGCAGGGCGGTGTCCGGTCCGCGTCCGTCGTGGGCGCGCAGTGCGGCCCGCAGGCCGGTCACGCCGATCCACGCGCCGCTGCCCTCGTCGCCGAGCCAGGGGCCCCAGCCGTCGACGCGGGCGTACGAGCCGTCCTCGCCGATGCCGATGGCGACCGAGCCGGTGCCGATGGCCAGCACCACGCCCGTACGGCCGCCCAGGGCGCCCGCGTGGGCGGTGACGGCGTCGCTGGTGACGGCGACCTCGTCCGCGGGCAGGTCCCGGAGGAGCAGTTCCGCGAGGGTGCGGGCGGCCTCGGGTGCCGCGGCCGCTCCGGCGGCGCCGACGCAGACGGCGGCGAGCCGGCCCTGGGCGTGGTGCTCCCGGATCAGCGGCAGGACGGCGGCGCGTACGGCGGCACGCGCCGCCTCGACACCGCCCTCGGCAGCGAGCCCGGGAGACCCCGGGACCTCGTGGACGGGGCCGGCGGTGCCGTCCGTGCCGATGAGCACGGCACGGCAGCCCGTCTTCCCCAGGTCCACGGCCACTGCTGCTGTCATGCGGCAACCCTCGTGTCGTACGGGATCCGGCACGTCGGGTGGTCACGGTCGGCGGTGACCGGCGCGGATCGCGGTGCAGCGAGTATCGGAAGGCAGAGCTCCGGATGTCAATAAGTAACTTCACGAAATGCATCACGTAAATTTTTGACGTGACCGACGGGGCGTGGTTACGCTGACGCCACCCACTCAGGAGGGAACCCGCCCATGGCCTCCCAGGACCCGACCCGCACCTTCGCGCAGCCCGCGCAGGAGTCCGCCTCCGGCGGCGACATCCTGACCCGCGTCCGCGCGGCCCTGCCCGGCCTGGCCCCCTCCGAGCGGCGCGTGGCCGAGAGCGTCCTGGCCGATCCGGCACAGGCGGCGGAACTGTCCATCAGCGCCCTCGCCGAACGGGCCGCCACCTCGGTCGCCACCGTCATGCGCTTCTGCCGGACGATGAAGCTGGGCAACTACCCCCAGCTGCGGCTCGCGCTGGCCGCGGCCGCCGCCCGCGAGCACGCGCTCGGCGGCGAGCGCCCGGCCCCGGGCACCGACATCAGCGCCACCGACACCCTCGAACAGATCGTCCACAAGATCGTCTACAACGAGGTCCGCGCCCTGGAGGACTCCGGGGCCGGACTCGACCTCGAGGCGCTCGGCCGCGCCGTCGACGCCGTCGCGGGCGCCCGGCGGGTGGACATCTTCGGCGTCGGCGCCAGCGCCTTCGTCGGCCAGGACCTGCACCAGAAGCTGCACCGCATCGGCCACATGGCGTTCATCTGGACCGACCGCCACGCGGCGCTGACCGCCGCCGCCCTCCTCGGCCCCGGCGACGTGGCCGTGGCCATCTCCCACTCCGGGGAGACCGAGGACACCGTCGAGCCCCTCCAGGCGGCGGCCGAGCGCGGCGCGACCACCATCGCCCTGACCAACGTGCCGGGCTCCACGCTCGCCGACAGCGCCGACCTGGTGCTCGCGACCTTCGCCCGGGAGACCCCCTTCCGGTCCGGCGCCACCGTCAGCCGGATCGCCCAGCTGGCCGTGATCGACTGCCTGTTCGTCGGGGTCGCCCAGCGCTCCTACGACGCCACGACCGCGGCCCTGCAGAAGACCTACGGGGCCGTGCAGCGCCGCAGGCGCCCGCAGGCCCAGCGCCGTACCCCGGCCGACGACTGACCGCCGCCGGCCCCGCACCACACCCCAGCACCACCGAAAGGACGACCGCGCCGTGGACCTCAGCACACTCGGCACCGAGACCCGCAACGAGCGGACCGCCGAACTGGACCGCATGCCGGTCTCCGAGCTCCTCACCGTGATGAACGCCGAGGACCAGACCGTCGCCCTCGCCGTCCGTGAGGCGCTCCCCGACATCGGCACCGCCGTCGAGGCCATCACCGAGTCCCTGCGCCGCGGCGGCCGCCTCGTCTACCTCGGCGCCGGCACCAGCGGCCGCATCGGCCTGCTCGACGCCGTCGAGTGCCCGCCGACCTTCGGCACCGCTCCCGAGCAGGTCGTCGGCCTGCTCTCCGGCGGCCCCGGCGCGTTCATCGTGGCCGTCGAGGGTGCCGAGGACGAGCCCGCCAGGGCGATCGCCGACCTCGACGAAATCGGCATCGGCGACCGGGACACCGTCGTCGGCCTCGCCGCCAGCGGCCGCACCCCCTACGTCATCGGCGGCCTCAAGCACGCCGCGACGCGGGGCGCCGTCACCATCTCCGTGGCCTGCAACCGCGACGCCCTCGTCAGCCGCTACGCCGACATCCCGATCGAGGTGCCCACCGGCCCGGAGATCCTCACCGGCTCGACCCGGCTCAAGGGCGGCACCGCCGAGAAGATGGTCTGCAACATGCTCTCCACCGCCTCGATGGTCCGCCTCGGCAAGGTCTACGGGAACCTCATGGTCGACGTGCGCGCCACCAACAACAAGCTCGTCGACCGCGCACGGCGCATGGTCGTCCAGGCCACCGGCGCCGACCCCGACGTCGCCGCCGAGGCCCTGAGCGCCGCGGGCGGCCACGCCAAGACCGCCATCGTGATGCTGCTCACCGGCACCACCGCCGAGGAGGCCGCCCGGCGCATCGAGCAGGCCCACGGCGACACCCGCACCGCCGCGGGCCAGGCCTGACCCGGCCCCGGGCGCCACGACCGGGACAGCGGGCAACGGCGCCGATCCGTGCAGGCGTGAACGGCGCGCTAGCGTGGTGCCATGCGCCACGAAGTGACCGATGCCGACACCGCGACGGCGGCGGGCAGCGGCGACGTTCCCGTACTGTCCACGCCCCGCCTCATCGCCTGGATGGAGGCGGAGACGGTGCACGCCGCGGCAGCCTTCACCGCGGCGGGGCAGACGACGGTGGGGACGGCGCTGCGTATCGAGCACGTCCACGCCACGCCGGTCGGGGGTAAGGTCGACGTCTTCGCCGAGCCGCCGCCCTCCCCCAGGGGACGGCGCCTCACCTTCCGGGTAGGGGCCCTCGACGACGCGGGCCGGCTGGTCGCGACGGGCGAGATCGACCGTGCCGTCGTCGACCGGGAGCGTTTCCTGGCGGCGGCGCTCGATCCGGGACAGCCCGGCGAGCCGCACTGACCAGACGTCCCCGCCGCGGCGGGTGCGCTCAGACCACGCTGGGAGCCGATGCCGCCGACGGTGCCGTCGGGCTCCGCCGCGAAGTGGAACCTGAGGCGGTGCCGCCTTCGTCGGTGGTCCGCGCATGGTGGCGAGCAGGCTCTCGGCCAGGTGTGGCCGTCCGGTCGTGCGGTTCGAGGAACACCGCCGGCGACCGTCGTGTTCGCCCGCATCACCCTCCCAGCCTGGCCGGCGCCACGACCGGGCTGCTCCGGTACCGGAGGGGAGTCAGTGCTTGAAGACGTCCTTGGTCTTCTCCTTCGCGCCCCGCATCCTGCCGCGCGATTCGAGGGCGGCGCCCTTCGCGGCGAGCTTCTCCTTGTGCATCGCGTGCGCTGTCTTCCGCACGCTCTTCCCGACGACCTGCTCCATCTTCGCCTTGCATTTCTCTGCGGCGCTCATCACGGCACCTCCGCGACCTCTCACCCGGCGCGTGCCCGCGGGGCGGAGGTCGAAACCCGCGGCTGTCCCCGCGGCACTCCGGGCGCGGTCGGTCAGGGGGCTCGTCATCAGTGGACGTCCGCCACTTGCGCGGCGACGGGGAACTCGGCACCGCATTCACCGCAGGTGCCCGTGCCGAAGAGGTGGGTGAGGCCGACGGCGACCGGATCCATGCGCGCGGCGACAGCGGAGTCGTACAGCACCCGTGCCGGCCCGGACAACTCGGCCGGAGCGGCGGGGCGCAGGGGCGTCGCGCCGGGGTCGCCAGGCTCGTGGTCACCCACGGCGGAGAAGTGGCCCGCCTCGCCGATGGAGACGAACACGCCCATGTCGCACGCGGGGCAGAAGACCTCGTACACCTCGTCGATCAAGCCCTCCAGCGCGTACGACCAGACGCGATCCCCGTCGAAGGCCATGAGTGCCTGCAGGAGGTTGACGTAGAGCGCGGGCTCGGCCGGCCGGCGGACCCGGTCGCCCGCGAGGGCCCGGAGGCGCTCGACGCTGCCCGCGTGGTCGCGGCGTTCCCCCTCGTCCGCCGCCGCGACGATCGCCCCGGCCAGGACGAGGGCGTTGTCCCCGTCCTCGTCCTTCCTGCCGCCGAGGTCGGCCAGTTCGGGAAGCGCGGCGAAGCTCGCCGGATAGACGCTGCCCTGGTGGCACAGACGCGACCACAGGTCTCCCCAGACCTCCTCCTCCGGCCCGGTGCCCACCCGCGCGAGAAGGACCGGGACGTCCTCCGCGGTACCGTACGCGTGCCTCAGCCGCGACCAATCCGTCATCCGGGCATCCAACCATGTCGCTGGAGGGGTCGGAGCAGCGAGGTGGTGACCGCGGCGAGGCGTGTGCGGTACTGCGGGTCGTAGCCCTCGGTGGCCGCCCGGGCTTCCTTCTCGTCCTCGAAGTACCGCCCTGCGACGCCCCCCAGTTGGGGCGGGTCGACCCGGCGCCGCGTGGCCGCGGCCCCTGCTCCAGGCAGTCGACGACGTCCATTCCCGACCGGCGGGACATGGCGGGCGCCCGGCACGTGCACGTCCGGAAGCGCCCCCATCAGGTCGGGGCCGAAGAGGTCTTGGACGTCGTCCCACAGCAGATCCGGCCCGGCACCATGCTGCCCGCGGGCACGTCCCGGCCGCACCGTGGTTCGCCCGCCGTGTACCCGAACTCCCGGTCATAGCGGGTCTTGTCGGCACACGACGACGTTCGGGCGGCCCCGCGGTGACACAACTGTGCCATGGCACAAGAGCGACCCCTGGCACCCCTTGAGCGGGGACATGGACCGCCTCGAAGATCAATGGCCGTCCACTCTTCACATGGCTTGAGGAGTTCCCTTGCCCACGGTTCACATCCCCCGGCCCAGGTCCGGGGCGATCGCGCTCGGCGTGGTCGCCGTCCTGGCACTCGGGGTCATACCGGCCACGGCCGCCGTATCCGCGGACGCCGCCGGTCGCGGGCCCGCCGCCGGCGCCGCACTACGGTCACCCGGCAACGGCGGCACGCACACCGTCACCCTGATCACCGGCGACAAGGTCACGATCGGCACCGCACCCGACGGGACGGTCATCCGGTCCTTCGAGGGCGCGGACGGGACCACCACCGGTTTCCACCGCGCCGTCGTCGACGGCGCCACCTACGTCTATCCCGACGCGGTCCTGCCGTACGTCAGCGCGGGGAAGCTGGACGAGCAGCTGTTCAACGTGACCCGGCTGATCGCCGACGGTTACGACGACGCGCACTCCTCCCGGCTGCCGCTCATCGTGAGCTACACCGACGCCGCGGCCAAGTCCCGGACGCTGCCGAAGATGGCGGGCGCCACGGACGTCCACCGGCTGGAGAGCATCCAGGGCGCGGCCCTCGCGCAGAACCGCAAGCAGGCCCCGGCGTTCTGGTCGGCACTGACCGGGGGCGCCGGCGCGGCGGCCCGGTCGGCGAAGCCGACGTTCGCGGCCGGTGTCGCCAAGGTCTGGCTCGACGGCAAGGTGAAGGCCGACCTGGCCGACTCGACCGCGCAGATCGGCGCGGACAAGGTCTGGGCGGAGGGCAACACCGGCGAGGGCGTCAAGGTCGCGGTGCTCGACACCGGAGTCGACGCCGAGCACCCCGACCTCGCCGACCGGATCGCCGACAGCGCCAGCTTCGTCCCCGACGAGCCGGACACCCTCGACTACCAGGGCCACGGCACCCACGTCGCCTCGACGATCGCGGGCACCGGCAGCGCCTCCGACGGCAAGGAGCGGGGCGTCGCCCCCGGTGTCCGCCTGGACGTCGGCAAGGTGCTCAACAGCGAGGGCAGCGGCCAGGAGTCCTGGATCATCGCGGGCATGGAATGGGCTGCCCGGGACCAGAAGGCCAGGGTCATCAGCATGAGCCTGGGCGGCGGTGGTGACCACACCGACCCCATGAGCCAGGCGGTCGACCGGCTCAGCAGCGAGACCGGGGCTCTGTTCGTCATCGCGGCGGGCAACGGCGGTCCGCACAGCATCGGCAGCCCCGGTGCCGCGGACTCCGCGCTGACTGTGGGTGCCGTGGACTCCGCGGACCGGCTCGCCGAGTTCTCCAGCACCGGCCCGCGTGACGGCGACGCCGGGCTGAAGCCGGAGATCACGGCGCCCGGCGTCGACATCCTGGCGGCCCGCTCCCACTACAAGCGGGGCTCGGGCTACTACACCAGCATGAGCGGCACCTCGATGGCGACCCCGCACGTCGCCGGAGCCGCCGCGCTGCTGGCCGCCGCCCACCCGGACTGGACCGGCCCGCAGTTGAAGGAGGCGCTGGTCAGCAGCGCCAAGGCCACCCCCGCGTACTCCCCGTACGAGGCGGGCGCCGGGCGACTGGACGCCCCGGCGGCGGTCCACACCTCGGTCTTCGCGACCGTCAGTGCCTTCTCCGGTTTCCACGCCTGGCCCCAGACGCCAGGAGAGACCGACGTCCAGAAGGTGACGTACACCAACACCGGCGACGCGGCGGTCGGCCTGAACCTGGCCATCGACTCGAAGGCCCCGGCAGGGCTGTTCACTCTCTCCGAGGACAGGGTCACCGTCCCGGCGCACGGCACGGCCTCGGTCTCCCTGACCGCGGACCTGGACCGGCTGCCGCTCGACCAGTCGGTCAGCGGCTTGATCACCGGCACGGACGGCACCGGAACGGTCCGGGCCAAGACCCTGATCGGTGCCGCCAAGGAGGGGCAGCGGCAGACCCTGACCGTCACCGCCAAGGACCGCTCGGGCAAGCCGCTGGCCGGCCGCGTCATGCTCACCGCCGAGGGCCTCTTCACGACGATCGACCTCGACGAGTCCGGCACCGGCACGGCGCGGCTGCCCGTCGGCACCTACAGCGGCTGGCTCACCGCGGACGTGCAGGGCGCCAACGGCCCGCACTCGCTCGGCATGGCGCTGCTCGCCTTCAACGACGTGCGGCTGGACCAGGACCGGTCCGTCACCCTCGACGGCCGCAAGATGCGTCAGATCCTGGCGCGTGCCCCGCAGCAGACCACCCCCGTCGCACCGCGGCTGGACGTCCACCGGTCCTTCGGCAACAGCCTGGTCGAGTCGTCCATGCTGCCCAACGAGACCTACGACAGCATCTGGGCGCTCCCGACCGGCAAGAAGGTCACCGACGGCACGTTCGAGTTCGGTGCCCGCTTCCGGCTGGAGCAGCCCGCGCTGACCGTGAGCACGGCCTCCAGGACCTACGCCGACCCGTTGGTCAAGCGCGGCTCCAAGCCGCTGCCCGCCGGCACCCGGACGCTCACGGCGGTCTACGCCGGTGCGGGCACGGCCGCGGAACTGGCCCGCACGAACGTACGCGGCAAGGCCGTGGTGGTGCGGGGCGGCAGCGCGTCCGGAATCCAGGCGCAGGCGGAGGCCGCCGCGGCGGCGGGCGCGCAGGTGCTCGTCGTCGTCAACGACGGCATCGGCCGGCTCCAGCCCTGGGACGAGGTCCCGTGGAGCCCGCAGAGCCCGGCGCCGCTGACGGTGGCGACCCTCAACGCCGACCAGGGCGCCGACCTGATCGGCGCACTCGGGCACGGCACGGTCAGGCTGAAGGTCACCTCGAACCCCACGACCGACTACGTCTACGACGTGGTGCGCCACTGGTCCGGCGCGGTACCGACGGACCCGACCTGGCGCGTCGCACAGCGCGACCTGGGCAAGGTGAACGTCTCGTTCCGCAACCACCGCCAGGGCAAGGCGATGGAGTTCCGCCCCGACGTCTGGCAGGGCTGGGTGGTCGGCAACCAGCTCACCGCTCCCGCTCAGGGCGACCGGACCGACTGGGTCACCGCCGACGCCGGTTGGCTGGACGACGCCTACATCGCGGGCGAGACCGGGCAGCACGCGATGGACGTCCTGCGCTACCCGGCCGGGAAGACGGCCGAGGTCAGCTGGTTCGGGCCGATCCAGCGCCCCCGGATGGGCCCCATCGGCTACCAGCCGGTCCGCTACCTCGACGGCGTCTACATCCCCGCCCCCGGCTGGGGCGACTCCGGCTCCGGCCACGTCGGCGAGGCCTACGGCAACTACGACGTGAAGGACTGGATGTCGCTCTACCAGGGCGACCGGCAGCTCAACTGGGGCAACTCCGAGTACCTGCCGATCACCGGGCTCGCCCCCGAACGGCTGCCCTACCGGCTGGTCGTCGACAACGACCGGGCGGCCTGGACCCACCCGTACTCGACGCACACCCTGACCGAGTGGAACTTCACCTCCGAGGCCACCGGCCCCGAGGCGGCGGTGTCCCTGCCATTGATCCAGCTCGACTACGGCGTGGCCACCGACAAGGCCGGCCAGGCCGACCGGCACGCCAAGCTGACCGTGACCGCCTCGCACCTGCCCGGCACGACCGCCGCCATCGGGAAGCCCTCGCTCGAGGTCTCCTACGACGACGGGAAGACCTGGCAGCGAGCCGGCCTGGACCGCAGCGGCAGCGGCTGGCAGACGGGGCTGCGCGCCCCGAAGTCCGCGGGCTTCGCCACGCTCCGGGTCACCGCCCGGGACGACGCGGGCAACACCGTGTCGCAGACGATCACCCGGGCCTTCGGCCTGCGCTGACGCCCCGGCACATCACCCGGCGGGCGGCACCGCGACCAGCGGTCCCGCCCGTCGGCGTTTCCGGCCGCCCAGGGCCTCGGCGAAGCGCATCCCCGTGGCCCGCGGCCGTTCCTGCGCGACGTCGCCGCGACATTCCGCACGGCGCCGGCGTGGGCGACACGCTGGACCGCGCCACACAGATCGGCCGTTCGTCAGCGCGAGGCAGCGCGCCCGCGTGGAGGGCCGCATCGCCAGGGGCCTGCACGAGGGCCCCCGGCTGACGACGGGCGGCACCGGCCGGTCGCTCTCGACCGGGGCTGGTCCGTCGGCCGACCGTCTTGGCCGCGTGGACAACGCCTCGGCCGGCGCACATGAGGAGATCTGCGGGCCCGTGCGTCGATCACGCCGTACGACGTGCACGAGGCCGTCAGGCTCGCCGACGACTCCGCCCGCGACCTCGCGGGAACGGCCTGGACCGCCGATCCCGAGCCCGGCACGCGCGTGGCCCGGCGCATCCGCAGCGGCACGGCCTGGACCAACGGCTACGTGCCGGACATCGCCTCCCCGTACGGGGACGTGCAGGCCGGTGGCCCCGGTCGGGAGCCGGCCGCGGAGGTGCTCCAGGCGTCCCAGCAGTCGCGGTCGGTCCACCAGCGGTGACGCCGGCGCCATGGTGCGGCGGCCGTCACAGGCTCGGCAATCGTCACCACCTTGACAGGTGATGCAGCCTGTGCGACGGTCGCATCAGCCGCGGTGGTATCCGACTCCGCCGATCCCCCACCGGAGGATTCCCGTGAAAGTGCTCAGCGTCATGAAAGTGGCCACGGTGGCCGTGGCCATCGTCACCGTCGCCTGCGGGTGTTTCCTCCAGGTCTTCTGAGGACGGCACAGCGAGAGAGAGGAGCGGCATGCCCAGCACGCAGCAGGCCGTCAAGGTCGTGAAGGTGGTCAGGACCGCGGACACCGGCGCGGTGGCGCGCCGGACCCGCTTCGGCACCCTGCCCGAACGCGTCCGGCCCGAGGACACCACGGAGGTGGTCCCCGTCGTGGAGCGGTACCCCTCACAGGACCTCTACGACCACGAGAAGTGGCTCACCTGCAGGTGGGTGTAGCCGCGGGCGCCGCGCCCCCGGGCGGACCCCGGTCCGTTGGGGGCGCGGCCCCTCGTGACGTGCGGAGTTCGAAGAACGCGCTGAACGCCATGCAGGCGCAGACGACGAGCGGCGCGAGCCGGCGACCGCCGCGCAGCGGGGAGGCGCGCACGAGGATCTCACGGACGAGCACGGCGGGCACGAAGCCCTGCATGAGGTGACCGATCCGGTCGTACGGGTTGCGCGACAGGCTCGGGGTGTCGCGCAGCCAGTCCCCGAAGGCGAGCTGGGCACAGGTGTGGTGACCGTCCACCGGCAGCACCAGGGCGTGCGGGGCCGGCAGCGCGCACAGCAGCCCGGTCAGCCGGAACCGGCGCCGCGGGGCGACCGCGAGCGGCAACCCGAGCATGATCCAGAAGGTCCCCGGCGCCCATGTGCCGCGGTCGCGCGGATGGACCCCGTACACCACGAGTGCGGCGAGCGCGAAGCCGGCGGCTAGCACGGGCAGTGCGGCGCGCGGGACGGGGACGGTGAGGTCTGTCATGCCCCGTAGGGTCGTGGGGTGCGGCACGCGGGCGCATGGGTACGGCTGCGCACGCTTTCGCTCGCGCGGGACCGCCCCGCGGCTCGCGGCTCGCGGCTCGCGGCTGTGGGGCGACACGTACCGCCCTTGCGTAGGTGCCCCCCTCATTGATCGCGGGCGTTCCTCGGCCCCGCTTGCGCTCAGAAGGGCTGACGACGGATGAGGCACCCCGCGCGGTGGCCGTGGCGGCGCCTGCGAGGCCGAGTCCGGTGAGGGCTGCCATGAGACGCCCTGATGTGGCCGAGCCACCCCGTACCCCCTGGCTCATCAGGACCGCCCACCGCACGGCATGAGATCGCCGGCCGCCAGGTCGGCGAGAGAGTCCATCAGCCGGGAGACGCAGCTCACATCGGGCGATGTCACTGGGATGCGGGCTGCCTCGTCCCAAGGGGTGAAGCCGTGGGGCCGACGACGGACGGCCACGGACGACCCCGTACGACACCCGAGGAGCACACCATGGACGCTCGACTGGACTACCTCGCCAGCCCGACCGCGAGCAGGGCCTTCAAGCACTTCATGTCGGTGGGCAAGGCGTTCAAGGAGTCGCCGCTGCCGGCCGCGACGCAGGAGCTCGTGGCGCTGCGGGTCAGCCAGATCAACGGCTGCGGCGCCTGCATCGACATGCACACCAAGGAGGCCGCCGCCGCGGGCGAGACCCCGGTGCGGCTGCATCTGGTCGCGGCGTGGCGGGAGGCCACGGTCTTCACCGAGGCCGAACGTGCCGCGCTGGAGCTGGCGGAGGAGGGCACCCGCGTCGCGGACGCCGGCACCGGGGTCAGCGACGAGGTGTGGGCCCGCGCCGCCCGGCACTTCGACGGCGAGCAGCTCACCGCGCTGGTGCTCCTGGTCTCCTTCATGAACGCGGTGAACCGGCTTAACATCATCGCCCGTCAGCCGGCCGGTGACTACGAGCCCGGGCGGTTCCACTGACCGGGAGCAGGGGAAGGGGATCGGGCGTGGGCAAGGTGGAGGAATTCGAGGAGCTGCGGCCGCTGCTGTTCTCGATCGCGTACCGGATCCTGGGCAGCGTGGGCGAGGCCGAGGATGCGGTGCAGGAGACATGGCTGCGCTTCGACGCCTCCTCCACCCGGCCCGTTTCGACGAAGGCGTTCCTGTCGGCGGCGGTGACGCGCGTCTCGATCGACGTGCTGCGCTCGGCGCGGGCGCGGCGGGAGCAGTACGTCGGGCCGTGGTTCCCCGAGCCGCTGCTGAGTGATCCGTACCAGGATCCGGCGCGGTCGGCCGAGCTCGCCGACTCTCTGTCGATGGCCGCCCTCCTGCTGCTGGAGCGGCTCAGCCCGCTCGAACGGTCGGTGTTCGTGCTGCGGGAGGTGTTCGGCTTCGGCTTCGGCGAGGTCGCCCAGGCGGTCGGGCGGTCGGAGGCGGCGTGCCGTCAGCTGCTGGTGCGGGCGCGGCGGCACATGGAGGCCGGGCGGCCGCGGTTCTCGGCGGACCGCGGGGCGCGGCAGGAGCTGGCGCAGCGGTTCTTCGACGCGCTGAAGGACGGCGACGTGGACGCGCTGCGCGAACTGCTCGCCGCCGACGTACAACTGGTCGGGGACGGCGGCGGCAGGGCCCCGCAGCTGGCACGGGCCGTCTTCGGCGCGGACAACGTGGCCCGGGTGCTGGGCACGGCCTTCCCCTGGCTGCTCCGGATCGACGTGACGTTCGAGCCGCGCGAGGTCAACGGCCAGCCCGGGGCGATCTTCCGCGACCGGGACGGCAGGGTCCTGCACACCCTGGTCCTCGACGTGCTCGACGGGCGGATCCAGGCCGTCCGCACGGTGCTCAACCCCGACAAGCTCGGCCACCTCGGCCCGGTCGCCGACGCCTGGGCCGTCCACCGGGAGGTGAAGCGGGCGCGCCGGCGGGGGAACTGACCCGGGGGCCGTCAGCGCCGGCGCGGACCGGTGAGGGCGGCCTCCAGGGCCTCACCCGTCATCTCGACGACGACGGCGGCGTCCCGCATGCCCGCCGGAAGGTGCGCGTACTCCTCCGCCCGGCACACGACACCGACCCCACCCGGGTCGAGGACGACCGCGCCGAGCCGGGAGACCAGTTCCGCGACGATCCCGAACACCTCGCCGGCATGCGGGCGCGAGACCATGATGTCGCGCTCGCCGACGAAGATCTCCGCCTCGCCGCCATCGGCGGCCCGCACGAAGAACTGCAGCCCGCCGTCCTCCCTCGCGGTGAGCCGCGGGTCGCCGACATCGTGCGGTTCCAGGACGGCCCGCACCAGCGCCAAATCCACGGGCACGGGCACGGCCGCCCCGTCGACGAAAGTGAAGATCAACGGGCTCCACCCCACGACAACTCCTCCCCGCCCAAAACCGTGTGCGCCGACCGGGACAGGAACCTACCCTCCGGTCATGGACCTTCGCGAAGAGCTCCCGGGCGACCACGAGTCCGTGCGGGACGTCCACCTGCGGGCGTTCGGCGACCACGGCCGAGTGGTGGCCGATCTGGCCGACACCCTGCGCGGGAGCATCACGCCCGCGGACGGTCTCTCACTGGTCGCCGAAGACGACGGCCGGGTCGTCGGGCACGTGATGTTCACCCGCGGCCTGCTCGACGCCCCGCGGCGACTGGTCGAGGTACAGGTGCTCAGCCCGCTGGCCGTCCTGCCCGGACACCAAGGGACCGGCGTCGGCACGCATCTGGTCCGGCACGGCCTGCGCACCCTCGCCGAGCGGGCGGTCCCCGTCGTCTTCGTCGAGGGCGATCCGGCCTACTACTCGCGCCTCGGTTTCCTGCCCGGCGGCGACCACGGCTTCCGCAGGCCGTCCCTGCGCATCCCGGACGCGGCCTTCCAGGCGATGACGCTCCCCGCGTACGAGCCCTGGATGACCGGCACCTTCGTCTACGCCGACCCCTTCTGGCGCCACGACGCGGTGGGCCTGCGTGATCCCCACGCATGAAACGTGTCCGGTCGGTCAAGCGGTTGCCGCTCGAGCCCGGTCGACCGCTCGTCCGGTGACGCAGTGAACGGCGTCCTGGCTGAGGACGACCGAGGCGATCGACTTCGTCGGTGCACGCGAGGGCTCGGCGCAATCCGGTGGCGTCCGGAGGGGAAGTCGGGAAGGCTCGCGCCCATGGTTTCAGTAGTGCAGAACATCGCGATCGACTGTGCGGATGCCTACGAGCTGGCCCGGTTCTGGAGCGCGGTGACCGGCCGCCCGCTGCATCCGGAGGACGGACCGGGTGACCGGGAGACCCAGGTGACGCTCGCGGACGGACCGGCGCTGTACTTCAACCAGGTGCCCGAGCCCAAGACCGTCAAGAACCGGCTCCATCTGTGTCTGCGCCCCGAGACCTCGCGCGACCAGGAGGTGGAACGGCTGCTGGGCCTCGGTGCCACCTTTGTCGCCGATCACCGCAATCCCGACGGCTCCGGCTGGGCGGTCCTCGCCGACCCCGAGGGCAACGAATTCTGCGTCCTCCGCAGCGAGTCCGACCGTGCCGCGATGAGTTCCTGACGCTCACGCCCCGCCCCGGGCGGGGCGCCCGTCAGCGAACGGGAAGGCGTGTCCCCCGTCCAGCCGGTGGATCTCGTCCAGCGGGTAGGGGGTCCGCCTGCTCCGGCGCTGGAACGAGAGGTTGAAGTCGGAGATCACCGCGGCCATCGGCGCGTGCCGGGCGATGATCGCCGCGGCCTCCTCGGGGATTCCTGCGGGGCGCCTGCCCCCGGCGTAGGCGCGCACCAGCGCGGCGCGGCCGTCCCGGTCCTCCCTCCGGTATCCGTACAACGCGGTGACCAGCCAGTTCACCAGATAGGTGGCGGTGTAACAGCGGTCGTAGGCCTGATGCCGGTCGAAGAAGACGGCCTCGTCCTGCGACAGCTCGAACCCGGAGGAGAGAGCGAGACCGTAGTCCGCGAAATAGAGACGCCGGCCGTCGGTGAGGATGTTCTCGAAGTGCGCGTCGAAGTGGAGGAGTCCGCGGCTGTTCATGAACGAGGTGCCGGCCGCCAGCTCCCGCTCCACCATGGCGCAGGCCCGGTCGGCGGACTCGTCCCCGGCTTCGACCTGGGTGCCCAGCCACTGGTGCAGGTTCTGCGGGATGTACTCCAGGAAGAGCGCGACGCTCGCCGAGGACTGCCGGATGGCCTCGATCCGGCGGCGCACCTGCGATCCGCCGCCCCAGTAGGCAACGGCCCTTTCCACGTCGGCCAGTTCGTCGGGCAGGGGAGTCGAGTCCGGCAGCACCCGCCAGTGGTACATCAGCGGGAAGCCGTCGTGTTCCGCGGTGAGCACCCAGTTCGTCGTCATGGTGTGCGCGGCCAGTTCTCGCCAGGCTCCGAAGCCCGGCCCGCCGATGGTGCCGACGCCGTAGTGACAGAAGTCGGGCAGCTCGAACACATTCGCCGTGGACCGGAGGTTCTCGGGTCGCCGCTCCACGTCGGTGAGGGGGACCCGCTTGACGAAGACCGGGCTTCCGGCGACCTCCAGCAGGGCCGACGTCCCGCCGATGCCGGATCCCAGGGGCACGGCCACCTCGACGAGTTCGCGCAGGGCGCGATCACCGTACGAGGCCAGGGACGACGAGACGGCGCTGTGGGCGGACAGCCGCGCATCGCGCGACATGTCAGGGCACTTCACTGTGGCCTCCACCTGGGGGACTACCCCGGTTCAGCTGTGGCCGCGCCGCCGGAAAATCACATGACGCGCGGCGCCCGGTCGTCGACAATCCTCGCGTGGCCACCATGAACGTCGACCGGACTCTACACGGCCCGTCCCCCCGGTCCTCCCTGACCGCGCTCGCCGGACGCACCTATGGCGCGATCCCGCCCACCGCGCTGGTGCTGCTCGGGATCGTGAGCGTCCAGGTGGGCTCGGCCCTGGCCAAGCACCTGTTCGGCGCGGTGGGCAGCTTCGGGACGGTCGCGTTGCGGCTGTTCTTCGCTGCGGCGGTGCTGATGCTGTTCTGGCGGCCGTCCCCCCGCATGAACCGTCGCGCGTGGACGGTGGTGCTCGGCTACGGCGTGACGCTCGGCCTGATGAACCTGTGCTTCTACCTGTCGCTGGCCCGGATCCCGCTGGGGATCGCGGTGACGGTCGAGTTCCTCGGGCCGCTGACGGTGGCGCTGGCCGGGTCGAGGCGATGGCTGGACGCCTTCTGGGCCCTGCTCGCGGCGGGCGGTGTGGTCCTGCTGATGGAGCAACGCGGCGAACTCCACGTGTCCGGTCTTCTGTTCGCCCTCGCCGCGGGAACGTGCTGGGGCCTGTACATCCTGGTCGGCGCGGCGCTGGGCCGCCACACCACGGAAGGCAGCGGCCTGGCCCTGGGAATGGCCGTCGCGGCACTGGTGACCGTGCCGTTCGGCGTGGCCGACGGCGGGACGGCGCTGGTCCAGCCGTGGGTCCTGCTCGCCGGGCTCGGCGTGGCGCTGCTGTCGTCGGTGATCCCGTACTCACTGGACCTGGAGGCACTGCGCAGGATCCCCCCGCGCGTCTTCGGCATCCTGATGAGCCTCGAACCGGCGATGGCGGCCCTGATCGGCCTCGTCGTGCTCCACGAGTCGCTGCACTGGTCGCAGTGGATCGCGGTGCTGTGCGTGGTGGCCGCGTCGGCGGGCGCCGCACGCGAGACCCGTCCGGACGCCTGACCGCCCCCGACGCCAGACCCCGGCATGGTGCCGGCACAGCATCACGGCTGTGTCGGACGGCCTTTGTAGGATCACGGCGTCAGGGCACAGGGTCTGAGGGGACACGGCGTTGGCAAGACCGCGGATACGTCTCGGCGACGACACTTCGTGGCTGGAACTGGTGCACACCGGCGGGGAGGACTCGCGGGTCACAGCGGACTGGTGCTCGTCGCTGACCGCCGATTTCGAGGCCTGTCTCACCTTCGGGGAGGTCGCGGACTTCGCCGCGCGCATGCTCTCCCGGCTGTCCGCCCCCGACGGCCACGCCTTCTCCGAGGACGTGACGGCCGGCCGCAACAACCCGCTGCGGCTGACGGGCGATCCCGTTGAGGACGGCTACGCCCTCTACGTGACCCTGACGCCCAACGGGGACGACAACGTGTGTCTGCTGCGGATGGACATGGATCCGGTCGACGCCGGCGAGCTGCGTGATCTGTTCGGCGCGTTGCGCGCGTCGTTGGCGCGCTGACCGCGTGGGTCGCGCGAACCGCTACGGACGGGCATCATCCCCCGGTGAGCATCGTGGTGGAGTTCTTCGCGGCGCCGGACGACACCGCGGCGGCCTCGGTCCTGCGGACCGGGACGGTGCGCGGGTTCGCCTCGTTCACCGTCGGGAACCTCGACCCCGAAGAGGCCCTGGTCGCGTGGGAATGCCTGCTCACCGGCGGCGGCTTCGAGGACCCCGTCGGCGCGGGCGAGCCCCGTGTCGTCGCCGAGGCGGATCACGGCGAGCACGTCGTCCTCGCGCTCTCGCCGCGGCTGGCGGCGGCGCTCACCGGGACCGAGCACTCACGGCTGTGCGAGGTCGCCGTGGCGTGGGCGGGACAGCGCGCGGCGGAGGGCGCGATCATCGACGCGGACGTCGCCCGGGCGATCGTGGGTGATCCGGCCGTCCTCGTCGCCGGCGCGGAACGCCGTGACGAGGGCGTCTACTGCCGGGCCGGGTCAGGGGACACCCGGCGCACGGGCGCCGTAGCGGTCAGCGCGCGGGAACGGGGAAGATCATGCAGCTGCTCGTGGCGTGGGCGAGCAGGCGGTCCGCGGCGTCGAACAGCTCGGCCTGGGCGAGGGCGGTGCGGCGGCCCTGGTTGAGGACGGTGCCGACGGCGCGGACCTTCCCGGTGTCGACGGTGATCGGGCGGAGGAACTTCAGGTTGAGGTCGAGCGAGGTGTAGCCCATGCCTTCCGGGAGGACGGACTGCACGGCGCAGCCCGCGGCGGAGTCGAGGAGGGTGGCGTAGACGCCGCCGTGGACGCTGCCGATGGGGTTGTAGTGCTCCTCCCCCGGTTCCATGACGAAGACCGCGCGGCCCGCCTCGACCTCCTCCAGGGTGAATCCGAGGGTCGATGCGATGGGCGGTGCGGGAAGGCGCCCGGCCAGCACGTCGCGGAGGAACTCCAGACCGCTCGTACGGCCGACCGCGGCCGCGGAGACCTTGGGGTCCCCCCATTCGAACGTGCGTGACCTCGTCATGGGGCGTTCCCTCCCTGACCGACTGACTTCGACATCCGAAGTTAGCCAGGGGGACATCTGGATGTCAATGCCGAAGCCAGCCTACGATGACCGCATGACCTGGCTGGACACCAGTACCGAGAACTGCACGGTACAGCGCACCCTCGACCTCGTCGGCGAGAAGTGGTCGCTGCTGGTGCTGCGCGACGCCATGAACGGCGTACGCCGCTTCGACGACTTCCGCCGGCACATGGGGCTGTCCGAGGCAGTGCTGGCGGACCGGCTGCGCAAGCTGGTCGCCGCGGGGATCCTGGACACCGTCCCGTACCGCGAGCCGGGCAGCCGTACCCGCAACGAGTACCGGCTCACGCCCAAGGGCTGGGACCTGTGGCCCGCGATGATCGCCCTCAAGCAGTGGGGCGACCGGTACACCGCCGACCCGGAGGGTCCGCCCCTGGAGGTCCGCCACCGCGACTGCGGCGAGCCCGTCGAGGCGGTCGTCGTCTGCGCCGGCGGCCACGACGCGCTCGCCCCCCGGCAGGCCTACACCCGGCCCGGCGCCTCCGCCCGCAGGCCGGGCTGACCCGCCGCGCGGCCCCGGCGGTGCGCGGCCTTGACCTCCTCCCAGCGCGCCGCCTGACCGGCGGTCAGCGTGCCGCGCAGCTCCGCGAGCTTGAGGAGGTTGGCCTCGGCTGCCGAAGTGAGGGTCTGGGCCTCGGCGCGGTAGTGGTCGTCGACGAGGGCGTCGAGTTCGGCGTCGTTCATCACCGGGGAGATGCGCTCGGCGAGCTGGTTCATGTTGCGGTAGGAGCCCTGCAGCCGGAAGGCCGGTTCGGTGCGCGCCTCGTCGGACTGCGCGGCGGATGCCACGTAGGCGCGGTTGACGGCCAGTACGGTGCGCTGCGCGCGCAACAGCAGGCGGAGGACGGCGACGACGCGGTCCCGTTCGGCCGGCGGGTAGGGGTGCGCGAGCCGCTCGGCGTGCGCGGTGCCGTCGCCCCGGGCCAGGCGCAGCAGGATCTCCAGGTCCGCGACGTCGCGACCGGCGAGCGGGGCCAGCACGGGGTTCGAGGTGAGGGCGTTCTCGGTGAAACTGAGGGCGAAGAGCTCCTCGCGCCCGGTGAGGACGTCGCCGAGGTTCCACACGTCGGCACGGTTGGCGAGCATGTCGGGGACGCGGAAGCGGGCCCCGGACTCGGTGTGGGGGTTGCCGGACATGACGACGGCGAAGCGCTTGCCCCTCAGGTCGTACGTGCCGAGGCGGCGTTGGCCGTCGCAGAGCGGGATGAACCGCTGCAGCAGTTCCGGTGACACGTGCTGAACGTCGTCGAGGTAGAGCAGCACGTTGTTCGCGGCCGCGAGGGCGAAGTGGATCTTGCGGATCTCCGGGTGGTCGTCGTCGAGTGAGGTGACCGAGGAGCCGAGCGCGGGGCCGCTGACGGTGACCAGCAGCATGCCCAGACGCTCGGCGACGTACTCCACGAGACTGGTCTTGCCGTAGCCGGGGGGTGAGATCAGCAGCAGTAGACCGGAGTTGTCGGTGCGACGGATCTCCCCCGCGGCACCGATCTGGCGGGCGAGGTTGTCGCCGACGAGCGGGAGGTAGACCTCGTTCAGCAGCCGGTTGCGGACGAAGGTCGTCAAGGGTGAGGGCCGGAGGTCGTCCAGGCGCAGCCGGGCGCGCTCCCGCGCGAGGAGATCGCCGCGCAGGCGACGGTAGGCCTGGAAGGCGGGCACGCGCTCGGCACGGAAGGCGGCGGTGCGGGCCAGGAACTCGTCCAGGCGGAGGCTGAGGGTGCCGTGCCGGACGAGAGGGTGGCGGCCACGCAGGCCGTCGACGCGGGCGGTGAGTTCTGCCGCGCTGTCGCGACGGGGCAGCCGGTCCCGGTCCAGCAGTTGGAGGGTGATGGCCTCGGCCAGGTCGCCGGGCCTCACGTCCTCGCCGCTGGAGGTGAGGAACGAACCCAGCCAGGCCTCGACGAGTTGACGGCGCGCGGGCAGCGAGGGGAGGTCGTCCGGGAGCGCGGCCAAGGCGGCGCCGGGCCCGCGGCCGTCAGTGCCGGTCCGGAACTTCTCCAGCAGGCCGCGCGCGGTGGCGGCGGTGACGAAGGAGACCCCGTCCCGGCCCTGCTCGTCCGTCCCGGTGTCCCCAGCGCGGGCGATTTCTTCGAAGAGGTACTCGCCCGCGAGCTCGGTGCCCCGCGGGTCGAGACCGGCGGCGTCGGTGAAAGCGGTGATCGACCCGGCCAGTTCGCGGCCCAGCGCGCCGACGGCCGGAGCGGGGCCGAACGTGGCGCGTGCTTGACCCAGCGAGGCCGCCCGGGCGGCCCAGGCGGTGCGGGCCGTGTCGTCGCAGCCGTACACCCAGAACATCTGGGCGGCGGCACGGGCCGCGGCCGGGTAGCGGAGCAGCCCGGCCTCCGCCCGGAGCCGCAGCAGCGCCTCGAGGACGGCGGTGGCGTCGTGGTCGTGGACGCCGCGCTCGTAACCTTCGTCGAAGCGGGACTCGGCGGCCTCGCGCACAACGTCGAGGAGCCGGCCCGAGGCCGCCGCCTCGTCCAGGACGTCCGGCGGATCGGTCTCCGCCAGGAGGGTCGCGGCGAGGTACTCGGCGCGGTAGACCTCGGCGGTCTCGGAGACCAGGTGCTGGTCCCAGTAGGGGCGTGTGGCGGCGAACCCGGGGTCCAGGACGGGGGCCCGGTAGTCGGTGCCGGTGAGGGCGTAGGCCAGGGCGCCCTCGTGCGGCACGAGCGTCAGCGACGTACGCCCGTCGGCGACCGCGAAGCGGTGGCGCCCGAGGCGGACGGTGGTGCCGCCGTCGCCCGCGTCGAGCAGGTCGGCGCGGTCGCGCAGCATCCGGCCCGCCTGCCGGCGGGCCCCCTGGAGGCGCCCTTCCCATTCCCCGGCCCGTACGGGGTCGCCGAGCGCGCGCAGTTCGTCGCAGATACGGCGCAGCCTGCCGATCATGGGGTCGGAGGCGAAGTAGGTGTTCACCTCGTCCAGGGAGGCCGGCGCGGCCAGGCGCCGGTGGACGCCGTCGAGGATGCGGGCGGCGGAGGCGGCCAGGTGCTCGCCGCGGCGGGCGCGTTCGTCGAGGAGGGACTGCCGGCGTGCCGAGAACGCCTCCTGGAGCTCCGCGCGCCGCTCGTCCAGGGTCTCGGAGAAGTCCGCGGACTCGCCGAAGCGGGCCTGGAGGGTCTCGATCCTCAGCAGCAACCGGGCCAGTTGCTCCTCGCACTCCTCCGGGGAGCCGGCGGCGGACAGCCCCGCGGTGACGGCCTGCGCGAGCAGGGCCGACTCGGCGGCGAACTCGGCGCGTCCCTCGCGTCCGAGGAGTTCCTCGCGCCGGTTGTCGAGAGCGGCCCTGACCCGGTTGGCGTCGGCGAGGACCGCGCCGATCCGCTCCAGGACAAAGGTGCGCAGCAGCGGGTCGGCGATGTCCAGGTCGGCCACCACGTCCCCGACCGTCCGCAGGTCCTCGGTCTGCCGGGCGAGCCGTTCGGCGAGCGGCGCCGCGTCCGCGGTGGTGGCGACGGCGGCCACCTCGTCCGCCAGCGCCGTGACGTCCTGGTGGTGGCGGACGAAGGCGTCCTCGCGGCCCAGGAAGGCCACCGCCCGGCGGGCCGCCTCGGCGAGGTCGTCCGCGAGTCCGGCGCCCAGCCGGTCGATGCGTGCGCTGTCGGCGTGGCGCATCTCGCGCACCGACTCCAGCCGGCCCTGCGCGCGGCGCAGTCCGGTGAGGTGCAGCACCCAGTCGCCGGCGTTCTCCGGTTCCCGGTCGCGGCCGCGCCGTACGAGGGCGGCGATCTCCGCGGCGGTCTCGTCGAGGACCCCGGCCGCCCGCGCGGTCAGTGCCGTGACCGCCTCGAACTCCTCCAGCGCCTGCAGCGCGGTGGCGCGCACCGCCTCCAGCGGCTCGTGCAGGGTGCCGAGGCCGGTCCCGGTGAGCCAGGGGTGCCGGTCGGCGATCCGCTCGCAGGCGGCGGCGATCGCCTCGTACACGGCGGCGGCCGGGTTCGCCCCCTCGGCCGTCCGGACGACGGCGAGGCAGTCGGCGATGCCCGCGACCAGGTCGGCGTTGCCCACGCGGCCGAGCGGGCCGGCGTCCGCCGGCCCGGCCGCGTGGCTGTCGGAGGTGAACGGGGTCTGCCAGACCTGCAGCGGATGCCTGCGGGACGGCTCGCCCGGCTCGTCGCGCAGCAGCACCAGGGTGCCGTCGTCGAGCAGGGTCCAGCCGCGGCAGGACAGGGGGTGGGTGACCTCGCCGTGGATCGCGTTGTAGGGCAGCAGCAGGGTGCGTCCCTCGGCGCGGGAGTGGAAGACGTAGAGCACGTCCTCGCCGTTGGGCGCGCGGACGACGCGTTCGGATTCCAGGCCGCCGGTGGGGACGTCGAAGGTCCTTACGGCACCGGTGGCCAGGCAGTAGCCGCCGGGGAAGACGATGCCCTGTTCGCCGGGCAGGGTGAGGCAGGCCTGGCCGACGGCGTCGAGCCGGGTGGCCTCGCGGGTGCGGGTGTTGACGACCAGATGCCGCGCCCGGGTCTCGTTGTACGGCCGCACCCGCAGCAGGATCAGCGCCCCGGCGCGGGCGTGGGCGATCGCCGCGTCGGCGAGGGACTGCAGCGGCTCGTCCACCGGCTCGCGGTGGATGCCGTCCGGGGTGCCGGTGTCGTTCTCGGCCTTGACGGTCAGGCTGCCGCCGACGGTGGACACGAAGACCTCGCCCTCGACGGACACGTGCGGGTGGCGGCCCAGGACGTGGTCGTCGCGGGTGGCCTCCCGCCAGGTCATGTCGTACGCGGGCGGCGTGACGAGGTCGCGTTCGCCGCGGGCGTCGAGGTAGCGGACGGTACCGTCGGCGCCGAGTCGCCAGCGCAGCGCCCGGACGTCGGTGAGGGCGGGGCCGGTACGGAAGACCGCCAGCAGGGTGCCGTCCACGACGCGCAGCCGGTCGAGTCGGGCATCGCGGTAGTAGCGGTGCAGTTCGGTGAAGTCCTGCCGGAAGACGGGGTCGTCCAGCAGTCCGGGGACGGCGTCGGCGGCGGCCGGCGCGAAGCCGGGGACCTCGTGGAGCGAGAAGACGTCCTCGGGCGTGCCGGCGCCGTCCGGCACCCGCAGTCCGAGCAGCAGCCGGCCGCCGACGGCGACGACGTCGGCCGGCGCGCCCCGCCGGGCGGTACGCGCGTGGCCGCCGTGCACCGGCCGCAGCTCGCCGCCGCCGAACGCCTCGACGCGACGGGCGTTCAGCTCCCGTGCCCGTGCGCCGAGTTCCCGTGCGGCCGCGGTCAGGCGGCCGCGCAGCACCTCGTGGGTACCGGCCTCCAGTGCCGCCTCCGGCTGCCGCTCGGGGTGGTGCTGCCGCTGCTCGTCTGACATCGTGTGCGCGCTCCTTGGCTCTGTCCGGCCGGCCGTCAGACGTGCGCCGTGCCGTTGAGGCCGGCGACCGGGGTCTGGTCGAGGCCGAGTTCCCGTGCCGTGTCGAGCAGTCGCCGGAGCTGGCCGGTCCGGTCACCTCCCGCGCTGATCAGACGCATGAGCAGGGCGGAGAGCGTCAGATCGCGGACACCTGCGGCGTCCACCGAACCCAGCACGCGCGCCAGGTCGTCGGCGACGTTCGACTCGCCGTCCAGCCACGGACGGGCCAGCGCCTGGACGGTGTCGGAGTGTCCGACGAACGCGTCCACGCTCCTGCCGTACGAGACGGACTTCACCAGCCGGTCGAAGAACACGCTGTCCCCGCCGACGATGTCGATCTTGGCGTTCTCCAGACCCGCGCCGACCAGCGCCGCCTGCGCCTCGGCGATCTGCCGCTGGACGTCCAGGCCCGCCAGGCGGATGTCCTTCTCCGCCGCCAGCCGCAGCCGGTACTCCTCGTGCCCGCGCGACGCCTCGTCCAGGGCGGCCATGGCGGCCGCCTTCTCGGTGAGGCCGGCGGCCTCGGCCTTCAGCCTCTCGCCGATCTCGGTCGCGGCGGCGTGGGCCTTCTCGACGGCGACGGCGGCCTCGGCCCGTCCGGTCTTCTCGATCGCCTCGGCGTCCTTCTCGCGCACCTGCACCGCTGCCAGGCCCTCCGCGGCGGCCTCCGCCTGCACGCCCTCGGCGAGCCGGACCTTGGCCTGGGCGTCGAGTTCGGCCGCCTGCCTGCGGGCCTCGGCCAGCGTCAGCGTCTCGCGGGCCTTGTGGTGGGCCGCCGCCTCGGCCGCCTCCGCCGCCTTGATGTCCTTGACCAGCTTCTCCTGGGCCTCGGCCTCGGCGTGGATGACGACGGACTGGCGGGCGCGCTCGGCCTCCTCGACCGTGCGCAGCCGCTTGATGCTCTCCTCCTGCTCGGCGACGGTGCGGTCGACGGCCACGCGCTCGCGGATGACCTCGGCGATCTCCCGCTTCTCCCCCTCGACCTCCTTGTCCTTGGCGATGCGGGTCAGCTCGGTCTCGCGTTCGCGCGCGATGACCTCCAGCAGCCGGTCCTTCTCGATCCGCTCGTTCTCCACGGCGATGACCCGCTCGCGGTTCTTCTGGGCGACGGCGACCTCGCGGGCCTGGTTCTCGCGCTGGATGCCCAGTTGCTCCTCGGTGCGCAGGAAGGCGGCCTGGGCGTTGAGCCGCTGCTCCTCCTGGACCTGGGCGGTGGTGGCCTCCTCCTTGGCGCGCAGGGTCTCGACCTCGCGCCGCTGCCGGATCTCGGCCTCGGCCTGGCGGCGTTCCAGCTCCAGGATGGTCTCGCGGGCGTCGACGTTCTGCCGCGTGATCTCCTTCTCCTCCGTGCGCTGGTACTCGTTGGTCCGCACGTGCTCGATCGCCGTCAGCTCGGTGATCTTCCGAATGCCCTGGGCGTCCAGGATGTTGGCGGCGTCCAGCTGGGTCATCGGGGTCTGCTCGAGGAAGTCGATGGCCGCGTCGTCGAGGTGGTAGCCGTTGAGGTCGGTGCCGATGACCGAGATGATCCGGTCCCGGAACTCCTCGCGCTTGGTGTAGAGGTCGACGAAGTCCAGTTGCTTGCCGACCGTCTTCAGCGCCTCGGAGAACTTGGCGGCGAAGAACTGCTGGATCGTCTCCTGGCTGCTGGCCCGTTCCGTGCCGATGGACTGGGCCACCTTGATGACGTCCTCGACGGTCTTGTTGACCCGTACGAAGAAGTTGATGTGGATGTCGGCGCGGATGTTGTCCCGGCAGATCAGGCCCTCGCGGCCGGTGCGGCGGATCTCGACGGTCTTCACCGAGATGTCCATGACCTCGGCCTTGTGCAGCACGGGCAGCACCACGGCACCGGTGAAGGTGACGTCGACCTTCTTGGCCTTGGAGATGATCAGGGCCTTGCCCTGCTCGACCTTGCGGAAGAGCCGGCTGACGATCAGGAGCATGCCCAGGGCGATGAGCAGGACGACGGCGACGAGCACGCCGATCCCGATGGTGATGGCGTCCATCAGCGATCCTCGGGTGGGAAGAGGTGGAAGAGCGGAAGACGGGGTGGGACGGCGGGCTCAGCCGGCCGGAGGGCGATCCGGATCGAGCGCGGCGTCGTACGGCGCGACCAGGAAGCACTCCCGGGCGGCGTCGTAGTCGAAGATCAGGGCGGTGCTGCCGCCCACCAGGCCCTCGTCCGGCCCGGCCGTGCGCACCTGGAGGACGGCGGTCGATCCGTCGTCGGCGGTGACCTCGGCCTGCCCGAACCCGGCGCTGACGCGGCCGGTGCGGACGACACAGACCTTGCCGACGAAGTCGGTGCGCGAGGGCGCGCGTTCTCGGGGCACCAGCCGGCGCAGCGGCAGGAGCAGCACGCGCGTGCCGGTCCAGGAGCACACCAGCGCCGCGGCCAGGACGGCGGTGCCGGTCAGCGGCCCGCCGCCGGTCAGGACCCGGCCTGCCAGCGAGGCGAACCACGCGATGCTGATCAGCAACGACAGCGTGACGGTGACCGGGACCCCGCCCAGTCCGAGACCGGCGAGGAAGCCGTCGAAGCCCCCCGTGTGCTCGTGTCCGTCGTGGTGGACGTCGACGCCCTCTCCCCCGTGTCCCCCCTGCCCCCCGCCGAGGGCGTCGACGTCAAAGCCACCGAGCAGGACACTCCCCCAGTACCCGATGACCACCACGAGCGCGAAGCTGAACAGGGCGGTGGGGTAACCGAGCGCGGCTTCGGCGAAATCGCGCATCCCCCTGCCCACCCCCGCTTCGTGCAGTGGCTCCGTTGTCGGTGCCATGACGATGGTGGCAGGGCGGGTGGCCGGTGCACATTGCCGGTTCCCGGCAATTTTGACGCCTTGTTGACGGCCTGTTGACGGCGGGCCCGCGGGCTAGAGAGGCTGTTCGGGCCAGCCGAGCAGCCGGGCGCCCATCGCCGCGGTCTCCAGGGTGTAGCGGTTCAGCGGGTCGGCCGGGTCGTAGCCGGTCAGCACCTTGATCCGCTCCAGGCGGTAGGTGAACGTCCGGACCCCGAGGCCGAGTCGACGCGCTGCCTCCGCGTTGACGTGCCCGGCCTCGGCGTGCGCGGTGATGGTCTCCAGCAGCGGACCGGCCCCGCCCCGCGCCTGCTCCAAAGGCCCCAGCACGGTACGGACGAGGTCGGCCATGGCGGCCCGGTCCCGCATCAGCACGGGGAAGACCAGCAGTTCCTCGGCACGCAGCACGGGAGGATGCAGACGCAGCCGGTCGGCGACGTCCAGGGCCCCGAGGGCCTCCTCGTAGCTGCGGACGATGCCGCTCGTGCCGGAGTGGGTACGGCCGACCGCCACCCGCCGGGCCGCCCCGTACCCGGGGCCGGGGCGCAGCGCCGTGTCGGCGAACGCCTCGAAGACCGCACGCTCGTTGCCGGGGGCGATGCACACGAGCCGGCCGTCCTTGCCGACGACCAGGACGTCCCGGTCGCCGAAGCGGCCCGACAGTTCCCGCTCGATGCGCCGCACCACGGGCTGGCTGTCCTCGTACGCGTCCAGGCCGCGCGCCACGGCCACCGCGTGCCCGCCGCCCAGGCGCAGCCCGAACCGTTCGGCGCGCTCGGCGAGCCGCCCCGGGTCGCTGCGCCCGTACAGCAGGTCGTCGGCGAACTCCCTGCGGGCGGCCTCCTCCTGGCGGGCCAGGAGCCGCTGGGCACGTTCGTGGCCCTCACCGAGCGCGACCATCGCGGCGTCGAGGGCGGTCAGCACCGCCTCGCCGGCCCGCTGCACCTCAATGGCGGTGCCGGCGCCCGCCACGCCCCGCAGCGTGCCCCACGCCTCGCGGGTCGCCGTCAGGTAGGCGCCGACGACGTCGCGCAGCCCGTATCCCCCGCCGCCCGCGCGTTCGCCGGACCGGCGGAGCGCGTCCAGTTCGTCCCGTCGCGGCCGCCGGCCCGTCCCCGAGACCTCGCCCAGCATGCGCGCGTACGCCTCGAGCTCCTCCTCCGGCACGCTCCCCATGGCCCCGTCTCCCCTCCAGGCACACCTCATTGCCGTCCCCCGGCAACCTGGACCGTATCAACCCTGCCGGGACCGGTGATCACCGCCCCTATGGCGGACGATGTACCGGAGCCGGGCCAACCTCCCTTCTCCGCTGTCGGCTTGACGTACGGCCGTTCGAGGGACGATGATCTCCGCACGCTCCCCAGGTCTCCCCCCGTGGCCTGGGGAGTGCCGCGTTCAGACGCCCGCGTCCACGTCCGCGGCGAGGAGGTCGCCGGAGGCGGTGCGCCGGTAGACCACGCGGCGGTCGACACGGGTACCGGTGACCAGTCCGGCGTCGCGCAGTACGGCCAGGTGGCCGCCGACGGTTCCGAGGGACAGTCCGAGCTGGGCGGAGAGCTCGCTGGTGGTCGCGGGGCGCTCCAGTTCGTGGAGGATCGCCGCGCGGCCGGTGCCGATCAGCCGGGCCAGGGCTCGCCGGGGTTCCATGCGCGGCGCGGTCGCGGCGCTGCCCCGGGCCGGGTAGACCAGCGCGTACGACGCCGGCGGTGCCTCGCACAACCAAGTGCCCCTGGACACGGCGGCGACCGGTACGAACAGCATGCCCTCCTCGCCGACGACCCTGTCCGGGGAACCCCAGTGGCTGAAGCGGATCGCGTCCGCGCCGACCCAGGCGCTGTGCCGGCTCATCTGCTCCAGGGCGCGGGGCCAGCCATAGGCGGCGAGCAGCCCGGCCCGGTAGGTGACGTCCCGCTCCAGCAGGGCCCGGCGGCGGGGCCAGTCCGGGGCGACGTGGGCGGTCCAGGCGCGCCGGAAGACCTCGGCGGTCCTGGCGGCAAGGTCGCGTCCGGTGAGCCAGCGAAGGTCGTGCTCCTTCCAGCTGTGCGCCACCGACTTCTCCAGTTCGGCGCGCACCTGCGCGTCGGGCACGCGGGCCACCGCTGCCAGTTCGCTGTCGATCGTGGTCTGCATACCACCGGCCGGCGGCAGGACGATGTGCGCCGGCATCCACTTCGTGGAGGCCAGCAGCCGCAGCAGGCCCTTGGCGAAGGGGTCGGCGTCGACCGCGGCGCTGAACGCCCCTCGGTGGCGGTCGTACCAGGAGGCCAGCCACGGGTCGCAGTACCCGGCGCCCAGCACCCACAGTGACGCGAGGGTCTCGGCCAGCGGCGACAGGGCGAACCGGGACCGCGACAGGGCCAGGGAACTCAGCCTCAACAAGGTCATCTTTCGCCTCCCGCCGAAACGATAGTGCCCCGCGCGGCGCCTCCAGCAGACTCCGCCCGTGCTCCCACCCCCTCCACCACGCCGTGACTTCCGCTGGTTCCTCACCGCCCAGACCGTGTCGCTGCTCGGCAGCGCGATGGCGCCCGTCGCGCTGGCGTTCGCGGTCCTCGACTCCTCGGACGCCCTCGGCGACCTCGGCGTGGTCCTCACCGCGTACATGGTGCCGCTGCTGGTGTTCCTGCTCGTCGGGGGCGCCACGGCCGACCGGCTGCCGCGCCGGACGGTGCTGGTGGCGGCGAACCTCGGTTCGGCCGTCACCCAGGGCTCCGTCGCCGCGCTGCTGCTCACCGGGCGGTACGCCCTGTGGCCGGTCGCGGCGCTGGGATTCCTCAACGGCGTGCTCGCCGCCTTCACCACGCCGGCGCTGCGCGGCATCGTGCCCGAACTCGTTGCCGGGGACCGGATCCGGCAGGCGAACGCGTTGCTGGGCTCGGTGCGCAATGGCGCGAAGATCCTCGGGCCGAGTCTTTCCGGCGTCCTGGCGGCGTCCGTCGGCGGCGGTCCGGCCATCGCCTTCGACGCGCTGACCTACCTCCTCGCCGCCGGCTGCCTCACGCGCCTGTCGTCCCTCACCACCCCTGCCGCGGCAGGTCGCCGCCCGGGGCTGTTCGCCGACATCCGTGAGGGCTGGGCCGCGTACCGCCGGATCCGCTGGGTCTGGACGGTGTCGCTGTGCTTCTGCGTGGTCAATCTGGTGCAGGTCGGCAGCTGGCAGATCCTGGGCCCCGTGCTCACCCGGCAGATCGCCGACGAGGCCGCCTGGGGCTTCGTGCTCAGCGCGCGCGGCGTCGGACTGCTGGTGATGAGCGCGTTGATGTACCGGCTGGCGGCCCGTCATCTGCTGCGGCTGAGTGTGCTGGCGGGCGTGCTCGGCGCACTGCCCCTGCTCACGCTCGGCACGCACCTGGGCGCCCCGTGGCTGATCGCCGCCGCCTTCACCGCCGGGCTGGGCTCGTCGGTCGCGGCTGTCGGCTGGGACACCTCCCTCCAGGAACACGTGCCGCCCGACGCCCTGTCCCGTGTGTCGTCCTTCGACGACCTGCTGTCCTACATCGCCATCCCGGTCGGCCAGCTCAGTGTGGGGCCGCTCGCCGACCACGTCGGCGGGTACCGGGTGGCCGCGGCCGCCGGGGTCGTCCACGCCGTCGCGGCCCTGGCCCCGATGGCCTCGGCGGCCGTACGCCGCCTGCCCCACGGCCGTCCCGCCGCCGCGCACGCCGAGGGGGCGTCCGCCGCGCCGCCCGAGCCGATCGGCCGTTGAGCACGGCGGCCGGCGGAGCGAGCAGGCGAGGCTCAGCCCGCGGGCAGCAGCACGCCCGGGTTGAGGATGCCCGCGGGGTCCAGGGCGGACTTCGCGGCGGTGAGGGCGGCGGCGAAGGGGCCGGGGCGCTGGGTGTCGTACCAGGGACGGTGGTCGCGGCCGACGGCGTGGTGGTGGGTGATCGTGCCGCCATGGTCGGCGATGGCCTGGGAGACGGCGGCCTTGATGTCGTCCCACTGGTCCACCGTGCTGCCCCAGCGGCCCGCGGCGTAGATCCCGAAGTAGGGGGCGGGCCCGTCGGGGTGGACGTGGCTGAACCGGCAGGTGACGACTCCTGTGCCGCAGACGGTGCGGATCGCCTCGTTCGCGGCCTGGGTGACCGCCGCGTGGAGCTCCTCGAAGCGGTCCCAGGTACAGGCGGTCTCGAAGGTCTCCACGACCAGGGACTGCTGGGCCAGGGCGTCGCGCTGATAGGGCATGCGCAGGAAGGACGAACGCCAGGAACGGTCCGCCCCGGCTCCCCTATCCCCGGACGCGCCGTCCGCGCCCGTGTCCGTGTGACGGGCCGGCTCGGGGACGTGGCCGCCGTGGTCGCGGCACAGCTCCAGGGCTCGGTCCATCCAGGGTTCCAACGGGTGGTCGGCTGACTCGAAGGCCAGGATCAGGACGCTGTCGCCGGTGGTGACGCCCGCGTTGACGAGCGCCTCGGCGGGGTCCAGCAGACGGCAGTTCGACGGGTGGAGCCCGGACTGGGCCAGGGCACGGGTGGCGGTGACGGCCGCCGTGAACCCGGCGAAGTGGACGGAGGCGTTCGCCCGCCACCGGGGGCGTCGCTGCAGGCGCATCCAGGCCTCCGTGATGACCCCGAGGGTGCCCTCGGAGCCGAGGAACATCCGGTCGGGCGACGGCCCCGCGCCCGAGGCGGGCAGCCGCCGCGACTCGCCGGTGCCCGACGGCGTCACGACGCGCAGGGCCTGCGTCAGATCGTCGATGTGGGTCCAGAGGGTGGCGTAGTGGCCGCCCGCACGAGTGGCCAGCCAGCCGCCGAGGGTGGAGTACTCGAAGGACTGCAGGAAGTGACGCAGCGTCAGTCCTGAGGGCCGCAGTTGCTCCTCCAGGTGCGGGCCGAGCACGCCGGCCTGGATCCGGGCCGACCGGCTCACCGGATCGATCTCCAGGACGCGGTCGAGGTGCCCCATGTCGAGGGTCACCGCGCGGCGGCCGTCGGCGAGGCGGGGTTCCACGCCGCCGACGACGGAACTGCCTCCGCCGAAGGGGATGACGGCGATCCGCTCGCGGGTGCACCAGTCGAGGAGGTCGACGACGTCCCGCTCGGTGCGGGGGCGGGCGACGAGGTCGGGGGCGTGGCGCAGGTCGCCGCGCAGGTTGCGGACGACGTCCCGGAAGGCCTTGCCGTGGGTGTGCGCGGCCCGGTCGTACGGGGTGCCGGAGCACAGGTGGGCCAGCGGCGGCGGCGCCGTGACCCGTACGGGCGGCAGGGCGAGGGAAGCGACGTCCGGGGGAAGGTGGACGGTGAGGTCGGCACCCGGGAGCAGTCCGGCCACCCGGTCGGTGAGCGCGGTGCGTTCGGCGCCCCGCACCGCGTGCTCGACGATGCCCCATCCCCACCACGACCGTGTGCCCGCGCGCGTCATGCGTGTCCGCCCTTCACCGGCTCGATATGACCAGAAGGTAAATTACCACTCAGTCACATCGGCCGGGAGGGTGAACTGACCTCGAGGTCAGTTCACTGCCTACAATCACGGACGTGGCGAGCGCGAGAACCCGTACCGCGGGCACCAAGGGCGTGCCCCGCGCCGAGCGCGAGGAGCAGCTGCTCACCGCGGCCGTCGAGGAGTTCGGCCGCCGCGGCTACGGCGGTGCGTCGATGGCCGCCATCGCCGAGCGGGTCGGCGTCACCAAGCCGCTGCTGTACCAGTACTTCGGATCCAAGGACGCGCTGTACGCCGCCGCCTTGGAGCGCGTCGCCGGCTCGCTGACGCGCGCGCTCACCGACGCGCTGGTCCCGGGGGTCACCTCGCCGGGCACGCCGTTGTCCGTACTGCGCGCGGTCTTCACCACGCTGGAGGGCCGGCGCCACGCCTGGTTCGTGCTGTACGACCGGACGTTGCCCGCCACGGGTCCGCCGCGCGAGGCGGCCGAACGCCACCGTGCCGTCATCGACGGGCTGGCGGCCGCGGGCAGCGCGGAGTTCCTCGCCGCCCGCGGGATCGAGGACCCGCTGGACCGCGACGCGCTCGAGCAGCTGTGGACCGGCACGGTCAGCACCCTGGTCACCTGGTGGATCCACCATCCCGGCGAGTCCGCGCAGGACATGGCGGAGCGCTGCCGGCGGCTGATCACCGCGATCGTCAGCTGAGCCCGCACGTGCCGCCGCTCGCGGCACACCCGGGCCGCTCAGAGGGTGACGAGGCGTATCGCGGCGAGGAGGGTCAGGGCGACCGTGACGCGCTCGAAGACCTTCGGGCTGATGCGGCTGATCGTCGCGCGGCCGGCGGCGGCCCCCGCCAGCACGGCCGGGGCGGCCGTCGCGCCGAAGGCCAGCGTGCCGGGTGTGATCAGCCCCAGGCCGACGCTGAAGGGCACCTTGAAGGCGTTGAGCAGCAGGAAGAACCAGGCGCTGGTGCCGAGGAAGCCCAGCATCGGCAGCCCCACGGCCAGGAAGTACAGCGACATGATCGGGCCCGCCGCATTGGCCGTCATCGTGGCGAAGCCCGCCAGGATCCCGGCGCCGGCGGCGACGGCCCTGTGCTTCGCCACCGGGTCGTCCGGGCCCCGGCGCCGGCTCCACCAGTGGACGGCGAGCATCGACAGCAGCAGCGCGCCGATGAGTTCGCGCATGCGCGTGTCGTCGACCCGGTCGACGACCACCGCGCCCAGCAGCACCCCGGCCACGACCCACGGGAAGAGCCGCACCAGCCGGCCCCAGTCGGCGTGCCGGCGGTAGACGGCCACGGCCACGACGTCGCCGACGAGGAGCAGGGGCAGCAGCACGCCGGTGGACAGCTTGGCCGGCAGCACCAGCGCGAACAGTGCTACCCCCACCGTCCCGGCCCCGGTCACGCCGGTCTTGGAGTAGCCGACGAGGAAGAGGGCGAGCAGCGCGACGGCCCACTGCGCCGGGTCGAGCGAGGGCATCAGGGCCGCCGGGGGACGGAGAGTGCGAAGGTCACGGCACGTTCTTACCGGGCCCCCGGACCGGCGCCGCGACCGGGGTGGGCCCGGTGGCGCGACCGCGGACAACTCCGCCCTCGTCGCCCCCGGTTTGTCATCGAGGGTTCCCCCGGGGTCCGTCGCCTGGTGGGTTGCCCGTCCCGGTGCGGGTCTGGGATGGCGGATCAAGGCCCGGGCCGCGCCACTGCACCGCCCGGTGGAACCGAACGTCAGGAGTGGGTATGTCCGTCACAGCCGCCGAACCGCGCGACGGGGCGCGCCGGGTGGGGCAGGCCGCACGGAGGGGGGCGGTGTTCGCCGCCGCCCTCACGCTGGTCGCCGTCGTCCCGCCGGCCGTCGCGGGGGCGCAGTCGCCCACCGCCTCCGGCACGCGGGGGATCGCGTGGACGACGCGGCAGGTGGCACCCGGCCTGGAGGTCCGCAGCGGCGTGCGGCGTGACCCCTCGGCCGGCGGGGTGTGGACGGTGACCGTGCAGGCCCCCGCCGTCAACCGGCTGACGGGCGCCGCGACGTGGGCTCCGCTGGGGGACCGCGCCTGGGCCGACGCGACCGCCGGGCGGCTGCGGGAGGCCGGGTTCGAGCCGCGGCTGGAGGCGGTGGAGTGGGACACCTACGCCGACACGCCGCGCGGCGTGATGGGCTGGCAGGTCAGGGTCGGCCGGTACACCACGCAGGCCGAGGCGGGCCCGGCGAACGCCGCGGTCGTGGCCGCCGGTTTCCGTACGGCGACGGAGTGGACCGGTTACGACGGACGGCAGGCCGCCGACGGCGAGCGCGTCCACGTGGCCGTGGTGGACCCGGCGCGGCTGCGCGGGTCGGTCGAGGTCAGCGACGGCGGCAACGTCGCCGACCGGGAGAAGACCTCGGCGGTCGCCGGCCGGCTGGGGTCGCTGCTCGGCGTGAACGGCGGCTTCTTCATCACCTCGGACGCCGACGGCGTCCAGGGCACCGTCGCGGGTCTGTCCGCGGTGGACGGCAAGCTGGAGTCGATGGCGGCCGGTTCGCGTGCGGCACTCATCCTCGGCGACGGCGGGCGGCGGCCGCGGATCGCGGACCTGTCCACCACGGTCACCGTGCGGGCCGGTTCCGCCCGGTACGCCGTGCAGGGCATCAACCGCCTGCCGGGCAAGGTGCGCAACTGCGGCCGTCCCGGCGGCGTCCCGACCGAACGGCCGCGCCACGACACGACCTGCACCCTGGCGGACGACCTGGTGGAGTTCACCCCCGCCTTCCGGGCGGCGCTACCCACCGGCGGCGGTGTGCAGGTGGTGCTCGACGCGCACGGGACCGTGCTCTCCACCGGCGCCCGCGGCGGCTCCGTGCCCGAGCGCGGCACGGTGCTGCAGGGCACCGGCGCCGCGGCGACGTGGCTCACGGAGCACGCCCGGACCGGCGGGCGACTGGTCGTACGGCAGGTCGTCCGGGACGCCGCGGGGCGTCAGGTCCGTCTCGGCCCCGGCGACAGCATCGTGAGCGCGGCGCCCACCTTGGTGGAGGACGGCCGCGTGCACATCGACGCCGCCGGCGAGGGCACCTTGGACCCGCTGGACCTGTCGTTCGGTTTCGCGTGGTCCAACGTGCGCCAGCCGCGGACGATGGCCGGCATCGACCGGCGGGGCCGGCTGCTGCTGGTCACGGTGGACGGGCGGCGGCCCGGGGTGAGCGAGGGCTTCACCCTCGGCGAGGCGGCCCGGTTCATGCGGTCGCTGGGCGCGGTACAGGCCCTCAACCTCGACGGCGGCGGCTCGTCGGTGATGGTGGTCGACGGCGTACTGGCCAACGTTCCCTCCGACGCGACCGGTGAGCGCGCCGTCGGCGACACGATCCAGGTCCTGCCGGGTCACCGCGGCGAGAACTGACGCGGGCCGGCGCCGTCCACCCGGCTCGCCCGCACTCCGACCACCCCGGGCCGGGCCCCGGGGTGGTCGCGGGTCCGTCCGGCCGGACGGGCACCTCGCACCCCCCTTCTGCCCCGGTATGATGCGCTTCGTGATCATGTCCGGATGGCTGCGGCACCGAAGTGCCCGCCTGGACGGCCGCCGGAAGGCCGGCTGGCTCGCCCCGGTGATCCTGACCGTGCTCATCGCCTCGCTGGCGTTCTCCACCCCGCGCGAGATCGCGATCAGCCGCCTGCTGCCCGTCGCGCCCGCCCTGGCCGCCGCGATGTGGCCGGTGCTGGCGACCGTACTGCTGGGCGCGTTCTGCCTGCTGGTCATGGTGGGCCTGAGCTTCGCCTACACCGACCTGGGCACCCCGTACACCGGGGCCGCCATCGTCGCGGTCACCCTGGCGGCGGCGTACGCCAGCCACGTACGGATCCAGCGCGAGGAGGCGCTCTTCCACGCCCGGATGGTCGCCGACGCGGCGCAGGCCGTACTGCTGCGGCCGCTGCCGCGGCACGTCCAGGGCATGGAGATCGAGTCGCTGTACCTGGCCGCACAGGTGCAGGCACGCATCGGCGGCGACTTCTACGAGGTGGCCGACACGCCCTACGGGGTGCGGCTGCTCATCGGCGACGTACGCGGCAAGGGGCTGTCCGCCGTGGGCGCGGCCTCGGCGCTGATCAGCTGCTTCCGGGAGGCGGCGCACGACGAGCCGGACCTGCGGGGGATCATCCACCGCCTGGAGACCAGCATCAAGCGCCACAGCTCCGGCTACCCCGGCCAGGACCTGCCGGAGCGCTTCGCCACCGCCGTGATCGCCGAGATCCCGCACGGCGGCGGCCGCCTGCGGCTGCTCAACTGCGGGCATCCCCCGCCGGTCCTCCTGCGCACCGGCCGCATCCAGGTGCTGGAGCCGACCGCCGCCTCCCCGCCGCTGAACCTCGCCGACCTCATCGGTGAAAACTACTTCGTGGACACCCACACCTTCGCCCCCGGCGACCAGTTGCTGCTCTACACCGACGGCGTCACCGAGACCCGCGACCACACAGGGGCGTTCTTCCCGCTGCCGGACTGGCTGCGGCGGCAGAGCCCGGCGGCGCCCCGCGAACTGCTGGACGGGCTGCACCGGGAACTGGTGCGCTACAGCGGCGGGCGGCTGGAGGACGACATCGCCGCCCTGGCCGTGCGCTCGCCGCACGTCGTGTCCCGCGACGTCCCGTAAATCGCTGTCGCACGGACCCGGCCCGCCCCTACGCTCGCCACCATGCCCCGGCCTCACGGATTCTCCTACCGCCGGCGCGGCGACGGTACCGTGGTCGTCACCCACGGCGCGCGCACCGCCGCCCTCCTGCGCGGGGAGCGCGCCGAGCGGTTCCTGGAGGAAGTGGAGCGCGGCGACGCCCAGCTGGTGATGGCCCGCTGGACCGGCGACTACAAGCGGGGCAACGAGCGCACCGCCCGCGACCACCCCCGCAACCACGGCTGACCGGCCGTCGCGGACCCCCGCCACCCGTACACAAAATGTACAGTTTGATAGCGTTTTGTAAGCTTTTTCCATGGAACGTCGTCGGCCGGTGCCGGATCCGCGACCGCGATGGGCGCTTCGCGGGTGAGCCTGCGCGCCGAACAGCGGGACCTGACCCGCAACCGGATCCTGGACGGGGCGGTCGAGGTCTTCGCCGCCAAGTCCTTCGTCACCGCCACCATGGAGGACATCGCCCGCGCGGCCGGGGTCACCCGGGCCACGGTGTACGCGCACTTCCGCGGCAAGGCGGAGGTCATCGCCGCCCTGACGAACCGGGTGTACCAGGTCACCGACGACCTGTACGCCGAGCTTGCCTCCGTCCCCGAGTGGACCCGCGCCGGCGTCCGCGACTGGCTGGAGCACGCCGCGTCGGGCTGGCGGGCCCTCGCGCCGACGATCCGCGTACTGCTGGCCGCCACCCCCTCGGCGGCCGGTGACGACGGCAGTGCCCGCGACCGCTATCTGGCCGCCCACGAACGCTACGTGGCCCTGCTGACCGCCGGGCCCCGGCGGTGGCGGGGCGTGACCCCCGCGCAGGCACGGCAGCGGGCCCTGATGGCGGTGCTCCAGACCGGGTCGTTCCTCACCGCCTGGATCGCCGGCGGCCGGCCGGTCGACACCGACGACCCGCTGGAGATCCTCGCCGACGACCTGTGCCACCTGCTGCGGCCCGCCCTCGGCGGCCGCGCCGCCGCACCTCGCGATCCCCGCGGGCCGTCGTGAGGACCGCGCCGACACCCCGAGCTCATGGGAGGCGTGCGCCATGGCCACGACCGAGCCCCGGAACTACCCCCTCACCGAAACCGACCGCCTGACCGTCGACCCTGCCTTCGCCCAACTGCGCAAGGACGAGCCGCTGTGCCGGGTCCGGTTCCCCTACGGGGAGGCCGCCTGGCTGGTCACCCGGTACGAGGACGTCAGGACCGTCCTCGGTGACCCCCGGTTCAGCCGGGCCGAGGCGGTCCGCCGTGATGAGCCGCGCCTGCGGCCGCACCGGGGCCTCAAGGGCAGCATCCTGGACCTCGACCCCCCGGACCACACCCGGCTGCGGCGGATCGTGGCCAAGGCCTTCACCGCCCGGCGCATCGAGCGCCTGCGACCCCGCACCGAACAGATCGCGGCCGAACTGGCCGACGGCATGGCCGCCCGCGGCGCCCCCGCCGATCTCGTGGCCGACTTCGCCCTGCCGCTGCCCGTCACCGTCATCTGCGAACTGCTCGGCGTCCCTCTGACCGACCGCGCCGACTTCCGCACCTGGTCCGACGCGCTGCTGTCCACCTCGAAGTACACCCCGCGGGAGATCCAGGACTGCACCGACGCGCTGATGGCGTACATGGCCGCCCTGATCGCCGAACGCCGCGCCGCGCCGCACGACGACCTGCTCGGCACCCTGGTCGACGCCCGCGACAACGACGAGCGCCTGTCGGAACGGGAACTGCAGGTCCTGGCGATCTCGCTGCTCGTCGCGGGCCACGAGACCACCGCCACGCAGATCCCCAACTTCGTCTACGCGCTGCTCACCCACCCCGAGCAACTCGCGGCACTGCGCGCCGACCCCGGTCTCGTCCCCGCCGCCGTCGAGGAACTCATGCGCTACGTCCCCCTGGGCAACGGCGCCGGCATGCCCCGCTACGCGCTGGACGACGTCGAACTCAGCGGCGGCACCGTACGCGCCGGCGAGGCGGTGGTGGTCTGCCCCGTGTCGGCCAACCGCGACGAAACGGTCTACACCGACCCGGACCGGCTCGACCTGCTCCGCCAGGAGGCCTCGCACGTCGGGTTCGGGCACGGACCGCACCACTGCCTGGGCGCCCAACTGGCCCGCATGGAGCTACAGGTGGCCCTGCGCACCCTGCTCGACCGACTGCCCGGACTGCGCCTCGCCGGGCCGGAGGAGAGCGTCGCGTGGAAGTCCGGCCTTCTCCTGCGCGGACCCGAGCGGATGCCGCTCACCTGGGACCGGGCCTGACAACACCTGGCGACAGCCGGCAACACCCGACGAGACCGAAGGACACCGATCATGACCTGGCAGATCGAGGTGGACCGGAACACCTGCATCGGCACCGGCTCCTGCGCCGGCATCGCACCCGGGCATTTCGAGCTACGCGACCGCAAGTCGTGCCCCAGGCACCCGACGGCCGAACCGGACGAGCGCCTGGTCGACGCCGCGGAGTCCTGCCCCGTGGAGGCCATTACCATCCGGGACGCGACCAGCGGGGAACTGATCGCGCCCCAGCCCTGAGGCCTGTCGTCAGACCAGCGTGCGCGGGCGGAGTTCCGGCTCGGTGGAGGCGTCGGTCATCACGGCGTAGACGCTGCCCTCCTGGCCGGCCGCGCCACCGTGCCGCCCGTCCGGGGTGAGCGCCAGCGCCCTCAGCTCGGACCGGTACTCGTCGGGCAGGCCGGCCGCCTCCTCCAGGGCGACGCGGCACGCGTCGGCGGGCTCCTTGCCCAGCGCCAGCAGGTCGACCACCGTACGCGCCGTCCCGCCGCGCAGGCTCAGCTCGCCGCGGCCGGTGCAGGCCGCCCCGCCACCGCGCAGATCGCACCAGTTGCCCGCCCCCGGGACGGCGGAGTCCCCCACCCGTCCCGGGTACTTGAAGGGGTATCCGGAGGTCGAGACGCCCACGCACATCTCGCCCTGCGCGTCCAGGGCGATGATGTTGATCGTCCCCCACGGCCCCTCGTGCGGCGCCATCCGCCGCACCAGCTCCAGCGCCGCCCGCCGGTAGCGGCGGTCGCCGTCCACGGCCGGGGTGTTCTCCCCCTCCACCGCCTCGGCGGCGGTCAGCAGCTGCTCGCGCCACATGGCCCGGGACTCCTCGGTCAGCAGCTCGGCGGCCTCGAACCCGTTCTCCCGCGCGAACAGGGCGGCGCCCTCCCCCACCAGCAGGCAGTGCTGCGGCAGCCGCTCCATCACCGCGCGCGCCACCGAGATCGGGTTCGGGAACCCGCGCAGCGCGCCCACCGCGCCGAACCTGCGGTCCGAACCCGTCATCACCGACGCGTCCAGCTCGACGACGCCCTGCGCGTTGGGCAGCCCGCCGGTGCCGACGTAGTGGTCGGTGAGGTTGTCCTCGCAACGGCGCATCGCCGCCTCCACGGCGTCCAGTGCCGTGCCGCCCCGTCGCAGGACGTCCATCCCGGCCGGCAGACCGACCTCGCTGCGCTCGCTTCCGATGACGACGTGCTGCGTCATGAGTTCCCCTTCTCTGGTGGGTCGGGTCGTACGGGCGCCCCGCGGCCCCCGGCACCCCGCCCCGGCACCGGCGACGAGCTGGTAGGACGTCGCGGCGAGCCCGACGCCGGGCCCGGAAGGGCCGGTCGCCGCCCGGGCTCTGCCGCGAGGACGCGCGCTTCCTCGTGGGTCCGGCTCACGTCGGCGTGCCGGCCGGTTGAGGCCCCGTCGGGCAGCCCACGTGTGCCGTCCGGAAGGTGTCCGTACCCAGCCTCCGGGGGCCTGTATTCACCCGTCCGGCCCTTTCGCCGGACGCGGAAGGAAATCCACGCTGTCTGCGGGCGCGGTGACAGCGCGGATGATCACAGTTGCCACTGCGCCGCCCGCAGTTGCGCCATCCACGCCGCTCGCCCGGGTCCCACGATCGGCGCTGGTGACACCGCCCGCACCGCCCCCGCGCGGTGTTCCCGGGCTGCCCAGGCCCGGTCCGCCGCCCAAGCTGGAGTTGACGGATGCGGTCAGGACTTGTCGACGAACACCTCGAGGTGAGCAGATGGCACAGACGCCGATTACCCCCGAGAACGTGCGCAGGAAGCAGTTCACCACCGTCCGCCTCCGCGAGGCCTACGACGAGCGCGAGGTCGACGACTTCCTGGACGACGTGCAGGCCGAGCTGACCCGGCTGCTGCGGATCAACCAGGACCTGCGCGCCGCGATCTCCTCCGCCGAGGCAGCCGCCCGGCAGCCCGAGGAGCCCGAGCTCGAGGTGGCGTCCGGACCGGAACCCGAACCCGAGCCCGAAGCGGCGCCGGAGCCGAAGCCCGTCCCCGGCCCGGCCGCCGAGGTGACGGAGCCCGAGGCGCCCGAGGCAGCCGAGGAGTCCGCGGAACCGCAGCCCGGGTTCGCCGCCGACAGCACGGCCCGGCTGCTCGCCCTGGCCGAGCGCACCGCCGAGCAGGCCGTCACCGAGGCCCGCGCCGAGGCCCACAAGATCGTCGGCGAGGCCCTCGGCCAGGCCGAGAGCCTGCGCCGCGACGCCCGCGACCGGGCCCAGGCCCTCGAACACGAGGCCCAGGACAAGCACCGCCAGGCGATGGTCTCGCTGGTCACCGCCCGCACCGTGCTGCAGCGCAAGGTCGAGGACCTCCGCACCTTCGAGAACGCCTACCGCACCCGTCTGACCGCCCACATGCGGTCCCAGCTCCGCCGCCTCGACCGCGACCTCGCCCGTTCCCTCGCGCCGCCTCCCGCTCCCCCGACGGTCTCCCTCACCCGCACCACCGCGAAGCGCACCGCGGAACCCCATCCCGTTTCCCCGGCCCCCACCCCGGCCATGGCCACCGCCCCCGACCCGACCGCCCCACCGGCCCCCGCCCAGGACACCACCGCCCTCACCTCCGCGGGCTCCCTGAGCGGGGAGGAGGACTGAGGCGGCCCGTCAGCTCTCCGGAGTGCGGAGCCGGTACACGGAGACGTGGGAGCGGGATTCGGCGGTGAACTCTGCGCCGAGCCAGTCGGCGTGGCGGGACTCCAGGACGAAGCCGGCGAGCTGGGCCATGAGGTCCAGCTCGGAGGGCCAGATGTAGCGGTGCGGGCTGCGGTAAAGCCGGGTCCGCTCGCCGTCGGCGAAGCGGAAGTGGTGCGAGACGACCTGCTGCCGCAGGACGTCGTAGGTGTCCACGCCCATGTACCCGGATTCGGAAGTCCAGACCACCGCCTGCTGACCGGGCGGCAGTTTGCGCAGCTCGGGAACCCACAATTCGATCACGAAGCGCCCGCCCGGTGCGAGATGGCGGGCGGCGTTGCGGAAGCAGGCGACCTGTTCGGCCTGCGTCAGCAGGTTGGAGATGGTGTTGTAGACGAGGTAGACGAGCCGGAAGATGCCCGGGGCGCGGGCGGTGGCCATGTCACCGACGACGACCGGGACGGTCGCGGCGTCCGCCTTGGTGCGCAGTTGGTCGATCATCGGCTGGGACAGCTCGATGCCGCTGACCGGTACGCCCTGGCGAGCCAGTGGTACGGCGACACGGCCGGTGCCGATGGCGAACTCGAGCGCCCGTCCGCCGTCGGCGAGTTCGGCGAGACGGTCCACCGCCGGTCCGAGTACGTCGGGGGCGAACATGCCGGTGCCGGGGGTGTCGTAGGCGCGGGCGGTCTCCGCGCCCCAGATGTCGTCCTGTCGCATACGCCCGACGATCCACGAAGCGCGCGGCGAAGTCGAAGGAATTTGGCGCGGGACATCACGCGCTGAATGGCGGGGAACACGGATCGAACACCGTTCCGCGGGGCATGGATGTCCCCACACGGCGACGGGACCCCGGGAGGCGCCCGTGAAGGTGGCACTGCTCACGCGGGAGTACCCGCCGTACGTCTACGGCGGGGCGGGCGTCCATGTGGAGTTCCTGGCCCACGAGCTAAGGACGCTGACGGACCTTCAGGTCCACTGCTGGGCCGGGGCGGACGGCGCGGACGCAGCCGACGACGCGCACGGCACCGGCGTCACCCGCCATGCCGCCGCCGGGGAGCTCGCGGGCGCGAACGAGGCACTGCGCAGCCTGTCGGTCGACCTGTCGATGGCCGCCGCGCTCGCCGGACAGGACCTTGTGCACTCGCACACCTGGTACGCCAACCTCGCCGGCCATCTGGCCAAACTGCTGTACGGCGTGCCGCATGTGATGACCGCCCACTCCCTCGAACCGCTGCGTCCCTGGAAGGCCGAGCAGCTCGGCGGCGGGTACGCGCTGTCCAGCTGGGCGGAGCGGACGGCGGTCGAGGCCGCGGACGGCGTCATCGCCGTCTCTCACGGGATGCGCGCGGACATCCTGCGGAGCTACCCGTCGCTCGACCCGGCGCGTGTGCACGTCGTCCACAACGGCATCGACACCCGCCTCTACCGGCCGGACGAGGCCACCGGGGCGCTGGCCGCGCACGGCGTCGACCCGGGCCGCCCGTACGCGCTGTTCGTCGGCCGGATCACCCGCCAGAAGGGGGTCCCGCACCTGCTGCGGGCCGCGCGGCGGATCGATCCGGAGCTGCAGATCGTGCTGTGCGCCGGGGCGCCCGACACCCCGGCGATCGACTGGGAGTTCCGCGAGCTGGTGGAGGAACTGCGCGCGGTGCGCGGCGGGGTGATCTGGATCCCGCAGATGCTGCCCCGGCCCGAGGTGGTGCAACTGCTCACACACGCCGCGGTGTTCGTCTGCCCGTCGGTGTACGAGCCGCTGGGCATCGTGAACCTGGAGGCGATGGCCTGCGGCACCCCGGTGGTCGCGTCCGCGGTGGGCGGGATCCCGGAGGTGGTGGAGGACGGCGTGACCGGACACCTGGTGCCGTACGAGGAGAAGGACCCGGAGGCGTTCGAGGCGGGGCTCGCCGCGGCCGTCGGCGCGCTGGCCGGCGATCCCACGGCGGCGGCACGGATGGGGGCGGCGGGACGCGAGCGTGCGGTGGCGGAGTTCGGGTGGGACGCGGTGGCCCGCCGCACCGTGGACGTGTACGAGGAGATCTGCAGGTCGCAAGGGCGGTAGCGGCAAAGGGGGCAGGGATGCGCGGCGGACCATCGGTACTGGGAATCGTGCTCGCGGGCGGCGAGGGCAAGCGGCTGATGCCGCTGACCGCCGACCGCGCCAAACCGGCGGTGCCGTTCGGCGGCGCCTACCGGCTGGTGGACTTCGTGCTGTCCAACCTCGTCAACGGCGACATCATGCGCATCTGCGTGCTGACGCAGTACAAGTCGCACTCCCTGGACCGGCACATCACCACCACCTGGCGGATGTCCAACCTGCTGGGCAACTACGTCACCCCCGTCCCGGCGCAGCAGCGGCTGGGCCCACGGTGGTTCCTGGGCAGCGCGGACGCCATCTACCAGTCGCTGAACCTGGTGTACGACGAGCAGCCCGACTACATCGTCGTGTTCGGCGCCGACCACGTGTACCGCATGGACCCGCGGCAGATGCTGCGCCGGCACATCGAGGCGGGCGCGGGGGCCACGGTGGCCGGCATCCGCGTCCCGCGCGACCAGGCCTCCTCGTTCGGGATCATCACCCCGGCGCCGGGCGGGTCGCGGGTGGAGCGGTTCCTGGAGAAGCCCGTTGATCCGCCCGGTCTGCCAGGGGACCCCGACCGGGTGTACGCCTCGATGGGCAACTACGTGTTCACCACCAAGGTGCTGCTGGACGCACTGGCCCAGGACGCCGAGGACGATGCGTCGGTGCACGACATGGGTGGCAGCATCATCCCGCTGCTGACCGCCAAGGGGCAGGTGCAGGTCTACGACTTCGACGACAACCACGTCCCCGGCGAGACCGCTCGCGACCACGGCTACTGGCGGGACGTGGGCACCCTGGACGCGTACTACGACTCTCACCAGGACCTGATCTCGGTCAACCCGGTCTTCAACCTCTACAACGACCAGTGGCCGCTCTACACGCACTCGCTGCGGCTGCCCCCGGCGAAGTTCGTGGCCGGCGGGATCGCGAGCGAGTCGATGGTCAGCCCGGGCTGCATCATCTCGGGGCAGGTCACGCAGTCCGTGCTGTCGCCTGGGGTGGTCGTGGAGGAGGGAGCGGTGGTGCAGGGGTCGGTGCTGCACGACAACGTCCGCATCGGGCGGGGCGCTGTCGTGCGCCGCGCGATCCTCGACAAGAACGTCGTCGTGCCCGCGGGCGCCACGGTCGGCGTCAACCCGGAGCGGGACCGCGAGCTCTACCACGCCTCCGGCAACGGCGTCATCGCGCTGGGCAAGGGGCAGCGCGTCCTGTGAGCGGAGCGGTGGAGCTACCCGGTGACGCGGCGGCCGCGGGACCGGCCGCCGCGGGCATCCCCAGGGCGGCCGGGACGCGGTGAGCGGCCCGTCGGCGGCCGCCGGCGTAGGGCAGCCGGACGGCCGGCTGGAGGTGACCGGGACCCGCATCCCGCGTGGGACCCGGTCGACGGCGCAGCCGTACGGGGGCTGACGGGCCGCCGGCCGGTCAGCCCGGCTGGCTGCTGTCCTTGAGCGTGCCCCAGCCGTGCCACCGCTCGATCTCGATCAGGCCGCTGACGCGCTCGCGGTCGCGCTGCGGGTAGGGGCGGCCCAGGTACTGCTGGGCCAGCCGGTCGATGTCGGCGAGACCGGTGTCCTCGCGCAGTTCGGCGACGCGCCCGATCAGGGTGAGGTGGGTGTACCAGTTCCCGTCGTCCAGGACCGTGAGGCTGACCCGCGGGTCGTTGCGGATGTGGTCCAGGCGCTTGCGGCCGCCGTCCATGTTGACCAGGACCCGGCCGTCGTCCCACAGGTACCAGGTGGCCGTGGACACCGGCTGACCGTCGGCCCTCAGCGTCGCGATCACGGCCGGGTTGGGCTTCTTCAGCATCTCGATCGCGGCCGGGGTAAGCGGGGGCATGGACACGGGCACTCCTTCTCGGTGATCTTCGGCGCTGCGCGCTCACCGTGCCACATCCCGTACGGCCGCGCGGCGGCCCGGACCCGGCGCGCCCTGCGGTGTCCGCCGAAGGGGCGCCCCCGGCCCCGTGCGTCAGCAGAACCAGCCGAGGCGCCCGGCGGAGCGGGCGACGGCAGTTCTCAGATTCGCTTCACCACCGCGCTGAAGCCCGATGCACTGCGAATAGACCCGGTAGCCGGCGGGCGGCGGCTTCGGTCACGGCTTCGCGGCGGGTTCCTCACGTCCGCGCCGGGGCCGGCGGCCGGCCCGCGCCATTCGATGAGGTCCGGGTCGGCCAGGTCGATGGCGTCGGGACCGGCGCCGGCGCACCGCAGGAAGTCCTGGAAGTCGCGAAGGTGGTACGCGATCCCCAGGATCTCGCCGCCCACGCGGACGCGCCGGCCGCCGCTCATCGATGACGGCTTCACGATGACGCGACGCTGCATGGCGTCAGGATGACGCCCCTTCTTTCCGGCCCTGCCCCGCATCCCCGGCCGCCGGGCGGCGCCCTGGTGGCGGCACCCGGATGGCCCGGCTGTCACTGCCCGGGGCCCGAGGGCGTGCCAGGCTGGCCGAAACCCGTCAGCGCAGTGAGGGAGCCTCCGGCCATGACCGAACGGACCATGCGGGCTGTCGCCTCCTACCGGGGACTGCCCGTGGAGGATCCCGAGAGCCTCGTGGACGTCGAGGTGCCGGTGCCGGATCCCGAGCCCCGAGACGTGCTGGTGCGGGTGCAGGCGGTGTCGGTCAACCCCGTCGACATCAAGGTCCGCCCCGGTCTGCCCGCCTCCGACCGGCCCCGCGTCCTCGGCTTCGACGCCGCGGGCGTCGTCGAGGCGGTGGGTGCGGAGGTGGCCACCCTCCAAGTTGGGGACGAGGTCTGGTACGCCGGGGACCTCACCCGTGCCGGCAGCAACGCCGAGTTCCAGATCGTCGACGAGCGCCTCGTGGCCCGCAAGCCGCGCAGCCTCGGATTCGCGGAGGCCGCCGCCCTGCCACTGACCGGCATCACCGCCTGGGAGACCCTCTTCGACCGGTTCGCCCTGGACGCCAGGTCCACCGGGACCCTGCTGGCGCTGGGCGGCGCGGGCGGTGTGGGCTCGATCCTCATCCAGCTGGCGAAACAGCTGACCCGCCTGCGGGTGCTGGCCTCGGCCGGCCGCCCCGAGACCGCGCAGTGGGTCACCGGGCTGGGGGCCGACGCCGTGGTCGACCACCACGACCTCGCCGCGACCGCCGCGGCGGCGGCCCCGGACGGCATCGACTACCTGCTGTCCCCGCACTCCGCCGGCAACGTCGAGACCTACGCCCGGATCATGCGCCCGGGCGGTCACATCACGGCGATCGACGAGCCCGAGGGACTGGACCTGCTGCCGCTCAAGGCCAAGAGCATCGCGTGGCACTGGGAGTTGATGTTCACCCGGCCGATGTTCCGGACCCCCGACATGATCGAGCACAAGAACCTGCTGCAGGAGATCGCGGCCTTGGTCGACGACGGCCGCGTCCGCAGCACCGTCACCACCACCATCGAGGACTTCTCGGCCGCCGGGCTGCGCCGCGCCCACACGATGGTGGAATCCGGCCGGACCATCGGCAAGGTCGTCGTCACACGCTGAGGAGCGGGGGCGACGGCCACGGGACGGCCAGGCTCGCCTGCCCTGGCCGGCGGCGACAGCCCCGTGCGGGGCGGCCGCCGCCGGGGACCTCAGAGCGCTTCGCCGCCCTCACGGCGGCGAATGCTGACGTACTCGCTCGCGTCGCGGCCGGCCAGGCGGCGCTGGAGGGATCCGGCGATGCGCTCGGCCTGCCGCTTGGCGAGTTCGGCCTTGTCGCCGCGGAAGAGCCCGTCCACCGTCAGGGTCCACAGTGCCAGCCAGCGGCCGAAGTGCTCGGCGCCCAGGGGGGCCATACGGTGCAGGGCGAGATGCGGGGCCAGCGCGTTGCGCCGGTACCGGCCCGCGGCGAAGAGCACCGTTTCCCAGAAGTCGCACATGATCGGCATGTGCGCGTCGAGGTCCATGCGGGCCACCTCGGTGAAGACCGGCCCGATCAGGGGATCGGCGAAGGCCCGCCGGTAGAAGGCGGTCACCAGCACCTCGACGTCCGCGCGGTCCGCGAGGTCACGACCCGTGCCGCCCCGCACGGCCACGGGCCCGGACGCGTTCACAGCCGCTCCAGGACGAGCGCGGCGCCGCATCCGGCCAGGCACAGCGCCTTGACCGCCTCGAGCGCGACGTACCGCAGATGGGCTCGGCTTCGCGGGCCGGTCTCCCCGGCGAGCACGGCGGCGGTGCGGCGGTTCAACGCGGGCCGGACCACGAACAGTTGCGCCAGGAGCATGGCGACGGCCCCCGCGCCGAGACCCAGCGCGACCGGCCCCGGCACCTCCCACGCCAGCGCCACGGCGGCGATCGCCGCGAGCACCGCCTCGACGCGGTTCAGCGCGCGGAAGACGATCCGCCCGATGCTCAGGCCCAGGGGCACGGTGATCCCCTCGGCGCGGAACTTGAGGGGGGCTTCCAGGAACGAGATCCCGAGCACCATCCCCAGCCACACGAAGACCGCGGCCACCTGCGCCAGCACGGCGCCGGCGTTCACCGGGCGCTCCGCTCGGGGCGGCGCCGGACAGTGCGCACGGGATGACGTCGGATGCGGTGAAGGTCCATGCCTCCACCCTAGCGTAAATGCGCATATGAAATGCAAATTAGAGTCGCCCGTCACAATCCCCCCAACGGGGTTGGGGCGCAAGTCGATCGGCCTCGAGAATGGCCCGATGACCTCGCCCGTTCTGCTGCCCGACCACCGCCTCGAAAGCACCGCCGTCGTCGCCGGCAACACCACGACCCGTGAGCGGGGTCTGACCGGCGCCAACAGCTACGCCCGCGAACCCGGCTTCGACCCGGTCGGCCATCTGCTGTCCCACGCTCCCGAGCCGCGCCGGCTCGACCTGTGCGGCGGGCAGGGGCCGGCCCTGCGGGAGGCCTCCGGGCGTCTGCCGGCCACCGCGCGACTGACCGGTGTCGACCTGGTGGGGCCCCTGGCACCGACGCCCCTGCCGCCCTCGGTGTAACTGGTCACCGCGTCGGTGACGGCCTGGGAGCCGACCGCGCCGTACGACCTGATCACCTGCGTCCACGGCCTCCACTACGTCGGGGGCCTGCTCGTCGCCCACTTCGACCCGGCCCCGATCCGCTGGGCCGACGGCGGTCCCGCCGGGGGTTCGTCCTGGCCGCCCTTCGGGCCGAGGGCTTCGCCTGCAGAGCGCGTCACCACCGCCTCACGCTCGACGGCCCGCGCGCCCTCCACCTGCCCCTGCGCTACGTCGGCGCCGACCCGGACGCCGGCCCCAACGACACCGGCCGGCCCGCCGTCGCCGCCCACTACCGCCGCGACGGCTGAGTCGCGGGAGGAACTGCGGACGGCCGGATCAAACCGGTGACGGTTCCTGTCAAGTACCGAAATCCAGCGACATGACGCGTGGGCGGCCGCACGGCTTACTGGAGACATCGCGAACTCCTCCGGCTCACGAAAGAGAGCTCCCATGAAGCGCACCTCCGGTATCCGACGCCTCGTCACGCTGACCGCCGTGACGACCCTGGCAGCAGGAGGCACACTGCTCCCCGCCACCGCGTTCGCCGCGACGCCCGGCCAGGCGCCGGCGCACCCCGTCACCGCCAAGGCGACTGGGCACGGCGGCTGGGGCGGCGGCCACGGAGGCGACTGGGGCGGCCGGGGCCATGGCGACGGCTGGGGTGGTGGGAGCGACTGGAACCACGACAAGGGTCCCGGTGGCAACGGCAACGGCGGCATCATCATCGTCGTCGGCGACAACAATTCCACCAACGTCAACAACGGGACCATCAACAACGGCGTCATCGCCGACTGACGACTCCCCGGGCCCGGTCACGTCACCCCCGACCAGGCCTGCCGGAGGCGCGGGCAGCCACGGCCCGCCGTGGAAGGGCGGAGGTCCTCACGCCCTCCTCGGACCTCCGCCCTTCCACGACACCTCTCCCCCAGCACCCCCGGAACGGAGCACCTGCCATGTCCAGGCACGCCCTGCGGCGTCCCGTCGCCACGGTGATGGCCGCCCTGGCGGTAGCCGGCGCCACCGCGGGCGCCGCGCAACTGACCCACACCACCGCCGCCGACCGCCCCGCCCCATGCTCCCGGTACGACGGCCGCGGGGGCGACGGCGCTGTCACGGGCCGGGACGGCCTGCCCGGCCTGCCCGTCGCGGCGGCCGCGTCCGGATGCGCCCTGCCCGGCGCCCTGCCGGACAAGCCGGAGGACCGGCTCTCCGTCGTGGACAAGGCCCGGATCGTGGTGCTCATGGCGGACGGCGAGGCCCGCGATTCCGAGGTGGCCGCGCAGTACCGGGTCTCCGAGGACCAGGTCGCCGCCTGGAAGCGGCAGCTGCTCCTCGGCGACTGGTTCGGACTCCTGCGCCCGGATCAGCACCAACCGCGGCCACGTCAACGGCTGGAGGGGTACGACCGGGTCTTCGGCATCTTCACCGCGGCCGACGGCGTCCCCCGCCCTCGCGCGGCCGGCACACCCGCCTCGTGACACGTCTGTGACAGTCGGCGGACGATGTGATGACGTCGGCGCGCGAGGGTGGTCCATAGAGGGCAAAACGCCCTAATCGGACATCCATCTCCTGCTTCCGAGGGCGTGAGCAGGGACGACAGCCGCCGAAGGACACCCGATGAGCTCCGCACCCACCACGCCCCAGTCCGGCACCGGGACCGAGGTCCCCGAACTCGCCCCCCGCGAACGCGAGACCCTCCGCCACATCGCCGCGGGCCGCACCTACCTCCAGACCGCCCGCCACATGGGACTGTCCAAGCACACCGTCGACGCCTACCTGCGCCGCATCCGCGCGAAACTCGGCGTCTACAGCACCGCCGAACTCACCCGCACCGCCATCGCACTCGGCCTGTGAGCCCGGCCGCACGGAGGGTGGCAACCGCCGGCCTTCCGAGGGGGAGCCACGCCGGCAGCACGGGTCCCACGACGCGCCAGGCCTCCTCGGCCTCGTCAGCGCGGATGGACAGCAAGCACTTGCCGAGGTCTTCTCGGGCACAGCGGGCGCGGGCCCGGCAGCAGTAGCGCGCGTTGAGGTTTCCGGTCGCCCCGAGGACGGCGAACCTCTCGCGGACCGCGAACTCCTCCGTCGAGGGGCCGATCTGTCGCGACGTCACCCGGGGAGGGGGTCAGGAGC
>NZ_CBDRCM010000019.1:0-118184 GCF_965342435.1 Actinacidiphila sp. bgisy160 | reverse complement strand
CTAAAACGATCAGAGTGACCAATTCGTTAGCTTCATTGGATTCAACATCAGCCACACGTTCGTGACGCCTTCATCGCTGACGTCAAAGGTAACCATTCCGTATCGACTCCCCTCATTTCGAAGAATGTATCCGAGACCGTCAGCTGTGTCGCGTTGCTCAAGACGGAGGGCGGGCTGCTTGCGCATCACTCCCATGAACCACCGGGCTACATGATCCGACCCACGGATGACCTGAGGTGCGGCATTGACGAAGCCGCCGCCGTCTACTCGTAGTTCGACGTCTGGAGCCAACACGCGGAGCAGGTCCTCGATGTCCCCTCTGACAGTTGCACCACGGAATGCCCGAACAGCCTCATCATGCTGGTGGGGAGAAACCTGTGCGCGTCTTCCTTGTCGAACGTGGCGGCGTGCGGACGTTGCCAATTGCCTTGTTGCTGCTGCTGAACGACCTACGACCCCAGCAATCTCGTCAAACGGGAGACCAAACACGTCATGCAGCACGAACGTCACTCGCTCTGCTGGGGTCATGGCCTCGAGGACCGTCAGCAATGCCATGCTGACGGCATCATCGAGGGTGACGCGTTCGAGCGGATCAGCAGCGAGATGACTGGAGTTCAGTGGCGCAATGGCTGTGTCTGCAAAGAGGTCAACTGGAACTGGCTCCGGTAGCCATTGCCCGACGTACGTCTCCCGTCGCGCCCGCGCGGAACCCAGCAGGTCGAGTGAGATACGGCTCGCAACTCGAATCAGCCATGCTGCAGGCGCGGCAATTTCGTCGCGTTCCTCGGGCTCAAGGCGGTACCACCTCACATATGTCTCTTGCACGACGTCCTCGGCATCGGCCAGGGTGCCCATCATGCGAAAGGCTAGCGACAGCAGGCGATGCCGCTCCGCCATGATCGAATCGAGGGCACGTGATTCATCACGCTCGGCTTTTCCGAACTCCGCGGATTCGGCAGGAAGATCTTCCGACATGGGACACCCTTTCCCAATGGAGCGCAGCACGCCTAACCTATTGCTTGGCGGTCAGACGTTCCCGACTATCTCCACTATCGCATTCAGAAAGTGGGGATCCCTGCAATCGGGTACCGCACGGTGCCTGTCCGGTACGCGCCGCGCGGAACCATGGCCTCGAGGGGCTCCTGTCCGTCCACGGTCACAACCTCACGATCGTCTCCGCGATCGGCCAGAGTGGCACGGAAGAGGTCGTCGTGGTAGAAGCGGTCGGGTCCAGCGATCTCGACCACACTTCCCGGATCCAGCGTCGTGACAGCCTCGGCGAGCAGCTCGATGACTTCGTCCAGCTCGACGGGTTGGATGAATGACCTCGGAGCGAGAACCTTTCCGTCCACGGTGTGCTGGTCAATGAGGACAGGAATGTAGCTCTGGAACTGGGTGGCCCGAATGATGGTGGCGGGGATCGAAGCGGATCGCACGGCCTTCTCCTGCGCCACCTTACCGAGGTAGTACCCGATCTCAGATGCGTCTCCTTCCCCGACGCCGACAATGGAGAGCACGATGTGATGACGCACACCTGCCCGCTCGCCCTCCGCAGTCAGGTTTTTGATCGCTCCCTCGAAGAACGAGATTGCCCCCTCCGCATCAAAGCGGGGGGTGTTGAGGACGTTCACGATGGTGTCGACTCCGACGAGAGCCTCGGCGAGCCCCTTGCCCGAGATCACGTCGATCCCGTCCTCAAGTCCTCCCGAGACCACCTCGATGCCCTTGGCCTCCAGGTTGTCAGCAAGGCGGGACCCAACACGGCCGCGCCCACCAGCGATGAAAACCTTCATTTCCTCACTCCGTTCCGGGGCATCAGTCGCTGCCCTCACCAACATGACGACGCAGGCCGGAGAAATGTGAGGCTGCGAAGCAGGCATGCTGCTAGACCGTGTCCTATGTGGTGAGGCGGATGAGTCGCTTGTGGCAGCGCAGGGCGGCGGCGAGTCCGAGAAAGGCTAGTGCTCTGACCGCATAGGTTCGCCGGGTTTCATGCTGCTGGGGCGAGTGGGCGTCCGCTCCAGCGGATGCGCTTCTCGCTGCGGATGCGGGCGCGTTCTCGGCGTTGGGCGGTCAGGACGTCGGGGTGGCGGGCGTTGGTGTTGCGCCGGCGCAGGTAGGCGTGCAGGGCCCGGGTCTGGACGGTGTGGTTGGGGTGGTTCGAGTTGGCGATGGTGAACTGCCGCAGCGGTCCGAAGTGGGCTCTATCGGGTTCGCCCAGGACGCGTAGGTCGGGGTGAAGCACAGTTCGACCCGGTGCTTGGTCGCCCAGCGGCGGATCCGCTCGCCCTTGTGTGCGGACAGGTTTTGGCGGCGCCCTTCTTGCGCCGGTTGACGCCCCACAGGGTGTCGTCACCGATCGAGTACCAGCCGTGGAAGTACCGGACGCCGTGGGTGCGGTGGTAGGTCGCCGGCACCCGGTCGGGCTTGGTCTGCTCGGCCCAGCAGTTGCCGCCGGTTGGCCGGATGCCGAGCAGGCCGAACTCGTCGAACGCGAAAACACGGTCCGGGAAGCGTGTTCGATGCGGTCGAGCTTGGTGTCACGCTCGGGGTCCGGGGATTGCTTCCAGGTCTTGGTGCGCTGGAAGGTGATGCCGCGGCGCAAGAGCAGCCTTCGTAACGTCTCGCGGCCGATGCGGATCACGCGGCCGTGGACTTTCCGCAGATAGGCGGCGAGTTTCCGGAGGGACCAGCGGGTGAAGGGCCGGCCGGGTCTGGCCGGGCGGATGGTGGCCGTCTGGATGACGAAGTCCTCGTCGTCAGGACCGAGCAGGCGGGGACGGCCTCCCGCCCACTGAGGGTCCAGGCATGCCAGGCCGATCTCGTTGAACCGGTGGATCACGTCCCGGACGGTGTCCTCGTCGGCCTGGACCAGCTGCGCGATCACCGGCACCCGGTTCCCGTCCGCCGAAGCCAGCAGCATCATCGCCCGCCGGTAGCGCACCGAACTGGTACTGCCCCGGCGCACGATCTGCTGCAGCTTCTGCCCCTCCTGATCGGTCAGTCTGCGCACCCGCACAGGCTCAGCCACCGCACCTCCAGCAATCGGATCGAACGTCACCGCACATCCAACCGCCCCAACCGCCAACCCGGCGAACCTATGCGGTCACAGCACCTAGCCGAGCACGGAGAGGAGCTGGAGATTGGTGTGGCTCTCCGTGCCTGGCACCGCGGTGTAGACCAGGAGCCTTTGCGACTGGTCGGGGTCGACGAGCGTCTGGCAGTGCAGTTCCAGCAGTCCGACCTGCGGGTGCTGGAAGCGTTTCACCGCGCAGGAGGGGCCCAGCACGGGATGCCCGCGCCACAGCGCGGCGAAGTCCGGGCTGGCCTGGCGGAGCGCGTCGACGAGTTCGCCGACCGGAGAGTCGCCGCCGTCGCGGGTGTACGCGCCGTACAGGTCCGCCGCCATCAGCCGGCTCTGCTCGGGGACGTCACTCTCGGGCACCAGGCGGGAGGACGGATCGGTGAACCAGCGGTAGTGCGCGCTGCGCGCCCAGCCGGTGTAGGCCGTCTGGTCGCCGAGCAGCGCGACGGCCAGGCGGGTCTGCTTCAAGGTCTCGCCCAGGTGGTTCATCACCTGGGCCGGAGTGTCCTCCAGGCGGTCCAGGATGCGCAGCATGCCCGGGTTGAGGTGGTCGCCGCGGCGCACCCTGCGCGGCAGGGCATGACCGGCGAGCCGGAACAGGTGGTCGCGCTCCTCGAGCGACAGGCGCAGCCCGCGGGCGATCGCGGCGAGCATCTGCTCCGAGGGGTGGGGGCCGCGCGGCTGTTCCAGCCGGCTGTAGTAGTCGACCGACATGTCGCACAGGGCCGCCACCTCCTCGCGGCGCAGCCCGCCGGTGCGCCTGCGCCGCCCGCGCGGCAGGCCGATGTCCTCGGGCTGCAGGGCTTCACGGCGTGCCCGCAGGAACGCCGCCAGCCCGGCTCGGTCCGTCATGTGCCCTCCCGTCCTTTCGTCTGTCACGGGCCGCTCGGGCGCGGGCCGCCCACAACGCAGGGTAACTCCGCACCGCCGGCCCTCCCCGGTGGCGGCCGCGGGCCGCGGACGTCCCGGTGAGCGTCCGCGGCCACCAGCGGCCGCAGGTCAGCGGGTGATCGCCTTGGTCTCGAGGAACTCCTCAAGGCCGGCCCGGCCCATTTCCCGGCCGTTGCCGGACTGCTTGTAACCGCCGAACGGCGCCTGGAAATTGTGGGGCCCGCCGTTCACGTCGACCTGCCCGACCCGAAGACGCCGGGCGATCGCCACGGCGTGCTCCTCCTCGCCGGTGACGGCGCCGTTGAGTCCGTAGACCGTGTCGTTGGCGATCTCGACGGCGTGGTCGTCGTCGGTGTAGGGAATCACCACGAGAACGGGGCCGAAGATCTCCTCCTGGGCGATGGCGGAACCTGGGTCGACGTCGGCGAAGATCGTGGGCTTGACGTACGCGCCGGTCTCCAAGCCCTCGGGGCGGCCGGTGCCGCCGACGACGAGCGTGGCGCCGTCGGCGATGCCGCGACGGATGTAGCCGTCCACGCGCCGGCGCTGGTTCTCCGAGGCGAGCGGGCCGATACGGGTGCCCTCGTCGGCAGGGTCGCCGACGGTGTAAGCGACGGCGGCGGAGCGCAGCTTCTCGACGACGGTCTCCTGCAGGTGCCCGGGCACGAGCATCCGCGTGTAGGCGCCGCAGGCCTGACCGCCGTTGGCCCAGGCATAGGCCAGGCCGCGGTTGACGGCGAAGTCGAGGTCGGCGTCGGGAAGGATGATGTGTGCGGCCTTGCCGCCGAGCTCCAGTGCGACGCGCTTGACGGTCTCGGCAGCGGCGGCCGAGACACGCCTGCCGGCGGCCGTGGACCCGGTGAAGGACACCATGTCGATCTTCGGGTGCCGCGAGATGGCCTCGCCGACCACCGGCCCGGTGCCCTGCACGACGTTCAGCACACCGGCCGGCAGACCGGCCTCGGTGGCGATCTCCGCGAACATCCGGGCGCTCAACGGCGAGAGCTCCGACGGCTTGAGGACCACGGTGTTGCCGGCCAGCAAAGCCGGGACGACCTTGGTCACCAGCTGCTGGAGGGGGAAGTTCCACGGGGTGATGGCGCCCACCACGCCGATGGGCTCGCGGATGATCAGAGAGTTCTCCACCGTCTCGGTCCACTCGAACCGCTCGGCCGTCACGATCGCGGCAAGGGTCGACGCCACCGGGAAGCCGGCCTGCGCCTGACGCGAGAACGTGATCGGTGCGCCCATTTCCAGGGTGATCGTGGCGGCGATCTCCTCGGAGTGCTTCTGCATCCCTTCGGCCACGCGCCGGATCACGGCGATGCGGTCCTCGGTCTCCGTCGCCGACCAGACGGGAAAGGCGGCGAGCGCCGCGTCCACGGCCATGTCGACGTCCTCGGAAGTGCCCTGGGCAACGGTGGCGACCACGGAGTCGTCGGCCGGGTTGATGACGTCGATCAGCGGACCCGAACCGGGGACCGCGCGGCCGCCGATCCAATGGGACGGGGCCGGGAAGGGAACATCGGGGTTTTCGTTCATACCGCCAGACAACAGCGACTGCCGCGCGGCATCCATGCCCGGCCATACCCATGATGCGCGTCACTCCCGCTTGGGAGCACCTGGCTGAACGCGGTCAATGACCAAGTGGTCGGGACCGGCAGTGGTCGTGCCGGCATCCGCAGCGAGAAAGGCATCCGCTGGGGCGGACGAGCACGGGGCGGGTCGATGCCCTCGCGGGCGGCACGTTCGCGTACCTCCGCCGCGCGTTCGGCGTTGCGGCCGGATATGTCGCGCATGCTCGCATAGACGGTGTGTCCCGCGGAGGCGAGGGCGTGGGCGGCCAGCGCGCCGAACCCGGAGCTCGCACCGGTGACCCGGACGACGGAAGACACGGGGGACATGACGGATCTCCTCGGGCTGCCGGGGCCGGTCCCGGCGGCTGTGGCGTCCGGGTCCCGGATCGGGTGGGTGGCGCGAGGTGCGGGACATGCCGTGGGGCAGGCCGCGGTCGTGGTGCGGGGGCGACGAGGGGCGGGGAACCAACGTCCGGCGGGCAGCGCCGACGAGCCCGCGGTCCGGTGCCGGGAGCGGCCGTGCGGGGACGCGGCCGGCGGGTCAGGCCGCTCCTCCGTTGGCGAAGATCGTCTGGCCGTTGATCCAGCGGCCCGGGCCGGCCAGGAAGGAGACGACTTCGGCGACGTCCTGGGGGGAGCCGAGACGCTCGAGGGGGCTCAGCTTCGCGAACCGCTCTATGGACGCCTCGTCCTTGCCGTTCAGGAACAGGTCGGTGGCGATCGGGCCTGGCGCGACGGCGTTCACGGTGATGTCACGGCCGCGCAGCTCACGGGCCAGGACCAGACTGATGACCTCGACCGCACCCTTCGACGCGGCGTACGCGGCGTAGGTCGGCGTGGCGATCCGGGTCTGCGACGAGGACACGTTGATCACGGCGCCGCCCTCACGGAGCCTGCGGGCGGCCTGCTGGTTGACCACGAAGGTACCCCGGATGTTGGTGCGGTGCATGCGGTCCAGGGCGTCGAGGTCGAAGTCCGCTACGGTGTTGAGGATCATGAGGCCGGCCGAGTTGACCACCACGTCCACACCCCCGAACTCCCGCTCCGTGGCGTCGAAGAGCGCCAGGACTGCCTTCTCGTCGGCGACGTCGGCCCGCACCGCGAGCGCGGAACCACCGTTGGCGGCGATCTGCGCGACGGTCGCGTCGGCGTCCGCCTGGTTGCCGGCGTAGGCGATGACGACCGCCTGGCCGTCGGCGGCCAGGCGCAGCGCGACCTCGCGGCCGATGCCGCGGGAGCCGCCCGTGACGATTGCGACGCGGCGGGCGGTAGCGGTGGTGGTCTCGGTCATGGCGGTCTCCTGATCACGCGAGGGAGGCGACTCCTTCCGTCGCCCCGCTTCCGTCGATAACAGTGCCACGTTATCGACGGAAGCGCAAGCATCGATAACACCGATCTGTTATCGTCGTTCACGGTCTGCGGACGTCCACCTCGCACACTCCGAGGCCGCCACCCCTGTGCGGGGCGGCGGCCCGGGAACCAGCGGCCGTCACGCGTGGGCGTTCAGGCCGGGCCGGAGGTCAGCGGTAGCGACCACCGAAGAAGAAGGGGTCGAAGAGGTAGGGGCCGAAGAGGTAGGAGCCGAAGAAGCCGCGGTCGAAGCGGTAGTGGTCACGGTGGTGGCCCCGGCCGCCGTGGCCACGGTCGTAGCCCCGGCCGTGGTCGCCCGTGACGTGGGTACCGTGGGCGCGAACGAGATCCGGGGTGGCGGCGCCGGCAGCAGTGGCACCACCCAGCAGAACGGCAGAGGCCACGCCAAGAGCGGCCACAAAACGGGAAACACGCATGCTGACTCTCCTGTCTCGGCGGACACCGTGGCGGCGTCCGCAGGGTTCCGACATGGAGAGCCTGCGTCGAGGACTTCCGCGCCGCACGGCGGAATCCCGTCACACTCCGTCACTCGACGCGGCGTCAGATGCGGCGAACGGTGGACTCCGGAACGGGCTCACAGCGGCGAATGCCTGCTGATCACGGGCCCGAAGGGGCCTCAACCGTTCCAGCACGCACCGTAATCACGAACCGTCACGTCCGGACCTCCCGACGGGTGAATCCTCGTCACCGACAACGTACGCCAACCCGGCCCCCGTCCTCGGGGGCGACCCCGGCGGCAGCGGGCCCGGAGCGGACGCGGACCGTTCCGTCGCTGGTCACGGACTCAGGTGCCGCCGCGGTCGCGTGCTGCCCGAAGTCGCGGCGACACGCAAGCCCGGCCCCCCGCCGGAAGACGAAGGGCCCCGGCCCGCCCGGGCGGCGGGCACGGGGCTCCGACGAATCGTCAGACGGACGCCGACGTGACGTCAGCAGTCCTTCTCGCGCAGTGAGTGCAGGTACGCGCTCGACCTGCGGGCGAAGCTGAGGGAATCGGCCGGCGTGTCGTGCTCCGTCTGCCAGTGGTGGGCGAGGCGGCCGCCGTGCGTGCGCGTCACCTCCGAGATGAACCGCTGGTAGTCGATGTCGCCATCGCCGACGTCGACCATGCGGTAGCCGTCGCGGGCGGTGTCGTCGCGCTCACCGTCCTTGACGTGGAAGAGGGGGTAGCGGTCGGGCTGCTCGAGGACGTAGCGCAGCGGGTCGAAGGGGGCGGGGGTGCCGTCCGCCCGCTTGGAGAAACGGAACTGACCGGCGTAGGCCCAGTAGATGTCCATCTCCAGGTAGACGAGGTCGGGGTCGGTCTCGGCGAGGAGCACGTCGTACAGCCGCACGTTCGGGCGGTCGGTCGCGAACGAGAATTCCTCCGCGTGGTTGTGCTGGTAGAACTTCATGCCGCGGGCCTTGGCGGCGGCGCCGTACTCGTTGAACTCCTCGGCGCAGCGCTTCCAGCCGTCGACGGTGCTGCCGTAGCGCCAGGGGCCGGACGCGGTGCCGATGTGCTTCAGCCCGAGGGCCTGTGCGTCGTCGAGGACCCTCGTCAGGTTCTGGGCGAAGGTGTAGGCGCCCGGGTCCCCGTCGTTGTAGTAGCCGACGTGGCTGCCGATCGCGCGCAGTCCGTGGTCCTCGGCGAGCCGGCGCAGCTGGGCCAGCGTGATGGCGCCCGCGGAGCCCTGGGTGTAGCCGGCGTACTCGATCTCGTCGTAGCCGTACTTCTCGAGTTCGGCGAAGACGGGGGCGAAGCCGAGGGTGGAGACCTTGTCCCGCAGCGAGTACAGCTGGATGCCGAGGCGGCCGGGAGGCAGGACGGGACGGCCGTGGCCCTTGCCGTGGGCGCCGGCCGTGGGGGCGGTCACTCCGAGCAGCGCGGCGGCGGTGGCCCCGGCGGCGACACCGAGCATGCCCCGTCTGCTCAGCTTGCGGCTGAGCTCCGGGTCGGGGGTGCTGTTACGACGCGTGCTGGTCATTGTGGATAACTCCTTGACGTCGGTGACGTGTGGTTCAGTGGAGTCCTGCCAGGCGCAGGAGCAGGGACTTCACTTCGGTGGCCGCGACGCGGCCACCGACGGCACGGGGGATGGAGCAGAGGATGAGCGGACCTTCGTCGTCGCTCGCCGGGAGGCGGCCGTGGCTGCCGCGAATAGGCGAGGGGTCGAGCGGCACGACCGCCATGCGGTAGCGCATGCCGAGCTTCTTGCGGGCCAGGGCCGCGGCGGCCTTGACGCGGACGTAGGGGTCCGCGGGGTCCATGAACAGCTCGACGGGGTCGTAGCCGGGTTTGCGGTGGATCTCGACGAGCCGGGCGAAGTCGGGTGCCCTGTCGTCGTCGAGCCAGTAGTAGTACGTGAACCAGGCGTCCGGGTCCGCGACGGCGACGAGCTCGCCGGAACGCGGGTGGTCCAGGCCGTGGCGCTTCTTGCCCTCGTCGTCGAGGAGTTCGGCGATGCCGGGCAGGGTGGCGAGGACCTTGCGGGTGGCTTCGAGGTCCTGGGAACGGCGCACGTACACGTGGGCGATCTGGTGGTCGGCGACCGCGAACGCGCGGGAGGCCATCGGGTCCAGGTACTCCATGCCGTCCTGGGTGTGGACCTCCAGCAGTCCGGCGCGCCGCAGCTCGCGGTTGATGTCGACGGGACGGCTGACCGGTGTGATGGCGTACTCGGAGAGCGCCACCACCGTGCGGCCCTCCCGGCGCGCGTCGTCGAGGAGCGGGGCCAGGGCCTCGTCCAGCTCGGTGGCCGCGCGGCGGGAGCGGGGATCGTCGGGACCGAAGCGCTGCAGGTCGTAGTCGAGGTGCGGGAGGTAGCAGAGGGCGAGGTCGGGTGTGCGGGTGCGCAGGATGTGCCGGGTGGCGTCGATGATCCAGCGGCTGGAGACGATGTCGGCGCCGGGGCCCCAGAAGTGGAAGAGGGGGAAGGTTCCGAAGGCGTCGGTGAGCTCGTCGTGGAGTTCGGGGGGCCGGGTGTAGCAGTCGGGTTCCTTGCGGCCGTCGGCGTAGTAGACGGGGCGTGGGGTGACCGTGACGTCGGTGTCGGCGCCCATGGCGTACCACCAGCAGATGTTGGCCACGGTGTAGCCGGGGTGGGCACGGCGGGCCGCGTCCCACAGCTTGTCGCCGGCGACGAGACCGTTGTGCTGGCGCCACAGCAGGACGTCGCCGAGTTCGCGGAAGTACCAGCCATTGCCGACGATGCCGTGCTCGGCGGGCGGCGCACCGGTGAGGAAGGTGGACTGGGCGGCGCAGGTCACCGCGGGCAGGACGGTGCCGAGGGGCGCCTGCGTGCCGGTGTCCGCGAGTCGTTTCAGATGCGGCATGTGGTCCAGGAGCCGGGGGGTGAGGCCGACGACGTCGAGGACGAGTAGGGGGGCCGGCCCGGCGGTGTCGGTCATGGGAGTTCCTTTAGGCCGAGGTCGTGGAGGAGGTCGCGGGCGAGGCCGAGTTCCGCGGCGATGCCGTCGGCGAGCTGGGCTCGGGTGCGCGGGCGCAGCTCGGCGGGGAGTGCCTGCCAGGTGTAGGTCTCCACTTCGAGGTGGTGGGTCAGCGGGACCGGCCCGCCGACGAGGCGGGCGAGGGCGTCCTTCAGGACGGGAACGGTGGAGGTGAGCGGAGGCGCGGGCGGTGCGTGCAGTGGGACGTGGAAATGGGCGCGCCAGGGTGCGCCGGTGGGGAGTGGCCCCTCGGTGAGCGCCTGGTGGAGGTCGTCGGTGCCGTGCAGGCCGCCGGCGGTGCGGGCGCGCGTCTGGTGGAGGAAGCGGGGTTCGTTGAAGGCGCCGAGCGCATCGCGTACGTCCCGCAGGTGCGGGTGTTCGGCGTGCAGGGCGGCGGAGAGCTGGACCTTGGGGATGGTGATGCCCGCGGCGGTGAGCGCGTCCAGCGCGGCGGCGGGTTCTTCGAAGGAGGTGGCGAGATGGCAGGTGTCGACGCACAACCCGATCCGGGGGTGGGCGATCGCGGTGAGGGGCTCTATCGCGTCCGCGGTGGTCTCGACGATGCAGCCCGGTTCGGGTTCCAGGGCGATCCTGATGGACTTGCCGGAGAGCTCGGCCAGCGCGTCCAGCCGTCCGGCGAGGGTGGTGAGGGCAGTCCTGGCGGTCCGCGCGGCGCGGTCGTCCCAGAGGGTGCGCCAGGCGAGAGGGAGGGTGGAGATCGACCCTTCGGTGACGTCGGCGGGGAGCAGGGCGGCGAGGAGGTCGGCGAGGCCGCTGGTGTAGGCGAGCCGTTCCGGTTCGGTCCAGTCCGGCCGGTAGACGCGGTACTTGACCTCTGCGGCGCCGAAGCCCTGGTAGGGGAAGCCGTTGAGGGTGACGACCTCGAGGCCGCGGCGGTCGAGCGCGGTGCGCAGCCCGCGCAGTGCCGCCGGATCGGTGTGGAGGGCGTGTGCGGCGTCCTTGGCGAGCCACAACCCGATGCCGAGGCGGTCGCGGCCGAGCCGTTTGCGGACCGGTTCGCAGTGGTCGCGGAGCTGCGAGAGCACTCCCTCGAGCGTCTCCGCGGGATGGACGTTGGTGCAGTAGGCCAGGTGGACGACGGAGCCGTCGGGGTGCCGGAAGCGCATGGGTGCCGCCTCCTCATTCCCCGCCGCGAAGGATGGAGTTGCCCTCGTGCAGGTCCCGCGGGGCGGGGACGTCGAGCTGCAGCTTGCCGCTGCGGCCGTAGAAGGCGACGGGGTTGCGCCACAGGACCTGGTCGACTTCGTCGGCGGTGAAGCCGGCGGCGAGCATGGCGTCGGCCGTCCTGCGGGTTTTGAGTGGGTCGCTCTTCCCCCAGTCGGCGGCGGAGTTGACCAGCATCTTCTCGGTGCCGTGGGCCTTCAGCACGGCGACCATGCGGTCCTCGTCCATCTTGGTGTCGGGGTAGATGGAGAAGCCGAGCCAGCAGCCGCTGTCGGCGGCCTCCTTCACCGTGGTCTCGTTCAGGTGGTCGAGCAGGACGTGCTCGGGGTCGAGCGACGACTCGCGGACGACGTCGATCGTGCGCCGCATCCCGGCGAGTTTGTCGCGGTGCGGGGTGTGGACCAGGGCGGGCAGTCCGTGGTCGGCGGCGAGCTGGAGCTGGGTGGCGAGGGCGGTGTCCTCGGCGGGGGTCATCGAGTCGTAGCCGATCTCGCCGACGGCGACGACGTTGTCCTTGACGAGGAAGCGGGGCAGCGCCTCGAGGACGGGGAGGCAGCGCGGGTCGTTCGCTTCCTTGGGGTTCAGCGCGACGGTGCAGTGGTGGGCGATGCCGTACTGAGCGGCCCGGAAGGGTTCCCAGCCAAGGAGGGAGTCGAAGTAGTCGAAGAAGGACTCCGGAGAGGTGCGGGGCTGACCGAGCCAGAAGGAGGGTTCGACCAGGGCGCGGACACCGGCGGCGTACATGGCCTCGTAGTCGTCCGTGGTTCGGGAGGTCATGTGGATGTGGGGGTCGAAGATGCGCATCAGGACTCCTCCGTCCGGGACGTCAGGGCGAGGACGCGGTGGAGGTCCGCGGGGACGGAGCGGCCCGCGGCGGTGCGTTCGGCGGCGTAGTCGCCGAGCATGCGGGCCAGTTCCGCGTCACCGCGCGCTCGTTGCTCGAGCCCGGCGGCCGCGTCCACCGGCACCCCGGTGAACAGGCACTTGAGGAGGGCGTGACGCCAGGTGTGCGGGTCGAGGTGCTCGGCGGCGTAGGGGCCGACGGCGGCGGCGACGAGCCCCGTGTCGTTGGTGCGCAGGGCGTCCTCGACCAGGGGCACCCCGTCGGCGGGGCCCGGCGCGAGGTGCGTCAGCGCGAGGAGGACGGCACGGCGCTCCGCGGCGGTGCCGTGGCGGTACAGGCGGGTCAGGGTGGCGGCGCCGGCGCGGGCCTCCCGCAGGAGCAGCACGCGGACGGCGTCGGCGTGCTGCTGGCCGCAGTGGCGGCCCGCCGAGGCGAAGCGCTGTTCCCAGGCGGGCACGGAGGAGGTCGCTGTGGGGGTGGCGTCGTTCGTGGCGCCACCGCGGGCGGCTTCGGCTTCGGCTTCGGCGAGGGCCGCGTCCAGCCAGGCGCGGGCGGTCTCGCCGAGACGGCCGTGGAGGCCCTCGCGGGTGGGTGTCGTCATGCCGTGGCTCCGTTCGTGGGGGTGTGGGAGCGCAGGAAGTCGAGTGAGGTGCGGGCGAGTTCGGGTCCGGCGTGGGAGTGGCGGGGAAGTTCGACGACGGTCAGTCCCTGGTAGCCGCTGTCCGTCAGGGCCTGGAGGACGGGCGGGAAGTCGATCTCCCCGTCGCCGAAGGGGAGGTGTTCGTGGACGCCGCGGCGCATGTCCTCGATCTGCACGTGGCGCAGCCAGGGAGCGGCCTGCTTGACGCAGTCCGCGGGGGGCGCCGGTTCCAGGCACTGGCAGTGGCCGATGTCGAGGGTCAGTCCGAGCGGTTCGGGGTCACCCAGCAGCCCGCGCAGGTGGTGGAAGTCGTCGAGGCAGGCCAGCAGGTGCCCGGGCTCGGGCTCGACCGCGAGCGGGATCCCGGCGGCGGACGCGGCGTCGAGGACGGGCGCGAGGGCGCCTTCGAGTCGCTGCCAGGCGGTGGCGGGCGACGTGCCGGCGGGGGTGATCCCGCTGAAGCAGTGCACAGCGTGGGCCCCGAGGTCGGCGGCTACCTGGACGGCGCGCTCGAGCAGCCGGGTGCGGGCGGCGCGGGCGTCGGGGTCCGGGTCGAGCAGGGAGGGGCCGTGCTTGCGGCGCGGGTCGAGGACGTAGCGGGCGCCGGTCTCGACGGTGACCTCGAGGCCGAGGGCGGCCAGCCGTCGCGCGAGGCGGTGGGTACGGGCGGCGAGGTCGGGTGCGAGGGGGTCGAGGTGCATGTGGTCGAGGGTGAGTCCGACGCCGTCGTAGCCGAGGTCGGTGAGGAGGGCGAGGGCGTCGTCGAGGCGGAGGTCGGTGAGGCCGTTGGTTCCGTAGCCGAGACGCAGGCTCATGTGGGGCTCACCTTTCTGGCGACCCGGCGGGCGACGGGGCCGAGGGCGAGGACGGCCGCCGCGGAGGCCCCCGAGCCGCAGCGGGCCGCCAGGGCGGCCTGCAGCGGGATCATGGCGCGGATCCCGCCGCCGACGGCGCGTTGGGTGAGCAGCGGGGAAGGGTTGAGAGCCGCGTGCAGGAAGGGGGTGAGCGCGGTGGCGGCATAGACGGTGGAGGCCAGTGCCGTCATCACGTGGGGCAGGGCCGGTGGTCGCTCCGTCCCCGGGGCCGGTCGCCCAGGTCGGCCACCGCCCGCCCCGTGCCGGGCGGTGGCCGACGGCGGACGTGCGGACGCGCGCGGGAGGCGCGGCGTCCGGGTGGCGTCCGTCGTGACGGCGGCGATCGCCGTGGTGGTGACCAGGGCGGCGAGCGGTGCCGTGCTGGAGCCGCCCCGCGTCTCGTGGCGGGAGACGGTGGTGACCGCGTAGGTGTGCGCGCCGAGCAGGGCGGCGTGGGGCAGCGCGGCACCGAGTGCCCGGGGACGGGTGGCCGTCGCGCCGAGCACGAGGTCGAGGGCGCGTGCCGCGGCCATGGCCGCCGGGCCCCCCGCAGTGTGCTTCAGGCGCAGGTCGTACGCCCAGACCGTCACCGCGAGGGTGGTGGCCAGGGCGAGCGGGGCACGTCCCGCGCGGGCCGCGAGCGCCAGGCCGGCCGCGGTGAGCCCTCCGGCGGCCGTCAGGGCGGCAACAGGGCTGATCCGGCCCGACGGGAGGGGACGGTGGGGGCGGTCGGCGGCGTCCTCGTCGCGGTCGGCCCAGTCGTTGAGCGCCATGCCCGCGTGGTAGAGGCACAGGGAGCTGCCGATGGCGAGGAACGTTCCGCGACCAGGGCCCCGTCCGGTGGCGGCGGCACCCGCGAGGGCGTCGCCCGGGACGGTGAACAGGGCGGAGACGCGCAGCAGTTCGGCCCAGTCCCACAGCCGGGGGGCCGGTGCGGGCCGTTCCGCCCTGGCGTCGCCCGCGGTGTCGGCTACGACGTCGGCCTTCTCGGCGCTTCCGCTCCCGCCCGGGGCGGCCCCCTCCTCCGCCCCGGGCCGGTGGGTGCCACGCGCCCCGTCCCGAGGGACGCTGCCGCCCGCCACGCCGCGCGGAGGGCGGCGCGTGGCGAGCGCCGTCACGACGCCCAGGGCCGCCACGACGGCCAGGACCCGCCGTCGCCCCGCTCCCGGAGCCCTCACCGGGGCTCCCCCAGGCGAGACTCCCCCAGGCGGGACTCCCCCAGCCTGGCGGCAAGGGCCAGCAGCTCCCCGTACTGCTCGGAGAGCGCCGCGGGGGCGCCCGGGTCGGGGTCCTTGAAGTAGAAGCCCAGTTCCGGGAGGGGGCCGGTCAGACCGGCCTCGTGAGCGCGGGCCGCGAAGCGGGCGAGGTCGAGGACGAGCGGGGCGGCCAGGGCGGAGTCGCACCCCTGCCAGGTGGTCTGCAGGACCATCCGGGTGCCCAGGAATCCGTCGAAGGCGATGTGGTCCCAGGCCGTCTTCCAGTCGCCGAGGGCCGGGACGTCGTCGATGTGGACCTCGCCCTCGGGGGTGGTGCCGAGGGCGTCGGCGAGGACGCGTTCCTTGCCGGCGTTCTTGGCCGCGGCGGCCGCGGGGTCGGCGAGTACCGCCCCGTCGCCCCCGCCGAGCAGGTTGGTGCCGGACCAGGCGCGCACCGTCAGGGCGCGTTGTACGAACATCGGGGCGAGGACGGAGCGGAGCAGGGTCTGCCCGGTCTTGCCGTCCCGTCCCGCGAAGGGGAGGCCGCGGGCCGCGGCCGCCTCGGCGAGGGCCCGGGTCCGTATCCCGGTGGAGGGGGTGAAGTTCACGTAGGCGCATCCGGCCTCGATCGCCGCCGTGGCGTAGAGGGAGCTCGCCGGTAGCCGGTCGCTCCCTGGCTCGGGGACGGGCTCGGTGGAGGCGACGTTGACGACGACGGTCCTGGCCAGGTCGTTGCGGCGGGTGAAGGCGGTGATGTCCGCGGCGAATGCCGCGATCAGCTCCTCGTCGCCGCGCCTGTCGCCAGGGAGCGGGCCGCCGGTGCGGATCTCCCGGTCCGCGGCGGCCAGTTCGGCGCGGAGGGCGGCGGGCAGGCCGTGCGGCAGCACACCGCCCTCCGCGAGCTGTTCCGCCCGCTTGCCCAGCGGGCAGGCGGCCGTGTCGTGGCCGCCGAAGACCAGGGACGGCAGCGGTGGGAGCCCCGCCGCGGCGAAGGGAGCGGTCTCGCTCACCATGCCGGTCGCCGGGTGAAGTCCGGCGGTGACCGCCGCGCATCCGGCGACGGCGGTGGTGGCGACGGAGCCGCGGGCTCCGATGAGCCACACTCCGGTGCGCGCGGGCGACTGGTTGTCCGATGCCGGTGCCGCGGCGGGCGGGTTCGTCACGACTGCCTCCCTGGTGCGAGTGGTGGGGGCGGCGGGCGGGGGCACGGCGTCTCCCCGCCCGCCGCCGGCTCGTGGGTGCCGGCAGGGACCGCCCTACGAGGAGGGCAGTTCCTTGATCTGGATGTTCCGGAAGGACACCTGGTCGTCGGCCCCGTGGTTCTGCAGGCCGATGTAGCCGTCCTTCAGGCTGCGGACCGGGTCGGTGTTGGTGAAGTCGTTGATCTTGACTCCGTTGAGGAAGACCTGGAGCCGCTCACCCTGGACCTTGATCTCGTAGCTGTTCCACTGGCCCGGGGGACGCAGCACCTGGTCGCGCGCCTTGAGGTTGGCCGACTTGAAGCTGTAGACGGAGCCGGTGGTCCGGTCGGGGGCGTCCGAGGCGTCGATCTGGACCTCGTAGCCGTTGTCCACCGCGGACCAGGGGTCGTCGGAGGCCGGGAAGCCCACGAAGACACCGGAGTTGTCGTCGCCGTCCATCTTCCAGTCGAGCTTCAGCGAGTACGCGCCGAACTGCTTGGCCTGGTACCACAGCAGGCCCATGCCGCCCTCGGTGTGCAGTTCACCGTCGACGACGTTGAACTTGCCGGGGCCCGCCTGCTTCCAGCCCTCCAGGGTGTGCCCGTTGAACAGGTCGCGGTAGCCCGTCTGCGGCTTGCAGTCGGCCTTGACCTGACCGACGGCGTAGCGCAGCCCGCCCAGGAGGTGCTGGCGGAAGGCCGGCTCGGCGTAGGACTCCTTGGTGTGGCCGCCACCGGTGTAGAAGGAGCGGCCGGACTCGTAGGTCTGGCACCACGCGATGGGGTGGTCGCCCTTCATCGTGCCGCCCTGGTAGGTGGTCTCGTCCAGGGTGGCGAGGATGCGGGCCTGACCGCGCGGGTTGCTGCGGTAGTTGTACCACTCGTCGGTGCGCTCCCAGCCGGCCTCGTCGAGGTGCGCGGTGGCCGGGTGGTCGTGGTCCTCGGCGCGGACGGTGGCCTTCTGGATCTGCGGGTGCGACTGGAAGTAGGCGCCGACCAGACCGCCGTAGAAGGGCCAGTCGTACTCGGTGTCGGCGGCGGCGTGGACGCCCATGTAGGCGCCTCCGCCCTTGACGTAGTTCTCGAACGCCTGCTGCTGGTCGGCGTTGAGGACGTCACCGGTGGTCGACAGGAAGACCACCGCGTCGTAGCGGGCCAGGTTGTTCGTGGTGAACTGCTTCGGCTCCTCGGTGGCGTCGACGGTGATGTTCGCGGTGGCACCGAGCTCCTTCAGCGCGGCGACGCCGGTGGGGATGGAGTCGTGGCGGAACCCGGCGGTCCGGGAGAAGACCAGGACCCGCTTGGCGGCGCGGTCGGCCGGGACGTCGGAGAGCTCGAAGTCGTCGACGTCGTAGAGCGCTCCGGAGCCGCCCTTGAAGACCAGGAAGAGCTCGGTGGTCTTCTTCGGCACGGCGCGCAGCGGTACGTCGATCTCCTGGAAGGTCTCCCAGCTGCCGGTCACCGGGACGGGGGCGGAGCCCAGGATCGGGCCGGTCGCCGAGCCGGTGCGCACCTCGAGGAAACCGCCGGAGCCACCGGAGGAGACCCGGGCGGTCAGCCGGACGGAACCGGTGAGGTTGTAGGGCTTGAAGGAGATCCAGTCACCGTTGTCGATGTTGCCGACGGTGCGGCCGCCGTGGGCCTCGGCCTTGTCGAAGAGGTCGACGCCGGACGAGGCGGTGAAGTGCTCGGCCTGCCGGTGGCGCGGCTGCAGCTGCGCCTGGTCGTGGCCGGCGAGCGCCTCCTGGCCGCCGCCCCCGCCGTCGGTGTACTCGGCGTCGATGACGCCGAAGATGTTGGCGTTGGGGTCGTGGCCGCCGTCGGCGGAGGTCTTGATGGTGCCGGAGCAGCCGTTGACGGAGGTCACGGGGTGGCCGTGGCTGTCGTGGCCGAGAACGTAGGTGACCTTGACCTTGGAGCAGTCGATGGTCCCGTCCTCGGGGTCGGTGACCGTCGCCTTGAAGGGGATCTCGTCGCCGAAGCTGAACAGGGCCCCTTCGGCGGGCAGATCCAGGGTGACCTTGGGCGCGGTGTTGCCGACGACCACTCGGACGCTCGCGTTCGCGGTGCGCCCGGTCGGGTCCTTCACGGTGAGGGTGGCGGTGTAGGTGCCGTTCGTGCGGTAGGTGTGCGCGGGGTTCGCCGCGGTGGAGGTGCCGCCGTCACCGAAGTCCCAGCTGTAGGCGAGCGTGTCGCCGTCGGGGTCGGTGGTGCCGGCCGAGGAGAAGGTGACCTTCAGCGGCGCGGCGCCCGAGGTCTTGTTCGCGGACGCCTCGGCGCTCGGGGAGCGGCCGTCGGTGGCGTTCTCGATCCGGTAGAGCGCGGAGTGCTCGTCACCGCCGAACCATGCGGTGCCGTAGTCGAGGACGTACAGCGCGCCGTCCGGGCCGAAGGCCATGTCCATGATCTGCGTCCCGGTCCACGGGACGTCGTTGATGGACTGGACGGTGCCGTCCTCGCCCTGCTCGATGCGCTTGATCCAGCGGCGCCCGAACTCACCCGCGAAGAAGTCGCCGTCGTATGCCTCGGGGAACTTCACCGGGGAGTCCAGCTCGGGGTCGTACCGGTAGACCGGGCCGCCCATCGGGGACTCGGAACCGGTACCGAACTCGGGCACGGAGCCGCCGTCGTAGGGGATCCACGCGGCCTGCGCGGGCGGCAGGTCGGTCAGGCCCGTGTTGTACGGCGAGTCGTTCTTCGGCGCCGCGCAGTCGAAGGTCTCCCCGGACTGCCCGGTCGCGAAGTCGTAGTCGACGTACGGGTCGTTGTCGCCGGTGCAGAAGGGCCAGCCGAAGTTGCCGGCCTTCGTCACACGGGCGAACTCGACCTGGCCGCCGGGGCCGCGCGTGGGGTCGGCCGCGCCGGCGTCGGGACCGTAGTCGCCGACGTAGGCGATGCCGGTCTTCTTGTCGACGCTGAAGCGGAACGGGTTGCGGAAGCCCATGGCGTAGATCTCGGGCCGGGTCTTGTCCGTGCCCGGGGCGAAGAGGTTGCCCTCGGGGATCGTGTACGTCCCGTCGTCGGCGACCTTGATCCGCAGCAGCTTGCCGCGCAGGTCGTTGGTGTTGCCGGAGGTGCGGCGCGCGTCGTAGGCGGGGTTGCGGCCCGGGCGGTCGTCGATGGGCGCGTAGCCGTCGGAGGCGAAGGGGTTGGAGTCGTCGCCGGTCGACAGGTACAGGTTGCCCTGGGCGTCGAAGTCGATGTCACCGCCGACGTGGCAGCAGATGCCGCGGGTGGTGGCGACGTCGAGGACCTTCTTCTCGCTGCCGAGGTCGAGGGTCCAGTCAGCCTTGAGCGTGAACCGCGAGAGCCGGTTGACGCCGTCGAACTTGGCGAAGTCGGCGGCGGTCCCCTGATCGGGGGCGTCGCCCGCGGGGGTGTCGAGCGGTGGCGCGTAGTAGAGGAAGATCGCCCGGTTCTCGCTGAAGTCCGGGTCGATACCGACGCCTTGGAGGCCCTCCTCGTCGTGCGTGTAGACGGGGACGGTTCCGATCACGGTGGTGTTGCCGGCGGCGTCGGTCCTGCGCAGCTCGCCGTCGCGCGAGGTGTGCAGCACGCTGCGGTCGGGCAGGACCGCGAGCGACATGGGCTCGCCGGTCTCAGGCTCCCCCTTGGCGAGGGTGACCTGCTGGAACTCCTCCGCCGCCGCGGCCGCGGGCTCCGAGTCGAGGGGCTGGGCCGAGGCGCCCGCGGGGGCGGAGAGGACGAGGGACGTGGCGGCGAGGAGGCCGCCGGTGAGGAGCGCGAGTGACTGCCGGAATCGGGTTCTGGACGTTCCGGGCCGTTTTCTGTGCACGTGTGTCCTCCGGGAAGGTCGTACGGGCGGATGCAGCTGCCGTGCGGAAGATCCGGGGACCGGCGTGCGCCGTCACGCTGGTCGGGGGTGCCGCGTCAGGACCGGCCTCGTGTTTCAGGCCCGTGTCCTGTACACCTCAGGGACGTTAGCCGGGTTCGTCCGGGACCGAAAGCCCTTGTGCGGCAGATAAGTTGAACTTTCTCCAGCATCAGGACAAAGACGTTCCCGGGCAGCCCGACAGGCCCGGCGGCGGTGGCCGCCGGGCTGCGGACTATCGGCTTTGACCTGTGGTGATGCCCTAGTCGCTGCCTCCGAACGCGGCGTCGAAGGAGGCCGCCGGCGGGTCGAAGTCGTACCGCTTCAGGAGGGAAAGCGCTTCCGGCGCACCGGCGAGGCGGTCCATACCGGCGTCCTCCCACTCGACCGAGATCGGGCCGTCGTATCCGATCGAGCGGAGCATCCGGAAGACGTCCTCCCACGGCACGTCGCCGTGCCCGGCCGAGACGAAGTCCCAGCCGCGCCGCGGGTCGCCCCACGGCAGGTGGGAGCCCAGGCGCCCGTTGCGGCCGTCCAGGCGCTTGCGGGCCTCCTTGCAGTCGACGTGGTAGACGCGGTCCTTGAAGTCCCACAGGAACCCGACGGGGTCGAGGTCCTGCCACACGAAGTGGCTCGGGTCGAAGTTCAGCCCGAAGGCCGGCCGGTGGCCGACGGCCTCCAGCGCGCGGTGCGTGGTCCAGTAGTCGTAGGCGATCTCGGCCGGGTGGACCTCGTGGGCGAAACGGACCCCTTCGGCGTCGAAGACGTCCAGAATCGGGTTCCACCGCTCGGCGAAGTCCTCGAAGCCGCGCTCGATCATCCGCTCCGGGACCGGCGGGAACATGGCGACCAGGTGCCAGATCGACGAGCCGGTGAAGCCGATGACGGTGCGCACCCCGAACGCCGCCGCGGCGCGCGCGGTGTCGGCCAGCTCGCGCGCGGCTCGCTGCCGGACACCCTCCGGCTCACCGTCGCCCCAGATCCGGGCGGGCAGGATCCCCTTGTGGCGCTCGTCGATCGGGTTGTCGCAGACGGCCTGGCCGACCAGATGGTTGGAGACCGCCCAGCACTTCAGGCCGTACTTGTCGAGCAGTGCCCGCCGCCCGTCCAGGTACGAGGGGTCGGCGAGGGCCTTGTCGACCTCGAAGTGATCTCCCCAGCAGGCGAGTTCGAGCCCGTCGTAACCGAAGTCGCGGGCAAGGCGGCAGACCTCCTCCAGGGGCAGGTCGGCCCACTGGCCGGTGAAGAGGGTGAAGGGTCGTGGCACGGCGAGGTCCTCCTCGATGCGGGCGTGGTCAGGTGGTGACGGGGGTGTAGACGGCGTTCTTCTCGGCGCTCTCCTCCACCGCCGCCAGGACGCGCTGCACCTGTAGGCCGTCGGCGAACGACGGCGCCGGGGCGACCCCCTCGGCGATGCCGGCGACGAGATCGCGCGCCTGGTGGGTGAAGGTGTGCTCGTAACCGAGCGCGTGGCCCGGCGGCCACCACGCCTCCAGGTACGGATGGCCCGGCTCGGTCACCAGGATCCGCCGGAAACCGGCCGACTCGGCGGGCTCGGTGTGGTCGTGGAACGACAGCTCGTTCAGCCGCTCCAGGTCGAAGGCGAGCGAGCCGCGCTCGCCGTTGATCTCCAGCCGCAGGGCGTTCTTGCGCCCCGACGCCATGCGGGTGGCCTCGAACGAGGCGAGCGCCCCCGAGGCGAGCCGCCCGGTGAACAGCGCAGCGTCGTCGACCGTGACCGGCCCGCGCCGCCCGCTCCCGGAGCCCGACAGCCCCGACGACGCGCCGGCCAGCTCGGGCCGCTCCCGTACGAAGGTCTCGGTGAGCGCCGAGACACCCACCAGGAGCTCCCCCACCAGGTACTGCGCGAGGTCGACGGCGTGCGCGCCGAGGTCGCCCAGTGCCCCCGAGCCCGCGTACTCGCGCTTCAGCCGCCAGGTCAGTGGGAACTCCGGGTCGACGAGCCAGTCCTGGAGGTAGGTCACCCGCACGTGGCGGATCGTGCCGACCCTCCCGTCCGCGATGAGCCGCCGGGCGTAGGCGACCGCGGGCACCCGCCGGTAGTTGAAGCCGACCATGGCCACCTGGCCGCGGGCGGCCGCCCGTTCGGCCGCCGCGGCCATGGTCTCGGCCTCGGCGACCGAATTGGCCAGCGGCTTCTCGCACAGGACGTGCTTGCCCGCCTCGAGCGCCGCGACGGCGATCTCGGCGTGGCTGTCACCGGGGGTGCACACGTCCACCAGCTGGACATCGTCCCGGTCCACCAGGGCCCGCCAGTCCGTCTCCGCGGCGGCCCAGCCGTGCCGGGCGGCCGCGGCTCGGACGGCACTCTCGTCCCGGCCGCCGATCGCGGCCAGGACGGGCCTCATCGGCAGGTCGAACACGCGGCCGACGGTGCGCCACGCGTGGGAGTGGGTGGCGCCCATGAAGGCGTAGCCGACCATGCCGATACCGAGCGCCGGCGAAGCGGCCCCCGCGTCACTGTCTTGGTTGCCGGCCATATCAGCCATGCCGTTGCTCCTCGTCGGTTGCTCGGTTCGGACGGGCGGGGCGTATCTGTCAGATGAAGCCCGTCGGCAGGTACTCGTCGACGTTCTCCTTGGTGACGACAGCCGAGTAAAGGGTGATCGACGCGGGGATCTCCAGCTCCGACAACCCGCCGACGCCCTTCTTCTGGCCGAGCGCACGGGCCAGGTCGATGGCGGAGGCGGCCATGGTGGGCGGGTAGAGGACGGTCGCCTTCAGCACGCCGTTGTCGGCCTTGATGGCGTCCATCGCCGACTTGGAACCGGCGCCGCCGACCATGAAGAACTCGTCGCGGCCCGCCTGCGCGATGGCGCGCAGGGCGCCGACGCCCTGGTCGTCGTCGTGGTTCCACAGCGCGTCGAACTGCTTCTGCGCCTGCAGCAGCTGGGCCATCTTGGCCTGGCCGGTCTCGACGGTGAACTCGGCGGCCTGCCGGGCCACCTTCTTGATGTTGGGGTAGTTCTTCAGGGCGTCGTCGAAGCCCTGGGTGCGCTGCCGGGTCAGCTCCAGGTTGTCGATGCCGGCGAGCTCGACGACCTTGGCGTCCGGCTTGTCCTTGAGCTGCTCGCCGATGTAGCGGCCGGCGTTGAGCCCCATGCCGTAGTTGTCGCCGCCGATCCAGCAGCGGTACGCCTGCGGGGAGGCGAAGATCCGGTCCAGGTTGATCACCGGGATGCCGGCCTTCATGGCCTGCAGGCCGACCTGGGTGAGGGCCTTGCCGTCGGCCGGCAGGATGACCAGGACGTCGACCTTCTTGTTGATCAACGTCTGGATCTGTCCGATCTGGGCGGCGGTGTCGTTGGAGCCCTCGGTGATCTCCAGCGTCACCTCGGAGTACTTCGCGGCACGGTCCTTGGCGTTCTGGTTGATGGCGTTGAGCCAGCCGTGGTCCGCCTGCGGGCCGGCGAAGCCGATCGTGACCGGCGTGCCGGGCTTGTCGTCGGCGGCCGCCGCCGTGGTGGCGGCCGCACCGGCCTTCTTCGGCTCGTTGCTGGTGCAGGCGGTGAGGGCCGCTCCGGCGGAGACGGCGGCGGCGCCGAAGAGGAGTCCTCTGCGGCTGGTGACCGGGATTCGTGGCATGACGGTGAAACCCTCCGGGATAGGGCGGTGCGGGGCGCGTGCCGGTTGTCGGGTGGAGCGGGGGCGACGGGCTGGGTCAGCCGTCGCCGTTGCGCACGGTGCTGCGCTGGACCAGGACGGCGGCCACGATGATCGCTCCCTTGGCGATCTCCTGGACGGCGCTCTCCAGGTTGTTGAGGGCGAAGATGTTCTGGATGGTGGTGAACACCAGCACGCCCAGGACTGAGCCGACGATCGTGCCGCGGCCGCCGTTGAGCAGCGTGCCGCCGATGATCGCCGCGGCGATGGCGTCGAGTTCGTAGAGGTTGCCGTTGGTGTTCTGGCCCGAGCCGGACAGGATGATCAGCAGGAAGGCCGCGATGCCGCAGCACAGCCCGGACAGCAGGTAGAGGTAGAGCCGCTGCCGGCGGACGTCGATGCCGGCCAGGCGGGCGGCCTCCGCGTTGCCGCCGACGGCCACGGTCCTGCGCCCGAAGGTCGTCCTGTTCAGCACCAGCCAGCCGATGACGGTGACCGCGGCGAAGACCAGCACCAGCGGCGGGATTCCGAGGACGTAGGCGTCGGGGATGCCGAGGTCGAGCACCGAGGTCACGGTGACGATCTGCGTCTTGCCGTCGGTGATCTGCAGGGCGAGCCCGCGTGCCGAGGCGAGCATCGCGAGGGTCGCGATGAACGGCACCATGCCGCCGTAGGCGATGAGCACCCCGTTGACCAGCCCGCAGCCGACACCGACGGCGATCGCCGTGAACAGGATGCCGACGAAGCCGTACTCCTGGGTGGCGAGGGTCGTCGCCCATACGGAGGACAACGCGACGATCGCACCGACGGACAGGTCGATGCCGCCGCTGGTGATCACGAAGGTCATGCCGACGGTGACGACACCGATGACGGAGGCCTGGGTGAGCACCAGTTGGAGGTTGGAGACGTCCAGGAAGGCGTCGGGCTGCGTGATGCCCCCGACGAGGACGAGGGCGGCGAGGACGCCGAGCAGGGACAGGTTGCGGATGTCGGCGTGGAACCCCAGCGCCGGACGCCGGCCGCCGCCCTTCGTGACGGGGGGCGCGTCCGCGGGCGGCGTCGGTGCCTGCGGGGCCTCGGAAGCGGGCTGCGTCATCGGCTCGGGCTCCCTTCCATGACAAGGTCGAGTACGCGGTGTTCGTCCAGCTCCGTCGCGGGCGCCGCGTGCACGACGCGTCCCTCGCGGAGCACCAGCACCCGGTCCGCGAGTCCCAGGACCTCGGGGACCTCGCTGGAGACGAGCAGTACGGCGAGCCCGTCGTCGGCGAGCCGGCGGATCACCGCGTACAGCTCGGCGCGGGCGCCCACGTCGACGCCGCGGGTCGGCTCGTCGAGCAGCAGGACGCGGCAGCCGCGCAGCAGCCAGCGGGCCAGGACGGCCTTCTGCTGGTTGCCCCCGGACAGCGTGCGCACCGGGGCGTCGGGGTTGTCCGGCCGCAGTGACAGCGACCGGGTGGACTCCCGGGCGGCCCGCCGTTCCTCCCTGCGGTCGAGCCAGCCGGCCCGGGAGAAGCGGGAGAGGGTGGACACCGACACGTTGCGCGTGACGGACTCCAGCATCAGCAGTGCCTGCGCCTTGCGCTCCTCCGGTGCCAGCCCCAGTCCTGCGCGGACGGCCGAGCGGACGCTGCCGGGCTTGAGGGGGCGGCCGTCCATGGTGACCCGGCCGGCGGTGGGCTTCCTGGCGCCGTAGAGCGTCTCGAGGATCTCCGACCGTCCAGAGCCCACGAGCCCCGCGAGCCCGACGATCTCGCCCGGGCGCACCTCCAGGTCGACCGCGGCGAACTCGCCTTCCCTGGCGATCCCTTCGACCCGCAGGACGGGGTCGCCGGAGCGCGGTCCCGCGGGGCGCGGCGGGAAGACGTACTCGACGTCACGGCCCGTCATGAGCGCCACGATCTCCCGCGTGGGCATGGACTTGGCGGGGAGCCCGCCGGCGACCGCGCGGCCGTCCTTCAGGACGGTGACCCGGTCGCCGACGCGGCGGATCTCCTCCAGCCGGTGGGAGATGTAGACGACCGCGACGCCGTCGGCGGTCAGTTGCCCGACGATGCGCAGGAGGTTGTCGGTCTCCTCGGGATCCAGCGCGGCGGACGGCTCGTCCATGACGATGAGGCGCACGTCGTGGGAGAGCGCCCGGGCCATCGAGACGATCTGCTGCTGGGCGGCCGAGAGGTCCCCGACGCGGCGGGCGGGGTCGATCTCGGGATGGCCGAGCCGGCGCAGCAGGACGGCGGCCCCGCGGCGGGCGTCGCGTCCCCGCACGACGAAGCCCGCGGTGGTCGGTTCGTGGCCGAGGAACACGTTCTCGGCCACGGACAGCCCCTGGACCAGATCGAGTTCCTGGTAGATGGTGGCGATGCCGAGCCGCATGGCGGCGATCGGCGACTTCAGCGACACCGGCTCCCCGCGCCAGGTGATCTCCCCGCCGTCGGGCTGGTGCGCCCCGGCGAGCACCTTGATGAGGGTGGACTTCCCCGCGCCGTTCTGGCCGAGGAGGCAGTGCACCTCGCCGGCCTGGACGTCCAGGTCGACGCCGTCCAGGGCACGGACGCCGGGGAAGGACTTGGTGATGCCGGACATGGTGAGCAGCGGGGCTGCTGTCGGGGGCGGCGGTGCCGGTGGTTCAGGTGCCATGACGATCCCCTCGGCGGGTGCGGGTGACACGTGCGCGTGCGGAGCGTGCGGGTGGAGCCGGTGGTGCCGTGGTACCGGTGGAGCGCTTGGCCGGTGGGGGTCAGGCCGGGGAGAACACGTGGTCGCTGATGAGCCGGGCCGCGCCGATCACGCCGGCGGTGGGGCCCAGTTCACCCAGGACGATGGGCAGGTTGCCGGTCGCCAGTGGCAGCGACTGGCGGTAGACCTGGCTGCGGATGCTGGCGAGCAGCGTGTGGCCGAGGCCGGTGACGCCGCCGCCGATCACGACCAGTGCGGGGTTGAAGAAGCTCACCAGGCCGGCGATGACCTGGCCGACGCGGTTGCCCCCCTCGCGGATGAGTTCCAGTGCCGCCGCGTCACCGACCGCGGCCGCCGCGGCGACGTCGACGGCGGACAGCTGCCCTGCCGCCCCGAGCCGGGCCGCGAGGGCGGAGGACCGCCCCGACCTGGCCGCCTCCAGGGCGTCCTGGGCGAGCGCGGCGCCGCTGAAGTGGGCTTCCAGGCAGCCCTTGTTGCCACAGGCGCAGGCGCGTCCGTCGGCCTCGACCCGGATGTGGCCGATGTCGCCCGCGCTGCCCGTCACACCGCGGTGCACCTCACCGCCGACGACGATGCCGCAGCCGATGCCGGTGCCGATCTTGACGCACAGGAAGTCGCCGACGGATCGGGCGACCCCGGCGTGCTGCTCCCCCATGGCCATCAGGTTCACGTCGTTGTCGACCATGACGGGGCAGCCCAGTTCCTGGCTGAGCGCCTCGCGGACCGGGAAGCCGTCCCAGCCCGGCATGATCGGCGGTGCAACGGGGACGCCCTCGGGGAAGCGCACCGGCCCCGGCACCCCGATGCCCGCACCGTCGAAGCCCTCGGCGAGGCCGGCGGCCCTGAGTTTGGCGGCCATTTCGAGGATCCGCTCGAATACGGCGACCGGTCCCTCACGGACGTCCATCGGGTGGTTGAGGTGGCCGAGCACCTCCAGTTCAGCGTTGGTGACGGCGACGTCGACCGAGGTGGCGCCGATGTCGACGCCGAGGAAGCGCAGACCCGGGGCGAGCCTGATGTTGTGCGAGCGCCGTCCGCCGCGTGAGGCGGCCAGGCCGTCCGCGACGACCAGACCCGTCTCCAGCAGCCGGTCGACCTCGACGGCCAGCTTGGAACGGGACAGGTCGATCTGGTCCCCCATCTGGGCACGGGAGTTGGGTCCGCCGTCACGGAGCAGCCGCAGCAGCCGCGCCTGATGCCCGTTGGCGGGTCGAGCTGTCATGCGTCTCACGTGCCCCTCACCTCCCCCGGCCGTCGGCATGGGGATACCGGACCGGCGTGAACCGGTCCCGCTCCGTCAGGCTTTCGATGGGAAAGTAGCAGCGCCCGCCTGGTGGGGGAAGAAGTTGCGCAGGAATCACCGAGGTCTTTTTCCGGTTCCAGGACAAAGTCTGGAGGGAGGTCAACTCTCCCGCCGGACGGGGGATGCAGGCACGCCCGATCCGGAACGGAGGGGGACCTCGGAGTGAAGGGCGGTGGAACGGGGCCGCACCGGAGGGCGGTTCCCGCCGCGGCTCACACCGGCGAGAAGACGTGGTCGCTGATCAGGCGGGTGGCCCCGACCACGCCCGCGGTCGGGCCGAGTTCACTGAGGACGATCGGCAGGTTGCCGGTCGCCAGCGGCAGCGACTGCCCGTACACCTGGCTGCGGATACTGGCCAGGAGGGTGTGCCCCAGACCGGTGAGCCCACCGCCGATCACGACGAGTCCGGGGTTGAAGAAGCTCACCAGGCCGGCGATGACCTGGCCCGTGCGGTTGCCGCCCTGCCGGATGAGGTCGAGGGCCGCGCCGTCCCCGCCCGCCGCGGCGCCCGCCACGTCGGCGGCGGTGAGCGTCCCCGCCGAGGCCAGCCGGGCGGCGAGCGCCGCCGAATCCCCGGCGGCGGCCGTGGCGGCGGCGTCCCGGGCCAGGGCGCTCCCGCCGAAGTAGGCCTCGAGACAGCCGTGGTTGCCGCAGGCGCAGGAGATTCCGCCCGGGACCACCTGGATGTGCCCGATGTCGCCGGCGCTGCCGTTGACCCCGCGGTAGACCTGCCCACCCACGACGATGCCGCATCCGATGCCGGTCCCGATCTTGACGAAGAGGAAGTCCCGCACCGAACGGGCGACCCCGGCATGCTGCTCCCCCAGCGCCATGAGGTTCACGTCGTTGTCGACCAGGACGGGACAGCCGAGTTCCTGGCTCATGGCCTCCCGGACCGGGAACCCGTCCCAGCCGGGCATGATCGGCGGGGCGACCGGCACGCCGTCGGGGAACCGCACCGGCCCGGGCACCCCGATCCCCGCGCCGTCGAAGCTCTCCGCGGTGCCGGCGGCGCGCAGTTCGGCCGCCATCACCAGCACCTGCTCGAACACGGCGACCGGACCCTCGCGCACGTCGAACGGCACGGTACGGTGGCCGAGCACCTCCAGCTCGGCGTTGGTGACCGCCACGTCGACCGAGGTGGCGCCGATGTCCACCCCGAGAAAGCGCAGCGAGGGGGCGAGGCGCACGTTGTGCGAGGGCCGTCCGCCGCGGGAGGCGGCGAGTCCGTCGGGGACCACGAGACCAGTCTCCAGGAGGCGGTCGACCTCGACCGCCAGTTTCGACCGGGAGAGCTCCACCTGGTCGCCGAGCACGGCCCGCGACTGCGGGCCCGCATCGCGCAGCAGGCGCAGCACCCTCGCCTGGTGCCCGTTCGCCGGCCGGGCAGTCATCCGTCTCACGTCGCGCCTCTTCCTCGCCGGTCACCCTCGGGTGCCTCTCGTCACCCTCCGGGCGGGGCCACGACTGGACGGGACCGTACCACCGGGGTCGGCGGCCGGGAAGAAACCGCCGAAAGACACCCGGAGGCCGCTTCTCCGGGCGACCGGCGGGGCGCCGTTTGCGGGCGCCCGCGGCGTCCGGCAGGGTGCGGAACGACAGCACGCGGCGCGGGCTCTGCGCGCCGGGGGACAGGGGTTCGTGATGACGTGGTCCCGCTTGACGGTGGTCCGCGACGGCGTGCGGCTGGAGTGCCGGGACCGGCCGGGTCCGGGGCCGTCGGTGGTCCTGCTGCACGGCCTGGCCGGCCACGCGGGCGAGTGGGACGACACCGCGCGGTGGCTGAAAGCCCGTCATCACGTGGTAGCCGTGGACCAGCGGGGGCACGGCGCCTCCGAGCGGCGCCCTGGGGACGTCTCCCGCGCGGCCTACGTGGACGACGCCGCGGCCGTCATCACGGAGCTGGGCACCGGGCCGGTGATCCTGGTGGGCCAGTCGCTCGGCGGCCACACCGCGATGCTGACGGCCGCGGCCCGCCCGGATCTGGTCCGCGCCCTGGTGCTGGTCGAGGCGGGACCCGGCGGCCCGAACCCGGGAGTTCCCGCGGACATCGGGGCGTGGCTGGACTCCTGGCCGGTGCCCTTCCCCTCGGTGGAGTCCGCCGCCGCGTTCCTCGGCGGCGGGCCGGTCGGCAGGGGCTGGGCGGAGGGCCTGGAGCGGCGCGACGACGGCTGGTGGCCGCGCTTCGACCGTGACGTCATGGTGGCCTCCCTGCGGGAGAACGCGGAGCGCGCCTTCTGGGAGGAGTGGGACGCGCTGCGGTGCCCGACGCTGGTCGTGCTCGCCGAGAAGGGGATCATCGGCGCCGACGAGGCACGGGAGATGTGCCGCCGGCAGCCGCGGGCGGTGGCCGTCGGCGTTCCCGGGACGGGCCACGACCTCCACTTGGAGCGTCCGGACGCGCTGCGCCAGGCGATGACCGCCTTCCTCGACGGGCTCGGGTGACGCCGCCCGCATGACGGGAGCGGGCGCCCGGGTGGGCCGGCCGTCCGCGCGAAAAGAAGGGATGCGGGTCCCGCCTTGGTGGACACCCCGGCGAGCGGGCCCTCGACTCCCCTATGCTCGCCTACGATCCGACAACCTTCCCAACAGTTAATCGTTGAATCATCTCAGGAGATCGCCATGCCCGAGGCACCCGGATCCGGGAGCGCGGCCCCACAGGAGGTCGCCGGGGCGATGTACGACGCCATGCTGCGGTCCGACCGCACCACGTTGGCGGCCATCGCCTCCCCGGGCCTGCGGATCCGGGTGACGGAGGCGCTGCCCTGTGGCGGCACGGACCCCGGACTCGCCGGTTTCGCGGCGTTCTTCAAGAAGGCGTTCCACCTGATCGAGAGCCGCATCGAGACCGCTCGGCTCTTCGAGGCGGGCGGCCAGGTCGTCCCCGTGGGACGGACGCAGGGCACGGGAGGCGGGGCCGCCCGGCCCTTCGACTCCGCGATCGTCCACGTCTTCACGGTCGAGGCGGGCAGGATCGTCGGATTCGACGCGTACGGCGATGACCCCCTGGGCCCGGAGGGCCCGGTCGGCCGCTGACCGCCGGGCCTGTGCCTGGTGGCTGATACTCAGGCCGAGGCCTGCTGCGGGCCCCGCTCGTAGGCCTGACGCGCCGTCCGCAGCAGGGCGCGCCAGGAGGTGATGGTGGGGCGGCGGCGTAGCAGGGCGCGTCGCTCACGCTCCGTCATACCGCCCCAGATCCCGAACTCGATGCGGTTGTCGAGGGCGTCGGCCAGGCACTCGGTGCGCACGGGGCAGCCGCCGCACACGGCCTTGACGCGCTTCTGGGCGGCCCCCTGGACGAACAGCACGTCCGGGTCCTCCATCCGGCACACGGCCTGCGCTCCCCAGTTCTCCACCCAGACGTCGCCCTCGCCGGCAGCGCCCGTCGGCCCCGGCTCCCCCACCACGTCAAGCTTCATCCGCGTATCTCCCGCTCCGCCGCCCCGTCGCGCAGTCGCGCGGGGCTTCTCCTCTCGTGCCCGCGCCCTCTGTACGGACCGCGCACGCAAACCGTTCAGCGGTCAGGCGGACGAGTCGGCGCAGGCGACCGCGATGCCGGCGAACTCCTCGATCAGCGGGTCGTGCCGGCTGCCGTCCCACGCCAGGAACACCCGGTTGGGGCCGATGTCCTCGATCTCGACGTGGGCGATGTCGGCGCGGGTGTAGTAGGTCGCGGTGGAGAGCGGCAGCACGACGACGCCGCGGCCCGCCGCCACGCTCTCGAGCTTCTCCTCGACGGAACGGAATCCCGGGACGTCCGGCCGGCGCTGAGGGTCGGCGATCTCCCGGGCGATGTCGCGCCACTCGGGCACGGCGGCGGGGTCCTGGAGGAGGTGCTCGTCGGCGAGGTCCGCGATGCCGAGGGCGGGCTTGCCCGCGTAGGGGTGGTCCGCCGGCAGGACGGCGACGCGGGGTTCGGCGAGGAGGCTGCGGGTGGCCAGGCCGCGGGTGTCGATGGGCATCCTGACGTAGCCGACGTCGACGCGTCCGTCGCGGATCACCTCCGTCTGGTCGTCCCAGCTCGTCCTGACGACCTCGACCGACAGGTCCGGGTGCCGGCGGGAGATCTCCCGCACGGCACCCGTGACGATCAGTCCGGGCATGAAACCCACGGTGAAGGAGGCGAGGCCCCGGGCCGCGCGGGTGGCCCTGCGCCGGGTGGCGTCGGCGGCCGCCAGGAGCGGCCCCGCGTCGGCGAGGAGTTGCGTGCCGGCCGGGGTCAGTTCGGTGTTGCGGCGGTCGCGGGAGAACAGCTGCACCTTGAGCTCGTTCTCCAGCGCCCTGATCTGCCGCGACAGCACGGGCTGCGCGATGTGCAGGCGTTCGGCCGCCCTCCCGAAGTGCAGTTCCTCGGCCACCGCGACGAAGTACCGCAGCTTGCGCAGATCCAGATCCACGGACCCCTCCTCGCCTCCTCACGGGGGCGGACATATCCGAGCGTATCCGCCCGGCTCACGCTTCTCAGCGGGAAGGCTCAGGGGCGGGCGAGGTCGGCCGCCAGGTCGAGCCGGGAGGGCTGCCAGCCCAGCTCACGACGGGCCCGGGCGCCGGTGAGCCGCTGGTCGAGGGCGAAGGCCTCCGCGATGGGGCCCATCCGCTCCTCGGCCTCCGCCTCGGTCAGGTGCCGGACCGATCCGGGGCGGCCGATCGCCCGGCTCACCGCGTGGGCGACCTCCGCCTGGGTCGGGTGGAGGTCGCCGACCCCGGCGTAGACCGAGCCGGGCGCGGCGTTCAGGGCCAGCGCGTACAGTTCGGCGACGTCGTCGACGTGAACGGTCGACCAGTGGTTGGCGCCGTCGCCGACGCAGGGCACGGAGCCGGTCTCCCGCCCCGGCGCCGCGTAGAACATGTCGACCAGGCCGCCGCAGCGGCCGTGGACCAGGCCGGGCATGACCACCACCGGCCGTTCGCCGGTCGCGGCGCGGGCGAGGACGCGCTTCTCGTTCTCCAGCCGCCAGGCGGTGATGCGCGGCGGGAACAGCGGGGCGTCCTCGTCCGCCACGCCGTCGGTGTCGCCGTAGACCCACACCCCGCCGGTGTGCACGTACGGGCGCGGCCCGGCGCCGTCCTGCAGCGCCTCGGCGGCGGCGCGGTCGACCTCGGCGGTGTCGGGACCGTAGTGCTGGCCCATGTGGATGACCCCGTCGGCGGCGCGCGCGGCGGCCCGCAGCACGTGCGTCTCGGTCAGGTCCCCCGCCACGGGGACGGCCCCGAGGTCGTGGACGACCCGGGCCGAGTCCTCGCTGCGGGCCAGGGCGACGACCTGGATTCCCCGGCGCACCAGGGCCTCGATGGTGGCCCGCCCGATGTAGCCGGAGCCTCCGGTGAGGAAGACCTTCATGGCGCTCGCCTTTCTCGTGATGTCCTGCGACACCTCCGAGTCTTCGGGCGGGGCGTGCGGCGCGTCCAAGACCTGTTCCCCTCCCTGTGATACCCGCCGGGTATCAGCGCAGGACCGCGTCGATGAGCTCCTGCGGGGACCGTGCGCTGAGCGGGCCGGGGCAGGGGTCCCCCGCCATGGCGGCGGGGGAACCGGGGCTTTCACGCAGCCGCGGGACCGGTCCGGATCACGAGGTGAAGTCGGTGGACAGGGCGAGGTCCCGCCACGCGCCGATCTCACGGGCGACTCCGGCGAGCTTGTTCTCCACGTCGGCGAGGCTGGCCTTGCCCAGCGGGATCCGGGCCGGCATCGCCTCCGCCCCGGCGACGGTGATGATGGCGGTCGCCGCCTTCACCGGGTCGCCGTCCTGGGCGTGGTTGCTGTCGTCGGCCCAGTCGCGCATGCCACCCGCGCTCTCCTGGTAGTCCTCGATGACCCGCTCGGTGCGGTGCAGGGAGGAGGAGTCCAGGAAGTCCGTACGGAACGGGCCGGGCTCGATGGCGGTCGCCTGGATGCCGAGCGGCGCGAGTTCCAGCCGCAGCGACTCGGTCACCGCCTCGACGGAGAACTTGGTCGCGCAGTACAGGCCCCAGCCCGCCCACCCGACGAACCCGCCGACGGAGCTGAGGTTGATGATCCGTCCAGAGCGCCGGGCCCGCATGACGGGCAGGACGGCACGGGTCACGGTCAGCAGTCCGAAGACGTTCGTGTCGAACACCGCGCGCGCCTCGGCGTCGCTGGTCTCCTCCACCGCGCCGAGCAGGCCCCGGCCGGCGTTGTTGACGAGGACGTCGATGGTGCCGAAGCGCTCGACCGCCGCCTCGACGGCGGACCGGGCCTGCTCCTCGTCGTTCACGTCGAGCGGTACGGCCAGCAGCCGGTCGGCGTGGGCCGCGAGCGCGTCCTCCACGGCGCGGGGCTTGCGGGCGGTGGCCACGACGTTGTCGCCCCGCTCGAGGGCCTGCCGGGCGATTTCCAGGCCGAACCCGCGGGATGCGCCGGTGATGAACCACGTCGTCATTGGTGATGTGCTCCTCATGATCACTGGGCGTCGTTCTGTCGACGTGTCCCAGCGTCCACCCGCGGCGAAGGGCGGGGCAGGGAAGGATCAACCGTAGGAGACGCCTGCCTGGGACCGGCAGTACCAGTCGGATCCGGTCACGGGCGCACGGCCGCGGGACTCGCCGACCACGTGGCCAGGAAGCGCAGCGCCTCGTGGGCGGCGGTGCCGGGCTGCGCGGTGTAGACGAAGATGGTCTGGTCCGGGTCGTCGCCCACGACGAGGCTCTGGAAGTCCAGCGTCATGGTGCCGGCCACCGGGTGCCGGAAGGTCTTCTCGCCCGCGGCCCGGGTCCGCACCCGGTGGTCCGTCCACCAGCGGCGGAAGTCAGCGTCGGCGGCGGAGAGTTCCTCGACCAGGGCCTTGAGCCGCGGGTCCTGCGGGTCGCGCGCCGCGCCCATCCGGAGGTAGGCGACGCACTCGCGGGCGACGGTTCGCCAGTCGGCGTACAGCTCGCGGAAGGCCGGGGCCAGGAACGCCATGCGCACCAGGTTGCGCTGCGCTTCCGGCACGGCGGCGAAGTCGGTGAGCAGCGCCGCGCCCAGCGGGTTCCAGCCCAGTACGTCCAGCCGGTGGCTCAGCAGCAGGGCCGGGTACTCCTGCAGCCCGTTGAGCAGGGTCTGCGTCTGCGGCCGGATGCGGCCGGGCGCCGAGGCGGGTCGTTGCGCGCCGGCCGCGGCGACCCGCAGCAGGTAGTCACGCTCGTCGGGCCGCAGGCGCAGCGCCCGCGCGAGCGAGTCCAACACCGCCGTCGAGACGTGCACCGTACGGCCCTGCTCCAGGCGCACCACGTAGTCCACGCTCACGTTCGCCAGCTGCGCCAGCTCCTCCCGCCGGAGCCCCGGGACCCGGCGGTGGCGCCCGTCGTCCGGCAGGCCCACGTCTTCGGGGTTCACCCGGGAACGGCACGCCCTCAGGAAGTCACCCAGCGTGGTGTTCGAAGCGTTCCGCTGACTCATATGTCGATTATCGACGCTGCGGGACGGTACCGGGAGCGCCGCCGGCCGGGGGCCTTGGGGCAGTGCCTCCGGCAGGCCCCGTGCGAGCGGGACGGCGTCGGCCGGTCCGGCGTCCCGCGGTGCCAGGGCGGACGGGGCCGTCTTGGCGAGCTCCCGGCCCGGGCCGAGGTCGTACTCGCCCGGTGGGTCGAAGGCCGGGGCGGGTCCGGCTCGGCGGCGACGGACATCGCCCTGCGCAGCCGGTGCCGTGGCGGCACCGGCTGCGCAGGGGTCAGGGGTCAGAGGGGCAGACGGTCAGAAGGTCAGGCTCCAGCGGTCGAGGTAGCCGGGGTCGACGGTGAAGATGCCGGGGGTGTTGTCCGTGACCCGCAGCTTCCAGGTGCCGTTGGCGGGGACCGCCGAGGCGTCCACGGTGTACGTGGCGTGCACCTCGCCCTCGCCGGTGTCCCAGTACCAGGGCTTCACCGGGATCTCCGTCCCGTCCTCGCCGACCAGGGTGACGATCTGGCCGCCCACCCATGGGTGGACCAGGTCGATGGTCACCTTGAGGTCGCTGGGCGCGTTGCCCTTGCGGCCGGTCACGATCAGCGGGGACTCGATCGTCTTCCAGTTCGGGATGTCGTAGCGGGCGGGATTGACGAAGAAGCTGCCGCCGGAGGCCAGGACAGGCCACTCGAAGCGCACCGTGCGCCTGGCCTTGTGCTGGGCGGTGTTCTCGACGGTGATGGCCGTCTTGAAAGTGCCGGCCTTCTTCGGCGTGCCGCTGATCAGGCCCGTCCGCGCGTTGATGGACAGCCCCTTGGGCAGCCCGTGCGCCGAGTAGGCCAGCCGTCCGGGGCTGGAGCCGACCGCCTCGATCTGGCGGCTCATCGGCTGGCCGACGGCCACGGGCCGGGTGGAGGGCGTCACGACGGCGATGTGGTTGACGTAGCGGGCGCCGACGTTGACCGCCGCCCAGGCGTTGCCCACCGCCTCGTAGGTGGCGCTGCCCTGCCCGAACAGGTCGGCGGCCGCCTGCAGGGTGGCGGTGCGCGCCCCGGCGTAGTCGGTGCTGCTGGTCATGTACGTGGTCAGGGCCCGGTACCAGATGTCGGTCGCGTTGCGCAGGCCGACGGGGGCGACGGGGAGGCCGTCGTAGGTGGGGCTGTCGTAGGCGACGCCGTTGATCGTCTTCTTGCCGCTGCCCTCGGAGAGGAGGTAGAAGAAGTGGTTCGCCGGGCCGGAGCTGTGGTGGACGTCCTCCTTCCTCAGCTGCGGCGTCCAGTAGTCCAGCGACGTGCCCTTGACGGGGTCGGCGTCCTTGGACGGCTGGTCCATGTAGCGCAGCGGCTTGCCGGTGCCACGCACGTCGGCGAGTTCGCCCATCATGTAGTCGGGGACGTCGGCGGGGTTGTCCGCGAAGAACTCCACGGCCGTGGCCATGATGTCGCTGGTCGCCTCGTTGAGGCCGCCGGACTCCCCGGCGTAGGTGAGGTTGGCGGTGGCGTAGGTGACGCCGTGCGTCATCTCGTGGGCGGCGATGTCGAGTTCGGTGAGCGGGTGCTCATTGCCGCGGCCGTCGCCGTACGTCATGCAGAAGCAGCCGTCGTCCCAGAAGGCGTTGGCGAAGTTGTCGCCGTAGTGCACCCGTGAGAAGGCTCCGACACCGTTGTCGGCGATGCCGTTGCGGCCGAAGCGCTCCTTGTAGAAGTCCCAGGTCTCCCGCTGGCCGTAGGCCGCGTCCACGGCGGCGGTCTGGCGGTCGGTGATCGTCCCGTCGCCCCAGACGTCGTCGTCGTCGGTGACCAGGTTGCCGTTGCCGCCGACGCCGGTCAGGTCGTACGTCTTGTGCCCGCCGCGCTCCGGGTCGGTCAGCTCGTAGAGGCCGTTGTTGTCGACGGTGCCGATCTGCACCTGCCCGCTGTACTGGCTGTTGCCGGTGCCCGAGCGGATCTCCTCGACTTTCTGGAGCTCCTTGCCGGTCGCGGCGTCGGTGACGACGTTCAGCCGGCTGGGGGTCCCGTCCTTCTGGGTGCCGGTGACGAAGGACTGCCAGGCAAGGGTGGGCTTGCCGTCGCCGAGGAAGACGACCAGACGGGGGGCGCCGTCCGCGGCCGGGTTCCGGGTGCGCTCGCTCTCGGCCGCGGCAAGGGCGGACTTCTTCGCCGTGGCGGCGCTGACGGCGGCCTTCGTGCTGGGCACGGCGACCCGTGCGGACGAGGCCTTGCTGACGGTGCGTGCGCCGGCCCGCTCGTGCACCACCAGGTCCCCGCCGACCACGGGGAGCCCGGCGTACGTGCGCTCGTAGCGTGTGTGCACCGTGCCGTCGGCGTCCTTGATGACGTCCTTGGGTATCAGCGCCTCCTTGTCGCCCAGCCGGAGTGCGCGGGCGGCGGTGACCCGGCCGTCGGACGCCGCCTCGAGCAACTGCTTGCGCTGCGCGGTGGAAAGGGCGAGGGAGCGCGCCCCCGGCCGGGAGTCCGCCACGATCTTGCGCGGCGCCGTCCCGTCCCCCTCGGACGCGGCGACGGCGCCGGTGGCCGGGAGGAGGGGGGTGAGCAGGGCGGCCAGGGTCACGGCGGCGATCGCCGTGACACGGCCGCGTGCGCCACGCGCACGACGGTCGGGAGAGGGATTCGGCAGGGAAGTGGCACCCGTGACAGCGGGTTGGTTCGTCACTCGTGAAGCTCCTTGTGCCCGGCCGTTCGAACGGCCGCTGGGAACGGGAACATCGGAGGCCCAGAATGCCTCCGCAAGGTGACGTGCGAGTGATGCTCGCGCGACGCCGTGGATCGTTTCAGCATGTTCGCCCCATGTCACCACTGCGGAGATCATTGTCCGAAAGTCGGTCACCTCCCTCCCGTGGGAGCGGTACCACGCTTTGCCGACCACGTGCGGATTTACCGTGCGGCAACAGAGAGTTGACGATGCCGAACGAAAAGATCCAGCCACGGCAGCGGACACATCAAGCCGTCCGGATGATGGGGATCTGAGGCTCTTTTCCCTGATCAAAAGAGGCCGAGGCCCATGCGTTCGGCGAGGAGCGGCTCAACTCGACCACTGCGTCGATAATTTCGAGCCAACGCTCCTCGGGGGACGATGGGGTCGCTAAACGTCCTCGGCGGCCGGGACCGCGTACCCCGGCACGGACGGCCAGCGGACGGTCAGCACCGTCGAGTCCTCCTCCGCCACCCACGAGTGGTCCACGCCCTTGCCCCACACGACGTAGTCCCCCTGACGGGCCAGCACCACCGACCGCCCCCGGAACTCGACCCGGAACCGCCCGCTGATGAGGATCTGCAGCGCGGTCCGCTCCTCGCCGCGCACCCACTCCCCGCGCTCGTCCCCCGCCGGGTGGACGCCCCACTTGATCTCCACGGCGTCACTGTGCCGGGGGTCTGCCGCCTCCTTGAAGTGCCCCAGCAGCCACCCCCGGTCGAGCGGCGCGTCCTCACCGGCGTTGCCCACGTAAACGCTGTCGTCCATGACCGGGACGCTAACACCGCGGCTGCGCCGCCCCGATCGCCCGGCCAGGCGGGTGCCTCACTCCGTCTCGCGGGGTTCGCCGGCCACCATCTCCGCCGTGACGGCTCATCGTTCGTGGCCTCGCCAGGCGCCGTCGAGGTACTGGAAACGCGGGGAGTACCCCTCGCGCTCGAAGCCCAGGCGCTCCACCAGCCTGATCGACGCGACGTTCGCGGGCTGGATGTTGGCCTCCAGCCTGTGCAGGCCGAGGTCGCCGAAGGCGTAGGCAGAGCACGAAACCCTCGTGCGTCGGGTGGTCGAAGCGCTCGACGTAGACGGAGAAGGTCTCCGGGGTGTGCTCCCACCTGGGCACCCAGGGCCCGTGCAGTGCGGCGCTCGCCCGGGCGAGCGCGCCGATCTCTTCGTGGTCCCGGACGGTGATCCGCCGGATGGCCACCCGGGGACCGTGGGCGAGGAAGGTGTCGTCAGCCATCGCGCGATCGTAGTGCGACCGGCCTTCGCGGTACCGCTTCCCGACGAACGGCGTTCACTGGTGGGACATCTACGGCTGGGCACATGCGGCGCGCTCAGAGCGATTCGCCGGGCCGCAGATACCGGTAGCCGTGGTCGGTCTGTTCCGCGAGCCAGCCGTTGACGCTGCCGAGGCCCCGCTCGTTGATCTGGCCGTCGTGGATCCCGAACGTCCGTCGCGGTGCGACGGCGTTGACGAAGTCGATCGCCTCGGTCGTCTTCAGCCAGGACGCCTGGAGCGGCACCATGAGCGTCTCGACCGGCTGGGCGGGCACGTGCAGCGCGTCACCGGGGTGGTAGAGGGTGTCGTCGACAACGTAACCGAGGTTCACGCAGTCGGGCCGGCCGGCGTGGACGGGCGCGTGGCGGCCGCCCACCGCACGCACACGGAAGCCGGCGGCGGTGAACTCCGTGCCGGCGCCGACCCGGGCCGACTCCAGCCGCGGGATGTCCGCCCCCGCTGGGGCGTAAACCGGGACGCCGAGCCCGGCCAGGCGAAGGACGTCGACGTGGTCGCTGTGCTCGTGCGTGACCAGTACGGCGTCCGCCCCCGCCAGCGCGGCCGGCTCGCTCCACGTCCCGGGGTCGATGACGAGCACGCGCCCCTCGTGCTCGACGCGCACGCAGGCGTGGGTGTACTTCGTGATCCGCATGACCCCGACCGTAACGCGAGCCCGCCCGAGCCGAGCCGAGCCGAGCCGAGCCGGGTGACGCGATCGGCGAGACATTTCCCTGAAACGTTCTCATCTCATGGGCCGCGCCCACCGCGAACCCCTGGCGCGGACCGCCGGCGCCCCGCTCCCCGACGTCGCGGATGCCGCACCCCACCACGCCCGTCGAGGTTCGTACCCGCTGGGACCTTGCCCCCGCCAGGGACCTCGCTGTAGCCTCCGCAAAAGATTGAAACGGTTCAATAAGCAGCGCGTTGCATCCCGGCACTGATCACCCCGGGATGAAAGGCACCTCCACCACTCACTCCGGGGAGCTACGGAACCATGCACGACCACAGCAACCGCCCCGAGGGCGGCGGGGTTTCCCGCCGCAGCCTCCTCATCGCCACCGCCGTCGCGGGCACAGCGGCGGCCCTGGCCCCCGCACTGCCCGCTGCCGCCGAGGCGCGGACCGGGACCGGGGCGGCGGGCGAGGGCGAGGCGGCACGCGCGTTCGCCGAGCCGGGGAGCGCGGTGCGGCCCAAGTTCCGCTGGTGGTGGCCGGACGGGCTGGTGGACCCCGACGAGATCAGACGCGAGGTCGACCAGATCGCCGACGCCGGGTTCGGCGGTGCCGAGATCGCGGCCGTCCACCACAGCGTGAAGGACGCCTCAGTCCTGGACACCGAGCACCACGGCTGGGGCAGCCCCGCCTGGGTGGCCGGCGTCCAGGCGGCCCTGGACCAGGCCCGCCGGCGGGGCGTCACCATCGACCTCACCATCGGCCCCAGCTGGCCCGCGGCCGTCCCCGGGATCACCCCCGACAGCGAGGCCGCCGTACAGGAACTCGCGCTCGGCGCCGTCACAGTGGCGGCCGGAGCGGACTACTCGGGCCCCGTGCCGCCGCCGGCCGCGGCCGCCGCCTCCGGGGTCACGCGGCAGCGGCTGCTGGGCCTGCTGGCCACCCGGGTCGCCCCCGAGAACGCCACCCGCAAGGAGACCGGCCTGGACCGCGCGAGCGCCCGGGACCTCACCGCGCGTGTCGCCGACGGCGCCGTGGACTGGACCGCCCCCGCCGACGGCGACTGGGTGCTGACCGCCTTCTGGCAGCGCGGCACGGGGCAGACCCCCGAGGGCGGCCCGCACACCTCGCCCACCGCCTACGTCGTGGACCACTTCAGCGCGGCCGGCACCGCGGCCGTCACGGACTTCTGGGAGCGGAGCCTGCTCACCCAGGAGATCCGCAAGCTCCTCGAGTCCGCCGGCGGCGTCCTGTTCGAGGACTCCCTGGAGATCGAGACCAAGGCGCTGCCCTGGACCCCGGGTCTGCCCGCCGCCTTCGAGAAGCGCAACGGCTACCCGCTGCTGCCCGTCCTGCCCGTGGTCGCGATGAGCGGTGGCAACCAGGTCTACGCCTACGACGCCGTCGCGACGCGGCAGATACGGCACGACTTCTGGGACACCGTCAGCGACCTGTACAACACCCACCACCTCACAGCGCTGCGCGACTGGGCGCACGCGCTGGGCCTGGGGATGCGCGCCCAGCCGTACGGCCTGCAGACCGACGCCATCGAGTCGGCCGCGCTGCTGGACATCCCCGAGGGCGAGTCGCTGGGCTTCAAGAACCTGGACGACTACCGCTGCCTGGCCGGCGGCCGGGACATGGCGGGCCACACGGTGCTCTCCTGCGAGGCAGGCGCCTACACAGGCTCCGCGTACAGCACCACATGGGAGAAGTTCCTGCGCACCATGGGCGGCGCGTACGCGGCCGGCGTCAACCAGACCGTCGTGCACGGCTTCTCCTACGCCACGCTGCCCGGGGTGAAGTGGCCCGGCTTCGCGGCCTTCACCCCGTACAACGGCACCGTCGGCTACGGCGAGTCCTGGGGTCCGCGGCACCCGACCTGGCGGCACGTCGGCGATGTGTCGGGCTACCTGTCCCGGGTGCACCACGCCATGCAGCGCGGCACCTCGCGCATCGACGTCGCCGTCTTCCGGCAGACCGGGTACACCGCGACGGGGATCGGCGCCTCCTGGTTCACCTCGACGGGCGTTCCGCTCGGCTGGACCCACCAGTTCGTCAGCGGTCCCCTGCTGGACCTGCCGTCGGCGAAGGTCCGCGACGGGCGCCTGGCCCCCGACGGCCCGGCCTACCGCGCGCTGTTCGTCGAAGGGGACTTCTTCTCCGGCTCCGCGGTCACCCTCACCCTCGCGGACGCGCGCCACCTGCTGCGCCTGACGCGGGCCGGGCTGCCGGTCGTCCTGCTCGGCGACTGGACGACGGTCACGACGCCCGGCGTGGCGGACGACTCCGCCCTGCAGCAGCTCCGCTCCCTCGTCGCCGAACTGCTCGCGCAGCCGCGGGTCCGGCAGGTCACCGAGAAGACGGCGGTGGGCCAGGCCCTCGCGGACCTCGGTCTGGCGCCCGACGTGAGCTACGCCGTCCCCTCGACGCTGCTGACGATGCACCGCTTCGAGGAGGGCGTCGACTGGTTCTACCTCGTCAACGGCAAGCACGCCGAGACCGTGAAGCCCCCCGTCGCCGCGATCGACCACGCCGTCACGGTGCGCCGCACCCGCTCGGACGCGGTACCCCACCTGCTGGACCCGTGGACGGGCGAGGCCCGGCCGCTGGCGCTGTACGCGCAGGACGGCGACCTGTGCACCTTCCGGGTGGCGCTGCAGCCGTCCGAGTCGATGGTCGTGGCCTTCGCGCCGCCGGGACGCTTCCACGGCGAGCCCGGCCGCACGCACGCGGTCACCACGGACGCGGACGACGTGCGCTTCGACGACGGGAGGCTCGTCCTGCGCGCCCGCGCGGCCGGCACCTACACCACCGCGCTATCACGCGGGGGTTCGGTTGGCACCGTGGTCGAGGAGGTGCCCGCGCCGCGCGAGCTCACCTCCTGGACCCTGGACGCCGAGGACTGGCGTCCCGGCGCGGACCCCGACCGCACCACCGTCGTGCGGCACCGGATCGCCCTCGACGCACTGGCGCCGTGGAACGCCATCCCGGACCTCACGGACGCCGCGGGCATCGGCCGGTACCGCGCCACCGTCGAACTCGGCGGGCCCTGGAGCGGCGGCCTCGGCGCCCTGCTCGACCTCGGCGAGGTCACCGACACCTTCCGGGTCAGCGTCAACGGGCGCCCGGCTCCGGTCACCAGCCACATCAACCCCGTGGCGGACCTCGGCGGGCTGCTGCGCCCCGGCACCAACACGATCGAGGTGGAGGTGGCCACGCCGCTGATCAACCGGCTGCGCGTCAGCGACCCGTCGGTGTACGGCGGTGCCGCCTCGCAGCGCACCGGGCTCGTCGGGCCGGTGCGGCTGATCCCGTACGGCCAAGCCGTGGTGGGCCGGGACTGACGGCCCCCGCCTCCGGGGTCCCCGCCGGCCGACGTACGACCGGCGGGGACCCCGGCCACCTGGTTCTCCCGCACCCCAGAGCCAATCACGTTGCCCCGGTCCTTCGCCGTGCACGAGAATCCGGCCGCATGACTTCCGCGATGCGCCACATCACGATCGACTGCGCCGACGCCCACCGTCTGGCGAGCTTCTGGTCCCTCGTCCTGGACCGCCCCCTGCACGAGGACGACAAGCCCGGTGACGAGGAGGCCCTGATCGAGGTCGACGGCGGCCCGGGGCTCCTCTTCGTGACCGTTCCGGACCCCAAGACCGTCAAGAACCGCGTGCACGTGGACGTACAGCCGCAGGACCGCACCCGGGACGAGGAGGTCGAGCGGCTCCTGCTGCTCGGCGCGACCCAGGTCGACGACCGGCGCCGCCCGGACGGCACCGGCTGGGTCGTGCTCGCCGACCCGGAGGGCAACGAGTTCTGCGTCGAGCGCGGCGCGGCGGAGCGCGCGGGCTGAGGCGGCCCGCCTTCCTCCGGCGGGAACCGGGCCCGGCGGTGCGCGTGGCTGGACTCCTGGCCGGTGACCCTGCCGGCGCAGCCGGCGAACGTGAACGTGGACCACGTGGTGCGCCTGGAGCAGGGCCGTACGGTGCTCGTCTCGACGGGGGTGGAGTGTGCCGCGCCGTCGTTCCGGCGTTCAACTTCTCCACGTGAGAGCGGGCTTGACGGCTCCAAACCGTTCGGGCGCGAAGCGGACGTGGGGAAGATCACCCCGCACGCCCTGACCACGTCCGGCGGTTTGGGGCCAGGATGCGACCGCCCCCACCGGGGCAGTCCGAACCTTTGCCGGGCCGGTCCCGGCCCCACGGAACAGCCAGGGAATCCCTTGAGACCATCACCCAGACGCTGGGGCGTGTTCGCCGCCGCCGGCGCCGCCCTCCTGTCGGTGGCGCAACCCGCCGCCGTCACAGCCGCCCACGCCGCTGCGCCCGAGAGCACCGGATCCGACACCCAGGCGGCGCGGAGCGACGTGCCGCCGGGTGTCCACACGGTCACCCTCATCACGGGTGACAGCGTTATCACCCGTCAGTCCGGTGCCGCAGGGGGCACCGTCGAGGTGCGCGGCGCCGACGGCTCCAAGGCCCGCGCGCACATCATGGAGTCACGAGGCGACCTGTACGTCTACCCCGAATCCGCCCTCCCCTACGTGGCGGCGGGCACGCTGGACCGGCGCCTGTTCGACATCAGCAAGCTCGTCGCGGACGGCTACGACGACGCGCACCGCGACCACTTGCCGCTGATCGTCTCCTACGACACCACCGCCGGACGGCGCTCCACGACGCCCCGGGGCGCCACCCGGGTCAGGGACCTCAGCAGCGTCCAGGGTGCCGCCCTCACCGAGGACAAGGACCGGTCCGCCGACTTCTGGCGGTCCGTCACCTCCGGAGCCGGATCGCGAGCCACCAAGGTCACGTCCGGCGAGGCCCCCACCTTCGGCTCCGGCATCGCCCGCATCTGGCTCGACGGCAAGGTCGAGGCCGATCTCGCCGACACCACCGCCCAGATCGGCGCCCCGCGGGCGTGGTCGGCCGGCGACACCGGCAAGGGCGTCGACGTCGCCGTCCTCGACACCGGCGTCGACGCCGGGCACCCCGACCTGTCGGGCCGGATCGCGGCCTCGCGGAGCTTCGTCCCGGACGAGGACGTGACGGACCGCAACGGGCACGGCACCCACGTCGCGTCCACCATCGCCGGCACCGGGGCCGCCTCGGACGGCAAGGAGAAGGGCGTCGCCCCCGGCGCGGACCTGCACGTCGGCAAGGTGCTGGCCGACACCGGCTCCGGTCAGGACTCCTGGGTGCTGGCCGGCATGGAGTGGGCCGCGGTGGACCAGGACGCGGACATCGTGAGCATGAGCCTGGGCTCCGGCACGCCGTCCGACGGCACGGACCCCCTCAGCGCGGCCGTCGACCGCCTGAGCGCGCAGACCGGCGCGCTGTTCGTGATCGCCGCGGGCAACGCGGGCACTCCGGGAAGCATCGGCGGACCGGGCGCGGCCGACTCCGCCCTGACCGTGGGCGCCGTCGACTCCTCGGACGACGTCGCCTGGTTCTCCAGCCAGGGTCCGCGGGTCGGCGACGGCGGCCTCAAGCCGGAGATCACCGCCCCCGGCGTGGACGTCCTGGCGGCCCGCTCGCAGTACGCGCCGGAGGGCGAGGGCAGCTACCAGACGCTCAGCGGCACCTCGATGGCCACCCCGCACGTCGCGGGCGCGGCCGCGCTGCTCGCGTCCGCGCGTCCGGGGCTGACCGGCTCCCAGCTGAAGGACCTGCTGGTGAGCAGCTCGAAGCAGACCCCGCAGTACGACGCGTTCCAGGCGGGCAGCGGCCGGGTGGACGTCCCGTCGGCGCTCGGTGCCGACGTGTTCGCCTCGGCGACCGCGTTCACCGGCCAGGCGGAGGCGGGCGGCGGCGCGGCCGCGGTCCGGCGCCCGGTCACGTACACCAACACCGGGAGTGCCCCGGTGACGCTCGCCCTTTCCGTCGAGGCCCCCAACGCCCCGGCGGGCCTGTTCTCGCTGTCCGCGTCCCGGGTCGTCGTGCCGGCGCACGGCACCGCAGAGGTCACCGTCGGCATCGACGGCTCGAAGGCGACGGGCAACGGCCGCTGGTCCGGCCAGGTCGTCGCGGCCGACCCGGAGGGCAGGACGGTCACCCACACGGCGGTGTCGCTGGGCGACGGCGCCCACAAGCTGACGATGGTCCTCAAGGACGGCGACGGCAAGCCGATGTCCGGGGTCGTCCAGGTGCTGCGCTCCGGGAACTTCGAGCCGGAGTTCTACATCGCCGACGCGACCGGTCGGCTGGAGGCCTGGCTCCCGGACGACGTCTACTCGGTGCTGTCCTTCAAGGACGTACGCGGCGTGCACGGCCCGCACTCGATGGGCATGGCGCTCCTCGGCGACCCCGAGGTCGTCATGGACCGCGACCGGACGGTGACGCTGGACGCGACGAAGGTCACGCGGGTCGAGATGACGACACCGCAGCCGACCGAGGCGACCTACCAGCGCCTGGAGTACAACCGGGCGATGGGCGGCGGCCGCTGGCGCGACTACATGGAGACCCAGACCAGCTACGACAGCCTCTGGGCGCAGCCCACCACGCACAAGGTCACCCATGGCGACTTCCACCTCGGCGCCCGCTGGCGCAAGGAGCAGCCCGCGCTGTCCGTGACGACCGGCGGCGACGAGTTCACGGACGTCCTGCGACAGGAGGACGTCACCGCACTCCCCCAGGGCACGTACTCGTTCCCGCTGGTGGCGGCCGGTGACGGCGCGGGCGCGGACTACGCCGGGCTGGACGCGCGCGGCAAGGCCGTGGTCGTGCGCCGCAACGCGGCCGTGGGCGACGCCGAACAGGCCGCCGCGGCGGCCGCGGCGGGCGCCAGGCTTCTGCTCGTCGTGAACGACCAGCCGGGACGTCAGCTGCGCAGCTACACCGACGACCCCTTCACGCCCGCCCGGATCGACGTCGCGCTGCTGAGCACCGACGAGGGCGAGCGGCTCATGCGCCGCGCGTCGGCACGGGGCGCCGTGCTGAAGGCCGGCTCGCAGCCGGTCAGCCCGTACGTCTACGACCTCATGTGGACGTGGCACAACGAGATCCCCGGCGACCTGGTCGTCGAGGGCGGCACGAAGAACCTGGCCCGGGTGGACGTCTCCTTCGACAGCCCCGATCCGGCCAAGGGCGGCGGCGAGTTCCGCTTCGACTGGCCCGTGTACTCCAACTGGGGCATCGGCCTGACGATGCGGGAGCCGGTGAACTCCCGGCGGGTCGACTGGGTCTCCACCGGGCCCGGGTACTCCTGGGGCCAGGAGGCGTACGTCGACGGCCTGCTGTACGAGATCGAGCCGCGCGCCACGTACCGGCCGGGCAGCCGGCACACCCAGGAGTGGTTCAAGCCCGTCGAGCGGCCGTACCTCAACGACAACTACAAGCTGCCGACGCGCAGCGGAAGTTGGCTGGCCTTCGACATACCCGCCTGGGGTGGCGCGGACCACGTCGGCATGTCGATGGACTACGAGCGCACCCGGCAGACGCTCACGCTCTACCAGGGCGACACACGCCTGGGGCAGAGCACGACCAACACCAGCATGGGTGGCACCGCCCCAGCCACCGGCCGGCTGCCCTACCGCCTGGTGCTGGACGCGAGCCGTGACGCCTCGGTGAGCCCCTACTCCTCCACCACGCACACCGAGTGGGCGTTCACCTCCGAGGCGCCGTCGGGCGACGAGCCGGCGGTGCTTCCGCTGCCGCAGATCGACTACGGCATCGCCACGGACGGGGAGGGCAGGGCCGCTCGCGGCGACGCGCTGTCCGTCACGGCCGCCCACCTGCCGGGCGCCGTCGGCGCGGGCACCCTGTCGGCCGTCTCCCTGGAGGTGTCCTACGACGACGGACGCACCTGGCGGAAGACCGCCTGCGGGCACGACGGCCGCTTCAGGCTGTCCGCCCCGAAGCAGGCGCGGTTCGTCTCGCTGCGTGCGCGTGCGCACGACTCGGCGGGCAACGCGGTCACCCAGACCGTGATCCGGGCCTTCGGCCTCCGCTGACGCGGGACACCGGTTCCCCACCGGTGCGGGCGGCCCGCCCGCACCGCGCTCAGCGCCCCCGGGCGCTGAGCGCGGTGGCCGCGATCCCGCGCGCCGCCAGCCGCTTCAGGAGTTCCGCCTCCTGTGCTCGCGTCACGGCGATCCACAGGGCGGCCCCCGAGTCGTCGGCCGTGAAGACCGTCCGTCCCGCGCGTCGGCCCTCGGCGTGGATCGTGTATGGGACCAGATCGAGCAGCAGCCCGAACTGCGCGTCGTCACGGACGTCGATGTCGATCCCCATCCCGGGATCGGCGCGCCGGGAGCGCGTGCCGGCTGCCACCGCCTCCCGGGCCAGGGTGAGCGCGCCGCCGTACGAGGACAGCGCCTCGGCCGGCCAGGTGCGACGGTCGCAGTACGCGTCGACGTGCGCGCTGTCGAGGTCCGGCCGCAGGACGCGTAGTGCCTCCCGGTGGACACACGCCGCGTCCGCGGGGCTCAGCCCGTCAGCGAGTGCGCGTCCGCGGCGGAGTCCGCCGTCCTGGTCGATCATGCCCACAAGCCTGTCACACACCGTCGCGTTCGTGTCACGGCGGTGATGCGGAAGACGCCGGGACCCCGCGGGCGACGGCCCGCGGGGTCCCGGCGTGAGAGGGGACTCAGGCGGCCTCGGTGCCGGCCTGGGAGAGCTCCTGGATGACCTTGGTCAGGCCGGCGACGACCTCGGAGTCGTCGGCCGGGTGGGTCTCGGCGAAACGGATCACCGAGCTCGGGATGGAGAGCTTGACGTCCGTGAGGACCGAGGCGCCGGCGATGCCGGCCGCCTTGCGGGCCTCGTCCTGCGCCCACACGCCGCCGTACTGACCGTACGCGGTGCCGACCACGGCGACCGGCTTGCCGGTCAGGGCCGCGGCGCCGCGGGGGCGGGACAGCCAGTCGATGGCGTTCTTGAGGACGGCCGGGATGGTGCCGTTGTACTCGGGCGAGAAGAAGAGGAACGCGTCGGTCGCGGCGGCAGCGGCCCGCAGCCGGGCGGCGGCTTCGGGCACCGCGCCCTCGACGTCGATGTCCTCGTTGTAGAAGGGGATTTCCGCGAGCCCCTCGTAGAGCGTGATGTCGACGCCCTCAGGGGCGTGCTTCACGGCCGCCTCGGCGAGCTGACGGTTGTGCGAACCGGCGCGGAGGCTGCCGACGAGGGCGAGGATGCGGACGGTCATGGGCGATCTCCCTGTGAGGACATTGAAGCGGACCGTGGTCCGATTATTTTGTACCAGCAAAACGGACCGGGGTCCACTTTCATTCCCGCCGCTACGCTGTGTCCATGACCGAGCCGCCCAGCACCGCCCTCCCCGTGAGCGTCGCCTCCGCCGGCTGCGCGCACCTCACACTCACGGCGGCGAACGAACCCCCACCGCTGCGGGCCGACGCGGCGCGGAACCGCAAGCGCCTGCTGGAGGTGGCGGCCGAACTCGCCGCTGAACGCGGAGCCGCGAACGTGACCATGGACGCCGTCGCCGTCGCGGCCGGGGTCGGCAAGGGGACGGTCTTCCGGCGCTTCGGCGACCGCACGGGATTGATGCTCTCCCTGCTCGACCACATCGAGCAGCAGCTCCAGGCGGCCTTCCTCACCGGCCCGCCACCCCTCGGACCGGACGCCCCGCCCCTGGAGCGGCTGCGCGCCTTCGGCCCCGCCGTGATACGCCACGAGCACGCCCACCGCGACCTCTACATGGCCGCACGCCGCGAGGAGAGCCGCCGCTTCAACCCGTCCTTCCAGCTCCGACTCACACATCTGACGCTGTTGCTCCGGCAGGCGGGCGCGCCCGGAGACCTCGAACTGACCGGATACACCCTGCAGGCCTACCTCGACACCGCGCTCGCCCAATACCTGCTCACGGTCCGCGGTATGCCAGTCGAGCGGCTGGACGCCGGCTGGTGCGATCTGGTCGACCGCCTCGGCACACCGCGATAGCGGGCCGTGGGGCCGAGGGGACAGCGGGCTGCAGGGGCGAGGGGGAAGAGATGACACGGCACGTCGGCGACGTGGTGACCGGCACGCCGGGGACGCCCGGGAAGCGGCCGCTGTGGCCGCGCCCCCAGGTGTGGGCGAACCTCGCCATCGGGGTGCCGGCGGCGCTCCCCCTGTACTGCGCACGGTGGCTGCTCACGGTGTACCTGCCGATGGACTGCCGGAGCGTGGCGGACTCGTACGCGCCGGGCTTCTCCGGCGACTGCGACTACGGCACGCTCGACCACGCGGGCCCGGTCGTGTTCCTGCTGTTCCTGACCGGTGCCCTCGTCCTGGCCGTCGTGCTCGTCGTCGACGTGCTGCTGCCGCTCTCCCGGGGCCGGAGCGCCCGGCCGTGGCTCGTGGCGGCGGCGTTCGTCCCCGTGCCGTACGCGGCGCTGACGGCCGGGGTCCTCCTTCTGTCGTGATCCCGACAGCGGGCGTAAAGACGCCGTTGTCCGTCTCCCGTTTCCCCATCTGTTGAATCGTTTAACTCGCTAGCATGCGGCGGACATTGGATGGATCTAACGTGAAGGATCCCCTGTGAGACCGCTCTTCCCGGGCCGAACTGGCCTGCCGATCGTCGCGGGTGTCGCGGCAATGCTGATGGCGATCCCACCGGCGTCTGCCAGTGACCACGCCACCGCCTCCTCGTCGGAGGGCGTGGTCGTGACCGGCGGTGCCCACTCGGCCTCCACCTCGCGAACCGTCACCCTCATCACCGGCGACCGGGTCACCGTCACCCCGGGCGGCGACGGCCGCGCCTCCGTCACCGTGGAGGGCCCCCGCGGCCACCGCGCGGACGCCCGCATCACCACGCAGCACGGCGACACCTACGTCTACCCGTCCGCCGCCGAGCGGTACGTGGCGGCCGGACTGCTCGACACCGACCTCTTCAACGTCACGCGGCTGATCGCCGACGGTTACGACGACGCGCGGTCCAAGGGCCTGCCCGTCATCCTGACGTACTCCTCCGAGGCCCGGCGGAAGCTCGCGGCGCCGTCCCTTCCCGAAGGGGCCACCGGCGCACGGGCACTGACCAGCATCGACAGCACCGCCACCACCCAGGACCACGACCAGGCGCCGGAGTTCTGGGCCGACCTGACCGGCCGGGCCGCCCCGCAGGCGGCCGCGAACGCCAGGGCGGGCGGCCTGGCCCTGACCGGCGGCATACGCAAGGTGTGGCTCGACGGCAAGGTCGAGGCCGACCTCGCGGACAGCGTCGCGCAGATCGGCGCCCCCGAGGTGTGGAAGGGCGGCAACACCGGCCAGGACGTGGACGTCGCCGTCCTCGACACCGGCTACGACCCCGGGCACCCCGACCTCGGCGGTGTCGTCACCGACTCCCGCAGCTTCGTACCCGGCGAGGACGTCGACGACCACCACGGCCACGGCACCCATGTGGCGTCCACCATCGCCGGCAACGGCGCCGCGTCCGGCGGCAAGGAGAAGGGCGTCGCCCCCGGCGTGCGGCTGCACGTGGGCAAGGTCCTCAGCAACGCGGGCAGTGGATCCGACTCCTGGATCATCGCCGGCATGGAGTGGGCCGCCCGCGACGCCAAGGCACGCGTGATCAGCATGAGCCTCGGCAGCGACCAGCCCACCGACGGCACCGACCCGATGAGCCGGGCGGTCAACGAACTCAGTGCCGAGACGGGCGCGTTGTTCACCATCGCCGCAGGCAACTCCGGCCCGTACGAGGGCACCGTGGCCGCGCCCGGCGCCGCGGACGCCGCGCTGACCGTCGGCGCCGTCGACTCCTCCGACGCCATCGCCGACTTCTCCAGCCGCGGCCCCCGCTTCCGCGACGACGCGATGAAGCCGGAGATCACCGCCCCCGGCGTCGGCATCCTGGCGGCTCGCTCGCAGTGGGCGCCCTTCGGCAGCGGCTCGTACGCCACCCTCAGCGGCACCTCGATGGCCACCCCGCACGTCGCGGGCGTCGCCGCCCTGGTGGCGGCCGAGCACCCGGACTGGAACGGCGCCCGGATCAAGGACGCCCTGGTCTCCACCTCCGTCGCGACGCCGGACATCCCCGCGGACTCGGGCGGCAACGGACGCGTGGACGCGGTCGCCGCCACCAGCGGCACGCTCGTGGCCACCGCCAAGGCCGACGCCGGCATCCACCCCCCGGGCGGCGCGTCCGGCGGGACCGTGACCCGTACCGTGGAGTGGGCCAACTCCGCTGACACCGCCGTCACCGTGACGCCGCGGGTGGACGCGGCGGGGGCACCCGAGGGCCTGTTCACCGTGACGGACGATCAGGTGACCGTCCCCGCACACGGCACCGCCTCCACCACCGTGACCACCACGCTCGACCGGGCCCCGGCGGGATCCCGCTTCACCGGGCACGTCGAGGGCGTCGTCGACGGCAAGGCCGTCACCCGCACCCTGCTCGCGGTCAGCACCCGCGACGAGTACCACCACCTGCGCGTCCACGTCACCGACCGCGCCGGTGACCCGCTGGTCGGCCTGGTGATGTACCAGCGCAAGGGCGACGAGTACGCGCAGGCCCTGTACACCGACCTCGACGGCGTGCTGGACACCGTCGTCCCTCCGGGCACGTACACCGTCTGGACCTGGGGCGCCGTGCGCGGCGTCCACGGCGAGTCCTCCTACGGGCGGGCGCTGCTGGCCAGGACCGGCGTCGTGGTCGGGAACACCGACACCGACACGACCCTGGACGGCACGAAGTTGCGCAGGACCGAGGTCGTCACGCCGAAGACGTCCACGGACAGCGACATCCGCATGGACTTCACCCAGTCCTTCAAGGACGGCGCTCCGGCGATCACGGACACCGCGACCGTCGGCGACGGCTTCGACAGCGTGTGGGCGCTGCCCATGCCGAAGGCCTCCGGCGGCGACCTGGCGTACACGGTGCGCTGGCGCATGCAGCAGCCGCTGCTGGCGCTCTCCTCCGGCGACCAGGCCTTCGACGACCTGTGGCTGCAGCCCGGTTCCGGCCGCCCGGCCGAGGGAACCAGGACGCTGCCCGCGGTCTTCGCCGGCAAGGGCACCGCGGCCGAGTACGCGGCCGCCGACGCCGAGGACAAGGTGGCCGTGGTCCGCTACACGGGGAGCGACGACCAGGTCAGCGCCGCCAAAAAGGCGGGCGTCGCCCTGCTGGTCATGGTGAACGACCTGGACGGCCGGCTGCGCGAGCCGGTGCGCCGCACCGACCTGGTCATCGCGGGCATCTCCCGCACCGAGGGCGAGACCCTGATCGGCCGCATCCAGGACAGCAGTGACGGCTCGGTGCCGATGCGGGTCGTCGGCCACGCCGAGACCGACTACCTGTACGACCTGGTGCACACCTGGCACGGCACGATCCCACGGAGCCAGCGTTACGCGCCGGCCGAGCACCGGCTGGCCCGGGTCGACGTCGGGTTCCGCAACGAACCCGGCACCGAGGTGGACGAGTTCCGCTACGACATCCAGCCGTACCTCGGGGTGAAGGTCGGCGGCACGCGGCTGTCGACGGCCGGCGCCGAGCGCACCGACTGGGTCACCCCGGCGGGCGAGGCGACCTGGATGGAGGAGGCCGCCAACGGCATCCGCTCGATCCAGTTCTCCGGGCTGGTCGGCTATCCGGCGGGACGCACCACCGACGTCCAGTGGTTCGGTCCCGTCGAGCACCCGCGGATGAACGAGAGCCAGTGGCTGCCCCAGCGCAGCGGTGACGTCCTCGACGTGATCATCCCGGCCTGGGGCGACGGCGGCCGCGACCACGCGGGAGTGGTCGGCCCGGGCACCACCACCCAGGTGAACGAGCTCTACCGGGGCGACGAGCTGGTCACCCGCACCGAGGGCGGCTGGCTGGGCGGGGACGTCCCGGCGGCCTCGGGCCGGTACCGCCTGGTGACGTCCACCGAGCGGACGGAGGGGTACCCGTACTCCACGGCGACCCGCACCGAGTGGGGCTTCTCCTCCGCGACGGCCGGCACGGACGACCCGCGGGTGCTGCCGCTGCTGCAGCTCGACTACGGGATCCGCACCGACGCGGCCGGCGCCGCGCGACGCGACGCCGAACTCACGGTGAGTGCCTCCCCGTTGCCGGACACGTCGACCGGGCGGGTCCGCACCGACGCGGTGGAGGTCTCGTACGACGACGGCCGCACGTGGCACAGGCTCGCGCTGCGCGGCGCGGACGACGGCGGCGCCCGGGTCCGTCTGGACGCGCCGCGGCGGGCCGAGTTCCTGTCGCTGCGGGTGCGTGCCTCGGACAAGCGGGGCAACACGGTGACGCAGACGGTGATCCGGGCGACCGGCCTCGCCTGATCCGGGGCCCGCACACACCGCGGCCGGTCCCCCCGTACGGGGGCCGGCCGCGGTGCCGTTCCCCATACGCTCCCCTCGTCGCCTGCCTCGACCCGGCAGGCCGGACGGGTCGTCCGCTGCCGGAACCGGCCCTGGGCGGCCCTCGGCACGGCGTGATCGGATGAGCGAGCGGGGGTCACCCGCGGTGAGGAGACACAGTGGGTCCGGGGGAGCAGAAGAGGTCACCGGCGGGGATATGGCTACTGATCGCCGTGGCGGCGCTGGCCGTCGGGGTGGCGATGGTCTTCCAGACACGCGGGGCGCTGGAACGGGAGCGGGCGTTCCGCGCCGCGCCGCCGTGCGTCTCGGTACCCGTCAAGGCGTCGGAGTGCCGATGGGAGCAGCGGTTCACGGTGCGGTCGGTGGACACGCACAGCGGTGAACGGGCCCAATCGGCCGAGGCGGAACTGGTGTTGCCGTCCGGTAAGCCGTGGCATGTGACTTTCCGCCAGACCGGTCCCGTACTGTCGCAGTTGGAGCCGGACGACAAAATCGTGGGCCTGGTCTGGCGGGGGCGGGTCGTCGAGATACGGGACGCCGCGGGAACGTGGCAGGAGACCAGCGACGGGCCCCTGGAGTGGCCCGAGGACCGCCTCGGCGGCGCGCTCGCCGGCCTCTCGTTCGGTCTGGTGGGGCTCGTGGGGGCGCTGTGGTCGCTGTTCGCGTCGGGTTCCCGTCACGCGAGCGCGGCGCGCGCGGTGCGGTGGCACGGCGTGGCCATGGGCGTCGCGGCCATCGTGACGCTCTGGGTGCAGGCGGCCAACGACTGGCCGATGTGGTCGATCCCGGCGGTCTGGGGGCCGCTGGCGCTGCTCCTGCTGGTCTCGGCGGTGGCGTTCGCCGTGGCGGCGCTCCGCGGTGAACCCGGCGACGACGCCCCGGCCGGCGGGCGGCCGGCCCGCAAGCCTGAGGACCTGCCGGGCGGGGCCCCGGGGCCGGGGGCCGTACGTCCCTGACCCGGCCGCCCTCGAAGCGCCGCCCGGAACGGACCGGTGCCGGCCCCCTCGTCATGAGGGGGCCGGCACCGTGGCGCGGTGCCGCGTCAGCCGATGGTGACGAGGGTGCCCGCCGCGTTGGGGTAGCCGACGTAACCGGTGGCCGGACGGTCTGACGGGACGCCGCTCCACGAGGCGGTCAGCGTCAGCGGGACGCCGGGCTTCGTGGCGGGGTGCTGCGGCGTCACCGTGAACGTGCCCTGCGTGGGTGCGCTGTCCGGGCCGATCAGGTTGGCCTGGAAGGAGAACGGGAAGTCCGTCAGCTCCGGCTGGCTGCCCAGCGTCACGACGATGGCCAGGTACTTGCCGGCCTTCATGCTCGGCAGGCTCACGACGGGCCGCGTCTGGTCGAGGGCGAGGTCCCCGACGATGTACGGCGACTGGCCGTCGCCCGGATCGTACGCGAGCAGCAGGCTCAGCCGGGCCTCGGGGTTGTCGGGCGTCACGAAGAACTGCCCGGCCTGCGTTCCCTCCGGCACCGTGAACGTGAAGTCCTGCTCGGGCTTGTCCGGGGACACCGAGTTGTGGACCGGGGTGCCCGCGACCGGGCCGCGCGGGGTGACGGCGAGCGACGTGGTACCCGGCGTCACCTCGAAGGAGACGCTGCCGCTGCCGGCGGGGCCGGACACCCGGTCCGGGGCGATCAGGCTCCACGGTGTGAGGACGACCGGGCTGCGCACACCGGTGCGGCCGTGCCGCCAGGTGAGGTCACCGGTGACGGTCTCGCCGGACCGCCCGGTCGTCAGCTCGAAGGAGACGGTGAAGGTGGCCTTCTGGCCGGCCCTGCTGAAGTGCAGTACGGACGGGTGGACGGTGGTCTTCACCCCGGGCACCGAGAGCGAGGCCCGGTAGGTGCCGGGCGTCACGGCGGTGACGGTACGGGTCACGGTCTGCGAGCCGACCATCCGGCCGATGGCGATCGACGGGTAGTTGAGGTCGCTGGGGTCGACGGCCTTCACACCGCTGCCGGTGTCGACGCCGAGGCCCTCCAGGTAGGCCAGCCAGTCCTTCTCGGTCGAGTCGTAGACCAGACCCGGTTCGAACATGCCGGCCGGCCGCACCTCACCGGCTCCCTGGGCGAACAGGTCGGTGTTCCTGGCACCGGTCGCCGTCTTCGTGTCGGCGGCGGTCGTCATCATCGCGGACTTCACGGCCATCGGCGACCACCTGGGGTGCTCGGCCAGGTAGAGCGCGGCGAGACCGGCGATGTGCGGGGTCGCCATCGAGGTGCCGGTCATGAAGTCGTAGTCGTGGCCGAAGTTGGAGGCCGGTGCCACGGCCGCGAGGATGCCGACGCCCGGGGCGGCGATGTCGGGCTTGAGGAGGTCGCCGTGGTTCGTCGTCGACGGCCCACGCGAGGAGAACGGCGCGATCTGCGGGTACGGCTGGCCGGTCGTACCGCCCGGGAGCAGGCTCGCCTCCGCTCCGGAGGTGGCGGCGTACGCCCGGACGTCGGTGGCGCCGGGGGTGTTGAGGTGCACCGTGGGCACCGCGTGCAGGTCGCCGTCGGTGTCGAGGTCGCTGACGTTGACCAGGATCATGCCGACGCCGCCGGCGCGCTGGACCTCGTGGGACTTGTCGACGCGGGGGTTGACGCCCCGGTCGCAGACGACGATCGCGCCGACGACCTTCGCCGGGTCGAGGGTGCCGTCCTGGCACAGCGCGGCGTCGGTCGTGGAGGCGCCGGAGTTCTTCACCTTCTCTGCCAGTACGAGGGGCTTCGGGCCGAGCGGGGCGTCCACGGTGGTGCTTCCGCCGACGTAGGTGTCGCCGTTACCGAGGCGCGCGGTGGCCTCGTAGGGCGCCAGGGTGCTCGCGGCCACCGTGGTCGTCCACGGGGCGACGTTGTCGGCGGAGGAGACCTCGGGGCCGGAGTTGCCGGCCGCGGTGGCGACGAAGACGCCCGCGGCCGCGGCGGTGCGGAAGGCGGCCTGGACCGGGGAGTCCGGGGCGGTCTCGACGATCGACCCGGCGGAGTAGTTGATGACGTCGACGCCGTCGGCGACCGCCTGGTCGACGGCCGCGACGATGTCGGAGGTCATGCCGCCGCTGTCGCCCGCCGCCTTGCCGGTCCAGAACGCCTTGTAGACGGCGATCGCGGCGGCCGGCGCGACGCCGGATATCCCGCCGAACCGCCGCCCGTCGACGGTGACGTCGACGCCGCTGTTCCCGGCGGCGGTGGACGCGGTGTGCGTGCCGTGGCCCTCGCCGTCCCGCGCGGAGACGTAGTCCGCGCGGCGCTCCGGCGGCACACGGGCCAGCCAGGCGTCGCCGAACCAACGGGCGCTGACGAGCTTGCTGTTGCAGGCCCCGGCGGTGAACTCCTCGCCTGCCTGGCAGCTTCCGGTGAAGGTGCCGCCGTCCGCCTTACGCATGACAACCTTGTCACCCTGGCGGTAGGGACGGTACGGCTCCTTCGCGGTGGGCCGCGCCGTGCCCAGCGGGGTGGCCGCGAAGGAGTGGCTCTCCGGCCAGATGCCGGTGTCGATGTCGCCGATCACGACACCGCGGCCTGCCTTCTCGGTGCCGCCGAGGGCGGCCCACAGTCCGTGGCGTCCGGAGAGGCCGAGGAAGTCCTGGGAGTTCCGGTCGTCGGAGACCTTGTTGAGGGTGTCGGGCGTCACCGACAGCACCCCGGGGGCCTCCGAGAGCGCGGCCACCTGCGCGGCGGACAGGTCTGCGGTGAAGCCGTTGGTGACGACCGCGTACTGGCGCTTGATGCGCGCGCCCACCGAGGCGGCCATGGAGCGCTGTTCGCCGGTGAGGTGCGCGCGGTAGCGCACGGCGTCCGCGTCGGTCAGGTCGATTTTGGCGCCCGGCGCGGGGGCTGTGCCGGGTATGCCGTCGACTCCGCCCCGGTAGGCGGCGATCGGCCGGTCGGCGAGGGTGACGATGTAGCGGCCCGCGGCGAGGTGGCCCGCCACGGGGACGGGCGTCGGGCCCGCGGCGGGAGCCGCCTGGGCGGGAACCGCGGCCGGCAGGGCCAGCGCGACTGCGGTGACCGCCACCAGGGCGGCCGGTCTGATGCGTGACTTCGAGGTCACGTTCGGTCCTCCAAAGGGAAGAGGCCAGGGACATCACAGCGCGCCCGGGCGCGGCGGGGCGAGCGGGGAAGGACGCCGAACTGCCGCTCCCGGGTACGGGTGTTCGCAACGATTCAGAAGTGAACGGCCCCCGACGGGTCGATGTCCAGATAATCTTGTGGCGTCTTCGGACAGCTGGCGGACCACGCCACCACGAGGAGCGCGTACGTGCTGCAGGCCCTGGGTATCAGCGAGTTCGACGAAGAGGTGTACCGCGCCTTCCTCACCCGGGCGGACCTCGGCCCGCTGGAGTACGCCAGGACCGCGGGGGTCTCCCCGGGCCGTGTCCGCCGCGCCGTGGCCCGGCTCGCCGGGCAGGGCCTGCTGCGCCGCGACGGCAGCGGCGGCTACCGGCCCGTCGGGCCGGATACGGCGCTCACCGCCCTGCTCGACCAGCGGCGGCTGGAGGCCGAGGCGGCGTTCGCCGGGGTGCGGTCGGTCGTCGACGACCTCGCCGAGGAGTACCGGGCGGGACGGCTGCGCACCGATCCGGGCAGCCTGGTGGAGGTGCTGTCGGGACGCGACGTCGTCGCGCCGCGGATCGACGAGCTCAACCGCTCGGCCGGTACGCACATCTGGATCCTCGACAAACCGCCCTACCACGACCGCGCCGACGGACTCCCCCACACCAACGAGGCCGAGAAGGCGTCGACCGCCGCCTGGGCGCGCCGCGGTGTCGACATCCGCTCGATCTACTGCCCGGAGTCCATGGAGCGGCCCGGCCGTTTCGAGACGGTGCTGGAGATGGCCGCGCTCGGCGAACAGGCCCGGATGCTGCCCAGCCTCCCCTTCAAGCTGCACATCATCGACCGCCGCGTGGCCCTCGTCCCGCTGGTCGGCGGGGGCTACGACAGTCTCGCCGTCGTGCACCCCTCGGGCCTGCTGGACGCCCTCATCGAGCTGTACGAGGCGTACTGGGCCCGGGCCGAGCCGATCGGCGTGCCGCCCCGCGCGGCGGGCGACGGGGGTCCCACGCACGAGGAGGTCGCCCTGCTGACGATGCTCCGCGCCGGGCTCAAGGACCAGGCGATCGCCCGTCAGCTGGGACTCAGCACACGGACCGCGACACGCCGCATCGCCGCGCTCATGGCACGGCTCGACGCGACGACGCGTTTCCAGGCCGGGGTGGAGGCCGGCGCACGTGGCTGGATCTGATCACTCCTGACGGCACATCGCACCGGGGCCGGTCACAAGCGGCCAGGCCCACGCGGAGCCCGGCGTACGGGAGTGAGTCCCCCGGGCGGTCCGTGGCTAGGGCGCCGGGTCTGGGCTGCCTTGGTCAATCTGGTCACGTCGAGGGAGTTGTTGAGGACCGCAGGCTCCGCGGTCAGGCTGGGGGCGGCCTGGTCGTCCACGGACAGCGGGCCGGGGCAGGCTCCCCAGTGGAGGATCCTGGGCACCGGCTCGGTGAGTTCTACGACGCATGCGGTGCCGGCGCACGCGGCGCGACGATCCGCGCGGTGCTGTCTGCGATGGGGGGAGTCCTTTCGGTGTGCCCCGCCGCCGGACGGCCCCGGGTGGGGACACGTGCGGCGGCGGGGGTTCGGTTCGCTGCCGGTGGCTCAGTTCTTCGCGAGGAGGGTCCTGCTCCGGTTCTGCATGTCCGCGAAGACGGAGTCGTCCTTCTGCCCGGCGAAGTAGGCCTCGAAGAGCGGGTTCAGCGCGTCCTGCACGGCGGCGCCGTTGCCGTAGACCGGGGAGGGGTACAGGACCTCGTCCTTCAGCATGCTGGTGAACACCGACAGGTCGACCCCGTCGGCGGCCAGGGCCTTCGTCGCGGCGTCCATGGAGGCCGGGATGGACGGGAAGAACGAGCCGGTGCGCGAGGCCTTGGACTGGCAGTCCTCGGAGCCCATGTAGGAGACCCACTTCCAGGTCAGCTCGGGGTTCTTGGTGCCCGCCCAGATGTTGTTGCCGTTGGAGTTGCTCATCACGGCGCGGGTCTTGCCGTCGGGGCCGTACGGGGGCGCGGCGATGCCGGTCCTGACGCCGGGGACCTTGGCGAAGGTGGAGGCGGACCAGGAACCGCCGATCTCCATGGCCACCTTGTGGGAGGAGAGCAGGTCGACGTCGCTGACGCTGGAGGTGAACTCGCCGATCTTCGGCGCGTAGCCCCTCTCCGTCAGGGAGCGCGCCCACTTGAGCGTCTTCACCAGCCGCGGGTCGCCGTAGTCGAAGACGGTCGGCCAGCTCTCCTTGTCGCCGAGCCGCCACCCGGTGCTGGAGGCGAACGGGCTCCAGGAGGTCTGGCCGATGAAGTCCTTCGCCGCGATCTGGCCGAAGCCGAAGGTCTTGACGTGGGCCTTGTCGAAGCCGCGCTCGTCGCCGCGGCGTCCCTTCTCGTCGACGGTGAGATGGGCGATCATCTTGCCGAACTCGCCGCCGTCGTCGGGGTTCCACGTCACGGAGTCGATGTCGCTCTTGCTGTAGCCGGCCTTGGTCAGGGCGTCCTGGTCGTAGTAGAGGCCGGCCGCGGCCCAGTCCAGCGGCAGCGCGTACTGCTTGCCGTCGGTGAACTTCCAGGCGTTCACGCCGACGGAGAAGCGGGACAGGTCGAACTTGTCCTTGGCGATGAAGTCGTCCATCGGCAGCAGCTGGTGCTGGCTCGCGTATGCCTGGAAGAACTGGACGCTGTTCTGGAAGGCGTCGGGGGCGTTGCCCGCGACGAAGCCGGCGGTCAGCTTGGTGAAGTAGTCGTCGACGTTGTACTGCGAGATCTTGACGGTCGTGCCGGGGTTGGCCTTCTCGAAGTCCGTGGCGCAGGTCTTGTAGGCGGCGGCCTGCTTGTCGTCCCAGGTCCACCAGTTGACGGTCTTCGAACCGCCCGCGGAGTCCGAGCCGGAGGAGCAGGCGGACAGCAGCGCGGCGAGGGTGAGCGTGGCCCCGAGCGCGACGACTCTGCGAATTCTCATGGTTCCTTCTTTCGGGACGGTTCCAGGTGAGGGTGGTGGGACGACGTCTTGAGGAGCGCGCGGAAGGCACTCAGGGTGATGACCAGGTCCTCGGGGCCGCCGGCGTCGTGGCCGTTGAACTCCCACAGCCGCATCTGCTTCGGCCCGCCGTAGCGGTGGTAGGCAGCGAGGGTGGTGGCCGGCGGGCAGACCTCGTCGCGCAGTCCGGCGGAGAACCAGGCGGGCGCGGTGGCGCGGCGCGCGAAGGCGAGGCCGTCGAAGTAGCCGAGGGTCCGGAAGGTCTGCTCGACCCGGTCCCGGCGGGCGGCGAGGTAGCCGATGAGCTCCGCGTACGGCTGCTCGCCGGTGAGCCGGGTGGCCTGCCGGATGTCGCACAGGAAGGGCGCCTGGAAGTGCGCCGCGCGCAGTCCGGGGACGAGCCCCGAGACGGCCAGGGCGATGCCACCGCCCTGGCTCGGGCCGGTCACCGCGACGCGGTCGGGGTCGGCGTGCGGCGAGGTGCGCAGGGCCTCGACGGCGCGGACGGCGTCGGTGAAGACACGGCGGTAGACGTAGGTGTCCTTGTCCTCGATGCCGCGGGTGAGGAAACCGGGGTGCGAAGGGCCGCTGCCGACCGGGTCGCCGGTGGCGCCGCCGCCCGCCCAGGCACCGCCCTGACCGCGGGTGTCCACCAGCAGGTGGGCGTAGCCGGCGGAGGCCCACAGCAGGTCCTCGACGGGGGCGCCGCGTCCGCTGCCGTAGCCGTGGAACTGCACGACGGCGGGCAGGGGGCCGCTGCGGTGGCGCGGCAGCCGCAGCCAGCCGTGGACCGGGTGGCCGCCGAAGCCGGGGAAGACGGCGTCGTGGACGTCCACGGTCTCCAGGTCGGTGTCGACCGGGGTGAGTTCGAGCCGTGCCTCGTGGACGCGGGCGGCGTCGAGGGTGTCCTTCCAGAAGGCGTCGAAGTCGGCGGGCTCGCGGTAGCCGCTGCGGTAGGCCCACAGTTCGGGGACGTCGTCCTCGGTCAGCACGGCCGGGCCTCCTCCCGCGTGGTGAGGTCGGCACCGAGGGTCACGGCGGTGCCGGCGGCGACACGTACCCGGGCGGTGCGGTCGCCGTGGCGGACCGTCACCGGCTCGGTGTCGTCCCCGGCGAGCCGGCGCAGTGTCAGGGAGGTGAGGGCTCCGTCGTGCCAGGTGAAGTCGGCCGCCAGGCCGCCGCGGCAGCGCAGGCCGGTGGCCTCGCCCTCACGCCACTGCGCGGGGAGCGCGGGCAGCAGGTGGACGGTACCGTCGTGGCTCTGCAGCACCATCTCGGTGACCGCGGCCATGAGGCCGTAGTTGCCGTCGATCTGGAACGGCGGGTGGCTGGAGAACAGGTTGGGGAGCAGACCGCCCCACCGCGAACCGTCGACGGGCGCGTCGGTGTCCGGGTCGCCGGTGAGCGGCCGGCTCGCCTCCAGGAGGAGCGAGCGGGCCGTCGCGGCGTCGCGCAGCCGGGCGCGCAGGGCGGTCTTCCAGGCCCAGGACCAGCCCATCGCACCGGGACCGCGCCGGTCCAGCAGGGCCGCGGCGGCGGCCGCGAGCTCCGGGGTGCGGTCCGGGCCGACCTGGCCGAGTGGGTGGACGGTGACCAGCTGGGAGAGGTGGCGGTGGTGGGGGTCCTGTTCTGGGAGGTCGTCGGCCCACTCCTGGAGCCAGCCGCCCGCGGCGATCCGGAGCGGGTGCAGGCGCGGCAGCGCGGCGGTGATGCGGCTGCCCAGCGGGGTGTCGATGCCGAGGAGCGCGGCCGTGCGCTGGGTGCGTTCGAGGACGGCCCGGGTGAGCGCCATGTCCATCGCGGAGGATCGGGTCAGCGAGGCCATGGAGCCGTCGGGGGTGAGGTAGTGGTTCTCCGGCGACGTGGAGGGGAGGGTGCCCAGCCGCCCGGTGCCGTCGTCCACCAGCCAGTCGAGCAGGAACTCGGCGCAGCCGCTGAGCAGCGGCCAGGCGCGTTCGCGCAGGAAGGCGGTGTCCTGGGTGAACTCCCAGTGGTCCCACAGGTGCTGGGCGAGCCAGGCACCGCCCATCTGCCAGATGGCCCAGGACGCGGCGCCGTGGCCCATGCCGACGGGCAGCGCCCAGCCCCACATGTCGGTGTTGTGGTGGGCGACCCAGCCGCGTGCGCCGTACAGCTGCTCGGCGACGTCCCCGCCGTGCGCGGCGACGCGGTCCAGGAGGTCGAACAGCGGCTCGTGGCAGGGGCCGAGGCCGGCGGCCTCCGCGCCCCAGTAGTTCATCTGGGTGTTGACGTTGATCGTGTAGTTGGACGACCAGGCGGGGCGCGGGTCGGCGTTCCAGATGCCCTGGAGGTTGGCGGGCGGGCCGGCGTGCGGGCGGGAGGCGGCGGCCAGGAGGTAGCGGCCGAGCTGGAACAGCACCGTGGCGGTGAGGAGTTCGTCCTCGCCGGAGAGGAGGTCGCGGGCCACGTCGTGGGTGCCCGTGCGGCGCGCTCCGATGCGCAGCGAGGTGCCACCCAGGAGTGCGCGCAGGTCGGTCTCGTGTGCCGTGAGCAGGTCCTCGGTGCCGCGTTCGGCCGCCCGGGCGGCGCTGTCCGCGGCGGCGGCGAGGTGCGCTGCGCGGCCGGCCGGGGTGTCGAGGCCGCGCCAGTGGCGCAGCGCCTCGGTGGAGCTCGCCACCACCGCGAGGAGCCGGGTGGCGCCGGTGACGCGGAGGGCTCCGCCCTCGGCGGTGACCTCTCCGTCGGTGGCCACGCGCAGGGCGAGCGCACCGAAGGGGTCGTAGCCGTCGACGGGGCCGTCCGCGTACCGCAACGGCTCGGGGACGTCCGGTTCGTGGGCGGGTGCCCCGTCGACGGGGATCTCCACGCCGAGGCGGACCCCCTCGGGGCCGACGGCGCGGTGCGCCTCCCGCAGGGGGGTGGTGAGCTCCAGCAGCAGGTCCACGATGCCGTCCCGCGCGGCCAGGTCGGTGCACAGGGTCCCGGTGGTGGCGTCGGCCCAGGTCCGGCGGCTGACCGAGGTCCCGGAGGGCAGGCGGAAGGCGTCCGCGGCGATCCCGCTGTCGAGGTTGAGGGTGCGGCCCCGGTAGGTGGCGTCCTGGCCGCCGCGCACGGTCAGCCACAGGTCGGCGTAGGGCAGGTACTCCTGGCTGTACGGGCCCTCGAAGGCCATCAGGAGTTCCTCGGCACGGTGCGGTTCGCCGGCGCGGAGCGTTTCGCGGACCTCCGCGAGGCGCTCCGGGCCGGCGCCGGCGGCGACGGCGTCGGCGAGCGCCTTCGCGGGACCGCCGGGGGTTCCCGACCACACAGTGGAGTCGTTGATCTGGATCCGGGAGCGGTGGGTACCGCCGAAGACCATCGCGCCGAGCCGGCCGTTGCCGACCGGTGCCGCCTCGTTCCAGTCGGCCGCGGGCGCGGGCCAGCCGAGCAGCAGGTCAGTGGAGTTCATGGGGTGCCGTCCTGGTGTGCGGGCGCGGTCACTTGAGCCCGGAGAAGCCGATGGAGTTGACGATCCGCTTGCCGAAGGCGAGGAACAGCAGCAGCATCGGCAGCGCCGCGATGAGGGCCGCGGCCATCAGTCCGGCCCAGTCGGGGGCGGCCTGCGGTGAGGACTGCTTGAACACGCCGAGCGCGAGCGTCAGCGGCTGCACCGCGGGGTCGTTGGTGACCAGCAGCGGCCACATGTAGTCGTTCCAGGCGTTGACGAACATCAGCAGCGACACGGTGGCGATCGGCGCCGCCGACATCGGCAGGATGACGCGGTAGAAGATCCTCAGTGGTCCCGCGCCGTCGATGATCGCGGCCTCCTCGATCTCGCTGCTCAGGCCGAGCATGAACTGCCGCAGGAAGAACACCGTGAACGCCTGGAAGAGCCCGCCGGGCAGGATGAGACCGGCGAAGGTGTTGGTGAGGCCGAGGTCCTTGACGGACACGAAGTTCGGCAGCAGCGTGAAGACGCCCGGAACCATCAGCGCGCTGATGAGGATGCCGAACACCAGGTTGCGACCACGCCAGTGCAGTCGTGAGAAGGCGTAGGCCGCGCAGGCGGAGAACAGCACGATGAGCACGGTCTGCACCGACGCGTAGATCACCGAGTTGCGCAGGTACAGCGCGATGTCGAGGGACGCGCCCGAGCCGCCCTGTGCCTGGGCCTCGGCGATCGAGGCCAGGCCCAGCGCCCGCTTGAAGGCGCCGAAGGTGAAGCCGACGGGCAGTGGGGACGAGGGGTCGGTGGCCAGCCGGTAGTTGTTGGACAGCGCGGTGCGCACGATCCAGTAGAAGGGGAAGAGCGTTACCAGTGAGACGAGGCCGAGGTAGGCCCAGGCCGCGATCCGGCCGGGGGTCGCCTTGCGGGCGCGGGGGCGCCGCACGCTCGGCGTACGGGATGCGAGGGGGAGCGTCATCGGGGGCCTCCTTCAGTTCAGGTCGGATTCGTCGGCCCGCGCGAGCCGGAGCTGGGTGAAGGTGACCGTGATGAGCAAGGCGAACAGGGCCAGCGACATGGTCGCCGCGTAGCCGAAGTCGAACTGGCGGAAGGCCTTGTCGTAGATGTACATCTGCAGCACGTTCGAGGCGTTGGCGGGTCCGCCCCGGGTGGTGACGGCGACGATGTCGAAGACCTGGAAGGCGTTGATCACCGTCAGGACGACCACCATCACGAGGATCGGCCGCAGCAGCGGCACGGTGAGGCGGCGGAACATCTGGAACTCGCTCGCGCCGTCCACCCGGCCGGCCTCGTAGATGGTGGACGGGATGGTCTGCAGCCCGGCGAAGATCAGCAGGGAGTAGTAGCCCATCCACTTCCACACGCTGATCGCGGCGAGCGAGGGGATGGCCCAGGGGCCGCTGCCGAGGAAGAGCACCGGGTGGCCGATGACGTGGTCGAGCACGATGTTGACGACGCCGAGGTGCGGGTCGAGCATCCACTGCCACACCAGCGCGGCGATCACGTTGGAGATCAGGAACGGCAGCAGCATCACGCCGCGCAACAGCGAGGAGCCGGTGACGCGGTGCAGCACCACCGCGGTCACCAGGGAGATCAGCGTGCCGAAGACGACGGACAGGACCACGAACCAGAGGGTGACCAGGAGGGAGTGCCAGAAGACCCCGTCGCCGAGCATCTCGTGGAAGTTGGCCAGTCCCACCCAGCGCGGCGGGGTGAGGACGTGGAACTCGGTGAAGCCCAGGTAGATGCCGCGCAGGGTCGGGTAGGCGTAGAAGATCGCGAACCCGACCACGGCGGGCAGGATCAGCAGCAGCGCGACCGGCAGGTCCCGCCGCCGGGCCGCCGCGGACCGGGTCGCGGTCACGCGCCGGGGCCGACGGCCGCCGGTGTCCTTGCGGACGTTCAGGGGTCCGCGGGACTGCGGGAGGGAAGAGGCCGTGGTGGCCCCCGTACCGGCTGCGCCGGACGGTGGTGCCACCGGCGTCGTGTGGTTGCCCTGCGATGTGACCACCACGGCACTCTCCTTCACATGTGTCGGGTCGAGCGGGGGGGGACGGTGTCCCGACGCCGGGCCGGCGTCGGTCAGACGGTGATCTTGTCGATGTCGGACACGTAGTCGGACGGGTTGCCGAAGGCGATCGTGTTGGCCCCGGCCTTCAGGTGGACGGGCACGGTGACCGACCGCGGACGGCCCCAGTCGTTGTCGTTGCCGCCGTGCAGCGGAAGCTGGAAGGAGGCGCCGTTGACGGTGACCACGGCCGTGCGGCCCGAGGAGCCGTCGGTGAAGTCCAGCTTCATCAGGTAGGTGCCGTCCTTCGGCGCCGTCACGTCGTTGATCGTCACGGAGGCGTCACCGCCCAGGTTGCCGACCTTCTTGCCGCCGGAGCAGCGGGAGCAGTCGCTCACGCTGGCGTTGCCGGTGCGGGGGTTGCCGGACGCCTCGGCCTCGTAGGCGGTGGGCCCGTCGGCGGCGGGGGTGGTGAGGGAGACGGCCTTGCTCGGTGCGGACGTGACGCCGCGGGCGTCGTGGGCGGCCACGGTGAACGCGTAGCCGGTGGCGGCGTGCAGCCCGGTGACGGTGGCGGCGGTGCCGCCGACCGTGGCGACCTTCGCGCCGTCGGCGTACACGTCGTAGCCGGTGGTGGCGGTGCCGGTGTTGACCGGCTGCCAGGCGAGCGAGACGCTGCCGGCCGTGGAGGCGGTGGCGTGCACGCCGAGCGGGACACCGGGCTCTCCGGTCACCTTCGCCGGGGTGACGCGCAGCAGCCGGGAGCCGTGCGGGGGCAGGTTGTCGGTGAAGCCGTCGCCGAACGTGCCGAGGTTCTTGCGGCTCCACAGGTCACGGACGGCGGGCCTGCCGCTGATGCCCAGCTCGCTCCAGTCCGCGGTCACGTCGGAGTAGCCCTTGCCGAGGTTGAACAGGGCCACCGTGTAGCTGCCGTCGGCGTTGCGGGCGTACCAGACCTGCTGCGGGGTGTCCTGGCTGAGCGGCCTGGCCGGGTTGCCGGACTGGTCGACGGCGATGACCTCGTCGTTGGTGAGCAGCGACAGACCGTACGGGTCGAGGTGGGTGAGGTCGTCGCCGATGTAGAGCGGGGCGCTCTCGATGGCCCAGAGCGTCATGTGGCTCTGCCGCTCCACCTCGTTGAGGCCGTCGAGCGGGCCGGCACCGACGTCGAGGGAGTCGAGGTTGTTCCAGTGCCCCGGCCCGGCCTCGTCGATCCACGGGACGACGTCGTTCCACCGCTGCTTGACCGAGTTGTTCCAGGTCACCAGAGTGTCGCAGTAGCACTCGACGTCGGTGTCGATGCGCCAGCCGTTGGAGTTCTCCTTCCAGACGTCTGCCTTGTCGTGGCTGAGCGACCAGGACAGGATGAACTGGATGGGGCGGCCGGTGCGCTCCAGCGCGGCGTGCCAGGCCCGGATGTCGGGGACGTTGTCGTGCGCCGCGTCGCCCTGGTTGGAGCCGGGTCCGACGCCGTCGATCTTCAGGAAGTCCACACCCCAAGAAGCCAGTTGGTCGGCCACGGACTGGATGTACTTCTCGGTGCACGGGCTGGCGAAGTTCAGCTGGTAGGAGACGTTGTCCCAGCCGCTGGTCTTGCGCAGGTCGGGGTAGACGATGTCCTTGGTCGTGCACCCCGGGGCGTCATGGATCGGCGTCCTGCCGTCGTTGTACGTGTCGATGTACAGGCCGACCGCCAGGTAGAGGCCGAACTTCAGACCCCTGGCGTGCAGTTGGTCGCCGAGGTATTTCATGCCGTGCGGGAACTTCACCGGGTCGGAGACGGGGCGGCCGTACTCATCGGAGAGGCTCTTGTTCGTCTCGCTGCCGACGTTCCAGCCGGCGTCGACGTTGACGTACTCGTAGCCGTGCCGCTTCAGCTTCGAGGCCAGGATGTCGGCCTGCCGCAGCACATGGGACTCGGTGAGCCAGGAACCGCCGTAGCCGGGGAAGTTGGTGGACTCCAGGCTCCAGCTGCTCCACCCCATGTAGGGCTTGGCGGCCACCGCGGGGGTGGCCTCGGAGCCGGGGGTGCCGGCCGGGGACGCCTCGGACGCGGGTGCCCCGGGCGCGGCGGGCGACGCGGCGGCGGGTACGGCCAGGGCCGTGGCGAGCGCGGTGGCGACGAGCGCGGGCACGGCGGCCCCGCGCAGGCCGCCACGCCTGCCTGTCACGGGCCATCTGAGACGTGCGAGTAGAGCTGAACGAGCCATGGGGCACTCCATCCCGGCGCGACGGCGTCCGCTTCGAGTGGGCAGGGGTACGGGAGGCAGGGGACGTCCCTCGGTGGCGGTCGTCCCGGAACACCACCGAGGGCGGGCTTACCGCGACCGGGGGAGGCTCCGGTCGCGCTCCTCGGCGGGGGCGGTTCGTCCGCCCCCGCCGAGGAGTGCGGCGAATGTAGCCAGGCTTTCCTTCCAGCGTCAACATATTCCCCGGCAAAAATCCGATGTCTACCGCACCGAGCCGCAGCCCATCGCGGGAAAACCTTCATCGGATCCCTGAATAGCGCACCGAAAGATGGGATGACTGCCCTGACTGGACCCCTTCCTTACTTTCCGCTGGAAAGGTATGGTCCGGGCATGAGCCTCGCCGACCAGCCCCCCGCCGCCGTCCTGGTCTTCCAGACCCTGCTCGTCCACGGACCGCTCACCCGGGCCGAGATCGGGCGGCGCACGGGGCTGTCGGCGGGCGCGGTGACCAAGGCCGCCACTCCCCTGCTGGCCGACGGCTGGATCACCGAACTCGGCAGGCCGGCCGGTGAGCGGGCCAGCGGCCGGCCCGCGACGCCGATGGCCGTGCGCGCCGACCGCGCGCGGTTCGTCGGCGTGAAGGTGACCGACGACGAACTGATCGGCGTGCTGACCGACCTGACCGCCCGGCCGCTGGCATCCCGGCGCGCCGCACTGGACTCCCGCGACGTCGGGACCGTGGTGCTGGCGATCGCCCGGCTCATCACGCAACTGCGCGCCGCCGCGGGAGTGGAGGAGGACGGCGCCGTCCACAGCGCCGGCGTCACGATCTCCGGCGACGTGGACGGGCAGACCGGCACGGTGCAGTTCTCGCCGTTCCTCAACTGGCGCCGGGTGCCGCTCGCCCAGCTGATCGAGTCGGCGTCCGGCATCCCCACGCTGATCGAGAACGATGTGCGCGCACTGACCGTCGCCGAGCAGTGGTTCGGCGCCGGGGTGGGACTGTCCTCGTTCGCCCTGGTCACGGTGGGCGCCGGCATCGGCTGCGGGCTGTCCATCGGCGGCCGGGTGGTGTCGGGGGCCCATGGGGTGTCCGGCGAGGTGGGGCACCTGCCGGTGGGCGGCACCGACCGGGTCTGCACCTGCGGCAACACCGGCTGTGTGGAGACCGTGGCCTCCACAGACGCCATCACCGAGCAGGCCCGTCAGGCGACCGGCGACCCGGCACTCACCATGGAGCAGGCGGTGCGGCTCGCCCATGCCGACAACGCCGCCGTCCGCGCGGTCTTCTCCCGCGCCGGACACGTGATGGGCCTCGCCATGGCGTCGGTGGCCAACCTGATCGGCCCGGAACGCATCATCATCTCCGGCGAGGGCGTGGCCTCCTACGACCTGTTCGCCGACCAGATCCGGCAGACCTTCGCCGACCATGCCTTCGGGGCCGCGGCCGACTGCGACCTCGTGGTGCGTCCGCTGCCCTTCGAGGAATGGGCGCGCGGCGGCGCGGCGGTCGCCGCCCAGCGGGTCTTCGCCCCCGCGAAATGATCTGCCCCCGCCAGGAGACCGTCCTGGCCCCGCTCACCACGGACGACGGCCTCACGGGCACGGGGTGACGCCACCACGCGGGGGTTCGTGGCCGCGGCGCCGGAGGGGAAGCCTGTTGCCGCCCGCCGCCCTGGCGCACCATCAGCCCGTCCTCGTCGTACGGGTACGGGAGGTGCGCCGCCCGACGCCCGTGCCGGCGTCCGGGCCGCGGGGACCCGCCCGACGCGCCGCGGGACGTCGCGCGGGGCGCCTCCGGCACGGCGGATCGTCAGGCGGCGTCCCGCGGATAGCCGATGCCGGCGATGTCCTTTGCCAGTTGCCGCAGCGTGACCTCGGCGTTCAGCGTCGCGACGACCTCCGCGGTGAGCGGTCGCAGCGCGTACACGTGGCGTACGGCCTCCAGGTCCACCGGCACTTCGTAGGAGTCCTCGGCGAAAGCCCGGAACGCCTCGGGGGAACGGTCGGTCAGCAGCCCGAACAGATACGTCGCGCCGTCGGCGTCCGCGCGGTCCTCCGGCAGGTCGACGGAGCCGTGCCGCCACGCATCGTCCCCCGCCCCGCGCCACAGGCAGACGGTCGCGACCGGCACGCCGTCCTCGTCGCAGAACGCCGGCTCCTCGACATACGGCCGGAACGCCTCGGGGACCTCGTCGACGACACCCGGCCACGGCTCGTGATCCTCCGAGCCGTAGGGGCTGACGGGGGACTCGTGGTCGAAGCCGCGCACGAAGGCCCCGGCGGCGGAGAAGACGATCGCGTACTCGTCGCCGGACCCGTCACGAAGGGAGGCCATCTCCTCTCCCGTGTCCCACGCGGCGTCGAAGGAGTGGTGGCGCATCTCCCATTCGGGGCTGAGGATCGCGTCGAGCATCGCCAGGGCACGGCAGTGGTCGCGCAGTTCGGCGATGGAGGGCAGGAGAGGGGCAACGTCGTGAACGGTCACGCGCACATCCAAGCCCATGGCCCGGACATCCCCCACCCGTGGCTCCCGCCTCCGCGGAAATCCGGTGCCGTCCACGCCCCGGTACTGCTAAGCATGGTCCGGCGAGACCAACTCCGGAAGGCGGACATGCCCCCACGCACCCTGAGCGGCGACCAGACCGGGATCGACGTGGCGCTGGTACGCCGGCTGCTGCAGGCGCGGTTCCCCCACTGGGCGGACCTGCCCCTCTCCCCCACCGGATCGGCCGGCACCTCCAACGTCATGTACCGCCTGGGCACCGACATGGTCGTACGTCTGCCCAGGACGGCGGGTGCCGCCGGCGACGTGGACAAGGAGCACCGGTGGCTGCCGCGGCTCGCGCCGGGGCTTCCCGCGTCCGTCCCCGCGCCCCTCGGCAAGGGGGCTCCCGTCGACGGCTACCCGTGGCCGTGGTCGGTGTACGGCTGGCTGGAGGGCGAGAACCCCTCCGCCGGGCGTCTCACCGAACCCGTAGCGCTCGCCCGCGACGTGGCGGCCTTCGTGACCGCCCTGCGGCGCGCCGACCCCACCGACGCGCCACCGGCGTACCGCAGCGAGCCCCTCGCGGCGCGCGACGGCGCGACGCGGTCCGCGATCGACGCGCTGCGCGACGAGGTCGACGCGGCGGCGGCAGGCGCGGTGTGGGAGGCCGCGCTGGCGGCTCCGGGACCGCAGGGGCCGCCGGTCTGGGTGCACGCGGATCTGCAGCCCGGCAACCTTCTGGTGGCGGGCGGACGGCTCTGCGCGGTCATCGACTTCGGGTGCGCGGGGCTCGGTGATCCCGCCGTCGACACCATCGCCGCGTGGTATGTGCTGCCCGCCTCGGCCCGTGGCGCGTTCCGTGCGGCGCTGGGCACCGACGACGCGACCTGGGCGCGTGGCCGCGGCTGGGCGCTGTCGATCGCGCTGATGGAGCTGCGCCACTACCAGGGCACCCAGGAGCGGATGGCGTCGATCGCTCGGCACGTCCTCGGCGAGCTGATCGCCGACGGGGGGCGCTGACCACAGGGAGCGGCGCATCCTACCCGGGGCCGCCCGGGCCGTTCCCCCGCATTGGTGATTCCCTCACAGGAATCGTCACGTTCAGTAGCTTCTCCGTCACCAACCGGGGCGGCGGCGCGCGAAGGCGCGGCCGCCGGAGAGCGACGGCTAGGAGCGAACGCCGATGGCGAATGTGGAGACCTCCCTCAAGGAGACGATGACATCGATCGAGGGCAGTGTGGGCGCTGCCCTGGTCGACTACACCAGCGGCATGGCGCTGGGCACGATCGGAGGCGGCAAGGACCTCGACCTGACCGTCGCGGCCGCCGGCAACACCGACGTGATCCGGGCCAAGGCCCGCACGATGAAGGAACTCGGGCTCAAGGAGGAGATCGAGGACGTCCTGATCACCTTGGACACGCAGTACCACCTCATCCGGCTGCTCAAGAGCCGGGACGGCAACGGCCTGTTCCTCTACCTCGTGCTCGACCGGCGCAACGCCAACCTCGCGATGGCCCGGCACCGCCTCAGGCGCATCGAGGCCGATCTCGAGCTGTAGCCGCCCGTCCGGGTCCGGGGCTTCGTGTGCCCGGGAATTGAAGAATCCTTCAATTCGGCACATCCTGATGCGCACAAGCACGCCGGCGCACGTGCCCCGGAGGGGGAAGGATTGGACGCGGCGTCGCGCCGGCGGCAGCGGGAGCGGCCGCCGGCGCGACGCGGGAAGGCCGTCGGAAACCGGGCAGGAGCGATCGGACGATGCAGGTACCCCTGTACCAGGCCAAGGCGGAGTTCTTCCGCATGCTCGGGCACCCCGTGCGGATCCGGGTCCTGGAGCTGCTCCAGAACGGCCCGGTGCCGGTGCGGGACCTGCTGAACGAGATCGAGATCGAACCCTCCAATCTGTCGCAGCAGCTCGCGGTGCTGCGCCGGTCCGGCATCGTGGTGTCGATACGCGAGGGCTCCACCGTCAGCTACGCCCTCGCCGGCGGGGACGTCGCCGAACTCCTGCGCGCGGCCCGCCGCATCCTCACCGAACTCCTCGCGGGCCAGACCGAACTGCTCGCCGAACTCCGCCAGGCCGACGCCCCGCCCGCGCGTGCGGAGGAGGAGGCCGGCCGCCCCGCCGGCTGAGCGCTCAGGCGCCGCCTGGGCCAGAATGGTCGGGAGGTGAGCGCGATGACGCCTTGGCGGGTTCGTGATCTGGAGGAGGGTGACCTGGACCAGGTCGTGCGCATCTGGGAGGAGTCGCGCGACACGGCCGAGGACCCCGCGGTGACGCTGGCGGAGGTGGTCGGGGCGCTGCGCGCGCGGGCGCCGGCCGTGGTGGCGATGGTCGGCGACCGCGTCGTGGGCTCGGCGGTGTCCTCGACGGCCCAGGAGCGGGCCTGGGTGCTGCGGCTGGCCATCGCCCGCCAGTGGCGGCACCACGGGGTGGGTTCGGCGCTGCTGGCCGCCCTGGAGGACAGCCTCGGCCAGGTGGGGGTGCGCCGGATCGGGGCGCTGCTTCCCGCGGGCGAGGTCGGTGAGCAGGCGTTCAGGAACTCCGGTTACTCCTTCCGCCCGGGGCTGGGCTACTTCGAGAAGGTGCTGTCCGCCGACTCCGCGCAGGCCACGCTGCTCGACCAGCTCGGCGGCGTGGTTCCGGAGGGGGGCCTGTGGGACCGCATCGCGGGCATGGCCGCGGAGAAGACACTGATCGAACGACGGCTGGTGCTGCCGCTGGAGAACCCGGAGGTGGCGGAGCGCTACCACCTGGTGCCGCCGCGTGCGGTGGTCCTGTTCGGTCCGCCGGGCACGGGCAAGACGACCTTCGCCAAGGCCGTGGCCTCCCGGCTGGCATGGCCGTTCATCGAGGTGCTGCCGTACCAGCTGGCCGAGGACGCGCACGGCGTGGCGGACGGGCTGCGGCGGCTCTTCGCCCGGGTCGAGCACCTTGAGCAGGTGGTGCTCTTCTTCGACGAGGCGGAGGAGATCGCCTCGGAGCGGCAGGACCCGTCCACGCTGGCCCACCGGGTGACCAACGAGTTGCTCAAGCTCATCCCGCAGTTCCGGCGCGGCGAGCGCCGGCTGCTGATCTGCGCGACCAACGCGGTGCGCTCGCTGGACCCGGCCTTCCTGCGGCCGGGCCGCTTCGACTTCCTGATCCCGGTCGGCCCGCCCGACGCCGCGGCCCGCCGGGCCATCTGGATCCGCTACATCGGGCCGGACCGGGTGGCGGACATCGACCTGGACGCACTCGTCGAGGCCAGCGACCGCTTCACCCCGGCGGACATCGAGTACGCGGCTCAGGCCGCCGCGCAGACCGCCTTCGAGCGGCACCTGGCGACGGACCCGCGCACCGCGGCGGACCTGACACACCGCACCGAGGACTACCTGCAGGCGGTCGCCCGCACCCGCACCACCCTCACGGCCGAGGACATTCGCGCCTTCGACCATGACCTGCGCTCCGCCGCCCGCGTGTGAGGCACGCAGGGCACGGCGGAAAGGGGGTGGCGGCTCCCGGCCGGGTTCGTGGCCGAAACCGGCGGACATCCCCGATGCGTGGGCGGCGGCCCCCTTGAGGGCCCTATGGTGACGGTGGGTCGGCAGATACGCGCTCCCCCGTCCGTGTCTGCCGGCCCGTCCCGTCCTCCGGCCCCGTGGGGCCCGGCGTTCGCCGGGCCCCACGGGGGTCAGGACAACTTGGGCACATCGATCCGGTCGATGTCCGGGGCGTACGAGGAGCCGCTGTCGAAGGTGATGGTGTTGGCTCCCGCCTCGAGCGTGACGGGGAGGCTGACCGTCTCGACGGTGCCCCAGTCGCCCGTGGAGGGGAACTTGTGGCCGGTGGCACCGCCGCCGTTGGCGGAGACCTGGACCGTGCGCGCGTCGCCGCTCACGTAGGCGACCTTGACCATGTAGGTGCCGGGCTTGCTCACCACGACGTCGTTGAAGCGGAGCGAGCCCCCGAGGTAGAGGTTGCCGGCCTTGCGGCCGCCGGAGCAGGCGCCGCAGTCGGCCAGCGAGGCGTTGCCGGACAGGGTGTTGCCCGGGGCCTCGGCCTCGTATCCGGTCGTGGGCTGGGCGGGGCCGTGCGGGGTGACGGTGAACAGGCGTGAGCCGTGCGCGGGGAGGGACTTGGTGACCTTGTCCTTGTACGTGCCGAGGTTCTCGTGGTTCCACACGTCGCGGACGAAGGCGCGGCCGGAGAAGCCCAGTGAGGTCCAGTCCGCGGTCACGGCGGCGGGGGCGTCGCCGAGGTTGAACAGGGCGACGGTGTAGCTCCCGTCGGCGTTCTTCGCGGCCCAGACCTGCTGTCCGTCGGAGGGGGTGACGGGGCGGGCCGGCGGGGTGCTGGACTGGTTGAGGGCGATGACCTCGCGGTTGGTCAGCAGGGACAGCCCGTAGTCGTCGAGGCGGGTGAGGTCGTCACCGGTGTAGAGCGGGGACTTGGCGATGGCCCAGAGCGTCATGTAGGTCTGCCGCTCGGCCTTGGTGAGGCCGTCCATGGGCCCGTTGCCGACGTCGAGGGAGTCGAGGTCGTTCCAGCCGCCGGGACCGCCGTGCCGGCTCCAGGCGGCGGCGTCGTCGAAGCGGTCGTCGACCGAGTTCTCCCAGCTGACGAGGGTGTCGCAGTAGCACTCGACGTCGGTGTCGATGCGCCAGCCGTTGGAGTACTTCTTCCAGTCGGCGACGTGGCCGATGTCCAGCGACCAGGACAGCTCGAGGTGGATGGGGCGCCCGGTGGCGGCGATGGCCTTCTGCCAGGCGGCGATGTCGGCGCGGTTGTCGTAGTTGTCGCCGCTCTTGAAGGACCCGGGACCGACGCCGTCGATCTTCAGGAAGTCGTAGCCCCAGTCGGCCAGCATCCGCGCCTGCGAGTCGACGTACTTCTGCGCGCAGGGGTTCGAGAAGTCGATCTTGTAGGAGCTGTCCCAGCCGTTGGTGGTGCGCAGGTCGTCGTAGACGATGTCGGCGGTGGTGCAGTCGGGGGTGTTCCAGATCGGCACCTTGCCGTCGCCGTACCCCTCCTTCTCCAGGCCGACGGGCAGGTAGATGCCGGCCTTGAGGCCCTTGGCGTGGATGTGGTCGGCTACCGCCTTCATGCCGCGCGGGAAGCGCTCGGGGTCGGGGGTCTGCCGGCCGTACGCGTCGAACTCGGGCTTCCAGGACTGGTCGCGCCACCAGCCGGCGTCGAGGTTGACGTAGCTGTAGCCGTACTTCTTCAGCTTGGCGGCCATGGCGTCGGCCTGCTTGAGGACGTTCGCCTCGGTGAGGTAGCTGTAGTCCCCGGTGGGGTTGAGTCCGGGGTACTTCGAGGACTGCATGCTCCAACTCGACCAGCCCATGTAGGGCTTGGCGGCGACCTGGTGCGCGGTGGTGTGCGAGGCGGCGGGGGCTGCGGCCACGCTTCCGGGGCCGGTCGCCTGGGCGGCGGGGACGGCGGCCGACACGCCGGCGGTGAGGGCCAGGACGAGCAGTGTCCTGGCGGCGGTCGAGGGCAGGGTGGAGCGCGAGGGTGACCTCATGGGTCGGACCTCCTGGGATGGGGTACGGCGGTTGCGGTGCGGGTGGGTGTCCCGGGCCTTGAGGCGTCAGCCCTTGCCCGAGCCGATGGTCAGGCCGCTGATGAACTGCCGCTGCAGCGCGAAGTACACCAGCAGGGTGGGCACGGCGGTCATCAGGGCACCGGCGGCGATGAGGTTGGGGTTGGTGAAGTACTGGCCCTGCAGATTGGCCAGGGCGGAGGTGATGGGGCGTTTGTCGCCCGTCTCGATGAGGGCGAGCGGCCAGAAGAAGTCGTTGTAGATCCAGATCGACTCCAGGGTGGCCAGCGCGGCGAAGGCCGGCCGGCACAGCGGCAGGACGATCTGGAAGAACTGCCGCCACACCTGGGCGCCGTCGACGAGGGCGGCCTCGGTGATCTCCCCCGGGATCGTCTTCATGTAGTTGCTCAGCACGAAGGTGCAGAAGCCGCACTGGTAGGCGATGTGGATGGCGATGATGCCCCAGGTCGAGTTGTACAGGAGCAGGGAGTCGCTCATCCACGCCGGCAGCGGGACCAGCAGGTAGAGCCGGTAGAGCGGGGTGATGAGCACCTGCGCGGGCAGCAGGTTGCCCGCGGTGAAGAGCATCAGCAGCGCGATGTTCCAGCGGAAGTCGAAGCGGGAGACGAAGAAGGCGACCGCCGCGGAGAACAGCAGGGTGCCCAGGACGGAGGGGACGGTGATCAGGACCGAGTTCCAGAAGAAGTGCGGCATGCCGGACTGGTTCCAGGCGTCGGTGTAGTTCTGCAGACTGATGCCGCGCGGCCAGGACAGGTAGCCGTGCTTGCTGGTGTCCGCGTAGGGGCGCAGCGAGGTGTAGACGGCCCACAGCAGCGGCAGCAGCCACAGCAGTGCGATCGTGGCGAGCATCAGGTGCCTGCCGGTCTGCCGCGGGGGGTTGGACGCGGCGCCGCCGGGCGGCGGCTCGTGGCGGGGGCGGGCCGGGGTGACGGGCGCGGTGGCGGTCGTGGTCACCGGTCCTCCTTGCGGAAGTTCTGGACGAGGAAGGTCCCGATGGCGGCGAGGGAGACCAGGAGCAGGACGACCGCGAGGGCGGAGCCGTAACCGATGTGGCTGGACTCGCCGATGATGTTGTCGGTGATCAGCAGCGACAGCAGTTCCATGCCGGGCTTGCTGCCGACGCCGCCGCCGAGCACGTAGACGACGTCGAAGGCCCGCAGGGACTCGATGACGGTGACGACCAGGATGATGACGTTGACCGGCTTGAGGGCGGGGAAGACCACCTTCAGGAAGGTCTGGCGGCCGTTGGCGCCGTCGAGGGCGGCGGCCTCCTTCAGGGCCGGGTCGAAGCCCTTCAGCCCGGCCAGGTACAGGATCATGATGTAGCCGGTGTGCCGCCAGGCCGAGGCGACCAGGACGGCCCACAGGTTCAGGTCGGGGTCCCCCAGCCAGTCGATGTGGTGGCCGGGGGACACCGCGCCCACGATGCCGTCCAGCAGGCCCGTGTCGGGGTTGTAGATGATCTCCCAGATGAGGCCGACCACGGCCAGGGAGAGCACCATCGGCAGGAAGATCGCCGTCTGGTAGACCCGGGTGAAGCGGAGCTTCCGGTCGAGCTGATAGGCGAGGAAGATCCCGAACGGGGTGGGCAGCAGCGCCGTGAAGACCATCCAGATGACGTTGTGCCGCACCGCCGGCCAGAACGGCGGGTAGTTGGTGAGGATCTGGTGGTAGTTGTCGACCCCGACCCAGTGGATGTCGGACAGGTGGATGCCGTCCCAGCTGGTGAACGACAGGCCCATGGAGGCCAGTGCGGGCAGCCAGACGAAGACCAGGAGGGCGAGGAGCGGCACGCCGACGACGACCGCGAGGAAGAGCCGGTCACCGCCGCCGAGCCGGCGGGGGCGGCGCCGGGGCGTCCCGGTGTCGGGGGCCTTCGGCCCGGGGGCGGGGGGTGCGGTGGGGGACGCGGAGGGCACGGTGAACCTTCCCGGTCCGGTCAGGAGGTGAAGAAGCGCGAGCGCTGCGACTCGATGCGCTTCAGCAGGGCCGAGCCGTCGTCCGGGTGGCCGAGCCACTGGGTGAGTCCGGGCAGGACGACCGTGGAGATGAAGCCGGGGTCGCTGTCGCGGTCGGCGAACTGGGTGATGTGCTTGGCGGAGGCGATGAGTTCGGCCGACTTCTTCTGCAGCGGGTTGTAGGAGCCCGTGTCGGCCTGGGCGTTGACGGCCACGTTGCTGGGGTCGACGCCCATGTAGAGGCTCTCGGCCTTGGCGCTGCCGAGGAACTCAAGGAGCTGCTTGGCGCCCTTCTCGTTCTTGGGGCGGCGGCTGAGCATGAAGCCGTCCGTGGGCGCCTCGACGGCGTCCTGCCCGTTGGCCGGGTCGATCTCGGGGAAGGGGAAGAAGTCGATGTCGGCGCGGAGCGCCTCGTCGGAGACCTGCTGGCCGAGGAAGAGGCCGATGACCGCCATGCCGGACTTCTTGTCCAGCAGCGACTGGGCCGCGTCCTGCCACGAGCGCCCGCCGGCGCCCTGCTGGTAGTACGGGCTGATCTCGCGCCACAGGTCGAGGGTGGTGGCGGCGCGCTTGTCGGTCCAGGAGACCTCGCCGCGCATCAGCGACATGTGGAACTCGTATCCGTTGGCCCTCAGGTTGAGGTAGTCGAAGGCGCCGAGGATGCTCCAGGCGTCGCCGCCGCCGTAGCCGGAGGCGATCGGGGAGAGGCCGTCCTTCTTCATCCGCTTGGCGAGCGCGGTGAACTCGGACCAGGTGCGGGGGACGGTGTAGCCGCGCTCCTTGAACAGGCTCTTCCGGTAGAAGACGCCCCAGGGGTAGTTGTACAGCGGGACGAAGTAGAACTTGCCGTCCTCGCCACGGGAGAGCTGCTTGGTGGCCTCGCTGAAGCCGCCGCCTATCTTCTCCCACACGTCGTCGAGGGGGGTGGCGAGGCCCTTCTTGGCGAAGTACTGCATGCGGTAGCCGGCGAACCAGGTGAAGACGTCGTCCGGGGTGCCCTGCAGGTAGCTGGAGATGCTCTTCTGGAAGCTGTCGTGGTCGACGGTGTTGGTCTTGACCGTCAGGCCGCTCTCCTTGGCGAAGGCCTTGGTCACCGCGGCGTAGGCGGACTTGGGCGTGGCGTCGGCCCCGTTGGACCCGAAGCTCACCGTCTTGGGGTCGGCCGCCGCTCCCCCGCCGCAGGCGGTGAGGACGGGGGCGGCAAGCGCCGCGGCTCCGAGCCCGAACAGCCCGCCGACCACGGTGCGGCGGCTTGGCTGACGCGCGGTCAGGACGGTGCGGCTCTGCAGCGTCATCGCTACTCCTAGAACGTGTCTGATCTGATGAAGGACTGGATCGCGGTGGCCGCGGCCCCGCGCGCCCACTCCTCGAAGGGCAGCGGCCGGGTCCGCAGGTCGCACTGCCCGGCGGTGCCGAAGGCGGAGGCGGCGAACGCCTCGAGGATCTGGTCGGCGAACAGGTCGTGGGCCACCAGGCCCTCGCCCGAGATGATCACGCGCTCCGGGCCGAAGAGGTTGGCCACCGATCCGATGGCCCGTCCGATCGCCTCTCCGGCCCGCGCGTACACCTCCCTGGCCCCCGGGTCGCCGCCGTGGGCCAGTCGCAATGCCTCGGCGGCGTCGGCCACGGGGGTGCCCGTCGCCTCGCTGACCGCGCGGACGATCGCCGGGTCCGCGGCGATCGCCTCCACACAGCCGCGGTTGCCGCAGTGGCACAGCGGCCCCGCCGGGTCGATGGACAGGTGCCCGATCTCACCGGCGACCCCGTACGCGCCGGAGACCACCCGTCCGTGCACGACGAGACCGCAGCCGATGCCGGCACCGACCGTCACCACGGCGAAGTCGGACAGGCCCACCCCGGCGCCGAACCACTGCTCTGCGACGGTGAGCGCCCTGACGTCGTTGTCGACGGTGACGGGCAGGCCCGTGGTCATCCGCGCCAGCTCGGCCAGCGGGATGTCGCGCCAGTCGAGGAAGGGCGAGTAGCGCACCACGCCACCGGCCCGGTCCACGTCACCGGAGACCGCGATGCCCAGGCCACTGACGGGGACCCCGAAACCGTCCGCCTCCGCGAGCAGTTCGTGTACGAGCGCCGCCGCCGACGCCAGGACGGCCCTGGGGTCGGGGGCGGCCAGCGGCATGTGGCGGGAGGTACGGATCCGGCAGCACAGGTCGGTGAGCACGCCGATGATCTCGTCCCCGGTGATCTTGAGGCCGATGAACAGCGCCCGGCCGCCGTCCACCCGCACGGGGTTGGCCGGTCGCCCCAGGGAGGGACGCGCTTCCTCGTCCACGTCCTCGACGAGGTAGCCGGCCTCGATCAGCGGCCGGACCGCCTTGGTGACCGCGGCCGCCGACAGTCCGGCCCGCTTGGCGATCCCGGTGCGGGTGAGCGGACCGTGGCACAGGACGGTGGTGAAGATCTGGGAGGCGGCCGGGGTGTGGGCCGGGAACGCCTCCCCCGGAGGGATCGAGGGCATGGCCGGGAACCTAGGTGGGTTCTTTTCTGCTGTCAATAAAAGAAGCAAGGATCCTGGGAAGTTGTCCCTGTGAGGGTCTGTCAACTTGCAAACGCCAAATCCTGGTGGGTGTTGACATCTGATCCAAGGTAAGGATTGGCTGCCGCCTGTCTCCCGGCGCCACTGAACGTGAGGACCCATGCCCGTGATCTCCCATGCCCCGGACACCGGGATCTGGCTGCTGAGCACCCCGCGCACGTCGTACGCGCTGCACATCGACGCGACCGGTGCGCCCTGCCACGTCGCCTGGGGCCCGCGGCTGACCCTCGAGGAGGCGGCGGAACTCGCCGTCCCCCCGGGGCCGGACGCGAGCAGCTTCGAGGGCCGGTCCCCCGTGGGCGAGGAGCTCCCCGTCGACGGCGGAGCGCGCTTCGGGCCGCCGTCGCTCCAGGTCCGCTTCGCCGACGGGACCCGGGCCTTCGAGTGGCTGCCGACGGGGCATGACGTGCGGGAGCCGGCGCCTGGTGTGAGCGAGCTGTCGCTTCGGTTCCGCGACCGCGTCCACCCGCTGGAGGTCACCCTCCGCTACCGTGTGCACGACGACAGCGATGTCATCGAGCGGCACACCGTCCTGCGCAACGCGGGCGAGCGGAAACTCACCGTGCTCCGCGCCGATTCCGCGGCCTGGACCCTGCCGCCCCTGCCCGACTACCGGCTCAGCCATGTCACCGGCCAGTGGTCGGCGGAGAGCCAACTGCGGCGGGAACGGCTGCCGTACGGCGAGACCGTGCTGACCAGCCGCCGCGGCATCACCAGCCACCACGCCAACCCCTGGGTGATGCTCGACGCGGGCGACGCCACCGAGACCCACGGCCGGGTGTGGAGCGCCGCGCTCGCCTGGAGCGGCAGTTGGCGGATCACCGCGCAGCGCACTCCCGACGGGCGGGCCGGCTTCACCGGTGGCGCCGGGCACGACGGGACGAGCGTGCCGCTCGCCCCGGGCGAGGAGTTCACCACTCCGGGCTTCGCCGCCGTGTGCACCGACGGGGGCTTCGGTGCCGCCAGCCGCGCCTGGCACGCCCACACCCTGGCCCATGTCCTGCCGCACCCGCGGGAGATCGCGCCGGTGCTCTACAACTCCTGGGAGGCCACCGGCTTCGACGTCGACGAGCCCGGCCAGATGGCGCTCGCCGCCCGTGCCGCCGCGCTCGGCGTGGAGCTCTACGTCGTCGACGACGGGTGGTTCGGGGCACGGCGCGACGACCGTGCCGGACTCGGCGACTGGACCCCGGCCGCCGACCGCTTCCCCGCAGGGCTCGGCCCCCTCGCCGACGAGGTGCACCGGCTCGGGATGCGCTTCGGCCTCTGGGTCGAGCCGGAGATGGTCAACCCCGACAGCCACCTGTACCGCGAGCACCCGGACTGGGTGCTGCACGTCCCGCACCGCGCCAGGACCGAGTTGCGCAACCAGCTGGTCCTCAACTTCGCGCGGCAGGACGTCGCCGACTGGGCGTACGGCTGGCTCACCCGGCTCGTCGCCGCCAACGGTGTCGACTTCCTCAAGTGGGACATGAACCGCGCCTTCAGCGAGGCAGGCTGGCCCGGCCGTGACGACGGGGCCGACCGGCTGTGGACGGGCTATGTGCACAACCTCTACGGGGTGATCGACCGGCTCCGCGCCGACCACCCGCGGCTGCGGATCGAGTCCTGCAGCGGCGGCGGGGGCCGGGTGGACCTCGGCATCCTCTCCCGTACCGACCAGGCGTGGCCCTCGGACAACACCGACGCCGCCGACCGCGTGGCGATCCAGCACGGCTACGGCCAGGTCTACCCCGCTCGCACCATGGCCGCCTGGGTGACCGACGTGCCGAACCAGCTGACGCACCGCACGGTGCCGCTGCGCTTCCGCTTCCACGTCGCGATGGCGGGGCTGCTCGGCATCGGCGGTGACCTCACCCGCTGGTCCGAGGAGGAACTGGCCGAAGGCGCCGGGCTGGTGGCCCAGTACAAGCGGGTCCGCCACCTCGTCCAGCACGGCGAGCTGCACCGGCTGCGCGGTCCCGCGGACGAGGGCCCCACCGTGGTGGAGTACGCCGCGCACGACGGGAGCGAGGCGCTGCTGCTCGCCTGGCAGCGCGTCCAGCGGCACGGCGGCCCGCGGGGACCGGTGCGGCTGGGCGGCCTCACACCCGGGGCCCGCTACCGGGACACGCGCACCGGGAACGTGCACCACGCCGCCGTGCTCGGCGGCTACGGGCTCGCGCTCGATCTGCCGTCCGGGGACTGGGCCAGCACGGCGGTGCACCTGGTCCGCGTCGCGGAGCGGGACGGCGCGTGACCACCCGGCCTGGCCGTGCCGCGCCACGCGCATGTGGGCAACTGCGCAAACCCGCAGCTGCCGGAGCTTGTCCCGCGTGACGTGGCACCGTCAAGGTGAGCTCCGTCCGCCCGTCCGTCCCGAAGTCCCGTCGGCGCTCTGCACGTTCCTCTCCCGATCATCGAAGGGCGTTGCATGTCCCACCGCTTCAGACGAGCGCGTTTGACGGCGCTCGCCGCCCTGTTGTCCACGATCGCCGCGCCTTCCGTCGCCCACGCCGCGGATCCGGACGCCCCGGCGTCCCGGTCCGCGGCCCACGGGGCCCCCGCGGCCCACTCCCTCACCCTCGCCGACGGCTCGGTGCTGCGCTGGTCCGACGACGGGTCGGGCACCCTGACCCGCAAGGACGGCACCATCCGGGCCTTCCCCGTCGCCGTTACCAAGGGCCGCAGCGCGTTCGGCGGCTCCCTGACCCCGTCCGCGGAGATCCTCCAGCGCCGGGCCGACGCCGCCGCGTTGACGCCGTACGCCGTGGGCGCGTCGACGGGCGCCCGCTCCGCGGTACGCCCCCGGACCATGAACTCCGGTGCCGTCCCGCTCCCGAAGGCGGTCCGCGAGGCCATCGACGGCCTCGGCGACCGCAGCGCGGCCCGCACCGTCGTCCCCTCCACCGCCGCCGAGGACCTGCCCGCCAACGAGGGGCTCACGACGTCCTTCCAGTCCTACCTCAACGCGGGCGGCGTCAACGCCGTGGGTGCTTTCCGGGACACCGCCCGGTACCTCGACGCGCTGCCCGGTCAGGGCCAGGTCGTCACCAACGTGTCGCTCGGCGACCTCACCGACCAGGGCATGGCCGACGCGGGCGACGATTACGTGCGCCTCAACGGCCCCACCACGGTGCTCCGTGACGGCAAGCGCTACCTGGACTTCCCCTCCCTGCCGCTCATACCGACCTACACCAGCGACAACAACGGCCGCCTCGACCCGGCCGGCGCCATCGAGGGACAGGACCCCAACCTCGCCGAGGTGCTGCTCGACTTCTCCATGATGGCCCCGCTGCCGCACGACCGGCAGCGCCCGGAGGCCACCGGGAGCGGCGCCACCGACCTTCTGGGCATCGCGCCCGGCGCGCAGTACCGCCTCGTCGTCCCCGAGGAGCCCTCGGCCACGGGCATCGCGGCCGCGCTGCGGGCCGCGGCCGCCCAGAAGCCCCGGCCGGACGTCATCACGGCGAGCCTCGGCTTCGGCACGGACGGCTCGATCGGCTTCCCCTCGCGGTGGCTGGAGGACGACCCGGAGATCCGGGACACCCTGCGCTCCATCGTGGACTCGGGAATCGTGGTGGTCGTGTCGTCCAACGACGGCACCCGCCTGGGCCTGCCGGTGTCCGTCGGTCCCGACGGCGGCAGCACCCCGACCGACGTGACGTCGCGCCCCGGTTCACAGACCTCCATCGACGACGTCGCCCCCACCACCACGCCCACCCTGGTCCGTGACACCGGGGTGATCGCGGCCGGGGGCACCACCGTCGACGACACCCTCAGCTCGGACGACGTACGGACCGCCGTCTACCCGACGACCCGCTACAACGGGTCCGCCGGCTACTCCTCGGGGTTCGGCAGCCGGATCGACCTGGCCGCACCGGGCGACAACCTGCCCTCGCTGATCCACACTCCGGACGGACCCGGCGTGGTGCTCAACGGCGGCACCTCGGCCTCGGCCCCGATGATCGCCGCCGCGGCGGCCAACGTCCTGGCGGCCGCCGAGGCGACCGGGCAGAAGCTCAGCCCGCGGGAGGTCAGGAAGCTGCTGGTGGACACCGGCCGCCCGATCGCCCAGCCGCCGCAGGCCGACCGGGAACTGCGGATGGGGCCACAGCTGGACATGACCGCGGCGGTGGAGAAGGTGCTCGCCAGGCGCCATTCCCTCACCTCGGCGGCGGTGCGGCTCTCCGTCGCCGAGCGCCAGCTGCTGTCGGTGAGCCCGACGACCTCCTTCGTCGAGGCCACCGATCCCTCCGCCATCGACCTGGCGGGCCCGGCGGACGCCTGGGGCAACCCGTCGGGGCAGAACGCGGTCTCGCCCATCACGTTCGGCCTCGACCTCACCGGGGGACACCGGAAGCTGACATACCGTCTGCGCGTCGGCGACCACGGCACGATCCCGTCCGCCGGTCCCAGCCTGCGGGTCCTGCCGCGGGAGCTGCTGGCCGCCGCCGGACTGCCCTTCGCCTCCGACGAACCGCGCACCGTGCAGGTGACCTTCGAGGCGCTCTCCGGGGGCAAGGTGGTGGCCTCGGCCGGTCGGCGGCTGACCCTCGGCGCGGCCGACGGCACCTATGTGCAGCCGAAGGCCCCGACCGCTCCGGGCTCGTCCCCGCTGGGCAAGCCCGTCACCGTGCACTACGACCTCACCGGCCTGCGGGACGCGACCGCTCCCGAGCTGGTGCTCTCCTCGGTCGGTCACTGGACGCCCTTCACCACCAGCGACAAGTGGCGTGCCCAGTGGCGCACCCCGCTCACCGGCACCAAGGGCACGGTGACCATCCCCGCCTCCGCCTTCGAGCCGGGTGGCGCCGGCCTGTACGGCATCGGCGTCACGCTCTACGACGGCCAGGTCTTCGGGGAATTCCGCGCACTGCGCGTCGGGCCGGGCGCCGACCAGCGGCCGCAGGCACCGCTGCTGGGGCAGGGGAAGTCCGCCACGGCCCACACCCTTGAGCTGTCCCGGCCGGAGCCTAGGCTGACGGTCTCCTGGGACGCCTCCTCGGTGCGGCACGCCGACGGCGCGGCCATCGAGTTCCTCACCCCGGCGCCCACCCTGTACGGGGCGCTCAACACCGCCACCAACCAGAACGGCAGCGGCCGCGACGACAACGGCGTCGACCACGCCTCCACCCTCTTCCGGCCCCTGCCGTCGGTGAAGGGACGGACGGTGCTCGACCTCAGGGCCCTCGGCCTCCCCACCGGTCTGCAGTACCCGGTCCGGATCCTGCCCACCCGCGCCGGCAAGCCGATCGGGCAGGCCTCGCCCACGTCGTTCGTGCAGTACCTGGACGGCGACACGGTCTCCGGCACCCTGGAGAACTTCGAGGTCAGCGACGGCAAGGCGCTGATCGCCACCGACGACTTCGCCGAGGGCGACGACGGCTGGATCCACCTGGAGGGCTCGGCCACCACCACGTACTCGCTCTCCGAGGGCACCCTCGGCACCACGGTGTCCCACGAGACCGGGAACTCGATGATGCAGATGGTGCTGGGGGCCGACCCCGGCTCGGGGCACACCCTCGTCGCCCACCGGCCGTTCGACGGCGGCGTGCTCCCCGAGGTCGACCTGCGCGACACCGCGACCGGTGAACGCGTCAGGCTCAGCGCGCTCGACCCGGGCACCGGCTCGACGTCACTCTACTTCCAGGGCGGGATCGTCGACCCGGCCCGCCACCGGGCGGCCGTGACGACCTTCGACGGGGTCTCGGGAGTGGCCTCGCTGTGGACCGTCGACATGTCCACCGGCGAGGTCTCCGCGCCGATCCCGCTCAACCCCGACAACCCGGGGCGCACCTTCAACAGCGTCTCCGTCGACACCTCGACCGGCACCTTCTTCGCCGCCACCGGCGGCACCATGGGGCCCTGCCTGTCCGGGCGCGTTCCCTACTGGGCCGTTTCGGTCGACCCCACCACCGCCACGGTGTCGCCGCTGACCACCATGCCGGCCTGCACCGCCGGGCTGCTGCCCGACGGCAAGGGCGACCGGGTGTAGGTCACGGCGGGACCCGCCACCCCGAGCTACACCACCGGTGAGTTCCCCACCAGCACCTGGCGCTCGGCCGACCAGAAGTCCCTGGCCACCTCCGCGCCGGCCGACCTGGGCACCCGGGGCGTCATGTGGCCGGTGCTCGACACCCGCAACCACGTCGCCCTCGTCGCCCACCTCTACGAGGAGGCCACCACCGGCGACAACAACGCCCTCAGTGAGATCACCGTCCTCGACCCCGGCACCGGCGAGGTGCTCGCCCGGCACCCCGTCGCCAACCTCGTCAACTCCACGCTCAGCACGTCCAACTTCGACTTCACCAGCCGACGCGGCCTGTTCGTCGACCCCGCCACACGCACGGTCTACCTGGTGAACCCCTGGGCCAACGGGCTTCAGCGATTCACCTACTGACCGGGGACCGCGGGGCCGGGTCCGCCACCGACGCGTGGCGGGTCCGGCCTCCCGCCGTGCGGCCCCGCATGTGCTAGGTTCTTCGCGTTGCAGTTTTGGTACCCATGAACTTCTTGTGCACCTGCCGGGATGTAACCGTCAGGTGCATTTTTTGTTTTCCGGTCCTTCCGGAGGGGTCATTGCGGCGACGGAAGTCCGCAAAGTGCGGCCTTCGTGTACTGCTCCCAAAGGAGATTCCCATGGCGACCGGCACCGTGAAGTGGTTCAACTCGGAAAAGGGCTTCGGTTTCATCGAGCAGGACGGCGGCGGCGCCGACGTCTTCGCCCACTACTCCAACATCGCCACCCAGGGCTTCCGTGAGCTCCAGGAGGGCCAGAAGGTGAGCTTCGACGTCACGCAGGGCCAGAAGGGCCCGCAGGCCGAGAACATCCTCCCCCTCTGACCCACCGGGGATGTAAGGGGCCGGCACCTCACGGGGTGCCGGCCCCTCCTCGTTGAGGGACCCCGGGCGCCGGGCCTACCGGGCGAGGGCCGCGGTGACGGCGGCCAGGTGGCGGTCCACCGGGCCCGCGGTGAGCAGACCGCTCCCGGCGCCCGCGAGTTCGCCGGCGGCGGGCAGCAGGCGGGCCCGCAGTGACCCCAGGAGGTCACGGTCGCCGAGTTCGACGGCGAGCACGCACTGCAGGCAGCACAGCGCCTCGTAGAGCAGATCGGGCGGCGGCTCGGGCAGGGCCCGGAGGACCGCCAGGGCCTCGGCGCGGCGGTCGTCACGCAGCAGGAGGAAGGGTTCGGCCCACGGCCGGTACGGCCCCCAGTCCGCGGCCGGATCCACGCGTTCGGCGATCCGTGTCGCCGGGAGGGTGCCGTCGGCCAGGTCGAGGCAGAGCAGCGCGAGCGGCAGCAAACCACGTTCGACACCCGGCATCCCGGCGCCCTCCAGCCGTGCGGCGGCGGCCCGGTAGGCGGCCTCGGCCCGTGGCCCGCCCCCGGAGGCGGCCGTGCGCAGCGCCCGGTACCACTGCGTGAACACGCCCGCCAGGGGCAGTTCGTGTCGCTCGGCCAGCACGTCGACCGCCGCGGCGTGCTCGTCCGCCCAGGCGAAGTCGGCGAGCGCGCCGCGGGCCTGGAGGCGGATCAGGTGCCCGAGGACCTCGTACGTCGTCAGGCCGTGCCGCCGGGCCAGCGCCACCAGTTCCGCGCCGACCGTGTCCCGCCGCGGCGCGAGGCCCGCCCGGGTGCACGTCTGCATGAACACCCCGTTGAGCGCGAACGCCAGGAGCGCCGGGTCGTCGAGCCGGCGGGCCGCCTCCTCGGCCTGCCGCGCCGCCATCGGTCCGCGCGGGGAGCGGATGCCCCGCGACTCCACCGCGACCGTGGCCAGCAGGCGGCAGCGCACGGCCTCGTGCGCGGCGTCTGCGGGCAGGGCGGCCAGCGTGCGCTCGGCGGCGGCGACGATGCGGCGGGCCTGCTCCGGGTCGTCGCTGCGGGTCCAGATCGCGGGTACGTCGTAGGCGCCGATCACCCGGGCCGTCAGCTCCGGGTCGCCGGACTCCTCCGCCGCGGCCACGGCCGCCAGGCGGTGCTCCCGGGTGGCCGCCAGGCCGCCGCCCCCGGTCAGCGCGAGATTGCGCAGGAGGCCGACCGTCGACTCCAGGCGGGCACGGGCCCCGGCAGCCACCGTGCGGTCGTACGCCTCGGCCGCCCGGGCCCACACCCGTGCGGCCGTGTCAACCGGCCCGGCGGGCGCGGGCGACGGCGGGTCCAGGAGCGGGTCCTGGGCGAGCATGTCCGCCTCCAGGCGGCGCAGCGCAGATCCCGGGTCGAGGCCCAGCCCCCGGGCCAGCATCGTCCGGGCCCGGCGCAGCACGGCGAGCGCGTCCCCCTGGCGGCCCGAGCGGTACAGCGCGAGCGCCAGCAGCCGCCAGGCGTCCTCCCGCCACGGGTGCTCGGTCAGGTGCGCGTCCAGGTCGGGCACCGCCTCGGCGGCCATGCCGAGGTCCAGCCGTGCCTCGGCACGCCGCTCCACCGCCCGCAGTCGCAGTTCGGCGAGTCGGGAACGCTCGCCGCGGGCCCACTCCCGGTCGGCGTACTCCCCGTACGAGGGGCCGCGCCACAGTTCCAGCGCCACTTCGAGCCGCGTCAGCGCCGCCGCGGGCGGCAGTGCCGCGGCGGCGTCGATGGCGGCCTCGAACCGCCAGGCGTCCACGGATTCCGGATCCGCCCGCAGCGCGTACCCGGTGCCCGCGGTGACCAGCAACCGGGCGGGGGCGCGCGGCGGCCGCTCCGGTTCCAGCACCCGGCGCAGCGCGCCGACGAAGGTCTGCACGGACCCCACAGCACCGGCCGGCGGCTCGTCCCACAGGTCCGCCACCAGGCGGTTCACGGGTACGACGCGGCGGCGCGCCGCGACCAGCCGCGCCAGCACCTCCCGGTGCCGCGGGCCCTTGAGCGCGAGCGCGCGGCCGTCGCCGTCCCAGGCGGCGACCGGCCCGAGCACACCGAACGCGACCCGCACGCTGCCCACCTCTCCGGCCGTCCTCCCCGCTGCCACGCTACGCGCTGACCGGATGCTGATTCGCGGGCGGGAGGCTCGGAGCGTCCGCCGCCGGCGGGCACATCACTCCCTCACCGCGGAACGAGAGCAACGCACCATGACACCGGTCATCCCCGGCTTCACCTACCACCGCGTCCCCGTCGCCGACGAGGTCGCCCTCAATGTCGCCGTCGGCGGCTCGGGCAGCCCCGTCGTGCTGCTGCACGGCTTCCCGCAGACTCATCTCATGTGGCGCCACGTCGCCGCCGACCTGGCCGCCGACCACACCGTGATCTGCCCCGACCTGCGGGGTTACGGTGCCAGTGACAAACCGGCGGCCGTGGGGCCCGCCACGTACGCCAAGCGCACCATGGCCGCGGACGTCGTCGCGCTGGCCCGCGCGCTCGGCCATGACCGCTTCGCGCTCGCCGGCCACGACCGCGGCGCCCTGGTCGCCTTCCGGGCCGGGCTCGACCATCCCGACGCGGTCAGCCGGCTGGCCTGTCTCGACGTCCTGCCGACCCTCGACATGTGGGACGTCCTGCACGGCGCCGACGCGGCCGTCGCCTTCCACCTGTACCTGATGGCCCAGCCCCCGGGGCTGCCCGAGCAGATGATCGCCGCTGCTCCGGACGCGTTCTTCGGGCACTTCCTCGACGCGTGGAACCGCTTTCCGGGTGCCGTCCCGCCCGAGGTGCGCGCCGCGTACCTGGACGCGTGCCGCGCGGCCGTCCCCTCGATCGTGGCCGACTACCGCGCCTCGGCGACGATCGACGCCGACCACGACCGCGCCGACCGGGCCGCGGGCCGGCGGCTCCGGATGCCGGTCGCGGTCCTCCAGCAGGACTGGGGCGCCGCCCTCGGCTACGACGCCCGCGCCGTCTGGGAGGCCTGGGCCCCCGGCCTGACGCACACCACGGTCGGCTGCGGCCACTTCATGGCGGAGGAGGACCCGGAGCTCGTCGCGACGGCACTGCGCGCGCTCGTCGCCTCCTGAGCCCTCGCTCCGCACGTGCCCGGGGGCCGGGGGCGGGAAGAACTCCGAGGCGAATTACGTTACAAAAACTCATCGTAACGGAACTTGCTGGACCCCAGTGAGGAGCACCGGATGTCCGTCACCTCAGCCCTCGGGACCGGCTCGCCGCCGCGCATCGCGACCGCCGAGCACTGGTTCGACTTCATCTGCCCCTACTGCTACGTCGCCCAGGACCGCACGCGGATCCTGCGCGAGCACGGGATCCACGTGGTCGGGCACGCGCTGTGGATCCACCCCCGGATCGGCCCCGGCGGCATCCCGGCCGGTCCGCGGACCGGCCCCGGTTACTCGTTCCTGGCCCGGAGGCCGAGGCCGCGGGCCTGCCGCTGCGGTGGCCGGACCGCATCGGCCACTCGCGCCCGGCCCTGGCGGCCCACGAGTGGCTCGCCGCGACCGATCCGGAGGCCGCCGACCGCCGCCGTCTTCGCGGCCTACTTCGCCGACGGCCTCGACATCGAGTCCGAGGACCTGCTGGTCTCCCTCGCCGGGAAGGCCGGCGGCAACGCGGACGGACTGCGCGCCGCATGGCGTTCCTCGGCGATGACCGACGCGCTGGCCGCGTCGAGGTCGCTCGCCTCGCGGTACGGCGTCCGCGGCACACCCACCTGGGTCTCCGGGCGGCAAGGCATCGCCGGCCTGCGACCCCGGGAGTGGTTCCGGGACTGGGCCGCGGCGCTGACCCCATGAACCGCCGGGGCGGGCGCGACGACGTCGTGCCCGCCCCGGCGTGCCCTACTTCAGCAGCGCTTCCATGTGGGCCGCGGCCTCGCGGGCGGCCTCGTCGGGGGTGCGCCCCTGCTCGCGGGCGAACAGGTAGGCGGCGTACCAGTCCCACCAGTGGTGCTCCGGTGCGGCCGCCTCGTACGCGCCGTGGTGCTCCTCGGCCTCGTGCAGGAGCCCGGCCAGGGTCGGGACGTCCATGGCGGCACCTCCTCGTTCATGGGCCCGGAATCCCACCGTCCGCGAGGACGGCGGGATTCCGCAACCCGGGGATGACTAGCGCATCGGGCGGAAGCCCGTACGGACCTCGCTCACGAACAGCTCCGGCTGCTCCCAGGCGGCGAAGTGACCGCCCTTGGGGAGCCGGTTGTAGTGGACGAGGTTCGGGTAGGCATGCTCCGCCCAGCTCCTGGGAGCCTGGTAGAGCTCGTCGGGGAAGACGCTCACGGCGACGGGGAGCTTGACGCCCTTCGCGCCGAAGAACGGCGTCGTGTTCTCCCCGTACAGACGCGCCGCGGAGATCGCGGTGTTCGTCAGCCAGAACAGCGTGATGTTGTCCAGGACGTCGTCGCGGGTCAGGCCCTCGCTCACGCCGTTGAAGGAGCGGGTGATCAGCTCCAGGCTGGCCTTGTCGTGGTCGAGCATGAAGGCCGCCAGGCCCACCGGGGAGTCCGCCAGGGCCGTCAGCGACTGCGGGCGGGAGCCCATGATGTAGGCGTAGTACACGTGCCGGTAGACGAAGTCGAGCTGCTCGACCGCGGCCTTCTCCTCGTCGTTGGCGAGGACGACGTCCGACGGCAGCGGGTTGCCGGCCACGATCGCCTCCTCGATGGCGGGCGGGATCACCTTCGGCATGTTGGTGTGGATGCCGACCAGGCCCTCGGGCTCCTGCACGCCCATGAGGTCCGTGACGACCGCACCCCAGTCGCCGCCCTGCGCGACGTACTTGGTGTAGCCCAGGCGCTTCATCAGCTCGCCCCAGGCGGCGGCTATGCGCTCCGGGCCCCAGCCCTTGGCGGTGGGCTTGCCGGAGAAGCCGTAGCCCGGCATCGAGGGGATCACCAGGTGGAAGGCGTCGGAGGCGTCACCGCCGTGCGCCGTCGGGTCGGTGAGCGGCTCGACGATCTTCAGCTGCTCGACGATCGAGCCCGGCCAGCCGTGCGTCACGATCACCGGCAGCGCGTCCTCGTGCTTCGAGCGCACGTGGATGAAGTGGATGTCCAGCCCGTCGATCTCGGTGATGAAGTGCGGCAGGGCCTTCAGCCTCGCCTCGACCTTGCGCCAGTCGTACTCCTTGGCCCAGTACCGGGCGAGCTCCTTGATCGTGGCGAGCTGGGTGCCCTGCGACTGGTCACCGACGGTCTCCTTCTCGGGGAAGCGCGTCGCCTCGATGCGTGCGCGCAGGTCCGCGAGGTCCGCATCGGAGAACTCGAACGTGAACGGACGGATCTCCGGGTTCTGCGGAGTGAAGGACATCTAAGTCTCCTCGTCATATGCGGCGACCCTGCGTCGCCGGCTCACCCAAAATCGCCTGAAAGGGGCGGGCATCGCCCCAGGGAAAACCCCGGGGATCGCCCGGGCTCCACCCCGGGGCCGCACCCCTGGGCAGGGCGCGGCCCGGGGGTGGACGACACCCCGAAAGCCACCCAAATCGCATGAATGAACTAAAATGACCGGGTCAGGCTGGAGATCAGGAAGATCGACCCATGGGTGTGCCCGCCATCGACGCACGGCTCGGGCTGCGGGGCCGGGAGCGGGAGCTGGCCGCGCTGGAACGCGTGCTCGCCACGGCACGGGCGGGCAGCAGCGCGGTGCTGGTCGTCCGCGGAGAGCCGGGCATCGGCAAGACCGCCCTCCTGCAGAACGCGGCCGCCCGGGCCACCGGCTTCTGCACCGCGGCCATCGCGGGCGTCGAGGCGGAGATGGAGCTGCCGTTCGCCAGCCTCCACCAGTTGTGCGCTCCCCTGCTGGACCGGCTCGACGGACTGCCCGGACCGCAGCGGGACGCCCTGTCCGTCGCGTTCGGGCTGCGGGAGGGCCCGGCCCCGAACCGGTTCCTGGTGGGCCTGGCGGCACTGAGCCTGCTGGCGGGCGCCGCGGAGCGGCAGCCGCTGGCGTGCTTCGTCGACGACGCGCAGTGGCTCGACGCCGGATCCCGGCAGGTGCTGGCCTTCGTCGCCAGGCGGTTGATGGCCGAACCGGTGGCCCTGGTCCTGGCCGTACGTGAGCCCGACGACGATCCGGGGCTGGCCGGACTCCCCGCGCTGACCGTGGAGGGCCTCAGCGAACCCGACGCGCGCGCCCTGCTGGACTTCGCGGTCCGCGTACCGCTCGACCCGCTGGTGCGGGACCGGATCGTCGCCGAGGCCCACGGCAACCCGATGGTCCTGCTGCACCTGCCGAGCACGCTCAGCGCGTCCGAGCTGGCGGGCGGTTTCTGGCTCCCCGGCAGGCGTCCGGCGGCGGGTCACGTGGAGCGGGCCTTCCACCAGCGGTTCCTGTCGCTGCCGCGGGACAGCCGCCGGCTGCTGCTGACCGCCGCGGCGGAGCCCACCGGCGACGTGGAACTGCTGTGGCGGGCGGCCGCCGCGCAGGGGATAGCCGCGGAGGCCGCGGGGCCGGCGGAGGCTGCGGAGCTGGTCGAGTTCGGCGCCACGGTGCGCTTCCCCCACCCCCTGGCACGTTCGGCCGTCTACCAGCGGACACCGGCGCCGGAGCGCCGGGCGGCACACCACGCGCTGGCGGAGGCCACCGATCCCGGTCTGGATCCCGATCGCCGGGCATGGCACCGGGCCCACGCCGCCGCGCGGCCCGACGAGAGCGTCGCCTCCGATCTGGAACGTTCGGCGTGCCGGGCGCAGGGCCGGGGCGGGGCGGCCGCCGCCGCGGCGTTCCTGCGTCAGGCGGCCGATCTGACCCCCGATCCCGCCCGCCGGGCCGGCCGTGCGGTGGCCGCCGCCCAGGCAGCCATCGACGCCGGTGGAGTGGACCGGGCCCGCGCCCTGCTGGCGACCGCCGAGTCCTGCCCGCTCGACGGACTCCAGCGGGCCCGGCTGGAACGGCTGCGGGCCCGCCTGGAGTTCTTGCAGGTACGCGGGAGCGTCGCGCCCCGGCTGCTGCTCGACGCGGCGCACCGGATGGCACCGCTCGACACCGCCCTGGCCCGGGAGACCCTGCTGGAGGCGGTCGGCGCGGCGATCTTCGCGGGCGGCCTCAGCGATGGGCCGGGGCTGCGCGAGGTCGCGGAAGAGGCCCGCAGGGCGCCCGCGCCCCCGGTCCCGCGGACCCTCGACGTACTCCTGGACAGCGTGGCGGCCCTCGTCCTCGACGGTTACGCGGCGAGCGTGGACACCCTCAGGGACGCGCTCGGCCGGGTCCGCCGGGAACTGCGTTCCGGCGCCGTCCGCGCGGACGACTCCCGGATGTGGCTCTGGCTGGCCTGCCCCGTGACGCCCGAACCCCTCGCGCTGGAGCTGTGGGACGACGACGCGTGGCACGAACTTGCGTCCGGCGCGGTGTGCGTCGCCCGCGCGGGCGGTGCGCTCGCCGTCCTGCCGATGGCGCTCAGCTACCAGGCCTGCTTCCACGTGCACGCCGGGGAGTTCGGCACCGCGCAGGCCCTGATCGATGAGGCGACCGCGATCTCGGAGGCGACCGGCAGCGCGCCGATGATGTACACCCCCATGCTGCTCGCCGCCTGGCGGGGGCAGGAGTCCCGCGCCCTGGAGCTGATCGAGCACCACATCAGGGAGGTGGGCGAGCGTGGCGAGGGGCGCGCACTCAGCCTCGCCGAGTGCTCGACCGCCGTGCTCTACAACGGCCTGGGCCGCTACGACGCCGCGCTGGAGGCGGCGGAGCGCGCGTGCCGCTACGAGGACCTGGGCTTCCTCGGCTGGACGCTGTTCGAACTGATCGAGGCGGCCGCCCGCGGCGGCCGGCCCGAGGCGGCCGCCACCGCGCTGGACCGGCTCACCGAACGCACCCGCGCCAGCGGCACGGAGTGGGCGCGGGGCATGGATGCCTGTGCCCGCGCGCTGCTGTGCGAGGACGACCACGCCGCCGACGCGTTCTACCGGGAGGCGATCGAGCACCTCGGCCGCTGCCGCATCGCCGTCCACCTGGCCCGCGCCCGCCTGCTGTACGGCGAGTGGCTGCGGCGCCGGAACCGCCGCCAGGAGGCCCGTACCCAACTGCGCGCCGCCCACGAGGTGTTCAGCCGGCTCAAGGCGGACGGGTTCGCCGGGCGCGCCTACCGTGAGCTGCTGGCGACCGGGGAGACGGTACGCAAGCGGACGCCCGACACGGCGGACCGCCTGACCGGCCAGGAGGCCCAGATCGCGGCCCTGGCCGTGGAGGGGCGGACCAACTCCGAGATCGCCGCCCAGCTGTTCATCAGTCCGCGCACGGTGGAATGGCACCTCGGCAACGTCTTCACCAAGCTCGGGATCTCCGGGCGCCGGCAGCTGCGCACGGCGCTGTCCCCCGGAGGCACGACGACCCGGCGCGTCTGAGGCCCGGGCAAGAGCCCGGAACCGAGGGGCGCCGTCCGCCTCGCAGGCGCGCGGCGGCGTGCCGACTGCCCTCGCTCAGGACAGGGGGCGCGGCTCTCGCGGTCGACGGCGAAGGCGTCGCGCGCCCACCCGGAGGATGCGCTCCCGGCTCCTGAGCTCGTGGGCGCGGTGCGCGCTTCCGTCGCATCCGGGTGTCATTCGCAGTCCGTGAGGCGGCGCAGCAGGCGGCCCGCCTCGAGGACCTTGTGCACGTCCTCCGGCGGCAGCGTGCCCAGCCGCACGGCGAGGGCCTCCGCCTCGCCACGGGCCATCCGGGCCAGTTCCCGCCCGCCCGGCTCGGTCATGACCACCCGCGTCGCGCGGCCGTCGACCGGGTCGGGTTCGCGGCGGACCAGCCCGGCCGCCTCGAGTTGCACCACCGCGGCAGTGATCGTGGGCTGGCTGCAGGCCGCCCGTTCGGCGAGGACGCCGACGCGCGAGGGACCGTACTGGTTCAGCAGGGCGAGGACGATGAGCGGGGTCGGCTGCACCCACGGCTCCGGGCGGGCCCGGCGCAGCAGCCGCACCAGGCGGTGCAGGGACACCACGAGGTCCAGGGCCTCGTTCTCGCCGACCACCGCCATCGTCCGCCCCCTCGCGTCGTCTCCCTCGGGTCAGGGGATCCCGATCGTGGGCGTGTACAGGTCCATCCACAGCGCCAGGTCGAGGGCGCGTTCCAGCCCGTGCCGGGCGGCTTGCGTGCTGACCGGGGTGTCGGTCCTGACCGCGTCCTCCAGCCGGGTCCGGCTGACCAGTTCGAACACCGGGTGCGAGGGCCTGGCCAGCAGGTCCTTGGCGTTCTCCTGGAGCGCGACGAAGTACTTCGGGTCCTGGGTGGAGGGGTAGGGGCTCTTGACCCGGTCGTAGACCGAGCGGGGCAGCACGTCCGCGGTGGCCTCGCGCAGCAGGCTCTTCTCTCTGCCGTCGAAGGACTTCAGCGACCAGGGCGCGTTGTAGACGTACTGGACCAGCCGGTGGTCGCAGAACGGGACCCTGACCTCCAGGCCGTTGGCCATGCTCGCCCGGTCCTTTCGGTCGAGGAGGATGCGCACGAAGCGGGTGAGGTGGAGGTGGCTGATGACACGCATCCGGTACTCGAAGTCGCTCTCGCCGTCGAGGCGGTCGACGACGGCTGCCGCCCGGCGGTAGCCGTCGTGGACGTAGCCTTCCAGGTCCAGGGACTTGGCCACCTGGTCGGTGAGGATGTCGCCGTCGTCGCCGAACTCCGTCGCGAAGCGCACCAGCCAGGGGAAGGTGTCGGCCCTGCGGGCCTCCTCGTCGAAGAACTGGCGGTAGCCGCCGAAGACCTCGTCCGCGGACTCGCCCGACAGGGCTACGGTGGAGTGCTGCCGGATGGCCTTGAAGAGCAGGTGGAGCGAGGTGTCCAGGTCACCGAGCCCGGCCGGGATGTCGCGGGCGCGGATCACCGTGGCGCGCACGTCGGGATCGGCGAGCTGATCGGAGTCGAGGACGATGTCCTGGTGCTCGGTACCCCAGAGCCCGGCTACGTCGTGGACGAACGGGGTGTCGGGCGTCCCGCGCAGGCTGTCGGGGACGAAGTGCTCGGTCTGGCCGACGAAGTCGACCGCGAAGCTGCGCACCTTCTCGCCCTGTTCGCCGAGTTGCCGCGCCGCGAGCGCGGTCATCGCCGAGGAGTCCAGGCCGCCGGAGAGCAGGGTGCAGCGCGGCACGTCGGAGACGAGCTGACGGCGCACGATGTCCTCGAGCAGCTCGCGCACGCGCGCGATCGAGGTCTCCTTGTCGTCGGTGTGCGGCTCGGTCCGCAGCGACCAGTAGACGTGGGTGCGCAGGCCGTTCCGCCCGACGGTGACCACTGTGCCGGGCTCGACCTCGCGCATGCCGTCCCAGATCGCGTGGCCGGGCGTCTTGACGAAGGCGAACAGCTCCCGCAGCCCGTCCAGGGTGACGCGGCGAGGGACGAGCGGGTTGGCCAGGATCGCCTTGGGCTCGGACCCGAATAGCACGCCGTCGTCGGTCGGGTAGTAGTAGAACGGCTTGATCCCCATCCGGTCGCGAATCATGACCAGCTTCTGTTCCCGGCTGTCCCAGATGGCGAAGGCGTACATGCCGTTGAGTCGTTCGGCGACCGCCTCCCCCCACTCCAGGTAGCCGCGCAGCACCACTTCGGTGTCGGAGGTGGTGGTGAAGCGGTGACCGCGCGCGGTCAGTTCCTCGCGCAGCTCGGTGAAGTTGTAGGCCTCACCCGAGTACACCATCACCACCGCGCCGCCCTCGGGTGCCTCGGCGCTCATCGGCTGCCGGCCGCCGGGCAGATCGATGATCGCGAGCCTGCGGTGTCCGAGCGCGGCGGGCCCGTCCACCCAGGTGCCGCGGTCGTCCGGGCCGCGGCAGGCCATCGTCTCGGTCATCGCGTCGACCGTTGCCTGCTCGTTCCGCAGATCCCTGCGGAACGAGATCCATCCGGCGATTCCGCACATGCGTGTCCTCCGGGCTCTTGCTGTGCCCGACCGTCGTACGCAACGTCACGGATCGGTGCGGCCCTGGGCGGCTCCGCGGCGCGATGGTCACTCTCAGTGACATGTATCGGGCATCTATCAATTGAGTCTGCGCCGGCTCCGGTCGACCGTCAAACGCCCGCGCCGACCCCGTGGTCCACGAGGGGACCGACCGTCAGACCGGCGTCCCGGCAGGCCGCCACCAGGCCGGGAAGCGCCGCGAGGGTCGCGTGCCAGGAACCCGGGGCGGAGGCGTGGTCGCTGTCGTGGAGCAGGACGGTGGCACCCGCGCCCAGGTCGGGCCGGAGGGTCGCCAGCACGGACTCCGCGGTGGCGCCGGACGTCCAGTCGCGGCCCCAGGCGCTCCACAGGACCGGGGTCAGGCCGGCACGTGCGGCCGCCGCCCAGCGGCCGCCGGTGAGGATGCCGTACGGGGGGCGGTACCACAGCGGCGTGGCGCCGCAGGTCTCGCGGACCGCCCGGACGGCGCGGGCCAGGTCGGCCCGGTCGCGCGCGGGGCCGGGCAGCCACGGGCGGTCGTGGGTCCAGCCGTGGACGGCGATCTCATGGCCGCGCCGCAGGGCCTCGCGCACGATGCGGGGGTGTCCGTCCACCCGAGCGCCCAGGACGAAGAAGGTGGCCCGGACCGAGAGTTCGTCGAGGACGTCCAGGAAGCGCGGGGTGGAGACCGGATCGGGCCCGTCGTCGAAGGTGAGTGCCACGTGGTCGGGGCGCCCGATGCCGGCCAGTGCGGGGAAGGCCCGGCGGCGCAGTCCCGGGAGCCAGGTGGCGGCCGGGACGATGTGGCCGGCCGCCAGGACGCCCCCCGCCAGCGCCGCCCGCCGGACCTCGCCGCCGCGCCTCATCCCGGCCCTCCGTGGACGGTACGGTGACGGTCCTCCCGGCTGCCCGAGCGGTGCTCGCGCGGCACGTCCCAGCCCCCGGCCACGGCGGGCGAGCGCGACAGCCCGACGGTTCCGGCGGCCATCAGGGCGACGCCGGCCGCCTCGGGCACCACGTGCGCCCCGAGGGCGATCCGCTCCCCGAAGAGCACCCAGCCCAGCGCCACGCTCACCACCGCGTCCCCGATGGTGAGCGCCGGCTGGGACGCGGCCAGGCTGCCGGCCCGCAGGGTGACCTGGAGCAGCAGCAGGCTGAGCAGCCCGACGGCGCCCACCGCGTACAGCTGCCAGGAGGCGAGGACCCTGGGCAGGCCCTCGGGGACGCGGCCCGTGATGTCCTTGATCAGCGCCGCCGTGCAGGCGAAGCAGGCGGCGGTGGCGCACCCCAGGACGCAGGCGCGCGCGCCACCGCGCAGCGCCCGCCCGGCGGACCACAGGACGAGCACCAGCAGCGCCAGTGGCACACCGGCGCGCGGCCAGGTGCCCGGCAGGGACTGCGACTGCCCGCCGGAGGGCGCCGCGGCGCCGAGGAACAGCGCCAGTCCCCCGGCCAGCGCCAGGAACCACAGCCAGGTCCCGGCGTCGGGCCGCCGGGAGAACGCCAGGCTTCCCGCCATCAGGGTGAACAGCAGCTCGGTCGCCATCAACGGCTGGACCACCGACAGCTGCCCCACCGCCAGCGCGCTGGCCTGCAGGGCTCCGGAGACCACGAGCGCCGCCATCCCGGCCGCCCAGAACGGGCGCCGGACCAGTCGCAGCAGATGCCGCACCCGCCCGCGCACGCCGTGCCCCGTGCCCTCTTCCTCCTCCTGTTGCAGGGCGGCGCGCCGCTGCAGCGCGGAGGCCGCGCCGTTGGCGAGGGCCGCCAGCAGTGCCAGCACGACGGTCAGGACGGGCACCGCGTCATCCGTACTTGCCCGCGAGACGCCGGTAGACCCAGGGCAGGACGCCGCGTACGGCGACCGGGATCCGCAGCCAGCGGGGGACGTACACCTCGTCCCGTCCGCGGCGGATCGCGTCGGTCACCACCCTGGCGACCCGCTCGGCGGGCATCGGGCGGGGCCGGGAGCGGGTGTACGCCACGCCCCGCGTCGCGAAGAACGGCGTGTCGACGACGCCCGGGATCACGTGGGTGATCCGCACGCCACTGCCCGCCAGCTCGTAGCGGAGCGAGTCGGCGAAGGCGCCCAGCGCCGCCTTGGCCGCGGAGTAGACGGCCTCGTCGCGGACGCCGACGCTGCCCGCGAAGGAGCCGATCAGGACGATGTGTCCGCTGCGCCGGGCCAGCATGCCGGGGAGCACCCGGCGGACCAGTTCCATCGCCGCGACGACGTCCACCGTGAGGATCCGCTCGATGACGGTCTGCGGCATCGAGGCGAAGGGGCCCGCCCAGCCGATGCCCGCCCCGGCCACCAGGAGGTCGACCCGGCCGCCCGTGACGAGCGCGGCGTCGCGCACCAGCCGGCCGGTGCCCTCGGGATCCTCCAGGTCGGCCGGCAGCGCGGTCCCGGAGGTGCGCTCCGCGACCGCCCGCAGGCGCTCGTGGTCGCGGCCGCTGACCAGCAACCGCCAGCCCTCAGCGGCGAGGCGGTCGGCGATCGCGGCACCGATGCCAGAGGACGCCCCGGTCACCAGCGCGACCGGGGCCGGTCCGCCGGCCGGGTCCGCCGGGCCGCGCACGGGCTTGCCGCGCACCGCCTTGCCGCCGGAGACCGCTTGGGGAGGGTGAGAGGTCATGGCTTCGCTTTCTGTCCCTGCCGCTGCAGTTGCCGCCCGGGATGGCCGGTGCGGCTCCCCCGGGGCACGTCCCCCTCCGGTCTCAGTAAACCGCCCGATCGCCGGACCGGCTCTGTGGGCGATCCGGCCGCCGAGCGCGCTCGGCCCGTCGGCCGGTGGCGTGGGCGGTTCGTTTCAAGACAGGGCAAATCGGTTAGACCCGAATAGTCCGCAACTGGTGTACGAGGTGATCACGTGCCGGATGTGCTCGCAGCAGCGCCGCCCGTTTCCTCCCGGCGGGACGTGGTGTCGCGGTGACGCACACCGAGCGGGCGGGCCGTGCGCCGCGGCGTTTCCTCGTGCTCAGCGCCGCCATGGGCGCCGGTCACGACGCGGTCGCCGACGAGCTCGTCGCGCGGCTCACCGCCCGCGGCGGCAAGGCCCGCCGGGCCGACGTCCTGGAACTTCTGCCCGCCCACGCCGGCGCGGTACTGCGCGCCTTCTACCGCGCCAGCGTCCTGCACCTCCCGCTGCTCTACGCGGGCATCTACGCGACGTTCCTGCGCCCGGGTGGGTCACGCCGCACGCCCGGCCCGGGCGGGCTCGCCGGGCTCGCCGAGCGCGGGCTCGCCGAACTCGTCCGGCGCGAGCGCCCGGGCCTGGTCGTCCCGGTGTTCCACCTCGCGGCGCAGCTCACCGGCGGGATGCGGGCCCGCGGATCGCTTTCGGTGCCCAGTGCCGTGGTGGTCACGGACTTCGACGTGCACAGCCAGTGGCTGCACCCCGGCAACGACCTGTACTGCTGCCTCACGGAGAGCGCCGCACGCCGGGTGCGGGAGGCCACCGGCCGCCCGGCCGCCGCGACCGGTCCCCTGGTGGCGTCCCGCTTCCTGGCGTCCGCCCCGGACGCCGGTCCCTGGCACCGGATGTTCCGTGACCGGGCGCGGGACCGGCCGGTCGTCCTGCTCTCCGCCGGTGCCTGGGGAGCCGGCACGCACCTGGCGGACACCGCCGCGCTGCTCGCACAGGCCGGCTTCCTGCCGGTGGCGCTGTGCGGCGAGAACCGGCGGCTGCGGGCCCGGCTCTCCCGTGTCCCCGGGACGCTCGCGCTGGGCTGGGAGCGCGACATGCCCGGGCTGATGAGCGCGGCGGACGCGCTGGTGGACAACGCCGCGGGGCAGACCGCGCTCGAGGCACTGGCCATGGGGCTGCCCGTCGTCGGCTACCGCCCCATCCCGGGCCACGGCAAGGCCGGGGCGCGCCAGATGGCCGCGCTCGGACTGACCCGCTTCGCCCCCGATCCGTGGACGCTGATCGACGTCCTGGACGGCCTCACCCGTCCGCGCCGCGCGCGCCGCACCCCCTCCCCGGCCGCCGCCGCGCTCTTCGCCCCGGACACCGCGGCGCACCTGATGGAGGCGTGCTCACCGGACCCGGTCGCGGTCTGAACGCATGGCCGCCGTACCCACGCCCTGTCCATCACGGGCGCGATGACCTGGAACGTCACCTGGGCGCCGATCCCCGGCTTCGCGCTGCCCGCGCTCGCCCGGCCGTGGCCCGCAAGCCGGGCGTCGCCGGCCCGCTCGGCGACGCCCGGCCGCGGACTACGGCCGCGGACGGCCCTGCTGATCCTCGGCACCTGCTACGACGCCATGGCCGTCGCCGGCGACGTCGTCCAGGTCCTCTTCGGCGCGCCCGGCTGATCCCCGACCACATCGCCTTCCCGGGCCAATGTGACGACCGGGCCTCCTACGCGCCCCCGGCCCCGTCCGGGGCGCCGATGGGCTGTGGTCTCATGGGCGGTGTGAGTCGCGCCGCCGAAGAGACCAACCGCCGGATGCTCCGGGCACGGGACGCGATGGACCGCGCCTACGCGCAGCCGCTGGACGTGCCGGCGCTGGCGCGGATCGCCCATGTGTCGCAGGCGCACTTCACGCGCACCTTCCGGGCTGCCTTCGGGGAGACGCCGCACCGCTACCTGCAGCGCCGCCGCGTGGAACGGGCGATGTTCCTGCTGCGCGAGAGCGACCGGAGCGTGACGGACATCTGCTTCGAGGTCGGCTTTGGCAGCCCGGGGACCTTCAGCCGCACCTTCCGCGACATCGTGGGCACGTCACCGCGGGCGTACCGCAAGCAGGCCACGGCCATGGACGTACCGACGTGCTTCGCGAAGGCATGGATGCGGCCGAGGGCCTGATCGCCCGCTGAACGGGCCGGCAGGCCGAACGGGCTGAGCAGTTTTGGATAAGTTTTCGTCCGGCCCGGCCAGTAGCGTGATGCACATGTTCAACGCCATCACGCACTCGCAGATCTACGTCCTCGACCAGGACGAGGCCCTCGACTTCTACGTCGGCAAGCTCGGCCTGGAGGTGACCGCGGACGTCGACCTCGGCTTCATGCGCTGGCTCACGGTGAGCGTCCCCGGCCACCCGGAGCGCCAGATCCTGCTGGAGAAGCCGGGCCCGCCGGCGATGTCCGAGGAGACCGCGCAGCAGGTCCGCGAGCTGGTCACCAAGGGCGCCGCCGGCGGCCACCTGATCTTCAGCACCGACGACTGCCGCAAGACGTACGAGACGCTCCGGGACCGGGGCGTGGAGTTCACCGAGGAGCCAACCGAGCGCCCGTACGGAATCGACTGCGGCCTGCGGGACCCCTTCGGCAACAACATCCGCTTCACACAGCCGAAGGCCTGAGCCGCGGCCGCCGCGAGGCGCCCGCACGGCGAAGGGAATGTGGGGCACCGCGTGCGTCATGGGCGGCGGCTCCAGCGGCGGCCCGCGCATCACCGGTCTCGACGCGCAGTCCGGTCCGGGCACCGTCGTCGGCGACGACTCCGAGGGCACGGGCTCGACGCCGGGGGCAGCGCGTGCGACCCCAGGGACCCGGCCCCGGGCTGCACACGCCACCTGGTGGGCCCGCAGTTCACCTCCACCGTCACCCGGCCGCTCTACGAACGCGCCCAGCACGTCACCCACTGAGCGCGGCCGGCGACGGCGCCTCCCGGCCGCGAGCCGGGAGGCGCCGTTCACACCCTTCGTCCAACAGCGCCCAAAACCGGTGGCGTTGCTTCTGGAACCGGTGACGGCCGGGGCCTCTCCGCTGGGCCGGGAGGGCGTTAGTCTGTGCCAATCTCCTTGCACAGGCCATCGAGAACGGGGGGCGTGGTGCCGGGGTTCGTGTTCCTGCGGCTGCGCGCGCATCGTCTGCTGCTCGGTGCCGCCCTGCTCTCCGTACTCCTCACGACCTGCGCGGTCGCGGCGCTCGCCGCGTTCAGCTCGGCCGTGGGGGACGCCGGTCTGCGGCGCGCGCTGCAGGAGCAGTCGGCGGCACGGACGCTGGTCGAGATCACCGCGGACGTCGACGGCAAGGACCCGGGCGCGGTGGACGAGGCCGTGCGCGCGACGGCCACCGGCGCCTACGACGGCCTGCCGGCGTCCGTCACCGGGGTCACCCGCTCCGGGCCGTACGGGCTGCCGGCGGCGCTGCGGCCACGTGGTGCCCCGCGCACCGCGGACCCGGACCTGACGGTGCTGTCGACGCTGGACCGGGCGCAGGTGACCATGACCGAGGGGTCCTTCCCCGGCACGCCCGCGGCCGGCGAGCCCGTCCCGGTGGCGCTGCCCGAGGCGGCCGCCGAGGCGCTCAAGGTACGCGCCGGGCAGCTGATCACCCTGGCCGACCGGCTGCACCACGGCACGTTGCGGGTCCGCGTGACCGGGACGTACCGGCCGGTCGACGCGTACTCCCTGTACTGGCGGCTCGACCCACTCGGCGGCCGCGGGGTACGGACGCTCTCCTTCACCACCTACGGGCCGATGCTGACCGGCCCGGGGGCCTTCGGGCCCGGCGGCGTTCCCGCGGTGGAGATGGAGTGGCAGACGCACGGGGACTTCGCCGCGATGACCACGGCCCGCGCCGACGACGTCAGCGGGAGCGTCCAGCGCACGGTGCAGCGGCTGGAAGCCCTGCCGGCCGCGAACTCCGTCGTGGCGGACAGCGAACTCCCGCTCCTGTTCGGTGAGTTGCGTGGCACTTTGCTGGTCAGCCGGTCGACCCTGCTGATCAGCGTGCTGCAGCTGATGCTGCTGGCCGCGCTGTCTCTGCTCCTGGTCGCCGGACTGCTCGCGGAGGAACGTTCCGGCGAGACCGCGCAGTTGCGCGCCCGCGGCGGCTCGCGCGCCCAGATGACCGGTTTCGCCGCGGCCGAGGCCCTGCTGCTGACCGTACCGGCCGTCGTGCTGGCGCCGTTGCTCTCCGGTCCGCTGGTGCGGTTGCTCGCCGGTCACGGGGCACTGGCCCGGGCGGGGGTACGGCTGGAGCCCTCGCCGGTGACCGCCTGGTGGGTGGCGGCGCTCACCGCGCTCGCCTGTGCCCTCGCCGTCGTCGTGCCCGTACTGCGGCGCTCGGGGACGTACGCGCAGGAGTACTCGGCGCGGCGGCGCAGGCGGGCGTTGCCCGCCGCGGCGCAGGCGGGCGCGGACGCGGGCCTGGTGCTCGTGGCCGCCCTGGCGTTCTGGCAGTTGTCCCGCCGCGAGGCGGGGAGCGGAGCGCTGAGCACGGACACCTCCGGACGGCTCGGGCTGGATCCGGTCCTGGTGGGGGCGCCCGCGCTGTGCCTGCTGGCGGGTGCGGTGCTGGCGCTGCGGCTGCTGCCGCTGGCGGCACGGCTCGGCGAGCGTCGCGCGGCGAAGGCCCGCGGGCTGCCGGCGTCCCTGGTGGGCTGGCAGCTGGCGCGCCGCCCGGGCCGCGGGGCGGGGCCTGCCCTGCTGCTGGTCTTCGCCGTGTCGATCAGCATGTTCGCGATCGGCGAGAACAGCACCTGGACCCGGTCGCAGGACGACCAGGCGGACTTCGCGGTCGGCGCCGACCTGCGCGTGTCCGGTTCCGCCACGCCCGCGTTCGGGCAGGGCGGCATCTACGACGACGTGCCCGGCATCGCGGCCGTCACCCCGGCGGCCCGCGACACCGTGTCCCTCCCCCGCGACCGTGACGCCACCGTCGTGGCCGTGGACACCACCGCGGCGGCCCAGGTCCTGCGGCTGCGCGACGACCTGTCCACCGAATCCCTCACCGACCTCATGCGGCCCCTGCGCGCGGACGGCGAAACCGCTGCCCGCGGCGCCGGGTTCGTCCTGCCCGACGGCACGGACCGGCTCCGCCTGACGGTCCGTCTGCGGTCCCTGGGGGCAGAGGACCGCACGATCACGGGCACGGTGACCGACCAGCTGTACGTGACGGTGACCGACCGGTACGGCGTCCCGTACACCCTTCCTCTCGGCGAGGTTCGGGCCGACGGCGAACAGCACGTGCTGGAAGCCGACTTCGCCGCCGTGACGGGCCGGGCACGCGGCGCGGGCCCGGCCGGGCCGCTGCGCATGACCGGGCTCAGGGCCGAGTACCGCGTGCCCCGCCGGAACGAGCGGCACAGCCTGACCGTCACCCGGGTACACGCCATGACCGCCGACGGCCTCCGCGACGTGCCCTCCCCCACCACGACGGCGTGGTCGGCCCGCACGCAGATCGACAACCCCGACTTCCCCGAAGCCCCCGGCCTCGGATACCGCCCCTCGGACGCCGGCAAGCCGCGCTCCGCCGCGGACACCCCGCTGACCGTCCGCTACGACACGGGCGAGGAGCCCTTCCAGAAGGACGCCCCGGGCGGCGCCGACGGCGCCTCCCTCACCCTGCGGGCCGGGCCGCCCCGGCCGCCCACGGTGCTGCCCGCGGTCGTCACCGACGACTTCCTGAGCGCCGTCGACGCGAGACCCGGCAGCACCGTCCCGGTCGAACTGGCCGGCACACGGCTGTCCCTGCGCGTCACGGGGTCGGTCCACGCGCTGCCCACCACCGGGCCGGACGGCTCCTCGGGCACCGGCGGCGGCGCCGTCCTGCTCGACCTGGCGAGCCTCGATCGCGCGCTCGTCCTCCAGGACCAGCGCCCGCTGGAGCCCACCGAGTGGTGGCTCGCCGCCGGTCCGGCCGGAGCTCCCCGTGTCGCGGCGGCGCTGCGGGCCCGCGGGGACGCCGCCACGATCGTCGTCCGCGACGAGGCGCGGGCGGAGTTGCGGCGCGATCCGCTGGGCGCGGGCCCGTTGTCGGCCCTGCCCGCGGCGGTGGTGGCGGCCGCGGTGCTGGCCGCGGTGGGTTTCGCGGTCGCCGCCGCGGGAGCGGTACGAGAGCGGTCGGAGGAGTTCGCGCTGCTGCGGGCGCTGGGCACGCCACGCGGGTCGCTGGCCCGGGTGATCGCGGCGGAGCAGGGGTTGCTGGTGCTGACGGCGGTGGGCGTGGGGGCGCTGCTGGGCGGGCTGCTGACCCGGTCGATCGTGCCGTTGATCGTGCTGACGGCGCGCGCGGACAGCCCGGTGCCCGCGGTACGGGTGCAGTTGCCGGCCGTGCCGCTGCTGGAACTGCTGACCGCGGTGGCGGTGCTGCCGCTGCTGGCGGTGGCGGTGGCGGCGTTGCGCACGGCCGATCCGGTCCGCGCGCTGCGCCGCCAGGGAGGGGAATGACATGGCCGAGGTGCGCGCGGCCCGGACCGCCTCGTGGACCGCTGCCCGCCTGCGCGCGGCCCCGGGCGGGGCGCTGGCGCTGGCCGCCCTGGTCCTGGTGACCGCCTTCCTCGCGGCGGCGCTGCCCCGCTCCGTGGAGGCGTACGAGGACGCCGCGCTGCGCGACACGCTCCGGCACGCCTCCTTGCCCGACCGCAGCGTCACCGCCACCTTGGACGTGTCGTTCGCCGGCGCGCGTGTCGGGGGCGATTCGCCGTTCTTGGCGAGCGCGCTCGCCAGGAACGAGGACGCGTTCCGGAGCGTGGTGCGGCCGCCGCTGGCCCTGGACACCGCGCAGACGGTGTACGGGGTGCGCAACACGGTGGCGGCCGCCGCGACCGATCCCGGCCTGCCGCGTCCGACCAAGAACCTTGATCCGCGGGCGACGCTCGTCTCGCAGCCGGGCTTCGCCGCCCGCTCACGGCTCGTCGCCGGGCGCATGCCCGCGTCCACCTCCGGGGAGCGCGAGGTGGAGGCAGTGCTCACAGCCCGGACCGCCAAGGTGATGGGTCTGCGCTCGGGTTCCACGGTCCGCCTGCTGGACACGACGGGGACCGGGCTGACCGTCCGGATCACCGGGATCGTCGAACCACGCTCGCCCGGCGAGGCCTTCTGGAACGCCGAACAGGACCTGCTCGCCCCTACCTTGGTGAGCGTCCCCGGGCCGCCCGGTGAGGACCCCGAGCACTACTGGCACTTCACCGCGCTGATCGGCCAGGACGCCGGCGGCGTGCTGCTCGGCCTGCCCGAGGGCGCCCGCCTCTACTGGCACCACCCCGCCGACGTCGACGCGCTCTCCGCCCACGACGTGCCCGCGCTGCGCGACCGGCTGGCGTCGCTGTCGGGCGGGCCGGACTCCACACAGCTGCGCACCATGACGGGCAGCGGGGCCATCACCGTGGACGAGGACGGACTCGCCTCGCTCCTGGGGCCGTTCGTACGGGAGCGGGAAGCGGCCGCGCCGCTGGTGCTGATCGCGACGGTCGGCGTGGGCGCGGTGGCGGGCATCGTCCTGCTGATGGCGGGCGGCCTCTCGGCGACCCGCCGTCGCACCGAACTGCGGCTGATGCGGGCTCGCGGAAGCAGTCTGACGGGTCTGTGCGCGCGGCTGCTGACCGAGAGCGCGGTCGTGGTCGTCCCGTCCGCGGCGGCCGGGGTGCTGCTCGCGCTGCTGCTGGTGCCGGCCGAACGCTTCGCGGCCTCCCTGCTCGCCGGGGTGCTGGTGGCGGCGGTCGCCGTGCCGGCGCTGCCGCTGCGGGCGGTGGCGCAAGTCCGCCGGGTCGGCCCGGAGCGGCGTGACGACCTCGTGCAGGCCCCGCCCTCGCGCCGCCGGACGATGGCGGAGCTGACGGTGGCGGTCATCGTGACCGGCGCGGTCGTGGCGCTGCGGCGCCGGGGCACGGCCGGCGGCGGCGCGGACCTGCTGACCGCCGCGGCGCCGGTGCTGGTCGCGGTGATCGGGGCCCTCGTCCTGCTGCGGCTGTACCCGCTGCCGCTGCGCCTGCTGTCCGGGCCCGCGGCCAGGCTGCGGGGCTCGGTGCTGTACCTGGGGCTGGCCCGGGCCGGCCGTACGCCCTCCGCCACGGCGCTGCCGCTGGTGGCCGTGCTGGTGGCGCTGGCCGTGACGTCGTTCGGCGGCTCGGTCCTCACCGGCGTCGAGAGCGGCCGCGACCGGGCCGCCACGCGGGCGGTCGGCGGCGACGCGCGGATCGAGACCCTCACCACGCTCCCCGGCGGACTGGACGCGCGGGTCCGGCGGCTGCCCGGCGTGCTCGGGACCTCGCCCGTGCGGGTCGAGACGGGACTGTCGACGGCGCCGGCCGGGACCTCCTACGACCTGGTGGTCGTCGACCCGGCGCGGTACGCCGCCCTGGCGGCGTCCACGGGCATCGGCGCCCCCTTCTCCGCCGCGGCACTCGAGGACGACGGCACCGGACCGCTCCCCGCGATCGTCTCCCCCGGCCTGGCGGGGGAGTTCGGCAGGACTACCGCGACCGTGCAGGCCTTCGCCGGAGCGACCCCGGTGCGCACCGTCGCGGTGCGGGACGTGACGCCCGCCGTCCTGGGCGGCGACTTCGTCGTCATCCCGGCGGCCGGCCTGGCCCGCACGCATCCCGAGTCCGCCCGCTCCCCCGCCCAGGCCGCGAACACGCTCTACGTGACGGGGCCGCGGCTGGACGGGCGGGCCCTGAACGCCGCCGCGCGCGCCGTCTCATCGGACCTGACGGTGGTCCTGCGCTCCGCGGAACGCGCCTCGTTCACCTCCTCGGCACTCCAGACCGGCGCCCGACGGGTCTACCTGGCGGCCGTGGCCGCCGGCGCGGGCTACAGCGCGCTGGCCCTGCTGCTCTCCCTGATGGTGCACACACCGCAGCGCAAGGCCCTCCTCGCCCGACTCCGGACGATGGGCATGACGGGCCGTCAACGGCAATGGCTCGCCGTCGCGGAGACGCTGCCACAGGTCCTGCTGGGCGCTCTCGGCGGCATCCTGGTCGGCCTGGCCACGGTCCCGCTGCTGCGTCAGGGGGTTGATCTCACCGCCCTCGCCTTCTCCACGACCGAGCCGGTCACCGGCGCGTCCGGGACGGTGCTGCGCACCGACGCGGCGTCGCTGCTGGTGCCGTCGGCCGCGCTGGTGGTGCTGGCCTGCGTGGTGCTGGCCGTGCAGGCCTGGCTGACCGGACGACGGGGAGAAGGAACCGAACTGCGGATGGGGGAATGATCATGAGTCAGGTCACGTCCGGGACCGCCGAGCGCGACCGCGCCCCCGACCACCACACCGACAACGCCGAGGGCGCGCCGGACTCGTAAGCCGACGCCGCTGCTGCGGCGGAGCTTTTGCCGCGGTCCCCGGCCAAGCCATCACGATGACACGGCCGTCACGGAACGGTGAGCGTCCCACCTCGTTCTGTGCTCGGGCGACACCGGAGCCCAGAACCTCCGTGAGGCAAGACGGCTCAACTGCACGACCGTCGGGCGGGAAGCAGACCTTCACACGGGGCCGCCCGGCGGCACGTGGCACGTACTCGACGAGTGACGAGCCCGGCGCACCGGACGTTCCGGACAACCCACCGCCCGGCAGCCTTCTCTTCGCGGCGACACGGACGTCCTTGACGGTCACGCGGCGGGCGACACCTTCCCGTCCCGGGCCGCCACCCCGGACGGCCTCTGGCGCGGGCGGACCAACGACTCTTACGCGAAGCCCGACTCATGTCAACATGTATTCCTAATTCAGGAGAATCCCGGAACGCGGCGCGCCCGGAACCTTGACAGGCTCTTCCCGGCGGGTGCATGTTCGGCAACGTTGTCATCGCGATGGCAACGTTGTCATCGCCATGATGTCAGGCCGTCTCGTCATTGAACATCCCTGAACGGAGCCGCTGTTCATGCCGGATAAGTCCTCCTTGCCCTCCCGTCGCGCCGTACTCTCCACCGGCTCCACCCTCCTCGCGGGGTTCGGGCTCGGCATGGCCTTCCCCGCCGCCGCGGCAGCGCAGACACGGCCCTCGAACCCCGCCGGTGCCCGGAGCGAACTCGCCGCGTACCGCCCGGTCACGGTGTCCTCCACCGACTACGCCCCCACACCTGCCGAGTTCGCCGTCGACGGCCTCGACCGGGTCGGCGTGCGGGGCTCCGGGTGGCGGGCCGCCGCCGGCGACCCGCAGTGGATATCCGTCGACCTCCAGGGGCTGTGCGAGGTGGAGTCCGTGCGCCTCACCTTCGAGGCGACCGCCGACGACCCGCCGTACACCCCCTCGACCGGCGGCAACCCGCGCGACAACACCACCGGCCAGGAGATCCTGTCGAGTTGCGCGGTCGCCTTCGTCATCGAGACCTCGCGCGACGGGAAGTCGTGGACCGTCGTGCACCGCACCGACGACGGCAAGGGCGGGGTCGTGGAGATCGCCCTGGCCGAGCCCGTCACCGCCCGCTGGGTGCGGATGACCGTCACCAAACGTTCCAACGCCAACCCGCTGGGCCTCAACGGCCTCCAGGTGTACGGCACCCCGCGCGGAAAGCGCCCCGAGGCCACCGGCTGGACCGACTGGGGCACCCACCACCGCACGCCCCCGGCCCTCGAGGTCGCCGACGACGGCACCGTACCGCTGGAGTCCGGCTGGGACCTGACCATGGACGACTGGGCGGGCGGCACCGCCGCGGAGCTGTCGGCCCCGTCCGTGGACACCAGCGCCTGGCTGCCGGCCGTCGTGCCCGGGACCGTCCTGTCCTCCCTCGTCGCCGAGGGGCACCTGCCCGACCCGGTCGCCGGCTTCGCCAACCTGCACATCCCCGAGGCCCTCTCCCGCCACTCCTGGTGGTACCGGCGCGAGTTCCGCCTGCCCAAGGGCCTGCCCACCGGGGCGGGACGCCGCGTCTGGCTCGAGTTCGACGGGGTCAACCACGAGGCGGACATCTGGCTCAACGGCAAGCAGGCCGGCACCCTCACCTTCCCCTTCGCCCGCGCCACCTACGACGTGACCGGGCTGCTGGCCGCCGAGGGCCCGCAGGCCCTCGCGGTGAGGATCAGCCCCATGCCGTTCCCCGGCAGCCCCGGCGACAAGGGCCCGGCGGGTCTCGCCTTCGTCGACGCCGGCGCGAACATGATGAACCGCAACTCGCCGACCTACCTGGCCTCCTCCGGCTGGGACTGGATGCCCGCAGTGCGCGACCGGGCCGCCGGCATCTGGAATCACGTGCGCCTGCGCTCCACAGGCGACGCCGTACTCGGCGACCCCCGCGTCGACACCGTCCTGCCCGACCTGCCCGACACGGGCACGGCCGAAGTCACCATCGTCGTCCCGGTCCGCAACGCAGCGGCGGACGCCCGGTCCGTCACCGTCACCGCCGCCTTCGACGGTGTGCGCGTGCGGCGGACGGTCACCGTGCCCGGGGGCGGGAGCACCGACGTCGTCTTCGCCCCGGCTTCCGACCCCCGGCTGCGCGTGCGGAACCCGAAGCTGTGGTGGCCCAACGGCTACGGCGAGCCGGAGCTGCACCGGCTCACCCTCACCGCCTCCGTCGCCGGGCAGGAGAGCGACCGGCGCACCACGCGCTTCGGCATGCGTCAGTTCGGCTACGAGTACGACGTCCCGCTGACGTTCCAGTCGGGCTCCGACGCCTACGCCCAGACGGTCACGTTCGCCCGCACGACCGCCCGTCACGTGCGGGTCCTGTGCCGGACGCGGGCGACCGACTGGGGTTCGTCGATGTGGAGCCTCACGGTGGCCGACAGCTCCGCGCCCGGCGTCGACCTGGCCCTGCACAAGGAGGCCTACGCCTCCTCGACCGACGACCCGGCCAACCAGCCGGGCAACGCCACGGACGGGAACCCGGACACCCGGTGGTCGTCGGAGTTCAAGGACGACCAGTTCATCCGGGTCGACCTGGGCTCCGCGGTGTCCTTCGACCGCGTCGTCATCACCTGGGAGCAGGCGTACGCCGAGACGTACACCATCCAGGTCTCCGACGACGGCGACCACTGGACCGACGCCGCATCGGTGGACAACTCCGCCGTCCCCCTGCCGTTCCGGACCGGAGGCGCGGCGAGCCTGCAGAACGTCGACTTCTCCGCCACCACGGCGCGCCACGTGCGGATCCTGTGCCACACGCGGGCCACCAGCTGGGGCTCGTCCATGTGGGGCCTGTCGGTGGTCGACAGCGGCACGCCGGGCGTCGACCTCGCGCTGCGCAAGGAGGCCACCGCCTCGTCCTTCGAGGGCGAGGGCAGCGAGCCGGCCAACGCGGTGGACGGCAAGCCGGGCACCCGCTGGTCCTCCAAGTACGAGGACGAGCAGTGGATCCGGGTGGACCTGGGCGCCCCGGTGCGCTTCGACCGCGTCGCCATCACCTGGGAGCAGGCGTACGCCAAGACCTTCACCGTCCAGGTCTCCGACGACGGCGACCACTGGACGGACGTGAAGTCCGTCGACAACTCCACCGTACCGCTCAAGATCAGCGTCAACGGCGTCCGCGTCTTCGCCCGCGGCGGCAACTGGGGCTGGGACGAGCTGCTGCGCCGCATGCCGGCGGACCGCATGGACGCGGCCGTGCGCATGCACCGCGACATGAACTTCACGATGATCCGCAACTGGGTCGCCAGCAGCAACCGCGAGGAGTTCCACGCCAGTTGCGACGAGTACGGCCTGCTGGTGTGGAACGACTTCCCCAACGCCTGGGCAATGGACCCGCCGAACCGCCAGGCCTTCCTGGACCTGGCCCGGGACACCGTGCGGCGCTACCGCATCCACCCCAGCGTCGTGGTGTGGTGCGGCGCCAACGAGGGCAACCCCCCGGGTCCGGTCGACGACGGGATGCGCGCCGCGGTGCGCGCGGAGGCACCCGCCCTGCTGTACCAGAACAATTCGGCGGGCGGCATCGTCTCGGGCGGCGGCCCGTACGGCTGGGTCGAGCCCGAGCGGTACTACTCCGCGTCCACCTACGGCGGCGGCGTCTTCGGCTTCCACACCGAGATCGGCATGCCCGTCGTATCGACCGCCGAGACCATGCGGCGCATGGCCGGCGAAGAGCCCGCGTGGCCGGTCGGCGGCGTCTGGTACCACCACGACTGGAGCACCCGCGGCAACCAGGCCCCGCAGAACTACCACGCGGCCATCGAGGGCCGGCTCGGCACCGCGGAGGACCTCTACGACTTCTGCCGCAAGGCGCAGTTCGTCAACTACGAGAACTTCCGCGCCATGTTCGAGGCCTGGAACGGCCGGCTGTGGGACGACGCCTCCGGTCTGATGCTGTGGATGTCGCACCCCGCCTGGTACAGCACGGTGTGGCAGACGTACGACTACGACTTCGACGTCAACGGCGCCTACTACGGCGTCCGCAAGGCCGCCGAGCCCGTCCACGTGCAGGCCGACCCCGTCAGCGGGAAGGTCGTGGCGGTCAACCACACGCCCCGGGCCCTGACGGGCGCGAAGGTGTCCGCGCGTCTGTTCGACCTGTCCGGCCGTCCGCTGTCCCCGGAGCGGCACGGGACGGTGGACGTGGCCGCGTCGGCGAAGGCCGACGCCTTCACGGTGGCCTGGACGGACGACCTGCCGGACTTCCACCTGCTGCGCCTGAGCCTGACGGACCGCCACGGAGAGGTGCTGTCCGAGAACGTCTACTGGCGCTACCGCAAGCCCGAGCACATGCGGGCGCTCAACGAGGCCGCCCGGACCCGGGTCTGCGCCGACGTCACGGACACCGACCTCGCGGGCGCCCGCCACGGGCTGACGGCGCGGCTGAGCAACCGCGGGTCCTCGGTGGCCGCCCTGGTCCGGCTCTGCCTGCTGGACTCCCGTTCCGGCGACCGGGTGCTGCCCACGCTGTACAGCGACAACTACCTGTGGCTGCTGCCGGGCGAGAGCCGCACGGTGACGCTGTCCTGGCCCGCCGGGGCGCTGCCGTCGAAGCGGCCCGGACTGCGGGTCGACGGTTACAACGTGCCGCAGGTCACCGCGCAGCCGTAACCGGTCGCGCGGGCGCGGGGGTCACCTGCCGGGTGGCCCCCACGCCGGTCCGGCGTGCCGGGAACCCGTCCCACATCGCGGACGTCTGACAGGAGGTGACGACTTCTCCAGCCCTGATGCGCCCGGCGCGGTTCGGCGACCTGGCGGCCATCGTGGACCTGCACACGCAGGCACGTGCCGCGTACTACCAGGCGGGCGGCCTGCCCGGCTCCGAGATCGACAGTCCCGACGGGTGGGCGCGCCGCCGGGCGTCCTGGGCGCAGGCCATCCAGTCGGGCGCGATGACGGTGCTGTGCGCCGTCGAGGACACCGAGGTGGTCGGTGTGGTGGCCATGGGGCCGCCGAAGGAAGGCGCGGAGGCCGCGCGCTCCTGCGGTCAGCTGCACCGGATCCATGTACGCCCGGACCGCTGGGGCCGCGGCGTCGGGGGGCTGTTGCACGCCGAATTCGTGCGCTTCCTGCGGGAATCCTCCCTGGAGACGGGTCTGCTGGACGCCTGGGAGCGCAACAGCCGCGCCCTTGCGTTCTACACCCGTCAGGGGTGGGTCCCGGACGGCCACCGCCGCCCCGGCCCGGGTGGCCTCGACTTCCTGCGGCTCCGGCTCGACCTGCACGACCGCGTGTCCGCCGCCGCGTCGTCGGGCACTTCCCAGCCGCGGGCCTGACGCGCGCCGCGTGGCATCCTGTGCGCGTGCAGATCAAGGGGTACGAGGGCGGGCCGCTGACGGCCGGTGAGCCCCTGGCAGCCCGGCCCGGCTTCTGGGCGAACCACCTCCTGGAGTGGTGCGCGGCAGGGCCGGACGGCGGCCGTCCCGAGCCGAAGTGGTTCGGGGACGACGGCGCCGACAGCGACGCCCTGGGCGAGGTGCTGTACGACGAGTCGGCCTGGCCGGTCCTCCGAGTGCCTTTCGGGGACGGGCACTGCGCCGTCGTGGTCTTCCGGAACTTCGCCGACGCATTCGGGCTCGACTTCCTGCTCACCCATCCCGGCTGGGCCGGCGCGCGGACGCTGCTGTCGTACGACGGCGAACGCCGCGGCCCCGGCCTCGGCTGGCGGCACCTGCTGCACGTCGCCGCGGCGGTGCCGGCCGCCGGGCCGCGGGAGGGCCTGACCGATCCCGCCGCCCGGCTGCTGCTCCTGCTGCCCTTGCTCAACGACGGCCGCCGGCACGCCCGGCAGGCCGTCCCGCGGATCGCCGGTGCGCTCACGGCGGTCGGGGCGCCGGAGGAGACGGCGGGGACGGCGGCCCGGTGCCTGGTCGACGGGACGGCGGACGAGGTCTGGCACGATCCGGCCTGGGGCTCGCCGCTGAGCGGCGGCTCCCGTACGGGGAACGGCGACGGACGTCCCGGACCCGGGCCGCGTCCGCGCCCTCGGTGAGCACGGGGAGCCGTTGGCGGGGGTCAGCGCGTCAGGGACGTGACCCATTCTCCACAGTGACGACGACGGCCTGCCGCCCGACGAACGCCGCAACCACCAGGGCCCCGTGAGGTTCGAGCGAGGGTGGCGAGAGCGTGCGGGGACCCCCGCCTGCGGAGGGCACGCGGACAGCGCATAAGGTTAGGCTCGCCTAACGCTTCAAAGGTGAACCACGTACAGGAGTCTCCACATGTCTCTTCGGCGCCGCGGCACAGCCGCCGTCGCTGTCGCCATCGCCGCCGCGCTGTCCCTCGCGGCCTGCGGCGGGTCCAGCAGCAACGGGAAGGAGAGCAGCGCAGCCGCCTCCGCGACCGCCGGGTCCAAGGACTCCAAGTCCGTCGCGAAGGGCGGCAAGGACTTCGGGGACGCCGCCGAGAAGACCGCGGCCATGGGCACCACCGCCAAGCCGGGCGAGTGGCCGCGCACCATCACGCACGCCATGGGCAGCACCGTACTCAAGGCGCGGCCGAAGCGCGTCGTGGTCCTGGACGTGGGTGAGCTCGATAACGTCGTCTCGCTCGGCGTCAAGCCGGTCGGCCTCGCGCCCACCGAGGGCTCGCCGGAACTCCCGTCCTACCTCGAGGGCGACGCGGGCAAGCCCGCGAACATCGGCACCATCAACAGCCTCAACCTGGAGGCGATCGCCGCGCTCAAGCCCGACCTGATCCTGGGCAGCCAGCTGCGCGCCGCCGACTCCTACGACGAGCTGTCGCAGATCGCGCCGACCGTCTTCTCCATCCGCCCCGGCTTCACGTGGAAGGAGAACTACCTCCTCAACGCCGCCGCGCTGGACAAGACCGCGCAGGCCAAGGCGAGCCTGGAGGCGTACACGAAGAAGGCCCGGGAGCTCGGCACGAAGCTCGGAGCCGACAAGCCGACCGTGTCGATGGTGCGTTACATGCCCGAGGGCAAGATCCGCCTCTACGCGAACGACTCGTTCATCGGCACCATCCTCAAGGACGTCGGCATCCCGCGGCCGAAGAACCAGGACATCGACGACCTGGCCGCGGAGATCAGCGCGGAGAACATCGACCAGGCCGACGGCGACTACATCTTCACCGGCGTCTACGGCGACCCCAAGGCCACCGAGAAGTCCAAGGCCCAGGGCAACCCGCTGTGGAAGAACCTGAAGGCGGTCAAGGACGGCCACGCCTTCGACGTGCCGGACGAGACCTGGTACCTCGGGCTCGGGGTCACCGCGGCGCACGCGGTCCTCGACGACCTGGACAAGCACCTCACCGCCTGAGCCGGCGAGGCCGTTCCAGAGCCGTGG
>NZ_CBDRCM010000018.1:0-122603 GCF_965342435.1 Actinacidiphila sp. bgisy160 | reverse complement strand
CCCCTCCCCCCCCCCCCCCCCCCCCCCCCCCCCCCCCCCCCCCCCCCCCCCCCCCGCCCCCGTCCTTCGTGCGGGCCGCCCCCGACCCCGCTCTCGTCGCAGCGGCCCGCGCTGCCTACGCTGTGGACATGACGACCACGGAGCGACGGCGGTTCAGGTCCGGCACGGTGATCCTGGGCGGCATGGGCGTGCTGGCCGCCGCGCTGACCGCGTGCGGCTCCGACCCCGACAAGCGCTGCGTGGACCCGGACACCTACCGGACGCTCCCCGCCAAGGAGTGCGACGACAGCGGCGGCCAGGGCCGCTACTACTACGGCGGCAGCGTCCGGGGCGGGAAGGCCAAGGGCGGCAGCTTCGACAAGTCGTCGGTGAAGACCGGGGGCTTCGGCGGTCACGGCTCGGGCCACGGGTCCGGAGGCGGCTGATGCGGCGGCACGCCGTCGAGCCGCGCCCCGGCTGGCAGCGGATCGTGGAGGACCAGGGGGTCGTCTACCCGCTGACCCGTTATCCCGACGGCTCCCTGCGGCCGTACTGGGACGAGAGCGGCTACTACGAGTTCTCGCTCCCGGAGGTCGAGGCCCTGGAGGGGACCGTCGAGGAGCTGCACGCGATGTGCCTGGCCGCCGCGGAGCACATCGTGGCCGAGGACCGCTTCGGCGAGCTCGGCGTCCACGACCCGCGCCTGGCCGCACGGATCGCCGAGTCCTGGCGGCGGCGCGCCGAACTCCCCTCCCTCTACGGCCGTTTCGACCTGCGCTACGACGGGACCGGCCCGGCGAAGTTGCTGGAGTACAACGCCGACACCCCCACCTCGCTGGTGGAGGCGGCCAGTGCCCAGTGGTTCTGGATGGAGGACCGTTTCCCCGGCGCCGACCAGTGGAACTCCCTCCACGAACGCCTCGTCGAGGCGTGGCGGCGCCAGGCCCCGCTGCTGCCGCCCGGCCCGGTGCACTTCGCGCACACCGAGGCCGACGAGCTGGGCGAGGACCTGATGACGGTGGCCTACCTGCGGGAGACAGCCGAACAGGCCGGACTCGACACCCACGCCCTGTCCGTCGAGGCGATCGGCTGGGACGAGCTCGCCGGCCGCTTCGTCGACGACCGTCTGCGCTTCATCCGAAGCTGCTTCAAGCTCTACCCCTGGGAATGGCTGGTCGGCGACCCCTTCGGCGGCCACGTCCTGGACACCCTCGACAACGGCGGCGGCACCGGCAGCACCTGCTGGATCGAGCCCGCCTGGAAGATGCTGCTGTCCAACAAGGCCCTGCTGGCCGTCCTGTGGGAGCTCAACCCGGGCCACCCCAACCTGCTCGCCGCCCACCTCGACGGTCCCCGCGAGCTCGCCCGGACCACCGGCTGGGTCGCCAAGCCACTGCTCGGCCGCGAGGGCGCCGGCGTCACCGTGCACCGGGCGGGCGAGTCCGCGGTCCCGCGCCCCGACGGGCCCTGCTGCTACCAGGAACTGGCCCCGCTGCCCGCGTTCGACGGCAACCACGTGGTGCTCGGCGCGTGGGTCGTGGCGGACGAGGCGGCCGGGCTCGGCATCCGCGAGTCGGCGGGCCTGGTCACCGACACGTACGCGCGCTTCCTGCCGCACGTCATCCGCTGAGCGCGACCTCGGCGGGACTTGGGCGGGACGGGTCGCGGCGGTCCGGCGCGTCCACCGGACATGTCACCCCGGGCCGGGTGATGCCGTCCCCGTGACGCGGTGCCACCGGGGCCGGTCACGGGGCGGCTCCGCCGCCCGCGACGAGGGGTCCGGCACGCGCTGCGTCGTCGTCCGCACCGTCGGCAGTCCCTCGGCGCCCGCACGGGCCGGCTGACGCTGCGCGATCTCGGCGGCCGGCCCGTCGCGACCCGCACCGCCGTGGAGGCCGGAGCGGCGGCGCAGGGTGACCCGTCGGCAGCAGCGCGTGCGTGAACGCGCTTACCCCCTTGCCGTGCAGGGGAGTTACCATCAGAAACACTTTCCTCGACAGTAACTTGTGCTTCACCATGGGCAGCCCCGTCCCTCCAGGCCCTTCGACGTGTCCGGGTGGTCCGCCGTGTCCCAAACGCACCAAGCGCCCGTCTACGACGAGTTGTCCGACGCCGCTCTCACCGAGCGGGTACGGGCCGGCGCACCGACCGCCTACCCGGCGACCGAGGAACTGCGCCGCCGCCACCTCCCCGCCGTGCTCTGCTACGCACGGCTGTGCGCCCGCGGGCAGAGCGCCGCCGACCAACTCATCGCACAGGCCTTCGCGCTGGCCTGGCAGGAGGTGCACCGGGGGATCGACCCGCGCGGTCCCTGGCGGCACCGGCTGCTGATGCTCGTCCACCAGGCCGCCGCCGTGTGGGCGGGCGGCAGCCGCCGCGAACGGCTCGGCGACGAGTACGCCGCCTTCATCGACGACATCCGCGGCGCCGAGCAGCGCCTGCCCGGGCTGCCGGGCCTGCCCGTCCACCCTCGCCTCCATCTGGCCGAACGCTCCGTACTGCTCGGCGGTTTCGCCGTCCTGCCGCAGCACACCCAGGGCGTGCTGTGGCACGCGGTCGTCGAGCGGGAGAGCGACGCCGACGTCGCCCGCTGGACGGGCGACCGGCCCTCTGAGGTCCCGGACCTGACCGCCCGGGCCAGGGACGCGCTGCGCGATGCCTACCTGCGGACGTACCTGGACCGCAGCGAGGACCCCCGGTGCAAGGGCTTCGGCCGGCTCCTCGACGCCGCCGCGCGCCGCGACGACGCCCGGCAGAACGAGGACGTGGAGCAGCATCTGGCGCACTGCCAGGGCTGTTCCGGTGCGCTGGAGACGCTGGTCGCCCTCGAACGCGCCCCCCGGCCGCTGCTCGCCACGGCCCTGCTCGGATGGGCGGGACCCGCCTATCTGGCGGCCCGCTCGGCGCCCGCGCTGCCCGCCACCGCACCCGCCCCGCCAACGGCACCCACCTCCCGCCGGCGCCGCAAACCCGGCCCGCTGGAGCGGTTGCTGAGCCTGCGCGCCCGCTACCCCTCGCCCCTGGTCTCCCTGCTGCTGGTCGCCGCCGCCAGCCTGGCGGCCACCGGCCTGGTGTACGCGACAGGCGATCACCCCGCACCCACGGGCAACAACAGGGCACTGCCCCAGCCGCCGGCGGGTTCGGTCACGGTCACCGCGACCGCCACGCAGACCGTCACCCCGAGCCCGTCCGTCACCCCGAGCCCGTCCGTCACCCCGAGCCCGTCCGTCACGGCGAGCGCCTCGGCGACCCGGTCGCCCGTGCTGCCGACGCGGACGCCGGGCTCCGTCCCGCCGCGGAGGGTGCCGGGCAGCGGCTACGCCCAGATCGTCAACGACGCGACCGGTCTCTGCCTGGACGTACGGGACGAGGACTTCGACAAGGGCGACGACGTCATCGTCGCCGGCTGCGACTCCGGCTCGCCCTCCCAGCAGTGGCGGGTGGACTCCCGCGGCCTGCTGGTCAACGGCGCGGACTCCGCCTTCTGCCTGGACTCGCGCGGTGACACCGACCGCGGCCTCGGCATCTGGGCCTGCTCGTCGGTCGAGGGCGGCAACGCGCTGAACCTGCGGTTCCTGGTCGACTCACTGGGCCGGGTCCGCCCGCGGATCGACCTCGGCACCGCGATGCAGCCGGACGGCTCCGCCCCCGGCTCCACCCTCTCCTTCGCCACCGCCGGCACCGGCGGCGCGCAGCGCTGGCACGCCGGGTAGCCGGCCGATCCGGTCATGCGGTCCCGGGCGGCTCGGGCGGCGGGGTCTGCGCCCCGGGCAGCCGCACGACCGCCACGGTGCCGCCGCACTGCGCGGGGTGCAGGCCGACGGTACCGCCGAGCTGCTGCACCGTACGGGCCACGATCGACAGGCCAAGGCCCGAGCCGGGCAGGCTGCGGGCGGAGGCCGAACGCCAGAAGCGTTCGAACACGTGCGGCAGGTCCTCCGGCGGGATGCCCGGACCGTGGTCCCTGACCGTCAGCTCGCCGCCGTGCAGGTCCACCTCGATCGTGCCGGCCGGGGGGCTGAACTTCACGGCGTTGTCCAGGAGGTTGATCACCGCCCTTTCCAGTGCGGACGGTTCGGCCCGCAGGTACCAGGGGGCCAGCTCGGCGGTGATCTTCAGGTCGGGACCGGTACGCCGCCGCGCCCGCTCCAGAGCCGCCTCGACGACCTCGTGGAACGCCACGGTCTGCGAGGGCGCGCCGTCGTGCGCAGCGTCCGGACGGGACAGCTCCTGCAGATCACCGATGAGCGCCGCGAGTTCGCTCATCTGCGCCTTCACCGACAGCATCAGCTCCCGGCGGTCCTCCGGGGGCAGTTCCCGGCCGGTCAGCTCACTGCGTTCCAGCAGTTCGATGTTGGTGCGCAGGGAGGTGAGCGGGGTGCGCAGCTCGTGCCCGGCGTCCGCGATCAGCTGCTGCTGCAGCTCGCGGGAGGAGGACAGCGCGGCCGTCATCGAGTTGAAGGAGGCCGACAGCCGGGCGATCTCGTCGCGGCCCTCGACCGGGATGCGGACGCTCAGGTCCTCGGTGCGCGCGACGTGCTCCACGGTGTCGGTGAGCCGGTCCACCGGCTTCAGCCCCGCGCGGGCCACCCCGAGGCCGGCCGCGCTCGCGCCGAGCACCCCGATGCCGCTGACGGCCAGCAGGATCAGCGCGAGGGTGTTCAGCGGGCCGGTCACCTCGTCGAGCGGGCGGCCGACCGAGATCGCGGCCCGCTCCGTCCGCTGGCGGGAGTACTCGATCTGGGCGGCCCGCGTCAGCACCCGCATCTCCGTGCCGTCCTTCGTGGTCACGGTCTGCACGGCCTCCTGGGACTCCCCCCTGACGATCGCCAGGTCCGCCTCGGTCACCGGGAGCATCTCGTCGCCGAGCACCCAGCACCCCGTGCCGCTCTCGGTGACCAGCAGCACGGACGAGTGGTTGGGGTTGAAGGAGAGCGGCCCGCCGGACGTGTCGCTCTGGGGTTCGCTCAGGCATCCGTAGTCCCCGAGCACGCTCCGGGCGGCGGGGGCCGCGCTGCCCGGCGCGCGCAGCGACTCGTCCAGCTGGTCCATCAGCTGCTTCTGCACGATGAACCAGCAGGCCAGCGCGCACGCGGCCACCGCGACCGCGACGGCGGCCGCGGTGAGGATCGCCAGCCGGGACCGCAGGGGCAGGGAACGGAAGCGCGGGATGCGCGGCATCAGCCCTTGCCCTCCGCGGAGCGCAGCACGTAACCGACGCCCCGCACGGTGTGGACCAGCCGGGGCAGGCCGCCGCCCTCGGTCTTGCGCCGCAGGTACATGACGTACACGTCCAGGGAGTTGGAGCTCGGCTCGAAGTCGAAGCCCCAGACCGCCTTGAGGATCTGCTCGCGGGTGAGCACCTGGCGCGGGTGCGCGAGGAACATCTCCAGCAGGGTGTACTCGGTGCGCGTCAGCTCGACCGGTACGCCGGCCCGGGTGACCTCGCGGGTCGAGGTGTCCATCCGCAGGTCCGCGAAGGACAGCACGCTCTCGTCGCCGGTGTCGCCGCCCGGCACCGTCGCGTACGCGCTGCGCCGCAGCAGCGCCCGTAGCCGGGCCAGCAGTTCGTCCAGCTCGAAGGGCTTGACGAGGTAGTCGTCGGCGCCGGCGTCGAGACCGGTGACCCGGTCGCCGACCGTGTCGCGGGCGGTGAGCATCAGGATCGGCGTGGTGGTGCCGCCGGACCGGAGCCTGCGGGCGGTGGTGAGGCCGTCCATGCGCGGCATGAGGACGTCGAGGACGATCGCGTCGGGCCGGCAGGAGGCGACCTGGTCCAGCGCGGCCAGGCCGTCCTCCGCCAGCTCGGTCTCGTATCCCTCGAAGGCGAGGCTGCGCCTGAGTGCTTCGCGGACCGCGGGCTCGTCGTCCACGATCAGGATGCGGGCGGGGGCCTCGCCGTTCTCGCCGGGGCTCATGGTCTTCCACCTCGCGGGATGAGGGTCGTGGGAGAGGGGACGGGTGCTGCCGGGGTGCGGCGGGGTGCGCCGGTTCTCAGCCTCGCACGGCGGCGAGGCGGTGGGCCGCAATCGCCCGGCGGGCGTAGCGGCGCGCGTACCGGCGGGTCGTCGCGATCTCGGGCTCGCGGGCGGCCGGCTCCCGGTAGGGGATCAGTGCGCGGTCGGCGGGGCCGGACGGGACGGTCGCGGGGTGGAGAGAGGTGCTGAGGAAGACGTTCATGGTGCCCACATCCCTTCGATGCGGTGCGGTCAGCTGTCGCTGCCGCCGTTGCGCAGGGTGCCGAGGTCGGCCTTGAGGGTGTTCACCGGGATGGCGAAGCCGAGGCCGACGCTGCCCGCCTGGCCGGAGGTGGAGGAAGCGGCGGAGTACATGGCCGAGTTGATGCCGATGATCTCGCCGTTCATGTTGATCAGGGCGCCACCGGAGTTGCCGGGGTTGAGCGAGGCGTCGGTCTGGATGGCCTTGTACGTGGTCGTGGAGGGGCCGACGTCGCCGTTGTACCGGCCGCCGCCGAACTCGAACGGCCACCTGCCGGTCCCGCCGCCGGGCCGCTGCCCCTGGCTCTGGCCGGTGGGGACGGTGACGTCGCGGTCCAGCGCGGAGACGATGCCGCTGGTGACCGTGCCGGTCAGGCCCTCGGGGGAGCCGATGGCGACGACCTGGTCGCCGACCGAGACCCGGCTGGAGTCGCCCAGCGACGCGACCGGCAGGCCGCTCACATCCTCGGCCTTCACCAGCGCGAGGTCCTTGCTGCCGTCGGTGCCGACGACGCTCCCGGTGACCGTCTTGCCGGAGCTGAAGGTCACCTTGACCGAGTCCGCTCCGGAGACGACGTGGTTGTTGGTGACGATCTCGCCGTCGCCGGAGACGACCACACCCGAACCGGTCGACTCCCCGGCGCCCGACGTGGCGCTGATCTCCACGATGCTCGGACTGACGGCGGCGGCCACGGCCGCGACGCCGGTGCTGCCCGAGCTGCTGGTGCCGATCACCTTGGCCGGGGTGCCCGCCGCGGAGGGTGCGGCGGTCGCCCGTCCCACCAGTGCGGCCGCCCCGCCACCGATCAGCGCGGACACCAGCGCCACGGAGGCGACCAGGGCCACGGGCCGGCGCGTACGGGGCTTCGGGGCCCCGGTCGCGGCCGCCGCCATCGGCAGGAGCTGCCCCTGCGGCTGCTGCCGCCAGGCGTGGGGCGCCGGGTGCCCGTACGGGAACTGCGGCTCGTACGGCGGCCGGGGCGGGTACCCGCCGGCGCCGGGGGACTGCTGCGGCTGCTGCGGGTCGTAGGCGTCGTTGCGACGGGTGCTCTCGTTCATGCCTATGACTGTGCTCACCGAACATGAGAGCCGCCTGAGTGTGACCTGAGAACCGGGGCAGAGTTCCGTATGCCCGATATAAAGTACGAAGCCCCAGGTCAGGGCCTAGGCTTACACGGCCCGTAGACAGGCCGCCGACCGGGGCGGGCGGGGCCCCTCGCGGCCGGCGCGGCGGTCAGTGGCAGCCGCAGCTGCGCCGCACGACCAGCCGGGACGGGAACTGCCGCAGCCGCTCCCGCCGCGAGCCGGAGACCCGCAGCCCGTCGTCCAGCACCAGGTCCACCGCGGCGCGGGCCATCGCCTCACGGTCCGAGGACACCGTCGTCAGCGGCGGGTCGGTGAGCGCCGCCTCCTTGACGTCGTCGAAGCCGGCCACGGCCAGCTCGCCCGGCACGTCGATCCGCAGTTCGCGGGCCGCCCGCAGCACGCCGATGGCCTGGTCGTCGGTGGCGCACACGATCGCCGTCGGCCGGTCGGGGCGGGACAGCAGCTCCAGGCCGACCTGATAGGCGTCGTAGCGGTTGTACGGCGTGGAGAACAGGCGCCCCTCGACGGAGCGCCCGGCCTCCTGCATCGCGCGGCGCCAGCCCTCGACGTGGTCGGTGACGGGGTCGCCGGACTTCGGGGTGGCCTCGGTGCCGCCGAGACAGGCCACGTACTCGTGCCCGTGCTCCAACAGGTGCCGGGTGGCGAGCTGGGCGCCGCCGACGTCGTCCGTGACGACCGCGACGTCGTCGATCGCCTCGGGTCGACGGTGCATCAGCACGACCCGCGCGTCCCAGGCGTCTATCTCCAGGGCGGCGTGCTCGCTCAGGCCCTGGCTGATGAGGATCAGGCCGGACACTCGCATGCCGAGGAAGGCGCGCAGATAGTGCACCTCGCGCTCGTCGAGGTAGTCCGAGTTGCCGACCAGCACCATCTTGCCGCGCTCGGCGGCCGCCCTCTCGACGGCGTGTGCCATCTCCGCGAAGAACGGCTGCCGGGCGTCCGGCACGATCAGCCCTATGAGGTCCGTGCGGCGGCTCGCCATCGCCTGGGCCACCCGGTCGGGGCGGTAGCCCAGCTGCTTGATCGCCGCCAGGACGCGCTCGCGGGTGGCCGGTGCGACCGGCCGGGGTCCGTTGTTGATGACGTAGCTGACGACTGCGGTCGAGGTCCCCGCAAGCCTTGCCACATCGTCACGCGTCACCTTTGCCACGGGCCGAGTCTACGCGGGTACACCCGCGCATCCCACCGTCTGTCCACAGGCGTGACCACCGCGTGATCAGCCGTTCTGGGAGGCGGGGACGGCCGCCCCCTCGCCCGCCGCCTGCTCGGTCCGCGAGGCCGCCTTCTCCTCCGCCGTGCGCTCGCCCTTCTCCGGGGTCACGAAGCGGTAGCCGACGTTGCGCACGGTGCCGATCAGGGACTCGTGCTCGGGGCCGAGCTTGGCGCGCAGCCGCCGTACGTGCACGTCGACGGTGCGCGTGCCGCCGAAGTAGTCGTAGCCCCACACCTCCTGCAGGAGCTGGGCGCGGGTGAAGACCCGGCCCGGGTGCTGCGCGAGGTACTTCAGCAGCTCGAACTCCTTGAAGGTCAGGTCCAGGACCCTGCCCTTGAGCTTCGCGCTGTAGGTGGCCTCGTCTACCGACAGGTCGCCGTTGCGGATCTCCATCGGGCTGTCGTCGGCGCTGATCTGCTGGCGGCCCATGGCCAGCCGCAGCCGCGCCTCGACCTCGGCGGGCCCCGCGGTGTCCAGCAGGACGTCGTCGATGCCCCAGTCCGCGGTGACGGCCGCCAGGCCGCCCTCGGTGACCACCAGGACCAGCGGGCAGCCCGGCCCGGTGGAGCGGAGCAGCTGGCACAGCGAGCGGACCTGCGGCAGGTCGCGGCGGCCGTCGATGAGGATGACGTCGGCGCCGGGGGTGTCCACCAGCGCGGGGCCCTCGGCCGGGGCCACCCGAACGTTGTGCAGCAGCAGCCCGAGCGCGGGAAGCACCTCGGTGGACGGCTGGAGTGCGTTGGTCAGGAGGAGGAGAGAGCTCACCGGCCGCTCCCGTCGTTCATCGTCCGGTCATGCGTGTACCGCTTGCCCATTGCGACCCTCCTCGGTCCCTGCGAGGACGTGTGCGTGCGCCGACGTGTGCCCTCCGGTCGCCCGGAAAGCACGAAAGGACCCGGGGGCGACGCTGCCCGGATCCTCTTGACCCAAGAGAATAGCCCACATGGAGTCCGTGAGTGAGTCCGCCGCCGTGCGGTCGTGTGTCCCGTCGATCGTTTCCGGTGGGTTGCGTGCCGTGCTGACGGCCGGGGACCGGGTGCCGATCGACGCCGCGTACCTGCCCGGAGCGACGCCCGGAGGCCCCGCGATCGTGGTCGCGCACGGCTTCACCGGCGCTCTGGAACGGCCCGCCGTGCGCCGTGCGGCGGAGATCTTCGCCCGGGCGGACGGCGTCGGCGGCGTGGTGACGTTCTCCTTCCGGGGACACGGCCGCTCCGGCGGGCGCTCCACGGTCGGCGACCGCGAGGTCCTGGACCTGGACGCCGCGGTGCGCTGGGCGCGGCGGCTCGGCCACCCCGCGGTGGCCTCGGTGGGCTTCTCCATGGGCGGTTCCGTGGTCCTGAGGCACGCGGGGCGCGAAACGGCGCACGAGGGGGCGCATGTTGACGCCGTGGCCTCCGTGAGCGCGCCCGCGCGCTGGTACTACCGCGGTACGGCACCGATGCGCCGGGTCCACTGGGCGATCACCCAGCCCGTGGGACGCCTGGTCTCCCGGGGGCTGCTCCACACGCGCATCCACGACAAGGACTGGGACCCCGTGCCGATGGCCCCGGTCGAGGCGGTGCGGTCCATCGCGCCCACACCGCTGCTCATCGTGCACGGCGACCGGGACGGATACTTCCCGCTCGACCACCCGCTCTCCCTCGCGGAGGCCGCGGGCGACGCCGCCGAACTGTGGATCGAGCCCGGATTCGGCCACGCCGAGAACGCCGCGTCGCCCGCCCTCCTGCACCGCATCGCCCAGTGGGCGGCCCAGCGGGCCCGCCCCGCCGGCACACCCGGCTGACCCCGCGGCCCCCCGGGCCGGGCCCGGCCGCCGCGCGGCGCGCGCGCTGCGTCATCATGGACCGCGGCAGGACCCGCACGGGCGAACGGAAGGACCGCTATGGCGGCACACGGAACCATCCGGTACTGGGCCGCGGCCAAGGCCGCCGCCGGCGCCGCGGAGGAGCCGTACCGGGAGGGCACCCTCGCCGAGGCGCTGGACGCGGCGCGCGAGCGCCACGCGTCGCGCCCCGAGTTCGCCCGCGTACTGGCGAACTGTTCGTTCCTGGTCGACGGGAACCCCGTCGGCACCCGGGACCACGCCGGGGTCCGGCTGGTGGACGGCGGCACCGTCGAGGTGCTCCCGCCGTTCGCGGGAGGATGAGCACGTGACCGACAACCACGACTGGTACGACCGCGGCGCGGGCCCGATGCCCGCCCACGACACCACCGCCGTCCTCCCGCCCGTCGGCGGCGCCCCGCAGCCGCCCCAAGGCGGCCGTGCCGCCCGGCGCCGTCAGGCCTCCCGCACCGGCTCGCCCATCATCGCCCCCGGCATGCAGCCCGCCCTCGTCACGGCCGCCCTGGCGCTGCTGCTGGCCGGCGGAGCACTGCTGGGCCGACCCGCGCTCGCCGCCGCGAGCGTGGTGCTGCAGGCGGTCACCGCGGCCGGCTGGTTCCGGCTGAACGGCATGTGGCCCGCCCGGCAGGGCATCGTGCTGGCCTTCCTGGCGGGCGTCACCGCCGAGGCCGCCGTGCTGGCCGACGGGGCGGACAACGCCCCGGCTGTGATCATCGGCACCCTCGGCGTCTGGCTGCTGCTCGTCCTCGTTCTGCAACTGCGCCATCACGGCAGCCCCGAGGAGCGGCTGTCCTCGCTGACCGCGACCGCCGCCTCGACGCTCATCACGATCCTGGCCACCGGGTTCCTGGCGACCACGGCCGACCCCCGGGGCAGCGACGCCGTCGTGACCGCGGTGATCGCGGTCGCCGTCGCGACGCTCGCCCGGGCGATCCCGCTGCCCGGCGTCGTCTCCGTCCTGGTCGCCCTCGCCGCCGCCACCGGCAGCGGGATCGCCCTCGGGCAACTGGGGACCTCCGACGCCGCGCTGGTCGCGCTGGCCGCCGGGGTCTGCGCGCTGATCGGCCTGCGGGTGGCCAGCTACGACTTCCCGTCCCGGTTCGTCCACTTCACGGCGGGTGCGGCGCTGCCGCTGACCGCCGCGGCGCCCGCGGTCTACGTCGCCGCCCGGGCACTGCTGGGCTGACACCCGTTAGGGTCGGTCCGAACACCGACTCGGGGGTTGACTGATGCGCGCTGTACGGATCCTGCTCGTCCTCGTCGTGGTCCTCGGCGGCCTGTTCGTCGCGGCGGACCGGATCGCCGTGCACTTCGCGGAGTCCGAGGCGGCGGGCCGGGCGCAGCAGACGCTGGGTCTGACCTCCCCGCCGGGGATCGACATCAAGGGCTTCCCGTTCCTCACGCAGGTGCTGGCCAAGAAGCTGGACGACGTCGAGGTGACGGCGGACGGCGTGCAGGCCACCGGCACCGGCGGCCAGACGCTGCGCGTCGCCCGCTTCCAGGCCGACCTGCAGGGGGTGAGCCTGGGCAGCGGCTTCAGCAGCGCGGTCGCCGACACGGCCGAGGGCAGCGCCCTGGTCAGCTACGAGGACCTCGCCAAGGCCGCCCCGAGCGGCGTGACCATCGCCTACGGGGGCACCTCGGCGAACGGCAAGGGCCAGGTCAAGGTGGGGGTCGAGGTCTCCACCCCGGTCGGCACGATCAAGCGCAGCGTGGTGAGCGAGGTCAGCCTGGCAGGCAAGGGCGGCATCAAGCTGACCGCGGGCAAGATACCGGGGCTGGAGTCGCTGCCCCCGGTCGTGGAGGACCTGATCCGCGAGCGCGTCGACTTCACCCGCGCGCTGTCGGGCCTGCCGGAGGGCATCGAGCTCACGTCGGTGACCGCGGACGCCGACGGCATCAGTATCGCGGCCACCGGCAAGAAGGTCGTTCTCGCTCAGTGAGACGGGGCGTCCGCTCCGCAGTCGATCCCGCTCCGGGCGACTGCGGGGCCGTCGGGCCGCGGCCCTCCGCCTGATGTTCATCTCGAAGTACGGACAATCTCTTCTCGGGATACGGACCGCCGGTGACATCGGCAGCTCCCCTTCCCTACGATCGAGCCCATGAAGCGACAGGCGGATCTCACGAAGCGGCGGGCAGTCGACCTGTGCCGTGTCGCCGCCATGCTCTGTCGCGTCTTCTAGGGGCCCCGCGCCGTCTCCCGGCGCCGCACGCCGCCCCGTCCTTCCCCGCGCAACAGCCGTGACGCGCCCGTGCAGCGCAGCCCGGCACCCGTGCGCACCCGTCCGTGCGCCGGAGACATCCGCAACTGCCCCGGAGGAGAAAAGCAATGAGCCGCAGTGACGTCCTGGTGGACGCCGACTGGGTCCAGGCCCGGATCGACGACCCGAAGGTGGTCATCGTCGAGGTCGACGAGGACACGTCGGCGTACGACAAGAACCACATCAAGAACGCCGTCCGGATCGACTGGAAGCAGGACCTCCAGGACCCGGTGCGCCGTGACTTCGTCGACCAGGCCGGCTTCGAGAAGCTCCTGTCGGAGAAGGGCATCGCCAACGACGACACCGTCGTCCTCTACGGCGGCAACAACAACTGGTTCGCCTCCTACGCGTACTGGTACTTCAAGCTCTACGGGCACCAGGACGTCAGGCTCCTCGACGGCGGCCGCAAGAAGTGGGAGCTGGACTCCCGCGACCTGGTCGACGGCTCCGAGGTCCCGGCCCGCCCGGCCACCGAGTACAAGGCCCAGGCCCAGGACGTCTCGATCCGCGCCTTCCGCGACGACGTGGTCGCCGCCATCGGCAGCCTGAACCTGGTCGACGTCCGCTCGCCCGACGAGTTCACCGGCAAGCTGCTGGCCCCGGCCCACCTGCCGCAGGAACAGTCGCAGCGTCCGGGCCACGTCCCGACCGCCCGCAACATCCCGTGGTCGAAGTCGGCCAACGACGACGGCACCTTCAAGTCGGACGACGAGCTGAAGGAGCTGTACGAGGGCGAGGGCGTGGACCTGGCCAAGGACACCATCGCCTACTGCCGCATCGGCGAGCGCTCCGCGCACACCTGGTTCGTCCTGCACGAGCTGCTCGGCCAGCCCAACGTCAAGAACTACGACGGTTCCTGGACCGAGTACGGCTCCCTCGTCGGCGTGCCGATCGAGCTCGGCGCCGCGAAGTAAGCCCACGAGACCCCGACCCGGAGGAACAGCACCATGTGTGGAGCGAAGGCCGGCGGCCCGGACCTGGCCGGCATCGACGTGGCGACCGAGACGATCATCCAGGGTTCCGTGACCCGCGACGGCGAGCCGGTGGCCGGCTACGTCCGGCTGCTGGACGGCGGTGGCGAGTTCACGGCCGAGGTCCCGACCTCGGCGACCGGCCAGTTCCGCTTCTTCGCGGCCCCGGGTTCGTGGACGCTGCGCGCCCTCGTGCCGGGCGCGACCGTGGACCGTGCCGTCGTGGCCCAGCAGGGCAACCTCACCGAGGTCGCCATCGCCGTCTGACCCGGCGATCACGTGGACGACGAAGGGCCGCAATCCCACCGGGCCACCGGGTGGGAGTGCGGCCCTTCGGGTCGTACGGTGGAAGGGTGTCCACGAGGCGTCGTCGTCGCTGGTATTACGCCATGATGGGCAGTTGTGTCCTGCTCTTCGTCCTGGCGTGGAGCCTCGTGCGCCTGTGGTCGGTGCCGGTCGCCGTCGGGATGTGCGTGGTGGCCATGGTCATCCCGCCGGTCGCCGCCGTCGTGGCCAACCGCCGCGGACCGGACGAGCACTGGTGGGACGAGACCGGCGACCCCACCTCCGACGAGTGGTGGCGCGAGCTGGACCGCCGCGACGACCATCGCGACCAGCGCTGACGCCCGACGCGTCCGCGCGTCGGCCCGCGCCGCGAGGCCCCGAGGCGCAAGGAGGAGCGCGGTAAGGACCCGCGGCACAAGGACCCGGGACGGTTCACGACGGATCAGTAGACGAGCGCCTGCGTGCCCTCGGCCATGGCCTCGCTGACGAACACCTGGGCCCCGGCGATCCGGACGCCGTCCAGCACGTCCTTCTCCGTGATGTCCCGGCGTGCCGCGCACTGCGTGCACAGCGTGATCCGCCCGCCCGCCATGATGCCCTCGATCAGCTCGGGCAGCGGCGCGGCGTGCGGCAGCTCGAACTCCGCGGCCCGTCCCGGCAGCGCGAACCACGACGACTCGCCGGTCAGCCAGAGCGACACCTCGACGCCGCTGGCGACCGCCACCGCCGCCACCGTGAACGCCTGGGAGCAGCGTTCGGGGGCGTCCGCACCCGCGGTTACCTTGATCACGAGCTTCTTCGCCATGGCTTATACCTTAGGGTGGCTCGTCTCACAGGAAAAATACTGGGAGCGTTTGCCGACGCTCGGCATAATGCGTTCGCCGCGGAGGCGCGATCAGCGCGCCGGCCGCGGAATTCTGCCCGGGGGGGCTTGTGGAAGCGCGCACCATTTCGCGTACCGGCGTGGTGATCGCCACGATCACCGGACTTGTTGTGCTCGCGACATTGACCGCGGGGGCCGTCGTGGCGTTCGGCTCCTCGTCCTCGCCGCCGTCCGTGTCCGCGCTCCCCGGCGGGTCCCCGCCGAGCAGCCCGGGTCCGGAGACGACCGGCCCGGCGACGCCGTCACCGACGGCGTCCCCGAGCCGCAGCGCGACCGCGGCACCCTCGCCCACCCGCACCCTCAAGGGCACCGTGGACGACGGCAGGCACCGCGGCGACCTGCGCTACTTCCTGCTCACCCCGCCGGCGGACGCGGAGGTCTACGGGGACGAGGAGGGCACGCAGCTGTCCCGCTCCGAGGTCGCGGACTCCGCCGAGGTGAAGCAGGCCCTGGCCACCTACGGCTTCAAGGCCGCGGCCCAGCGGACCTACCTCACCGGCGACGGCGAGTACGAGGTCTCCGCCCAGCTCGTGCGTTTCGCGAGCGCGGGCTCCGCCACCGCCTACTACAACGCCTTCTACTACCAGGGCACCCGGATCACGCTTCCCTCGTCGCGCAACCCGGCCAAGGCCTACCGGCTGTCCTCCTCCTCCGCCGAGAGCACCGGCTCGGTGATCGTCCTGTCCCATCAGGGCGACGTGCACATCACGCTCTCCGTCACCGGGGCGAAGACGCCCGGCAAGGACCTGCTCGGCCGGATCCTCGACCAGCAGTACCGGCGCCTGAAGACCGGCCGCTGAGCCTCACAGGCCACACCCTCACACCTCACACCGAACGTACGGACCGGCCCGCGCGCCGGCCGCACCCACCCACGAACACCCCAGTGGAGAACCCCTTGTCCCAGGACACCCCCGTCCCGGAACAGGACGCCCCTGTTCCGGACGGGCCTCCCGTCCGCCCGCCGCGCAAGCGCGGCCGGACCACCCTGCTGATCGCCTGCGCGGCGGTCCTCGGCGTCCTCGCGGGCGCCGGCGCCGGCTACAAGATCCAGTACGACCGCCCCGAGACCCCGCTCCCCCCGCTCGCCCAGTCCGAGCTCGTGCAGCCCAAGGGCGCGGCCCCCGCGGCGAAGCCGCTCACGGCCGCCGAGGACACCCTGGTCACGTACGACGGTGACCTGCGCAAGCTGCTGGTCAAGAAGCCGAAGGGCGCCAAGGACCTCGACGGCCGGACCGGCCAGGACCACTGGATGTCGCTGTACGAGTACGCGGACTCGTTCGAGGAACCGGACCACATGTTCGCCGAGCTGAACGAGAACGACTTCCGGAGGGCCGCCGTCTCCGCGTGGCGGACGGGCGGTTACGCCACGACCACCACCACCGAGATCCACCTGATCCAGTTCCGCGACGAGAGCGCCACCTACACCGACGACATGTTCGACGGGCAGCGCGGCTACATGGCTGGGAAGAAGTACGCGGGCAACTCGGGGTCGGCCATCCCCGGCGCCTTCGGCGGCAGGGCGTGGGTCTACTCCAAGCCCTGGACGAAGGCGGGCTACCTGCCGCTGTACTCGGCGCGCGCCCTGGCCCGGAAGGGCACGGTCATGATGGACATCTGGGTGAACTCGGAACGGCCGATCAAGAAGTCCACCATCATGTCCCTGGCCGAGCGGCAGTGGGAGCGGCTGTGAGCGACGAGAACACCCCTGTCCCCGGGGAGCCGCAGCCCGAGGGCGGCGCGGACGTCCCGACGGCTCGGCCCGAAGCCCAGATGGCACCGTTCGCGGGGCTCGAGCCCGCGGACGGGACGGCCGTGCCGGAGGCCGTCCCCACGCCCGCGCCCCGCCGCGGACGCCGCGGCCTCGCGCTCGGCATCGCCGCCGCGCTGGTCGCCGTCGTCGCGGGCGGCGGCATCGGCTACGCCGTGCTCCAGCACCAGAAGGACGACGGCAAGCAGGCGAGCCCGCAGACCTGGAAGGCTCCCGAGCCGAAGAAGACCGGCGAGTACGGCACCCAGTCCGGCGGAAGCCACTACGGCGCGCTCGGCAAGCTGCTGCTGCCCGTGCCCGATGCCTACATGCCGGGCCCGGACGTGGACGAGTTCGGCAACGACGCGGAGTTCACCGGCAAGAAGGCCGTGGCCGTGTTCGAGGGCGACCTCGCAGGGCTGCCGAAGAAGCAGCGTGACCGCCTGCACAAGGCCGTCGCGGGGCTGCACATCCAGGGCGTCGGCCTGCGGACGTACCGCGACGTGATGGGCGAGGCCGTCTTCGAGACGCAGATCGTCCAGATGAGGAACAAGCGCGCGGCGCGCGCCGGAACCGAGTTCTTCACCGAGTTCACCAAGGCGCTCGGGGTCTTCAGGAACGGGCCGAGGATCGAGGGCCACGACAAGGCGCGCTGCGTCCTGCCGCCCAAGAAGCCCGGGGCGAAGCTCGACACCATGATCTGCGAGGCGACCGAGGGCGACCTGACCATCCGCATGTCCGTCTCGGGATCCTCGCCGCTGGACAAGGACGACGCCGCGGATCTGTTCAAGCAGCAGCTCGACCGCGTACAGGACCCGGGAGAGGCCGCATGACCGAGCAGACCCAGAGCGACGACGTGAAGATCCCGGCGCAGTCCGCCGCCCCGGCGGCGGAGGCCCTTCCGGACGCCGGTCCCGTGACCGCGCCCTCCGGGGAGGACGTGGCGGAGCCCGCGCCCGCGAAGGGCGGGACGGAAGCCCCGGTGGAGCCCGCGCCCGCCGAGTCCGCGCCCGCCGAGTCCGCCGTTGGCGAGTCCGCGCCTGAGGAGGCCGTCTCCGACGGGGAGGCGACGGAAGCCGTGGTGGAGTCCGTGCTCGCCGGGGCCGCTTCCGCGGGGGCCGTCGCGGATGCCGCGCCGGAGGCCGTTCCCGCCGAGTCCGTTCTCGCCGAGGCCGCCTCGCCCCGGCCGCGGAAGCGGCTGCGGGACCGCAGGGGGCTGCGGGCCGCCCTGCGGTGGACGGCCGCAGTCGTGGTCTTCGCGGCCCTCGGCGGCGCCGCGGCGTACGCCGTCACCCAGCCCGAGCGGACCGAGATCCCGGGCCTGGAGACTCCGGACGACGGCCGCTGGGCGTACCCCGCCCTGAAGCTGCCCAAGCTGCCCGCGGGGGCGCCCCGCGCGCTGGACACGGAACGGAACCGGCCCCGCCGTCACTACGCGGACGTCCGCACCCTGCTGCTTCCCGTCCCCGCCGGGGCCAAGGTCGACAAGGGCTTCCCGGGCGCCACCGGGTGGCTGCCGACCGGCGACTTCCTCGAGCTCTACCCCAAGGGAGACCGCAAGGAGCTGGGCGCGACCCTGGAGCAGAACACCCTTCGGCACATCGCCGCCCGCGCCTGGACCATGGCCGACGGCACCCGCGCGGAGGTCTACCTGCTGCAGTTCGCGACCCTGGGCCACTCGAGCGACGTCAAGGACAAGTTCGTCGTCGACGGCACCCCCGCGAAGGCCGAGTCGGCCGACTACGACACGGAGTGGGAGTCGACCTGGCTCGACGATCCCGAGCTGCACGTCTCCCTCTTCGACGAGGACAAACCGCGTGGCGCCGAGCACGTCCGATTCGGCTACGTCCAGGCCGGCGACGTCCTGGCGCTGGTCGTGCTCTCCAAGGCCGGCACCCAGCCGGCCGTCCCGTTCCACCAGACCGTGCTGCTCCAGGCGCAGCTGCTCGGCTGACCCGGGCCGTTCCCGGGTGGCCGGGCGCGGGCGCGGCGCGTGGGGAGACCTCACGCGGCCGCGCCCGTACCCGCCCACTAGACTCGTACCTGGCCCACCGGGCCGCCGACCGTCCGCGCCTGCCCGAGGAGCACGCTCGTGAGCGCCCTTGAGTTCTTCTTCGACACCCTGCTCGTCCTGGTCTGCCTTGGCGTCATCGCGTTCTCCGCTCTGGCCGTGAAGAAGCTCTACCAGGGACAGCGCTGAACATGATCGAGATCCCCTCCGACCTGCATCCCGACCTCGTCCCCCTCGCCTTCCTCCTGGGCACCTGGGAGGGCGCGGGCGTCTTCGACTTCCCCGGTGCCGAGAAGTGCAACTTCGGGCAGGAAGTGATCTTCAGCCACGACGGGCGGTCGTTCCTGGAGTACACCTCCAAGACCTGGGTGCTGGACGCCGAGGGCAAGCCGGTCCGGCCGCTGGAGAGCGAGTCCGGCTTCTGGCGGATCGGCAAGGACCGCAAGGTCGAGATCACCATGACCCGCGACGACGGCGTGATCGAGATCTGGTACGGCGAGCTCGCCGAGGGCAAGCCGCAGATCGACCTGGTCACCGACGCCGTGGCCCGGCTCGGCGACGCGCCCCCGTACAGCGGCGGCAAGCGGCTGTACGGCTACGTCAAGAGCGACCTGATGTGGGTCGGCGAGAAGACCACCCCCGAGGTCCCGCTCCGCCCGTACATGTCGGCGCACCTGAAGAAGGTCGTCAACCCCAGCGAGTGGGCGAAGGACCTCAAGGACCTCCCGGACGACGGCATCGCCTTCTTCCGCTGAGCCGCCCCGCGGGCTCCGTCGGCCCCGCACGGCTCCCGAGGGGATCACGACTGCGTGGTCCCCCTTTCCCCTGCCTAGACTGTTCTCGTGGTCACCACGGACTGGAAGAGCGACCTGAGGCAGCGCGGCTACCGATTGACGCCGCAGCGGCAGCTTGTCCTGGAGGCTGTTGACACGCTGGAGCACGCGACCCCGGACGACATCCTGTCCGAGGTGCGCAGGACCGCCTCCGGCGTCAACATCTCCACGGTCTACCGCACCCTGGAGCTCCTGGAGGAGCTGGGCCTGGTCAGCCACGCCCACCTCGGGCACGGCGCCCCCACCTACCACCTCGCCGACCGGCACCACCACATGCACCTGGTGTGCCGGGACTGCGAGTCGGTCATCGAGGCCGACGTGTCCGTCGCCGAACCGCTGACCGCGCGGCTGCGCGAGACGTACGGCTTCGAGACCGACATGAAGCACTTCGCGATCTTCGGCCGGTGCGCGGACTGCGCGGGGAAGTCCCGAACGCCTGAGGGTTCAAGTAACCGGACGTAGGCTGGTGGGCATGCAGCGACAAACAACGACCAGTCCTCTCCTGTCGCTCCCCGGTGCCGTTCCCGCGGAAGGCCCCGACGAGGGAGTCGCCGCGCACTACGGAGACCTCTTCCGCGAGCAACGCGCCCTGGCGTCCGGCGACGGTTTCGTCGACCTCTCCCACCGGGGCGTCGTTGCCGTCACCGGGCAGGACCGGCTCGCCTGGCTCCACCTGCTGCTCACCCAGCACGTCAGCGACCTCCCGCCCGGCCGGGCCACCGAGGCGCTGATCCTCTCCGCCCACGGCCACATCGAGCACGCCCTCTACCTCGTCGACGACGGCACGACCACCTGGATGCACGTGGAACCCGGCACCCAGGGCGAGCTCATCGCGTACCTGGAGAGCATGAAGTTCTTCTACCAGGTCGACGTCTCGGACCGGACCGGCGAGTACGCCGTCGTCCACCTGCCGGCGGGCAGCATCGCCGCCGTCCCCGAGGACTGGCCGGTGCGCGAGGTCCCGTACGGCCGCGACGTGTTCGTGCCGCGCGGCGAACTCGAGGACGTCGCCCGGCGGATCGGCACCCCCGTCGGTGTGCTGGCGCTGGAGGCGCTGCGGATCGAGGCGCACCGCCCGCGGCTCGGCCTGGAGACCGACCACCGCACCATCCCGCACGAGCTGGGCTGGCTGGACACCGCCGTCCATCTCGACAAGGGCTGCTACCGCGGCCAGGAGACCGTCGCCCGGGTGCACAACCTCGGCCGGCCGCCGCGCCGCCTGGTCTTCCTCCACCTCGACGGCAGCGAGGTCAGACTGCCCGGCCACGGCGCCGCCGTACGCCTCGCCGCGGACGGGCCGGACGGCCGCCCGGTCGGCACCGTCACCTCCTCCGCCCGGCACTGGGAGCTGGGCCCGATCGCCCTCGCCGTGATCAAGCGCAACACCCCGGTGGACGCGCCGCTGCTCGCGGACGGGACGGCGGCGAGCCAGGAGACGGTCGTCGAGCCCTGAGGGGCGCGCCTCACATTTCCAGGACGACCGTGAACGGGCCGTCGTTCGTGAGCGAGACCTTCATCTCCGCTCCGAAGCGGCCCGTCTCCACGTGCGCGCCCAGCGCCCGCAGTTGTGCCACCACCTCGTCCACCAGCGGCTCGGCGACCGGGCCGGGCGCCGCCGCGTTCCAGGTGGGCCGGCGCCCCTTGCGGGCGTCACCGTAGAGGGTGAACTGGGAGATCACGAGCAGCGGCGCGGCGATGTCCGAGCAGGACTTCTCGCCGGGCAGGATGCGCAACCCCCACAGCTTCCGTGCCAGCTGAGCCGCCTTCTCCTTCGTGTCGTCGTGCGTCACCCCCACCAGCACGCACAGTCCGGGACCGGCGATGTCCCCGACCGTCTCGCCGTCCACCACGACACTCGCTTCGCTCACCCGCTGGGCCACCGCACGCATGCCGCCATTGTCCCGGGCCGGCGGGGGCGCGCGGCACCCGGGCCGTACGCCCGCTTGGACTCACGCACAACTGTCCGGAGCCGCCGTTCGGGTGCAGGTGCCTGCGCGACGCAGTTACTCGGTGGCACGATCGAGATCTGCCCGACGTGGGGGACGAGGGGACGGACAGCGATGAAGCACAGCATCACGACCGGCACGGCGGAAGGCGATCGCATGCTCAAGGCACCGGGCCCGCGCTCCCCCCTCACCGCCGGCACCTCCCAGCCCGACTTCGCCGGTCTCACCCTCGAAGGACTGCGCACCGCGCGCCGTGAGGCCCAGCTGGAGGAGGCCGACCTCTCCTACCTGCGGCGGCTCCTCCAGGGCCGGATCGACATCCTCCGCGCCGAACTCGCCCGGCGCACCGCCCCGGACGCGCCCGTGCTCGACCGGCTCTCCGAGATCCTCACCGACACCCCGTCCCGGCACCGCTCCTCCGCCCGACACGTCACGCTGGGCACCCCGCACAGCGAGCGCTACCGGCAGCTCGCCGAGGAGATGCTCGCCGAGGTCCAGCTCTCCGACCTCGAGGCCCGCACCGACCAGGAACTCCACGACGCCATGGGCCGGCTGGTCCGTCACGAGCAGCAGGTCTCGCGCTGCAGGCAGTCCCTGCAGCGGACGGTCGACGGCTGCAGCACCGAGATCGCCCGCCGCTACCGCGAGGGCGAGGCCCGGGTCGACGACCTGCTGGCGGGGGACTGACGGCGGCCGACGGCGGCGCCGCGAAAACGGGATGCGGCGGTGGCCGGGCGCCGCATAGCGTGCGGGACATGAGCCTTGAGGTCCGTACGATCGGCGATCCCGACTTCCCCGGCTGGCTGCGAGCGGTCAACACCGGCTTCCACCGGCCGCCGTCGGTGACCGAGGAGGAGATCGCCCTCCGGCGCTCCCAGACGGACCTCGACCGCACCCAGGGCGCGTTCGACGAGGGCCGCTGCGTGGCCACGTTCCGGAGCATGCCCCGCGAACTCACCCTGCCCGGCGGCGCGGTGCTGCCCGCCTCGGCGATCACCAACGTCTCCGTCACCGCCACACACCGCCGCCGCGGCCTCGCCTCCCGCATGATGGCCGCGGAACTCGACGCCTGCGTGCGACGCGGCGAGCCGGTCGCGATCCTCGTCGCCGCGGAGTACCGGATCTACGGCCGCTTCGGCTTCGGCCCCGCGGCCGGGGTCACCGAGTGGGAGGTCGACACCGCCCGCGCCGGCCGCCCCCAGGGAGCGCCGTCCGACAGCGGCCGCATCGACCTGGCGGACCCGTCCGAGGTCCTCAAGCTCGGCCCCCAGCTCCACGACCGGGTGCGGCTGCGCGCGCCCGGCGCGATCAACCGCACCGAGCGCAACTGGGAGTACGCCACCGGGACGGTGGTCAACCCCTCCTTCCCCTGGAAGGAGCCGATCTTCGTCCTCTACCGCGACGCCTCCGGACGCGTGGACGGCCTGGCCGCGTACTCGGCCGAGGACACCTGGCACGGGATGTTCCCGAAGGTCCCGCTCACGGTGCGGGAGTTGATCGCCGCCACCCCCGAGGCCGAGCGCGCCCTGTGGCGGTATCTGCTGTCCATCGACTGGGTCGCCACGGTGCGCACCGGCTTCCGCGCCCAGGACGACGTCCTGCCGCTGCTGCTCGACGACCCGCGCGCCGCCCACGTCCACTCCACCAGCGACTTCCTGTGGCTGCGCCTGCTCGACGTGCCGCGTGCCCTGTCCGCCCGCACCTACGCGGCCGCGGGCTCCGTCGTCCTCGACGTCGCCGACCCCGACGGCCATGCCGCCGGCCGCTTCCGCCTCGAAGCCGCCGCCGACGGCACCGCCACCGCCGAGGCGGCCCCCTCCGCCGCCCCGGACGTCTCCCTCACCGCCGCCGCCCTCGCCTCCCTTTACCTCGGCGACGAGTCCGCGGCGCGCCTGACCGTCACGGGCGGCGTCACGGAGTCCCGCCCGGGCGGCGCGGCCCGCCTCGACGCGCTGTTCCGCACCGCGCGCAAGCCGTGGCCGATCGACACGTTCTAGTGGTGTCCGAAGGACACCAGCACCAGGAGGACGAGTACCCCGCCGACGCACATCGCATAGCTGGAACGCGCCTTGAGCCCGGCACCCACCAGCAGTACGCCCAGCCCCATCAACGGCCCGTACTGCCACGCCAGGTACTGCTCCAGCAACGCCGCCGTCACATGGCTCCACAGCATGACCCACCCCCTTCCAAGGTGGCCGACCCAAAGGCGCGGGCCCGCTGCCGTCCTGGCCCTACTGGGCCAGGAGCAGCGCGATCACCGCGAGTCCGACGCACGTGAACGTCGTATTCCGGGCCTTGTGGCCCACCGTGAACAGTCCGACGGCGAAGGCGCCTGCCGCGCCGTACCGCCACTGGACGAGCTGCTCGAACGCGAAGGCGCACAGAGCGAGAGCGGGCATAGCGATTCACTCCTTCGAGGCGCGTTGGATCGATCCCTCCGCGCGTAGAGCGCGGAGGGGGCAGATTTGACCCGTGGGTCGGCATGAGACAGCAGTGGAAGCTTGATGCTGATGCGTGCGATGCGACATGGCGCCGCACTGTCACCCGCGGCCATCCCCGGCGCGTCATCGGGACGGAGAGGCAGCGGTCCCCGATGGCGTCAACTGGTCCAACTTGACTGTCGGCCGACCAGTTGACTGCATTCCTCTACGGTCATGTTGCCGCTGACTGCAGATCCCTAAACTCTATGCAGTCAACTCCACTTGCCTGGCGTGAAGCTGTAGTGTGGGTCACGTGAGCAACGACCGCACCGCCGGTGGGGCCAGGCGTGAGTACGAGCGCGTGGCCGATGTGTTGCGTCATGAGATCGAGGGCGGCGCGATCGGGGTGGGCGAGCAACTCCCCACGCATGCTGAGCTGGTGGACCGCTTCGACGTCTCCCGGGCCACCGTCCAAAAGGCGATCAAGGCCCTTGAGGGCAAGGGCTACGTGGAGTCGGCCCAGGGCAAGGGAGTCTTCGCCCGCGACTGGCGGCAGTCCGGCAACGCCCACGCCAACGGGACCGCCGTGGTGGCCGTGGACGCCGGCAGCGTCGAGCTGGACGACGCCATCGCCGAGGCGTTCGAGGCGGAGCACATCACGATCGACGCGTACTGCCTGACGGCGGAGTCGCTCCACGGAGCCTTCCTGCCGCAGGCGCGCCGCGTGCTCAGGGGCGAGCTCCAGCCCTCGTCGATCCAGGTTCGGCTCCTGCTGGCCCGTCCCGGTGCGCACTTGGCGATCCCGCGGATCGTGGGCAAGCCGGAGGACACCCGGCCGCTCGACCGGCTGTCCGAGCTGATCAAGCGCTACGCGTTCACCCTGCGCAACCTGCTGGAAGACCTGGTCAGACGGGGTGTCGACGTGACTGTCGAGGTGCGGACCCTCCCCATCACGCCGGTGGCCAAGTACTACCTGATCAATCGGCATCGGGGGCTGATGGGCTTCTACAAGGTCGAGGCGCACCCCGTCCATTTCCCGGATGGCAAGGACGTCCAGATCTACGACGTCCTGGGTCTGGGGGCGCGGCTGTACCTTCAGGGGCCCGAGCAACGGGCGGAGTGTCAGCAGTGGTTCGACTCCTTGTGGAACACAATCGCCGAATCGGTGTGACACTCACTGAATGGCTTCGATCGACCCTGAGTGGCTCCTGAGCCGAGTACGAGGCGTCAACGTCGTCCTCTTCGACTTCGATGGGCCGCTTTGTGACCTTTTTGCGGTGTACACCGCCGATGCGGTGGCCGAGCGCATGAAGAAGTATCTGCGCTGCAAGCGACGGCTCTTGACGGATTTCGCCTCGTACACAGATACGCACCAACTGCTGTATGACGTCGCGGAGCGGGACGATATACCCGGCCGCATAGGCCGCGGCCTCGACAGGGTGCTCGTGCGGGCCGAGCGGCGGGCCGCAAAGGTGGCGCGCCCTACGGAAGGTGCGGCGGAACTCGTGGAGCTCCTGGCCCGCGCGCGGCTGCCGATCGCGATCACGACGAATAATTCTGCGGCAGCGGTGCGTATCTACCTGAAGAAACATGGGCTGGCTCGCCCGTTTGGTGAAAGAATCTTTGGTCGAGAGGCTCCCCAGCTCATGAAGCCCGACCCCCATTGCCTTCTCAAGGCCATGCGGCAGATCGGATCGGGCGGTGACCCGGGCAATTGCCTCATGATTGGTGATTCCGTGCGTGATCTGAAGGCCGCCAGTAGTGCGGGGGTCAGATTTCTGGCATATGCCGCCCATGATGAGCGCGATCCGGAGCGCGGTGAACGGCTACTGGAGGCCGGCGCGGATTTCCTGGTCAGCGACATGCGCGAGGTGACGGAAGCTTTCACCCGGGCCGATCTCGGCTGTTGGGGCGCTCCTGTGAGGGAGTGATGCGCAGAAACTCGATTGACACAACTGTTTCGATTCGCGTCACGCGGGAAGCCGGTATAGGCTCTGCGCTCATCAACGCCGTATCAAGTGGTTATTCCCTGCTGGGTCGATCTCAAACGGTCGGTGCAACTTATGACCATGGCTGCGCCTGCGAATGCCAGGGGTGCCGGTGCGGCGCCCTCGCGCCACATCGTGCGCAGTCGACTGCACGTGCCTCTTGTGCGCTGGCACTACAACCGTCGGAAGCGTGACGGGGAGTCCCTGATCCTGACGGGCCATCACAATTCCAATGAAGTGGTGACGCTGGACAAGCGACTCGCCCGGCTGGCCCGCGTGACGTTGGACGAGGCCGCACGGGTCAAGCTGCGGGTGCCGCTCACGACGCCCAAGGTCGTCATGCGCACATGGCCGGACGAGGCCGAGGTCCTTGCCACGCTGAACGAGGCCGTCGCAGGCCAGCGGCTCAAGCCGAACTTCGGTATTCCCCAGTGTCTGGTCACGTTCGGGCGGGCCTCCCTGCACCGATTCGTGGACGGCAAGCCCCTGTCCCAAGAGGCTCCCTCCGGCACCCCCATCCGCGAGAAGCGCCTGCGGGACATCGCGGAGGTCTTCGCCTACGCGGCGACGGTCACCCGCGAGCAGTTGCCGAAGCTGCCGGCGCGATGGCCGGGCGACAAGGACAGTGACGGGTTCCTGGACCTTCTCGTGCAGTACGCCGAGCGAGTGCACCACGAGCACCGTCCCGTGTACGGCAGCCTCTTCGACGCCCTCGGAGTGCCGGTGGACGCGCTGGAGCGTTTCCGGCGAGGGGTGCGGCAGCGGGTCGGAGTGCTCTACCCGAGGCCCTACTCCTTGCTGCACACCGATCTCCACCGCGACAACATCGTGCTGCTCAAGGACGGGAGCCTGTTCATCCTCGACTGGGAGCTGGCCACGTTCGGCGATCCACTCCATGACCTCGCGACTCATCTGGTCCGGATGGAGTACACCGAACGCGAGCGCGAGCGGATGAAACGGCAGTGGGAGAGGACTCTCAACCTGCGCGGCCATTCCGCGATGACCGCCGGGATGGCGACGGACCTGCAGGCCTACATGGACTTCGAGTACGCCCAGTCCGTCTACGCTGATGTCGTACGGGCCGCCCTGAGGCTCGGGGACGTTCCAGGGAGTCCGGAGCTCGAGCCCTCCGTCAGCCTGGTCGTGAGGGCACTGCAGCGGGCCCAGGTGCCCCTCGGGCTCGCCTCCGTCCCGGGGGAGTCGGAGGTGGAAGCCGCGCTGAACGACTGGCATTCCTGGCGTTATCCCCAACAGCGCTGGAGGTGGGGCTTCGTGGAGAGGCAGGCCCCCAGCCAGGCCCATGCCTTCTAGCGCGATGACCCAGGAGACCGTCGGCGACATGTCGGCCCTGCTGGAACGTGTGAGCTGCGTGCTGTTCGACTTCGACGGCCCCCTTGCGGACCTCTTCGCCCGCTACCCGGCAGCCGGCGTTGCCGAGACCCTGCGGGTCCGAGCGATGAAACTGGGCGTTCGTTCAGAGGAGCTGAGTGGCGTCAGCGATCCGCTGCGCGTCCTGCGGATTGTGGCGACATGTGATGCCTCCCGTCACGTCACATCGGAGCTGGAGAAGTGCTTGGCCCAGGAGGAGGTGTGTGCCGCGGAGACGGCTCTGCCGACACCGCACGCCGCCCGGCTGGTGAGTACCCTCGCCAAGAGCGGCCGGAAGGTCGCCATCACCACCAACAACTCGGCTGAGGCGGCAAGCGCCTACCTGGACCGAATCGGACTGTTGCGCTACTTCGGCAGACATGTCTACGGGCGGGCGGACGACCCGGGCCTTTTGAAGCCGGATCCCCACTGCTTGATGCGTGCCATGGCTTGCACGGGGGCAGTGCCGGAGAACTGCCTGATGATCGGTGATTCCCCCAGCGACCTCCGAGCCGCCGAACTCGCGGGTGTGCGGTTTCTCGGCTTCGCTCGTGACGAGCCCAAGTCGCATCGGTTGTACGAGGCGGGAGCGAAGCACGTCGTGACGTCATTGGGGCGTCTGTCAGCAGCCGCGGTGCCGGTGTAGGCGAGAGTTCAACTGCGCAGCCAAAGACCGGGTTGTACGCTCGACGGCATGTCGAACGACCGTACCGTCGGTGGAACCAGGCGTGAGTACGAGCGTGTGGCCGATGTGTTGCGTCATGAGATCGAGGGCGGCGCGATCGGGGTGGGCGAGCAACTGCCCACGCATGCGGAGTTAGTGGACCGCTTTGACGTCTCCCGTGCCACCGTCCAGAAGGCGATCAAGGCGCTTGAGGGCAAGGGTTATGTGGAGTCGGCTCTGGGCAAGGGAGTCTTCGCCCGCGACTGGCGGAAGTCCGTCACCGCCCACGCCAACGGGACCGCCGTGCCGGCCGCGGGCGCGGGCAGCATCGAGCTGGACGACGCCATCGCCGAGGCGTTCGAGGCGGAGCACATCACGATCGACGCGTACTGCCTGACGGCGGAGTCACTCAACGCGGCCATCGTGCAGCAGGTCAAACGGATCATCCGCGGGGACATCCGGCCGTCCTCGATCCACCTGCGCCTGCTGCTGCCGCGCACCGACGTGCGACTGGCCATTCCACGCAGCGTCGAGGACCCCGACGACGAGCGTCCCATGGAGCGGCTCAGCAGTCTGTCGGCGGCTCACGTCCGAGCCCTGAGAAACCTGGAGAACCTGGTCGGTCAAGGCGCCGTGTCCGAGGTGACCGTCGAGGTACGACTGGTGCCGGTCACGCCCCTGCACAAGCTCTATCTGATCAACGGCGACATGGCCCTTGACGGCATGTACGTTGTCACCGACAACGTCATCACCATCGGCGATGCGACCATCAAGATCCATGACGTCCTGGGTGTCGGGGCCAAGCTTTACCCGCAGCCGCCGGAACGTGTGGGACTCTCTCAGGAGTGGTTCGACTCTCTGTGGACGAGGCTAGCCAAGCCCGCCTGACATCCGCCGGCATCGAGTGTGTCCTGCTGGACTTCGATGGTCCGATCTGCCGCCTCTTCGCCGGGCATCCCGCCTCTGTGGCCGCCTCACGGCTCAAGGACGCCTCGGGCGCATGCGGCTGCTCCCGCCCGAGCTGCTCGACACGGAGATCTGCACGGGCTGCTGTGGGCGATTACCACGGGCGTCGGCCGCAACGCCTACGAGGTGAGCGCGGAACTGACGGCAAGTCGCGTGAGCTCGGATCCTGGGCTTGACATGACTTCATCCGTTGGGCCTGCGCTTCTTCAGGTTGCACGGAACGGGGCAATCGGGCTGAAGCGCGGTGCTGCCGCGTGAGTATCGAACGCACTGCCGGAGGGCCCAGGCGCGAGTACGAGGTGGCCGATGCACGGCTCACATCACCAGTGACATACAGTGCCCCGGCACCTCCAGCGGCTCGAACCCCACCTTCGCGTACACCCCGTGGGCGTCGTGCGTCGCGAGGAGCACGCGCCGCACGCCCAGGGACTCCAGGTGGTCCCGGGCGGCCGTTGCCAGGGCCGTGGCGAGGCCGCGGCCGCGGGCGGAGGGTGACGTAGACGTCGCAGAGCCAGGCGAAGGTGGCGTGGTCGGTGACGAAGCGGACGCCCCCTGGGCGCCGGAGGCCCTGTCGTAGGCGCCGAAGTTGAGGGAGGCGGCGATAGCGGCGCCGATGCGGGCGGGGTCGGCGGAGATCTCGTACCGGTCGTCGCTCATGGGGCCTGAGGGCAGGGAGGTGCCTTTGTGCAGTACTGCTTATTGGTGCGATGAAGGACTATTAACTGGACCTTGAGGGTGCCGTGGGCCCACGCTCGATGGCATGGGAATTCACGTACCGCTCATCACGCCCTTCGACGAGGCCGGTCGCGTGGACGCCGGCGCGCTGGAGCGGCTGGCGCACGAGGTGGCCGACGGAGGCGTCGCCGGGCTGGTGGCGCTGGGGACGACCGCCGAGGCGGCGATGCTGGACGAGGCCGAGAAGGCGGTCGTCCGGGAGACCGTGGGGCGGGTGTGCCGGGAGCGGGGGCTGCGGTACACCGTGGGCGCCGGGGGGCCGGACACGCGCCGGGCCGCCGCGGAACTCGCGGAGCTGGACGCGGACGCCGCGCTGGTGTCCGTGCCGTCGTACGTCAGGCCCTCGCAGGACGGGGTCGTCGCGCACTTCGAGGCCCTGGCGCGGTCGTCGGCGGTGCCGCTGGTCGTCTACAACATCCCCTACCGCACCGGGCTCGCCCTCACCGCGGACACGGTGCGCGCGATCGCCGCGATCGACGGGGTCGTGGGCTTCAAGCACGCCGTCGGCGGCATCGACCAGGACACCGTCCTGCTGGTCGGCCAGGTACCGCTGTACGCCGGGGACGACGTCTTCGCGCCCGCCCTGCTCGCCCTGGGCGCCCAGGGGGCGATCACGGCCTCCGGGCACCTGGCCACCGAGCGGTGGGTGGAGGAGGCCCGCTCCCACGACGCGGAGCGCGGGCAGGCGCTGGCGAGGCTCGCCGCCGCCCTCTTCGCCGAGCCGAACCCCACGCTGATCAAGGCGGTGCTGCACGTCCAGGGACGCATCCCGACCCCCGACGTGCGGCTGCCGCTGCTGCCCGCCGGGCGACCGTCCCTAGGGACGGCACTCCGGGCACTCGCCGCATCGGGGGATACTCGGGACCGTACGTACGCACTGATCGGAGAGACCGGATGAGGATCGGAATCGTCGGAGCCACCGGCCAGGTCGGCGGTGTCATGCGCAAGGTGCTGGCCGAGCGCGACTTCCCGGTGGAGCAGCTGCGGCTGTTCGCGTCGGCCCGTTCGGCGGGACGTGCCGTGCCGTGGAAGGACGGCGAGGTCACGGTCGAGGACGCGGCCACCGCGGACTACACCGGTCTCGACATCGTGCTGTTCTCGGCGGGCGGCGCCACCTCCAAGGCGCTGGCCCCCGAGGTCGCCGCCGCGGGCGCCGTGGTGATCGACAACTCCTCCGCCTGGCGGATGGACCCCGAGGTCCCGCTGGTCGTCTCCGAGGTCAACCCGCAGGCGATCGCCGACCGCCCCAAGGGCATCATCGCCAACCCCAACTGCACCACCATGGCCGCCATGCCCGTGCTGCGCCCGCTGCACGACGAGGCGGGGCTGACCGCGCTGGTCGCCACCACCTACCAGGCGGTCTCCGGCTCCGGTCTGGCCGGTGTCGCCGAGCTCGACGGCCAGGTGCGCAAGGTCGCCGACCGGGCGACCGAGCTGACCTTCGACGGCGCCGCCGTGGAGTTCCCCGAGCCCGCGGTCTACCAGCGGCCCATCGCGTTCAACGTCGTCCCGCTGGCCGGCAAGATCGTCGACGACGGCCGCTTCGAGACCGACGAGGAGCACAAGCTCCGCAACGAGTCCCGCAAGATCCTGGGCATCCCGGAGCTGAAGGTGTCCGGCACCTGCGTCCGCGTCCCCGTCTTCTCCGGGCACTCGCTGCAGGTCAACGCCCGTTTCGAGCGTCCGCTCAGTGTGGCGCGCGCGTACGAGCTGCTGGGCGCCGCCCCGGGCGTGGAGCTGTCGGAGATCCCGACCCCGCAGCAGGCCGCCGGCAAGGACCCCTCCTACGTCGGCCGGATCCGGGTGGACGAGACCGTCGAGCACGGCCTCGCGCTCTTCCTCTCCAACGACAACCTCCGCAAGGGCGCCGCGCTCAACGCCGTCCAGATCGCGGAACTCGTCGCCGCCGAGCTGCGCGGCTGACCGCTTCTTCCCACGGGTGCCCCGGCGCGGACCGCGCGCCGGGGCACTCGCCGTTCCGCTTGACCCTCACACCGTGTGAGGCGCTGGACTCGGAGACGTCATGTTCGGAATCGGAGACTTCGCCAGGCACGGCCGCGTGTCGGTGCGCATGCTGCGTCACTACGACGCGGTCGGACTGCTGCGCCCCGACCGCGTCGACGCCGCCACCGGCTACCGCTACTACGCCGCCGGGCAGCTCGCCCGGCTCAACCGCGTCATCGCCCTCAAGGACCTCGGCTTCACGCTCGAACAGGTGCGGTCGATCCTCGACGAGGAGGTGAGCGCGGAGCAGCTGCGCGGCATGCTGCGGCTGCGCCGCGCCGAGCTCGCGGCGGCGATGGCCGCGGACGCGGCGCGGCTGGCGGGCGTCGAGGCGAGGCTCCGGACGATCGAGAGCGAGGGACGGATGTCCACCGACGATGTGGTGATCAAGAGGGTGCCCGGGGTGCGGCTCGCGGAGCTGACAGCGACCGCGGAGGGGTTCGAGCCGGCGCAGATCGGGCCCGTCATCCAGCCGCTGTACGACGAGCTGTGCCGGCGGCTGGACGCGGCGGGCGTGCGGCCGGTGGGGCCCGGCGTGGCCTATTACGAGGACGCGGCGGAGGGGAACGGCGCGGTCCTGGTGCACGCGGGGCTGCAGGTAGCGGTCGAGCCGGACGGCCAGTACGACTTCTCGGTCGTCGACCTGCCCGCGATCGAGAGCGCGGCGACGATCGTGCACCGCGGCTCCATGGACGACGTCCTGCGCTCCGAGCAGACGCTGGCCCGCTGGATCGACGCCCACGGCCGCCGCCCCACCGGCTACCCGCGCGAGTTCTACCTGGAGGCCGGCGGGCATCCCGACACCTGGGTGACGGAGCTGCAGCAGCCGCTGGCCACGGGGGCGTGACCGGTCAGCCCATCGGCTTGCCCCGCTGAGCCGCCTCGGCGACCAGTTCGAAGGCCGTCAGGCCGTCCAGGGACTCGCGGATCACGTCCGCGTGCCCGGCGTGCCGGGCGGTCTCCTCGATGAGGTGGAGCAGGATCCAGCGGGCGCTGACCTTCATGCCCGGCGGGTTCCAGGGCGCGTCGGGCAGCGGCACCACGACCTCCAGGTCGGGCAGCGCCAGGACGGCCTCCTCGGTCTCCCGGCCGATCCGCGCGTACTCCTCCAGCCGGCCGGCGAGTGTCTCGCCCTCCAGCAGCCGGAAGCCGTCGAGGTAGTCCGCCTCGGTGCCCTTCTTGTCCTCGTGGCCCAGCAGCAGGCCCTGCACCCAGGACTCCTCGGTCCTGGCGACGTGCTTGACCAGCCCGGCGAGGCTCATCTCGCTGACGCTGGGCCGCGAGGACGCCTGCTCTTCGGTGAGTCCGAGCACCGCCCGGCGTACCCCGCCGCGTTGCGCCTCCAGGTAGGCCAGCAGCGCGTCCCGCTCATTAGTCTCGTTCCGTACCACCGTCGGCATCGCGCGCTCCCCTTGGTCGTGGGCTCGGTCGTGGGCGCCGGTTTCCCTGCGTCCTCGGTGTCTTCGACGTTACGCACCCTTGCGGTCAGTTCCGGTCCGCGATGAGCGGCGAGGAGAAGGCTCCCTCGGACAGGACGGGGACGACGGAGGCCGCGTCGAGTTCGGTGGCGATCACGACGTCCTCGGGGAAGCCGCCGCCGTCGAGTTCGAGCCCGGAGGCGCAGGCCGCCACGGCGGCGGCCGGATCGGGGGTCCCGGCGAAGGCGGCCGCCGCGGCGCGCGCCTCGGGGGAGGGCGTCACCGCGGGGGCGTGCCCCTGCAGCGCGGCGACGACCGCGCCGGCGCCGAGCAGGTCCTCCAGCGAGGGCCGCAGGGCCCCGTCCGGCCGGCGCTCGCCGGCGGCGATCACCGCGACGGGGCGCTCCCGGACGCCGTAGCCGTGCCGCGCGAGCCACGCTCCGACGGCCGTGGCGTTGCGCAGGCAGGCGGCGACCACGGTCGCCGCCTGCCCGGCAGCAGCGGCGATCGTCGATCCGTTGGGCGAGGGCAGCACCAGCCGCGGGGTGTAGGGCGCACGGCGCAGCGCGGCAGGGGACAGCGACCACGGCGAGCGCTCGGACACCTCCCGCCGCCCCACGGCAAGCCGCGCGCCGACCCGCCGGGCGTACGCGGCGGCCGTCGCGTCGCGCCAGGCGTAAGGGTGCACCGCGATGCCCGCCTCCACGGCCACCGTCACCGCCGTGGTGAAGGACAGGACGTCGACGACGACCAGGCACGCCACATGCGCGCCGATCAGCCGGGCGCCTTCCGGCCCCCACTCGAAGCGCACCCCGTGGCCCGTCTGCAGAAACCATTCTTCGCTCATGGGCGAGGACTATGCCGCCGCGGTCCCCTCCTGTACATCGGCGACCACGCAACTGACGTTGTCGGGACCGCCGGCGGCATTGGCCAGCCCGACCAACGTGCGCACCGCCTGGCCGGGTTCGGCTCCCGAGGCGAGCACCCGGCGCAGCTCCTCGTCCGGGACGACGGCGGACAGGCCGTCCGTGCACAGCAGGTAGCGGTCGCCGGGACGCGGGTCGTGCAGCCGCAGGTCGGGCAGGCGCCCGGCGGGGCGGGTGCCCGAGCCCAGCGCCCGTACGAGCAGCGACCGCTGGGGGTGCGAGGCGGCCTCGGACTCGGTCAGCCGGCCCTCGTCCACCATCGACTGCACCATCGTGTGGTCGTGCGTGATGCGGAACAGCTCGCCGTCGCGCAGCAGGTACGCCCGCGAGTCGCCGATGTGGACGAGGGCCAGCCGCTCCCCGGACCACAGCAGCGCGGTGAGTGTGGTGCCCGAGTCCGCGAAGCCGCGCACGGTCTCGTCGGCCCGGTCCAGGGCGTCCTGCAGCAGGTCCAGCAGGCCGCCCTGGGCGGCGCGGGTGTCGAGCTCCTTCAGCGCGTCGACGGCGGCGGCGCCCGCGGGCGCCCCTTCGCCGCCGAAGCCGTCGGCCACCGCCAGCAGTCGGGCGTCGGCGTAGGCGGTGTCCTGATTGCCAGGCCGGACCAGGCCGGCGTCGGAGAGGGCGGCGTAGCGCAGTTCCAGGCAGTGGTTCGCGTCGTTCACGGCGCGGTCCTTCCGGGACAGGTGATCGACGAGGAAGGCGGCCAGATCCCGCCGCGCGCCGTGCGCGGCCTCGGTCTGTGCCCAGTACGCCCGGATCTCCCGCGCGGCGGCGGGCGCGTCCAGTGCGCACACCTCACGTATGCGGGCCAGCGGCATCCCCAGGCGCCGCAGCCACGCCACGAGCCGGGCACGCTCCAGCTGGGCGGGCGCGTAGTGGCGGTAGCCGGTCAGCGGATCGACCCGTGTGGGCGTCAGCAGCCCGAGCTCGTCGTACAGCCGCAGCGCCTTCGGTGACAGCCGGGAAGCCTTCGCGAAGGCCCCGATCGTCAGCGAGTCCATGGCGGGCTCCCTCCCTCGGGCCGGGCACACCGCCCGGCCGCTTCGATGCTGTGGCCTGCCCCAAGGTCAAGGTCAACCGGCTGCCCGGGCCCGGTTCACAAGGCGATCGGCCGGTAGGCGAGGGCGGCGTCGACGATCCGCTCGGGTGTGGCGTCCTCGAGGCCGGCCGGCGGGTGGAAGAGCAGGTCGCAGGCTCTGGGGTGAGGGGTGTTGCAGTCGAAGAGCAGCAGGTGGTGGTCGGTGTCCGCGCCGACCGCGCCGTCCGTGACGCGGCGGACGATCCCGACGAGTTCCTCGCGCGTGACGCCGGCCACCCGCGGCTGGGCGGGCCGGGCGGCCTCCCGGGCGAAGTCCTCCAGGTCGCGCGAGGTGTGGTACCAGGCGAGGTCCGAGGGCAGGTAGTCATGGCCCGTCCGCTCGTTGAAGGCGGACACCGCCTCCTCGAAGGGCCCGCCGGTCCCGGCCAGGCGCGCGACGCACTCGATCTCATGGGCGGGCTCCGCCAGTCGTTCCGGGCTGACGGGCGGCGGTAGGAGTTCGGCACGCAGGTTCACGGCGGCATTATGCGCGCCGGGGCCGACAGCGGGCCGGAGCGGCCCGGGGCCGCGACGCCGGCCGGTCCGCCCCGCCGGACGACCCGGTTCGGGGAACCCGGCTCTGCCCGGTGGGGCGGCCGGCTGGGCCGGGAGGGGGACGTCACATCCCCGTAACGAGACTTTTGCAAGCACCTTGCTTGCAAAAGTTAGCACCGCGCGGCATCCTCGGAGACATGGCTTCACTGAACGTCGGCACCCTCGGTGAGTATCTGCGGGAGCAGCGCCGCAACGCGCAGCTGTCCCTGCGTCAGCTCGCCGACGCCGCCGGGGTGTCCAACCCCTACCTCAGCCAGATCGAGCGCGGGCTGCGCAAGCCCAGCGCCGAGATCCTGCAGCAGCTCGCCAGGGCGCTGCGCATCTCCGCCGAGACCCTGTACGTGCAGGCCGGGATCCTCGACGAGCGGGACCAGGGCGACGGGATGGAGGTGCGGACCGCCATCCTCGCCGACACGGCGATCAACGAGAAGCAGAAGCAAGTCCTCCTGCAGATCTACGAGTCGTTCCGCAAGGAGAACGCCGCAGTGGAGGAAGCTCTTGACGGGCAGCCCGCTGCGCCGCGCGAGCACGTGGCGAAGAAGGCGGCGAAGAAGGCTGTCGCCGTGCTGAAGCCGAACGCGTCCGGACCGGCCGGGCCGGGCAGCGGCGGTGGCGGCGGTGACGCCGCGGCCGCCGGGTGACCGGCCGCGGCCGGCCGCGCGGAACGAGCGACTGAACAGACGTACACGCCACCATCCTCAAACGGGAGAAACCCTCATGGCGATCACCGAAGACATCGTCAAGACCCTCAAGGACCCGACCCCGCTGTACGCGCTGGCCGGGACCGCGGACCTCGCGGCCGAGAAGCTCAAGGAGGTCCCGCCGCTGATCGAGAAGATCCGCGCCGAGGCCCCCGAGCGGATCGAGAAGATCCGCGGCACCGACCCCAAGGCCGTGCAGGAGAAGGTGACCGCACAGGCCAAGGACGCCCAGACCAGGGCGCAGGCAAAGGTCAACGAGCTCCTGGGCACCATCGACGGCGACCTGCGCAAGCTGCGCGACTCCGCGCAGGACTTCGCGCTGCAGCAGGTGGGCCGGGCCGCCGAGTACGCGGTCCGCGCCAAGGAGGCCTACGACGGCCTGGCCGAGCGCGGCAAGGACGCGGTCGCGACCTGGCGCGGCGAGGCCGCCGAGCAGGTCGAGGACATCGCGGTCGCGATCGAGCCGGAGCCCGTCCCGGCGGCGCGGCAGGCGCCGGCCGCGGACAGCAAGCCGGCTCCGGCGCCCTCCCCTGCCCCGGCCCCCGCTTTGGTGCAGGACAGTCAGGCGAAGAAGGCCCCCGCGGCCAAGAAGCCCGCGACGCCGGGCAAGAAGCCCACGACGCCGGGCAAGCCCGCGTCCTGAGCGGCCGGTACATCACGGGCCGGGCACGCGCGGCGTGCCCGGCCCGTTGTGCCGGTACGGTGGGAGCCGATGACGGAGGTGGACGGCAATGCTGGTGCAGGGCTTCTACAACTTTCTGGGCTGGATCTCCATCGCCCTGCTGGTCTTCGCGGTGTTCGCGCTGGTCGACGCGGCCATCCGGCGTGAGGACGCCTACCGGGCGGCGGACAAGAACACCAAGGCCTTCTGGCTGATCATCCTCGCCGTGGCGGCGGCGCTGATCGCGATCCTGCCGATCATGTGGTTCCTGCCGGTCATCGGCCTGATCGCGGTGATCGTCTACACGGTGGACGTGCGTCCGGCCCTCAAGCAGGTGTCGGGTCCGCGGCGGCGCGGCGGAAGCAGCAGCGACGGCCCGTACGGACCGTTCAACCGCTGAGGCGGCGGCCTCCCGGCCGGCGGACCGGCCGGGCCCGCGGATCAGGCGCCGGACTCCAGGAGCATCAGGGCCACGTCGTCCGTCAGCTCCCCACCGTTGAGCTCCCGGACCTCGGTCATGGCCGCGTCCAGCAGCTCCTCGCCGGCGAGTCCGGCGGACAGTTGCCGCGTGACCAGCTCGACCATGCCCTCCTGGCCCAGTCGCTGCGCGCCCAGGCCGATCCGGCCCTCGATCAGCCCGTCGGTGTAGAGCATCAGGCTCCACGCCTCGCCCAGCTCGAAGCGCGCGCCCTCCCAGCAGTCCTTTTGCGGCAGCAGCCCGAGCGCCGGGCCGCCGTGCTCGTACGGCAGCAACTGCGGCGCCATCCCGGACAGCGACAGCAGCGGCGCCGGGTGACCGGCCAGCCAGAGGTCGGCGGCGCGGCCGTCCGGACTGATGTCGACCTGGCAGAGGGTCGCGAAGATCTCGTCGTCGGACCGCTCGTGCTCCAGGACCTGCTGCAGCGTGCCCAGCAGGGCGGCCCCGCACAGTCCGGCCAGCGTCAGCGCGCGCCAGGCGATGCGCAGCTCCACCCCGAGGGCGGCCTCGTCCGGGCCGTGGCCGCAGACGTCGCCGATCATCGCGTGCACGGTGCCGTCCGGGGTGCGGACGGTGTCGTAGAAGTCGCCGCCGAGCAGGGCCCGGCTGCGGCCGGGCCGGTAGCGGGCGGCGAAGCGCAGGTCGGCACCGTGGAGCAGCGGCGTGGGGAGCAGCCCGCGTTCCAGCCGGGAGTTCTCCTGGGCGAGCAGCCGGGTCTCGGTCAGCTGGCGCTGTGCGACGTCGGCGCGCTTGCGCTCCACGGCGTAGCGGATGGCCCGGGTCAGATGGGACGGGTCCAGGTCGGCCGGGGTCAGATGGTCCTGGGCGCCGACGCGGACGGCCTCGGCGGCGCGCTCGGCGTCGGTGTCGGTGCCCGTGGTCAGCACCAGCACGGCCGTGCGGGGGGCGAGCCGCATCAGCTGCCGCAGGCTGTCCAGCCCGTCGGAGGTGCCTTCGGCGGCGTGGGCGGAGAGCTCCAGCAGGATGCAGTTGACATCGTCCCTCAGCAACCGCTCGGTCTCGGTCAGGTTGCGGGCGCGGCGGATGCGCACCCGTGTGCCGGAGACGTCCAGCAGGTCGGGGAGGGTGAAGGCGCCGGCGGGGTCCTCACCGATGACGAGCAGGGTCAGGGCAGGGGAGGTCCGGCCGTCGGCCAAGGGTGATTCCTGGCGCGGCCCCGGCACGGCGGCGTACTGGTCGGTGCGCCGCTCGGTCGCGGACATCGGCGACATCGGACAATTCCTTCCCTCCCCCCGAGGGCAACGTCCCGGAGCGGTCGGATCGGTCGGATCGGTTGCTCAGCTCCGAGCACACTGAAGGGCGACCATAGCGGTAGCGCCCGGCGGCGGGGGAGGCCCTGTTGGTAAACCGCCCGTGTCATATGCGGTGCTGAGCTGCGGATTTCGGACTCGGGGGGACGAGCCGGGCGTGGCCAACATCACGTTTGGCCCGGCGCGCGGTGGCGCGGGCCACGCGGCCGGGGTCACAGGACGCAGGTCACAGCGGTCCGGCGGTCCGGGGTGGCCGCGTCCGCTCATCGGGGGCGCACGACGCCGAGGGCTGGGCGTCGACCCGGCGCCCGCCACCGTGATCCGCCGCCCGGAACGCGACGCGTGGACGGGCTCGGGCGAGCGCGCGCCCCCGGGGCGGTGACGGTGCGCAGCCGCGTCTGCTCACGATCGATGACGCGGGCGAGGACCCGTTCGTGCGCGAAGTCGTAGGCACCTCGGCCCGTACGCCCTGGAGAGTGCGGGGTGGGCCGGGCGTATCGGCGTGCGCGACCGGTACGGGCGGCGGGGAGCGGCAGCGCGGCACGGGCCAGGCAGGCCGTACGCTTCACGCGGGCACCCCCGCAGCATATGTGACGGTTCGTCACATGGTCGTGGGCGGTGCCACGGAAGACGGAATCGGCCAGTGCCGTGAGCCGGTGTCCTTCCCCGGGACCGCGCGCGGGCGATCCGGATCAGCCCGGCGCCGGGGCCAGGGCCTCCCAGCGGACGGTCACCTCGCCCTGGCGCCAGCGGGCCGGGGCGTCGGTGACGGGCCAGCCGCCCGGGCCCGCCAGGCTGCGCACCGCGCGGATCCAGCGCTGCCGGGCGCCCAGGGAGGCGAAGGGCGCGGCGGCCGCCCACGCCCGGTCGAAGTCGGTGAGGAACGCGTGGACCGGCTCGCCCGGCACATTGCGGTGGATCAGCGCCTTGGGCAGCCGCTCCGCCAGGTCGGAGGGGCGCTCCAGCGAGCCGAGCCGGGTGGCGAAGGTCACCGTGCGCGGCCCCTCGGGGCCGAGCGCCACCCACACGTGTCGGCGGCCGATCTCGTCGCAGGTGCCCTCCACCAGCAGCCCGTCCGGCGCGAGCCGGGCCCGCAGCCGCGTCCACACCTCGGCGACCCGCTCCTCGTCGTACTGGCGCAGCACGTTCGCCGCCCGGATCAGGGCCGGCCTGCGGCCGTCGGGGAGGGGCACCTCGAAGCCGCCGTGCGCGAAGGAGAGCCCCTCGCGGGCGTACGGCCGGGCGGCGGCCACCCGGGCCGGGTCGATCTCGATGCCGACGACCTCGGCGTCGGGGCGCGCGGTGCGCAGCCGTCGCAGCAGTTCCAGGGCGGTCCAGGGCGCGGCGCCGTAGCCCAGGTCCACGGCGAGCGGGTCGTCGCTGCGGCGCAGCGCGGGTCCGTGCTGCGCGGCGATCCAGCGGTCCATGCGGCGCAGACGGTTGGGGTTGGTCGTCCCCCGGGTCACCTCACCGACCGGCCGTGTCGCGCGCATGCGTCGAGCCTATGCCGAGCCCACGGCCGTCGGATCCGGGCCCTGCCGACGGTCACGCTTTGGCAAAGCGGAAATGGATCTAGGCCTTCCGCTGGTTGTCAGGGTTGGAGGGTGGTCTCCGCTCGGCCGCCCGTCGAGGAAGTGGAGGACGCGACGTGAGCCAGTACGTGGCGAAGGTCCTGGCCGGTGGTGCCCACCGTCGGCTGCGCCGCCATGCCGGTGGGCGCCGTCCGCGGCGCGTGGCCATGCTCAGCGTGCACACCTCGCCCCTCCACCAGCCCGGCACCGGGGACGCGGGCGGCATGAACGTCTACATCGTCGAGCTGGCGAAGCGGCTCGCGGAGGGCCCCGGCGTGGAGGTGGAGATCTTCACCCGCGCCACCACGGCCGCCCTGCCGCCCATGGTCGAGCTGGCCCCCGGGGTCCTGGTGCGGCACGTGGACGCCGGGCCGTACGAGGGCCTGAACAAGGAGGACCTCCCCGCGCAGCTGTGCGCCTTCACCCACGGCGTGATGCACGCCGAGGCCAGCCACCGCCAGGGCTACTACGACCTGGTGCACTCGCACTACTGGCTCTCCGGCCACGTCGGCTGGCTCGCCGCCGAGCGCTGGGGCGTCCCGCTCGTCCATGCCATGCACACCATGGCCAAGGTGAAGAACGCCGCACTCGCCGACGGCGACACGCCCGAGCCCGCGGCCCGGGTCATCGGCGAGACGCAGATCGTCGACGCCGCCGACCGGCTGATCGCCAACACCGCCGAGGAGTCGGACGAGCTGATCCGGCACTACGAGGCCGACCCCCGCAAGGTCGCCGTCGTCCACCCCGGGGTGAACCTGGAGCGCTTCCGGCCGGACGCCCACGGCGGCCGCGCCGGGGCCCGCGCGCGCCTCGGCCTCCCGCAGGACGCGGTGATCCCGCTCTTCGCCGGCCGGATACAACCCCTCAAGGCGCCGGACATCCTGCTGCGTGCCGCGGCGATCCTGCTCGCGGAGGACCCGTCGCTGCGCGACCGCCTCGTCGTCCCCGTCGTCGGCGGGCCGAGCGGCAGCGGGCTGGCCAAGCCCGAACGCCTGCACAAGCTCGCCGCCCGGCTCGGCATCTCCGACCTTGTGCGCTTCCAGCCCCCGGTCGCCCAGGACCGGCTCGCGGACTGGTACCGGGCCGCGTCCGTGCTGGTCATGCCCTCCTACAGCGAGTCGTTCGGGCTGGTCGCCATAGAGGCGCAGGCCTGCGGCACGCCGGTGGTGGCGGCATCGGTCGGCGGGCTGCCGGTGGCGGTGAAGGACGGCGAGACCGGTTTCCTCGTCACCGGCCACGACCCGGCCGACTACGCGCGCGCCCTGCGCCGCTTCGTGGAGCACCCGCAGCTGGTGCCCGCCATGGGCGCGGCCGCGGCCCGGCGCGCGGAGTGCTTCGGCTGGGACGCGGCGGCCACCAGGACCGCCGAGGTGTACGCGGGTGCGATGGCCGAGCGGCGGCGTCGCCTACGATCGCCGCATGGGTGAGCGGGAGCAGACGGCGGCGCGCGCGGCGGTCGAGCAGGCACTGAAGGACGCGGAACTCGGCTGGGAGACCGGCGCCGGCGGCGAGTACGTCGTCACGCTTCCCGGCACGCGCAAGCTGTCCACCACCGTCGCCCTGGCCGTGGGGCGGCACACCCTCACGGTCAACGCCTTCGTCGTGCGCCGTCCCGACGAGAACCACGAGGCGTTCTACCGCTGGCTCCTGGAGCGCAACACCCGGCTGTACGGGGTGGCCTACGCCATCGACAGGCTCGGCGACGTCTACCTCTGCGGCCGGCTGCCGCTGGTCGCGGTGACGCCCGAGGAGGTCGACCGGCTGCTGGGCGCCGTCGTGGAGAACGCCGACGGCAGCTTCAACACCCTGCTGGAGCTGGGCTTCGCGGACGCGATCCGCAAGGAGCACGCCTGGCGGACCGCGCGCGGCGAATCCACACGCAACCTCGACGCGTTCACACATCTGATCGGCAAGGCGGACACGGGCGCCGAGTAGCGCCGCTGCCGCCCTGTGCCCTCCCGAGGCCTTCCCCGGGTGTCGCCGCACCACGACACCCTCAATGCCCGCCGCACACCTGTACGAGGCGAAGCGCGAACCCTCCCGCTAGCAGTCCGCCGTCGGCTCGGGCTCCGGTATCCGCGCCGGGGCCGGCGGCACCGCGTCCACCTGCGCGGCCTGCGCGCCGCGCTCCCGCAGCAGCAGCCAGTAGCCCGCGCCGGCGACCGTACCGACCACGGCGCAGGCCCCCCACACCACGCCGCCGCCCCACCGGTCCAGCGCCACGCCGCCCAGCAGCGGTCCCGCGAAGGACGCCGCGGGCCAGGCGAGGGAGTACATGCCCTGGTAGCGGCCTCGGGCGTGGGCCGGCGCCAGGTCGGCGACCAGCGACATCGAGGCCGGCGCGTGCAGGATCTCGCCGATCGTCCACACCGCCACCGTCAGCGCGTAGAACGGGACCGAACCGGCGAAGGCGGTGAGCCCGAAGCCCCAGCCCATCAGCAGAGTGCCGGCGGTGAGCAGCGCCGCCACGCTCCGCCGCTCCACGAGCCGGGTGAGCGGGATCTGCAGCAGCACGATCAGCAGGCCGTTGAGCCCGATGACCAGGCCGTACTGGCTCGCGGAGAAGCCCTGGCGGCCCATGTCGACCGAGAGGGTCGTCGAACCCTGCTGGGTGACCGTGCCCAGCAGGAACGTCAGCGCGACGAACGCCATGAACCGCTGGTCGCGCAGGACGACCCCGAGGCCGACGCGCGACTCCCCGCCCGCCGCACCCGTGGCGGCCGCTGCTGCGGGCTCCCCGCCCGGCATCGACTCCGGCACCTTGGCGTAGATCACCAGCGCGCAGAGCACCGTCATGAACGCGTCGCCGAGGAACAGCCACAGATAGCCCTGCGAGGCGATGAGACCGGCCGCCGCCGAGGAGACGGCGAACCCGATGTTGATCGCCCAGTAATTGAGCGAGAACGCCCGCACCCGGTCCGCGGCGGGCACCACGTCCGCCATCATCGCCTGCACCGCGGGCCGCGAGGCGCTGCTCGCCACTCCGATCACCGTGGCCACCGCCGCGATCTGCGCCTGCCCGTCCACGAAGGCCAGCGTCGCCGTGCCGGCGGCGGCGGCGACCTGGGCCAGCAGCATCGTCGAGCGCCGCCCCATCCGGTCGGTCAGCACCCCGCCGACGACCGCGCCGAAGGCGCCGCCCAGGCCGTACAGGGACGCGACGAGACCGGCGTAGGTGGCGGAGTAACCCCGGTCGAGGGTGAGGTAGAGCGCGAGGAAGGTGACGACGAAGCCGCCGAGCCGGTTGACCAGCGTGCTGGTCCACAGCCACCAGAAGGTCCGGGGGAGTCCCGACACGGTCTCCCGTAGGGCACGTCTGACATCGGGCACGGCGGCTGCTCCTCGCGGCGTCGGGGCGCTGTAGGCGTAATGGGCCGGTCTGGCCAGCGCAGCTTACATCCGCCCTCCGGAGGGCACCAAAGGGTTTTCTTTTAGACTCCTTGCCATGGCAGAAGCTCCCTACAAGCTGATCCTCCTCCGCCACGGCGAGAGCGAGTGGAACGCGAAGAACCTCTTCACCGGCTGGGTCGACGTCAACCTCAACGAGAAGGGCGAGAAGGAGGCGGTCCGGGGCGGCGAGCTGCTGAAGGACGCCGGACTCCTCCCCGACGTCGTCCACACCTCCCTCCAGAAGCGCGCGATCCGCACCGCGCAGCTGGCCCTCGAGGCCGCCGACCGGCACTGGATCCCCGTGCACCGCAGCTGGCGCCTGAACGAGCGCCACTACGGAGCCCTCCAGGGCAAGGACAAGGCGCAGACCCTGGCGGAGTTCGGCGAGGAGCAGTTCATGCTCTGGCGCCGCTCCTACGACACCCCGCCGCCGTCGATCGAGGACGGCAGCGAGTTCTCCCAGAGCGACGACCCGCGCTACGCCTCCATCCCGCCGGAGCTGCGCCCGCGCACCGAGTGCCTGAAGGACGTCGTCGTCCGCATGCTGCCCTACTGGTACGACGGCATCGTCCCCGACCTCCTCGCCGGCCGCACCGTCCTGGTCGCCGCCCACGGCAACAGCCTGCGCGCCCTCGTCAAGCACCTCGACGGCATCTCCGACGCCGACATCGCGGGCCTGAACATCCCCACCGGCATCCCGCTCGCCTACGAGCTCGACGCCGACTTCCGCCCGGTCACCCCGGGCGGCCGTTACCTCGACCCCGAGGCGGCCGCGGCGGCGATCGAGGCCGTGAAGAACCAGGGCAAGAAGAAGTAATCCGACGCGACCAAGCCCCCTGCCCGCGGTTTCTCCGCGGGGAGGGGGCTTGTTGCCGCTCCGGGGCCGTCTCTGGGCCGCCAGCCGGTTGATCGGGCCGTGCTCAGTCCGTCGGAAACCCCGGCTCCGGCCGTTCTCTCGTCTCCGCCTGTGCTCCCACCTCGCGGAGGGCCGAGACGGCTGCCGCAGCGTCTTCCTCGGGCACGCCGGCGAGAATCACGGCGGGAACCTGCGTCACCAGAACCTTGCTGTGCCAGAGGCTCAGCCCCTTCAGCCGACGCACGACCTGCGCGACGTCCAGCACGCGGAGGCCCGGATCGGTGAGCACCGCGTGATGAGGAACGTCGTCGCACACAGCAGCCCGGTGAAGGCAGCAAGGAGAACGAGCAGCCGGTAGCGCGAGCCCATCGCGTCAGCCATCGGCGTACACCTCGCCCACGCGAGTTCGCCACCGACGCCCTGGCCGCCGGCCGGGACCCCGACGTGCAGGCGACCTGCGTCCAAGTCGCTGCCACACCGAAGGTCTCCGAGCGCCTGGCCGTCGAGCCGGGAGCTCCCGTGATGACGCCTGGATACGGTAGGCGTCCGCGTCACCCGTGTGTCCGAGGACGTCACGGTAAGGCCGCCCCGCGCGGCAACGCCTCCGGGTGGGGGATCGGCCGGCGCCGGGATGGAGGGGGCGCCGCGTCGCCGACTGCGGGTCCGCAGGTGGCGTGCGTGGGGGGCTCCCATCCCGTCCACCGTCGACCCAGGCAGAGCCGAGCAGACGCGGTCCATGGCGTCCAGGTCGTTCGTACAGTGGCGCGCTCCCCCTGGACCCCCACGCCAGCTCCACGGTGTGTGGGTCGACGGCGGACGGGACGGGAGCTGGGGAGAGTGGCGGGTGAGGAAGTGGGCGGCTGATCAGTCGCGCTTGGGCCAGATCGGACCCTGTTCGGTCCAGATGACGCCCTTGTTGCGGCACAGGCAGAAGGGGTGGCCGATCGGGTCAGTGTAGACCTGCCAGCCGTACCCGTTGGGGCCGATGAAGTCCTGCCTCAGCGTCGCGCCGAGGTCGAGGACGCGGTGCTGCTCGGACTCCATCTCGTCCACTTCGAAGTCGAGGTGGAACTGCTTGGGGTGCTCGCTGTCCGGCCACTGCGGAGCGCGGTAGTCGTCCACCCTGATGAATGCCAGCTCGATCTCGCCGAACTGGATGCCGGCCCAGTTCTCAGAGCTGCCTTCCTTGATCGGACGGCCCGTCACCGCGGAGTAGAAAGCCGCCAGCTTCATCGTGTCCGGGCAATCGATAATAAAATCGGTGAGTCGCAGCATCCCGCGATCTTGTCACAAGCTCACACCCACTCCCAGAGGCAGCCAGGTTTTTACCGCACGTGCCGATCAGCACGATGGCCCCCAGGTCGCCGCGTACCCGCAGGCGCGCAATCACGGACACTCGCGGACCGTCCGCCCAGGTCACGACCGGTTTGCCGCAGGGCACGCAGCCGCTGACATTGCTTCGGGACGAAGAGGCCGTTTCGCCGGGGTGCTCGACATGGCCGGCGAACTTCCCGCCTGCCCCGATTGCGGACAGCCCATGAAGTCTGGCGGCCTGGTGCTCTCCCACCGGGAGGACGATGGCCAGCGGGTCTGTAGGCCGAGGTCGCACGCCTTGAGGCTCATGGCGTCGCCTGGTGGGACGCCTTCCCATGGGATTCGATCGGTGCCTGGTTCGCCGATTCGCAGGGCTCTAGGGTCGTTCCCCGTGACCGACTCCTCCCTCTCCCCGCTCTCGACGGCCAGTGCGTACGACGCCGTCGCCGTCCTCTACGCCGAGCTGTTCCGCGACTCGCTCGGCTCGCTCCCCCTGGACCGCGCGCTGATCGCGGCGTTCGCCGACTCCGTGCGGGCGGCCGGCGGCAGGACCGTCGCCGACCTCGGCTGCGGTCCGGGATACGTCACCGCGCACCTGCGGAGCCTGGGGCTGGACGCGTTCGGCGTCGACCTGTCCCCCGTGATGATCGGCATCGCCCGCGAGGCCCATCCGGAACTGCGCTTCGACGTCGGCTCGATGGACGCCCTCGACGGCGTCGCCGACGGCGAGCTGGACGGCATCCTGTCCTGGTACTCCGTCATCCACACGCATCCGCGCGACCTGCCCCCCTACTTCGCCGAGTTCCGCCGGACGCTGGCCCCGGGCGGTCACCTGCTGCTGGGTTTCTTCGAATCCGGCGGCGGTCCCCTCGACGCGTTCGACCACAAGGTGACGACGGCCTACCGCTGGCCGATCGACGACCTCGCCGCCCTGGCGGTGGCCGCCGGTTTCACCGAGACCGGCCGCATGCTCCGGGAGCCCGGACCGGACGAGCGCTTCCGCAGGGGGCACCTGCTGATGACCCGGGAACGGTAGCCGCCGCGAGCCGATGAGTTTCCGGCGCAAGGGCCGTCCTAACGACGTACGCGCCCATGTGCCAGGAGGAGGCAGCGATGACCACCGACGGATTCACCACGTGCCTGTGGTTCGACGGGAACGCCGAGGAGGCGGCGAACCACTACGTCTCGATCTTCAAGAACTCGGCCATCGGCACGATCGGCCGCTACAACGAGGCCGGGCCCGGCCCCGCGGGGTCCGTGCTGGCCGTGGAGTTCACGGCCAACGGCCAGAAGTTCGTGGCACTCAACGGCGGCCCGCAGTTCACCTTCAACGAGGCGGTCTCGTTCCAGATCCGCTGCGCCGACCAGGCCGAGGTCGACTACTACTGGGAAAAGCTCACCGACGGTGGTGAGGAGGGCCCCTGCGGGTGGCTGAAGGACCGGTTCGGGGTGTCCTGGCAGGTGTTCCCCGAGGTGCTGCTGGAGATGGTCGGGGACGCCGACCCGGAGAAGGCCAGGCGGGCCACGGAGGCGATGCTGTCCATGAAGAAGATGGACCTCGCCGCGCTGCGGCGCGCGTACGACGGCGAGTGACCGGGGGTCATGGCGTCGGGGGCCCGTCCGGAGAGTCCGGACGGGCCCCCGAGCGTGACGAACGCGGGTGGCGTGGAGTCGGTGGAGTCAGCAACTGCCGCCGCAGCGGCAGGGCGCTCCGGACTGGCAGCCGCAGCCGCAGCCCGATCCGCAGCCGCACGCTCCGAGCAGCGGCAGTTCACGAATGCCGACGGACTGCGGGGTCCCCTCGGGGGACGGCTGGTCGCGGGCGGTGGGCGATGTGGGGGACTCGGGCATGGTTACCCTCCTCTGCCGTTGGTGACGGCTGCCTGCATGCCTGCCAACCAGTGAACGGCACTGCCCACCGGCGCATCAACGGCGCGCGGAAGCGTTCTGCCCCGAAAGGCGCACCCGCCCCGCGCGCCGCCCCGCGCCGTACGGCTGTCGCCGGCGTTAGTCCGCCGGCAGCGGGGTGGGGGGCGGGCTCAGCTCGTCCGCGTGCTCGCCCGTGACGAGGTAGACGACACGCTTGGCGACCGAGACCGCGTGGTCGGCGAAGCGCTCGTAGTAGCGGCCGACGAGCGTGACGTCCACGGCCGTCTCGATGCCGTGCTTCCAGCGGTCGTCGAGCAGGTGCTGGAAGAGCGTGCGGTGCAGTTCGTCCATGCGGTCGTCGTCCGCCTCCAGCTGCAGCGCGTCGTCGACGTCCTTGGTGACGATGACCTCGGCCGCCTTGGCCATCAGGCGCTGCGCCAGCTGGCCCATCTCCAGGATCGTGCTGTGCAGGTCGCGCGGGACGGCGGTGTTGGGGAAGCGCAGCCGTGCGAGTTTCGCCACATGCCGGGCGAGGTCGCCGGAGCGCTCCAGGTCCGCGCTCATGCGCAGGCTGGTGACGACGATCCGCAGGTCGGTCGCGACGGGCTGCTGACGGGCGAGCAGGGTGATGGCCCGGTTCTCCAGCTCGCGCTGGAGGTCGTCCACCTTCTCGTCGGCGGCGATCACGCTCTCCGCGAGCTTGAGGTCGGCATCGAGCAGCGCCGTGGTGGCCCGCCCGATCGCGGAGCCGACCAGCCTGGCCATCTCGACCAGGCCGTCACCGATCGAGTCCAGTTCCTCATGATATGCGTCGCGCATCGCGTTCCTTTCCTTGCCGCTTCAGCCGTTCGAAAAGAGGATTGTCCTCCCACGCTGACACGCTCCCCAACCTCGCGCGCACACGCGTACCGCTCGAGCATCCGGAATGAACCGGTGCTGACACCACGGTGAACTCTTGGCAACGCGCGTTCGAGAAGACGCTCCGACGGCTGTGGGCCACTCATTCCGTCCCCCTAACCTGGGGGTATGGACGTGAACGCGGCAGTCGCCGCAGCCAGTGCGATCGCCGGGCTCTGCACCGGTGTGATCGCTGTGCTCGCGTTCCGCTGGAGCGAACGGGAACAGGCCCGCCCCACACGCACATCCCTGCGGCCGGACGCCGCAGCCGTACTTCCGCCGGGCGTGGACACCGTGCTGTCCGTGCTGCGCTCGTCGGCCGTCGTCCTCGACGAGGGCGACGCGGTGGTCAAGGCCAGCTCGGCGGCGTATGCCCTCGGACTGGTCCGTGGCGGAAGGCTCGCCGTCGACCAGATGCTGCAGATGGCCCGGGAGACCCGGCGGGACGGCGAGATACGGCAGGTCGAACTGGACCTGCCCCGCCGGGGCGCCGGCCGCGGCGAGGGCCTGGCGGTCTCCGCCCGGGTGGCACCCCTGGGCTCGCGCCTGGTGCTGCTCCTGGTGGAGGACCTGACCGACGCCCGGCGCATCGAGGCGGTAAGGCGCGACTTCGTCGCCAACGTCAGCCATGAGCTCAAGACCCCGGTCGGGGCGCTGTCGCTGCTCTCCGAGGCGGTGATGGACGCCAGCGACGACCCGGAGGCGGTCGAGCGCTTCGCGGGCCGGATGCAGATCGAGGCCGCCCGGCTGACCAGCCTGGTCCAGGAGATCATCGACCTCTCCCGGGTCCAGGACGACAACCCCCTCGACGACGCCGAGCCGGTCGCCGTCGACGACCTCGTCGCCGAGGCGGTCGACCGCTGCCGCCATCCGGCGAACGCCAAGCAGATCACCATGGCCACCAGTGGCGCCCCCGACCTGTACATCTGGGGCAACCGGGGCCAGCTCGCGGCCGCGCTCGGCAACCTCGTCGAGAACGCGGTCAACTACAGCCCGGCCCGCACCCGTGTGGGTATCGCGGGCCGCAGGGTCGCCGCACCCGGTGGCGGGGGCCCCGCCCAGGCCGGAGGCTCTGGGGGACTGATCGAGATCTCCGTGACCGACCAGGGAATCGGGATCTCCGAAAAGGACCGGGACCGCATCTTCGAGCGGTTCTACCGGGTCGACCCGGCGCGTTCGCGCGCCACCGGCGGCACCGGCCTCGGTCTGTCCATCGTCAAGCACGTGGCCGCCTCCCACGGCGGGGAGGCCACGGTGTGGAGCGCCGAAGGCCAGGGCTCCACCTTCACTCTGCGGCTGCCCGAAGCCGCGGCGACCCGGGACGGCCGGGACCGCTCCACCGCCGTGGCGGCGGAGGACTCCGGCCCCGGGCCCGGCTCCGGCTCTTCCTCCTCCGCCCTCTACGAGACGTTTCCCGATCACATCCCCGCTCCGGAGGTCCTTCCGTGACCCGAGTACTCGTCGTCGAGGACGAAGAGTCCTTCAGTGATGCCCTGTCGTACATGCTCCGCAAGGAGGGCTTCGAGGTCGCCATCGCGGTGACCGGCCCCGACGGACTGGACGAGTTCGAGCGCAACGGCGCCGACCTGGTCCTGCTCGACCTGATGCTGCCGGGTCTGCCCGGCACCGAGGTCTGCCGCCAGCTGCGGCTGAAGTCCAACGTCCCGGTGATCATGGTCACCGCCAAGGACAGCGAGATCGACAAGGTCGTCGGTCTCGAAATAGGAGCGGACGACTACGTCACCAAGCCCTTCTCCTCCCGCGAGCTGGTCGCCCGTATCCGGGCCGTCCTGCGCCGCCGCGGCGAGCCCGAGGAGATCTCGCCCACCGCCCTCGAGGCCGGGCCGGTCCGCATGGACGTCGACCGGCACGTCGTCACGGTGGGCGGCGGCAAGGTCGACCTGCCGCTGAAGGAGTTCGACCTCCTGGAGATGCTGCTGCGCAACGCGGGCCGTGTCCTCACCCGCATGCAGCTCATCGACCGGGTCTGGGGCGCCGACTACGTCGGCGACACCAAGACCCTCGACGTCCACGTCAAGCGGCTCCGCGCCAAGATCGAGCCGGACCCGGGTGCGCCGCGCTACCTGGTGACGGTCCGCGGCCTGGGCTACAAGTTCGAGCCGTAAACCGGCCGCCGCCAGTGACGCCGGACGGAGTCCGGCTCAGCGCTGCGAAGCCGGTGAGGCCCTCTGGGGCCGAGCGGTGCGAGGAGCGCACGCGGGACCGGGTTCGAGCCGGACCCGGTGACCGACAGGAAGGCGGGAAGGGCCCCGGGAGCGATGCGCTCCCGGGGCCCTTCCGCGTGCCGGGGTGCCTCAGCCGGCGGGGGACTCGGTGATCGTCTCGGTCTCGGTCGGCGAGGCCGTGACGCCCTCGGCGGGCGACTCGCCCGGGCTCGCGGTCTCGGTGGGGGAGGGCTGCTCGCTCGGCCCGAAGGAGGTGTAGTAGCCGGCGGCCGGCAGCGCGAGGCTCTGCAGGGAGACCTCCCCGGTCTTGCTGAAGCCGAAGACGACGTTCTTGAAGTCGCCGTCGGTCTTGCTCGCGGAGCCGCCCTTGAAGAGGGCGGACGGGTTGCCGTCTCCGCCGAGCAGCAAAGAGCTGTGGCCGGGCAGCGAGATCGGGCCGGACAGCTTGGCGTCCATGGAGCCGACCTTCACGGAGTCCAGGGTCTGCGAGTCGTCGCCGTTGTTGAAGATCTTGGCCGTCACCGAGGAGGAGCCGTCGGAGGTGGCCTGCGTGAGCACCACGACGTTCTGGACCTCGATGTCGCCGACGCTGGTCGCCGCGTTGTCCGGCCTGATGCGCAGCGTCTCCGCGTCGTTCCCGGCGGCGCAGGCGGCGAGCGGGACGATCGAGAGTGCGAGGGCGGCGGCGAGAGCGCCGCGTCGAAGGCTGCTGCTCACGGCGGCGGCATCTCCTTGGGCGGGGTACGGACGTACGGGACTTACGCTTACCTGTTGCTGGATTAGGTTACCGAGCCTGTCTCACGCGCCCGCACCGGGCCACCCCTCGGCGGGGCGGGGCTTCACCCGCCCGGGTGTCCCGGAGGCGTTCACGGGGCCCGGCAGGGGCCTTCCGCAGGCACCCGGAGGTACCGGCGCGGGCGTGGCGGAATCCATTCCGGGATTCCGCCGAACGATTCCCGCCACACCGGCAAGATCCATTTACTGTTCATCCGCCGGACGGAAATCCGGCGTGGTGCGAAAATGGATCACATCAAGCTCGCGGCGGCCGAACGGAGTAGCGACAGACCCCCCGCAAGAGAGCGACAAATCGGGATGTTCCTTCCCTTGTCCAGGCCGTCCGCAGGGTGTAACGACGGCGTTTCAAGGCCCCTCGACACCCACTCCGACCTGCGAATTCCGCCCTCCGCTCCCTCTCCGCAGCACGTTCCGGCCGCACTTGTCAAGCCCCGAGATATGCCCTGACCTGCGAAAACGCCATTCAGAACCGGCCGTTCCCGTGTTACCCTGGATAGCCACGGAAGGGGTACCTGTCACATGACGTTCAAGGTTGGCGACACCGTGGTCTATCCCCATCACGGGGCCGCGCTGATCGAGGCCATCGAAACTCGCCAGATCAAAGGCGTGGACAAGACCTACTTGGTGCTCAAGGTCGCCCAGGGCGACTTGACGGTACGCGTGCCCGCGGACAATGCGGAGTTCGTCGGCGTGCGCGACGTGGTCGGTCAGGAAGGGCTGGACCGGGTCTTCGAGGTGCTGCGCGCACCGTACACCGAGGAGCCCACCAACTGGTCCCGCCGCTACAAGGCAAATCTGGAGAAGCTCGCGTCCGGCGATGTCATCAAGGTCGCGGAAGTCGTACGTGACCTGTGGCGTCGTGAGCGGGAGCGCGGGCTGTCGGCCGGCGAGAAGCGCATGCTCGCCAAGGCCCGCCAGATCCTGGTCAGTGAGCTCGCGCTCGCGGAGAACACCAACGAGGACAAGGCCGAGACCCTCCTCGACGAGGTCCTCGCGTCCTGACGCGGATTTCCGCCGCGGTGCCCGGTGCGTCCCATACGCCGGGCACTGCGGCATGCCGGGACGCCCGCGCGGTGCCTGGCCACTTTGATCACTTCGACCACTTCGACGACGCCGAGGAGCCCCCCTCGTCTTCGTTCGCGCGTCGCTTCCCCCTGCATACTGGGTGCCGGGCCCGGGCAGCAGGCTCTGTCGGTGTCACGGAAGGGTCCGACAGGGGCTTCGCGCCCGGCACGTTGAGGCGATACCCATTTCGGCCAAGGACACAAACCTGACTACCGCGGCAGTCATTCCCGCCGCCGGACGTGGAGTCCGGCTCGGCCCCGGTGCGCCCAAGGCGCTGCGCACCCTGGGCGGCGTCCCGATCCTCGTGCACGCCGTGCGTGCCATGACCCGCGCCCGCGCGGTGTCCCTGGTCGTGGTGGTGGCACCCCCGGACGGGGTCGCCGAGGTCAGGGCACTGCTCGACAGTCACGGCCTGCCCGAGACCAAGGACATAAAGGTCGTCGCCGGCGGCGAGAGCCGGCAGGACTCGGTACGGCTGGGTCTGGCCGCGCTGCCGGACGAGGTCGAGGTGGTGCTCGTCCACGACGCCGCGCGCCCGCTGGTGCCGGTCGACATGGTCGACGCCGTCGCGGCCGCCGTGCGGGACGGCGCCTCGGCCGTCGTGCCCGGGCTGCCGCTCGCCGACACGGTCAAGGAGATCGACCCGGCGACCGGCGCCGTCGTCGGCACCCCGGACCGCTCGCTGCTGCGCGCCGTCCAGACCCCCCAGGGCTTCGACCGGGCGACGCTGCTCAAGGCGCACACCACGGTCACCGGTCCGGTCACGGACGACGCGAGCATGGTCGAGCGGCTCGGCGTCCCGGTGCTGGTCGTGCCGGGGCACGAGGAGGCCTTCAAGGTCACCCGCCCGCTGGACCTGGTCCTCGCCGAGGCCGTGCTCGCCCGCAGGAGGGCCACCGATGACTACTGAGCCGACCGCCGCCGCCCCGGCCGCGTACGTCCCCGTGCTGCCCCAGGTGGGCATCGGCACCGACATCCACGCCTTCGAGGCGGGCCGCGAACTGTGGGTCGCCGGCCTGCTGTGGGAGGGCGAGGGCGACGGCCTGGCCGGACACTCCGACGCCGACGTCGTCGCGCACGCCGCCTGCAACGCGCTGTTCTCCGCCGCCGGCATGGGCGACCTGGGCGCGCACTTCGGCACCGGCCGCCCGGAGTGGTCGGGCGCCCCCGGTGTGACCTTGCTCACGGAGGCGGCCCGGATCGTCCGCGAGGCGGGCTACGACATCGGAAACGTGGCCGTCCAGGTCATCGGTCCCCGCCCCAGGATCGGCAAGCGCCGCGACGAGGCCCAGAAGATCCTTTCCGCCGCGGTGGGCGCCCCGGTGGCGGTCTCCGGCGCGACGACCGACGGCCTGGGCTTCACCGGCCGCGGCGAGGGACTGGCGGCCGTGGCGACCGCACTGGTGGTGCGCCGCGCGAAGTGACCGACGGCGCGGAAGAGTTGACGCGCCGCTCGCGAGGCCGTGCCGTCCGCTGTACGGGTGAAGCGGCCGGCCGCCCACCGCCCGGTCGGCCGGTGCCACGGCCCCGGCGAGCGTCACAACACCGTGAAGCTCATGCGGAGCGGACGGCGCACGCACCCGGGACCACTACCCTTGATGCGTGACTATTCGCCTGTACGACACCAACGCGCGCCAGGTCCGTGACTTCACCCCGCTCCGGCCGGGCTGCGTCTCGATCTACCTGTGCGGCGCCACCGTGCAGGCGGCCCCGCACATCGGGCACATCAGGTCCGGCCTGAACTTCGACATCATGCGCCGCTGGTTCGCCTACCGCGGCTATGACGTGACGTTCGTCCGCAACGTCACCGACATCGACGACAAGATCATCACCAAGTCGGGCGAGCAGGGCCGCCCCTGGTGGGCGATCGGTTACGAGAACGAGCGGGCCTTCAACGAGGGTTACGACGTGCTCGGCTGCCTGCCGCCCACGTACGAGCCGCGCGCCACCGGTCACATCCCCGAGATGATCGAGATGATGCGCGGCCTCATCGAGCGCGGTCACGCCTATGAGTCGGAGGGCAACGTCTACTTCGACGTCCGCTCCTTCCCGGACTACCTGGAGCTGTCCAACCAGGAGCTCGGCAACCTGCGCCAGCCGGAGAGCGAGGGCGAGACCGGCAAGCGGGACGCGCGCGACTTCGCGATGTGGAAGGCCGCCAAGCCCGGCGAGCCCTCCTGGGAGACCCCGTGGGGCCCCGGCCGTCCCGGCTGGCACCTGGAGTGCTCCGCGATGGCCCACAAGTACCTGGGCCGCGCCTTCGACATCCACGGCGGCGGCATCGACCTGATCTTCCCGCACCACGAGAACGAGATCGCCCAGGCCAAGGCCTTCGGCGACGAATTCGCGCGGTACTGGGTGCACAACGCCTGGGTCACGATGAGCGGCGAGAAGATGAGCAAGTCGCTCGGCAACTCGGTCCTCGTGGCCGAGATGACCAAGCGCTGGCGGCCCATCGTGCTGCGCTACTACCTCGGCACCCCGCACTACCGCTCGATGATCGAGTACAGCGAGGAGGCGCTGCGCGAGGCCGAGTCGGCGTTCGCCCGGATCGAGGGCTTCGTGCAGCGGGTCGTCGAGATGGCCGGCCCGGTCGAGCCGGCCGCCGAGGTGCCGCCGGCCTTCGCCGAGGCCATGGACGACGACATGGGCGTCCCGCAGGCGCTGGCGATCGTCCACACCACCGTCCGGCAGGGCAACTCGGCGCTCACCGCGGACGACAAGGAGAGCGCCGTCGCCCGCCTCGCCGAGGTGCGCGCGATGCTCGGCGTCCTGGGCCTGGACCCGCTGGACCCGCACTGGTCGGGCGACGGGCGCGGCGAGGACCTGCACGGGGTCGTCGACTCCCTCGTCCGGCTGGTGCTGGAGCAGCGGGAGTCCGCCCGGGGCCGCAAGGACTACGCGACCGCCGACGCCATCCGCGACCGGCTCCAGCAATCCGGGCTGGAGATCGAGGACACCCCCTCCGGGCCGCGCTGGACGCTCGGCTCCCGGTAGCCGGGCGCTCGCGTCATCATTGACACACGTACGTACGTTCACGCAGTAGCAGCAACAGCAGCAGGAAACAGGTGACCCATGGCCGGCAACAGCCAGCGCAGGAACCGCCGCACGTCCAACAAGAAGGGCGCCACGGTCGGTAGCGGTGGGCAGCGGCGCAGGGGCCTGGAGGGCAAGGGCCCCACCCCGCCCGCGGAGGCACGCAAGGGGCACGCCAAGCAGCGCGCCGCCAACGCCAAGATGAAGCGCGCCGCGTCCGCGCAGTCCCGCCGCCCGTCCGGCCGGGGCGCCAAGTCGACGTCGGAGCTGGTGGCAGGGCGCAACCCGGTGGTGGAGGCGCTGCGCGCCGACATCCCGGCCTCGGCGGTCTACGTCCAGCAGTTCATCGACAACGACGAGCGCGTGCGCGAGGCGATCAAGCTCGCCACCGACCGGGGCATCCCGCTGATGGAGGCCCCGCGCCCTGAGCTGGACCGCATCACCAACGGGCTCAACCACCAGGGTCTGGTGCTGCAGATCCCGCCGTACGAGTACGCGCACCCCGACGACCTCGCCGCCGAGGCCTTCGACGCGGGCGAGGACCCGCTGATCGTCGCGCTGGACGGGGTCACCGACCCGCGCAACCTGGGCGCCGTCGTCCGTTCCGTCGCCGCCTTCGGCGGCCACGGGGTGGTCGTGCCCGAGCGCCGCGCGGCCGGGATGACCGCGGGTGCGTGGAAGACCTCGGCCGGCACGGCCGCGCGGGTCCAGGTCGCCCGGGCCACCAACCTCACGCGGACTCTGGAGGCCTACCAGAAGGCGGGCCTCACGGTCGTCGGCCTGGCCGCCGACGGCGAGGTCGAACTGCAGGACCTCGAGGCGCTGGCCGGACCGGTCGTCGTCGTCGCGGGCTCGGAGGGCAAGGGTCTGTCGCGGCTGGTCGGAGAGACCTGCGACCTGCGGGTGCGCATCCCGATGCCGGGCGGCGCGGAGTCGCTGAACGCCGGTGTCGCCGCGGGCATCGTGCTCTACGAGGCGGCGCGCCGCCGGGCCTGAACCCGCGCGCGCTCCCCTGCGTGCCCCGGCGACAACCCCCGATTGACGGGCCTCGGACACAACGGGGCCCGTCACACAGTGTCCTTATCGGGTGTCACTCGGTTAGATGAGTGTGGACACCAGAACACCCCGCACTCCTCCGGGGGGACGGTCGTCGGCGATCACCGACGAGCCTGTGCTCAACATGCTCAAGGTCTCCTCCGACCCGGCCCAGGTCATCGTCAATCACGCGAGCTTCCGCGTGCAGCTCGGCGCGACGTCGGGCCGTGCCCTGACGAGGACCCAGCGCGTCCCCGTCATCCCGACCTCCGTCCGCCCCTCCGCCGCCGCGCAGCGGCGCGGAGCGCCCCTGGTGTGGTCCGGGCGCAGCGAACCCGGCGACGCCGCCGCCACCCACCTGCTCGCCGCGGTGCGCCACGGTCAGGCGGACGGCCTCGACCTCGGCGCCGCGACGCAGGTGCTGCCGCGGATCGAGGAGCCGCCGCAGCCCGTCGTCGGCCCGCCGCGCCGGCCGCCGGCGCCCGGCGAGATGCTCGGCGGCATCCGCCCCGCGCGCGGTGCCTACGGCGGCTACGACCCCGAGGACACCAACGAGTTCGCGTACTCCGCGCCGCCCGCCGACCCCGTCGACGAGGGCCCCGACTTCGACCCGTACGAGGAGCCCGGCGAGGGGTACGGCCGCGCCCGCGACCGTGAACGCGCCGAGCCCATCCGGCACGCCTACTACCCCGGCCGCCGGATGAACCTCGGCATCGTTCTGCTGCCGCTGCGCATCTTCCTGGGCTTCATCTCCATCTACGCCGGCATGGGCAAGCTCTGCGACCCCGTCTACTTCGACGGCGGCAAGCGCGGCTCGATGGTGACCTGGCTCGCCTCGCTCCACCCCTCGGGGCTGGCCGAGCCGCTGCGCGACCTCGCCCTCGCACACCCCATCGGCGCCGGGCTCACGGTGGCCTTCCTGCAAGTGATCGCCGGTGTTCTCACGGTCTTCGGGCTCTGGCAGCGGCTGGCGGCGTCGATCGGCGTCATGCTGTCGGCGGCGCTGCTGGTGACGGTGAGCTGGCGGACCGTCCCGGCCTACGACACGCCCGACATCATCCTGCTCGCCGCGTGGAGCCCGCTGGTCATCGCGGGGGCTCCGGTCTACTCCGCCGACGGCCGCCTGGCCGGTGAGGCCTGGCGCAAGCTCGGCCCACGCGCCCCCCTGGGGGAGCTGCGGCGCCGGGTGCTGCGCCGCGGCGCGGTGCTGGCGACGGTGCTGACCGGGATCTCGCTCGTGGTCGGTGCCACGCTCGGCACCGCCGTACGGTCCACCAGCCCGCGGTCCGAGCTCCCCGCACCGACCGACCTGCCGACCAACGACCTCGAGGGCTCCCCGCTGCCCGAGGTGCCCGGGGAGAAGTCGTCCCGGCCCTCCAGGACCCCCTCGGCGGGCCGTTCCGGAGGTCCCTCGCCCTCCCCGTCCTCCGCGCCGTCGGCCCCGGGACCGGCGTCCTCGGCGCCGAACGCCCGGCAGTCGCGTCCCGGGGCGTCCTCGGGGAACACCGGCAACGGCGGCGGTACCGGTGGCGGGCCGACGCAGCCCGTGCCGTCCGTCCCGTCCCGCCCGACGGTGCCCAACAACCCGCCCACGCCGGGCGGCGGCAGTGGCGGTGGCGGCAGCGGCGGCGGTTCCTCCGACAGCGGAGGCGCGCTCGGCGGGCTGCTGGGCAGCGGTGAGACCTCCGGCTGGCTGCTGGGGGCCCCGGCACGGCACGGCTCGGGCAAGTTCGCGTAACACCCGTACGGCGCACACGCAGAGGCGGCCGGAGGTTCCTTCCTCCGGCCGCCTCTGCGTGGCCGTCGTGCCCTGTCGCGGCCCGTACGCTCAGCTCTGGGAGGCGAGTTCCTTCGCGGCCTCGGCGAGGTCCTTGGCGGTGTCGATGGCCCGCCAGTACGCGCCCTGGGGCAGTGGGAAGCCCGCGAGCCGCCGTTCCCGGGCGAGTTGGGGGAAGGTGGTGCGCTCGTGGTCACCGCGTTCCGGGAGCAACTCGGTGAACTCGGGGGAGAAGACGTAGACGCCCGCGTTGATGAGGAACGGCGACGGGGGCGACTCGATGAAGTCCACGACATGGCCGAACTCGTCGGTCTCCACGGCGCCCCACGGAATGCGCGGACGCGCCAGCGCCAGCGTGGCGACCGCCGCCCGCTCGATGTGGAAGGCCGCCATCTCCCGCAGCGAGAACCGCGTCCAGATGTCGCCGTTGGTGGCGTACCAGGGCTCCTGGGGCCGTGGCAGGGAGGCAGCGGCGTATCTCAGGCCGCCGCCACGGCCGAGCGGTTCGCGCTCGACGACCGTGGTCACCCGCAGCGGCAGGTCGGCCGCCGGGCCGGCGAGCCACTCCTGGAGGACCTCAGCGAGAGGGCCGCACGAGATCACGGCGTCGGTGACGCCCTCGGCGGCCAGCCAGGCGAGTTGGTGGCCGATGATCGGGATCCCGGTGCCGGGGATCTCGATCATCGGCTTGGGGCGGGTGTCGGTATAGGGCCTCAGGCGGGAGCCCTGTCCTCCGGCGAGGAGGACGGCCTGGGTCACCGCCGGGGAGGTCGCGGGCGTGCCGGTCATGGGCGCACCCTACGCGACCCGCGCGACGGGTCATCCGACCGAGGCCACGCCCGTCGCGAAGGCGGTGTCGCAGACCGGCCGCGACCAGGCCTGGGCACGCTGCACCGAGCCGTACTTGGCGACCGCGGCGCGGCCCAGGGACCGGGCGATCGAGCCGCAGTACCGCGCCAGCGACGGCCGCTCGGCCATCTCGCGCTGCAGGTGCGTCAGGGCGACGCCGGGGTTCTTCTGCTGCACCTCGCCCAGCAGCTTGCGGCGGAGCACCTCCTGTGGGGCCGACCTCTCGGACGCCGCCTTCTTCTGGTGCGAGGCGGTGAGGACTTGGGCGTCGGACGCCGAGGTCGCCCACGGCACGCGGGTGACGGCGAGGGTGCCGGAGAGCACGAGGACGACCGGGAGGACGAGGGCGAGTGACTTGCCGATGCGGCGGGCTACCTGGTTCACGGCAGTGATGGTAGCGAGGAGTGATGATTTGGCGACATTTAGCCACTCTGATGAGTGATGAATGCCCCTTGATCAACTATGGGCGCATTGACGAACATGGTCGAAATGCCGTTGTATGACCGGAAATGTCAGGTGTTTCGGCCCCGGAACGGCCGTGGCCCGGCCCCCTTGCGCGGGGGCCGGGCCACGTGGGTCCGCAGGCGGTCCTGCGACCGGGCGCTCGTGCGCTCAGTCGGTCAGACGCTCGCCGGTGGAGGTGGAGAAGACGTGGGTCTCGCCGGCGCGCGGCACGACGTGCAGCACGGAGCCCTTCTCCGGCACCTGGCGGCCGCCGACGCGGATGACCAGGTCCTTGTGCTCGCCGTCGACCTGGGCCGAGCCGTAGACGAAACCGTCCGCGCCCAGCTCCTCGACGACGTTCACCGTCACGGCCAGACCCGCCGGCTCGTCCTTCGACAGGCCGGAGCCGTCGCCGTTGACGATGTCGAAGTGCTCCGGGCGGACGCCGACGGTGACCGTGCGGTCGCCCTTGTCGGCCGCGGCCTGCACCGCTTCGCGCTCGACCGGCACCACGGAGTTGCCGAACTTCACGCCACCGTCGTGGATCGGCACCTCGACCAGGTTCATGGCCGGGGAGCCGATGAAGCCCGCGACGAAGAGGTTGGCCGGCTTGTCGTACATGTGGCGCGGGGTGTCGACCTGCTGCAGCAGACCGTCCTTGAGGACCGCGACGCGGTCACCCATGGTCATGGCCTCGGTCTGGTCGTGAGTGACGTAGACCGTGGTGACGCCGAGGCGGCGCTGCAGCGAGGCGATCTGCGTACGGGTCTGGACACGGAGCTTGGCGTCCAGGTTGGACAGCGGCTCGTCCATGAGGAAGACCTGCGGCTCACGGACGATCGCGCGGCCCATCGCCACGCGCTGGCGCTGACCACCGGAGAGCGCCTTGGGCTTGCGGCCCAGGTACTCGGTGAGGTCCAGGATCTTGGCGGCTTCCTCGACCCGCTTGCGGATCTCGGCCTTGTTGACGCCCGCGATCTTCAGGGCGAAGCCCATGTTGTCCGCGACGGTCATGTGCGGGTAGAGCGCGTAGTTCTGGAACACCATGGCGATGTCCCGGTCCTTGGGCGGAAGGTGGGTGACGTCCCGGTCACCGATCCGGATGGCGCCGGCGTTGACGTCCTCCAGGCCGGCCAGCATGCGGAGCGAGGTCGACTTGCCGCAGCCCGAGGGGCCGACGAGGACGAGGAACTCGCCGTCCTCGATGTCGATCTGGAGCGCGTCGACGGCGGGGCGCTCGGACCCGGGGTAGATCCGGGTCGCCTTGTCGAAAGTGACAGTGGCCATGGTGCAGTGGTCCCTTCACCGGCAGGAACGTGCCGGACGATCCGAGTAAAGGAAAGAGGTCTAGTCCACAGGATGTGGACCTTCCGTGACGCTACCTGCCCCGCCCCGCTTTGTCAGCACCCTCCCGGCCCCCAATTCCCGGACCTCCCCCCTCCCCGCCTGGGTACACTTCTCATGGCCCCACCCGTCGCCCGGCCACCCCGGAGCGGGGGACGGCGCCGTGCCGCCTTAGCTCAGCTGGTAGAGCACCGCTCTTGTAAAGCGAAGGTCGTCGGTTCGAACCCGACAGGCGGCTCCAGTTGGGAGCAGTGACAACGCCCCGGACCATGATCGGTCCGGGGCGTTCGGTGTCTGCCGGGTGCGTCGGCCGCGGTGCTCACGTGTGGCCTGAGCGGGAGGGTTTCGGGGCCGATGGCCTCACGCTGTGTGTCCGATGTCACGTCCGACCGGCCGAGCCACGGCGACCGCCAGGGCGAAGGCGGCGTGGAGCGGAACGCCGGCGTCTCGTCCAACGTCCAGGGAGTGGCCTCGCGGCCGAGGCCCTTGGGCGGCTCCACGAGCGAGGCGACGTTCTGGGTGGCCGGATCCTCCGGCGGGCCGCCGTGAGGGCCGTGCAGAGGACGCGGTGAGCCTCCTGGGCCGTGGCGGGCCCGTACGGCGGGACACCTCGGCGACGAAGGTCCGCACGTCACGCGTCCCCAGGGTGTGTGCGGCATGCCGCCTGGTGACGATCGGGTAGAACAGCGCCACGCGGTACGGGTGACGCGATGCGGGGAGTTCCCGCCATCGCGCGGCGAGGCGGCGGAAGCGTGTCGCCACGGTGCACCTCAAGCCGGCTCAGGGGCCGGGCGGTCGTACCCCGGCTAACCCCGGCGCTTGTGTACCTGCCACCAGATGATCAGGGCCGCGGCGATCACCAGCAGCATGACCACGCCCCAGAACGTGATCTGGCCGCCCCAGTAGTGGAAGGAGAAGCCGCTTCTGCCGCGGTACCGGCTGCGAGCGAGCAGTGCGCCGGTGGTGAGTGTCGTGTGCACGGCTCAACATGTTCATCGCGCGGAGTCCCGCGCAAGGGTCCGGGGGGTTAGTGACGGAACCGTAACAGCGCAGGTGGGGCCCAGGAGTGGCGTCGGCGGGACGGGGTGGCCGTCACGCGCCCTGGAGTGAGTTCGGGAACGTGACGGCCGTCCGGTTCACCAGGGCGCCGGGCCCGGGGGTGCGACGACCGGGGGACGGTCGTCGCAGGTGATGGTGTTGGGCAGCTCCCACGCCGCCAGCCAGGGGCCCGTGGCGCCGCCGCCGTCGTTGCCGCCGAGGTCGGTCAGGGAGAACTCGGAGCCGGTGGCGGGGAAGTTGAAGGAGCCGCAGTTGTTGACGCCCACCGCGCCGACGTTGCGGGCGTCGACGTTCTCGAAGGACGCGGAACCCGCGGCCCGGGCGCTCACGACCGAAGTGCCGGTGCCGTCCACCCGGATGTCCTTGAAGTGCACGTTCGTGATCGAGTAGGTGTCCTTCACCGGCCAGTCGGCGACCAGCATGATGGCGTTGTAGGTGCTGTCGAGGAAGTGGTCGCCGGTCACGCGGATGTCGGCGTCGATGTTCCGCTCCAGGGCGTAGAACCAGATCGCGCCGAGGCCGATGTTCCAGTTCAGCTCGTACGTGCCGGACCGCACCGTGGTGTTGTCGGTGATCCACAGGTGCCCGGTGAACGGCTGGGCGCCGAAACGGGAGCCCACCTGGAGGGCACTGCCCTCACGGATGGGGTCGGCGATCAGGTTGCCCGAGACCGTGTTGTCGGTGCCGCCGTAGATCGCGATGCCGTTGGCGAGCACGGGCGTCTGCACGGTGTTGCGGTCGAAGGTGTTGCGGGCGTTGCCCGTCTTCTCCGACCACATCGCCAGCCCGTCGTCGCCGGAGTTGCGGACGAAGTTGTTGCGGACCACCGAATCGGTCACGCCGGTGTGGAAGTTGAGGCCGTCGGCGATCTGGTCGGTGATGACGTTGTCCGTGATCCGCAGGTTCGACATCGGGCCGTCGAACCACAGGCCCACCTTGGTGTGGTGGATGTACAGACCGTCGACGGTGGAGTCGCTCATCGCCCCACCGACGCCGTTCACCTGGTCGGTGTCGATGCGTTCGCGTACGTCGCCCTCGATCGCGAAGCCCGACAGGTGGACGTTGCGGCTGCCGCCCGCCGACGTGTCCTTGCCGTAGAAGCCGACGCCGGTGCGGAGGGAGTGGTCGGGCGCGGGGGAGTCGAGCGCGACCTCCTTGCCCTTGAAGATCGTGTACCAGCTGCCGGCGCCCTCGATCGTCACGTCGTCCACGACGATGTGCCGGTTGACCTGGTACGTGCCCGGTGGGACGTAGACCTTCAGGTGCGCGCGGCGGGCGAAGGCGATCGCCTTGTCGAGGGCGCCCGCGGAGTCGCGGCGTCCGGTCGGGTCGGCGCCGAAGGCGAGGACGTTCGCGGCGACCAACGAGACGCGGGGCGGCGCGACGAGCTGCGAGTCGAGGAGGTCCACGGTCGTCGTCACGGCCCCGGCGCGCGCGGGGACGGTCAGCCGGACGCGGTCGCCCGCCTTGTACGTCCGTGTCAGCAGGAGCCGCTGCTCGTCGTAGAAGTGGCTGGGCCGGAAGGGCTTGGGGATGACCGGCGCCGGGGTGGTCGCGTTCGGCACGCAGCCGCACTCGGTGATCCACCAGTCGTCGTGCAGCAGTCCGGCCCGCGGATCGTTGGAGAACGGGTACTGGTTGTAGAGCCAGGCGTACTGCGAGGTCAGGGTCATCGTCGTGCGGGCGCGGCCGTTGACCGTCACGTCGAGCGGCGCGGTGATGCCGCCTCCGCCGGGCGCGTCCGGGATGCTGTACCGCACGGTGATCGCGTTGGCGGCGCTCGGCAGCGTGAACTCCAGGTACTGGCCGCGGCGCAGGGTCACCGCCTTGCGGCCCGACGCCTCCGCGGGGAGCGTGTAGGCGGTCCGGTCCGGGCCGATGACCTCCCCGTCCGTGGCGGCGTTCTCGGCCTCCTGCTCCACGAACCCGAGGTCCGCGCCGCGACCCTTGACCAGCGCCGGGTCCAGCGCCGCCCGCGTCACGACCGGCCCGGCCGCGCCCTTCGCCGAGGCGGCGCCGGCCTGGGCCGTCGCGCCGGCCGGGCCGATGCCGAGGCCGGCCGCCACGGCGACCACCGCGACGGCTCTTCGCCACGCACTCCTGCTGCTGCTCCCTGTCATCCCCAGCTCTTCTCTCGTAAGGCGCGACCGCCCGGGACGTTCGAGGCGGAGCGGACGTCGTGAGGTGAGGCGACCGTAAGGACCCGTCAGGCCGCTCCACAAGGCTCATGCCACAGGTTTTCGGCTGAATGATGGCTGACTGCGGATATCTGTTTGTTTCTTGCGTTGCTTGCGTTAGTCGTTGCGGATACGGACAGCATGGAGCACCCGGGCGCGGCCGGGTGCCCGGGACGGGGAGCAGCGGGGCTGGTGGAGGCGGCTCACCAACTCGGCCAGGGCTGGGGCAGGGGAGCCCAGTCCGGGCCGCGGTGGCGCAGCCACCATTCGCCGATGGTCCGGAACTTCTCCTCGAAGGCGGCGTCCTGGCTCATGAAGCCGGTGACGGGCGCACGCAGGCGGGTGACGCGGCCGCCCGCCTCGCAGATCACCACCCGCCGCACGCCCATGCTCGACTCGACCCAGATGCCCTGGACGTCCGCCCAGCGAATCGTCCTGCGCCGCAGGTTGTGCACCACCGCGGTCGATGGGGTGAGCGTGACCCCGGATCGTGCGGAGCTGAGCAGCCCCACCGGCAGCACGAGGAGCCACAGGCTCACCGGGAACGCGAAGCCGGGGCCGGGCGAGGTGGGGGAGAGCAGCGGTGCGGCGATTGCCAACACCGTGACGACGGCGGCGCCGGGCAGCAGCGGCATCACCCTCTGGTACCAGGTCAGCCGGAAACGGACGCGCTCCATCGAACTCCCCACCCCTCGTCGGCGCATGATCGCCGACGCAGTTTGGCCGACGCTGTTGCCGCCGTCCACCCGGTGGGAGGGTCAGTCGGCCTCGGCGGCCGCGGGCCGCGCTTCGGGCGCGTGACGCAGTCCGTAGGCGGTGAGGGGTTCGAGGGCGGCGAGGAGTTCGGTGCCGCGTGCGGAGGGGTGGTAGTGGATCTGCACGGGGGTGCTGGGGATGACCTCGCGGCTGACGAGGCCGAGGGTCTCCAGTTCCTTGAGGCGTTGCGAGAGCAGCCGGTCGGAGATGCCCGGCACCATGCGGCGGTAGTCGGTGAAGCGCCGGGCGCCGCGTGCGGCGGCCAGCAGGACGGCGCCGGTCCAGCGCCGGCCGACCTGCTCGAGGACGGCCTGGAAGGCGGTGCAGGCCTCGGCGTCGATGTCGGGTGCGGTGATGTCGCGAGAAGTCACTTATCGGAGATTAGTGGCTAACCCTCTTCTTTGTCGAAGGCCCCGGTCCCCCGACGCTGAAGCCATGGACACCACCGACCGTGCACAGCGGCTCCGCTTCGGACTGAGTCTCGACCCGGACGCCGGCCGCCTCCCGGAGACGCTGGAACTGGCCGCCGCCGCGGACGCCGCTGGGCTGGACCTGCTCGCCCTGCAGGATCACCCGTACCAGCCCGGGCACCTCGACGCGCTCACGCTGTCCGCCCTCGTCACCGCCCGCACCTCGCGCATCTCCGTCTTCACCGACGTCGCCGACCTCCGGCTGCGGCCCCCGGCCATGCTGGCCAAGACCGCCGCCAGCCTGGCCGCGGCCTCCGGCGGCCGCTTCCAGCTGGGCGTGGGCGGCGGCGGGATACCGGAGGCGATCGGCTCGATGGGGGCGCCGCCAATGCCGCCCCGCCAGGTGGTGACGTACACCGAGGAGTCGCTGCGGCTGCTGCGGACCGCCCTGGACGGCGGGCCCGTACGGCACCGCGGCGAGGTCCTCACGGTGCCGGGCTACCAGGCAGGCCCGGTGCCGCCGAGCCGGGTCGAGGTGTGGCTCGGCGGGCAGCGGCCGCGGATGCTGGCGGTCGCGGGCCGGGCCGCGGACGGCTGGATCTCGCCGCTGAACATCTACGTGCCGCCCCAGGAGGTGCCGGAGCGCCAGCGGATCGTCGACGAGGCGGCCCGCGCCGCCGGGCGGGATCCCGCGCGTGTCCGCCGCATCTACAACGTGATCGGCGTGATCGGCGGTTCCGGCGCCCCCGGCCTCAACGGGGACGCCGGCCGGTGGGCGGACACCCTCGCCGAGTGGGCGACCGTGCTGCGCTTCGACACCTTCGTCTTCTGGCCCGTCACGGCGCACCGGCAGCAACTGGAGGTCTTCGCCGGCGAGGTCGTGCCGGCCGTCCGCGAGCGGGTGGCCCGATGACGCCCGGCCACGGCGCCGCCCCGGCCGCCGCCTTCGTGGTGCCCGCCGCCCTGGCGGAGCGGACCGTGCTCCCCGGTGACCCCCGCTACCCGTTGCTGCGTTCCACCTACACCACCGTCGCCCACCCCGGCGCCGTGGTCCTCGTGCGCGGGCCCGGCGACATCGCTGACGCCCTCGCCGCGGCCCGGGCTCAGGGACTGCCCGTCGCTGTGCGCTCCGGCGGACATGGGCTGTCCGGCCGGTCGTCCAACGACGGCGGCGTCGTCATCGACCTGTCCGGGCTCGACGAGGTGCGCGTCCTGGACCGCGCGACCCGCCTGGTGCGGGTCGGGGCGGGCGCCCGCTGGGGCCGGGTGGCCGTCGCGCTGGCGGCCCAGGGGCTGGCCGTCAGCTCGGGCGACCACGGCAACGTGGCGGCGGGCGGCCTGGCCACCGCGGGCGGCATCGGATGGCTCGCCCGTACGTACGGGCTCACCGTCGACCGCGTCCGCGCCGTCGAGCTCGTCCTGGCCGACGGGACCGCCCTGCGCGCCGACGCCACGCACCACCCGGACCTGTTCTGGGCGGTGCGCGGGGCGGGTGCGGGCGTGGGGATCGTGACCGCCTTCGAGATCGAGGCGATGGAGCTGGGGGACATCGGTGTGGCCCAGCTGGTCTTCGAGGCCGACCCTGCGGGCGGGGCGCTCGCGCAGTGGGCGGCCGCGATGGCCGCGGCCCCCCGCACGCTCACCTCCGCCGCCCACATCCTGTCCAACGGGTCCGCCCTGGCGCTGTCCGTCACCGTCGCCACGGCCGACGACGACCCCGGCCGCGTTCGTGAAACCCTCGGCCCCCTGCTGGCCGGGCGGCACCGGCCGCTCCAGGCGACCGCGCAACTGGCCCCGTACACCGCGCTGGTCTCCACCGCCCACCAGCACGCGAACACCGGCCAGCAGCCCGTGGTGAGCACCAACTCGCTGCTGCCGGCCATGGACCGGGACGCGGCGCGCGCCGTCATGGCGACGGCCGGCGACCGGCGGCGGCCGGCCTTCGTCCAGCTGCGCTCGCTCGGGGGCGCGATCAACGACGTCCCGGCCGGCGCCACCGCCTACGCCCACCGCACCCAGCAGGTCCTGGCGCAGGGCAACCTCTTCCCGCCGCACGGGCCGGACGACCTGCACCGCCTGTGGGAGCCGGTGCGTGAGCTCGGAACCGGCAGTTACGTGAACTTCGAGAGCGGCACCGGCCCCGGCGTCTTCGGCCGCGCCTACCCGGGCGCCACCGGCGTGCGGGTGCGCGAGCTGTGGCGGCGCCACGACCCGGACGGCGTCCTGCGCCCGCTCACCCCCGGCTGACCGGGCCGGGGCCGGGCCGGCGGCGCTCCGCGAACGGCCCGCCGGGCCCGAAGGCCAGTGCCGCGAAGCGCCGGCCCATCCGTCGGTAGCCCGCGGCGTTGGGGTGCAGGTCGTCGGGCAGGTCGGCGACGTCGCCGGGCCCGAACAGCCGTCGGCCGTCCAGATAGTGCAGTCTCCGGTCGCCGGAGGCGGCCCGGGCGGCGACGATCCGGGCGAGCTCGGCACGGATGACGGTGAGCGTGAGCGCGCCGCCGGGGACGTCCGCGGGAGAGCCCATGGCCACCACTCGCGGGACGGGGGCCGACAGGTCGGGCGCGGTGGGGCCGGGGGTGGTCTCCACGATCGGGCAGCTGATGGGCGAGACGACCAGCAGCGGCGTGTCCGGGTGACCGTCGCGGACGGTGTCGAGGAAGCCGTGCACCGCCGGGCCGAAGGAGCGCAGCCGGAAGGCGTCCCGGTTCACGATGTTGATGCCCAGCTTGAGGCTGATCAGGTCGGCCGGCAGGTCCCGGATGGTCCGGGCGACGTACGGGTCGAGCATGGCGTTGCCGCCGAGCCCCAGGTTGAGCAGTTCGGCCCCGGCCAGGGCCGCGGCCAGCGCGGGCCAGGTGGCGGTCGGGGACTCCGCCGCCGCGCAGTGGCTGATGGAGCTGCCGTGGTGGATCCAGCGCCGCCGGCCGGTCGGGCGCGGCGGCAGCACGTCGGCGTCGGCCCACAGCCCGACCAGCTCGGTGCGGGTCTGCTGCGGCAGCCACAGCTCGACGTCCTTCTCGCCGCCGGGCAAGTCGCGGAACCGGACCCGCCCCGGCGCCCCCGGCTCGCGCCGGGAGGGCTCGGCGAAGAGGTCCGGCTTGTGGAGCACGTCCCCGGGCGGGGCGGGGGCGCTGCCGGCCCGCCTGCCGTCGACGACCAGGTCGACGACCCCGGCGGGCAGTGGTTCCGAGGTCCCCGCCAGCTGCCAGACCGAGGTCAGCAGCTCCAGCTCGACCACCCGGGCCGCGGTGCGGAACGCCAGCCGTACGCCGGAGGGCAGGGCGGTCATCTCGTCCATGAAGACGTCCGGGTACTGCGCGCGCGTCCAGGCCGGGAGACGGCGCGGCAGCAGTCCGGCGATCGTCCGCTCCAGGTCGAGCGCGCCGCGGATCTCCACCGGGCCCCCGGTCAGTGGGACCGGGCGCAGGGCGTGCGTCGCTGTTGTCACGTTTTCTCCCTGCCCGGGACGAGCCGTGGGCACACGGCCGCGCCATCGGATCCCACGCCCGGCGCCGCGCCCGCGCCGATGGGCATGGGCACCGGCAGGCCTTCACGGGACCAGGACGACCTTGCCCATCGTGCCCCGGCCCTCCAGGGCCGTGTGCGCGGCGGCGGCCTCGGCGAGCGGGAAGCGCTGCACGACGGGGGTCAGCCGCCCGGCCGTCCACGCGGCGAGGGCCTCCTCCTCCAGCGTCCGCAGGCCGATCCGCAGCATGGCCGGACCGAGGACGACCCCGGAGGTGATGCCGCGCGCGGTCAGTTCCGCGGGCGTGAATTCCAGTGGCCCGCCGGACGCCCAGCCGTAGACCACGTGCCGTCCGCCCGGGCCCAGCAGGTCCACCGCCCCACGGCCGAGGTCCCCGCCGACCGCGTCGAGGACGACGGTGCCCGGCCGCCCGCCCAGGGCCGCCCGGGCCGTGCCCGTCCAGCCCTCGGCGGAGTAGTCGACGGCGGCGTCCGCGCCCAGCTCCAGGACGCGCGCGGTCTTGGCCGGCCCGCCCGCGAGGCCGAGGACGGCGGCGCCCGCGTTGTGCGCCGCCTGTACCAGCAGACTGCCCAGCCCGCCCGCCGCCGCGGTGACCACGACCGTGTCGGCCGGGCCGAGCGGTGCCTGGCGCAGGATGCCCATGGCCGTGCGGCCGGTGCCGATCATGGCGACGGCCTCGGCGGCGTCCCGGCCGTCCGGCAGTACGTGGAGCTTCTCGACGGCGGTGACGGCGAGTTCGGCGTAGCCGCCCGGCACCATGCCCAGGTGGGCGACGACGCGCCGGCCGAGCCACTCGGGGCCGACGCCCTCCCCGGCGGCCTCCACGGTGCCGGCCACCTCGCGGCCCGGGACCGTGGGCAGTTCGGGCAGCGGGTAGGGGCCCTTGGGGTCGCCGGAGCGGATGGCGGTGTCGATCACGTGAACGCCGGCGGCGGCGACGGCGATGCGCACCTCGCCGGGCCCCGGCTCCGGGTCCGCGGTCCTCTCGTAGCTCAGGTTTTGGGCCGGGCCGAACGCGTGGAGACGGATGGCGTGCACGGTGCTTCCCCCTGGACACGGAACAGTGGGCGGTCGGATGATCCGCACCGCCCACTGTTCAACCTCAAGCGGGGTTGAGGTCAAGCAGTCGCGCTGGCCGCCCGGTCGCCCACGCCGAGCAGATCGGGCGGGTCAGGCGAGGAGCTTCGCCTTCGCCTTGGTGTACTCCTCCTCGGTGATGTGGCCCTGGCTCTTGAGCTCGGCGAGTCTGGAGAGCTGGTCGACGTTGCCGCCCGCCGCTCCGCCCTCGCCCTTGGCGGCCTCCCTCACGTACTGCTTGAAGGCCGCGTCCATTTCCTTCGCCTGCTTCTGGTCGCGTTCGGCCATGCCCTTGCCCCTGGCGATCACGTAGATCAGCACGCCGATGAAGGGCAGGAAGATCAGCACGATGATCCAGCCGGCCTTGGCCCAGCCGCCGACCGTGTGGTCCCGGAAGAGGTCCCCGATGATCCTGAAGAGCAGGAAGAACCACAGTACCCAGCAGAAGATCAGGAGCATCGTCCAGAAGAGGTTCAGCAGAGGGTAGTCGTCCATGCCCCAAGTGGACGGCGGCCGAACGGGTCCCGCACGCGGGCTTGCGCCGTTCGGGCTACAGCCGGGGGAAACGCGCGGCCAGGTCCCAGATCACGGGGTTGGCGTCCAGGCCTTCGTGCATGTCGGTCAGGTCGGCGATCAGGTCGTGCAGGAAGTCGCGGGCCTCGCGGCGCAGCTCGGCGTGGGCGAGCGAGAGCGGCCGCTCGTCCGGCGCCCAGTCGGCGCTGACGTCCACGAAGCCGAAGCGGCGCTGGAAGCGGATCCGGTCCGTGGACTCGGTGAAGTCCAGCTCGGCGTACTGGGGGCGGGCGGAGCGGCTGCCGAGCGGGTCGCGGTCCAGCTGTTCGACGATGTCGCACAGCGCCCACGCGAAGTCCAGGACCGGCACCCATCCCCAGGCTGTGGACAGTTCACGGTCGGCCGACACGTCCGCCAGGTAGACGTCCCCGCAGAACAGGTCGTGGCGCAGCGCCCGCACGCCGGCGGTGCGGTAGTCGGTCTGCGGGGGGTCGGGGAAGCGGCGGGAGAGCGAGTAGCCGAGGTCGATCACTCGCCGATGGTACGCGGCGGCGCCGACGGCAGGTCCTTGTGGAGGACGGAGCAGGGGCGGCCCATCTGCCGGTCCTCGCGATGATCGATCACGCGGTAGCCGAGCGTCCGCCAGAACGCCAGTGCTCCCGGGTTGGCGTCGAGCACCGCCAGGCGCACGCCGTCCCGTCCCTGCGCGCTCAGCCGCTCCTCGACCAGCCCGGCGAGTTGGCGTCCCAGGCCCGAGCGGTGCCGGCCGCCGTGCACCATCAGCAGGCCGATCCAGGGGTACGGGTCGAGGGGATCCGGGTGCTCGGCGAGCGTGACGGCGAGACCGGCCAGGCTCCCGTCGGCGTCGTCGCGGGCGAGCAGCACTTCCGCGGCCGGGTGGGTCAGTTCGGCGTTGACGCTGCTCGCGACCTGCTCCGCGGAGACGGCTTCGGGGTCGGGGAAGTCGCCGGTGGCGCGGTGGAAGCCGGGGTTCGAGGCGTACAGCTGCGTCAACCCGGCGAGGACGCCGGGCGGGAGGGAGCCGTCCACCGGGACGAGGGGTTCGAGCACCAGCATGCCCCGCACGCTAGTCGCTTGCGGGGCATGGGGCGCCTTATTGACTGGGGTTCGTCAGGCTCTCGGGGGCCCTCGGCGTCAGATCCCGACACCGAAGTCGGTGGCGATGCCGGCCAGGCCGGAGGCGTAGCCCTGACCGACCGCGCGGAACTTCCACTCGGCGCCGTTGCGGTAGAGCTCGCCGAAGACCATGGCGGTCTCGGTGGCGGCGTCCTCGCTCAGGTCGTAGCGGGCGATCTCGGCGCCGCCGGCCTGGTTGACGATGCGGATGTAGGCGTTGCGGACCTGGCCGAAGTTCTGGCTGCGGGTCTCGGCGTCGTAGATCGAGACGGGGAAGACGATGCGCTCGACGTCGGCGGGCAGTGCGGCCAGGTTGACGTTGATCGCCTCGTCGTCGCCCGCGCCCTCGCCGGTGCGGTTGTCGCCGGTGTGGACGATGCTCTGGTCCGGCGTCTGCTTGTTGTTGAAGAAGACGAAGTAGGCGTCCGCGTAGACCTTGCCGCTCGGGTTGAGCGCGATGGCGCTCGCGTCGAGGTCGAAGTCGGTGCCGGTGGTGGTGCGCACGTCCCAGCCCAGGCCCACCGTGATGGCCGCCAGGCCCGGTGCTTCCTTGGTGAGCGAGACGTTGCCGCCCTTCGACAGGCTTACAGCCATGGGAGTCCCCTCCGTGATGTCGGTCATTCGTGCCGACGACGACGCTACCTTCACAGGGGAGAACGTCGTGAGAGGGCGGCACGGTTCCTTTGCGGCGAAAACCGCCTCCAGTGCCATGTCCCGGAAAATCCTGTGACTCCGGCGGCCGTCGGCGGGATCATGGGAGGCATGTCCGGGCCGCCCCCTCTCGTCGTCCGCGGCTCGGTCTCCCTGCCGGAGGCCGAGCTGACGTGGCGTTTCTCCCGGTCGTCCGGACCGGGCGGCCAGCATGTGAACACCTCCGACAGCCAGGTCGAGCTGCGATTCGATCTCGCCAATTCCGAGTCGCTGCCCGCGGTGTGGAAGAAGCGCGCCCTGGAGCGGCTCGCCTCCCGCCTGGTGGGCGGCGTCCTGGTGGTACGGGCCTCCGAGCACCGCTCGCAGTGGCGCAACAGGGAGGCGGCGATGACGCGCCTGGCGGTGCTGCTCGCCGAGGCGACGGCGCCGCCGCCCAAGGCGCGCAGGCCCACGAAGATCCCGCGCGGGATCAACGAGCGGCGGCTGAAGGAGAAGAAGCGCCGCGGCGAGACCAAGCGCGGCCGCGACCCGCGGGGCTGGTCCTGAGCCCTGGCGGCGTCCCGCGCGGCCCGGCCGCGCGCCTCAGCCGAGGTGTCGGTAGCGGCCCCGGAAGTACAGCAGCGGCGCGCCGTCCGCACTGGGGGTGCGCGCGGTGAGCACGCGGGCGATCACCAGGGTGTGGTCACCGGCCGGGACGCGCTGCTCGGTCTCGCACTCGAGCACGGCCAGGCCGCCGCCGAGAATCGGCGCGCCCGAGACCTCACCGCGGTAGTAGGCGACGTCCTCGAAGAGCAGCCGGTCGCTGATGCGGCCGCGCAGGGCGAAGCGACCGGCGATGTGCCGCTGGCTCTCGCTCAGCACGGACACCGCCCAGCGGCGCCGACGCTCCAGCAACTCGTCCATGCGGGATCCCTCGCGCAGGCTCACCATCACCAGGGGCGGCTCCAGCGAGACCGAGACGAAGGCGGTCGCGGTCATGCCCACGTCCTCGCCCCGCGGGCCGTCCTCGGGGTCGTGGGCGGTCACCAGGACCACCCCCGCGGCGAGGCGGCTCATGGTGGCGCGGAAGGCATCGCTGTCCACGCCGGGGAGGGGTGGCTCGGAACCGTCGGGCACGGTCCCAGGATGCGGGATGCGGGGCGCGGAGGTGATTGACTGTGACACGCCCCGACGCTAGCCGGACTGCCGGAACATCCGCATCGGACTTCGGATCGAGCCAGGTCCTAGGACCTCCCGGCCATACCCGCTTCCGGTCGTGCAACCCCCGCTCACCTGCTCGATTGTGTTCAATGGGTGAAGGGAAAGTACCGGCCTGCTCTACGCTGCGTGATCGGAACACGACAATCAGATGTGACTTGAGTCACAAGGGGCATGAATTGTTGACCCTGTGTACCGGTCGAACTGCTCGCTGTGATTCAGTTGCGGTGGGAATTGGACCACAACGGACCACAAGCAGTCTCAGGAGTTGTCGTCGAGGGCCCGGGGAGAGCGCATGGACACCGAGTCGGAGCCGTATGTCCGCCTCGCGACCCTGCGCCAGGTGCACCAGGTCGTGGCGGACCTCAACTGCGCGCGCAGCCTCGCCGACACCCTGCAGGCCGTGGCCGACGGCGTCGTCAGGGGCCTCGGCTTCGAATTGGCCGTGGTCAACCTCGTCCGTCCGGACGGTGACCTGGTCGTCGCCGCCGTCGCCGGGAGCGCTGCAGCGGAGGCCCTGATGGCCGGCCGGGTCGGCTCGCGCGCCTCCTGGGAACGCCGGCTCACCATGGGGGAGCGCTGGGGCACCCTGCGCTTCATACCCCACCACGAGGGCTGGGTCCTGGACGGCGACGACGTTCCCAGCTGGCCCGGCGACGGCCCGCTGCCCCGCTTCCCCGACGAGTGGCATCCCGAGGACCGCCTCCTCGCCCCCATGCACGCCAATCCGGCCGGTGGCGGCGAACTGATCGGCGTCATCTCCGTCGACCGTCCCGTCGGCGGCCGCCGGCCCGGCCCGTGGGGCCGCGAGGCCCTGCAGATGTACGCCTTCCAGTCCGCCATCGCCATTAGCAACGCGCGTCTACGTGCAAATATGCAACGCGCCCTGGTGCGTCTGGAACGCGAGCAGCAGGCGCTGCGGGCCAGCGAGGAGAGCTTCCGGCAGGCCTTCGAGTACGCCCCCAGCGGCATGGCCATCGCCGAGATGGGCGGCGACCAGCACGGCAAGCTGGTCCGCACCAACGACGCGCTGTGCCGGCTGCTCGGCCGTCCGGCCGCGGTGCTGCGCCGCCACTCCTTCTCCGACCTCGTCCACCCCGAGGACGTCGGCGTCCTGCTGCGCACCAGCGCCGAGGGCGGCCGCGCCGAACTGCGGCTGCAGCGCCGCGACGGCAGTTACGTCTGGGTCAGCCTGCGCAACTCCGTGGTCGCCGACACCGCCGACGGGCCGCGTTTCCTGCTCACCCACGTCGAGGACATCGAGGAGCGCAAGGGCCGCGAACTCGCCCTCGCCCACCGCGCCAGCCACGACTCGCTCACCGGACTGCCCAACAGTGCCGAGCTGCGCGCCCGGCTGTCCGGAAAGATCTGCGCGCGTCCGCAGGCCCCGGACGCCGACGGCCACACCGCCGCCCACGCGGGCGCCGACGAGTTCGCCTACACCTACGACTACGACCCGGTCGAGAGCGCCGCCCGGCTGAGCGGCTTCGACCACCACACCCACACCGTCCCGCCGTCCGACGAGGCCGACGGCAAGGGCCTCGCCGTCCTCTTCTGCGACCTGGACGGGTTCAAGTCGATCAACGACCGCTTCGGCCACCACACGGGCGACGCCGTGCTCATCGAGGTCGCCCGCCGCCTCACCAGCGCGGTGCGCGACGGCGACACCGTGGCCCGGCTGGGCGGCGACGAGTTCGTCGTCCTCGCCGACGGCCTGGGCCGGGAGGACGCCGAGGACCTCGCCGTCCGCCTGCGCAACGCGATCATCCCGCCGATCCGCTTCGAGGGCCGAGCGGTCCGGGTCGGCGCCAGCTTCGGCATCGGATGGGCCGGCTGCGGCATGACCGCGGACGAGGTGCTGCAATCCGCGGACCAGCGCATGTACATCGAGAAGCGCTCCCGCAACGGCACCCGCAGCCACCGCCGCGCCGCGGGCTGACCGCGCGGCGGACGCACCCCGGGCGGCCCCGCGCCTCCTCCTCGACGGAGGGCTCGGGTCCACCTTGGGGAGTACCCCGGATCGCTCCTCCGGTTGACTCCCGCACGCATCCGGGATGCCTACGCTGGGTTACGTGCAGCGTCTCTACGATTTCCTCCGCAGGCACCCGACCTGGGTCGACACCTTCTGGGCCCTCGTCCTGCTCGGGTTGTCCTCGCTGTGGATCGCCGCCGACGCGAGGCACGCGCACACCCGGGTCGCCGCCCTGCCGCTGGCGCTCGCACTGTCCGCCGTGATCGCGCTGCGCCGCCGCATGCCGGAGAAGATGCTGCTGCTCGCCGTCCTCGTCGGCGCGCTCCAGCTGGTGCTGGACGTCCAGGTCAACCCGGGCGACTTCGCCATGCTGGTGATCATCTACACCGTCGCGGCCAACGGTGCCCGCTGGGCGTCCCGGCTCGCCCTCGTCGGCGGCCTGTGCGCCTCCACCATTTCCACGCTGCGCTGGCCCAACGAGAGCGAGGGCCACTGGGCCGACGCCGTCGCGACCGTCTTCCTCGCCGTCCCCTTCCTGCTGGCCTGGGTGATCGGCGACAGCCTGCGCACGCGTCGCGCCTACTACGCAGAACTGGAGGAGCGCGCCGCCCGCCTGCAGCGCGAACGCGAGGCCCAGTCCAAGGCCGCGGTCGCCGCCGAACGTGCCCGGATCGCCCGCGAACTGCACGACGTCGTCGCCCACAACGTCTCCGTCATGGTCGTCCAGGCCGACGGCGCCGCCTATGTGCTGGACGCCTCCCCCGAGCAGGCCAAGCAGGCCCTGGAGACCATCTCCACCACCGGCCGCCAGGCACTCACCGAGATGCGCCGCCTGCTCGGGGTGCTGCGGGCCGGCGACGACGGTGGCGGGGAGTACGTGCCGCAGCCGGGCGTCGACCAGCTGACCGACCTCATAGAGCAGGTCCGGGGCGCCGGCCTGCCGGTCGCCTTCGAGCTCGAGGGGGAGTCCCGGCCGCTCGCCAGCGGCGTCGAGCTCACCGCGTACCGCATCGTCCAGGAGGCGCTCACCAACACCCGCAAGCACGGCGGGCCCGAGGCGCGCGCCACGGTCCGCCTCACCTTCGGCGACAGCGACCTCAGCCTCCTCATCGAGGACGACGGGCGCGGCGCCCAGCAGGAGCTCTACGAAGGCGGCGGCGAGGACGGCCAGGGCCAGGGACTCATCGGTATGCGCGAACGCGTCGGCATGGTCAGCGGCACCCTGGACGCCGGGCCCCGCCCCGGCGGGGGCTTCCGCATCAACGCGGTGCTCCCGGTGAAGGCGTCCCGCTAGCGGGAACAACCGACCACAGGCAAAGGGAAAGAGGACCCGACCCATGGCGATCCGCGTGATGCTCGTCGACGACCAGGTGCTGCTGCGCACCGGCTTCCGCATGGTGCTGCAGGCCCAGCCCGACATGGAGGTCGTCGCCGAGGCCGGGGACGGCGCCCAGGCCGTGGAGACGCTGCGCACCACCCCGGTGGACGTGGTGCTCATGGACGTCCGCATGCCCCGCCTGGACGGCGTCGAGGCCACCCGCCAGATCTGCGGCGCCCCCGACCGCACCCCCGACGACGGCGGCCCGCGAGTGCTCATCCTGACCACCTTCGACCTCGACGAGTACGCCTTCTCCGCCCTGAAGGCCGGCGCGAGCGGCTTCATGCTCAAGGACGTCCCGCCGGACGAGCTGCTCACGGCGATCCGCGCGGTCCACAGCGGCGACGCGGTCGTCGCCCCCAGCACCACCCGGCGCCTGCTCGACCGCTTCACCCCGCTGCTGCCGAGCGCGAGCCAGCCGACGCACAAGGAGCTGGACCGGCTGACGGACCGCGAGCGCGAGGTGCTGATGCTGGTCGCCCAGGGGCTGTCGAACGGGGAGATCGCGGCGAAGCTGGTGCTCAGCGAGGCGACGGTGAAGACGCATGTCGGGCGTATCCTCACGAAGCTGGATCTGCGGGACCGGGTGCAGGCGGTCGTCCTCGCGTACGAAACGGGCCTGGTCCGCGCGGGCAGCGGCGGCGCCTGAGCGTGCCGCGTGTGCGGCGCGGTGGTGGTTGCGGTCCGGTTGCCGTGTGCGGGCCGTTCGCGCCTGCGGCGGGCACCCTCCCGCCCTCCCGCTCCCCCCTCGCGCACCCCCCGCGAGGCGGTCACCGGTCGGGGCGCCGCACGCAACGTCACGCGTCGGCGCGAACCCCCGCGAGGAAGCGCGCGAAGTCCGCCACCGCGTCGGCGACCGCCGCCGCGTCCCACTCCAGCGCCGACGCCCCCACCGTGACCTCCGTCATCGCGACTCCCGGCACGTCCGCCCCCGCCCAGCGCCCGAAGAGCGCCGTCTTGGTCTCCTCGGCCTGCCGCACCGCGGCCTCGTTGAGGACGTCCGGGGACTCCGCGAGCCACACCTGGAACTGGTGCGTGTGCGGCACCTCCGGGTGTACCCGGACCCACCCCGTCCCCGCGAGCGCGTCCCGCAGGGCCGCCGCGACGATCTTCGCGTGGGCCACGTACTCCGGCAGGCGCGGCAACTCGTGGTCGAGCCCGTCGAGCGCGGCCAGCACCGCGGGCCACTGCTGGAAGACGAGCCCGCCGTAGCGGTGCCGCCAGGTGCGGGCCTCGGCGGCGAGGTCGGCCGGGCCCGCCAGCGCGGCGCCGGAGACGCCGCCGAGGGACTTGTAGAAGGAGACGTACACGCTGTCGGCGAGCGCCGCGATCTCGTCCAGGGGGTGCCCGAAGTGCGGCGGGCACTCCCACAGGCGGGCGCCGTCGAAGTGGACGACGGCGTCGCGCTCCCGCGCCGCGGCCACGGTGGCGGTGAGCTCGTCCCAGGTGGGGAGGACGAATCCGGCGTCCCGGAGCGGCAGTTCCAGCATGAGCGTGCCGAAGGGCTCGTCCATGCCGCGCACTTCGTCCGCGTCCGGTATCCGGCGGGCCGTGGTGGGGTGGACGGTCCGCAGTCCGCTCAGCGCGGCCAGCGCGCCGCGCTCGTGCACCTCGGGGTGGGCCAGCGGGTGCAGCCCGACCACCGGGTTGCCCGTGCGGCCCGCCCAGCAGCGCAGGGCGACCTGCTGGGCCATCGTCCCGGTGGGGAACCAGACGGCCTCCTCCGTGCCGAGCAACCCGGCCACGCGCTGCTCCAGCTCGGCGACGATCCCGTCGCCGTACATGTCCAGGGGGCCGTCCAGACCCTCCCGTCCGGCCAGCCGCGCCAGCCGTTCCCGCATCGTGGCGGGTTTCCCGTGGGACAGCACCCGGTCGCAGGAGCGTACGGCGGCGATGCGCCGCGCCTTCTCGTCATCGGCAGAGGTCATGGACCGATCCTGCCGCCCCGGAGGGCGCCGCGAAACATTCGCGTAGCATTGACGAGAACGTCCGGTACCCCCGTGAGGACTGGAACGGAAGGCCAGCGCAGCGTGAACGCATCGCACAACCAGGGGCCCCTGCCCCCCGACGTGGAGGCCCGCCCCGCGCGGCTCACGGTCGGTGTCGTCGGCGCGGGCCGGGTCGGTCCCGCGCTCGCGGCCGCGCTGAGACTCGCCGGGCACCACCCGGTCGCTGCGTCGGGCGTGTCCGACGCCTCACGGCGCCGTGCGGCCGCCCTGCTGCCCGACGTGCCGCTCGTGGAGCCGGCCGAGGTGCTGGCCCGCTCCGAGCTCGTCCTGCTGACCGTGCCGGACGACGCGCTGCCCGGGCTGGTGGCCGGCCTCGCCGAGACCGGGGCCGTACGGCCGGGCCAGTTGCTGGTGCACACTTCGGGCCGGTACGGCGCCGGCGTGCTGGGGCCGGCGTTGCGCGCGGGCGCGCTGCCGCTGGCCCTGCACCCCGCGATGACCTTCACCGGCACCTCCGTCGACGTGCAGCGGCTGGCAGGCTGCTCCTTCGGTGTCACGGCCCCAGCGGAGCTGCGGATGGCGGCCGAGGCGCTGGTGATCGAGATGGGCGGCGAGCCCGAGTGGATCGAGGAGTCGGCGCGTCCGCTCTACCACGCGGGCCTGGCGATCGGCGCGAACCACCTGGTCACCCTGGTCGCCCAGGCCATGGAGCTGCTGCGCGCCTCCGGTGTCACCGAGCCCGGCCGGATGCTGGGCCCGCTGCTCGGCGCCGCCCTGGACAACGCCCTGCGCTCCGGTGACGCCGCGCTCACCGGGCCGGTGGCCCGCGGTGACGCGGGCACGGTCGCCGCGCACCTGGCGGAGCTGCGCCTGCACGCCCCGGAGATGGTGGCCCCGTACGTCGCGATGGCCCGCGCCACGGCGGACCGCGCGCTGGCCGGCGGAATGCTGAAGGCGGAGTTCGCGGAGGCACTGCTGGGCGTCCTGGCGGACGGCGCCGAGGGGGAAAAGCGATGACCAGGCTGGTGCACACCGCGAGCGAGTTGCGGGAGGCGGTCGAGGGCCGGCCCGGCGAGGTCGGGGTCGTCATGACCATGGGCGCACTGCACGAGGGGCACGCCACGCTCGTGCGGACCGCCCGCGAGCGGGTGGGGGACGGCACGGTCGTCGTCACCGTCTTCGTCAACCCGCTGCAGTTCGGGCCGAACGAGGACTTCGACCGCTACCCGCGCACCCTCGACGCGGACGTCGAGATCGCCGGGCGGGCCGGCGCGGACGTCGTCTTCGCGCCCGCCGTCGACGAGGTCTACCCCGGCGGGCAGCCGCAGGTACGGATCAGCGCCGGGCCGATGGGCGAGGGCTACGAGGGCGCCTCGCGCCCCGGGCACTTCGACGGCATGCTGACCGTCGTCGCCAAGCTGCTCCACCTGACCCGGCCGGACGTCGCCTTCTACGGGCAGAAGGACGCCCAGCAACTGGCCCTCATCCGCCGCATGGTGACGGACCTGAACTTCCCGGCCGAGATCGTCGGCGTGCCCACGGTCCGCGAGCCGGACGGCCTGGCCCTGTCCAGCCGCAACCGTTACCTCTCCGACGGCGATCGCGTGATCGCCCTCACCCTCTCCCGCGCCCTGTTCGCGGGCCGCGACGCGCTGGACGACGGGCCGGACGCCGTACGGGACGCGGCGCGGACGGTGCTGGAGAAGGGCGAAGGCCTCGCGGTGGACTACCTCGCCCTGATCGACCCGCGCGACTTCACCGAGGCCGCCCCCGGCCACACCGGGCCGGCGGTGCTCGCCGTCGCCGCCAAGGTCGGCACGACCCGGCTGATCGACAACATTCCCCTGGAGTTCGGAGCCCGCCGATGAGCGGCACAGGTACAGGCATACGGCTGCACGCCCCCGCACCCGGCTGGGCGCACGAGGCGGACGTGGTGGTGGTCGGGTCCGGGGTCGCCGGGCTGACGGTCGCGCTGCGCTGTGCCGCGCAGGGCGCCAAGGTCACGGTCGTCACCAAGGCCCGGCTCGACGACGGTTCCACGCGCTGGGCGCAGGGCGGCATCGCCGCCGCCCTCGGCGAGGGCGACACCCCGGAGCAGCACCTGGACGACACCCTCGTGGCGGGCGCGGGACTCTGCGACGAGGAGGCCGTGCGCACCCTGGTCACCGAGGGCCCCGACGCCGTCCGCCGGCTGATCGCGACCGGCGCGCACTTCGACACCAGCGAGGCGACCGGCGAGATCATGCTGACCCGGGAGGGCGGCCACCACCGCCGCCGGATCGCCCACGCCGGCGGCGACGCTACGGGTGCGGAGATCTCCCGGGCGCTGATCGAGGCGGTGCGTGAAGCCAGGATCGAGTTCATCGAGAACGCGCTCGTGCTGGACCTGCTGACCGACGCCGAGGGCCGGGCGGCGGGCGTCACCCTGCACGTCATGGGCGAGGGGCAGCGCGACGGCGTCGGCGCCGTCCGGGCCCGCGCCGTGGTGCTGGCCACCGGGGGCATGGGGCAGGTCTTCTCGGCCACGACCAACCCGGCGGTGTCCACGGGCGACGGAGTGGCGCTGGCGCTGCGCGCCGGGGCGGAGGTCTCGGACCTGGAGTTCGTGCAGTTCCACCCGACGGTGCTCTTCCTCGGCCCGGACGCGGAGGGCCAGCAGCCGCTGGTCTCCGAGGCGGTGCGCGGGGAGGGCGCGTTCCTGGTGGACGCCGACGGGGTGCGCTTCATGCAGGGGCAGCACGAACTGGCCGAGCTGGCGCCGCGCGACATCGTCGCCAAGGGCATCACGCGCCGCATGCAGGAGACCGGCGCCGAGCACATGTACCTCGACGGCCGGCACTTCGGTGCCCGGATGTGGGAGCGGCGCTTCCCGACGATCCTCGCCGCCTGCCGCGCCAACGGCATCGACCCGGTGACGCAGCCGATCCCGGTGGCCCCCGCCGCGCACTACGCCTCCGGCGGCGTCCGCACCGACCTGCACGGCCGCACCACGGTGCCCGGCCTGTACGCGTGCGGCGAGGTCGCCTGCACGGGCGTGCACGGCGCCAACCGGCTGGCGTCCAACTCCCTCCTGGAGGGGCTGGTCTTCGCCGAGCGCATCGCCGCCGACATCGCGGAGCACCCTGCGGCCCCCGGCCCCCCGGTGGTCCCGGACCCGGCCCGCTTCCCGCTGCTGCCCTCCGAGGCCCGCTTCGATATCCAGCGGATCATGACCCGCGGCGCGGGCGTGCTGCGCAGCGCGGACAGTCTGGACGGTGCGGCGGCCGCCCTGAGCCGGATGTACGCCGACGCCGAGGAGCTGCTGGAACGCGACGGCAAGACGGCCGAGCCCTGCGTGGAGAGCTGGGAGGCGACCAACCTCTGCCTGGTCGCCCGGGTCCTGGTCGAGGCGGCCCGCCGCCGTGAGGAGACCCGCGGCTGCCACTGGCGCGAGGACCGGCCCGGGCGCGACGACGCGCACTGGCGCCGGCACATCGTCGTCCGGCTCCCCTCCGGTGGTGCGGGGCTGCCCGCCGCACCCACTAGTCTCACCATCCGCACCACCCCCACAGCGGACCTCCCACCGACCCGTCCTGGAACGGAGCACCTGCGATGAGCACGCCCGACCTCCCCCTCCTGCAGATCGGCGGTGCCGGCGGCGGTGGCTGCGGCGACGGCTGCGGCTGCGGTTCCGGCGGCGACTACGCGCACGACCCGAGCGAGTGCGGTCTCGACCCCGACCTGGCGCGGCTGCTCGTCGACGCAGGGCTGGACCCGGTGCTGGTCGAGGACGTCGCGCACCTGGCCATCGAGGAGGACCTGGACGGCGGGGTGGACGTCACCACCGTGGCCACCATTCCCGAGGACGCCCTGGCCACCGGTGACTTCACCGCGCGCGAGGCCGGCGTGGTCGCCGGGCTGCGGGTCGCCGAGGCGGTGCTGTCCATCGTGTGCACCGACGAGTTCGAGGTCGAGCGGCACGTCGAGGACGGCGACCGGGTCGAGGCGGGTCAAGTGCTGCTCTCGGTGCGCACCCGTACGAGGGACCTGCTGACCGCCGAGCGCAGCGCCCTCAACCTGATGTGCCGGCTGTCCGGGATCGCCACCACCACGCGCCGCTGGGCCGACGCGCTGGAGGGCACCAAGGCGAAGGTTCGCGACACCCGCAAGACGACCCCGGGCCTGCGCGCGCTGGAGAAGTACGCGGTCCGCTGCGGCGGCGGCGTGAACCACCGCATGTCGCTGTCGGACGCCGCCCTGGTCAAGGACAACCACGTGGTCGCCGCGGGCGGCGTGGCGGCCGCCTTCAAGGCCGTCCGCGACGAGTTCCCCGAGCTGGCGATCGAGGTCGAGGTCGACACCCTGCACCAGGTCCGCGAGGTCCTGGAGGCGGGCGCGGACCTGATCCTGCTGGACAACTTCACCCCCTCCGATACGGAGGAGGCGGTCGCCATCGTCGCGGGCCGCGCCCTGCTGGAGTCCTCCGGACGGCTCACCCTGGACAACGCCCACGCCTACGCCGCGACCGGCGTCGACTACCTGGCCGTGGGCGCCCTGACGCACTCCTCGCCGATCCTCGACATCGGACTGGACCTGCGGTCCGAGGGGTCGGAGCGGGACTGATGCTGCTCACCATCGACGTCGGCAACACCCACACCGTCCTGGGGCTGTTCGACGGGGACGAGATCGTCGAGCACTGGCGGGTCTCCACCGACCCGCGCCGCACGGCGGACGAGATGGCCGTCCTCATGCAGGGCCTGATGGGCATGCACCCGCTGCTCGGCGAGGAACTGGGTGACAACATCCACGGGATCGCCATCTGCTCCACGGTCCCCTCCGTGCTGCACGAGTTGCGCGAGGTGACGCGCCGTTACTACGGTGACGTGCCCGCGGTCCTGGTCGAACCGGGCGTCAAGACCGGCGTGCCGGTTCTCGCCGACAACCCGAAGGAAGTCGGCTCGGACCGGATCATCAACTCCCTGGCCGCCGTGCACCTCTACGGCGGGCCGTGCATCGTGGTGGACTTCGGCACGGCCACCACCTTCGACGCGGTCACGGCGCGCGGCGAGTACGCGGGCGGCGCCATCGCCCCCGGCATCGAGATCTCGGTGGACGCCCTGGGCGCCCGCGGCGCCCAGCTGCGCAAGGTGGAGCTGACCCGCCCGCGCAGCGTCATCGGCAAGAACACCATCGAGGCGATGCAGTCCGGCATCCTGTACGGCTTCGCCGGCCAGGTGGACGGCGTGGCCGAGCGGATGGCCCGGGAACTCGCCGACGACCCGGACGACGTGACGGTCATCGCCACCGGCGGCCTGGCGCCGCTGGTGCTGGGCGAGTCGGCGGTCATCGACGTCCACGAGCCCTGGCTGACCCTGATAGGCCTCCGGCTGGTCTACGAGCGGAACGTGTCGACGACCTGACGACAGACGACCTGACGGCCCGGCAGGTGTACGGGGGACGCTCGCGGCGCGCCCGGCCATATCTGGTTACGCGTATTTTGTCCGCTTAGTACGTAAAGTCAGACCATGCCCACGCCACACGGGTCCCGAGGCGGAATGGCGTTCAGCGCGGATGAACTGCGCGTGCTCCGGCGCGCCCTCTCAGCGGCCCTCCAGTCCAGCTCCATGATGCCCACTCCCGACGAGGTCAGGGACTATCTGCGCCTCGCCGAGGACGTCGACGAGGCGGCCCGCGAGGGCGGGCGGCTGCGGACCTTCCAGCTCGCGGAACTCGCCCGGTACCGGGCGGCGCTGCCGGGCAGCGCCGCCGGCTACCTCGAACGGCTGACGGGGGCGCTCGACACGGGCTACGTGCCCCTGCCGGACGACCTCGCCGCGCTGCGCCGACTGCACGACGCGCCGTGCACGGACGCCGAGGCGCACCGCAGGCGGGCCGTGCTGCGCCGCTGCGAGCACCTGGCGGAACTCGACGTGCGCGCCCGCCTGGAGGCTCGCATCCCCGCTCCCTCGCAGCCCTGCGGCACCCCCTCCACCGGCAGGGCCCGGCTGCGCGCGCTGCCCGGCGGACGGGCGGCCTCGGACGATCCCAAGCCGGGACCGAAGCCCGAGCCGAAGACGCCCCCCACCGAGCCGGCCGCGCCGGAACCCGGTGAGGAGAAGCGCAAGGTGCCCACACCGGCCGAGATCTTCCCGCCGCGCCGGCGCACCCCGCCGCCGCCCGAGGAGCGCGCCACGGGCTGACGCGAAGCCACCGCACAACCTGCGGAGACGTCACGGCTCCTTCCCGTGACGTCTCCCGTGCGTTCGGGGGCGCGCCACCCGACTGCCGACTTCCCTCAAGGGGGACCCGGCATGAGCCCCATGGCCCCGCTCGGCCTCGTCCGCAAGGCCCAGGCCCCGGCGGCGAAGGACGCGGGCGGGCCGGCGGCGGCCCGGTCGCTCGCCGCGCAGGAGGGCTGGGACGTCGACTGTGGTGGACCGGATGGGCCAGAAGAACGACGCGGGCGCCCTCGCGATCACGGCCGAGGCGCCGTCCGGTTCGGGGGGAAGCACCTTTGGCGGTTCCGGCGCGGGCCCCGTGCGGCCCCCTGGTGGCCGGCTCGGCGGCGTGCGCGGCCCTGGGGGGCTTCCTGATGGCGGCGGCCCGCCGCAGGGCGCGTACGGCGGCGTAGCCGCCGCGGGTGACGCGCTCGTGGCCGTCCGCACGGCGGCGGGCCGGGGCCACGGCGTGACCGGCCGGGCGGACTGCCCCGGTGGTGGTCCCCCGCGGGCCGCGCCAGGGGACGTGGCTACCCTGGTGCCATGGACTACGTCTCCGCGCTCGTGCCCCCCACCGTGATGGCCATCGCGTTCACCTTCCTCATCCGGACGCTGATCAGGAGCCAGGGCGGGGTCAACAAGGCCAAGGAGGACGCGGTGGTCGACGCCGCGCTGTCCGGGGCCCAGCCCCCGGCCCAGCGCTCGGGCGGCACCGCGAAGCGGGCATGACCTCAATATTTCCGGCATTCCGGGCATTGGGTCAGTCCGTAAGCAACTAGTATTCGGGTGTGCCCCGTCCATTGGGAGACCTCGAAGACGCCGTGATGACCCGGGTGTGGCGCTGGAACCGCCCGGTGACGGTGCGCGAGGTGCTGGAGGATCTCCGCCGGCAGCGTTCGATCGCGTACACGACGGTCATGACCGTAATGGACAACCTTCATCAGAAGGGCTGGCTCCGGCGGGAAGCCGAAGGGCGCGCCTATCGCTATGAGGCGGTTTCCACTCGGGCCGCTTACTCGGCGGCTCTCATGCACGAGGCGTGGGCCGCGAGCGACAACCCCGCGGCGGCCCTTGTCGCCTTCTTCGGCATGATGTCCGCGGAACAGCGAGAAGCGCTCCGTGACGCAATGCGTGTGGTGCAATCCGCTGATCCGGGTGACCCCGGGGACACGGACGGATCGGACGGGCGATAGCGTCCGCACATGCGCGCCGCATCAAATGACGTCACCATCCGCCGGGCCCGGACGGCCGACGTGCCGGCTGTCCGGCGACTGCTCGACGCCTATGTCCGCGACCGCATCCTGCTCGACAAGCCGACCGTGACGCTTTACGAGGACATCCAGGAGTTCTGGGTGGCCGAACACGACCAGGACGCCGAAGTGGTGGCCTGCGGCGCCTTGCACGTGATGTGGGAGGACCTCGCCGAGGTGCGTACCCTCGCGGTCGATCCGGCGCAGCACGGCAAGGGGGTCGGGCATCTGGTGCTGGAGAAGCTGCTGCAGACCGCGCGGTGGCTGGGAGTGCGGCGCATTTTCTGCCTCACCTTCGAAGTGGACTTCTTCGCCAAGCACGGCTTCGTGGAGATCGGTGAGACGCCGGTCGACGGTGACGTCTTCGGTGAGCTGCTGCGGTCAAAGGACGAGGGAGTGGCCGAGTTCCTCGACCTCGAACGAGTGAAACCCAACACCTTGGGCAACAGCCGGATGCTGTTGCATCTGTGAGGCTGCCCAGGGCGTCCGTCCGGCACAACAGTATGTCCGAATCGTTCCGCGGAAGACCGCGGGGATGCCTACCGGGCCGGGAGCAGTTCGGGCAAGGGGTTTGAGTTTTCCGGGAAAAGGCGGTTTGCTTTTACCGGTTATCCGTATTCGATGAAAGGGAAGCCGGTGGCACAGAAGGTTCAGGTCCTTCTTGTTGACGACCTCGACGGCGGCGAGGCGGATGAGACCGTGACGTTCGCACTCGACGGAGTGACGTACGAGATCGACCTCACCACCGACAACGCCGACAAGCTGCGTGGTCTCCTCGGTCCGTACGTGGACAAGGGCCGCCGCACCGGTGGCCGGGCCGGCCGTGGCCGCGCCGTGAAGGGCGCCGCCCGCGGCGGCGCCACGAGCCAGGACACCGCGAAGATCCGCGCGTGGGCCAAGGAAGAGGGTTACGAGGTCAACGACCGTGGCCGCGTGCCCGCGCAGATCCGCGAGGCGTACGAGAAGGCGCACGGCTGATCGGTCCGGGCGAGACGCAGCCGGACCCGGTGGCAGGCGGTCGCGAGCGCGGAGACCAGGGCCGCGAGGCCCACGGTCCCCCCGGAGCGTCCGTCCGCCGCGGGGGCGGGCTGCGTGCCGAACGCCATCCCGGGCAGGGAGAGCGGCGCGCCGGCGTGGCGCCCGCCGTCCGCAACGGGCGGCCGGAGCCAGGCGGGCGCGCCGTCGTCGTAGGCGGCCTCCCGCCCGCGCAGCGGGACGAGGTCGAGCGGGATGCCGCTCCACTCCAGCCAGTCCAGCAGGCCGGGCAGCTCCTCGGCGCTGCCCGGGGCGACGAAGAACCGCATCCGGTGCCCCGCCAGGGCGACCGGACCCGTTTGGGGTGCCGGGAAGCGGCCGAGCACCTCGTGCCCCGCCGCCGCCGGTACGTCGAGCGCGTCCGCGTGTTCCAGGGTCGCCGGGACCCGTGAGGCCTGCATGTCCTGCGCAACGTCCTCCGGGGGCCCCGGGTTACGAGCCGGGTCACCGGGAGTGTCCGGCGGGCCGGATTCGTCACCCTACGTGAATCCACGCGACGCAAGTCTGTTCGCCTATAGCAGACAGCGGGCGTGCTCCCGGCATGGACTGTCCGTGCGGGCGGGTAAGAAATACCTAGTGGGAACGGACGACGGCCATGTCGGACAGGCGGGGCGTTCGCCCTCGGCGTACTGGATAAAGGGCTATCCGCCTGGCCTGCGGGAACATCGTCTCGCACCATCGGGTTGTGGCTGTTGTCGACGGCGCGGGGGTTAACGACCTCGCAAGGTGTCGACGGTTGAAGTGAGCTGCCCCGCTGTGCGGGACTAGCATGCGGAAGGACAGGGAGGGGACACGCCCCTAACTGCCCGACCGCTCTGAGGAGCGATTAACGATGTTCGAGAGGTTCACCGACCGCGCGCGGCGGGTTGTCGTCCTGGCTCAGGAAGAAGCCCGGATGCTCAACCACAACTACATCGGCACCGAGCACATCCTCCTGGGCCTTATCCACGAGGGTGAGGGTGTCGCCGCTAAGGCCCTGGAGAGCCTCGGGATTTCGCTCGAGGCGGTCCGCCAGCAGGTCGAGGAGATCATCGGCCAGGGCCAGCAGGCCCCGTCCGGTCACATCCCCTTCACCCCCCGGGCCAAGAAGGTCCTGGAGCTGTCGCTCCGCGAGGCCCTCCAGCTCGGCCACAACTACATCGGCACCGAGCACATCCTGCTCGGCCTGATCCGCGAGGGCGAGGGCGTCGCCGCCCAGGTCCTCGTGAAGCTGGGCGCCGATCTCAACCGGGTGCGGCAGCAGGTCATCCAGCTGCTCTCCGGTTACCAGGGCAAGGAGGCCGCCACCGCCGGCGGCCCGGCCGAGGGCACCCCCTCGACCTCGCTCGTCCTGGACCAGTTCGGCCGCAACCTCACGCAGGCCGCTCGTGAGACCAAGCTCGACCCGGTGATCGGGCGCGAGAAGGAGATCGAGCGCGTGATGCAGGTGCTGTCGCGCCGCACCAAGAACAACCCCGTCCTCATCGGCGAGCCCGGCGTCGGCAAGACCGCCGTCGTCGAGGGTCTGGCCCAGGCCATCGTCAAGGGCGAGGTCCCGGAGACGCTGAAGGACAAGCAGCTCTACACCCTGGACCTCGGCGCCCTGGTGGCCGGCTCCCGCTACCGCGGTGACTTCGAGGAGCGCCTGAAGAAGGTGCTCAAGGAGATCCGCACCCGCGGCGACATCATCCTGTTCATCGACGAGCTCCACACCCTGGTGGGTGCGGGCGCCGCCGAGGGCGCGATCGACGCCGCCTCGATCCTCAAGCCGATGCTCGCCCGCGGTGAGCTGCAGACCATCGGCGCCACGACGCTCGACGAGTACCGCAAGCACCTGGAGAAGGACGCGGCCCTGGAGCGCCGCTTCCAGCCCATCCAGGTCGCGGAGCCGTCGCTGCCGCACACCATCGAGATCCTCAAGGGCCTGCGGGACCGCTACGAGGCCCACCACCGCGTGTCCATCACGGACGCCGCCCTGGTGGCCGCGGCGACCCTCGCCGACCGCTACATCTCGGACCGCTTCCTGCCGGACAAGGCGATCGACCTGATCGACGAGGCCGGTTCCCGGATGCGTATCCGCCGGATGACCGCTCCGCCGGACCTGCGCGAGTTCGACGAGAAGATCGCCGACGTGCGCCGGGAGAAGGAGTCCGCGATCGACTCGCAGGACTTCGAGAAGGCCGCTTCCCTCCGCGACAAGGAGAAGCAGCTGCTCTCCGCGAAGACCAAGCGGGAGAAGGAGTGGAAGGCCGGCGACATGGACGTCGTCGCCGAGGTCGACGAGGAGCTGATCGCCGAGGTCCTGGCCACGGCCACGGGCATCCCGGTCTTCAAGCTCACCGAGGAGGAGTCCTCGCGTCTGCTGCGCATGGAGGACGAGCTGCACAAGCGCGTCATCGGCCAGAAGGACGCGATCAAGGCCCTCTCGCAGGCCATCCGCCGCACGCGGGCCGGTCTGAAGGACCCCAAGCGCCCCGGTGGCTCGTTCATCTTCGCCGGCCCGTCCGGCGTCGGTAAGACCGAGCTCTCCAAGACGCTCGCCGAGTTCCTGTTCGGCGACGAGGACGCGCTGATCCAGCTCGACATGTCCGAGTTCAGCGAGAAGCACACCGTCTCGCGGCTGTTCGGCTCCCCGCCCGGATACGTCGGCTACGAGGAGGGCGGCCAGCTCACCGAGAAGGTGCGCCGCAAGCCGTTCTCGGTCGTCCTCTTCGACGAGGTCGAGAAGGCCCACCCGGACATCTTCAACAGCCTGCTGCAGATCCTGGAGGACGGTCGCCTGACCGACTCCCAGGGCCGGGTCGTGGACTTCAAGAACACGGTCATCATCATGACCACCAACCTCGGCACCCGGGACATCTCCAAGGGCTTCAACCTCGGCTTCGCGGCCGCGGGTGACGTCAAGACCGGGTACGAGCGGATGAAGGCCAAGGTCGGCGAGGAGCTCAAGCAGCACTTCCGCCCCGAGTTCCTGAACCGTGTGGACGACATCGTGGTCTTCCACCAGCTCAGCGAGGAAGACATCATCCAGATCGTCGACCTCATGATCGCCCGGGTGGACGAGCGCCTCAGGGACAAGGACATGGGCATCGAGCTCAGCCCCGAGGCCAAGAAGCTGCTCGCCAAGAAGGGCTACGACCCGGTGCTGGGCGCCCGGCCGCTGCGCCGGACGATCCAGCGCGAGATCGAGGACGTGCTCTCCGAGAAGATCCTCTTCGGCGAGCTGCGTACCGGTCACATCGTGGTCGTGGGCACCGAGGGCGAGGGCGAGGAAACCAAGTTCACCTTCCGGGGTGAGGAGAAGGTCGCCGTCGCCGACGCGCCTCCGGTCGAGGCGGCCGGCGGGCCGAACCTCAGCAAGGAAGCGTAACCGCAAGTAATCGCACGCGACCGACCCCGTCCGCACATTAGTGCGGCGGGGTCGGTCGCGTTTTGTGTTCCTGATGAACCCACCCTTGTTACGCCGGTTGCATTTGTGGAAAGGTGAGCGATGTTCAGCACGGACCCTTCCTTCTCCGTGCCCCGGCCGGTGTCGTGCCGTCATTCCGGCAGGCATTCGAAAAGATCAGCCGAGAGTGAGGAGAGGCCGCCTTGCCCCCTCACCGGCGCCCCGGCCTCACCTCCCCCCATGTAGGTGCTTCCCGCGCCGGCGCGTTGGTGCGTACTTTTTCCGGCGGGGCGAACGCGGAAGGAAACTCTCGTTGAAGGAATCCCCGCACCCGAATTCCGCGCACCCCGGCCGGTTGTTCCGCGTACCGGACGAGGCGCTGTCCGGAGAGATCGGAAAGTCCCTGGGAAAGGAAGGCGCGCACCAGCCGTTCGAGGAGTTGCTGGCCCGCCATTGGCGGCCGGTCTCCGAGTACGCGGAGTTGTGCACGGTCTCCGGGCACGCCGCCGGGATACTCGCGGCGGCCGCGTTCACCCGGGTCTTCGTCGACACCCTGCGACTGACCGGGCCCACGGCCGCCTGGCGCCCCGAACTGCTGATCACCGTCCACAAGATCGCCGAGGAGTGGGCCGTCGACCGCCGGCGCGCCTGGCTCCACCGGCGGCTGCGCCCCCGCCCCGACCAGAGCGACACCCGCCTGGCGGTACCGGAGAACCGCCGGCTGGCGAACCGGGCCTTCATGCGGCTTCCCGAGCCCGCGCGCTGCCTGCTCTGGCACGCCGAGGTGGACGCCGAGCCGCTGGACGTGCCGGCCGGGCTGCTGGGCATCGACCCGGGGCGGGCCGCGGCCCAGCTGGAGCTGGCTCGTACCCGCTTCCGCGAGGCCTGCGTCCAGGCGCACCGCGACCTCGCGCCGTACGAGGCCTGCCTGCCGTTCAGCCGGCTGCTGGACATCTCCATCCACCGCGGTGGCGCCGGGCTCGTACCCGACCTGCAGCGCCACATCGCGCGGTGCGACCACTGCCGGTACGCGGCCGAGCAGCTCGACCACTCCGGGGACCGGCTCGGCGTGCTGATCGCCGAGGCCGTGCTGGTCTGGGAGGCGCGGGGCTACTACGACTCCCGCCCCACCCGCCGGGCGGCGCGTGACAATGATGCCGGGAGCGGCTCCGGCGGTCCCCCCGGACGGCGCCGCGGCGGCCGCAGGCGCCGGGCCACGGCCGGCGGCCGCCGGCGGCTCGCCGCGACCTTGCTGGGCATCGGCGGCTGCGCCGTCGTGACCGCCCTGGCCATCGGTCTCACCGGCGGCGACGGCGGGACCGACGACCGTGCCTCCGGTACGGCGCCCACCACGGCCACGGCGTCCCCCACCGCCTCGGCCTCGGTCACCGCCTCGGACAGCGCGCCCGGCTCGGGCACGGTCACCGCCGAGCCCGTCCCCGGCGACGGACTCCGCGGCCGGCTCCGGAACAACGACAACGACCTGTGCATCGACCTGTCCGGCCGCCGGACCGTCCTCGGCACCGAGGCGGCCACCGCGCGCTGCGACTCCGGTGCCACGCAGTTCTGGTCGTACGAGCCGGACGGCCTCATGCGGAGCGTCGCCCAGCCCGCGTACTGCCTCAACTCCCACCACGGCCCCGCCCTGGAACTGGGTCTGTGCACGGCGTCCTTCGTCACCGGTGCGGAGGACGTGCGCTACGACCTCACCCTGACCGGGGACCTCATCCCCCGCTGGAACCAGCAGCTCGCGGTCGCCCCCGCGGGCCGCGGGCCGGGTGCGGAGGTCGTCCTCAGGCCCCGCGACGGCCGGCCCGTCCAGCGCTGGACCTTCGACACCTCCATCGCTCCGCCCCGCTTCCAGTCGGTGGCGTACACCACGGACGCGCAGCTGCTCGCCGGCTCGACCCGGGTGGCCGCGCTCCCCTCGGTGCCGCCGAGTCAGACGCCGTCGGCCGAGGTCTCGCCGACCTCCGGTGAGGACCCCTGCGACGGGTACTGCGGCGGTGGCGGCCGCGGCGGCTGGCGTCACGGCGGCTGGGACGGCTGGGGGGACCGGGACGGCGCGCGCCCCTGAGGCGGTCCCGGGACGGCCGGTGACGCCCCGACGCGGTGACGGGACGACGGTCACGCCCAGGGGGTCGCGACCCGCTCGCGCGGGCGGGCGAGCGGGTCGCGACCGCCATGCGCAGGACGTTCTCCCACCGGCCGTCGACGGCGAGCGCGGCGAGCCACCCGAAGTCGCCCTCCTCGGACAGCGGCACGGGTGCCCGGACAGTCCCTGGGAGACAGGGCCTGTCGCACCGGCTCGGCGGCCAGTGGCGCGCATGCGCACAGGCCGGTCCACGAGGCCCGCGCCGGGGCCCTCGGCCGCGAGGAGTCTCGTGACCAGAGGACCCGCGACGGGCGATGTCGGCCGTACGCCCACGGCCGGAGGATTTACCTCCCCGCCCCCTGCCATGCGGCTCGCGCTCTTTTCCTATTCGCGCGCCCCGCGTACTCCCGGATTTCCTGTTCCGTGTGACGCGGGCCACGGGACCTAGGTCCCGACGTGAAATTCCCTTTGGTCCCGGGGCCGGTGACGTGACCCACGTGACCTGCGCCACGTACGAATCGCCTTAGGAGAAAGAGGCCCTGCGGCAAATGCACGTCGAGGGGTGCGTGAGGTGCAATCCACGAAAGACGGTAGTAGACGGAGGGGTTTGTCGGGAGACGGAATGCCGGGTTACCAAGGGGTCGCGGCGAACACGTCGCAATGTTCTTGTCCGGCTATTTCCGCGAGGTAATTCCGTATGCGTATGCCCAAGATCTCGAACTCCGTCTTCCGTGGCCGTCGCACCGTCGTCACCGCCGGCGTGTGCGCCTCGCTGGCACTCGGTGCGGCAGGGACGGCCATGGCGGAGACGCGGGGCGAGAGTCTGCTGGGCCTCGGTGCGGCCGGGAAGCTGGCGGACGCCACCCGGGCGCAGGCCGACGTGCAGCAGCGCGCCGCCCAGGCCGTGAAGGCCGACCGTCAGGCGCGTGCCGAGCTGCACTGGAAGCACAAGAACCACCTGGCGCAGGCCGCGAAGAGCGCCCCGCAGCAGCAGAGCCGCAGCAACAGCGGCTGGTCGGTGCCGGTCGAGAAGTACGCGCTGTCCGCCGGCTACCTGCAGAGCGGCGCCCGCTGGGCCCACAAGCACTCCGGCCAGGACTTCGCCGTGCCGATCGGCGCCGGCGTCCGCGCCGTGAGCGCCGGCACCGTGGTCGAGGCGGGCTGGGGCGGCGCCTACGGCAACAACATCGTGATCCGCCACGCCAACGGCATGTACTCGCAGTACGGCCACCTGTCGAAGACGCAGGTGCGCGTCGGCCAGCACGTCGGCCAGGGCCAGCAGATCGCGCTGTCCGGCAACACCGGCAACAGCACCGGTCCCCACCTGCACTTCGAGATCCGCAAGACCCCGTACTACGGCTCCTCCGTGAACCCGCTGCCGTACCTGCGGGCTCACGGCGTCTCGGTCTGACCCCGGTAGGTCTGGGCGATCAGCTCCTGGGCGACCTCGAGGACGGCGGCCCGCTTGTCCTCGGGGTCGCCCTCGAGGTTCTGCATGGCGAACACCCCCGCGTGCATCGCGAAGACCGCGGTGATCGAGCGCACCTGGTCGGTCAGTGGCGCGTCCGGGTCCCTGAGCAGGGAGTGGACGGCGAGCAGCTTGGTCTTGAAGGTCTCGCCGATGCTGAGGTCACGGACGGTGGCCTGGTTCTCCTGGACGAAGCGGAAGAGCGGGCCGGCGCTCCACAGCGCGTCCGCGTAGCGGCGCAGCACCTCGCGCTTGGTCTCCAGGGTGCGCGGCTGCTCCGCGGCCCAGGAGATCAACTCGTCGACCGGTGAGGCCAGGTCCTCGACGATGCTGTTGAGGATGTCCTCCTTGGTCCTGAAGTGGTAGTACAACGCCGCTTTGGTCACGTCCAGGTGCTCGGCGATCTCGCGCAGGGACGTCTTCTCGTATCCCTGCTCGGCGAAGAGTTGCAGCGCGACGTCCTGGATGCGGCGTCGCGTATCACCTCTGCGTGCGTGGGGCGTTGCCATGGGCGAACTTTAACTTACTTGACGCCCGGCTAGTAAGCCGCATACTGTCAGGGTGCCCCAGGCAACTAGCCGGGCGGCAGGTAAGCAACCGAAGACAAGCATGAAACAAGTAGGGGAGCTTGTGATGGCGGAGACCGCCGAGACCCCACAGCGCAGCGTGCGCGTGGTGTTGTTCGGGCTCATGATCGCGATGCTGCTCGCGATGCTCGACAACATGATCATCGGCACCGCGATGCCCACCATCGTGGGCGAGCTGGGCGGCCTGGAGCACCTTTCCTGGGTGGTCACCTCGTACACGCTCGCCACCGCCGCGTCGACCCCGGTCTGGGGCAAGCTCGGCGACATGTACGGCCGCAAGGGCATCTTCATGTCGTCGATCGTGATCTTCCTGATCGGATCGGCGCTGTCCGGCATGGCGCAGGACATGGGCCAGCTGATCGCCTTCCGCGCCGTGCAGGGCCTGGGCGCCGGCGGTCTGATCGTCGGTGTGATGGCGATCATCGGTGACCTGATCCCGCCGCGGGAGCGCGGCAAGTACCAGGGCATGATGGCCGGCGTCATGGCGGTCGCCATGATCGGCGGTCCGCTCGTCGGCGGCAGCATCACCGACAACTGGGGCTGGCGGTGGAGCTTCTACATCAACCTGCCGCTCGGCGTGGTCGCCCTCTTCATGATCTCGGCGGTGCTGCACCTGCCGAAGAAGCACATCAAGACCAGCATCGACTACCTCGGCACGGTGCTGCTCACGGTCAGCATCACCTCGCTCGTCCTGCTCACCACCTGGGGCGGCAACCAGTACGCGTGGGGCTCGCCCCAGATCCTGGGCCTGCTGGTGCTCGGGCTGGCCGCGCTGGCCGCCTTCCTCTATGTGGAGACCCGCGTCGCGGAGCCGGTCATCCCGCTGCACATCTTCCACAGCCGCAACTTCTCGCTGATCTCGGTGATCGGCTTCCTGGTCGGCTTCGTGATGTTCGGTGCGATGACCTTCCTGCCGCTGTACCAGCAGACCGTCCAGGGCGCCTCCGCGACCAACTCCGGGCTGCTGCTGCTCCCGCTGCTGCTGGCGATGATGGTCGTCTCGCTGATCGCCGGCCGGATCACCACCCAGACCGGCAAGTACAAGATCTTCCCGATCGTCGGCGGCGGTCTGATGACCGTCGGCCTCTACCTGCTGTCGACCATGGACACCGGCACCACCCGCTTCGTCTCCGGTGTGTGGATGGCCGTGCTCGGCGCGGGCATGGGCTTCCTGATGCAGATCACGATGCTGATAGCGCAGAACAGCGTCGAGATGAAGGACATGGGCGTGGGCTCCTCGTCCTCCACCCTGTTCCGGACGATCGGCGGCTCCTTCGGTGTCGCCCTCTTCGGCGCGATCTTCACCCACCAGGTGCAGAACACCATGACCGACCGCCTGGGCGACGCCGCCTCGGGCGCGGCGTCAGGCTCCGCGCAGTTGGACCCGGCGGGCCTGGCCAAGCTGCCGCCGGCCGTCAAGGACGCCTACCTCCACGCCGTCGCGGGCGGCACGCACCACGTCTTCCTGTGGGGCGCCGCGGTCAGCGTCATCGGCTTCCTGCTCGCCTTCTTCGTCAAGGAGATCCCGCTGCGTTCGGCGCCCACCGCGCCCACCACCGAGGAGGCGGTCGCCGCCGTCGAGGTGGTCTGAGCCACCCGGCCCACCCCGCCACCCGCTGCCGATGCTCGCACGGGGGTCGTTGTCCGACCCGCGTGCGGGCATCGTCGTATGGGGGGAGAACCGGCGGCCGTCGAGGACGCGGCACAGGACTGCCCCTCCCGGCCAGGGCAATGTCAATCGCGGGGCAGCAGCAGCCGGGCGACCGCGCCGCCGCCCTCCTCCTGGGGCACGTTGCGGAAGGTGAGACGGGCGCCGAGGACACGGGTCTGGCCGGTGGCGATCGTCAGCCCCAGGCCGTGGCCGCTGCCGGCCCGGTCGCTGCTGCCCGTGCGGAAGCGGCTCGGGCCGTCGCGGAGCAGGTCGCCGGGGAAGCCCGGGCCGTGGTCACGGACCTCCACGTACGGGCCGTCGACGGTGACCTCGACGGGCGGCCGGCCGTGCCGCGCGGCGTTCGCCAGCAGGTTGCCCAGGACGCGCTCCAGCCGGCGCGGGTCGGTGCGGACGACGGCGTCTCCGCGGACGGTCACGGTCGCCTCGGGGGCCGCGGCCGCGACACGGCGCCGTACGAAGTCGCCGAGCGCCACGCCCTGGAGGTCGGCCTGCTCGGCGGCGCCGTCCAGCCGGGCCACCTCCAGGACGTCCTCGACCAGGGTGCGCAGCGCCTGCGACCGGTCCCTGACCAGCTCGGCGGGGCGTCCAGGCGGCAGCAGTTCGGCCGCGGTGACCAGCCCCGTCACCGGTGTGCGCAGCTCATGGGCGATGTCCGCGGTGACCCGGCGTTCCGCCTCCAACCGGCCGGCCAGCGCGTCCGCCATGGCGTCCACGGCGCGCGCCAGTTCGTCCGTCTCGTCCCGGACCCGGCCGCCGATCGCGTCGCGCACCCGTACGTCGGTCTCCCCGTCGGCCACCCGGCCCGCCGCCTCGGCCGCCTTGCGCAGCCGCCGGGACAGCTGCCCGCCGATGAGCACGCCCAGCGCCGTGCCGCCCACGACGACCGCCGAGGAGCCGATGACCAGCGCCTGGTCCAGGTCCTCCAGGACCGAGAAGCGGTCGGTGAAGGCCGTCCTCAGCGACAGGATCTTGCCGTCCGCCAGCGGGGTCTCCGCCCACACCACGGGAGCGCCGCCGGTGCCGGAGACATACGTGGCCCGCTTGCCCTCCCGGGCCAGCCGCTTCAGCGGCGCGGGCAGGTCCGGGTCGTCCAGCCGGGCGTCGATGGTGAGCCGGCCGGTGGACTCGTAGATCCGCTGGGCGAACTGCACCCGCTCGTTCTGCACGTCACGAGAGTTGTCGATCATGCTGGCCCGGGCGGCGTTGTGCACGACCAGACTCAGCACCAGCGCGACCAGCGCGGAGACCACGGCGATCGCTACGCAGACCTTCCAACGCAGCCCGATCTTCGCCAGCGGACGCCCCCTTCTCGTCGCCGGCCCCCCTGGACGCGCGGTCACCGCGTCAGCCCCTGAGCTTGTAGCCGAAGCCGCGCACCGTCTCGATGCGCTCCTGCCCGACCTTCGTCCGCAGCCGCTGCACATGGACGTCCACCACCCGGGTGTCACCGCCCCAGTCGTAGTCCCAGACCCGCTCCAGCAGCCGGTCCCGGGACAGCACCGTCCCCGGTGCCGCCGAGAACTCCAGCAGCAGCCGCATCTCCGTCGGCGTCAGCGCGATCCGCTCACCGGCGCGCCGCACCTCCATCCCCTCCGGGTCCACCTCCAGGTCCCCGAAGGTCAGCACCCCGGTCCCGGCCGGGGGCTCGTCCGCCGCGGCCACCCGGAAGCGCCGCAGCACCGCCCGCATGCGGGCGGTCAGCACGGCCCCGTCGAAGGGCTTGGTGACGTAGTCGTCGGCGCCCGCCTCCAGGCCCAGGACGACGTCGATCGCGTCGGCCCGCGCCGAGAGCATGATCACCGGAACCGTCGACTCGTCCCGGATACGCCGGCACAGGCTCACCCCGTCCAGGCCCGGCACCATCACGTCCAGCAGCGCCAGGTCCGGCTGCCGCGCCCGGAACGCCGCCAGCCCGGCCAGGCCGTCCGACACGGCCGTCACCACGAATCCGTCGCGCTCCAGCGCCAGGGTCGTCGCCTCGCGGATGACGTCGTCGTCCTCGACGAACAGGACGTGGGTGTCAGTCATGCGGACCGCTCCCCGTCTCGTCGTCCGCCGTGTAGTCGCGGTGGGAGAACGCGACCTCCTCGAACCGGGAGCCGTTCCACTGGTAGGTGGTGACGTCCTCGCCCGAGGGGTTGGAGACCGCGTCCTGCGGCTCGTACACCTGGTGGGTCACCTTCAGGGTGCCGTCGCCGATCTCGGCGAAGACGGGGGGCTGCTCGTCGGCGAAGACGTTGACGTACGCGCCGCCCACCCGGCGGTAGACATAGCTGCCGATGCCCACGTTGTCCGCGCAGGTCGAGACGTTGACCACCAGGTCCGTGCCGTCATCGCCGGTCAGCCGCCCGGAGCGGCGGTCCACCGGGTACGTCTCCTGTGCGGCTTTCGGGCGGTCTCCGGTGGCCGCGGACGGCGCGGCGCAGGCCACCAGGCTGTCCCGGATGTCCTGGGCCACCTTGGGGTCGTGCTTCACCAGGCGCATCACGTCGCCGGCGCCCATGGTGTCCTTCGCCCGCGGGCCCGCGGACCGCCCGGAGTCCAGGGTGCGGGCGTCGGGGGCCGGTGGTGACACCGAGGGGGACGGCAGGGCGGGGGAGGCGACCGAGGCGGTGCCCTCCTCGCGCACTCCGCCGGCGTCGCGGCAGCTGGTCACGGCGACGAGTGCCCCGCACACCGCGACGGCGGCGGCAGCGGCACCCACCGGGACTACGCTGCGGCGCACACGTCCTCCGTCCTGCCCGTGTCGGGCTCCACGGGCCTTCCGTACCCGTTGCTCTGCCGCTCCAGCTCGGCGCGCAGCCGCGCCAGCGCCCGGTGCAGCGTGCTCTTCACGGTACCCACCGACATGCCCAGCGCGTGCGCCGTCTCCTCCGTGCTGAGCTGCCGGTAGTGGCGCAGCAGCACCACCTGGCGCTGCTTGGGGGCCAGCATGCCGAGCGCCTCCAGCAACATCGCCCGGTCGGCCCGCTGCTCGGCGCCGTCGTCGACGGAACCCTCCGGCAGCTCGGAGGTCGGCACCTCCTCCAGCCGGCGGGCGCGCCACCACTCGGTACGCGTGTTGATCATCACCCGGCGCATGTAGGCGTCGGCCAGGTTCTTGTCGGCGATGTCGCCCCAGCGCGGATAGGTGCGGGCCAGCGCCGTCTGCACCAGGTCCTGGGCGTCGATCGGGTCCGGGACGAGCCGGCGCGCGCTGCGCAGCAGGGCGTCCTGCCGGTTCCGCACGTACTCCTCGAAGTCCATCACCTGGGCTGTCCCCTGGGCATTCGCCGCCATGGCGTCCCTCCGTCCGGCGCGCTTGATTACGACCCGGCCGACGCTACGGAGCGGATGTACGGCTTTCGCGACCACCGCCGCACGGCGAACCCACAGCCACCCATCGGTTGTGTAACGACGGGGCCGTCCGGGCGGTGCGGCACTCAGCCGGGCAGCCGGTACAGACCGTCCTCGAGGGGCTCCACCAGGCCGTCGGCGACCAGGCCGTCCAGGGCCCGGGCGCGCTGGACGGGCTCGTGCCACACGGCGTCCAGCGCGGCCTGCGGCACCGGCCCCGTGGCCTCCCGCAGGACGGCCAGCAGTCTGCCCCGGACCTGGCGGTCGGTGCCGGCGTACCTCTGGCCGCGGCGGGGCGGGCCGTCGTGCGCGGGGGAGCCGGCCAGCCGCCAGGCACACTGCGCGGCGATCGGGCAGCGCACGCACTCCGGGCCGCGGGCGGTGCAGATCAGGGCGCCCAGTTCCATCGTGGCCGCGGCCCAGCGGGCGGCGGTGGCCTCGTCGGCGGGGAGCATCCGGTGGGCGATCCGGCGCTCGGCGGCGGTCGTGGCGTTCGGCGGGTACTCCACACCGGCCACGGCGCGCGCGAAGACCCGGCGCACATTGGTGTCCAGCACGGCGTGCCGCTGCCCGTACGCGAAGGAGGCCACCGCGGCGGCCGTGTACTCGCCCACCCCCGGAAGGGCCAGCAACTCGGCGTGCTCCGTGGGAACTTCGCCGCCGTGCAGCTGGGCGATCGCGGTCGCGGCGGCGTGCAGCCGCAGCGCCCGGCGCGGATAACCGAGCCGGCCCCAGGCGCGCACCGCCTCGCCGGGGGGTTCCGCCGCGAGGGCGCCCGGGCTGGGCCAGCGTTCCAGCCACTGCCCGTACACCGGCAGCACCCGGCTGACCGGGGTCTGCTGCAGCATGAACTCGCTGACCATGACGCCCCACGCGCCCGCCTCGGGCCGGCGCCACGGCAGGTCGCGGGCGTTGTCGTCGAACCAGTCGATCACGGGGTCGTGCAGCTGCTGGTGGTCGAGGTCGTCGTTCATAGCGTCTCCGATCCTATGTCCCCGGGGCCGTCGCGGCGGGCAGCGCGAACGGGTGAGGGACTCCCCGGGACGGAGAGGAGATCTGCTGATCAATCACACAAGTCGCCGGCGTGCCGCGCGTGCCTTGGTCCGATTCAAGGGAAACCGCATAAGGTTTGCGCGTGGGCTCTGTGCGCAATCCCGTGGGACCTCTCCCGTCCTCCATCTACTGGCGGCGACGGGCGGTTGTGCTGCTCCTGCTCGCGCTGCTCACCGTCCTGGCCGTATGGGCCGTCAACTCCCGTGAAGGCGGCGGGAACAGCGCCAACGGGCCGGACGGCCGTTCACCCGCGCCCTCCATCACCCCCGGTCCCTCCGCGAGCGGTCCGCTCAACAGCTCGCGCCCCGGCGGCTCGGTCGGCGGTGGCGGTGGCGACGACGGCGGCGGCGGTGACGCCACGGACGGCGGCGCGGGCGACTCCGGTGCCACGGACGGCAGTTCGCAGGGCGCCGACTCCGGTGCCACCGACGGCGGCGCGGACGCCGCTGCCGCGGGCACGGGCGGTTCGGGTGGCAGCGGCAGCGGCGGGGCGCAGTTGCCCGCGGGGTCCTCGCTGCCGGACTGCGGGCCGGGCGTCTCACTGAGCGTGCGGAGCACCGACAACGCCTACGAGCCCGGTGAGCGGCCCCGGTTCACGCTGACCGCGACCAACCCCTCCGCCACCGCCTGCAAGCTGGACTTCGGCCCGGACTCGGCCGTCTTCTCCATCACCGACGTCAACGACCGCCACGTGTGGGCCAGCGACGACTGCCCCAAGAGCCGGGCCCCGTACCTGCTGCAGGTCCCGGCGGGCGGCTCGACCTCGTACGACGTCGAGTGGGACCGCCGGACGAGCTCCCCGAAGTGCGCCACGCCCAAGGGCCGGACGGCCCCGTACGGCACCTATCTGCTCGAGGTGAAGCTCCCGGGCCGTTCCGCGAAGCAGACGTCCTTCGTCCTGAAGAACGTCTAGTGGGTCAGACGTAGCGCTCCAGGATCGAGGACTCCGCGAGGCGCGACAGCCCCTCGCGGACGGAGCGGGCCCGGGCCTCGCCGACACCGTCCACCGTCTGCAGGTCGTCCACGCTCGCGGCGAGCAGCTTCTGCAGCCCGCCGAAGTGCTCGACCAGCCGCTCCACGATCGTGTTCGGCAGCCGGGGCACCTTCGCCAGCAGCCGGTACCCGCGCGGCGAGACCGCGGAATCCAGCGCCTCCGGCGAGCCGGCGTAGCCCAGCGCCCTTGCCACGGTGGGGAGTTCGAGCAGCTCGCCCTGGGGCAGCGAGTCCAGTTCGGTGAGCGCCTCGGCGACCGTGCGGCTGCGCTTGGCGGTCGGCTCCGGCACGTAGTCGCGCACGACCAGCTCGCGCTCGGGTTCGACGCCCGCGATCAGCTCGTCCAGCTGCAGGGAGAGCAGCCGGCCGTCGGTGCCCAGCTCGACCACGTACTCCGCGATCTCGGTGGCGATGCGGCGCACCATCTCCAGGCGTTGTGCGACCGCCGTGACGTCCCGGACGGTGACCAGGTCCTCGATCTCCAGGGCGGAGAGCGTGCCCGCCACCTCGTCCAGGCGCAGCTTGTAACGCTCCAGGGTGGCCAGCGCCTGGTTGGCGCGGGAGAGGATGGCCGCCGAGTCCTCCAGGACGCGGCGCTGCCCGCCCACGTAGAGGGCGATCAGCCGCATCGACTGGCTGACGGACACGACCGGGAAGCCGGTCTGGATGGAGACCCGCTGCGCGGTGCGGTGGCGGGTGCCGGTCTCCTCGGTGGGGATCGACGCGTCCGGCACCAACTGGACGCCGGCCCGCACGATCTTGGTGATGTCCCGGTCGAGGATGAGGGCGCCGTCGAGCTTGCACAGCTCGCGCAACCTGGTGGCGCTGAACTCGACGTCCAGCACGAAACCACCGGTGCACAGCGATTCGACGGTCTTGTCCATACCCAGGACGATCAGGCCGCCGGTGTTGCCGCGCAGAACCCGCTCGAGACCGTCCCGAAGGCCGGTCCCGGGGGCCACGGCGCTCAGGGAGGCGCGCATCAGGCCGTCACCGGCGGAGCCCTCGCGACTCCCCGCCTTGCCGGGAGCTGCCGCCCGGTCGTTGGCTGCCACTGCTCTCCTCCGGTCGTACGGATGCCCGGATGGGCGAGACCAGGGCAAAGTTTACCGTCGGAAGGGTCAGGGACGTGGGGCCCTCTTGGGCAGGACGCGCAAGGCGTCCCCTATGTCCGTCACCTCCGTCACCTTCATCCCCGCCGGGATCTTCCCCGGGTCCGGCGGCACGAGGGCGTGGGTGAAGCCCAGCCGGGCCGCCTCGGCGAGCCTGCGCTGCACCCCGGTGACCCTCCTGACCTCGCCCGCCAGGCCCACCTCGCCCACCGCGACCAGGTTCTTCGGCAGCGGCGTGTCGATCGCCGCGCTGGCCAGGGCGAGCGCCACGGCCAGGTCGGCGGCCGGCTCACCGAGCTTCACGCCGCCTACGGTCGCGGTGTAGATGTCCTGCTTGCCGATCGACCGGATCCGGCCCCGCTGCTCCAGCACCGCCAGCATCATCGACACCCGTGAGTTCTCCAGGCCGGAGGTCGTACGGCGCGGGGAGGGGATCTGGGTGTCGACGGTCAGCGCCTGCACCTCGGCGACCAGCGGGCGCTTGCCCTCCAGCGTGACGGTCAGGCACGTGCCGGGGACCGGCTCGTCGCGGCGGGTCAGGAAGAGCCCGGACGGGTCGGCCAGGCCCGTGATGCCCTCGTCGTGCAGCTCGAAGCAGCCGACCTCGTCGGTGGCGCCGTAGCGGTTCTTGATGCCCCGGATCAGGCGGAGGCGGGCGTGCCGGTCGCCCTCGAAGGACAGCACCACGTCCACCAGGTGCTCCAGCAGCCTGGGGCCCGCGATCGCGCCGTCCTTGGTGACGTGGCCGACGAGCAGCGTCGACATGCCGCGCTCCTTCGAGGCGCGGATCAGGGCGCCCGCGACCTCGCGCACCTGGGCCATGCCGCCGGGGGCGCCGTCGATCTCCGGGGAGGCGACCGTCTGCACCGAGTCCAGGATCAGCAGGGACGGCTTCACGTCGTCGAGGTGGCCGAGGACGGCGGACAGATCCGTCTCGGCGGCCAGGAAGAGGTGGTCGGAGAGCGCCCCGATGCGGTCGGCGCGCAGCCTGACCTGCGAGGCGGACTCCTCGCCCGTCACATACAGGGTCCGCGTATGCGGCCCCGAGGCCTTCGCCGCCACGTCCAGCAGGAGCGTCGACTTGCCCACGCCTGGCTCGCCGGCGAGCAGCACCACGGCCCCGGGCACCAGCCCGCCGCCCAGGACCCGGTCCAGCTCCGGCACACCCGTGCCGCGCGCGGTGGCCTGCCTCCCGTCCACCTGGCCGATCGGCATCGCGGGCGTGGTCACCCGGCCCGGCGCGGTCGTCCGCACCGCCGCCGCGCCGCCGTACTCCTCGACCGTCCCCCACGCCTGGCACTCGCCGCAGCGGCCGAGCCACTTGGCCGTCGTCCAGCCGCACTCCGTGCAGCGGTACGACGGACGGTCCTTGGAAGCGGGGCGGGTACGGGCAGCCATGTGCCGCACGCTATCGGGTGGCACCGACAACGCGGCACCGCGCGGGGCGCGGGCGCCCGCCGCCCGCTCCGGAAAGCGCTCGCGCACGTGGCCGGAGGGGTCACTCGACGGGGTGAGCGGCGTGTGCTCTTTCGGGCGGGATCACCACCCATTTGGATTAAAGCTCGCCGTGATGCCTGGGGGCGTACGGGTCGTGGCCCTACCGTCACGGAGTGATGAGCAGCAGGTCTGACACACCCTCCCAGACAACCGGCGCGCACCGCCGACACCGCGCGCCGGTCCAGCGTGGCCGCGCCGCGCCGGGTGGCACCGCCTCCCCGGCGCGGCGGCGGCCACGCCCGCAGGGGACCCTGCCCGCGCAGCCGCCCGCCCACTATGAGCCGTACCTGGACGGGCTGTTCACCTACTGCCTCTCCGTGCTGTGCGAGCACGACTCCGCCGCCGCCGCCCTCGGCGACGTGCTGGCCGTGGCCGAACGCCAGCGCGCCCGGCTGCGCGACGCGGAGCTGCGCAGGCCCTGGCTGTACGCGCTGGCCCGCTGGGCCTGCCTGCGGACACTGGCCGAGGGGCGGCCGGTATCGGTGAAGGCGTCGGCCGACGTGGCCGCCCGCAGACGCGGCGAGCTGGCGGCGCTCGCCTGGCCCGAGGCGGCCGGCACCACGCCCGAGCAGCGCGAGGCACTGGAGCTCGCCGTCCGGCACCAGCTGGCGCCGGACGAGGTGGCCCTGGTCGTCGGGCGCGAGCCGGACGCGACGCGGGCGCTGCTGGCGCAGGCGGCCTGCGAGGTGGAGCGCACCCGGGCGGCGCTCGCCGTGGTCGAGCTCGGCAACTGCGCGGCGGTCGCCCGCCTCGCCGGGGACGCGCGGGTACTGCTGGGCTCGGCGCTCCGCCGCGAGCTGGTGACCCACGTCGACACGTGCCCGCACTGCCGGGTCACGGCGGAGCGCGCCGTGGCGACGGGCCCCTGGCCGGGCCTGGCCACCACCGCCGCCACCGCCGTGCTGTCGACGGTCGAGGCACCCCGCTCGGCCGCGTACGCCGCCCTGCTGCACGCCATGCGGGGCGGCGTCGGACGCACCCGCCAGGCCACCCCGCGCTTCGACCGGCACGGCTTCCCGATGGACCTGAAGGAGCGGATGGCGCGGCGAGCCCGGATGCGGCACCGCGCGGTGACCTCCACGGTGGTCGCGGCCGTCGTGGCGGCGCCGGTGCTCGCGCTGTGGGCGGCCTACCACGGGGCGCCGCTGGCCCCCGAGCACAAGGGGGAAGGTTCCCTCAGCGCCGGCGAGGGCCTCGACGGCGTGCAGTACGAGAAGGCCGGTGTCGCGGGCACCGCCGACGCGCGCGAGCGGTCCACACGCGGCGGCCAGGGCCGCCTGTCGGTCTCCGTCGTGTCCGCCGCCCCCTCGGCGTCCGCCGCCGCCTCGGCCGGTGCCCGCGGTCCCGCCTCGCCGTCGGGCGACACCGCGGACGGCGACGACCGCTCGGTGCCTCGCACGGGCCGGCTGCTCGTGGAGGCCCGCTCGCGCGGCCACATGACCGTCGTCACCCTCACCGCCGAGGGGTCAGCGCCGGTCCGCTGGAGGGCGGCCACCTCCGATCCGTGGCTGCGGCTGAGCCGGAGCCACGGCAGGCTGCGCCCCGGGGAGAGCATGACACTGACGGTCCTTGTGGACCGCTCGCGGGAGCCCGTGGGGCCGTGGACGGCACGTATCTGGTTCGACCCGTCGGGCGCGGTCGTCACGATCGAGGGGCGGGGGAGGCAGTCGCCGTCCCCTGAGCCCTCTCCGACCCCGTCCGCACCCGACCCGTCACCGAGCGACCCGCCGAGTCAGAGCCCCCCGGCCTCCCCGTCCCCCGCGGAGGGCGAGGACTAGACACGCCCTAGAGGCCCTAGAGGCCCTGGCGCCCAGGCGTCCGCGCTCTTGTCCGCGTGCTAGTCCGCGTCCTCGTCCTCGTTCCGGGCCTGGGGGCCCGGCACCGGGTCCGCGGGGTGCGGCGCCATCGGCAGCAGCGAGTCGAGCCGCTGCTCGCACAGCCCGACGAGCCGGTCGTAGCCCTTCGGCCCCATCAGCTCCGTGAGCTCCGCCCGGTACGAGCGGTAGACCGGTTCGCCCGCGCCGTGCGCCGAGCGCGCCCCCGTGCACCACCAGTGCAGGTCGTGGCCGCCGGGGCCCCAGCCGCGCCGGTCGTACTCGCCGATCGAGATCATCAGCACGCGCGTGTCGTCGGGGCGGTCCACCCAGTCGTACGTGCGCCTGATCGGCAGCTGCCAGCACACGTCCGGCTTGGTCTCCAGCGGCTCGCGGCCCTCCCTGAGCGCGAGCGTGTGCAGCGCGCAGCCGGCGCCCGCGGGGAACCCGGGGCGGTTGAGGAAGATGCAGGCACCCTGGTGCCGCCGGGTCTGCCGGTCGCCGTCCTCGTTGACCTCGGCCCAGCCGCCCTCCTCGCCAACGTCGTGGAACTGCCACAGCTCCGGGGTGAGCCGCTCCACGTGCCGTGCGACGCGCTTCTCGTCGTCGTCGTCCGAGAAGTGGGCCCCGAGGGTGCAGCAGCCGTCGGAGGCCCGGCCCGCCTGGATGCCCTCGCAGCCGCGGCCGAAGACGCAGTTCCACCGTGAGGTGAGCCACGTCAGGTCGCACCGGAAGACCTGTTCCTCGTCGGCCGGATCGGGGAACTCGACCCACGCGCGCGGGAAATCGAGACCCACCTCGTCCGCCACGTCCGCCACGTCCGGGTGATGCTGCCGCTTCGTCGCCTTTTTCGCCTTCGCCACGATGTCAGGGTAAGCATGTGAAGCTTCTCGAGTGGTCACCCGCGCACGTGCCCATACCCCGCATGTCCTCGGTCCGGGCGCGTCGCAGTAGCGTTCCGGGCATGAGACTCGGTGTCCTCGACGTGGGTTCGAATACCGTCCACCTTCTGGTCATGGACGCGCACCCTGGCGCGCGTCCGCTCCCCGCGTACTCCCACAAGGCGGAGCTGCGGCTGGCGGAGTTGCTGGACGAGGACGGCGCGATCCGCGAGGACGGCGTGCGGCGGCTGGTCGCGCAGGTCGCCGAGGCCCTGGTCGTCGCCGAGGACAAGGGCGTCGAGGACGTCCTGCCGTTCGCCACCAGCGCGGTGCGCGAGGCCACCAACGGCGAGCAGGTGCTCGCCCGGGTGGCCGCGGAGACCGGGGTCAACCTGACCGTGCTGTCCGGGGAGGACGAGGCACGGCTCACCTTCCTCGCCGCCCGCCGCTGGTTCGGCTGGTCCTCCGGCCGGCTGCTCATGCTGGACATCGGCGGCGGCTCCCTGGAGGTCGCCTACGGCATGGACGAGGACCCGGACGCCGCGGTCTCGCTGCCGCTCGGCGCCGGCCGTCTCACCAGCGGCTGGCTCCCCGACGACCCGCCCACCGTGGACGATGTGCGGCGCCTGCGCAAGCATGTGCGCGCCGAGATCGCCCGCACCGTCGCGGAGTTCAGCCGGCTCGGCGCACCCGACCACGTGGTGGGCACCTCCAAGACCTTCAAGCAGCTGGCCCGGATCGCGGGCGCGGCGCGCTCCGCCGAGGGCCTGTACGTGCAGCGCACGCTCAGCCGCAAGGCGCTGGACGCGTGGGTGCCCCGGCTGGCCGACATGACGGAGAGCGCCCGCCGGGAACTCCCGGGCGTGTCGGAGGGCCGCGCCCGCCAGCTGCTGGCCGGGGCGCTGGTGGCGGACGCGGCGATGGACCTGTTCGGGATCACCGAGCTGGAGGTCTGCCCATGGGCGCTGCGCGAGGGCGTCATCCTGCGCCGCCTCGACCTGATGACCAGCGACCGGGGCTGAGGCGGGGGCACGCCGCGCCGCCCGCGCGCCCCCGCGTGTCGATCGCGTCACGTCGGCCGGGTGCGATGTGCCGTTCGGCCGACCGGCCGCCGTACGCTGTTTCCCGTGGCAGCCCCTGACCCTGTGGACCCGAACGGACACACCGTGCGCGTACCGGACGCGAAGGTCGCGTTGTCCACGGCCTCGGTCTACCCCGAGTCCACGGCGACGGCCTTCGAGATCGCGGCCCGGCTGGGCTACGACGGCGTCGAGGTGATGGTGTGGACCGACCCGGTCAGCCAGGACATCGAGGCGCTGCGCCGCCTGTCGGACTACCACGGCATCCCGGTCCTCGCGGTGCACGCCCCCTGCCTGTTGATCACCCAGCGGGTCTGGTCGACCGACCCCTGGGTGAAGCTGCAGCGGGCCCGGGCGGCGGCGGAGAAGCTCGGCGCCTCGACCGTGGTCGTCCACCCGCCGTTCCGCTGGCAGCGCAGCTATGCGCGGGAGTTCGTCGCCGGCATCTGGCGGATGGCGAACGAGACCGACGTCCGGTTCGCCGTCGAGAACATGTACCCGTGGCGCTACCGCGACCGGGAGATGCTCGCGTACGCCCCCGACTGGGACCCGACCAAGGACGACTACCGGCACTTCACCATCGACCTGTCCCACACGGCCACGGCCAGGACCGAGACCCTGGAGATGCTCGACCGCATGGGTGACCGGCTCGGCCATGTCCACCTGGCCGACGGCAACGGCTCCGGCAAGGACGAGCACCTGGTGCCCGGACGCGGCAAGCAGCCCTGCGTGGAGGTCCTGGAGAGGCTGGCCTCGCGGGGCTTCGACGGCCACGTGGTGATCGAGGTCAACACCCGGCGCGCGATGTCGGCCGCCGAACGCGAGGCGGACCTCGCCGAGGCGCTGGCCTTCACCCGGCTGCACCTGGCCGCGGCCGCGCGGGTGCGCTGATGGCTCCGGAGGGCGGGACGGGCAGGCGCGGCCGCGGCCGCCCCGCGGGGAGCCGCTCGGGCACCGCCGAGACCCGGGAGCGGATCCTCTCCGCGGCCCGCCAGGAGTTCTCCGCCCGCGGCTACGACAAGACCTCGATCCGCGCCATCGCCAAGTCCGCGGGCGTGGACCCGGCGCTGGTACACCACTACTTCGGGGCCAAGGAGCAGGTCTTCGAAGCCTCGATCGAGTTGACCTTCGAGCCCGCGTTCGGCGTCCCCGACGTCCTCGCCTCCGGCCCCGAGGGCGTCGGGGAGCGGCTGGCCCGCTTCTTCGTCGCCATCTGGGAGAACCCGGTCTCCCGGGCCCCGATGCTGGCGATCGTCCGCTCCGCCGTCACCAACGACGCGGCCGCGGCCGTGCTGCGCGGCATCGTCCTGCGGCGGCTGCTGGAACGCGTCGCGTCGGAGCTCGAGGTCCCCGACCCCCGGCTCCGCGCGGAACTCGCGGGTGCCCAGATGATCGGCATCGTGATGATGCGCTACGTCATCAAGCTCGAGCCGCTGGCGTCGGCGGACATGGAGGAGGTCGTCGCCCTCGTCGCGCCGACCCTCCAGCGCTACCTGACCGACCCCGGACCTGTCACGGACTGATCCGCGGCGCGGCGAAACGGGTCGACAATGGGGAGAGCGCCCCGTCGCCGCCCCGTCGCCGCCCCGTCGCCGCCCCGCGACGGACGCGGAGGGCCGGCACCGGATCGTCATCCACACAGTGGACTCGCCGTCCGTAATACGGACATGCCGCCGCGCGCCGCGACCGGAGGCGTACGCTCGAAGGCTCCGGATGGAAACGTAGGGAGTGGTCCCCGTGCCCGAGCTGAGGTCCCGCACAGTCACCCACGGCCGCAACATGGCGGGCGCCCGCGCCCTCATGCGGGCCTCGGGCGTAGCGAGCGAGGACATCGGCAAGCCGATCATCGCCGTGGCCAACAGCTTCACGGAGTTCGTGCCCGGGCACACCCACCTGCAGCCCGTCGGCCGCATCGTCAGCGAGGCGATCAAGGCCGCGGGCGCCGTGCCGCGCGAGTTCAACACGATCGCCGTCGACGACGGCATCGCCATGGGTCACGGCGGCATGCTCTACTCGCTGCCCTCCCGCGACCTGATCGCCGACTCCGTCGAGTACATGGTCGAGGCGCACTGCGCCGACGCGCTGATCTGCATCTCCAACTGCGACAAGATCACCCCGGGCATGCTGATGGCCGCCCTGCGCCTCAACATCCCCACCGTCTTCGTCTCCGGCGGACCCATGGAGGCCGGCCGGGCCACCCTCGTCGACGGCACGGTGCGCACCCTCGACCTGATCGACGCGATCGCGGACGCCGTCAACGACAGGGTCTCCGACGAGGACATCCTCCGCATCGAGGAGAACGCCTGTCCCACCTGTGGCTCGTGTTCCGGCATGTTCACCGCCAACTCGATGAACTGCCTCACCGAGGCGATGGGCCTGTCCCTGCCCGGCAACGGCTCGGTCCTGGCCACCCACACGGCCCGCAAGGCGCTGTACGAGGACGCCGGCCGCACCGTCGTCCACCTCACCCGGCGCTACTACGAGCAGGACGACGAGTCCGTGCTGCCGCGCTCCATCGCCACCTTCGCGGCATTCGAGAACGCCATGGCCCTCGACATCGCCATGGGCGGCTCCACCAACACCATCCTCCACCTGCTCGCCGCGGCCCAGGAGGCGGGCGTCCCCTTCGGCCTGACCGACATCGACGCCGTCTCGCGCCGCGTGCCGTGCCTCGCCAAGGTCGCGCCCAACGTCGCGAAGAGCCGTACGTACTACATGGAGGACGTGCACCGCGCCGGCGGCATCCCCGCCCTGCTGGGCGAGCTCCACCGCGGCGGCCTGCTCAACGAGGACGTCCACGCCGTCCACTCTCCGTCGCTCGCCGACTGGCTCAAGACCTGGGACGTCCGCGGCGGCTCCCCCTCGGCCGAGGCGGAGGAGCTCTGGCACGCCGCCCCCGGCTGCGTCCGCTCCGCCGAGGCCTTCTCCCAGTCCGAGCGCTGGGCGGCCCTCGACCTGGACGCCGCCGAGGGCTGCATCCGCTCCGTCGACCACGCCTATTCCAAGGACGGCGGCCTCGCCGTGCTCCACGGCAACCTCGCCGCGGACGGCTGCGTGGTGAAGACCGCCGGCGTCGACGAGTCGATCTGGACTTTCGAGGGCCCGGCCGTGGTCTGCGAGTCCCAGGAGGAGGCCGTCGACAAGATCCTCCGCAAGGAGGTCAAGGAGGGCGACGTCGTCGTCATCCGCTACGAGGGCCCCAAGGGCGGCCCCGGCATGCAGGAGATGCTCTACCCCACCTCCTTCCTCAAGGGCCGCGGTCTCGGCAAGGCCTGCGCCCTCGTCACCGACGGCCGCTTCTCCGGCGGCACCTCGGGCCTGTCCATCGGCCACGCCTCGCCCGAGGCGGCCTCCGGCGGCACGATCGCCCTGGTCGAGGACGGCGACCGCATCCGCATCGACATCCCCGGCCGCAGCATCGAACTCCTCGTCCCGGAGGAGGAACTGACCGCCCGCCGCGCCGCCCTCGGCGGCGTCTACGCCCCCAGGGCCCGCGACCGCAAGGTCTCCCTGGCCCTGAAGGCGTACGCCGCGATGGCCACCAGCGCCGACAAGGGCGCCGTCCGCGACGTGTCGAAGCTCGAGGGCTGACGCCGGACCCCGGACCAGCCGTCCCCGGGACCCCTTCCGCCGGTCCCCACGATCACCAGCGGGAGGGGTCCTTCGCGTCCACGGCGAACACGCTCCCGTCGGGCGCGGTCGCGAACACCTTCCCGTCGGCGACGACGGGGGCGGGCGGGTCCAGTACCTGACGGCTGCGGTTGCCGTTCATGCGTGGCGGGGTCTGCCCGAGGAAGCGGCCGTCCGCTGTGTGAAACGCCAGCAGGCGCCCGTCGGCCGCGACGAAAAAGAGGTGGTCGCCGTCGACGACGGGCGGGGACGCGTAGCTCACCGATGTCTCCACCGTCCATCGCTCCGCGTCCTCACCGCCGGTTCCGTCGGTGTCGACCGAGACCAACGCCCCGTTGTAACCGATCGCGTAGACCCTGGAGCCCTGCACTGCGATACGTGCACCGGGGAGCGGCACACCGAGCCGAATCCGTTGCAGCGTTCCCGCGCCGGGCGTGTAACGCACGATGGCGGTGGTCCGGGACTCGGCATCGGACACGCTGAAGTAGACGCTGCCGTCGACCACGCCGATCGGGCTGAGGTTGCCTGTGAGGCGTTTCTGTCCGCGCCTGTCACCGTCGTTCGGATTGAGCGCGGTGACCAGCGTGGTGTTTCCGTCACCTGCGACTTCGATCGCGTAGATGACATCCGAAGCTCGGTCCACGGTGAAGATCGGCTGGGAGTGGCCCGGGAGCGGCTTCCGCCACTTCTTCGTGCCCGTCAGTCCGTCGACCGCGGTCACGACGGCTCCGGGCGAGACCAGGAGAATCTGCGCGCCCGTGTCCAGGAAGCGGCCGTTGTAGGGCGACAGATCGAGGTCCCACCAGGTCTTCCCTGTGGACGAATCGATGGCTTCGAGTCGGTTCCGGCGGGCGATGTGGGCATGGAGGACATCCCCCGACAACAGAGGCGCGGTGGATGGTTCGTCCGTCGAGCCGTCGGTTGCCACGCGTCGTGACCACTGGAGCAGGCCGCTGGCGGGATCGAGTTTCGCGGCGAGGACCCCTGGTTGCGCGCAGTACAGGGCTCGCCCGCTGTAGGAACAGGCGGGCATCGCGGTAGTGGACGCGTCGTTCCGGAGGACCGAATGCCACGGCGTGAACCGTTTCGTCTCCGGCCCGATGGCGCTGTGGCTCGCCGTCGTTTCTCCGCCGTCGCGACCCGCGTGGCGCTGTACGGCCAGCACCGCGCCGGTGCCGAGGAGGGCCAACGCGACTCCTGCCGCGAGGGCTTGCCGCTGTCGGTTCGCAAAGCGCCCCGCCGTGTGTTCCCGGCTCCTCTTCGGCAGGCCGGCGCGGTCGATGCGTTCGTCGGCTCCTGGCGGGCGCTGGGCGGGGAGGAAAAGGTCCCCTTCCTCCAGAAGCGTGAATGCTTGGGTGTTGTAGGACGCCGACACTGCTCTGAGCTCCGCCATCAGGGCATCCGGGGCCGGCCGTTCCTCGGGGTTCTTCGCCAGACAGCGTTCGATCAGCGGCCGGAGATCGGCCGGTACGCCGGTCAGGTGTGGTTCCTCGTGCACCACTTGGTAGGCGACGACATACGGACTGTCGGAATCGAATGGGCTCCGTCCGGTCGCCGCGTGCACGAGCACGGAACCCATCGCGAATATGTCTGCGGCCGGTCCCACCGAGCGCGGCTGGCGGAACTGTTCGGGTGCCATGAACGGGGGCGTACCGATCAACTTGCCCGTCTCGGTCCTCAGGTCACTGTCGGACGGTCGTGAGATGCCGAAATCGATCACCTTGGGGCCGTCCGAAGCCAGCAGCACGTTGCTGGGCTTCAGATCCCGGTGCACCACGCCCACCCGGTGGATGTCGCGCAGGGCTTCGGCCAGTCCCGCCATCAGGTACCGCACTTGGGCAGGCGACACCGGTCCGTTCCGCTTCACGAATTCAGCCAGAGTGGGCCCGGGCATGTAGAGGGTGGCCATCCAAGGCCGTTCGGCGTCGGGGTCGGCGTCCACCACCGGAGCGGTGAACGCGCCGCTCACCCGCCGAGCGGCGGCGACCTCCTGCCGGAAACGCGCTCTGAACTCCGGGTCGGCCGCCAACTCCTGGTGCACGACCTTCACGGCCAAGCGCAGGCCGGACGTGGAGCGTGACAGATGCACCACGCCCATCCCGCCGGAGCCGAGCCGCCTTTCCAGGCGGTACTGCCCCGCGTATTCGGGAAATTCCGCTTCCCGGTCAGTTCCGGGTCTCCGCAGTGGCGGCATGACCCACCCCCGTGTGTTCGTCCACAGCCGCAACTTGGTGAGCCTAGTGGATTGCCGTTACGACGACGGCTCGGATTGCTAGCCTGCACCTGACAGAGAGTTAATCTCCACGGGGGAGGGCCGATGTCCGAGAGCAACTTTGACGATGCTGCGGGAAGGATGGTTGTCGCGGACGCCGAGGCGACTGCCGTTGCCGACATCGTCACCTACCCGGTGGCGCCGGGTTGCCGTCTCAACGTCCGGAGCGGGCCCGGGACGGGTTACCAGATCGTGAAGGTCCTGCCCTATGACGCCCGCGTGCCCATCTACTGCCAGGCCAACGGCACCACTGTCAGTGGCTACTACGGCACGTCGAACATCTGGGACCGAATTGGTCCCGGGCAGTACGTCTCCGACGCGTATGTGCACACTGGCAGTGACGGTTACGTCGCGGCACGCTGCGGATAATTGTCGTACTCCGTCCCGAAGGCGCGTGAGTCAGAGAAGAACAGGCGCGCCGTGCCGGCGGTCGGCGTGGCCGCGATGGCAGGGACCGTCCTCCTGGTGCTCGGGGGCGTGGCGGAGGGGTCCGCGGTGGGGGCGCCCATCATCTACGACCAGGCCGCGCCCGACGTGCGACTCAACGTCCGCAACGGACCGGGCTCGGGCTACCGGATCGTCACGACCTCACCGTACGGCGCCGAGGCGTCGGTCTTCCGCCAGACGCAGGGTACGACGGTCAGCGGTTACTACGGCACGTCGAACATCTGGGACTGCATTGGTGACGGCCAGTTCGTCTCCGACGCGTACGTCCGGACCGGCAGCGACGGCTACATCGCCCCCCGCTGCAGCTGACGCAGCCGTACCTCGTGCTCCATCGCGCCACCAGGCACTCGCTCGCCGGAGAGCCCGGTGGTGCGTGTCGGCAGCGACGGGTACGTCACCGAGAGCGCGTCTGACAGAGCCCGCGCGGTGGGTCGCGCCCGGGTCCCCCGGGGAAGAACAACCCCCATGACCACACAGCCGGCCCACCGCGTGCTCGCCCAGTCGTTCAACACCGTCGCCGCGCAGTACGCCGCGGCCCGCCCCGGTTACCCCGGTGAGCTGTTCGACGCCGTCGAGGAGATCAGCGGCCGTCCCTTCGCCGGGGCCACGGTCCTGGACGTGGGCGCCGGGACCGGAATCGCCACGGCGTTGATACGGGCGCGCGGGGCGGACGTGACGGCCGTGGAGCCCGGGGCGGGGATGGCCGCGCAGTTGCGGGCGGGGCAGCCGGACGTGCCGCTCGTGCGCGGGGACGGGGACGCGCTGCCGTTCGCGTCCGGGGTGGCGGACTTCGTGACGTACGCCCAGGCGTGGCACTGGACGGACCCGGCCAGGTCCTCCCCCGAGGCCGCACGGGTGCTCCGGCCGGGCGGCGCGCTCGCCCTGTGGTGGAACGTGCCGGACACCGGAGTCGCCTGGGTGCGGGAACAGGAGGAGCGGCTGGCCCGCGCGGTCCCCCGCTACCACGAGAACGGCCTGACGGGGACGGCGGAGGACATCCTCCGCTCGCTCGGCACCCGCCTGGGGATGCGCGCCCAGACCCGCGTCCTGCACTGGACACGTACCGTCCCGCTGGACACGCACCTCACGATGCTCGGCAGCCGTTCCTACTTCGCCGTGCTCGCCCCGGACGCCGCCCGCCGCATCCTCGACGACGAGCGGCGCGCGCTGCTGGCGCTCTTCCCGGACGGCCGGGTGATCGAGCCCTACAAGGTCGATCTCACGGTGGCGGTGAAAAGGACCGACGGGCCCTAGCTAGCCGGCCCGCCGCTTCCCCGCCACCGAACCGACGACGCCGACCACCCCCGCGACGAGGACCCCTCGCCACAGGCCGTCCCAGAGGCTGCCGAAGAAGCCCTCCGAGGTCAGGATCCGGCGCATCACGACGTCGGTGACGAGCAGCATCCCCGCGGGCACCAGCGCGACGCGCCAGGGGTGGGCGGCCGCCCAGCGGCGTATGCGGCGGTCGGCGCGCGGGCCGCGCCCGGTCACCGCGCCGGCGCCGCCGACGAGGAAGAAGAGCATCAGCGCGACGGACACGGCGCCCGCGACGACGCCGAGCCCGAAGTCGCCACTGAAGGCGGAGGCGGCGAGGGACACCCCACCGCCGATCGCGCCGACGGCCGCCGCCGGGCGCCAGGGGCCGAGGGTGGCCGAGGCCACCGCGAGCTGACGCTTCTCGACTCCGGTCACGTCCCGGGATACATCGGTAGAACGCCTCATATGGCCACGGTCACTCCGCTTCGCTCCCGAAGCCATAGGGGATGACCCTGAGACGGCCCGGAACCGTGGGTCAGGGGCGACGCCCCCGTCCCGCCCGGTCCCGGGCCGCCGCGTCACACCGGTGCGCCCTGCACCCGGACCGGCGTCACCCCCTCCTCGTTGTGCCGCTCGGCCCAGCCGAGCAGCGCCATGCCGCAGGCGTGGTCGAGGTGCCGCAGCCGGCGCAGGTCCAGTTCCATCGGGCGGTCGCGGGGCAGTGCCTCCAACTGCTCCAGCAGCTTGGGCAGCCGCAGGAAGGTGGCGTTGCCCAGGACGCGGACGACGATCGGGCCCTCACCCTTGTCGTGGATCTCCACATGGGTCTGCGAGGTTTCCCAGGCCGCCTTGAACACGGCCGTCAGCAGCCCGATGAGCACTCCCTCGAACAAGTTGGTGGCCGCGATCGCCGTCGCGGTCACCAGCAGGACGACGGCCTCGCCCCGGTGCTCGCGCCACAGCGGCACGATCTCCTTCACCGGTACGAGCTTCCCGCCCGCGTGCACCAGCACGCCCGCCAGCGTGGCCACCGGGATCACCCCGAGGGCGCCGGGGAGCAGCGCGGCGAACAGCAGCAGCCACAGGCCGTGCAGCACGCGCGCCGCCTTCGTGCGGGCACCCGCGTGCACGTTGGCGGCGCTGCGTACGATCACCGCGGTCATCGGCAGCGCACCGAGCGCCCCGCAGACGGCGTTGCCCGCGCCCTGTGCGATGAGTTCCTTGTCGTAATCCGTGCGCGGCCCGTTGTGCAGCCGGTCCACCGCGGCGGCGCTGAACAGGCTCTCGGCGGAGGCGATCAGCGTGAAGGCCACCACGGTGCCGATCATGGACAGACTCGCCAGCCCCGCGAACTGCTCGGCGCCCGGCGGCTGGACGACGTCGAGCAGGCCCGCCACCTCGACGCGCTCGACCGGCAGGTCGAACAGCGCGGCCGCGCCCGTGGCCAGCGCGACCGCGGCCAGTGGCCCCGGCAGCAGCCGTGCGGCGCGCGGGATGCGGGGCCAGACGACGAGCACCACGATGGTGCCGCCGCCTACGGCGAGCGCGGTGAGCGCCGCGGGCGAGGCGAGGGTGGCCGCGACCAGTCCGGGTAATCCGGCGATCTTCGCCGGGCCGCCGGCCGGCGCCGCGGTGTCGGTGAGCGCGTATACCTGTCCGGCGATCAGCACCAGGCCGATGCCGGCCAGCATGCCCTGGACGACGGCGACGGAGATGGCCCGGAACCAGCGGCCCAGCCGGAGCGCCCCCATGGCGAGCTGCAGCCCGCCGGCGCAGAGCACGAGCACGCCCAGCGAGGGCAGCCCGAACTCCTGGATCGCCTCGTAGACCAGGACGGTGAGTCCGGCGGCCGGGCCGGACACCTGGAGGCTGCTGCCGGGGAGCATCCCGGCCACGATGCCGCCGACGATGCCGGTGACCAGGCCGAGTTCGGCCGGTACCCCGGAGGCGACGGCCACGCCCACGCACAGCGGCAGGGCGACGAGGAAGACGACCAGGGACGCGGTGACGTCGGCGCGCAGCGACCGCGGGCGGGGCAGTCGCGACGCGGCGCGCATGATGCGGCTCACCGGGCGGGGGCGGGGGTGGGGGTGAGGAAGCCGCGGACGGGCCGGACAGGCCCGGCGGCTGGTGGGGGGAGGGCGGAACCAGAGGTGGGGGATGGGGGGATGAAGGTCTTCACGAGGGTGTCCTCCATTGCGCCCCGGCGCCGGCGTGGGCGGGGCGTACGTGGTCGAGCAGTGTGGGGGGGCGGTCTCTCCCGGACCGTGAGCGCCGCGTACGCGTGCATGTGTGCATGTGCGTGCACGTGGACGCGCGGGCGCCGGCGCGGGCTCAGGCCGGGGTCGGGCCCGGGCCGCGGGCGACGACCGCGGTCAGGAGGGAAGAGCAGGCGGCGGGCCGTGCCTCAGCAGCGGAACGCGCCGTGGGCGAGCGGTAGTTCTCCGGATCTGGAGAGGGGTACCGCCTGCCGGGCGGTCCGCGGCGCCGTCACGGCGGCGGACACCTGGGCGTCTTTTACCGGAACCGTCTCATCGGTTCCGGTGCCGCCCCGCGGGGCCGGTGCTGGGGCCGGGACGCTCACGGTCCCGGGCAGCACCAGGCGTATGCCGTTGCTCCCGTGCCGCCGTGCCAGGCAGTTCCGGGTCTCGGCCTCCGCGCGCGCCACCGTCGTACCCGCACCTCGGCCGGAGGCGGGAGCGGGCTCGGCGGTGGCGCAGCCTATCGCCGCGAACAGGGAGAGCAGCAGTGCCGCCATGACGGCGACAGCGCGCGCAACTCCCTTGGCCGATACCACAGGTGCCCCCGTTCCGATGCGAAGCCGCCCTCCATTTTGCGCAGGCAGCCACTCCATTTTGCAAGCTCTTTAGGTAAACGGAGCGTAAATGATCGGTCACTCAAACGAATGCATCCACTGCTCCTTGACGCCCAGACGCGCCGCGGAGCATTATTCACCGCATGATGAATAAAGCCGAGGAGCCCCGGGAACCCGGCCCCGGACCCGCCGTTCACGCCTTCGGGCTCACCGTCGTCCGAGGCGGCCGCACCGTCCTGGACGCCCTGGAGTTCACCGTCCCCCGTGGCGAGATCACCGGCCTGCTCGGCCCCAGCGGCTGCGGCAAGTCGACCCTCATGCGCGCTGTCGTCGGCACCCAGGCCTGCGTCACCGGCACCCTCGACGTCCTCGGCCTGCCCGCCGGCCACCGCGACCTGCGCCCCCGCATCGGCTACGTGACCCAGGCCGCCTCCGTCTACCGCGACCTGACCGTCCGCCAGAACCTCGAGTACTTCGCCGCCGTCCTCGGCGGGGACGCCCCCGGCCACGTCGAACGCGCCATCGCCGACGTCGGCCTGGCCTCCCACGCCACCGCCCTCGCCGGCAACCTCTCCGGCGGACAACTGGGCCGGGTCTCCCTGGCCGTGGCGCTGCTCGGCAGCCCCGAACTGCTCGTGCTGGACGAACCCACCGTCGGCCTCGACCCCGTCCTGCGCCGCGACCTGTGGGAGCTCTTCCACCGCCTCGCCGCCGAACGGGGCGCCACCCTCCTCGTCTCCAGCCACGTCATGGACGAGGCCGAGCGCTGCCACCGGCTGCTGCTGATGCGCGAGGGCGGCATCCTCGCCCACGGCGCCCCCGAGGAACTGCGCGCCCGCACCGGCGCCCGCACCGTCGAGGACGCCTTCCTCCACCTCGTCGACGAGGCCGCCGGCAAGCTCCCCCACCAGGCCGGGGAGGCCGCCCGATGAGCACGCGCCGCACCCTCGCCACCGCCCGCCGCGTGCTGCTGCAACTGCGCCACGACCCGCGCACCATCGCCCTGATGGTCGTCGTGCCCTGCGTGCTGCTCACCCTGCTGTCCTGGGTCTACGACGCCAGCCCGCGCACCTTCGACACCGTCGGAGCCTCGCTGCTGGGCATCTTCCCGCTCATCACGATGTTCCTGGTCACCTCGATCGCGACGCTGCGCGAACGCACCTCCGGCACCCTGGAACGCCTGCTGTCCATGCCGCTGGGCAAGGGCAACCTGCTGGCCGGGTACGCCCTCGCCTTCGGCGTCATCGCCGTCGTCCAGGCCGCCCTCGCCACCGGGCTCGCCGTCCTCGCGCTCGGCCTCGACGTCACCGGCTCCGCCTGGCTGCTGCTCCTGGTCGCCCTCGCCGACGCCTGCCTGGGCACCGCCCTCGGCCTGTTCGTCAGCGCCTTCGCGGCCAGCGAGTTCCAGGCCGTGCAGTTCATGCCCGCCGTGCTGCTGCCGCAGCTCCTGCTCTGCGGACTGCTCATGCCGCGCGACCGGATGCAGCCGGTGCTGGAGGCCGTCTCCAATGTCCTGCCGATGTCGTACGCGGTCGACGGCATGCAGGAGGTCCTCACCCATACGGGCGTCACCGGTGACTTCGTCCGCGACCTCGCCGTGGTCGCCGGCAGCGCCGCGCTCGCGCTCGCCCTCGGCGCGGCCACGCTCCGCCGCCGTACGGCCTGATCCCCGGCGGTGACCGCACCGTGGACGGCACGGCCGCCGGGCCGCCCACGGTGCGAGTATGGGCCCATGACGCAGAAAGTCGCGGTGCTCGGCACCGGCAAGATCGGCGAGGCCCTGCTGTCGGGCATGCTCCGTGCCGGCTGGAAGCCGGAGAACCTCCTGGTGACCGCCCGCCGTCCGGCCCGCGCCCAGGAGCTGCGCACCCGCTACGGCGTCGAATCGTGCTCCAACGAGGAGGCGGCCAAGACCGCGGACACCCTCATCCTCGCTGTCAAACCGCAGGACATGTCCTCCCTCCTGGAGGAGCTCGCCCCGCACGTCGCCGCCGACCGCCTGATCATCAGCGCCGCGGCCGGCGTCCCCACCTCCTTCTTCGAGGAGCGCCTCGCGCAGGGAATCGCCGTCGTCCGCGTCATGCCCAACACCCCGGTCCTGGTCGACGAGGGCATGTCCGTGATCTCCGCGGGCAGCCACGCCGCCGAGGAGCACCTGCTGCGCACCGAGGAGATCCTCCAGCCGGTCGGCAAGACCCTGCGCATCCCCGAGTACCAGCAGGACGCCGCCACCGCGCTCTCCGGCTCCGGCCCCGCGTACTTCTACTACCTGGTCGAAGCCATGACCGACGCCGGCATCCTCCTCGGCCTGCCCCGCGCCCAGGCCCACGACCTGATCGTGCAGTCCGCGATCGGCGCCGCCGTGATGCTCCGCGACAGCGGCGAGCACCCGGTCAAGCTCCGCGAGGCCGTCACCTCCCCGGCCGGCACCACCATCAACGCCATCCGGGAACTGGAGAAGCACGGCGTGCGCCACGCCCTGATCGCCGCCCTGGAGGCAGCCCGCGACCGCAGCCGAGAGCTGGCCTCCGGCAACGGCTGACCGGCCCGACCCGGCGAGGATGCCGCAGGCCGCGCGCCGGCGGTCAGCCCGGCGGCAGCAGCCCGATCGCCCGGTAGGCCGCGTCGACGGCCGGGCGGGCCAGCACCCGCGCGCGCTCGGCACCCTCCCTGAGCACCCCGTCCACGTAGCCGGGGTCGGCCACCAGCTCCGCGTGCCGCTCCCGCAGCGGCCGCAGCTCCTCCACCACGGCCTCGGCGGTGTCCTTCTTCAGGGCGCCGTACGAGTCGTACCCCGCCGCGAGGTCCTGCGGCGACCGGCCCGCGCAGGCCGACAGGATCTCCAGCAGGTTCGCCACCCCCGGCCGCTCCCGTGGCTCGTACTCCACGTCCTGCCCGCTGTCCGTCACCGCCCGCAGCACCTTCCTGCGGACGACCTCCGGCTCGTCGAGCAGGTAGACGATCCCCGGACCGGTGTCCTGCGACTTCCCCATTTTCGATTCCGGGTCCTGCAGGTTCATCACCCGTGCCGCCACCTGCGGCAGCACCGCCCGTGGGACGGTGAAGACATGCCCGTACCGGTGGTTGAAGCGCACCGCCAGATCGCGCGTCAGCTCCACGTGCTGCGCCTGGTCGTCACCGACGGGCACCTCGTCCGCCCCGTACGCCAGGATGTCCGCCGCCATCAGCACCGGGTACGTCAGCAAGGACAGCCGCACACTGCCGCCCCGCCGCTGCTCCCGGGCCGCCTTCTCCTTGTACTGGACCATCCGCCGCATCTCCCCGTCGGTGGCCGTGCATTCGAGGAGGTACGCCAGCCGGGCGTGCTCGTCCACATGGCTCTGGACGAAGAGCGTGCAGACCCGCGGGTCGAGCCCGGCCGCCAGCAGGAGTGTCGCCGCCTGCCGGCTCAGCCGCCGTACGCGCGCCGGATCGTGCTCAACGGTGAGGGCGTGCAGGTCCACGACGCAGAACAGCGACTCGGCCCGGTGCTGATCCACAGCGGCCCACTGCCGCACGGCGCCCAGGTAGTTGCCCAGGGTCAGGTGCCCCGTCGGCTTGATCCCGCTGAAGACCCTCGTCATCGGTGTTCCTCCCGGCTTGGGACCGCCGCGGTCGGCGAGCCGGAGCGGAAACACCGACGGCCGCCGAAGCGGCGGCCGTTGGACGCATGCGCTGAGCGTCGGCCGCCGTCAGGCGGCCCACCACAGGTACGAGTGCGCATGCTCGGTCATGCAGCGAAGGTAACGCGCAAACCAGTTGACGGCCACAGGTTTGAAGCACCGCGGGGCGTGGTGTAGTGTTCTCAAGCTGCCTCGGACGGGGTCACCTTTCCAGGGGCGGCCACTCCAGCCGCCCGGCGGCAACCCACTGCAGCACGACTTCCCTGCGGGGACGATTTCGGCGTGCCGAAATCCGATCCGAATGGCTCGATTATGAGCCGCCGGGGAAATCCGCTAACGTAGTGGACACGCCGGAAGGCGCGAAACGAAAAACCCCGCTCCAACAGGGGGCCGGAAACG
>NZ_CBDRCM010000017.1:0-125146 GCF_965342435.1 Actinacidiphila sp. bgisy160 | reverse complement strand
TAGGGCCGTTCGCGTCGCCCCCCCCGGTGACGCCGGGGGGCGGCGTCCGGCCGGGGGAAGGTGCCGGGAGACCGGCTGCCCCGGAAACCCGGAAATCCGGCTGCCCCCCGATCAAGGGCCTGATAGCGTCGCCGTGCAGTGACGACCGAGGAGGTGAGACCCATCAACGCTGTATCAGGCCGGGTGCTCCCCTCCCGCACGACTGCGCGGATCCTCTGACGCAGGTGTCCCCGGGAGTGCCCGCAGGCATCCCGGAAGGCACCGACCCATGCGCTTCATCTCGGAGACGACCGCGAACGGCGTCTCGGAACACCTCTTCGTCCTCGGCGACATCACCGGCGTGCTCTGGTCCCCCGCCGGCGCGGACGGCGACCGCCCGCTGATCCTGCTGGCCCACGGCGGCGGCGGGCACAAGAAGGCCCCGGGCCTCCTGGCCCGCGCCCACCACTATGTGACGACCGGCGGCTTCGCGGTCGCCGCCATCGACGCACCCGGGCACGGCGACCGCCCGCGGACCCCCGGCGACGAGGCCGCCGCGGTACGCATCAGGGAGGCGGTCGCCTCCGGCGGGCCCGTCGCCCCGCTCATCGCGCGCCACAACGCGGCGCTGGCCGCCCGGGCCGTCCCGGAGTGGCGCGCCACCCTGGACGCCCTGCGGGCCCACGGCGGCGTCGGCCGGGACGTCCCCGTCGGGTTCTGGGGCGTGTCGCTGGGCAGCGCGGTCGGCGTACCGCTCGTTGCCGTCGAACCCCGCGTCACCGCCGCCGTGTTCGGGCTGCTCGGCCACGAGTCCCTGACGGACGCGGCGGCCCGGATCACCGTGCCGGTCCGTTTCCTCCTGCAGTGGGACGACGAGCTCGTGCCGCGTTCGTCGGCCCTCGCCCTCTTCGACGCCTTCGCCTCCCGCGACAAGACGCTCCACGCCAACCCGGGCCGGCACATCGAGCTGCCCACGTCCGAGGTGGAGAGCGAACGGCGCTTCTTCGCCGGTCGTCTCTGCCGGGTCCCCGGCGCGCGACAGGCGCACCCCTGACCCTCCGGGACGCCCCGCCACCCCGCTCGGCTCTCTTGCCCGCACACCGCCGAAAGGATCTCCGCCATGCCCGTTTTCCCCTCGTACGACGGCACCGAGCTCGCCTACCACGTCCTCGGCTCGGGCCGCCCGCTGGTCTGCCTGCCCGGTGGGCCGCAGGACTCCGTGTACCTCGGCGACCTCGGCGGCCTGTCCGCGCACCGGCGGCTGATCAGGCCGGACCTGCGGGGCACCGGCCTGTCCGGGCTGCCGCGGGACATCGCCTCCTGCCGCTGCGACCGGCTCGTCGACGACGTCGAGGCCCTGCGCGAGCACCTCGGCCTGGACCGGATGGACGTACTCGCGCACAGCGCCGGGGCGAACGTCGCCGCCCAGTACGCGGGCCGCCATCCGGACCGGGTCGGCAGGCTCGTCCTCGTCACGCCGAGCGTCCGCGCCGTCGGCCTCCCCGTCACGGGCGACCTCAGGCGCGAGACGGCCCTGCTGCGCCGGGACGAGCCGTGGTTCCCGGAGGCGTTCGCCGCCCTGGAGGCGATCGTCGCGGGCGAGGCCACACCCGAGCGGTGGCAGGCCGTCGCCGCGTTCTCCTACGGCCGCTGGGACGAGGCGGCGCGCGCCCACCAGGCCGCCGAGCGGCAGCAGACGAGGGACGAGGTGGTCGCCGCCTTCGGCAGCGAGGGCGCCTTCGACCCGGACGGCACCCGTGCCGCCCTCGCCGGGCTGGCGGCGCCGGTCCTGCTGCTGGCCGGGGCAGTCGACCTGGGGGCTCCTCCGGCCACCGTCGCCGAGTTCGCGGCGCTCTTCCCGGACGCCGGGTTCGTCGTCCAGCCCGGGGCCGGGCACTTCCCCTGGCTCGACGACGCCGGCCGCTTCGTGTCCGCCGTCGCGGGGTTCCTGGGAGGTGAGGGCGAGCTCAGGGCCTCATGACGTGCGGCGGCGGCGGGACGCCCGCAGGGCGCGGACCAGGATCGGCGGGACGAGGTCCTTGGCCAGGCGGCGGGCCGTGGAGGCCCGGTCCCCGACCAGGGACGGGTATCCATTGGGCGGCTCGTGGCGGGAGACCGGCGCGGCCGGGGCCTTCGCCTTCGTGCCCCTGATGCGGATCAGGGGCACACCCGCCACCTGGTCCACGGCGTGCCACAGGTCCTCGCGTGCCCTCAGCCACGGCAGCAACTCCTCGCGGGCCTGGTCCGGGTCGCCCCAGGTGCCGTAGAGCTTGGTGCTCGTGACCACGACGGGCCTGAGTCCGGCCGTCGCCACCGCCGCCCACACGGCGGCGGCGACGCCCGGGCAGTGCTCGCTGCGGAAGTCGTCGAAGGCCGCGATGCCCTCCGGGAGCAGCAGCTCGCGCGCCGCCGCGATGTCGCCGCGGACGTGCTCGTACAGATGCGACGCGTCGACGTGCACGAAGCGGCAGCTGCGGGCGCCGACGTGCGAGGTGATCAGCGAGGTCGGGCCCTGCACCATGGTGGGGAGCCGGTCGTGGAACGACAGGTAGTTGGCCTCGAAGGCACGCCGGGTCAGTGTCGAGTACGCCGAATGCATCTCGGCGCTGTTGGGGTCGTCCACGGCCGGGGAATCCCACAGGTCGCACACCGTGAACCGCTGCCCCGCACGGAGGTAGCTCCCCATGAAAATGGCGCTCTTCCCCATGTAGGCGCCGAGTTCCAGCAGGTCACCCGGGTGTTCCCGGTCGTTCTGCCGCCGCAGGAACCAGTCGAAGAGCAATTGGTCCACGGGCCAGAACCAGCCTTTGACGTCCGCGAAACGCTGCGGCCGGGGAATTCCGTCCGCGGTTTCTCCCGAATGTGGCATGAACTGCTCCCTGAAGGGCTGGTCCGCCGAACTGAACGCGAGGATATCGATCTCCGGCCCGTATCGTGGGAACGCCGCCGCGCCGGACATCGCGCCGCCCGCGCCCGCTCCGCGCGGGGGGCGGCTTGACCTCAAGGACGGTCGAGGTTCTACGGTCACTGCATGAGCATGGAGACCACGGCCTGGACCCAGTTGCACAGCGTCATGAACGCCACGCAGGACCGACGACCCCTGGCCCGCGACACCCTGAGGCGCGTCGGCGCCTTCGCCCGGCCCCACCGCCGGCGCATCACCGAGTTCGTCCTGCTGAGCACGGTGACCGCGCTGCTCGCGGTGGCGACCCCGGTCCTCGCCGGCCGGGTGGTCGACGCCATCGTCTCCGGCGGGGACCCCGGGCGGGTCACCACGCTGGCCGTGCTCATCGCCGTGATCGCCCTCGCCGAGGCGGGCCTCGGGCTGCTGAACCGCTGGCTGTCCGCGAACCTCGGCGAGGGCCTCATCCTCGACCTGCGCACCGCCGTCTTCGACCACGTCCAGCGCATGCCCGTCGCCTTCTTCACGCGGACCCGCACCGGAGCCCTGGTCAGCCGTCTCAACAACGACGTGATCGGCGCCCAGCGCGCCTTCAGCAACACCCTCTCCGGGGTCGTCGGCAACCTCGTCACCCTCCTGCTGACCCTCGGCGTCATGCTCACCCTGTCCTGGCAGATCACCCTGCTGGCCCTCGTCCTGCTCCCGGTATTCGTCGTCCCGGCGCGCCGCATGGGCACCCGCATGGCCCGCCTCCAGCGGGAGGCCGCGGCCCACAACGCCGCGATGGGCAACCAGATGACCGAGCGCTTCTCGGCGCCAGGCGCCACCCTCGTCAAGCTCTTCGGCCGGCCCGCCGACGAGTCGGCCCGTTTCGCCGAACGCGCCCGCCGGGTCCGGGACATCGGCGTGCGGACGGCCATGGCGCAGTCGACGTTCATCACGGCACTCACCCTCGTCTCCGCCCTCGCGCTTGCGCTCGTCTACGGTCTGGGCGGCCACTTCGCGCTCACCGGCACGCTCGACGCCGGTGCCGTCGTCACCCTCGCTCTCCTCCTCACCCGGCTCTACGCGCCGCTGACCGCGCTCGCGGGTGCCCGCGTCGACGTCATGAGCGCCCTGGTCAGCTTCGAGCGGGTCTTCGAGGTCCTCGACCTCCGTCCCCTGATCGCCGACGGGCCGGACGCCCGCCCCGTGCCGGACGGGCCGGTCGCCGTCGAGTTCGACGACGTCCGCTTCGGCTACCCTGCCGCCGACAAGGTGTCGCTCGCCTCACTGGAGGAGGTGGCGACACTGGACACCCGCACCGGCGGCGAGGTCCTCCACGGGATCTCCTTCCGCGCCGAACCCGGCCACACCGTCGCCCTCGTGGGCTCGTCCGGCGCCGGGAAGTCGACCATCGCACAGCTGCTGCCGCGTCTGTACGACGTCGACGGGGGCGCGGTCCGCGTCGGCGACACAGACGTCCGCGACCTGACGGCCGCCTCCCTCCGCGCCACGGTCGGCATGGTCACCCAGGACGGCCACCTCTTCCACGACACGATCCGCGCCAACCTCCTGCTCGCCGCGCCCGACGCCACCGACGACGAACTGCGCGACGTCCTGCGCCGCGCCCGTCTGGACCGGCTCGTCGACGAACTGCCCGACGGCCTCGACACGGTGGTCGGCGAGCGCGGCTACCGCCTGTCCGGCGGCGAGCGGCAGCGCATGACCATCGCCCGGCTGCTGCTGGCCGGCCAGCGCGTCGTCGTCCTCGACGAGGCCACGGCCCACCTCGACAGCACCTCCGAGGCCGCCGTCCAGGAAGCCCTCGCCGAGGCCCTCACCGACCGTACCGCCGTCGTCATCGCCCACCGCCTCTCCACGGTGCGCGCCGCCGACCTCATCCTCGTCGTCGAGGACGGCAACATCGTGGAACGCGGCACCCACACCGAACTCCTGGCGGCGGACGGCCGGTACGCGGAGCTGTACCGCACGCAGTTCAGCACGGAGGGCCTCGTGCCGGGCACGGCGCGCTGACCTGCGGCAGCGGGCCGCTTCGGGACGAACGAACCCTTTCCGCCCCGTTCCGGCCCGCTCCGGTGTGGCCGCGGCCACACCGCTTTTGACCTTGGCATCCCTGACGTCCTCGATGCCCGGGCTCTACTCCCGCTCTTGGCCGGAAACCGCCCCCTGGGCCTTTGCCGACAGGCGTGACCAGGGGCGGCACGCGCCGTCCTCCGGGGCCGTCTCCAGATGGGGGCGGATCAGGTCGGCCGCCTCGTTGACGACACGCAAAGCCTCTTCGGCAAGGTGGTCTCGCGCAGGATGTCGCCCAGGTTCCCCGCGGCTGCCGCTATGGCGGCGAGCTGGCCGGCGTCCTGGGTTGCGGCCATCGCCCGGTCCATGACGACCCACGCGAGCTCGGACGGCGCGATGTAGGCGGGGGCCTGGCCGGACAGTTGGGGCGGTTGACGGCGCCGGAAGGATTGAGGGTGGTGTCAGTGCCACCCCCCTACGGTGGCGGTATGCCCCTCCTCTTCCGCCTTGGCCCTTCGCCACACCTGCGCGCGGTTCGACGTGAACGAGTTGATTCGGCGCCTGATGAATGAGCCCGTTGGCGACCGGCGGACCGTGGAGTACCAGCGACTATGGAGTCAGCGGACTGAGTTGACCCGTACTCAGGCGGACAAGCCGCTGACCGTTCGTCTTCGGGGAGTGCGCGACACCGTCGGCATCTGTTGAGCGTCGCGCGCTCCCAGAGGCCACCGGGGGGCCGGTCGGGGTTGGTCAGAGCCGCTAGCACTTAGCGTTTTCCAAGGCCCGGGATATCCTGGAATTGGACCGCGATATCGCGGGCGCACCCCTCGTTGCGGCTGTCAACAATCCATTTCACACGTCAACTTCTTGGCACGATGAATTGGCTCGCATCCAAGCCACCGAGCCGTCGAGCGCCGCCGTGAGGCCAAGTGAGAATCGGAATCACGGGGGCATCTCTACAACGCTCTGGGTTTGCTGAGGTAGATCACCATGTACTGCCGAAAGACGCTCACATCCGGGGCGGTCGTTGTGATGCTGACGGGGAGCATCCCAGCGGCATCAGCAGCTACGCCTCCGGATATCACTGAGGGCACAGCATCCTCGGGGGGTGCACTCAACGTGACGCTCCCCGCAGCAAAGCTCACCTCCGTGGGGCTCACCGTACGGAAATCAACCGGCGAATGGTGGGAGGTGGCGGTCAATTGGCGCATTAGTTACACCGCGTCGGATGTTGCGGCGCAGAACACATACCGGACTTGGGTAGAAATATGGGAGGATGACAACGTCTACGACGACATCATCGCGAATGGCTCGTCAAAGCCGGCATTCCTCACGGCGCGAGCACAGCCGCACAGCATCACGCAGAAGATCCTCGTAACCAGCGGCGCAATCGGCACCGAAGTAGGAGACGAGGAGGTTTACGCGAGGGCTTATGCCGAAAACCGCAAAACCGGGGCTGTGTTCGAGTTGTGGTCCTTCACCTTCGTTGTCGACGACTGACGCCCACCCCGGAGTCGCGGGGCGGGCGTACGGCCCTGGCGTCCCGCGCGCTCGCGGGGCTGGGGTATGACCTGCGGTCCTGCCCGGCACGGACGCGGACAATCTCCACCACGGCGCGGATGCCGGCGCCGCCAACGACCGTGCCACCGCTGACGATGCCGAGGGTCACGAGGGTCAAGGTTGCTTGCTGCTCATTCCTGGCCACCTCCTGGGCGTGGTCGCAGTCCGGGCACATCAGGCGCGAGCGGGCGTTCGCCTGGTCGACGGCGTCCCGCAACGAGCCGCCGTCGTGGGGAACACCTCGTGAAAGACGGCCTCGAGCCGCTCCTCCATGTCGCGCATACGCTCCATCAGGCCCGGCCGCGCCGGCACCCCGGGACGGGCCTGCTCGCCGAAGTAGTCGTCGATGAACTGAGTCACCCGCCGGAAGAACCGGACGACGGCCGCGGTGCGGCGCCACAGGCCGGTGACGATGGCGCCCAGGGCGACGAGGACGCTGCCCCACACTTACCGCCGTCTTAATACGGAACACCAGAACGGTCAACGTGTTTGCCGGACGCGGACGGTGGGCTGCCAGTTGAATACCGCCCATGGCATACCGACCGAGAGCGCGCTGGGTGTTGGCTCCGGTGTTCTTCCTGGCGGCGCTGACCAGTGGTGGCGTGCTGCTCCAGGGCCTGGGCGCCTCGGTGTGGTGGGCCGCGCCGGCGGCGGCGGTGCTGACGGTGTTCCAGGATGCAGCGCTACGCCCTTGGCTGGAGCGGCGTCAGGTGGGCGGCCAGGCAGACCGGGCTGCGGTGGCGGCCCTGCGGGCGCACATGGGCCGACGGGGCGCGCTGCCCAGAGTGACCGAGACCGATCCGCTCAGGCTGGGCGTGCACCAAGCAGTCCCGCTACCGGATGTGCCGGAGAACACCGTACGCCTGCCGGACGACCCGCAACCGGACCCGCACCTGCCGACGTGGGTGGAGCGCGGCTGCTTCCCCGAACTGGTGCACTGGCTGCGCGTGGAGGCGGCGGTCAAGGGCGGGTTTCTGCTGATCGTCGGCGACTCCTCGGTGGGCAAGACCCGCCTCGCGTACGAGGCCGTGCGGGAGGCGCTGCCCCGGTTCGCGCTGCTCCACCCAGACGACACGGCCCTGGTTGCCCAGGTGGCCGACGCCGGCTTCCGGCTGCCCCGGCTGGTGATCTGGCTGGACGAGCTGGAGCACTATCTGGTCGAACCCGACCGCACGCTCACCCTGCCCGTGGTGCGCCGGCTGCTGGAGTCGCTCGTCCCGGTCGTGCTGGTCGGCACCCTGTGGCCGGAGACCTTCAGCAGGCTGGTCGCCCAGGGGCCGGATCAGGCGCCCACCCACCCCAACGCCCATGCGGTGCTCAGCTTTCCGGGCGTGCGTCGGCTGTTCCTGGAGACCTTCGACACCGCTGAACGCGCGGCCGCTGAGGCGCTCGCCCGCACCGACGGACGGATGGCGAAGGCAACGGCGGACCCGCGGCACGGCGTCACCGAGGTGCTCGCTGGCGGCCCCGTCACGGTGTGGCGCTGGCAGGAGGCGGCGCCGGCCCCGAAGGCGGTGATCACCGCCGCGATCGACGCCCACCGGATCGGCCTGCGTGCCCCGCTCACCGCCGAGTTGCTCGCCGCGCTCGCCCGCGCCTACCTGCCAGCCCCGGAGGAGGACGATGCTTGGTTCGCCCCAGCCCTGGCCGAGGTGACGACGGTCCGCCGGGGTGGCGGCGTGATCGCACCGATTACGCGGGTGGCCGACGCGGACAACCGCCGGACGGTCGGCCATGTGGTGTCGGACTACCTGCTCCAGCACGGCCTCCGCACCCGGGCGCACTCTCACGTTCCCGCACTCGTCTGGCAGGAGATCGCCCGTCTGGGCACCGACCCCGACGAGCTGTACCGGGCCGCTGCAGCTGCCGAGCGGGCCGAGTCGGCAGCCGCCGAGGCGCTCTATCGTGCCGCAGCGGATGCTGGCAGCGCGGATGCGCCCACCGGACTGGCCGCCCTGCTCATCGCCCAGGATCGGCTCGGCGAGGCCGAGGAGTTGTTGCGCGCGGCGGCCGCCGACGGCACTGCGGAGCACCATGCTCCCGTGGCCTACCTACTCGAATGGTGTGGCCGGATCGACGAGGCCGCCGAGACCTGGCGGGAGGCGATCGCCGCCGGCGACCTGGACGGGCGGCGCGCGCTCACCGACCTGCTGCACGCCCACGGCCGGGTGCCCGAGGCCGAACAGGTCTGGCTGCGCGCCCTCGCCGATGGCGACCCGCGGGCCCGCAGCGGCCTGGCCGACCACCTGGAACTGTGCGGCGACACCGACGGGGCCGAGCGCGCCTGGCGCGCGGCGGTGGAGGCTGGCGAACCGGGCGCCCGGATCGGGTTGGCCGACCACCTCGGGCACCGGGGCCAGACGGCGGAACAATCCGCGCTGTGGTGGCAGGCGCTGGCTGCAGGGGAGCGCGACGTCCACAGCGCCCGGGCGCGCTGGCGAGAGCGGGCCGGCACGCCGGCCCTGGAGGACTGGTTGCTCGCTCTCGGGACGGGCGATCACCTCAGCGCCGCAGAGTGCGGTCACCTCATGTCGGAGTCGTCCACGCTGATGCTCCTGCCGGCGTTGGCGACGGGGCACCCCATGTTGCCGATGCAGTACGACCACTTCCGGCACGCGCAAGGCATCCAGCTGCGGGCAGCCCTGGTCTCGCGTACTGCCGCGGCGATGGCCGAGCAGGTCCGGCTCGACCTGATGCTCTTCCTCGTGGGCGCGGAGCAGCGGATGCGCGGCGCCGGCGCGCGTCGGCGTGACGGGCTCGCTGAGCTCGTCCGGGTCCGTCAGCGGCTCGTCGGTGGACCGTTTGCCGGGGCCCGGCAGGCGGTCGTGCATCATCAGCTGGTACGGGACGCGCGGCACGGCAGGGCCGCCGAGACCGCCGCCGGGTACATTCCGGTGCCTGGTCATCTCGTACCGGTGGTGGTGAAGCCCATCGCGTCCGTCCCGACCACCTGTCCGGGGTGCGGCTCGGCCGTCGCCGACATATCCCGGCCGTTCTGCCCCGACTGCGGCGCACGCCTCGACCAGCCCCAGACCCACCAGACAGCACGCCCGGACGAAGCCGACGCATGACACGCGACGCCCCCGTCACGATGCTCACCGAGCAGATGCCGGCATGCGGCTCCGCACACTACGTGCTGCTCTGCGGAGATACCTTCGCCATCGAGGACGACCTGATTACCGCTATTCGGCTCGCTCCCGGTCGCCGGACTCGCCGGTCGGGCGGTAAGTCGAAGGTGCGGGAGCTCGCAGAGCCGTTGATCCCACCGTCGAAGATGCGACCGCATCGCGGGGGCGCTCGGGACACGCCCGACAGAACTCCGTTGGCCGCGATCACCTACATGTCGGTCAGCGGGGCGCGCTCTGCCGCCGTGATCCGGGGTATCGAACCCGTCGGCTCATCGCGGTGCTGATCTGGTCCGGAGCCGGCGTGCGGGGGTCGGCCGCACGGCCAACAGACGATGGGTCGTTGGCTGAGGACATCGTGTCGCTGGCTGCGGTTCCCTTGAATTTCCTCATGCGCCGCCCTTCCGGGGCGGCCCGCCTTCACCGCGGCCAGGGGGTCGCGGGGGTGATCAGACGGTGGCCGCGGCAGCCGCGAGCATGTCGGTGGAGACCTGCCAGAGGAGGGCCGCCCGCTCGGGGTTCACCGCGTGGGCGGCTACGCCGCGGCGGATACCGGGCTGGTGCGGGGCGGCCTCGTTGCAGTCCTCGAAGTACCGGCCGGTGACCCCTTCGACCAGCGGGGAGGCGGCGAGCAACACGGACGTGGCGGCTCCCTGCGGGATGTCCTTCCAGGACACGTCGGTGCTGGTGGCCTCGAACGTGGTGGGGCTGTCGGCACTCCCCCGCCCGCTCCGAGGTCGACGCCCAGGACGTACTCATGGCCCTGGGTGGAATCAGCCTCATGGCCTCCAGCGAGGGGCGTCGCGACCTGGCGACTCGGCTCATCGACCTGCTCCTGCACGGCATCCTGAAGGGCTGACCCACACCGGAGCCGACTGTAATGGGCCGCAATGGACGGACACGCCGAAGACAAGGCCGCCGCCCAGGCGAGGGCGGCTCGGGCGGTTCGGGTGACGCTGCCGCCCGACCGGCCTCGGCTGCGAGAATGCCGGCCCTGGCTTCCGTCACCCCGCCGAAATCGCCGACGGCGTTCGCGCCTCCCCGAGCAGGAAACTCTCGATCGCCTTGTTGAACCTGACCGGATCATCCAGGTAAGGAAGATGACCGCTGTCCGACAAGTGCAGAACCTCGCTCGTCGAGCAGATCGCGCTCATCTCCTCCACGCAATACGGAGGAATGAACGCATCCTTTTCTCCTCTGATCAGGAGGATGGGTTTCCGGAGGTTCTGCAGCTCCGGCCTCTGGTCGATATCGACGAGCTCGCGGAACACCGAGTGAAGGTGAGTCGGAGTGATCGAAGAGAGAGACGCGGTGAACCCGCGCCAGATCGCAGTATGCTCACGTACCCCCATCTGCCGCAGCAGCCGATCTCCCCAAACATGAAGCCCGCCAGGCCGGAGAAGCAGTTCGTACAGCTCGAGTCGGCTTCTCCGGTCCTCTGGCGTGAGATGGAGAAAGGCGTTGACGATCACCAGCTTGTGGACCCGTTCGGGCCGATGCGCAGTGAATGACAGGCCGGCGCGAGCGCCTTTGGACAGGCCTATGATCGACACCTGATCGATCTCGCAGTGGTCGAGCGTGGCCTCAATCGCGTCCCGGTATTCCCGGAAAGACACGTCGACGCCCGTGGAGCGACCGTGTCCGGGCAGGTCCAGCGCGATCACGCGGTGGGTTCTCGAGAAGTGACGGCGCTGGTGAAGCCAATTACTGGCGTTCCCTCCCAGACCGTGCAGGAAAAGGATGGGCGGACCTGTCCCCTCATCGGTGCAGTGCAGCCTTTGCTTTCCCCAGTCGAACATCATCGCGGTGTCCTCCCTTGCCGCTCATCGCATCGCCGGCGGTCGAGTGCCTCGCGGGCCGCACTGCACCCATGCCCGGCCATGAGGCGCGGAGCTCAGGCGTTCTTCTTGTGTCGCGTGTAGTGGCGGCGGGCCTTGGTGCGGTTGCCGCAGACGGCCATGGAGCACCAGCGGCGGCCGCCGCTCTTGGAGATGTCGTAGAAATGCAGCACGCACTCGGGGTTGGCGCACTTGCGGATGCGGCCGGGGTTCTCCTCCAGTAGTCGCAGGTAGGCATCGGCCGCCTTCCAGGCCGGGAGCCAGCTGGGGGAGTCGGTGTCGACGACGGTCTCGGGACCTTCGGGGCCCAGCCGGCGCTGGAGCCTGCCGTGCCGGAGGGTCTCGTTCAGCCCATTGACGGCCTGCCGGCGATCGGCCTTCTCGTCGAGGAGTGCGGCAAGTGCCGTGCGGGTGGTCAGGAGCGCGTCGAGGGTCTCCTGGGTGTGCGGTGCGGTGTCGGCGAGACCCGCGGAGGAGAGCCAGATCCCCACTCCATCGGGGTATTCCAGCAGGTCGTGCGCACCACTCTCGTCGATCCAGCGGCTGTTGAGCAGGTCCAGCGGCAGTGGCTCACCGATGAGGGGGCGGGGGTCCGCGCCGATGGCGCGGGCGGGGTCACGGTTCATCAAGATGCCCTTTCGCGTCGTGTGGCCAGGATAACCGTTGATCCACATTTTACCGGTTGACCCCGACCAAGGTAACCGCTAACGTTCGTTTCAACGGTTAGATCGGACTGGTCTTGTCCGACTCCGTACAACGGAAGGCGTCCCTCATGCCCCTGTCCCTCGCCGGCGCACCCCTGCAGACCGGCCACGTCGGCCTGAACGTGAACAACCTCGACACGTCGCTGCCGTTCTACAACCGCGTCTTCGGCTTCGAAGTCATCGCCGAAGGCAAGGACGAGGCCCAGCGCTGGGCTTTCCTCGGCCGCGACGGCCGCCTCGTCCTGACCCTGTGGCAGCAGAGCAGTGCCTCGTTCGCCACCGGAACCGCGGGCCTGCACCACCTGTCCTTCCAGGTGGAATCCATCGACGACATCAAGACCGCCGAGGCGGTCCTGCGGGAGCTCGGCGTCGATCTCATCCACGATGGCGTCGTCTCCCATGGCGAAGGCGCGGCATCCGGCGGCATCTTCTTCACCGACCCCGACGGCATCCGCCTGGAGATCTACGCACCCACCGGTGCGGAGAACGCCCCCGCCCCCGCGGGGGCCGCTCCGACCTGCGGGTTCTTCTAAGCCTGTATCGGGTTTCTGCCGGGCCGGCAGCGTCTTCCGCTTCCACCGCGAGTTGTCGTCGGTCGCCAGTGCTCCGCGGTCACTCCCTGCCGCGCCCTGCTTTTGAAACCGCGTGACGCCGCCCCGTTGATCCAGCCGGAATGACGACATGGGCCTCCGCGCTCGGTACATGACCTTGGCTGGGGGCGGCTTCTGGTGCGGCGCGTCACATGGCCGCCCGCCGGCCATGGCACAGGCAATGTCACCAGACGTCATGAGTGAGCCCGTGAAGGTCGCGGGCATCCGGACATTCCGGCTCCTGGGCTGCCGCTCCATGCGGCAGCCCAGGAGCCGCCATCCACCGACCCGGAAAGGAGCCGGACATGGGCGCCTACCATCACGGCGAACGCATCGCGCAGGAACGAGCCGGCCTGCTGGACAATGCCGACTTCTCCTCCGCGGCCATCGGGGCGGCGATCCCCGGCATCGCCCGCGAGTTCCTCGCCGAACAACCCGTGATCGTCATCGGCGGCACCGACGCCAACGGTGACGTCTGGGCCTCACAACTCACCGGCGAACCCGGATTCATCTCCGCCGGCGGCCCAACGTCCCTGGACATCGCCGCCATGCCGGCACCCGGCGACCCGCTCCACGAAGCACTCAGCCACCCCACCCACCTCGGCATGCTCGCCATGGAGCCCACCACCCGGCGACGCATGCGCATGAACGGCACCGCCCAACCCACGGCCGGTGGCCTCCACATCACCCTCGACCAGGTCTATGCCAACTGCCCCAAATACATCCAAAAGCGGGAACCCACGAAGCGACCCGCCATGCCCGCCGCCCCTCGCCACAGTCGCGAACTCAGCACCGAACAAACCACCTTCCTCACCGGAGCCGACACCTTCTTCATCGCCACCACCGACCAGGACGGCAATGCCGACGCCTCCCACCGCGGCGGCAACCCCGGCTTTCTCCAACCCCTCAGCCCCACACGACTTCGATGGCCCGACTACGTCGGCAACGCCATGTTCAACACCCTCGGCAACATCCAGGTCAACCCCCACGCCGGCCTTCTCGTCCCGGACTGGGCCACTGGCACCCTCCTCCAGCTCACCGGCACTGCCACCGTCGACTGGGATCCCCACCACGCCGAAGCCATCCCCGGCGCCCAACGCATCGTCGAATTCACCATCCACCACATCGTCCAGACCGACCACGCCTCCCCTCTGACCTGGAGCACCCCCCAGTACTCCCGCTTCAACCCACCCCCGCCCCGGCCCATCGAAGGAGCCACCGCATGAGCGCCACCGTCAACGTCACCGTCGACATGAACCTTTGCGAAAGCCACGGCCAATGCGTCTTCGCCGCCCCCGAGGTCTTCTCCTTCGACGACGACGACTATCTCGTCTACAACGCCGAGCCCGACTCCGCCCTCTACGACAAGGTCGTCAAGGCCGCTGCCTCCTGCCCCGTCCGCGCCATCACCGTCGAAAAATCGCCGTGACCACCACGCCCCACAACATCGTCATCGTCGGCGCCTCCCTCGCCGGACTCCGCGTCGGCCAAGCCCTGCGCGCCGGCGGTCACCAAGGCCCTCTCACTCTCATCGGCGCCGAACCCCACCCGCCCTACGATCGGCCCCCACTCTCCAAGGAATTCCTCTTCGGGCACGCCGGGCCCGAAGCCCTCACCCTGGAAAGCACCAAGCCACTCGGCCTCACCGAACGCTACGGACAGTGCGCCGTCCACCTCGACACCACCACCCACGAAATCCACCTCGACGACGGCTCCGTCATCCCCTATGACGGACTCGTCATCACCACCGGAGCAGGCGCCCGCACCTGGCCCGACTCCGTTCCCACCACCGGCGTCCACACCATCCGCACCCTCCGTGACGCACAAAACCTCAGAAACGACCTCGCCGCCGACCAGCGACACATCCTCATCGCCGGCTCTGGATTCATCGGCTGCGAGGTCGCCTCCGTGGCAACTCAACTCGGCCACCGCGTCACCCTCGTCGGCTCCCAACCCCTTCCCCTGCACAACACCGTCGGCGCCAAAGCCGCCAGTTTCCTGACCCAGCTCCACCACGACTCCGGCGTCACCGTCATCACCAACGCCTCCGTCACCAGCCTCCACGGCACCCACCGCCTCACCGGTGCCACCATCGCCGACAACACCGGCACCAGTCAGCACATCACCGCGGACACCGCGCTCCTCGCCCTCGGCGCCCGCCCGCACACCGACTGGCTCACCACCTCCGGCCTCCAACTCCACAACGGTGGCCTGACCACCGACGAATACACACGGACCCTCAGCACCGACGGCACCCCTCTACCCCACATCGTCGCGGCCGGCGACGTCACCCGTTTTCCCCACCCACACGCTCCCACCCGCATCAGCCTCGGTCACTGGAGCAACGCCGTCGAGCAAGCCCAGATCGCAGCCCACAACCTCCTCAACCCTCACCACCCCACCCCCTACCACCCCGTCGCCTCCTTCTGGTCCACCCAGTACGCCGTCCGTTTCCGCGCCGTGGGCCTACCCCACTACGCCGATCACACCGAAGTCCGCGAATTCGACCCCACCCACCGCCGCCTCGATGTCGCTTACTACCGCAACGGCCACCTCATCGGCGCCCTCACCGCCAACCGCGCCGCCCGCATCACCGCCTACCGCACTCAACTCGCCGAGCACCTCGCGACCCAGACCCACCCCTGACCCGCCCGGCCGACAGGGCACCTGCGCCCAGGCGGCAGCGATGAGATCCACATCGCGCCGCCTTTGACGCTTCACATCACCGCGCCGCCCTCACTTGCCGGTCGCCGGGCTCGTTTCAATGCCGGTTCCCGCCGTCAGCCGGCTGAGAAATAGTCAGCCTCATCGACGCAGGGCGATTGCAAAGTCCGATGATCTTGGGTTGACGCTGGTCAGCTGAGTCCGAGGAGGGTCAGCGGTCGCTCGAAAGGTCGGAGGTCCATCTCCCGTAGTCCGGCCGCGATGTTGGTGTGGCCGGCGGCACGGAGCTGGTTGATGGCGAAGCTACGGAGGGCGGCCATGTTCTCCGGGCCGTGTCCGGTACGGATCTTGGAAGCGTCCTCGCGGTAGGCGGTGTCGCGTACGAAGTGGAGCCGGTTTTCGATCACCCACTGTGATCTGACGATCTTCGCGATCCGTTCCGGGGAGGCTTGCCTGCTGCTCAGATCGGTGATGACGTAGACGGTCTCGCGGCTGCGTTTGCCGGTCGTGACGCTGGTGCGGTGCCGCACGATCTTCGCGACCTGGACGGCGTGCGGAAAGTCCACGCCGAGTTCGGTGACGGTCAGCGCTTGCACCACCCGGGTCTCCAGGCGTCCGTGTCCTGTGGTCCGGTCGTAGAACTTCGCGGTCGCCTGCTGCCAGGGCAGGGTGCGCAACTGCTCGTACAAGCCCTTCTGGTTCTTCTTCACGGTGAACGCGTAGTGGGGCCTTCTTGCCCTCCACCAAGAATCGGGCGTGGTCACGCTGGGTGTGCAAGGCGTCTGCAGTCACCGTGACGCCGGTCAGGTCGAAGGGCTCCAACAGGGCGGCGAAGCAGGTGATTTCGTTTGTCTTGTCCGGCACTCGCAGCTGGGTGACGGCCTGCCCGCCGCCGGTCATCGCGGCTGGCAGGTGGGCGGCCGGGGTGGTGCCATGACGCGAGCCGCGGGCGCTCTTGCCGTCCACAGCCACCGTCTCGCTCCCGTCCGGCTCGCATCCCAGCAGGTCGGCCAGACCGCCGGGGCAGGTGTGCAGAATGACCCGGCGGATCGTCGCTCCACTCGGTGCCACCCGCACACCGAGCGCGGTGGCGGTGCGCGCCCCGAGCCGGATCAGGACGTAGTGCGGCGCGTTCTTGGCCCACTGCCCGATGGCCGCGAAGGACTGTGCTCCGGCGGTCACCGCCGAGCAGGCCACCAGCAGCACCGCCACGAACGGGTGACGCCTCCCGCGCCGCGAGCGCGGATCAGCCAGCGTCTGCAGCCGCAGCGCCAGCGGACCGATCGACCGATGCTGACGGCTGGGCCACCTGGTCAGGCAGACGGTGGCAGACTGGCGGCACATCGAAGCTCCGTTGGGCGAAGGCGACTTGGGAAGGTCACCTCCACAACGGAGCTTCGTTGCGTTGCGTCGCGCGCCCAGCAGACATCGTCACACCGTCGTGACCTGCACACTCACAAGATCACTCAGAATTTGAAATCACCCTGATGGCGGAGGGCCTGGTATCCGCTTCTGTGATGTTTCGAAAGAGCGCTGCGCTCTCTTTCGACTCTTTCGGTTAGGGGATTCGAACCACTCGCCGAGCCTTTGCCATGTGGCGGCGTAAGCATGACAGATTTTGGCCGCCTCTTTCGGTGGCAGCTCGGAAACTCCTGAGGCATCGGCGTCGAGCAGCTTGTCGAGCCATTGCTGGCTCTTACTGACCACCGACGCGCGCCCGTTTAGATCCGTGTGCAGCTTATCCAGGAGATCGGGGAGATTCTTTGGGGCATCCTTGGATTTTGGCTTGCCTTCCAAGTCTTCTGGGGACGGAATACCTGGAGGGACATTCCCCATTCCAGTGACTGCTACAGGGGATGCCTTTCTGACCTCTCGTATCAGAGCAACCCTGGTCGGCCAGTCGCGAGCGCTTACCGCTGCGACCTTCTCCACCGAATCCCAGACGCTTTTCTCCTTACGGAACCACTCAATCATGGAGTGAATATCGGCACAGGAGTTTCCGCTTCGTCGATGCCAGGCTTGCTCCATAGCGCGGGCTTCTGCTGCTAGGAATTGTTCGTCATAGGTGGCCATCTGGTGCTGAACGACACCGGGAGGAGTTTTGGAGAGCGCTCTGGCGTGCGGGTACATATGGCCCACAAAATCCCTGAAGGCATCCGTCTTCCTGAGATCTGCCAAATCGGGATCAATGGCAATCAGCCACATGTTCTTCTCGGTCTCGACGGTAGTGTAGGAACTGTCGGAAGCACGCAGCGCCTTCTTCAGTTCGTCAATTGCATGTTCGGCTAGGAGTGGATCACGTGTCTTCTTATACGTTTTCTGTCGTGTCTCATCGTTTTTCGGATCCCATATTTTTCGACTATCTCGCATTGCGGCCCCGTACACGCAGGCCGCGTTGTAATGATCCTGCCACTGCCTGCTTTCCGTTCGCAGCGGCCAATCCATGCGCAGCGGCCAGTGCGAAAAGTAGAGGTACTTCTTGACCCGTTCCCTTAGGGCATCGACGGACAAAGGTGACGGCAGTCCGGTAAACGGCCGATGCGTTGTTCCCCGCCAGCCGAATCCTGGGAGAGCGATAGGGTTTTCCCCAGGCTCCGCCTTTGAATACTCATCCCACGCCCGGGACAATTCCAGAGGGACCAGCAGGTCACGGCAGATTCGCAGATTGGTCCATGTGCGAGTCCTGGAATTCGCGCCACCTGGGACGATGAAAGCGAGCTTACAGTCTGCGGCAAGTCTGACCATCTCCTGTTCAGATGCCCGCTGGAAGAACAAACGGACTCGCCTGCAAGAATCGCTGCTAAGAATAGCTTCGACACACTTTCGCGCATCCTCCCTTTTCTTTGGATCCGCACCTTCGAAGCTCCGCAGCCTCTCGGCTTTGACCATTTCCAGGTAGCCGATGGGCCAGTATCGATTCGCCAATATTGGAATCAGTCGCCGGCGGATACCTTCGCGTACCCTCGCGCGCGAATCATCTCCATTACGCTTGCACCACTGCGTCGCCAGGTCCCGATCATCGTTCCGGTCATCCGCAGGGCGTCCGTGCCAAGGTCGACAACGCGGGCGCCGGTTTTCGCCCTCGTCTCGGTCATCGAAGAGTCGAAGCAACATCGCGTGGGCGTATCGCACTTCAATCGCGTCTGGACGTCGCCGCAGATGCAACAAATATCGGGGGCGGCGGAGATGTCCGAATGACTGCCAGAGTCGCCGCGTGTAGTCGTCTTCCCGCTGTCCGTCAGATATAAGCGATCCTTGGATCATGTCAAGGGCATCGATGTACAGGCCGCATTCCTGCTGCACTTTCGACAATTCGAATCGTATATAGGGGTTGAGCGGGTCAAGTTGCAGCGCCTTGTAGTACCAGTGCATTGCCTCATCATTTTGGTGAACTTTGTGGAGCTGATTTGCTCTCTGGACTGCCTCAAACAGCTCAGGGGGAATATCACGCCCTACCCAGTCACGCCAGGGAAGGCGCTTGCCTGCTCGGGTGACGGGCAGGAGCGACGCGACAACCCAGTACGCGGCGCTGCTGACAGCCTCTTCCCAATTTGATCCCCACACCGTTGTCATTCGGCAGCCGCCGAGCGCGTACGAGGTAACGGTCACGGTTAGGCCGTAGCGCGGTTCTTGGTCGCGAGCCCGTAGCTCTCCCCTGACCCGGTATGCGAGCTTCGGCCTCAAGCGCGCCAGGAACCGCATCATGCTTGCCCCGAGACGCTTTGGGTCGGGGTCCATGTCCCCGACCAGGTCGAGAACGCTTTCCTCAGGTGGCTCGGGGACACCAGGCGGCGGGTACAGGCTTGTCTCCGAAAGCTGTTGGCGAAACTGCGCGGTCAGACCGGCGACTGGCGGAGTAGTAGCGGACGTCCCGGTGGCATCCTGAAGCGGCTGTACTTCGACTGGCCCAGGCTTGTACGCACTGCGAGCGAGCAGCGCACGCCGCCAAGCCGCGAATATCCACAGGAGCAGCGCGAGTGCCGCAAAACGGGCACTCGCCGGTACGTTTTCGCCCCCGTTACTTCCAGTCACCAGCCCTGCGATACCGCCAAAGAGTTCATTCAGCCACGCCCACGAGTGCCATTCAGCCGAACTGCTGCCCTTCCACATATGACCGGCCCAATAAGCCATGGCGAGGAGTCCAGCCAGCAGGACGCCAAAGTACAGCCACCGGCGCCCTGGGTATCGGAGCGGGAGGGATGAGGGAGCCACTCGGGCCCGCTTCGGATGCGTCATCATGGATTTCCCCATGCATCTCGGATCCGTATACTTCCCAGCCTGAAGCAGGATCCCGCAGCATGCATCTCGGCGCAATGCCAGCGGAGATGGCTGCAGCAAAGACGATCCGCGCACGGCAACTCAGTTCCGGTCTGGGCGGCGGGGCCGGGAGCCCAGGGTGATTTCAAAGTCTGAGTGATCTTGTGAGTGTGCAGGTCACGACGGTGTGACGATGTCTGCTGGGCGCGCGACGCAACGAAGCTCCGTTGTGGAGGTGACCTTCCCAAGTCGCCTTCGCCCAAAGGAGCTTCGATGTGCCGCCAGTCTGCCACCGTCTGCCTGACCAAGTCGCCCAGCCGTCAGCATCGGTCGATCGGTCCGCTGGCGCTGCGGCTGCAGACGCTGGCTGATCCGCGCTCGCGGCGCGGGAGGCGTCACCCGTTCGTGGCGGTGCTGCTGGTCCATCGCATCGTGGCCACCTGCGTCCGCCTCGGCATTCCCGCCCTGGCCGACCTGGCCTACCTCGGCGCCGGCGGCACCTTCGCGACGCCCACCCGACGCCCGCCCCGCAACGAGCTCACCGCCCGGCAAAGATCGATGAACCGCTCGCACGCCCGGCTCCGTTATCCCGTCGAACGCGGCATGGCCACCCTCAAGCGCTGGCGCATCTTCCGTCACGCCCGCTGCAGCCCCAACCGCCTGTCGTCAGCAGCCAAAGCCATCCTCACCCTGGAGTGGCAACGCTGAAATGGCTCAGTGGCTTTACCCCGGCGGCCCGTGCGTTCGAGGACCGGCACGTTCGGCTCACTCGGTCCAGAAGTCAACGCCGTGCTGCCCCGCGAGGAGAGCGCCGCGGTGGAGTGGACAAGAGGGGTGGCAAGTCTCCGGCTCGTTGAGGTTGTGAAGATGCGGGTGGCCCGCCAGCGTCGCTGGGCCGGGATGACGGCCTCGAGTTCCTGAAGTTTCGGGGTCGCCGTCTCCCCGCCGCTTCTGCTGCGGCCTGCAGCAGGCGGGCGGGCAGCGTAAAAGCCGGCCAGATCCGGGCGAGGTGCCGGGCGGCTGGTGTCGCGTACCAGCGGGTGCAACCGCCCGATCGGCAGCGCGTCCAGCCCGGCCGCGGAGTGCCGGGTCAACTCGACACTTCCTCCGGTCGCCGGTCATCGCTGGCTGTGGCGGGGATGGCGTTGTCGATGAGGACGGCGGCGATGGCGGCGGCGGTGGGGAAGGCGTCGGCGTTGAGGACCCGGGTGCGGGCCGCGGCGCCGTCGATGAGCAGCGCGAGCTGCTCGCCGAGCTGTTCGGGGTCGGGGGCGCCGGCTTCGCGGGCGGTGTCGGCGAGCCGCGCGGCGACGGCTTTCTTGTAGTCGCGTGCGTACTGGGACGCGGGGTGCTGGGGGTCGTTCAGTTCGACGGCGGCACCGATGTAGGGGCACAGGGGGGTGGTGGGGGGGATGTCGAAGGCGGCGAGGAGCCGTTCGCGGGGCGTGAGGTCGGTGCGGTCGAACACGCCGGACAGAACGGAGGGGTCGAACCGGCGCAAATACTCGGCGACGAGTTCGTCCTTGCTGGTGAAGTGCTGGTAGGCCGTGCGCTTGGACACCTCGGCCGCCGCGCATAGCTGGTCCATGCCGGTGCGGTTGATGCCCTGCTCGCGGAACAGCTGCTGGGACGCGCTGAGGATGCGCTCGCGGGCGCCCCGGCCGCGGCGGCGGCCCGTGGGGCCCTTCTCCAACTCCGTCATAGACCCATGCTACCCGACATGGGTAACGGACGGTGTACATAGTTGCACCCCGGCCGCCCGCCCCGTACGGTACGTACACAGGGCGGTGTACATAACGCCGCCGTCCCAGGTGCGCACGGCACCACCGACTCAAGGGAATGACTATGGGAAAGCTCGACGGCAAGGTAGCGGTCATCACTGGCGGCACCACCGGCATGGCGCTGGCCGGCGCGAAGCTGTTCGTCGACGAGGGAGCGCACGTCTTCATCACCGGCCGCCGCCAGGAGGCCCTGGACGAGGCCGTGAAGCAGATCGGCCGCAACGTCACCGGCGTCCAGGGCGACGCCGCCGACCTGGACGACCTGGACCGCCTGTACGACACCGTCAAGCGGGAGAAGGGCAGTCTTGACGTGCTGTGGGCCAGCGCCGGAGGGGGCGAGCCCGCCCCGCTCGGCGAGATCACCGAGGCCCAGTTCGACACCTGGTTCGGGCTCAACGCCCGCGGCACCCTGTTCACGGTCCAGAAGGCCCTTCCGCTCTTCAACGACGGCGGCTCCATCCTCATGACCGGCTCCAACGCCTCCCTCGGCGCCTTCCCCGGCTGGAGCGTCTACGCCGGCAGCAAGGCCGTCCAGCAGGCCTGGGCCCGCATCTGGCTCAACGAGCTCAAGGACCGCCGCATCCGCGTCAACGTCCTGACCCCCGGCCAGGTCGCCACCGCCAAGCAGGAAGAACTCTTCGACGAGGCCACCAAGCGCCAGTTCGAGTCCCTCATCCCCCGCGGCCAGATGGGCCGCCCCGAAGAGATCGCCACCGCCGCCCTCTTCCTCGCCTCCGACGACTCCAGCTACGTCAACGGCATGGAGCTCGTCGCCGACGGCGGCACCACCGCCCTCTGAACCGGACAACATACGACCAGGGCAGGACATCTCATGAGCAGCATCAGCATCATCGGCACCGGGAACATGGCCCGCACCATCGGTGCGCGGGCGATAGCGGGCGGCAACACCGTCGAGGTCATGGGCCGTGATCAGTCCAAGGCCGCTGACCTGGCCAAGGCTCTCGGCGGCGGCACCACGACGGGAGAATGGGGCACCGCCCCGGCCGGGGACATCGTCATCGTGGCCCTGTTGTACGACGGTGTCGTGCCGGCCGTCGCCCAGTACGGAGACGCTCTCGCGGGCAAGGTCATCGTCGACATCAGCAACCCCTTCAATTCCGCGTTCGACGGGCTGGCCCACCGCGAGGAGACCTCGATCGCGCAGGAAGTCGCCAAGGTCGCCCCGGCCGGCGCCAGCGTGGTGAAGGCGTTCAACACCGTCTTCCGCCATGTCCTGGAGAAGGGGCGGCCCGACGTCTTCATCGCCGGCGACAATGCGCGGGCCAAGGCAAGTGTGGAGGCGTTCATCGAGAGCCTCGGGATGCGCCCGCTGGACGTCGGCGGCCTGAAAATGGCGCACTGGCTGGAAGGAGCGGGCGTGGTCACGGTGGGCCTCGCCAACCACGGGGTGGGGAACTTGGACTTCGCCCTCAGCATCACCGAACTTGCCGTCTGAGCAGCCGGTTGACGGATGCCCGCGCCGGTCTGTGCGGTGAGCGTCCCGGCCCACTGCGGATCGCCGGGGACCGCCTGGAGAAGCTGAGTGTTGATCAGGATCAGCCTGGATCGCAGGAGATGGAGAGCGAGCATGGAGACCTCGGCGTGCTCGCGTTCGGCGCCGGTGAGGACGCTCTCGCGGCCGTAGGAGATCTCGTCGTTGGTGGAGTTCCAGCTCTCGACGACCTGTAGTCCGCCGTTGATCTCGCGCCGGAGATGCTCATCAGCGAGATAGTCGCAGGCGGAGATCGGTCCTGACCGCCGCCCGAGTTCTCGGCTTCAGGAGTTCGAGGCCGTGACCGGGGCGTGTACCGGTGGTTCTGGAAATCGGTGAGGCCTCTCCGCAGCGTTGGAGGGGCCTCACTGGTCATGCGGTCAGATCCGTACCGGCTTCGTGCGTCGGGTCGTGGAGGTTCGATCTCAGGGTTTGCCGGCGCCGGCGGAACCGCTGCCTGCGACGCCGCCTACGCGGGCAGCGCGCCGCTCTGTGCCGTCTTGCGGCGGCGCGCGGACAGGCGGGAGCCGGACTCGCGGCGGGCGGCGCGGCGCAGGAGGGGCACCGCGAGGAGGAACCCGAGGACGGCCCAGGCGGTCAGGACCAGGGCGACCGTGGGCAGTTCCCAGGAGCCGGCCACCTCGGCGGTCCGTGCGGCGTCCGGCAGCAGCACCGAACGCAGGCCCTGTGCCATCCACTTGAGCGGGAAGACGGAGGCCACCTGCTGGACCGGCACGGGCAGCGAGGTGATCGGGAACATCACTCCGGAGGTGATCAGCAGCCCCATGGTGGGCAGCATGGTCCACGCCAACGCCTCGCGCGGGTTGGGCAGCACGGCGCCTATGGCCGCGCCCAGCGGTACGACGGCGAGCAGCCCGAGCGGGGTGACCCATAGCAGCGTCAGCCAGCCCCCCGGCCCGCGCGGCAGTGGCCCGTCCACCAGCAGCGCCCCGGCGACCAGGAGCAGGGCCAGGGTGCCGAGCGCCATGACGACCACCAGCAGGCACTTGGCGACGAGGAAGGCCGGTATCCCGCCGGGCGTGGCGCGCAGCCGCAGCAGGGCGCCCTCCTCCCGCTCGGTCACGAGGATCTGCGGGAGGTAGATCAGCCCGACCTGGAATAGCAGATAGGCGGCGAAGCCCGCCAGCACCAGATGAGTCATCGGGGTATGGGTACCCGGCACATCGTCGTCGATGTAGGCGGCGACGAGCAGCGCGACGACCACGTTGGTCAGATGGCCGGACACCTCCCTGCCGTTGCGCAGGAGGTGTCGCAGCTCGATTCCGCCGCGCCGGAGCCCGGCACGCCAGATGTTCGTCCTGTTCGTCTTGTGTGCCACCCTCATGCGGCCCGTGCCTCCTCGTCCGCGTCCCTGTCCGTGCCGTCGGCCCCATCCGTGCCATCGGCCTCCCGGTGCACCATGTGCAGATAGGTGTCCTCCAGCGTCGGGCGGCGGATTTCCAGGTCGGCGATCGGTCCGGCGGCGTGCCGGTGGAGTTCCCAGACCAGCCGTGAGGGGTCCTCGGTGCGTTCGCGGCGGGGCGTCCCATCGTCGGCCGTCCAGCGGACCTCGGCCTGGGCGGCGGCTCGCCGGGCCAGTTCCGCGGGTGGGCCACAGGCCCTGATCCGGCCGCCGACCAGCATGGCGATCCGGTCGGCGAGCCGCTCGGCCTCCGCAAGGTCATGGGTGGTGAGCAGGACGGTGACGCCCTCGTCGCGGGCCAGCCGTTCGACCAGGACGTGGAACTCGTGCCGCGCCTGGGGGTCGAAGCCGGTGGTCGGCTCGTCCAGGAAGAGGAGTTCGGGGCGGCCGACGATGCCGAGCGCGACGTCGAGGCGCCGGCGCTGGCCGCCGGACAGTCGGTCCACCTGCCGGCCGGCCTGGTCGGTGAGGCCGACCAGGGCCAGCAGTTCGGCCGGGGCGCGCGGGTCGGGGTAGTAGGTCGCGAAGTGCGTCAGCAACTCGGCGACCCGCCAGCGGCGGTGGTCGCGCCAGGACTGAAGGACCAGGCCGATCCGGGCTCGCCACGCGTCGCCGCCCCGCTCGGGATCCGTGGCGAGGACGCTCACCTCCCCGCCGGAGCGCTGCCGGAAGCCCTCCAGGATCTCGACGGTGGTGGTCTTACCCGCGCCGTTGGGCCCGAGCAGCGCGAAGACCTCGCCGCGGTGGATGTCCAGGTCGACGCCGCGCAGGACGTCGACATCGCCGTACGCCATGGTCAGATCGCGTACGTGGATCACGGGCTGGACGCCGGTGCGCCCGAACGTCGTCATCGGCCCGCCTCCGCGGGGTACTGCTGTTGTGCCGCCCCGGTCGCGGGTCCGGCGCTGTCAACGATGGCCCGGAGTGCCGCCACATGTCCCTCGAAGGCGGTGCGCCCGCGGTCCGTCAGCCGTACCTTCGTACGGCGGTTGCGGCCGCCGCCCTCCTTCTGGATCTCCAGGTATCCGGCCCCCTCCAAGGTGTGCAGCTGCTTGGAGAGCGCGGAGTCGCTGAGCGAGAGGCTGTCGCGGACGAACGCGAAGTCCGCCGACTCGGTGGCGGCCAGCAGCGCGACCACTGACAGCCGGGTGGCGGGGTGGATCAGCTCGTCGAAGCCGGCGGGGGTGCTCATCGGCCCGTCGCCTCGCCGACCGCCGGTTCGCCGCCGCTCCGCACCGAGTCAGCCGCCCAGCGGTTGGCGGGACCGAGGGAGAGCAGGTACACGGCCACCGCGGCCGTGGCCTGGATGGGGCCGGAGTAGATCGGCGCCAGCGGCTCGGTCAGGTGGTCCGACAGCACGATCGTCCCACCGACCAGCACCGCCGCCGCACCGAACGCGGCCCACGTACGCCCGGGGCAGCGAGTGTGATGCAGTCGCATCCGGCTCCTGCGGCTGCTCATCACGACCAGCACGCTCAACAGGCCGGCGTAGGCGGCCATGAACAGTCCGACGCCCCACTGGGGCAGGTCCATGCCCACGCCGGCAAGGAACACCCACATGAGCGCGGCCGTGCCGTAGGCCATGCCGCGCCCGCCGGACACGGAGCGCTCGAACTCGTCGTACACCCGCTCCTGCGGCACTCGGATGCGCTGGAGATCCTTCCATGCCTGTTCGGCATCCACCGGCATGCTCACGGCCATCACCCTCCTGTCCCCGATAACTTTCCTATCAGGAAAGTTACTCTTGGCTTTCCTGGTAGGCAAGACGGAGGGAACTTCGTCTTCACGCCTCCCCGCCTGGAGCAGGCCGCGGTGGACATCGGCGCGGGAGGAGCAGGCGGGACCGCGCTTCAGGACGGCCAGCCGGGCACCACCAGCTCGGTGGACAACGGTCTCGGCAGCGTCGCGCGCGCATTCGGCGGCAGCGGCGCGCGGTTCGCCTCCACCGGTGGCTCGGGCGGCAACGCCTCCTGTCCCGGGCAGGGCACGGTCCGAGAAGGCGCCGCCGGCGGGGCCCGGCGGGACCACCGCTCCGCCGGGCCAGGGAGGTCGTCCCGCGGTGGACGGCGTCATCCAGCCGGCACCGTCGAATGCGGGCATCGGCGGCACAGGCGGCAGCACCTCCAGCCCCAACACCGGCGAGGCCGGCGGTCCCGGATACGTCGTCATCTGGTGGTAGCCCACGGGCCCCCGCAGACCTATGTGCGCCACCGGAGTCCCGTCGCCACGCAGGGCCCCGACCGTCCGCGGTCGGGGCCCTGCCCTCGCCGTGCGATGGTGAGAACGACCGGCTTTCCGCCGTTGACGACCAGGTTGGAGACCTTCGTCGTGCCGGCCTGCTCGTCACCCCGGGTCCCCGGTTCGCCGAAGGCGCGGATGACGGTGCGCCGGACGCTGCCGCCTTCGTCGTCGACGGCCGTGGCCGACGCGGCCCCGGCCCGCAAGATCTGGGACGGCCCACGCACCGCCTCCGCTGTGAAGCTGTGTTCCGGCCTCGCGATCGGGGTCGGCCTGAAGGGTCTTGCGGCCACCAACACGGTGCCGCAGGGCGGCGCACGCCCTGTGTCACGTCAAGGCCACAGATTCCGGTGACCGGCCTGCTCGGGCACGTCCCGGTGGTAACTTCCACCGATCACTTGACCCTGCCTTTACGAGATCCAGGGGGAATCACGATGGCCACTCCGCCGCCACCGCCCGGCACCAACCCGTACTCCCAGCAGCCGCCCGCCCCGTACGGTCCGCAGGGCGGCAACCCGTACAGCGTGCCCGGCCCTCCGGTGCCCGCACCCGCGCGCCGCGTGAGCGTCAAGGCCATCGTCAGGGGGATCGCCGGCCTCGTCGTGATCGGCTTCGTGGTCTACGGCGGCTACACCGTCTGGTTCGGGGGCGCCGCGACCGCGGACGCGGGCGACTGCCTGCACGCCGGGAACGCGGCGGCCACGGGCGTGATCTCCGTCGGGGACCCGGAGTTCGAGATCGTGGACTGCGGTGACACGAAAGCCCAGTTCAAAGTCGTCAGCAGGCAGTCCGGGACGGACGGCACCTGCGACGACCCGTACCGGACGTACAGCCAGGGCGGCGCCGGCCGGGACTTCACGCTCTGCCTCGAACCGGTGAAGTGAGCCCTCACCCTCGCCCCTGAGGCCCGCCCCGGCCACGGTGCGGTCCCGGACGTCGGCGCCGACGTCGTCAGCGGCGACGGCGCCGCCGGCGGCTCCGCGCCTGCGTACACCGCGGCCCGCGAGGGTCCGCGAGGGCCACTTCGTCCGCACCCCGGGGCGACGTGCCCTTCGGCGCCGCCAAGACCGGCGACACCAGCCCGCTCAAGGCCGCCCTGGCCGGCGGCGCCCCGATCGTCAGCACCGACCTCCCCGTCCCGGGCCTCGCCGCCCGCTCGGCAGCGCCTACGCCGCCCAGCCCCCGGCGGCGGGCCTGCCCGCTGCGACCCGTTGATCGCGCCGAAGTCCCGCCGCTCCGTCAAGGGCTGACCGACGGCGTTGCGACGCGAGAGGGCCGGCCGCCTGGCGTCCGGCCCCTTGCGGTACCGACGGCCGGGCGTGAGTGGGCGCAGCGGTGGGCGGGGGTGCGACGCAGCAGCGCGAGCAGGGAGAACGTCACAGGGCGCGGCGTACGCGTATGCGCAATCGCAATCGTTTTGTGCGCCGTCTGTGCAACCCGCCTGCGGCGCGGCGGAGTAGTGATGGGTGAGCGGATTACCGGCGGTGGGGCACGGCGGGGTGCGCATGAGGTTCATCAACCGAGGAGGAGCGTCGAGTTGTCCGGATTCAGAGGTGTCGCAAGGGCGGCCGCACTGCTGGGCGGAATCCTGTTGCTGACAGGGTGCACGGGATCCTCCGGGTCCGACTCCGCCGCCCGTTCGGCCACTTCACCCTCGACGGACGCCTCCGCCACGCCCGGCCCGTCGGCGAGTGACTCCCCCTCGGCGCTGCCGTCCCACTCCGTCACGTCGCCCTCCGCCACGGCCCCGACGCCCTCGACCCGCTCCACCGCCCCCGCCACCTCACCCAGCACGCGGCAGGCCCCCGCCCGTCTGCCCGGCTGCGGCAATCTGACCGTCAGCGGCGAGGTCAAGGCCGCGGTGACGCGGGCGTACCGGAACCGTTCCCCGCGCCTGGTACACATCGAGCCGGCGCCGCAGCGGTTCTTCTACGGTCAGTGCGGTACCGTCCGCTACGCCGCCGCCCAGTTCCAGCCCACGAGGGGCGCGACCGAGGGCGAGCTGGTGAGCTTGCAGGACGAGGGCAGCGCGATGAAGTACTTCCGCGCCGCCTCCGGGAGCGACTGGGTCTACATCGCCACCGACGGCTTCCCCGCGGGCGAGGGCGGTTGCCGCGACATCCCGCAGATCCCCCGGGCCCTGGCCACGGCCTGGCGGAATTGCGCCGTCGCACGCTGACGGCACGCCGCCGGGCAGGGCGGCGGCGAGGACTCCGCCCTGCCCGGCGTCAGGGCGACCCCTGGACGGCCACGCGCACCGGGGCGGAACCTCCGGGCGGATCGCGCCGCCGGGTCCGTCAGGTCGCGGGCCGCAGGACTGGCCTGTCACCAGGACGGCGCAGCGCGGCAGCGGCGTTCCGGACCAGGCGCGGCCCCCGGCGTGGAGGGGGATCGCTGGTCAGGGCCGCCCGTGCGGTCGCGCCCTGCCCAGCGGGCAGCCTTCCGCTCGTCGCGCCGAATGTCCCGTTTGGATAGATTCCCAGGGAACCGCCCTGAGGTGTGGACACCCGCGACGCCTCCCGGCGCAGGGAACCGAGTGCGCGCCAGGGCAAGCGGCGGCCGCCACGGCCGCCCGTCCGTACGGGACAACAGGACCTTCGGCCCGTGGAGGCCGCCGAGGAACGGGGAACCGACGATGGCCACCGACTCACCCGTGCAGCTCGGCATGATCGGGCTCGGCCGCATGGGCGCGAATCTCGTGCGCCGGCTGATGCGCGACGGCCATCCATGCGTCGTCCACGACCTCAACCGCGACGCGATGCTGGAACTGGAGAAGGAGGGGGCGACGGCAGCCGCCTCCCTCCAGGACTTCGTGGAGAAGCTGGCGCCGCCCCGGAACGTATGGCTGATGGTCCCGGCGGGGGTCGTGCAGTCGACGCTCGACGAGCTCGTCGCGCTGCTGGAACCCGACGACACCGTCATCGACGGCGGCAATTCCTACTACCGCGACGACATGGCCCGCGCCCGGCAGCTCGCCGAGCGGCGAATCCACTACGTCGACTGCGGCACGTCCGGCGGCGTCTGGGGGCTCGACCGCGGCTACTGCCTCATGATCGGCGGCGAGGACGAGCCGGTGGCGCGACTGGACCCGGTCTTCCGCACCATCGCGCCGGGCCGTGGGAACGCCGAGCCCACGCCCGGCAGGACCAGGACCGACGGGACGGCCCCGGAGGGCTATCTGCACTGCGGGCCGAGCGGCGCCGGCCACTTCGTGAAGATGGTCCACAACGGGGTGGAGTACGGGATGATGGCCGCCATCGCCGAGGGCCTCAGCATCATCCGGCACGCGGACGCGGGGCTGGGCCGCAGGGACGTCGACGCCGAGACCGCACCGCTGCGCGAGCCTGAGGCGTACCAGTACGAGATCGACGTGGCCGAGGTCGCCGAGGTGTGGCGGCGCGGCTCCGTCATCGGCTCCTGGCTGGTCGACCTCGTCGCCGACGCGCTCGCCCGTTCACCGCGGCTGGACCAGTTCACCGGCCGGGTCTCGGACTCCGGGGAGGGCCGCTGGACGGTCCAGGCGGCCATCGACGAGAGCGTGCCCGCCCCCGTCATCAGCGCCTCGCTGGCCGAACGGTACGCCTCGCGCGGGCTCGGCGAGTTCGGCGACAAGGTGCTGTCCGCGATGCGCGGCGAGTTCGGCGGCCACGCCGAGAAGACCGGGTGACGGCGCCATGTCCGGCCGTTCCCCCTCGCCGAGTCACGGTCCGGTCCCCGAGGACCACGTGGTGGTGCTCTTCGGCGCGACCGGCGACCTCGCCCGGCGCAAGTTGCTGCCCGGCCTGTTCCACCTCGCCAAGGCGGGGCTGCTGCCGGACCGCTACCGGATCGTCGGCTCGGCGCCGGCCCAGAGCGCGCTGAGCGACGAGGACTTCCGCAAGCACGCGCGGGACGCGGTCGCCGAATTCGGCCGGTCCAGGCCCGAGGGCCGCGCGTGGCAGGAGTTCGAGGCCGCCCTGTCGTTCGGCGCGTGCGATCCCGGCGCCGCAGAGCCGCTGGTCGCGGCCGTACGGGAGGCCGAGCAGGCCGTCGGCGGGAAGCCGCGGCGCCTGTTCCATCTGGCGGTGCCGCCGAGCGCCTTCACCTCCGTGGTGGAGACGCTCGGGGCGTCCGGCCTCGCCGAGGGCGGCCGGGTGATCGTGGAGAAGCCCTTCGGCACCGACCTCGCCTCGGCCCGGGCGCTCAACGCGTCGGTCCACGCCGTCTTCGACGAGTCCCGGGTCTTCCGCATCGACCACTTCCTCGGCAAGGAGTCGGTCGACAACATCCTCGCCCTGCGTTTCGCCAACGGCCTCTTCGAGCCGGTCTGGAACCGCGACCACATCAGCCATGTGCAGATCGACGTGCCGGAGAGCATCGGCATCGAGGGGCGAGCCCAGTTCTTCGAGGGCACCGGGACCTTCCGGGACATGATCGTCACCCATCTCTTCCAGCTCCTGGGGTTCGTCGCCATGGAGCCGCCCACGGCACTGCAGGCACAGTCCCTGCGGGACGAGAAGGAGAAGGTCTTCGAGTCGCTGCAGCCCGTCGACCCGGCCCATGTCGTCCGCGGGCAGTACGAGGGGTACCGGTCCGAGCCGGGCGTGGACCCGAAGTCGGACACCGAGACGTTCGTCGCCCTGCGCGTCGGCATCGACAACTGGCGCTGGGCCGGCGTGCCCTTCTACCTGCGCTCGGGCAAGTCCCTGGCCGAGGCGCGGCATGTGGTGACCCTGGGCTTCCGGGAACCGGCCCTGCGCATGTTCCCGCTGGCCGCACGGGGCCACTCCGGTGCCCGGAGCAACGCGCTGGTGATCGACTTCGACGACCCGGGCCGCATCACCGCCTCCTTCCTGGTGAAGGAGCCCGGCCCCGCCATGCGCCTGAGCACGGCGGAGATGGTCTTCGGCTACGCCGACTCCTTCAACACGATGCACGCGCTCGAGGGCTACGAACGCCTCCTCCTGGACGCGATGCTGGGCGACCAGTCGCTGTTCACCCGGTCCGACGGCATCGAGCGCCTGTGGGAGGCGTCCACCCCGCTGCTCGACGATCCGCCGCCGGTCCAGCCGTACGCACCCGGCTCCTGGGGCCCGGAAAGCGTCCACCGGCTGATCGCACCGCATCACTGGAGCCTTCCCGGCCACGCGTGAGAGGCAGGCAGGCGAGCCGGCCTCCTCTGTCCGCGCCGCGGCGGGTCACCGGCGGGCGCCCTGGAGACCGTGACGCCTTCCGTCCGGACCGCACTGCTCGACGGGGGCCGTGTCCGGGCCGGGGGCCCGACTCCCCGCCGGCTCGTGCGGGGTCGCCCGTTCCAGGAGGCCGGACATCGCAGGCGCCTCGGCGGCGCAGATGCCGCCCACCGTCCGGTACCGGAGTACTTCTCCCCTCGGCGGTCCGCCACGTTCCGGCAGGTCCGTCATGTACGCGACCGTCGCCGCGACTTCGCCATGGGGCTGCGATTCGGTAACGGCATGCTCTGCAAGTTGGTTCGACTGTGCAAAGTTTGCATAGTCTAAAGCCATCAGGAGGTCGGCCGCCGGATCCCTGTACGCCCTCGCGCCTGCCCGGGATCCGGTGCGCCACACCTCACATCGCGCGATTCCGGGGAGTTCATCTTCGTGTCACCCAGCCATAGCCTGTCCCGCAGGACGTTCCTGACCAGCGCTGCCGCTGTCGGTGGATTCGCGGCCGTACCCGGCCTGCTGTCGGGGTGCAGCTCGACGGACAGCTCGGACGACCTGCTGGCCACGATCCGCAAGCAGGGGTACGTACGCATCGGCTTCGCCAATGAGGCGCCGTACGGGTTCAAGGACGGCGGGCAGTTGGCCGGCGAAGCCCCCACCCTGCACAAGCAGATCTTCAAGGCCCTCGGCGTCCCGCAACTCAGAGCCAGCATCGTCGAGTTCGGAGCGCTGATCCCGAGCCTCAACGCCAACCGGTTCGACGTGGTGAGCGCGGGGATGGCGATCACTTCGGAGCGATGCGAGAACGCCATCTTCTCCGAGCCGGAGTTCATCTCGCCCACGGCGCTGATGGTCCGCAAGGGCAACCCCAAGAAGCTCGCGGACCTGGGCACCTGCTCGTCGGCCGGAGTCAGGGTAGGGGTGCTGACCGCCGCGGTGGAGAAGAGCTATGCCCAGGCCGCGGGCGTGAGCAATGACAAGATCATCTCGATCCAGGGCCAGCAGGACGGGCTGGACGCCCTGGTCGCGGGCCGGATCGACGCCTTCGCGTTGACCGGCATCTCGCTCAACTGGCTCGCCAAGGCCAACGCGGGCGCGCCCGTCGAAGTGCTCTCGCCCTTCGTGCCCATGGTCAAGGGAGAGAAGCAGTACAGCCCCGGCGGCGCGGTGTTCCGGTCGAAGGACACCGCTCTGCGCGATGCCTTCAACGTCGAACTGAAGAAGATCACCTCTGACCCCGACCGGTATGTCGGCCTCGTCGGCAAGTACGGCTTCGGCAAGTCCGAGATCCCACCCGCCGACCTGACGACCGCTGCGCTCTGCAAGAGCTGACGGCGGCTGGTCATGGAAGACTTCTTCACCGAGTTCTTCCGCTCATGGCCCGGTGTCCTGGAGAGCCTTGCGGTCACCGTGGAGGTCACCGTACTCGGGGCCCTGCTCGCGCTGGTGCTCTCCTTCCTGCTGGGCTTCGCCGCGGGTGCGCCGTGGCGACCGGTCCGGGGCGCGTGCCGCACCGTCGTGGAGTTCTTCCGCGGCACTTCGCTCTTCGTGCAACTCTTCTGGCTCTTCTACGCCCTCCCCATCATCGGCTACCAGCTCGTACCTCTGGCCTGCGCCGTGGTGGCGCTCGGTCTCAACTTCGGCGCGTACGGCTCCGAGGTCGTACGGGGAGCGCTGGCAGCCGTTCCCCGGGAGCAGCGGGAGGCCGCGATCGCGCTCAACATGACGGCGGGCCAGCGGATGCGTCTGGTGGTGCTGCCGCAGGCGTGGCCGCAGATGATCCCGCCCTTCAACAACCTGCTGATCCAGGTGCTGAAGTCCACCCCGCTGGTCTCCCTGATCACGGTTGCCGACATCACATTCCGGATCCAGCAGTTGCGCTCCGCCACGGGTGAGACCAAGAACGCCTACCTGGTCCTGCTCGTCCTGTACTTCGTGCTCGCGTACGTCCTCACCCTCGCCATGAACGCCCTGGAGAGGGCGGGGAAGGCCCGCCTGGGCCAGGGGAGCGCACGCACGACCCGCCTGCGTGGCACGGGCACCCCGCTGAACGCGGCTGCGCCGAAGGGAACCGTGTGATGTGGAACTGGGACAACGCGGCCGACTCGCTGCCGATCCTGCTGCGCGGATTCCAGCTCACCCTCGCCGTCACCGTGCTGGGCTCCCTCGTGGCCATCGTGCTGGGACTGGTCGTCGCGATGGCGTACCGCGGGCGGACATGGATTCGCCTGCCGGTTCGGGCCGCGGTCGAGTTCGTGCGGTCGACACCGGTGATGATCCAGCTGTTCGCCGCCTGGGTACTCCTTCCGCACCTACCCGTGATGACGATCGGCGTCGCCGTACTCGGAGTCCACTACGCCGCCTTCACCTCCGAGGTGTACCGGGCCGGCATCGACGCCGTGCCCAAGGGGCAGTGGGAGGCCTGCGTGGCGCTGTCACTTCCGCGTCGCCGGATCTGGCGGGCCGTCATCCTGCCGCAGGCGGTGCGCAACGTGGTTCCGGCACTGGGCAACTACGTGATCTCGATGTTCAAGGAGACGCCCTTCCTCAGCGTGATCGGCGTCGCCGAAATGGTCCACCAGGCCGACGAGTTCGGATCCGAGCACTTCGCCTATCTCGAAACGCTGACGCTCACCGCCGCGATCTTCCTCATCGCGAGCTATCCGACCTCGGTCGCCATGCGCAAACTGGAGGAGCGCCTTGCCAAGCCCTACTGAATCCGTACCGCTGGAGACGTCCTCCACCGAACCCGTCGGCAACGGCATCGACCGGATCACCTTCGACGGCGTGGTGAAGCGGTTCGGTGATCACACCGTTCTGGACCAGCTGGACTTCGGGGTCCGGCGCGGTGAACGCGTGACCTTGATCGGGCCGAGTGGATCGGGCAAGACGACCATCCTGCGGTTGCTGATGACGCTGGAACGCGTCAGCGAGGGAGTCATCTACCTGGACGGGCAACCGTACTCGCACATGCCCGGACCACGCGGAGAACTGGTGCCGGCCAGCGAGAGCCACTTGCGGCAGCTCCGCAGGCGGATCGGAATGGTCTTCCAGCAGTTCAACCTGTTCCCCAACATGAGCGTGCTCGCGAACCTCACGGAGGCGCCCGTACACGTGCTGGGCATGGACCGGGACGAGGCCGTCGAACTCGCAAGGGAACTCCTCGCCCTCGTCGGACTGAGCGACAAGGCCGACGCGCACCCGACAACGCTGTCCGGCGGACAGCAGCAGCGTGTGGCCATCGCCCGCGCCCTGGCCATGCAGCCAGAGGTGCTGCTCCTCGACGAGGTGACCTCATCGCTGGACCCCGAACTGGTCGCGGGCGTCCTCGACGTGCTGCGGGACATCGCCCAGACCGGCATCACCATGCTCTGCGTGACCCACGAGATGGGTTTCGCCCGGGACATCTCGCACCGGGTCATGATGTTCGACGGCGGACGCGTCATCGAATCCGGACCCCCGGAACAACTGTTCAACGATCCGCGGCAGCAACGCACGCGCGAGTTCATAAGGGCGGTTCTGTGATGGATACGGGCTCTGCCGTGGCAGTAACCCCCTACGCCGGAGTGACCTTCAAGCGGCCCAAGATCCAGGACGGTGCCGGGATGTGGCGGCTGGCCCGGCGAAGCGGGACGCTCGATCTGAACTCGTCCTACAGCTACCTGTTGTGGTGCCGCGATTTCACCGAGACGTCCCTGGTCGCCAAGGGTCCGGACGGCGAGCTCTGCGGATTCGTCACCGGCTACATACGACCGGAACTCCCCAACACCCTCGTGGTCTGGCAGATCGCCGTGGATACCGAGCTGCGCGGCCGCGGCGTGGCAGCAGCCATGCTGGACACGCTCGTATCACGTACCGGCTCCGCCGGGGCGTCGCATCTGGAGGCGACCATCACTCCGGGGAACACCGCTTCCGCGCGGCTCTTCGTTTCCTTCGCCGGGCGGCACGAAGCCCCGGTCACACGCGAGGTCCTCTTCGACACCGTTGTCTTCCCCGATGCACACGATACGGAGTTGCTCTACCGCATCGGGCCGTTCACCCCCACTCTCGCCAGGAGGTAACCGGTGGCTCTTCCCACCGCACCGACCACATCCGTCTTCGAAGCCGTGGAATCCGAAGTACGCAGCTACTGCCGTGACTGGCCCACCATCTTCGACCTGGCGCAAGGCAGCCGCATCCGCGACGAGGAAGGCCGTTGGTACCTGGACTTCTTCTCGGGTGCCGGGGCGCTGAACTACGGCCACAACAACGCAGGACTCAAGGACGCCCTGCTGGAGTACCTCGGACGCGACGGCATCACCCACGCCCTCGACATGAGCACGGTCGCGAAACGCGAATTCCTGGAAACCTTCCGCGATCTGGTCCTGCAACCGCGCTCCATGGACCACAAGGTGATGTTCCCGGGGCCCACCGGGACCAACGCCGTCGAGGCCGCGCTGAAGGTCGCACGCAAGGTCAAGGGACGAGAGGCCGTCATCTCGTTCACCAACGCCTTCCACGGCATGTCGTTGGGCTCGCTGGCCGTCACGGGCAACGCCTTCAAGCGGGCCGGCGCGGGCATCCCGCTGGTGCACGGAACCCCGATGCCGTACGACAACTACTTCGACGGCTCGGTCCCCGACTTCCTGTGGTTCGAACGGCTCCTCGCGGACCGCGGGTCCGGTCTCAATGAACCGGCTGCCGTGATCGTGGAGACGGTCCAGGGGGAAGGAGGGGTGAACGTGGCACGACCGGAGTGGCTTCGGGCCCTAGCCGACCTGTGCCGGCGCCACGACATGCTGCTGATCGTGGACGACATCCAGATGGGCTGCGGCCGCACCGGCACCTTCTTCTCCTTCGAAGAAGCAGGCGTCGTCCCCGACATCGTGACGCTCTCCAAGTCGATCAGCGGGTACGGCCTGCCCATGTCCCTGGTACTGCTACGGCCGGAACTCGACGTGTGGGAACCAGGCGAGCACAACGGAACCTTCCGGGGCAACAATCCCGCTTTCGTCACGGCTGCGGCCGCCCTGCGGTCCTACTGGTCCGACGACGTGCTGGCACGGCAGACACGGGCCCACGGCGAGGTCGCGCGGGCGGCGCTCGGGGCGATCTGCTCACGGCACGAGGGCGCGGTGCACCGCGGACGGGGCCTCGTGTGGGGGCTGGAGTTCCCCGACCGGTCCAGAGCCGCAAAGGTGTGCGCCCGCGCCTTCGAGCTCGGCCTGCTGGTGGAGACCTCCGGTCCGGAGAGCGAGGTCGTCAAGCTCCTGCCCGCGCTGACCATCTCCCGCGAGGAGCTCGCCCAGGGCCTCGGCCTGCTCGCGCAGGCCGTCGACGAAACCTGCTGACGGCAACACAGGAGGCAACGACAATGATCGTCCGGACCTTGCACGAACTCGAGGGAACCGACCGGGACGTCTCCGCCGAGAGCGGCACCTGGCGCAGCAGGCGCATCGTCCTCGCCGGAGACGGTGCCGGCTTCTCACTGCACGAGACGGTGATGTACGCGGGTACCGAGACCACCATGCAGTACGCGAACCACATCGAGGCCGTGCTGTGCATCGACGGCACGGGCGAGGTGACCGACCACGAGACAGGCCTGACACACCGCCTCTCACCCGGCACCCTGTACCTGCTCGACGGTCACGAGCGGCACACCGTGCGGCCTGCCACCGACCTGCGGTTCGTCTGCGTGTTCAACCCCCCGGTCACCGGGCGGGAGGTACACGACGCGACCGGTGCCTACCCGCTGATCACCGAGACCGAAGAGGTGTGAGCCGAGCATGACCGTCCCCATGACGAACACGGATGTCTACCCCACCCGAGGCGTGGCGGAAGTCATCACGTCCCGCCTCGACCCGGTCGTCTGGTCGGAACGCCCCGGCCCCTTCGCGACCGACGAGTTGCGCGGCTACGAACGCAACGGCTTCCTCACCGTGGGTGCCCAGATCACCGCGCAGGAGCTCGGCGTCTACCGCGCCGAGCTCGAACGCCTCCGCACGGACCCGACCGTCCGGGCCGATCCGCGCGCCATCGTCGAGCCCGCCTCTGACGAGATCCGTTCGATCTTCGAGGTCCACAAGATCAGTGAGACCTTCGCGCAACTCGTCCGGGACCCCCGGCTGGCCGAGCGGGCGCGCCAGCTCCTGGGCTCCGACGTCTACGTCCACCAGAGCCGGATCAACCTCAAGCCGGGCTTCGGAGCGGCCGGCTTCTACTGGCACTCGGACTTCGAGACCTGGCACGCCGAGGACGGACTGCCGAGGATGCGCACCGTGTCGGTCTCCGTCGCCCTCACCGACAACCTCGCCTGCAACGGCGGACTGATGATCATGCCGGGGTCGCATCACCAGTTCCTGGGCTGCGCCGGCGCCACGCCGCCCGATAACTTCCGGCGCTCGCTCCAGATGCAGGTGGCCGGCACTCCCTCCCACGAGGCCCTGACCGGCATGGCGAGGCGGCGCGGCATCGAACTGCTCACCGGTCCTGCCGGATCGGCGGTCTGGTTCGACTGTAACTGCATGCACGGCAGCGGCGACAACATCACCCCCTATGCGCGCAGCAACGTCTTCATCGTCTACAACAGCGTCGAGAACGCCGCCGTGGAGCCCTTCGCCGCACCCACTCGGCGCCCGGAGTACATCGGCGCGCGCGACTTCGCGCCACTGGGCTGAGCCCACGGCGGGAACCCCGCGCAACGGAAAGGGGTTCGTTCGAGGCGGAAGTCACGGCAGATGCGGCTCGGTGCCGGTGAGGGCGTCGGTGTTCCCCTCTCCGGCACCGGGCGTCTGCGGGTGGTGTCAGCAGCGGCGGCCGCTGTTGATGCAGTACACGGCTCGGCGCATGAGACGGTCCGGCATGACGTTGATGAAGTCGTCGTGATCGGTGATGGGCTTGTGCAGTTGTTCGGGGAAGCCGTCCACGGCGAAGTTCGGTTTCGCCGGGACGTTGTAGACCAGACGCATGACGAGCTGCGGAATGGCCCGGAAGCCCTGGGGGCAGCGGCCGTCCGGTCGGGCGAAGGCGACGTGGCTTCGGTGGTTGGCGCTGTCGGTGTTCTTCCCGTCCCAGCAGTTCTGGAAGGCGTAGCTGCGGACGACCCGGCTGCCGCGCGGACACAGGGGGTACTTGTCGGTGAGCTGGACCCGGTTCTCGTAGCCCGTGCAGCTCCAGTGGGCGTTGGCATTGGCCGTGCCGTTGGTGAAGGCCTTGGCGTCGCCGGTGATGATGCGCAGGAAGCGCGGCATGGCGGTCACCTTCCCGACGGGGCTGCCCCGGAAGCTGATGGTCGCCTGATCCGCGGTGACGATGCGGCCGATGTTGCCTTCGAGGCCGCCGCCGAGCTGGTCGGCGTCCGTCTCGCGGGTGCCGTCCTGGACGCGCAGCACCGGCCAGTAGTACGAGGACTTGTCGCCGTTGGTGCAGCTGGTGCCGGCCGCGGCGAGGCTGTCGTCCGTGGACTGGAAGTCGGTGGAGTCGTTGCCGACGTAGTCGTGGGTGTGGTGGGCGCCGTTGGGCACGCCGGGAGCAACGATGACGTTGTCGGTGTTGCGTCGCTTCTGCGCGTTGACGCCGCAGCGGGACACGAAGGTGCCGGTGGACGCGCCACGACGATTGCGGACGTGCTTGACGTTCGGGGCGACGGTGGTGATGTCCACGAAGTCGTCGGCGGTCGGTCCGCTCGGGAGCGTCGCGGAGGGGGAGGCGCTGGGTCCGGCGGAGCTGGGGATTCCCTTCACCGTGCAGGCGGCGAGCGAGACCAGGCCGCTGGGGCGCGCCGCGACCCGGTCGATGGCGGTCGCGATGCGATCGAGCGTCGCCTTGCGCTTGGCGCTCAGCGGGCCCAGAACGGCGTTGCGCACGAAGTCCTCGTCGGCCTGTCCTCGGCGCTGGGCGGTCCGCAGGCGCCGGTTGGCCTCCTCGATCTGCGCTCCGAGCTGCTCGAGGTTGCGGCGCACTTCGGCGCGTGCCCGGCTGGGGACGTCCGGCAGGTGCCTGCTCACCTTTGGGCAGTCGACGGTGGGCGCGGCACCCTGCCGGTTGCGGTACTCCCCGGCGCTGGCGGAGACGTTGAGGGTCGCGATGACGCCGCCGCCCAGGAGGAGGGCGGTGGCCGCGACGAGCGTGGTGTTCCTTCGCCTGGCGCGTGAGCCATTGCGGGTCATGGGTCGCATGGGGTTACCTTCGGTCGGGCGGTCGGGGTCAGTGGGGTATGGAGGAGGCGACGTCCTCGAGCGTCGCGTCGGTGACGAGGCCGGTGTCCTCCAGGACTTCCATGTGGTCCTGGACGGTGTCGTTGGCCTGCGTTGCCAGGCGCCGGACGAGGGGGTTCTTGGTGGTGGCCCGGACCTCGCCGATGACGATGAAGACCTTGCCGTGGGAGTTGCGCAGCAGGTCGACGAAGAGCTGGTCGAACTGAAGCCCCTGGGCGTTCTCCAGTTGGCGGACCCATGCCTGCTGTTCCGGGGTGGCCTGGTCGGGTATGGGGACGCCGAGGCCCCTGGCGTCCTCGCGTACGAGTTGGTCGAGCTTGCTGTGCCCGTCCAGTAGATGCATCCCGGCGCGTTTGACGGCCTCGCTGGAGGCGTGGGTCTGGGCGAGTCGGCCCGCCGGGATCTCCCACAGCCCGGCCTGACGCACCTTCGTCAGAAAGGTCTTGTCCAGGTCCGTGAGGTTCCCCGTCGTGTTCGACCTGGTGGCGTTCGGAAGGCCGGCCGCGACGGCCTCGCTGGAGAGACCGTCATGACGGGAATCGAGCAGGGAGACCGCGGCGATGACCGCCGCCACGACAAGGACGACGGCCGTGGCCGTAACGCGGCGGGAGGAGTAACGGGCTTGTCGGGCATGGGAGTTCACGGGGTGCCTCCTGGCTATGGGGCGTCAGGGCACCCGGCACGCTACCTTTGCACAATGCAAAGTTCTCTCTTTTGACGATTCCAGCCGCCGCGGGGGGTGCCCGGGCTACACTCCGCCGCCCTCTCTGCGCTCTGTACGGATTCGCGCACCGATGCGTTCAGCGTCGCGTCCGCGAGCGCGGCGAGTACGCGCGCGCCGGGCCGGATTCGCGCGGCTTCCGTCCACGGCGTGCCACGGGGCGCGGAATCGATTAGACTGTGCAATGTTTGCATGGCCTAATCAATTGGCCGGGAGGTGGCGCCATGCCTCACAGGACCAGGACGGTTCAACCCCCGACCGGGCTGCGGCGCACATTGCTGCGGGCGCCGATCCAGCTGTACCGATGGCGTCTGGGCTGGCTGCTCGGCAGCCGGATGCTGCTGCTCACCCACACGGGGCGCGACACCGGACTGCCCCGGCAGGTCGTCCTCGAGGTCACGGGCCGGGACCCGGACACCGGCGCATACCGGCTCGCCGCCGGCTTCGGCGAAGGATCCCAGTGGTACCGCAACATCCGGCGCACTCCGTGGGTGACGATCCAGACAGGGCTCCGAACCACGCCGGCCGTCGCCCGACCGCTCCCCCCGGACGAATCAGGCCGGCTCATGGCCGCGTACGCCTCGCGGCACCCCCGCCTGGCGCGGCGGCTGATGCGCCTGTGCGGCCTGGAGACGGACGGCAGCGCCGACGACTACTACCTGATCGGCCGGGACCACATCCCGTTCGTCGCGGTGACCCCGGCACCTCCTGACGAGTGATCCGGGCGACGATCTTCCACGCAGATAGGCGAGTTTCCATACTTTTGCGCTGGGCAATAAAATGGACATCCACCCACACAGTGGAGGAGATGGCACATGAACGACAGGGGAAGCCACGAGGCGTACTCGTTCGTCTGCCTTGGCTGCGGACGCGGGTGGGAGCAAACGTACGAGATTCGGCACGCCACCGACGTGTCAGGACGGCCCTTGACCGAGTACCACGCGGACGGCGTGCATGTGCCGTCCCCGTTGGCGCATCCCAGGTGTCCCTCATGCACCAGCACGCAGATCCGCATCCTGCGTCCTGGGCGTGTGGACGGGGCCAAGCCCTGAGTCCGGGCGCGGCCGGGTGGGCCGCTCCCCGTATCACCAGCCGACGTGCCGCTGCGTCCCGTCGGTCACGGACGGCTCGCCGCCGGCCTCGGTGAAGGCCTGCAGGGCACGGATCAGATGGCGCCGCTGACCGGGTGGCATCGCGTCGACGATGCCGGCGATCTGGGACCTGCGATGTTCGGTGGCCTCGTGCACGGTTCGCCGGCCGGTGGCGGTGAGGGAGATCACGCTGGTGCGCCGGTCGGTCGGCTGGTGGCCGCGCATCACCATGTGCACGGCTTCCAGGCGGTCGAGCATGCGCATAGCGGTCGACGGCTGCACACCCAGCTCGGCCGCGAGCTGTGACAGGCTCAGCGCGCCGCGGGTGTCGAGGACGACCAGCATCCGGAACTGCGGCAGTGTCAGGGCGTCCTCGACGGCCGCGAGCGAGCGCGCGGACACCGCGACGAGGAGGCGTGAAGCGGTCAGCACAGCACTGACCATCGCCTCGGCGTCGGATTCGGAAGCTGGGGTTCTGGCGGCCATGGGTCATTTGTACAACGTGCCTCCACACACGTGGTGGCACACCCCTGCCTGAGGCGGATGTCCGGTGCGCGGCGCCGGTGCCGCCGGACGGGCCATGTGCCGGATCCCACCCGGGCGAGAGCCCGTGCACCCAAGCAAATGCCGCAGCCGCAACCGCCCGCCGCACGGTCCGCAACCTCGGCCACTGCGCGCGTCGTCGGCGGCATCGGGCAGCTCCGTCCCCGGCCGGTGCCCGCGGACCGGTCGGCGCATCAGGTGCGGGCGAGGTCGGACAGGAGTACGGACAGGAGGCGTTCCTCCATGACCGCCCGGCCGGACCCCGCCAATGCCCGGGCCAGTCCGGGGTCCCAGGGGCTGGGTGCGGGGGGACCGGCAAGGGGCGTGGATTCGCCGTAGCCGAGGGCGGCGGTGTAGTCGGCCTCGGTCATCCGCCAGGGTTCGGCGCCGTGCCGGGCCAGGGCCGCGGCGGTGATGCGCAGGCCCGGCCAGTCGAAGTCGGCGCGCCAGCGCAGGCGTACGCCCGCGCGGGCGGCGTCGCCGAGCAGCCGGTGGCAGGCGGCGGACGGTACGCCCTCGGTGCAGACCAGGGCCGCGCCGCTGCCCTGGAGTTCGGCGGCGGCCGCGCGCAGGACGGCCGGGTTCTCGCAGACGAAGACGGTGCGGGCGGCCGGGACGACGGGGTCGGGGGCGGAGGCCAGCTGGTGGAGGGTGAGCCGGAAGGGGATGCCGGCCTCGGCGGCCTCGCGCAGCCAGCGGCTCACCGGGCCGTCGCCTCTGGCGCCGGTTCCCAGGACGAGCACCTGGCTGGCGAGGTCGTCTGCGACGACTCCGGCGCTCTCCCACAGGACGCGCCGGCCCACCCGGTCGCGCGGCACCTCGCCCGGGGTGCCGCCGCGTTCGGCCAGCGCCCGCAGCACGAGCTGCTCCAGGGGGCCGCCGGCGGCGAGGGACTTGGTGTCGCCGGTGGCCCGTTCGGCGAGCACCGGCAGCGGCACGATCCGCGACGGGTCCTCGGGGAGCCGCTCCAGGACCCGGACGGCGGCGCCGAGCAGCGGCGGTCCGGTGCGGCGCACCAGGCGTGTGAGGGTGCCGTCGGCCGCGATCTGGTCCAGCCAGCGGGTGAACCAGGCGTCGCCGGCCAGCCGGCTCGCGCGGGCGGCGTCCAGGGCCGCGGCGCGGCGGGTGTCCTCGGCGGCGCGTTCGGCGGGCCGGTCGCGCAGCGGGCCGTCCAGCCCGGCCAGGGTCTGCGTCAGCCCGGTGCCGTAGCGGCGCCGCAGGTAGTCGTCCAGGTCGCGCAGCGGCACGGTCAGGCGTGCGACGGTCTCGGGCCGGTAGCGGCCGGTGATGCCGATGACGGTGCGGCGTTCGCTCTCGTCGGGCGCGGTCAGTCCGATCTCGCCGTCCAGCGCTCCGCCGCTACGCTCCAGACGGCGCCGGGCCGCGGCCAGAAGCCTGGCCCAGCCCGCACCGCGCAGTTCCTCGTGGGCGGCCGGAGGGTCCTCAGCCGGCAACAGCGGCCTCCGGTTCCGCGGCCGGAACGCGCCGGGTACCGGGCGAGCCGAGGGCGGCGGTCAGGTCGCCGGTGTCGTCGGCGAGCAGCCGGGCGCCGTCCCAGACCAGCAACAGCGCGGAGACGGTGTGGTCGATCGCCGAGTGGGCGAGGTCGTAGTGGGCGGCGGCGGGGACCTCGGCGTGAGCGGCCCACAGGTCGTACCCGGTCATGAACAGGTCGAGGTCGAACTGGGCGGCCAGCGACATCAGTTCGCCCCGCCCGGTGTCGTCCACCCCCGCGAAGGCCTCGTCCAGGGCGAGCAGCCGAGGGGCGTGCGGGTGGGCGGAGTTGAGCATGGCGTGCGCGGCCGCGAACAGCGGAAGGTGCAGCGAGACGGACTGCTCGCCGCCCGACAGCCGGCTGTGCCGGGCGCGGGTCAGCTTCTCCTCGGTCTTGTCCGGGCGCACCAACTGGAACGCGAACTGCCGCCAGCGCCGGTAGTCCAGTACCTGGGTGAGCAGGTCGCGGTAGGGCAGGTCGCGGTGGCGGGCCCGGGCGTTCTTGATCTGCGCGGCGAAGTGGACGCGCATCCGGGTCAGCCCGTCGGGGCCCAGCCGGGCGGCGTCGGCGTCGAGCAGGGCGCAGACGGCGCGCTGCTCCTCGTCGAGCTGGTCGGCCAGCAGCCAGCTCACGCCGACGGTCGTGCCGGAGGACATGGTGCGGCTGCGCATGTCGGTGTTCATGCGGCGGATCAGGTCGCGGGCGTCGACGGTGCGGTCGTGGATCTGCTGGGCGAGCCGGGTGAGCAGGGCGTCCTCCAGGATGCGCTGCTCGGAGTCGCTGAGGAGTTCGGCCTGGTCGCGGCGGTGGGCGGCGATCTTCTCGGCGAAGGAGCCGACGGGCAACGGGCCCTCCTCGTCGGCGACGCGGACCAGGATCACACCGTCGGAGCCGTCCCATTCCGGCCGGTAGTCCTGGCCCGCGGCGGCGAGCTGCGCCTGGAGCTCGTCCAGGGCCCGGGTGAGGCGGGTGACGGACTGCTTGACGCTGTTCTCGGTCGGGGTGAGGTCGCGGGTGGCGGCCAGGACGGCCTGGTGGACGGCGTCCACGGCGGGCGGCAGGTCGTCGCCGGCCCAGTCGGCCTCCTGCGCGGGCCAGACCAGGCCCGGCGGGCAGCGCAGGATGTCCAGCAGTTCCCGGGCGGCGTACGGGCGCAGGCCACGGGCGGTGTCCTTCTCCTCGGCGGCGGCGACCGACCGGGCGTCGGCGGCGGCGGTCCGGCGGGCCTCGGCCGCGGCGGTGGCGGCGATCGCGGTGTGCTGGGCGGCGCGGGCCGCCTCCGCCTCCCGGGCCAGGCCGTCGATGCCGTCCTCGGTCTCCTGGACCTGGCGCATCACCTCCTGTGCCTCGGCCCCGACGGCCTCGTGGAGGGCGTCGAGCTTGGCCGCCTCCTCGGTGTGCCGGCGGCGCGCGGAGCGTTCGGCGTCGGCGGCGGACTCCTCGTCCTCGGCCGCGGCGGTGAGCCGGTCGGCGGCGGCACGGGCCGCCTCACTCTGCGCGGCGTGCTCACGGCGGCGCGCGGTCACGTCGCGTACCGCCTGTTCGAAGGCCCGGGTGGCGGTCTCGACGGCCTCGGCGCGGTCGGCGGGGATGCCGTGCTCGGCGGCGGCGCGGTGGAGCGCGCGCTGGGCGGCCGAGCAGGCGGCGACGGACTCGTCGTAGGCGTTCTGGGCGGTGTCGGCGGTGTCCCGGGTGGCGCGCAGGGCGGCCGCCGCCCGGTCGAGTTCGCGCAGCGCCCGGAGGACGGCGCCGGTCCGCGGCAGGGCGGCGCGGGCCGCCGCGTACGCCTCCACCGCGTCCTCGGTGCGGGCCCGGGTGCCCGCCAGTTCGCCGAGGGCGGCGGTGAGTTCGGCGATCCGCTCCTCGCAGGCGGCGATCCGGGCGGCGCGGCGGCGCTCGCGGGCGGTGGCCCCGACGTACTCGGCGTGCTCCTTGCTGTGCGCGCCGACCAGGATTCCGGCCGCGTACCGGCCGTCCGGGCTGATCTGCGGGGCCGAGGCGGAGAGGTCGCCGGTGACGGAGACGGAGCGCAGCACGGCGGTGATCCGCTCGGCGGGCAGGGCGGTGCCGTCCTCGGGCCGCAGCAGGTCGGCCAGGCTGGGGCCGTCGACCGGGGCCCCGGCCCGCAGGTAGCCGTCGCCGCATCCGGCGGGCACGTCGGTGTCCTCGGCGGTGACCAGGGCGTCGAGCAGGCCGGAGGCCTCCAGGGCGGCTTCCAGCCCGGCGCGCCGGCGGTCGCTCAGGTCGTCGGCGAAGTCGACGAGTTGCCACAGCGGCACGCCGTGGCCCCGCGTCCGGTCCGCGGTGCGCCCGCGGGCGGGGGGCGGGGCGTCGTCGTGTTCGGCGGCGATCCGGTCGCGCTCGGCCTGGCTCTCGGCGCGCCGGCGCTCCAGGTCGGCGGCCTGGGCGCGCAGCGAGGCGAGGGTGTCGCGCAGTTCCTGCACGGCGGGCGCGGTGGCCTCGGCGAAGACGTCGGCGAGGCCGGCCGCCTCGGGTTCCCCGGTGCGCTCCAGGGCTTCGGCGAGCAGGCCGGCGCCTTCCGGCGGTAGGAGTGCGCCGTGGTCGGTGTGCCATCGGGCGAGAGCGGTGCGGGCCTGTGCGCGGGTGGACTCGGCCGCCGATTCGGCTTCGACTTGCGCGGCCCCGGCCGCCGCGACGGCTTCCTGGGCTCGGTCGAGCGCGGCCCGGGTCAGGTCCCGGGTCTGCTCCGCGGCGCGCGATGCCTGCTGGGCGCCGCGCACGGCCCGTACGCCCTCGTGGCGGGCGGCGGCGAGCGCGGCGGCGCGCCGGCCGATCCGGTCGGGTTCGGCGTCGGCCGGGATCCAGGGGATGCCGGCCGCGTGGGCGTGGTCGGCGACGGCGGCGGCGTCGCGGGAGACGGCGGCGTCGAGTCCGGCGAGAAGGTGCTCGGCCCGCTCGGCCTCGGCGCGGGCGCGGCCGGTGGCGGCGGCGCGGCGTTCGCGTTCGGCCGTCGCCTGCCGGGCGGTCTGCTCGCAGGTGCGGACCAGGCGTTCCAGGTCGGCGAGCTGCTCGACGGCCTGGTAGGCGGCGGAGGACCGCAGTTGCTCCAGACGGGCCCGCCCGGCGGCCAGTGCGGCGTCGGCGGTCTCGGCGCGAGTCCCGGCGGCGGCCTGCTGTTCGCGGGCCGCCGCCAGCTCCTCGCGGGCGGCGTGCAGCGCGGCGGCGCGCTCGGCGGTCTCGGCGCGGCGGGCGGTGAGCCGGTCGGCGGCGGTACGGGCGTGGACCCGCAGGTAGGTGGAGTAGGTGAGCAGGAAGGCCCGGGTGGCGTCGTCGGCGGCGGTCAGGCCCTCCAGGGTGCGCTGCACGGACTCCATGTCGTCGAAGGAACGCGCGGCCTCGGCGATCAGGTCGTCGTCGAGCGGGCGCAGTCCCTCGCTGAGGGTGCCGGACAGTTTGGCCGGGTCGAGGTTCTTGGCGAGCTGGGGGCGGCGCAGGGTGAGGATCAGGGTGAGCAGCTGCTCGTACCGCTCCTGGCCGAGGCCGAACAGGCGGCGGTCGACGGCGGCGCGGTATTCGGTCGCGGAGGCGATCGGCTCGTGCCCGAGTTCGGCGGCCAGCTGCTTCCTGGTCATGGGCCGGTCGTCAACGGTGAGCAGGGAGAAGTCCCGTCCGACGCGGCCGTCGGCGACGAAGTGCCAGCGGGCCGGGGTGTCGCGGTGCCGCTGGGCGTGCAGTCCGATGCCGCAGGTCACGGCGTCGCCGGTGGCGGTGTGCGTGAACTCGATCCACACGTAGCCGAGTGCGCTGTCCTGCCCGCGGAAGAGCAGGTTGGACTTCATGGTGCGGTCCTCGGCGGCGAACGGGTTGAGCCGCTTGGGGTCGATCCGCCCGTCGAGGACGAAGGGGAAGAGGACTTCGAGGGCCTTGGTCTTGCCGGAGCCGTTGGGGCCGCGCAGCACCAGCCACCCGTTCGCGAAGGAGAACTCCTCGTCCCGGTAGTCCCACAGGTTGATGATCCCGGCGCGGGTGGGGACGTAACGGGAACGCGGGGCGGGGGACTGAGCGGGGATGCTCACCGGGTCGGGTCCTTCACGGTGTCGTCGGTGGTCGGAGCGGGCGGCGGCCCGGCCGGTGGGCGCGTGGGGGTCCGGGTCTTCACCTGGGCGGTGACCCCGCGGTAGCGGGCCAGCAGCGGCAGGGCGAGGACGCCGCCGTCGACGCGGGCGATCAGCGACATGGCGGCCAGCAGGCCGAGGGCCTGGTCCAGCAGCCGGTCGGGGTCGCCGCGCAGGTCGGCCGCGAAGCCCGCGCCGTACTCGACGACGATCTCCTTGAGCCTGCCGCGCAGCCAGGAGTCGGTGACGAAGGGGTGGCGGGCCGCCTGGGGCCCCGGGCCGTGCTCGTCCCGCGGCTCCGGCTCCTTCCCGTACGTCGCCGGCCGGTACCCGTACGGCGGTTCCTCCGGCTCGGACCCGGCTTCCGCCAGCCCGCCCAGGACCCCGCGCGCCGGGAGGGCGCCGTCGATGCGCCGGGCCCTGTCCGCCAGGCGTTCGGCGGCGGTGGGCGCGGAGATCAGCTCGGGGGCGTGCCGTCCGGTGCGCTGTGCGGCGGCGCTGATGCGGGCGCCCAGCAGCAGCGCGGCCTGAGCGACCGTGCCGCCCCCGGGGAAGCGGAGGTCCGACAGCCTGCCGGAGGTGTCGAGCAGGGCCACGCCCTCGGCTCTGCGCTCCACCGTGAGCCCGGTCAGGCGCTCCAGGTCCTCGGTCAGGGCCGGTGCGCGCAGCTGGCCCACGAGGCCGGGGTCGGCGTCGTGGTAGTAGGCGACCGGGTTCTCCAGCACCAGGCGTCGGGCGCGGCGGGCCTGGTCGCGGCGCTGGGCGGCGCGCCCCGAGGACAGGCTCAGCGCGCTGCCGGTGCCCAGCAGCGCGGTGACCGAGGTCAGGTGCTGCAGGACGCGGGTGGGGTGGTGGATCGCGGTGAGGATCTCACGGTCGATGTCGTACAGCGCCTCAGCCCGTTCCGGGTCGCCGGCCCAGGCGGTGGCGGAACCGTCGGCGAGGCCGAGCGCGCCGCGCTCGGTGAGCCAGGTGACGGCGTCCACGAAGGCGTCCCGGTCGGACTTGCGGGCGGTGTCCAGGCCGAGCCCGTCGATGCGCGCGGCGTCGGCGGCGACGGTCTCGGCCAGCTCGCCGAGGGCGACCTGTGTGCCGTGGCGGCCCAGGGCGGCGATGGCCAGGGCCAGGAAGGCGTAGCGTCGCCGGTCGAAGGGGCGGCCCGCGCGGGTGAGCGCCGGGCGGGTGGCGTCCAGGCCGTCCTGGACGCGCTGGAGTCGTGCGGTGTCGGCGGTGGTGACCAGCCGGTACCCGAGCGTGTCCATCAGATCGGTGCGCAACTGCTCGGCCCACCGGCGGACCACCGGCAGCGCGGTGGTGTCCGGATGGGCGGCCGTGATCAGCGGATGGCGCAGGACCAGCCGCACGGCCTTCTGGTAGTCGGCGAGTTCGAGGGGGGAGACGCCCTCGGCGACGCGGCTCACGCTCCGGTCCCCCTTCGCACCGCTGGGCGTGCCGTCGGCGCGCATCCGTCCGTCCCGTCCGTCCTCGCCTCGCTTCGCCGGCTCACGCGGTGACCTCCAGGCGCAGCCCGTCCAGGTGGAGCCGCCCGCGTACGGTGTCGACGGTGGTGGAGCCCTCGGCGGGGACGAGGGTGAGACGTACCCCGTGGGCCGATCCGGACCCGGCGGCCCCCGGGACGGTGCGGCTGGCGGGCACCCTGGCGGCCAGCGCCACGTCCAGCAGGCCGAGCAGCGCCCGCGTCTCGGCCTCCCCGAGTGTCCTGCCGTACGCCCCGCCCGACGCCAGGGACGCGGCGGCGTCCCTGCGTTCGGCCTGTTCCTTCAGCTGCCCGGCGCGCAGCCGGGCCCGCTCCGCGTCGTTGCGTTCGATGCGGCCCGGGCCGTGCAGGGCGGGGGTGCGCCCGGACTGCACCAGGGTGCGGGCGAGTTCGACCGGCTCGGCGTCCCACCAGGAGGTGCGGCCGGGGATCTGCTCGGGATCGGCGTACGGCACTCCGGCGTGGCGGGGGGCGCCGAGCCCGAAGACCGCCTGGAACAGCGCGTGCGCGTCCTCGTCGCTCCCGCAGGAGGTGAACCACTGCGCCAGGTGGCGCAGTTGGCTCTCCCGGCTCACCCCGCCCCGGCGGGCCTCGGTGACCCGCCGCAGCAGGGCCAGGACGGAGCGGATGGCGGTGACGGTGGCGTCCTGGAGCCGCTCGGCCTCGCTGTGCTCGCGCTCGGCGAACCAGTGGACGATGCCCTCCCACCGGTGCCGCCAGTCCGCGAGCCGCTCCGCGGGGCTGCGGAAGAGCCGCTCGTCGGCCTCGGCCGCGTACTCGACCATGCGCTCCACCCCGGTGGCCGCGGCCTTCTCGACGGCCTCGGCCAGCAGCGGGGCGTAGCGCCCCAGTTCGGCGGTGAACTCCCGCATGTGCGCCAGCAGGGTGTCCTTGTGCGCGAGGAACACCTCGGGCCGGGTGTCGTTGGTGCGCGCCAGGTCGCCCAGCATGAGGTAGAAGCGCGCGGCGCGCTGCGCCATCTCGTTCAGCACGGAGTCCAGGCGGCCGAGCTTGCGGTAGACCTCCTCGGCGTCCCCGGCGGTGTTGGCCTCGGCCAGCGCGTGCAGATCGGCCAGGACGTCCGGGAAGACCAGCCTGGACAGCTGGGCGTCCTCCAGCCGCGCCCCGAGCACCTCCTCCACGGCCCGGTAGGCCCGGTACCCGGCCTGGGTGAACTGGTAGACGTAGTGACGGTTGCGGTACTCGGCGAGGTTCGCCGCGCGCGTCCCGTCGTGCGAGCGGTCCAGGATCCGCCACTCGGCGAGCGCGTCGAGCAGCGGCTGCACGTCGCCGACGGCCGCCGCGGCGGGGTGCTCGGCGGCGAGCCGCTCCAGCAGCCCGGCCGCCTCCGAGGCATGGAGCAGCACCTGGTAGTTGGCCCGTCCCCGGTCCAGGGCGCGCAGCAGCCACAGGTACTCGCCGCGCTTCTCGGCGGCGGCGAAGTGGAACAGCCGCAGCCGGTCGTCGAGGGTGAAGGCGTCGATACCGAACGCGCCCTCGGACGCGGTCTCGGGGGCGTCGAGCTCGTCATTCACGGGCGGGGCGGTCTTCCTGTCTGTTCGCGCGGGCGGACGGACATCAGTCTGCCGCACCGGGACGGGTGCTGGGGCCGGGGCATCGATCACGCCGGACCGTGACCGAAAGCGATCACCCGGTGACCCGTGCCGGACCGCACGTGTGCTGCGCGGGCCGGTTTCGGGGCCGGAGTACGGGTCTCGCCGCCGGCCGGTGGCTGCAGGGCGAGCGGGTCAGAGCGAGACCACCACGAGAGCGCTCTCCAGCCCCCGGAAGTCATCGCCGTTGCGCGTGTACAGAGGGAGCCCGTGAACCGAGGCGATGGCCGCGATCATGAGGTCCAGCCGCCGGGGGCGCGGGTCGCGCTCCGCCCCCAGGACCAGGGCGACCAGGGTCCCGTAGCGCGCCGCGGCGTCGGCGTCGAAGGGCAACGGCTCGAAGTCGGCGACGGCCGCTCCCAGCATCTCCATGCGCTGAGCCCTGGCTACGGGATCCTTGGCCATGGCGACGCCTTGCTGCAACTCCGCCATCGTGACCGCGGTCAGCTCCGGGTGCACCGGCAAGGCCAGCGGATCGAGCACTGCGAGATCGATGTACGCACATGTGTCGAGCACACCCGCGGGGTGCCGCTCAGCCACGCTCGCGCTCCCAGGGATCGTCGCCGCCCACGCGGTCCGCTCCGCCGAAGAACTCCTCGGCCTCGCGCCTCATCTCGCCATGGTCCACGCGGGGCAGCCGGTGATGCCGCGCAACCAACTCCTCGGCGCTCGGACGACGCCGTCGCCGTATGGGACGGAGCTCTGCGACCTCGACGCCGTTCCGGGTGATGTGGAACGTCTCCCCGCTCGCCACGGCGTCCATGACGGCGGCGGAGTTGTTGCGGAACTCACGTTGCGTGATGGTCTTCACACGTCCAGTGTAGCGAGCCGTGTCTCGCTGTGCTACATCTCGAAGGAGTCACGACGCGCGCAGGGCCGTGGGAACCGGCGGGTACCGGCGTCCGCCCGGCGGGCGGCTGCCGCGACCGCCCACAGGTCACCACGGCCACGCGCGGCCCACCCCGGAAGACCTGCGAGGTGTGCCACCCCATCTGCTCGGCGGGGACCCGCGCGCTGCGAGGCTGCGCGCCGAGAACCGGACGACCGGCCAGGACGGCGACCTGCCCGCGTGCGGACGGGCTCACCCCGGTCCCCGGACTGCCCGTCCGAGGTGAGTCCGCAACTCCCCGACACCGTCGTTGACGAGGTGGTGAAAGGGGTACGCGGGACTCGTGCGGCGAGGTGGACCGTACTCGCCCGGTAATTGGGCCAGTTCGAGCTCGACGTCGGTGTAGCGCAGCGGCTTGTGCGGCGCCCGTTCCCCGTTCTGCGACCACTGCCGCAACTCCCGCACATGTTGCGTCCATTCCACGGGTGGACTCTCACAAGGCGCCCGAAGTGTACGAAGCCCACCTGGAGGTCGGCCGCTCGCGGCACGACCGGCGCCCTGTTGTCCGGGGGCCGGTGATCCGGGGCGGGGCGCGGACGGCCAGGTTCCGGTGGTCCGGGTGGCACCTACCAAGGACTGTGAGGAAAGAACCGGAAACCCCGCCCCACCCGGCCTCACCGGCAAGCGGTCACCCGTAGGGGTGACTTGGCGGCGCGGGGCCGGAAGGTGGGGGTATGGTCGCGGCAAACAACCCCATACAGACGAACGGCCCCGGCAGGGACTAGCGATCCCGGCCGAGGCCTGACCACCCAGGAAGAGAAGACCAGCCCTCACCCGAGCCCATGCCGCAGCCTGCCTCCCGACCCGTCCCCAGGCCCGCACCGGCGACGGCACCGCCGGCTGCCGAGGCGGTCGCCGTGCTCGCCGCCCTGCGGCTCAGGGACCCGCGACTGCTGCTCTCCGAACGGGACGTCACCCGGCTGGCACCGGCCGTGGACGACTGGCTGCGACGCGGGATCGCCCCCGGCAGGATCGCGGCGGCGCTCAGCGCCGACCTCCCCGGGCCGATCCTGCGCAAGCCGGCCGGGCTGATCGCCTACCGCCTGCACCACCTCAAACCGGTCGAGGCGGCACCGCTGCCCGCCCCTCGTGCCCAACGCCCGCACGTCCTCCCCCTGCAGAACTGCGACGTCTGCGACCGCGCCCACAGAGCCGAGCACCCAGGGCTGTGCCGGGACTGCTCCACGACCGCGAGTGCGTTCCGCGACACACGCGACGGCGGTACTCCCCCGCCGGGCGCGCGCTGGACCGTCAGGTCCAGACCCGGGCGTCCGGAGGGGCCGAGGCAGCGGCCCGGCCGTCTTCCACGGCCGGCGTCACGTCCACATGCCGGCCGGGCAGGGGTGGCTCGTTGCCTTCGCGGCCCGTCACCGGAGTCGGTCGCCTAGTCTCCCCGGTACCGCTGCTCTCGCCATGGGTCTCCGTAGTTGTGGTAGCCGGCGCTCTCCCAGAAGCCGGGCACGTCGCTTCGCCGCAGCTGGATCTCGCGCACCCACTTCGCGGACTTCCACAGGTACAGGTGCGGGACCAGCAGCCGAGCGGGGCCGCCGTGTTCGGGGTCCAGGTCCCCGCCCCCGTAGCCGTAGGCGATCCACGCCTTGCCGTCGACCAGGTCGGCGAGGGGGATGTTGGTGGTGTAGCCCCCGTACGAGGTGACGAGAACGTGCTCTGCGGCCGTCTCCACGTCCGCGAGAAGAACGTCCAGGGACACGCCGCGCCATTCGGTGCCGAACTTCGACCACTTCGTCACACAGTGCAGGTCGACGGTCGGGGACTCCGCCGGGAGTGCCATCAGCCCTGCCCAGTCCCACACGTGCTGCTTCCCGGCTTCCGTGGTCACGGACAGCTTCCAGTCCTCCCGACGGATGCGCGGGGTGGGCCCGGCGGACAACACCGGGAAGCGGGTCTCCTCGTACTGCCCGGGGGGCAGCTTCGTGCCGGCCGACGGCCTTCTGCCGTGGAAGCCGCGCGAGATGAACGCCATGCTCGTCTCCGTCCTCATGGGTCCGGGGCGGCCCCCTGTGGGGCCCTTCGAAGGTGAGCGCCCGGACGAGGCGGTTTCTTACCTCCGGCCCGGTACCGGCGACCGTCGAGCCGGAACGCGACGCGCCGGCGGCACGGGGCGGCTCCCCTTGGCTCCGGGGCACCTCCACCGCATCACGCCGACCGCCCACGCGTGTACGCGGAAGGTCGGTAGTCACTCACCCTGTCCGGTCCCGGCGGCATGCCGAGGATGTCAGCCCAGGGCGGGGTAGCCGCCGACAACGAGGTCATCGATCAGGCTCGGGTGCGTGTCCCAGCCGAACCGTTCCCGGGTCAGCGCACTCGACGACGGCATGTCGAGGGCGAACAGGCGGCCGATGAGGCCGAACCGCTCAGGCGGCGCCGACTCGACCGGCACCCCGAGAACGCCGCCGATCGCCTCGGCCAGCGACCTCATGGTGTCGCCCTCGTCGGCCACCGCGTGCAGGACCGTGCCCGGCGCGGCGTCCTCGAGTGCGGTGCGGAACAGCGGGACGGCGTCAAGCCGGTTGACCGCCGGCCATCGCTGGGTGCCGCCGCCGACGTACGCCGACACGCAACGATGCTCCTGGTCGGTGCCGGGCAGTTCCGCGGTGTGGTCGCGCGCGATCTTCTGCAGTTCCTGTCCGTCCAAGGTGATCAACTCCTCTGCCGGCTCGGGTGCCTGGCGGGTGTCGGTTCGGGTCCTTGCGCCGGCCGCCGGCCGCCGGTCGTGGCGTGGATCAGGGCCATGACCGGCCGGCCGGTGGACGTCCCCTGCCTACGGCAGGACGCGGATGACGGTCTTCCCGAGGCGTCGCGTGGTCGGGTTGAGGGCACCGACGGCATCATCGAGGCTCGCGACGTCACCGATGTTGGTCCGCAGCCGTCCGTCCCGCACCCGCTGCACGATCTCACCGAGTTCGGCGCGATCGGCTTCGACGACGAAGTCAATGGCCAGGCCGTCGGCGGGCCGTGCTTCGACCGGGCCGACGACGGACACCAGTGTTCCTCCGGCCCTGATCAGGGCGGCGGACTGCTTTTGGACGTCGCCACCGATGACATCGAAGACCAGGTCGACGCCGCCGACGTCCTTGAGCGTGTCGTTCTCGAGGTCGACGAACTCGTGCGCGCCGAAGTCGAGCGCCTTGTCGCGGTCGGCGGCGCGTCCGGTGCCGATGACGTAAGCGCCGGCTTCACGTGCGAGCTGGGTCACCATCGTCCCGACCGCCCCGGCTGCGCCATGGGCGAGGACGGTCTGACCGGCCTGGAGGCGGCCGTGCGTGAACAGGCCCTGCCACGCGGTCAGACCCGAGATCGGCAGCGACGCGCCTACCGTGAAGTCGACGTCGCCCGGCAGCGGTGCGAGGTTGCGGGCCTCGATCGCCACGTACTCCGCGAGGGTGCCGTCGCGGTGCCAGTCGGCGAGGCCGAACACCCGCTGCCCGACAGAGAGCCCCGTCGTGCCGTAGCCGAGGGCGGTGACCACTCCGGCCAGCTCGTGGCCGGGGATCGACGGTGTCTTGTCACGGCCCGCGCGATCGGCCCAGGTGGACGGCCACTCCATCTCTGTGGGGACGAAGCCCGACGCATGGATCCGGACGATGACGTCGTTGATCGCTGCGCGCGGCTCAGGCCGCTCCGTCAGCGTCATTCCTGCCGTGCCCGCGGACTGGTCGGTGACCACAATGGCTTTCATTGAATTGCTCTTCCTCGAATGTGTGGGGTGGGTTTCGGTTACCGGGTGGGTTTTAAAAGTAGGTGAACACTGGTCCACTTCGCAGCGCGAGACCGGGGTGGTGTACACCCTTTCCGGGCCGGGGTAGCCGGCGGCCGACAGCACCGTTTCAACGATGACGGGCGTGGAGCGCAGGAACCGCAGCAACTGCTGAAGGGTTTCCTCCGGCATGGTCTTGCCGGGTCCGAAATACCTGATGCCGCTCGTTCATGAGCCTATCGGGATTCATCTCGATCCGCCTTCATCTCGGGGCTGGGTAAGACGACCGCGGCGCCCTTCGGAGGAAGGCGTGTTCCCGGCGGCGGCCTCTTCCTCTTCCGCCCCGGGTGGACGACTGCCAGGTCCCCGGGATGTGTGCGACGCCCGATCCGAGCTCCCCGGTCAGCGCTGCCGGGCCGGCGTCGTCGCCGCCGCGTCAGCCCGCAGCGCTGAGATGTCCGCCGGCCATCAGCCGAGCCCGCAGTTTCCTACGGGCGTCGAACATCGTCTTGTAGAGCGCGTTGCGGTTCGTCTCCAGCTCACTGGCGAGCTTTTCCAGGGGGACCCCGTTGACGACGGCGGTGAAGACCTTCCGCTGGCGGGCGGTCAGTGCCGTCTCGACCGCGTCCCGCGCGGCTTCGACCAGCTCTCGCGCCTGCCAGTGGCTGACCGGATCGGTACCGGAGCGGTCGGGCACTTGCGCCCATTCGTCAAAGTCGAACCGGGTGTTCGAGACACGCCGGAAGTGGCGGCTCAGCGCGTTGGACACTTCGAGCACGACAAATCGGAATGCCCATGTGGTGAACCTGGCATCACCTCGGAACTGCTCAATTTTGTTCGTAATTCTCATCAGTGCGTCGGCTGCCGCCTGATGGGCGAGATCGTTCAGCTCGGGCCCGGCAATTCGGTAACGAGGACCCCGGCGGAACACCTCGTCCATGGCGATCCGCACCAGCAGTTCATGAAGCCGCGTGCAGGCCTGCTCGTACCGCGGCCCGCGCCCGCCCTCCAGCGCGTCCACCCAGGCGGCGGACTCGGGGTCGAGTCGCCCTCGGCTCGCGGCGGGCCCTGCTGCCGGGGCGCTGCCGCCGGTTCCGGCCTGCGCGTCCGGAGCGGGGCGGCAGGTCTTCTCAATGTCTGCACAGTGCATGGTTCTGTCCCCAGGTCCTCTTGTGCGGACAAGCCAATCACGTGGCCATCTACCGGCCGTCTACGCGAAGTCGCTGTTTTCTCTCTCGCCGTGTCCGCATCCCCGGGATTTCAGGGACGGGGTTCCGGCGTGTTTTCGCGAGCGCCCCGCGCGCAGCGTGAGGCGTGCTTTCCCGTGCTGTCGAGAGCGGCTGGTGAGCGGGGCGGCCGCGGGGGCCCTGCACGCCGGTGCGAGCGGACACGCTGTGCGCAACTCGGGCGGGTACGGCGGCGGCAGCCGACCGGGCCTGCCGCCGCTCCCCGGGCATGCACGACATCATGGCGCCCACGTTGTCCCCGTCGTTTCCGCGATCTCGCGGTAGGAGACGCGCGGCGGTCGCTCAGGAGTCCTCTCGGGTGTCGGGCACCACGTGGACGGCGGCCTCTTCGGCGGAGGCGGCGCCGTTGTCGATGCCCACGTCCCGCGCCCAGTAGTCGTCGCCGTCGTATCCCTCGGCGAGAACGTCCGTGTCCCAGGCGAGGAGGCGTCCCGCGCGTTCGTCGCCGACCTGGTCGTCGATGAGCTCTCCGTCCGTGCCGATCGTGTCGCCCAGCCCGTCGCCCTCGTCCGATGCGCTGACTTCCGGCACCTCGCGCCTGAGCCGATGCGCGAGGTCCTCGTGGGAGGCGCCCTCCCGCGCGGTGACGCCCCAGTCGTTGACGGCGAGGGGCCTGTCGGCGGGTGAGTAGCCCCGGTCCAGGACGTCCTCTCCCAGTTCGTCCTCGTCGTACTCCTCCTGCGAGCGCAAGGGGTTGGAGTCGGCCAGGTCCTCGTAGGACGGGAAATTGTCCGGTGAAGTCATTACGGCCTCCATGCCGTCGGAGCCCCGTGACGGCTCAGTGCCGGCGCCTCGGTGACGGCGCGGCGGGAGAAGACCATTCAAGCGGCCCGGTATCGACGCGGCGTCTATCCGGCATGGTCACCCGGGCGGCGAGGTCGGGGCTCGGAGCTGCCTGGGATCGGTCGCGGCGAGAGTCGCCGCCATTCGAGCGGCGGTCTCGTCGGCAGCCTTGAGCGAGGTCTTTTGGCTGCCCCGCCCGGGGTGGGTGTCAGGTGGCCGCCCCGGGCGGGGCATGAGGGATACGTCTAGCTGCGGCCTGCCATGACTCCGCCGTCGACGTTGAGGATGGCGCCTGTGGTCCAGCTCGAGGCCGGCGAAAGGAGGAAGACGATCGCGGAGGCCACGTCCTGCGGGGTGCCGACCCGGCCCAGCGGGTGCAGTCCGCTCAGCTGATCCATCGCGTCGTCCAACTGGTCCGCGGGAAAGACCTTCTCGAACAGGGGTGTCCTGGTGACAGCGGGAGCCACGGCGTTCACACGGATGCCCTCGCCGGCGAGCTCGATGGCCAGGTTGTGCGTAAGGGCGTGCAGGCCGGCCTTGGCCATCGAATAGGCCGATGACGGTGTCACGGCGAGGGCCTGGTGCGCCCACATGCTGCCCACGTTCACGATGGCGCCGCCCTGACCGCCGGCGACCATGCCCCGGACGACGGTCTGCGTCAGGAAGAAGGTCGCCCTGTTGAGGTCGTGGTAGGAGTCGTAGTCCGCGACCTCGTAGTCGAGGAAGGGCTTGGGCAGGAAGAACCCCGCCGAGTTGACGAGGAGGGTGGCGTCGGGGTGGTCCTCTGCCAGTTGCTTCTGCGCCTCGACGACCTGGTCCCGGTCTGCCAGGTCGGCCTCGATCGGCCATGCGTTGCCGGAGCGCGACAGGCTTGCGACGGCGTCGTCGAGTTTCCGGCCCGGGCGGCCGACGATCACCGCGCTGCCGCCCGCCGCGATCACGTCCTCGGCGACCTTGAGGCCCATGCCGCTGGCGCCACCGATCACAACGAGCTTCTTGCTTTCGAAGTCCGTGGCCATGCGAATCACTCTCCACTGAGCAGCGAACACTTCTTGCCTGCAATCAACCCTGCCACGGCGGGATCTACAGCAGCTCTACAAGGCCCCTACGGCGCCTATCGCAGCGGCCCGGCGGTCAGGCGAACGGGAGCTGCGTCGATCCGTTCTGCCCGCCGCCTCTGGTCCTCCGCGTGCTGTCGCGCGGAGATGGCCCGCGCACAGGAGCCGCGGTAAAGCCGCTGTACGGTCCGCTGCCCGGCTGCGGCCTCCCGAGACCGCGCCGGCCTCTGTCGACAGCCGGGCCGGGCCCCGACGGCCCGCGGTCGCGGGGCGCGGCTGCGGCACGGCCGCGTGCCGTCGGCGAAGCCGGCCTCGACACCATCCTCGGTGCCTCGGCTGCGGAGGATCCCCGGCTTGACATCGCGCTCCCGCGGGGAGGGACGGGCACCTGCCGGGGGTGTGCACGCCGCGTAGATCTCGAGGGCGCGACGCACCCGGCGTGCTGCCCTTGAGGGACAGGGGGCTGTTTGCCGCCCCGGGGACGCGCCTCGCGTCTCATGTGCGCCGGACGACCAGCACGGCCACGTCGTCGAGGTGGTCCACCGCGGCCACCGCGTCGAGTATGCGGTCTGCGGTCGCCTCGGCGCCGAGCCGCTCCTTGAGGGCTCGGCCGGCCAGCGCTCCCACGCGCTCCAGTCCCCCCTCCAGGGTCAGGCCCGGCCCTTCGACGACACCGTCGGTGACCATGACCAGCGCGGTGCCCTCTTCCAGACCGAAGGTCTCCTCGGGGTACTCGGTGCCGGGCACGATTCCCAGGACCGGCCCGCCGGGAAGTGTGCGGACGGTGTGGCTGCCGTCGTCGCGTGCGTGGAGCAGCGGCACGTGGCCCGCGCTGGCGCCGGTGACCTGTCCGTCCTGCGGATCGACGTGCAGCATGGTGCAGCTCGCGAAGCGCGGCGCGTCCATCGCGACGAGCAACTCGTTGGTGCGCGTCAGCACCGTCCCCGGCCCGGGTTCGTGGGCGGCGATCGCGCGCATGGACGAGCGCACCTGGCCCATGAAGACCGCGGCATCCACGTCGTGCCCTTGAACGTCGCCGATCTCCAGCGCGACCGCGCCGTCGGGCAGGAAGAACGCGTCGTACCAGTCGCCGCCGATGTCCAGCCCGTCCCGGCTGGGCTGGTAGCGGGCGGTGATCTCCAGGCCTGGGAGGTGCTCCGGCAGCGTCGGGAGCATGCTCTGCTGGAGCGTCGTCGACAACTCGACGTGGGCTTGCTGCAACCTGATGCGCCTCAGCGCCTGGCCTGCCAGATCCGCCAGAGCCGTCATGAAGGCGAGCTTCTCCGCGGACGGGGGGTGCTCACTGTCGTACGTCACCACCCAGGCTCCGAGCGGCCGGTCATCCGCCGGGCTGAGGGGGGTGATCGACAGGCTGGTGCCGGAGTCGGGGCCCGCCAGGGGCAGACGGTCGACATGCGGCCAACGGCGCGTCAGTTCCTCGTGGTTGCGGAAGAACTGGGCCTGACCGGTTCGGATCACGCACGGCAAGGGCCGGTCCTCGTCCAGCGACAGGCCGTGCAGAGCGTCCGCCTCCCACGTGGGGATCCCGGCATCCGAGGAGACCCGCAGGCGCCCGTCGTCGACGAGGGCGAGGAGCGCGCCGGAACCTCCGACGACGGAGGCGAGCCGGGCCAGGACGACCTGCTGCAGTTCCTGCTCGGTGGCGGCGGTGAACAGGGCGGAGGAGAACGCGGTGATCCCGTCGGCGCGTTCCCGCTCCACGCTCACCTGGGCCAGCATCTCCTGGCGGTGCGCCTCGGAGTGGGTGTCGTCGCGGACCACCCCGAAGACCCGTTCGGGGCCGCCGTATCCCAACTGGATCCGACGGGCCTGGCCTGCGAGAACACGCCAGCCAAGGCGCTCGGCGAGGAACCGCGACCTGATCCACGGGGACTGTGCGGCGGACGAGCGCACAAGCCGCCGCACGTCCTTGCGGTCATCGGGGTGCACTCGCCTGATCACCGTGGACAGGGACACGGACTCCTGCGGGAAGAGCGCGGCCAGGGCGGGTGCGCCACCCAGCCACTCCATCTGGCGCTCACCGGTGGAACACATGAACAGGCCGAGGCCGGCAGCCTTCGCCGCAAGCTGGAACGGGATCAGCAGCCCACCGAGGTCGTGCCTGGCGTCCAGCGAATGCACCCACACAAGCCGCTCGCCGCTCGAGGGATCCGTCACCGGCCGCGCCTCGACGAGGCAGACCACCGATGCGGTGCTCGTGCCCGGAAATTCCAGCACACGCATCGCGAGCCTGTTCGCCGTGGCCCCGTGTGCCAGCAGGCTCCCGGCCGGGACGCGCTGATCCTCGGAGAGGAGATCACCGAAGCCACGGCCCACGCACTGTTCCTTCGGCCTGCCCAGTGCCATGGCCATCGCCGCGTTGAGGGAGCGGATGACGCCGTCCAGAGTCAGGAGAGCCGACGGTGTGGCCCCCTGGAAGAGTTCGTCCGAGACGTCCATGTCCCGGTCCCTGACCATCATCGTCGAGCGATATGACCTCGTCCCTCAACCACAGTATCGGGCCTACGCCGGCCCAGCCGGTCCGTCGCGCCGATGCGCGCGGTGACCGACGTTGCCGTCGGCAGGCGCGGGCGGTGACCTGCTCAGGGCCGGGCGAGGTCTTGATGACGGTGAGGTTCGCCGCGATGACCGGCCGTGTCGGGTGTTTCGGGTCGTGCCGGTGTGGGGTTGCGTGCGGCGAGGACGGTGAAGAGGGTGGCCGCGACGGCGAGTCCGCCGTATCCGAGTGCGATCCGCGGCAGCGGGAGGGCGTTCGAGAGCTGGCCGGATACGAGGCTGGGGAAGGCGGCGCCGCTGTAGCAGATGAGGTAGATCGCGCTGAAGATCGGTGCCTGGTCGGCCAGGGTGCTGTCGTGCAGCAGGCCGCGGGTGGCGGCACTGATGGCGATGCCTTGACCGACGCCGGCGACGATGGTCGCGGCGATGAACAACGGCAGTGTGCCGATGGTGATCGCTGTCATGATGCCGGTCCATCCGGCCAGGAAGATGATCATGCCGATGCGTTGGGCCGCCGCGGATGTGAATCGGCCGCCGATGGGAGCGCCGAGAACGCTGAGGGCCATGTAGGCGGCGAACACCAGTCCGAGGATGAGCGGGCTGTGGGTGTGGAGTTGGTCTTCGACCAGCGCGGGCACGAAGGCCTGGTAGAAAGCGCCGGTCGCCCAGGTGGCCAGGAACACCGCGGCCGTTGAACAGGGGGATCGGTGCGGCCGACGCGGCAAACGCGGCCACCAGGGAGATCACCGCGGATGAGAATGCCAGCCGGAGCTTCCTGCCCCGGCGCGCCAGATTGATCACTGGTGCCGCGTCTTGCACGAGCCGTGCCTTTCTCTTGTTTCTGGTTTCCGGGGGACCCGGGCTGTGTCTCGGCCCGATGGACCGACGCCGGGCTGAGCGAGGTCGGCGCACCCGAGTTCCGGTGCGAGGTGCCCGACGGGGCACGTATCCGACGTTGATCCGCGCGGAGGGCAGGACCGGTCGATGAGGGCAGGACCAGCCGCTGTCCTCGAGCCCTCACGGACGAATGCCGGTGATCATCTTTCGGGTGATCCGCTCGGGCGGGTCGAAGGCGGCGACGGCGTCGTCGGGGGTCGAGACGTCGCTGATGAGTGTCCGCAGCCGTCCGTCCCGGACCCGCCGGGCGATCTCCCCCGTGGGGCGCGATCGGGCACGGCGACGAAGTCGATCACCAGGCCGTCCGCGGGCCGGGCCTCGGGCCGCCCGGCGATGGTCACCGGCGTTCCCCCGATCACGCCCGCGGGCCGCTTCCCGATGTCCCCGCCGATGACGTCGAACACCAGGTCGGCTTCGCCGGCGTCTTTCAGGGCGTCGTTCACAGGCATGCGCGTCTGAACGCCGGAGGGCTACGCCAGGTCGCGCTCGATCCCGGTGAGTTCACCGCCGTGCCCGCCTTCCGCGGGTGGGCGCCTGGGGTAGGCGCCGGCGCCGGGATGAACGCTGTCGATGAGGTCGGCGTACTCGGGATTGCGGTCGATGAACTCACCCACCACCGGGCAGATGATGGTGATTTTCTTCCCGCTCTCGCGGATTTCGTCCAGCACGCGCGAGATGAGCTCCGTGGCCACCCGGTTCTTGCGGTAGGCGGGGTCGACCCAGGTCGTCAGCAGCACGACGCGGCCGCCCACGAACCGGTACGAGAGCTCGCCGATCCCCTCGTCACCGAGGGCGGCGATCCAGCGACCGTGCTCCGCGTCGTCGAGCACATCGAGCTCCCACTTCGACTCCACCTCGCCAGGACTTTCCTCACCCAAAGCAGCGATGAGCGCAGCGTTGTTCTCCGCACGGGCGGACGCCTCGGCACCGGGATCGAACATCATGGTCACACTTCCTGTCGACGGAGCTCATGGGCGGGAACCGGACCCATCAGGTGTGGCCCTCGGCTGCTCCCGGCGCTTGGGCTCGATGAGGTGGGCGCTTTCCGGAGGGCTCTCCTCGGCGGGGAACCGACCGCGTGCTGTGGGTGGCCGACCGGAGGAACATCACGGCGGTGTCCGGCCCGGACCGACAGGCCGACCGTGCGGAAAAGGCCCCCACCGCAAACGTCGCGCGGCCCCGTCGCGGTCACCGCGCGAGCCGGTCCCGACAGGTGGTCCTGGCCGATGACGGGCATAGGTCCGGGCCACGGGCCGGTTGCACGTTCGGCCTTCATTCTTCGCTGCCGGCAGTGATCGGTGTGCCCTGTCAGTTCTCGACCCTGACCTGACGTGCGTCGAAGGCGACATAGCCGCTGAAGTCCCGACCGACACGGGCCGCCGCCGACTCCTTGATCGCCGGGTAGGACCAGGCCCCGTCCCTGAGCACCGTCTCGCCGACCACTACGTCGTGATACTGCGCCTTCCCCTTCCAGGGGCAGGTGTAGGGGGTGCCGCTGTCGCTGAGCGCGCCTGCCGCAACCGAGTCCGGCGGGAAGTAGACACTTCCCTCGATACTGATGACCGCCTCGCTCGCGGCCTCGGCCACGACGGTCTCCCCAACCACTGCCTTCATCGGTCTTTCCTTTCATCGATCCCTTTGCCGAGGCCGTATCCGCCCTGATGCCCGGCCGCGTGAGCCCGGAGGAACGCATTGCCTGTGCGGTGGCTCTCCACCTCGCGATCAACGGTTCGGACCGCCGGCTTCGGTCGGGCGTCCAGCCGGTGCGGTCACAGCCGCTCGCGGATCCGGCCAGAGGTCGGCGTCGGGTGGGCTCGGCTTCTTACCCGTGTCTCGACACTACGGGCGATCGGGGACGTGGGCTCATCGGCGCCGGCCGGCCGCGCCGCATCACTCTGCTCAGCGGCCGGGGTCGTCGCATTGCGCCACCCGGAGCTCGCGGCAGCACGCCGTGAGGCCGCGACCGGACTCCTCGGAGAAAACCCCTGACCGCGGCCGGCGGTCTCAGCCACCGGCCGCCGCCCGCGCCGACTCGGCCGCAGCACGATCGGTGCAGCCCGGGTGGCGGGCGTCGACCAGATCGGCGTAGGCCGTGGTTCGCGCGAGGTAGTCGACCACAAAGGGGCAGATCACGGTGATCGTGCCCTCGCGAGCGCGGATCTCGTCGAACACCCGCCGCACCAGCGCGCTCCCCACACCCTGATGCTGACGACCTGACGCGACCTCAGTGTGCCGCAGGGCGTACCGGTTGGGCTTCAGGTGCGTGTAGTAGAGCCAGCCGGCCAGGTCGTCGTCACGGCAGAGCTCGAAGCGGCCCTGATCGACGTTGTCGATCAGCCGCTCGTTTGCCGGCACCCGCTCTTCGCTGCTCATCGCCTTACCCCTCCCACATCTCGTCCCGCCGACCCTCCGAGAACAGCCTCGGACCCTACAGTCCAGTGCGACGCTTCGTCATCTGCAGATATTCCAGTAATCTTGAAGCACATTGGACTATATAGTCCCTTCATGTGCGGTGAGGACCACTCGGGGCCCACCAGCCGAAGAGAACGGCGGGAAGAGACATGGAGCCATCACCGGCTGCCGTCGAGGTGCACAAGGACGAGGCCACCCGCCTCTACGAGGCACTGCTCGACGGCCAGGTCGTCGGCAGCCTGGCCTACGAGACCGCGGGCGGACGTGTCACCCTCACCCACTCGTACGTGGACCCGGACCAACGGCATCGGGGCATCGCGTCGGCCCTGGCGCGCCACGCCCTGGAAGACCTGACGGAAAGTCCGTCGAAGGTGGGCATCTACTGCGGTTTTGTCGCCGACTACGTCCAGGACCACCCTGAGTGGAACGACTCCGTCGACATCAGCCGCTCGGCCTTCATCGCCACTCGCACCGCGCGAGACACCACCAGCGGGCACTGACACCACGGACGATCCGCACGTCGCCATCGAGCCCGAGCACATCGTGACGTGTCGCCCCGTGGATGGGCTCGTCGCCGCCTCGCCCCCCTGTCCGCCACGCTCGTTCCGGCTCAGCCGCAGACGTCATCGGTTCTGCTGCCCGGCGGGGCCAGAGCCTTCTCCGCCGACGACAGGCCGCGCCCCGCCACGGCGCAGAGCTTCTCCAGCCAGCGCTCCGGGTCGAGTTCGAGGACGTACCCGTCCGAGCCGTCGACCATGCCCATGGAGGCGCCGTTCTCGGTCAGATCGGCGGTCGCGCCGTACCCCGGTGTGAAGCCGTAGCGCTCGGTGCCGCTGCGGACATCCCAGGTGGTGTACTCGTTCAGCGTGCTCTGGGTGCTCAGGGTGGACCCCGAGGCGAAGGCGCCGAGCCATTGGACGCCGCGGTACGTCAGCGGCTCCAGCCACTTGTCCTCGCCCTGCTTGTCCGTGTCCCACACCCGTACTGCGCCGTCGTAGGTCAGCACCGCGAGGTATCGCCCCGTCGGGTCGAAGGCCAGCTGCTTGACGACGCCGACCTTCTGGGCGTTGATGGACGCCGCCTCCCGGCCGTCCTCGAAATCCCAGATCACGATGTCGTACTTCCCCGAGTGTGTGCGGACGGCCGCCTGCGCGTGCCCCGGGCGGGCCACCGCCCAGGTGCCGGCGGCCGCGATGGACACCTCGACCGGCTCCTGGGTCCTGGGCCGGTAGGGCGTGCCCACCGCCCGGCCGCGCGCCAGGTCCCAGCGCACCACGTACGACAGCGCGGAGATCACCACATGGTCCCGGTCGTCGAAGGTCGTGGTGATCCACGCCGGTGTACGGCCGGAGCGCGGGTCGGGGCGCGTGGGGTCGATGCCGGGCGGTCGTGGCAGATCGATCGGGTCCCGTTCCCGCAGGGTGTTCCCGCGCACCTCCCAGACCAGGACGGTGTGGCTGTCGGCGGCCGGTGTGAGGACCCGTGTGCCGTCGGGGCTGAACGTGGCGTACAGGGCGGCCAGCGGACGGGACGGCCGCACCGCGGCCAGCTGGCGGTGCGTCCGCAGGTCCCACAGGCGCAGCGCGTTGCCGTCGGCGTCGACGCTGACGACGCGGTCGTGGTCGGCGTCCACGGTCCTGATCCGGGCGGTGAGCATGGCGCTGTCGAACCCGGACGGTGCCGGGACATCCGCCACCATCACCGTCGCCCCGACACCGACCGCGGCACGGAGCTTGCCCGGTGGTCCGGTGAGCGCCACGGCGGGCGGCTGGGAGTCACCGGTGAACGACTCGTCCTGCTGGGCGGGCGCGGGCAGGTCGAGGGTGGCGGGGCGCCCCTCGGCCAGGTCGAGCACCAGGAACCGGAACCTGCCGAGCGCGGTACCGAAGCGCTGCACCGGGTTGAGGAGGAAACGGCCCGAGCGGTCCAGGCGCGGCACGTACAGCGGGCAGACCAGGCCCAGTTGCCGGGTGCTGTACTGCCGACGCACCTTCGGCGTGCCGGTCAGGTCCCAGGACTGCAGGATCCCGTCCTGGGTGCACCGCACGAGCGTCCGGCCGTCGCCGCTGACCGTGACGGGACCGGTCAGGTCCGTTCCCCACGGCGACGGATCCCGCAGGCCGTCGGCGAGGTTCCAGCGCACCAGGCGGCCCTGGGCTCCTTCGGCCGCGCCTTCCTGGGTGATCCGGCCGATCACCGTCCCCTCCGGGCCGAACCACGCCTGGGCCGTCTGCCAGCCCTTCGGCGGGCGCAGCTCCCTGCCCACGCGCCTGCCGGTCTCCGACTCCCAGACCAGGACCCCTTCGCCGGGCTGCGCGGCGAGCACCCTGCGTCCGGTGCCGTCGAAGCGGAGGTCGGTGGCGGCCCGGGCGTTGGCCCGTACGGCGTCGCCGTCCCGCAGGACGACCGTGCGCCAGCGGCCGTCCGCGTCCGGCCCGATCCCCAGGGACACCTTCCCGCTGACGGAGGCCCGGGCGGAGATCCGTCCGTCGGGCGAGAGCGCGACGATCCTCGAGCCCGTCGGCAGGCCCTTCCGGTCCACCTTGTCCGTGCCGAGCGTGAGGCCGACGGCGTCGCCGTTGGTCATGCCCACATTGAGGCGCCGGCCGTCCTTGCTCATGGCGACATCACGGACCGGGGCGTGGTCGTCCCACACCACGCGCTCCACGTGCCGGAGCCGCAGGTACTGCCTGATCAAGGCGGTGCGCGCCGCCGGCTCCTGGGCCGTGCGGTACGCCGCCCCCGAGAACAGGGCCGACGTCACCACCGAGACGTCGTCGAGCTGCTCGGCCTGCGTCGCCAGTTGCTGCGACGCGGCCCGCCGCAGCTGGCCGCCGAGCTCCGCGTTGCGCCACAGAAAGAGCCCGGAGGCGACCAGGGCGAGCACCGTCAGGACGGCGAGCCCTCCGATGAACCACCGCTTCTGCCGTACCCGGCGCCTCGCCAGCTCCTCCTGGGCCGCGCGTCTGCCGACGGAGCAGTCGATGAATTGCCGCTCGGTGTCGGTCAGTGCGGGACCCCGTTGCGCCAGCCATTGCTCCGCCACCGCCAGCGGCTCGCCCTCCAGCAGTTGCCCGCGATCCACGTCGTGCCGCAAGTCCGCACGCCAGGCAAGGAACCTGCGGTCCTGCCGTACGCGCTCCTCGAGCCGCTTCCAGGCGCCGATCAGTGCTTCATGGGCGAGTTCGGCGCTGACCGGTTCCCCGCTGCCGCCGCGCAGGACGAGCAGCCGTCGCTGGGCGAGCGCGGTCGCGATCCTCCAGCGTTCCTCGCCCGCCTCCTCCTGTCGCAGGGCGTTGCGCATCGGGACGTCGCCGCCCGGCAGGAAGCGGACGAGATCGGTGAGCAGCCGCATGGCCTCGGCCTCGTCCGCCTCGCGGACGCAGCTGCGCCAGGCGGTCTCGGCGTACTTCCCCAGGGCGCCTCGCACGCCTCCCACTTCGCGGTAGGTGTCGAACCTGAGCCGGCCGCCGGCCTGTCCGTCCCACAGCTGTGCCATGACGAACCCCAGCAGCGGCAGCGCGCCGGGGCCGTCCCCCGCGTCGTCCAGCATGCGCTCCACGAGCCCGTCGTCGTAGGTGACGGACGGTGTCAGCTCGAGGGGGCCGAGGATCACCTGCGCCAGCTGGTCGCGGGACATGGGGGCGAGCGGATACACGCTGCCGCGGCCGAGTGCCGGGCCGAGGCGGGAATGGCTGAGGGCGGCGTCCATGAAGTCGGACCTGAGCGTGATCAGCACCCGCAGGCCGTCGGACCGGCGCTCGGGGAACAGCAGCCGGACGGCCTCCGCGACCGCTTCGTCCGGTTCCGCGAGGAGTTCCTCGCCCTGGTCGAGCACGACGAGCAGCCGTTGCTCCGCTTTCGCGCTGGTGGTGCGCAGGACGTCGATGAGTCCGCGGTCCGCGAGGAGGTCCTCCACCGCCCGGACCTCCCGTGCCCTCGCGGCGCCGATCAGGGCGGGATGGACGACGGTCACGAGTTCGGAGGCGATCGCCGCTCGCAGGGAGGTGTCCTCACCGGCGCGGACCACGACGACGGCGTGGCCCCGTTCCCGCATCCGCGGGACCACGCCCGCGCGTGCCAGGGAGGACTTTCCGCAGCCGGAGGGGCCGACGAGGGTGACACACGGGTCGGGCCCGGTGAGGAGCGCGGTGACCTTGGCGATGTCGCTCCGGCGGCCGAAGTGGACGTCCGAGTCGGCCTCCTGGAAGGTCGACAGGCCGCGGTAGGGGGAGGCGGGGCGCACCACGGGCGCCAGGTCGGGCAGCTCGCCGACGAGGGTGCGGGTGGGTATCAGGAAGCTCTGCTGGACCCCGCCGGGCTGGATCACGACGACCATTCCCGCGACGGCGCGCAGTTGCTCGTCCCAGACCGGGCTGCCGCTGAACCCTTCCTCGACGGGCACGCCGTGCGGATCGGCCTGCGAGAGCTGGAGCCAGCCTTCGGCGGTGGCGCCGCGCAGCCGCCCGTAGTGCCAGACGCCGCCCGGGGAGCGCCAGGGGAAGCCGGGCACGCGTACGTCGTGTCCCCAGACGCGTTCGGTGTCGGCCATGTGCACCGGGTGGGCGCCGGGTATCGGCGCGCGCAGCCGCAGGACCGCGATGTCGCCGGTCTGGTCGGGGCGTACGGGCACCCAGTGCTCGAGCTCGGCGGTGCCGACGCCCGATGCGAAGGGCAGGTCGACGTGGAGTCCGGTGCCGGGCGTCACGTCGTCCTCGCGGGGCCGGCGCAGAGCGTCGCTGACCACGTGCGCGCAGGTCAGCACGAGATCGGGTGCGACGAGGAAACCGCCGCCCACGGGTTCCCCGTCGGGGCCTTTGACGCGGACCACGGCGGCCGCGAGTGCCTCCTCGGGGCTGCGGGACGCGGCGCCCGTCGCCGTCACCTCGGCCGTCACCGCAACCTCCGGTCCCCCGTGACCCCCTTTGGGTCAACTCCGTTACGGAGTATGCCCGTTGACGTCTGGCCGGTCACCCCGGTTCCAGGTCAGGGTGACCGAGAAGTTGGCCGCCGTGGCGGTGCTGGCGATCACGACATCCGCCTCGGCGGACAGGGAGACGCCGAATTCGAGGGTCACCTCGTCCGGGGCGTGCGCCATCCCGCGGACGCGGCTCACGAAGCTCTCGGCCACGGGCCGCACGGTGTCGAGCATCTGCCCGAGGGACCGTTCGGCGCGCGCCACGGCGCGGCCGCCGCGACCGACCCGTACAGGACCGTCGTCCAGGTCGCGCACCTGGACCCGGATGACGTCGTCGCTGCCGTCGCCCAACGGCACTTCCACGATGCGCACAGGGCGTTCGGTCATGGCGGTCCTCTTTCGCTCCGGGGCGGCGTGCGGCGATCTTAACGACCTCAACCGGACTTGGGGCAGGGGGAGTTGAAGGTGCGCGGATACGTGCGGCGGCCGGGCCGGGACGGCCTGTGGACCTCGATGTCCCGCCGAGGAGGCACGGAGGAACTTTCTTCACGCCTTTCTTCACGCCTTTTTTCATGTCTTGACAGAACGCGAACAAGGCTGTTTCGATCTGCTCGCGTCCCGAGGAGGGAGAGGGGGCGGATCCGTCCGAGGGATCGGGACCATGTACGACCCGCGCATCCCACCAGAAAGGAAGGACACCGTGAGACGTTCCCTCATCGGGGCAGCCGCAGCTCTCACCTTGGTCGTTCTCGCCGGCACGGAGTCCGCGGCCCCGGCCGCCGTACCGCACCACCACGGCTCGTCGGTGGCGGGCACCTACTCCACAGGGGCCGGCCACGCGTGGCAGCCGGCGCCGGGCACGAGCCCGGACGCCCCCGCCGACACGACCGTCGTCGTCGACCCGAGCAGCCCGCGTCAGAAGTACTCGGGCATCGGGTTCTCCCTGGACGAGACGAGCGTGTCCAACCTCTGGAAGCTCACCCCCGCCAAGCGCGAGGAGGCCGTCCGGCTGCTCGTCGACCCGAAGACCGGGGCGGGCCTGAACCGCTTCCGTCTCACGATCGGCAGCCCCGACCTCATCGAGCACCTGCCGTTCTGGTCGGAGGACGACCTTCCGGCCGACGTGACCGACGACTTCCAGCTGAAGCACTTCTCCATCCAGCGCGACATCGACCTGCACATCGTCGACACCATCAAGCTGATCCAGCGCTACAACCCGAAGGCGACGTTCTTCGCGTCCGCGTGGAGCGCTCCGGCGTGGATGAAGACCAACAACCGGTTCACGGGCGAGGTCGCGCTCAAGCCCGGGAGCACGACGGACTACTACCAGGTCGGCAAGCTCCGGGACGACTGCATCGACGTCTTCGCCCGCTACTACGTCAAGTTCGTGCAGGCGTACGCCGGTCACGGCATCCGCGTCGACGCCCTGACCCTGCTGAACGAGCCCGGCATGGACGTGGTCTACCCGGCGATGGACATCGATGTCGCCCAGCAGCAGAAGCTCGCCCTCGCGATCAAGAGGGCCCTGCACAAGGCCGGCCTGAACACGCAGCTATACGTCCACGACTTCAACTTCTGGGACTGGCGCGACCCGAACAGCACCGCGACCAAGAACTACTACCGCATCTTCAACGACGCCCCGGACGGCTCCGTGACCGGCCGGCAGGTCCTGAACGCCACCGACGCCGTCGCCTTCCACCCCTACTGGGGCGACCCGAAGGTCATGCGCGACGCGTTCGAGCAGACCGGCAAGCCGGTCCACATGACCGAGACCAGTGACCTGTCCGCGGCGACCATCCTCAACTACTTCCGCCTCGACGCGAGCTCCTACGTCCTGTGGGCACAGGCCACCGACCAGGACGGCGGCACGCTCCACTGGACGCCCGCACGGGACAACAACGTCGACTGGGACGAGGTCGCCGCGACCACCAAGTGGCCCGATCGGCTGGTCAAGGTGAACACCACGACCAGGGACTTCACCGTCCGCGACGAGCTCTACGCGATGGGGCAGTTCGCCAAGTACCTCACGCCGGGCGACGTACGGTTGGAGTCGAGCGCCACGCAGGGCGGCGTGAGCAACGTCGTGTACCGGCACGGCGCCGACAGGTTCGTCGCGGTCCTCGGCAACGCCAACAGCGCGGACAGCACAGTGCGGGTCGTCCTCGGCGGCAAGTCGTTCGTGGTGAAGGTCCCGGCGAACTCCTACGCCACCTACCGTTGGCAGCAGCGCATACCCCGGCACCCGCACAACAGGGCCCCCGTGGTGGCCCCGGTACCCGACGTGGTGGCCGACCAGTACGGCACGGTGCAGGTCCCGCTCGAGGCGACCGACCGCGACGGTGACCGGCTCGCCTTCTACGCGACCGACCTCCCGGACGGCGTCACCGTCGACCCCACCACGGGAACGGTGACGCTCAAGCCGACGGCGGCCGGCCAGAGCGACGTGACGGTGACCGCCACCGACGGCACGGCGCACGCCCAGGTGACCCTGCACGTGACGGTGCAGCCGCACAGCGCACCGGTCGGGGTGAGGGTCGAAGCGGAGTCGTACTCCGCCCAGCACGGCTGGACGGCGGGCGGAGCCAACTTCATCGAGTCCAACCCCGCAGCGAGCGGAGGCGCGAACGTGGGCTGGACGGCGGCGGGCAACTGGCTCGACTACGCGGTCGACGTGCCGAAGGCCGGAACGTACGACCTGGAGCTCCGCGTCGCCACGGGCACGGGCGCGGCGGTCCCGGACGCACTCTCCTTCCGTGACGCGAGCGGCACGACACTGGCCACGGCCTCCGTCCCGGACACGGGCGGCTGGGCCTCCTACCAGTCCGTGCACGTACCCGTCAGCCTCGTCGCGGGAGACCAAGTGGTCAGGCTCTACTGCGAGACGGGCGGCTTCAACATCGACTACCTCCGCCTGTCGTAGCGCTCCCGGCGCTCTGCCGTCACTCCCCGGCGACGGGCGGGGAGTGACGGCAGGCCACCGCCGGACCGCGCAGCGCCGGTGGGGGCGTGGCTACACCTGACAGTTGAGGAAAGGCCCAGGTCGGGGATGGATTCCCGACCTGGGTCTTGTGCCGTCCAGAGCAGTGCAGCCGTCCGTCCGTATCCGTCCGCAGCGTCCTCGTCGTCCTTCGCGGTCAGCCGGTTACGGCGCTGGGGGCTGCTCGGCCTTCCCGTTCACCGCGTCTGGCGGTGCGGTGAACGGGCCGACCTGCCATGGCTGGTACTCGCCATCAGGCCATGCAGCGGGCGAACGCCTGCACAGTGCCTGAGGTCTTCGACTCGTTTTGGAATGTGATCTGCCACTGCGTGGCGCTCATCGGACGGTTGTCCGTCACGTCGATGCTGGCGGAGGACACCTTCCAGCCACCGCTGATGGCATTGGTGCCCGCAGGGCAGGTGACAGTGACGATCTTGCTTTGGTTGGCCTCGATCGACCCGACCGGACTGTTCACGGTGTCGGGGGACGACGCGGTCACTTCCACAGCCAGCGCAGGGGACGCCAGGCTAAGAGCCAGCGCGGGGGCGGCGGCCAGGGCGAGGAGCTTGGTGCGGGTCATGGTTCGACCTCCCTTGAGTGGCTCGCGCATTCGGACGAATCGAACGCACGAGCCCAGGCTGGGCGGGGCGGAAGGGAACCGCCATTCGATACCCCCCATTGGAGTGATGGAATGCGTAGCGTTGTTTATTGATCGTGGTCGAGTGAGACTGACGACCGCCGAAGGCCCTGCACATCGGCGCAGGCCGCGAAGCCCGCGGCTTCGACGACGACCCCGGGATGGGGATCGAAGTGGCCGTCCATGAGACCCGCGGTTCGACCTCCTGGCGTCCCTCGCGCCGTACGGCATCCATGCAGTGGGATGGAGCCGAGGCGCCGCGGTGTACAGCGCCGGACCCATGGGGCGAAGTACCCCAAGGTCGCCAGGGTGGCCGTTGGCTGTGTTCGCTGCGGTTCGCCCAGTTCGAAGTAGGAATACAGGCGGGCCCTGGATCACGCGCGGGACGACGTGTACGCAGGGGTTTGCTGCCCGCAATGTGGCTGGGAAGTGGGTGGCGAGATCCCGTGGTAGGCGAGTCTCACTGTCAGTCGCCCGTTGGTCACGTCCGGCGCCGAGCCGCTCCCCGATGACGAGGAATTCGCCGTCGTCCAGCCTCAGGGCGTCGGGGCAGTTGTTGGAGGCGGTCGACCCGCGCTCGGCGGGCGTCGATCCGATACGGCGCGGGGGACTCCTTGCAGTGACAGCATCGGTGCTATGGGCACCGAGACGGATTGGGTGTACCGGGTCTTCGAGCCGCACGGCTCGGAGGGATGGCGCCCTTATGGCAGGGATTCCGAGCGGTGGCGGGGCACGATCACCGCAGACGATTCGAGCGAGGGCCCCCGATACGCCGTCGCCCTCGTCGTCGCCGACCTGATGACCGAGTGGAAGGTGAGCGGCCTTTCCAGGGCGAGGCACGTGCGCGTCCTCCTTTGGCGTGACGAGGAGGGCGACCAGGCGGACGCGGACATCATCGTGGAGGTCCGGCCGGACATCCACGGTGAGTGACCGGCGGGTGTCCGATTCACCCGCAGCCGAGTCTGCGCCCGGTTCAGCGATCCCTGCCGGGTGGTGAGCTCCTTGCGGGGCGGGCGTCTGGTCGGCACGGCGGAGGTGCCGCACGGGTCGGTGATGACCTGGAGATTCACGCCGTGGCGGCGGTGCTTGCCGGAGTAGTCAGCGCGGCTGTCACCGGCCCGGTCGCACTCGGCGAAGGTGCCGTCCACCAGCACATACTCCGCATCGGCTGCGCGCGGGGCATGGGCTAGGCAGGGAGCACGGCGGGCAAGGAGACTGGTGACGGATCGGACGTAGGCGTGGGCGGTGCCGACGCCGATCCGGAACCCGGCAGCGATCTGCGCGAGGGTTTCGTGTTTGCGCAGGTACACCAGCACGACCAGGGCTCGCTGGGAGGGCCGGAGCTTGCAGCGAGGGCGGGCCGGGTGTCGCAGTCGAAGGTGATCGCGTGGAGCTTCCTGCAGAATTTACCCAAAACCTATTGACTCGCTACATACATTGTGCATCGTGGTTTATAGGCCATAACACCGAAAGAGTTGCAAAGTCGATGAGGACGTCTAGTCGGCGGAGTGACTTGGACAGGATGTGGTTCAGGCCCCCGGCAAGCCGGCGCGATACCGAGGCGACAGTGACGACTGAAGCTTCAGGACACGCGCAGATCTACCGGGGACTGTTTTGCCCTCGGAGCCTTCGCACGGGCCGAGCGCCAGTGCGAAGGCTCTGGCACGTCCGCTCTCCCGGCGGAATCGAAGAGCGGCAGACGTAGCCCTTTCCTGCAGGCGAAACCTGTGCATTGGACGTCTGCCTCCTCGATCAAGGCACTCCCGCCCCGCACAGCGCGGCGGCGGCGGCCCGACGCCTCGGGCCGCCGCTCCTCATGGGGACGTAAGCGGCGGGCATGGCCAGGCCCACGGTGAGCCGTATCCGCTCCTGAGGCACTGACCTCTTACGACAGAGCCGGGCCCGTGCGCCGGTCGTCCCCGGCATTCGCCGGGGGGACGCGTGGCCCGGCGGGGCCGGGGCCACGCTCCTCATGGGTGGGCTTCATTCGCTTCGACGGGCATCCGAGATCAGGGGTTGAGCCCCCGGAAGGATGTCAATCCCTCCAAATGCCACTGCGGCCTGACGAACCTGCTCACGGCGATCGCGTGGCCTGCCGGAAGCATGCCAAATTCGCTCCACACTCCGGCAACGTCCGCTGACGGTCTCTTGCGTCGTTGGCCTTGAGGGGGAGCCGGTAGCCCTGCGCGTCCAGCCAGCCGCAGCGGGCGGCCGAGGTCCGGGCGACCGCCTTCGGGAACGCGACCGGGACGTAGACATCCGGGGTGCCGTAGCGGGGGCCGCAGCCGGAGACGCTGACCTTCACCGGTGCCGAGGTCCGCTTCCTGCCCGGTTTCAGGGGTTCGTTCGCGAGGTCCCGGGCGAAGTCGTGGATGTGCGGGGAGGGGGTGTCCGCGCCGGCCTGGGTGGTGGAGCGCAGCGCCGGCCCGGTCCCGGCGGAGTCCAGGTGGATCCATTTCGCGACCGAGGGCACGCCGTTGGCGTCGGCGGTGAAGAGCATGTACCAGCCGGGCGGGGCGAGGTTGGGGTTGGTGGTGACGTTGAGGTCGATGGTGTCGGCGTTGACGGTCAGTGGCAGTTCGACGAGGCGCTGGTTGGGGTCGGAGGAGTGGGTGATGCGGGGCGGATCAGTTGCCCGGAGCAATCGTGCTTCCTCGTGGCACGGCTCTGCGACATGCTGTCGAACGCGCTGCGGGTCGCTGAGTCGCGCGGCATGCGTCTGACAACCGGAGACGCCGATGAGTAGGCGCGAAGCTCCGCTGATGACCCTGCGCGCATCGCGCAACGGCGGGCAGGCGTGGGGCCCCGCTTCCACAGCGGGGACAATCTTGAAGCCCTTTCAGTCTTCTGTGTGGCCACCGTGCGAGTGCCGCCGATGCATGCCGGGGCTGCGCCGCTCATGGCGATTTGCCCGGACGTAGTGGGGGCCCGTAGCGGCCTGCGGATTCCCCAATACAGCGAGCGGCTCGGACAGGGCTGCGGGGCCGGTCCGTCCCACATCGTCCACACGTCTAACCCGCCGCCACGCCCTCTGAAGGGGCGCCCGCCCGATCCCCGAATTTTTGCACGACGGACCTGCCCTCCGGCCGCGTAGAGCAAACGACGGATTCATGCACGGAGGGGACTGCACGATGACAGTGCGTGCGCTCATCGGAACACTGAGGGGTGCCAGGGGTACGGCGATCGCGGCGGCGGCGATTGCCGTGCTGACCGCGTCACAAGCGCCAAGGGCGGTCACGGCCCAAGCCGAAGAGCCCGCACGGAAGGCGGCACCCGCCGAGCACGGCCTCAGCGTTTCCGGCGACACCCCGTACCGCACCGAACTTCCACCGCTGCGGACGCGGAAGAAGGGCATGGCACAGGGAGTGACTGACGGCAATGTGCCTGCGAGTGTGTTCGCCGCGTACCGGCGTGCCGAGGAGGATCTGGCGCGTACCGCGCCGCGCTGCCACCTGCGCTGGCAGTTGTTGGCCGCGATTGGCCAGGTGGAGTCAGGGCAGGCACGGGGCGGCTGGGTGACTCGGGACGGTACCACCGTGACGCCCATCCTCGGCCCGCGGCTGACCGGCGGCGCCTTCGCTGTCGTGGCGGATACCGACGGCGGCGCGTACGACGGGGACGCGGTGTACGACCGCGCGGTCGGTCCGATGCAGTTCATCCCGTCCACCTGGGCCCGCTGGGGAGCGGACGGTAACGGCGACGGACGGACGGATCCGAACAATGTTTACGACGCGGCGCTCGCAGCCGGCCGCTACCTGTGCTCGGGCGACCGGGACCTGTCGAACCCGGCCGACCTGGACCGGGCGATACTGGGCTACAACCACTCGGACGCCTATCTGCGCGCCGTCAAGGCGTGGTACGTGTACTACCTGACCGGACACCGCGTGGTGCCGGACGCGTCCGCCGGATCCCGGCCGGTCCGGCCGAAGCCGTCCGGCCCGAAGAGGCAGAAGCTTGCGCCGCCGAAGCCGTCGGGCGACCGGAAGCCGAGCACTGGTCCTTCGCGCATGCCGTCGACGTCGCCCACCGCACCCTCTCCCAGGCCTTCCCTCGCGACCGGGGTCCCGAAGGCGTCCGCGACGCCGATGGTTCCCGTCCCCGAACTGACGCTCTCGCTGCCCGGGGGCGGCGTGCTGCCCGAGGTTGGCCGCTGACCACTGGCAAGGGCCGGAACGCCATGGGTGTCCGCCTCTCCACAACCGCCACTACTCGGCGGTAATCTCGCCACGTCGGAAGCATGTACCGGCGGGTGAGTGCGAAGGGGCGGGCCCTCATGGCGACGGATATGCCTGCGGACACAGCGGCCGCCGACGAGCGCTGGCAGCGCCTGTGGAGCCATCGTGAGCAGTTGCTCAAGGTGGCCCGGCGGCGATCGGTGAGCCGGGAGGACGCCGAGGACGCCGTTCATGAGGCGATGTTGCGAGCCGCGGAGCGCCCGGACCTCGACGACGAGCGGCTCGGCGCCTGGTTGACGACGGTGACGATGCGGCTGTGCGTTGACCGGCACCGGCAGGTCAACCGCGAGGCCGAGGTGGGCAGCCGTCCCGCACTCATGACACCGGGCCCGGTACCCGTCGAGGAGGCGGTGTGCGACCGGGCTGAGGCGAAGTGGCTGGCGGTGCGCAGCGGCGAATTGCCCGCCCGGCAGGCGGAGGCGCTTCGGCTGAGGTCCGAGGACCTGGACGTGAGCCAGGTCGCGGTGCGGATGGGGCTCAGCTACCGGACCGTCGAGTCGCTGCTGGCCCGGGCCCGGCGGACTTTGCGCGCCTCGTTGGCCGGAACGCTCGGGCTGGTGCTGTTCCTGGTCGGGCGCGGACGGTTGCGCGGGGGCGGCAATGCGCAGGCGGTCGCGTTCACCACGACGGCGGCAACCCTGGTGGTGGCGGGGTTCGTGCTGCCGTTCGCGCTCGACGCGGGCGGAAACGGGACTGGTCCGGCGCCGCGGCCGGCCGTGTCCGGCGACCCGCGGCTCCTGCACGGCGAGGTCACGGGCCGGGGGCACGCCCCCGCAACGCCCACCCCGTCGTCGTCGGCGCGCGGGTCTTGGGGCCGGACGCCCTCACCCACCGGGGGATCGTTTCTGCCGGTGCCGGTGCCGGTGCCATCCCTGGCGGACGTGTCCGCGTTTCCGCCCTCGGCGCCGCAGGTCCCTCAGGTGCCCGAGGTTCCGAAGGTGCCGGGGCTGCCGACGGCCGTGACGGGCCTGCCGACCGTCGTGCCGGGTCTGCCGACGGGGTTGGTCGCCTCGTCACTCCCGTCGCTCCCGTCGCTTCCCCCGACCTCGGTCGTACCTCCGCTGTCTGTCTCCAGCCCGGGGACGCCTTCGCTCACGTCGTCGCCGAAGCTGCCGTAGCGCCCCGCACACACGTCCGCGAAAAAATTCCTGGTTCGCCGCGACGGACGCACCTCTCTTCCCCGTAGAGCAGTTGTCGGGACTGCTCCACGGGCGAAGGATGGAACCGGATGGGTGTCGAGATCTGTGTGGAAGGGCTGACCAAGTCCTTCGGCCACCAGGTCATCTGGCAGGACGTCTCGCTGACGCTGCCTGCCGGGGAGGTCTCGGTGATGCTCGGCCCCTCGGGGACGGGCAAGTCGGTGTTCCTCAAGACGCTCGTGGGGCTGCTGAAGCCGGAGCGGGGATCGGTGAAGGTCGCGGGCCGGGACATCACCCGCCTGCGCGAGCGCGACCTGTACGAGGTGCGGAAGCTGTTCGGCGTGCTGTTCCAGGACGGCGCGCTGTTCGGCTCGATGAACCTCTACGACAACATCGCCTTTCCCCTACGCGAGCACACCCGCACGTCCGAGAGCGAGATCAAGCGGATCGTTCTCGAAAAGATGGACATGGTCGGGTTGATCGGCGCTGAGGGGAAGCTGCCCGGCGAGATCTCCGGCGGTATGCGCAAGCGGGCCGGGCTGGCCCGTGCCCTGGTCCTCGACCCGCAGATCATCCTGTTCGACGAACCGGACTCGGGCCTGGACCCGGTCCGCGTGGCCTACCTCAATCAGCTCATCGTCGACCTCAACGCACAGATCGACGCGACCTTCCTCATCGTCACCCACGACATCGCCTCGGCCCGTCAGGTGCCGGACAACATCGGGCTGCTGTTCCGGCGCGAGCTGGTGACGTTCGGGCCCCGCGAAGAGCTGCTGGCCAGTGACGAGCCCGTCGTACGGCAGTTCCTGAACGGCCGGATGCAGGGGCCGATCGGCATGGCGGAGGAGAAGGACGCGGCCCAGGTCGAGCAGGAGCTGGCCCAGATCGATGAGGGTGTTCGGGCCGATGTGCCGACCCCGCGCCTGCTGCCCAGCCCCGGCATCACCCGCCCGCCCCGCTGGGATGCGATCGCGAGGCGCGAGGCCGAGCTGCACGAGAGGGGGGTGAGGGACACATGAGACTCTCCCCGACGGGTGCGCTGCGGCACTCGGGCAGCCTCTTCGCGATGGCGCTGGACGTCGTCCGATCCCTGCCCCGACGGCCCTTCCAGGCGAGGGAGTTCATTCAGCAGGCTTGGTTCGTCGCGAGCGTCACGATCCTGCCGACGGCTTTGGTCTCGATTCCGTTCGGGGCGGTCATCGCGCTGCAGATCGGCAGTCTGACCCGTCAGTTGGGCGCGCAGTCCTTCTCTGGTGCTGCGTCCGTGCTCGCCGTGCTGCGGGAGGCATCGCCGATCGTCACCGCGCTGCTGATCGCGGGCGCGGGCGGCACGGCGATCTGCGCGGACCTCGGGGCGCGCAAGATCCGGGACGAGATCGACGCGATGCAGGTGCTCGGCATCGACCCGATCCACCGGCTCGTCGTACCGCGGGTGCTGGCGTCGATGGTGGTAGCCGTACTGCTCAACGGCCTCGTCTCGGTGGTCGGTGTTGCGGGCGGCTATTTCTTCAACGTCGTTCTCCAGCACGGCACGCCCGGCGCATACCTGGCGTCCTTCACCACCCTCGCTCAGCTGCCCGACCTGTGGGCGGCGGAGATCAAGGCGCTGGTGTTCGGGGCCATCGCCGCGATCGTCGCCTCGTACAAGGGGCTGACGGCGCAGGGCGGGCCGAAGGGCGTGGGCGATGCCGTCAACCAGTCCGTGGTGATCACTTTCATGTTGCTGTTCGTGACCAACTTCGTGATGACGGCCGTGTACTTCCAGGTCGTCCCGCAGAGGGGTTAGCCGATGAGACCGCGAAACCTCCTCGATCGCCCCCTGCGCTCACTCGAAGAGCTGGGTGCCCAGCTGTCCTTCTACGGGCGCTCCTTGGCTTGGACGGGCCGCACCCTGCGACGCTACAAGAAGGAGGTTTTGCGGCTCCTTGCCGAGGTGAGCTTCGGGCGCGGCGCGCTCGCCGTCGTCGGCGGCACGGTCGGTGTGATCGCGTTCCTTTCCTTCTTCACCGGCACCGAGGTCGGCCTTCAGGGCTATGCGGCCCTCAACCAGCTCGGCACTTCGAACTTCGTGGCGTTCTTGTCGGCGTACTTCAACACTCGGGAGATCGCCCCGCTGGTGGCCGGACTCGCCCTGTCCGCGACGGTCGGGGCGGGGTTCACCGCGCAGCTGGGTGCGATGCGGATCAGCGAGGAGACCGACGCGCTGGAGGTGATGGGCGTCCCGTCGCTGCCGTTCCTTGTGACGACGCGGATGATCGCCGGCTTCGTCGCGGTGATCCCGCTGTACGTGATCGGGCTGCTGTCCTCGTACCTGGCCGCCCGCACCATCACCACTGGCTACTACGGGCAGTCGACCGGCACGTATGACCACTACTTCCACCAGTACCTGCCGCCCGTCGATGTGTTCTGGTCCTTCGGCAAGGTGATCGTCTTCGCTCTGCTGATCATCCTGGTGCACTGCTACTACGGCTACCACGCGAGTGGCGGACCGGCCGGTGTCGGCGTCGCGGTGGGCCGTGCGGTGCGGACCTCGATCGTCGCCATCAACGTCCTGGACTTCTTCCTGAGCCTGGCGATCTGGGGCGCCAACACGACGGTACGGGTGGCGGGGTGAGAGCGGTGCGCATGCAGAGAATGCGGTTCAGGCTCTACGGAATTGCCTTCCTCGCCGTGCTCGCGCTGCTGCTGTCGCTCGCGGTGGCCGTCTACCAGCAGGCGTTCACCTCGGTGGTGCCCATCACCCTGGAGGCCGACACCCTCGGCAACCAGCTCGATGCACGCGCCGACGTCAAGCTGCGCGGGCTGCTGGTCGGCGAGGTGCGCGAGGTGCATGCCGACGGCACCAAGGCGACCCTGGACATCGCGCTGAACCCGCAGTACGTGTCGTACATCCCCTCGAACGTGCACGCGCGGCTGCTTCCCAAGACGCTGTTCGGCGAGAAGTACGTCGACCTGGTCGCTCCTGCCGGCGCTGCGCGCTCGTCGGCTCGGCCCATCCGTGCGGGTGACGTCATCACCCAGGACCGAACGAAGGTCGGCATCGAGGTGCAGCAGTTGATGAACGACCTGCTGCCGCTGCTGCGCACGGTCCGGCCGGGTGAGCTCAACGCCACGCTGTCGGCGTTCGCCACTGCGCTGGAGGGCCGCGGCGACCGGATCGGAGGCAATCTCACCCAGGTCGAGGGCTATCTGCGCCGCCTCAACCCGCACATGCCCTCCCTGAAGGAGGACATCACACGGTTCGCGGACGTCGCCGCGGTGTACGGCGACGCCGCGCCCGACCTGATGCGGATCCTGCGCAACACCGTCACCACCAGCCGGACGATCGTCGAGAAGAGGGAGCAGTTGGTGTTGGCTCTGCGCGCGACCGCCTCCGTGGCGGGCACAGCGAACGACTTCCTGTCCGAGAACGGCGACCGGCTGATCACCCTGGGCCGGGTCTCCCGCCCCGCACTGGAGCTGTTCGCCCGGTACTCCCCCGAGTACCCGTGCCTGTTCCAGGGCCTGGTCCGGCAGGAGAAGGCCTCCGAGGAGGCGTTCCGGGGCGGCGAGATGCGGATCACCCTTGAGGTCGTCCGGCCGCAGGAGGCGTACCGGCCCGGCGAGGAGCCGGCGTACGGCGCCCGGTCCGGCCCGAACTGCCGCGGTCTGCCGCATCCGCAGGTGCCCGGGCCGAAGCCCCATCTCGACGACGGCACGTCGGCCGGAGGTTCCGGCGGCGCACTCCCCGAAGGTGCCGAGGTGTCCGCCACCCGGGCCGAGCAGCGGGCCGTGGGCTCGCTCGTGGCGCCCGTCATGGGCGTCCCCGCGGACGAGGTGCCGCCCGTGGCGACCCTACTGTTCGGGCCGCTGGCGCGCGGAACGGCGGTGAGTGTCGCATGAGCGGATCCGGAGCGCGGCAGACCGCCGCCCCGCTGATCAAGTTCAGCCTCTTCGCGCTGGTCACGATCGCGGCGACGGCGCTCCTCGCGGCCACCATCGTCAACGTCTCCTTCACCCGCAAGGACACCTATCACGCCGTGTTCACCGACGTCACCGGGCTGGAGAACGGCGACGACATCCGGGTGGCCGGAGTACGGGTGGGAGAGGTCGAGGGCATCCGGATCAAGGACCGGACGCTGGCGGAGGTCACGTTCACCGTCAGCGCGGACCGGCCGCTGCTCGCCGGGACCCACGCGGTCGTCCGCTACCGCAACCTGGTCGGGCAGCGGTACGTCGCACTCACCGAGGGCACCGGCGACGGCACCGCCCGGCTGCGGCCGGGCGGCACCATCCCGCTGTCCCGGACCGAGCCGGCGCTGGACCTCAACGCCCTGCTGAACGGCTTCAAGCCGCTGTTCGCGGCGCTCAGCCCGAACGACGTCAACCAGCTGGCCACCGAGATCGTCCAGACCCTCCAGGGCGAGGGCGGCACGGTGAACAGTCTGCTCGCGCACACGGCCTCGCTCACCAGCACCCTCGCCGACCGCGACAAGCTGATCGGATCGGTGATCGACAACCTCAACACCGTCCTGGCGACCCTCGACGAGCGCGGCTCCCGCTTCTCCGGGCTGCTGACGCAGCTGCGCCGAGTGGTTTCGGGGCTTTCCGCCGACCGCAAGCCCATCGGGGAGTCGCTGGTGAGCATCGGCGACCTCACGGACGTCACGTCGGGGCTGCTCAAGGACGCGCGTCCACCGCTGAAGGACGACATCGCCCGGCTCGGCGATCTCACCGGGACGCTGAACAGGAACGAGCACACCGTCGAGGGCGTCCTGAAACGGCTGCCGAGCAAGCTCGAGAAGCTGACGGGGACGGCCTCGTACGGCTCGTGGTTCAACTTCTACCTCTGCGACTTCGACGGCCGGATCGTGCTGCCGAAGACCAAGCAGGTGATCACCCCGGAGCTGCACGTGGCACGGGCGAGGTGTGGCGGATGAGCCTCCGCATCAGGCGGCGCGATGGCCGCCGCCCCGAGCCGCTGGTGAGGTTCCCGGTCCTGCCACCGAAGCCGAAGCTGCCGAAGCTGCCCAGGCTGCTGCCGAAGCCCGAACCACGCCAGGGACCACTCGCGAAGGTGCGCGTGCTGCCGCCGAAGCTGCCCAGGATCCGGCTCACGCGCCCGCGCCTGAAACCCTTCCGCGAGCACAACCCGGTCGTCGTCGGCGCCGTAGGCCTCACCATCCTCGCGCTGCTCACCGTCGCCGCCTTCAACGCCGACAGCCTGCCGCTGATCGGCGGCGGCGACACCTATAGCGCGGCCTTCTCCGAGGCCGGCGGGCTCAAGCCGGACGACGAGGTACGGATCGCCGGGGTCAAGGTCGGCAAGGTCGAGGACGTCGACCTGGACGGCGACCACGTCAAGGTGACCTTCAAAGTGAAGGGCCGGCCGGCGTTCGGCACCGACACGGGGGCGTCGATCCGTGTCAAGACGATCCTCGGCGCGAAGTACCTTGCCCTCTACCCGAAGGGGCCCGGCCAGTTGAAGCCGGGCAGCGAGATCCCGCTTCGGCGGACCGTGTCGGCGTACGACGTCGTCCAGGCCTTCAGCGACCTGACGACCACCACCGAGGAGGTCGACACGGGCCGGCTCGCGAAGGCACTGGACACGATCGCCGACACCTTCCAGGACTCCCCCGAGGAAGTGCGGGCGTCGATCAAGGGATTGTCGCGGATATCCCGGACCGTCGCCGCCCGCGACAAGGCGCTGCGAGAGCTGCTCGACCACGCGAACGGCGTCACCAAGGTGCTGGCCGATCACACGAAGGACGTCTCCGCACTGGTGAAGAACGGCGACGCCCTGTTCAAAGAGATCGACAAGCGGCGCTGGGCGATCCACAAGCTGCTCAAGAGCTCCGCGCTGCTGGGCATCGAGCTGTCAGGCCTGGTCGACGACAACAGCAAGGGGATCGGGCCCGCACTGAAGAACCTCAACACCTTCCTGAGGATGCTCGAACGCAACCAGGCGAGCCTCGACCGCAGCGTCCGGCTGCTCGCCCCCTACGTCCGGCTCTTCACCAACACCCTCGGCAACGGCCGCTGGTTCGACTCCTACATCCAGAACATGGTCGCCGCCCCGGTCACGCCACGGACGGGAGGCACCCGATGACCCGCAGACTCCTGGCCCTGTTCACCGCGCTCGCGATCGTCGTCGGCCTCGCCGTCGTCCTCTGGCCGGGACCCGGCCCCGTCCGCGTCACGGCGTACTTCCCGCGGACCGTCGGCATCTACCCCGGCTCCGACGTCCGCGTCCTCGGTGTCCGCATCGGCGAGGTCAGGAAGATCACGCCGGAGGGCGGCCGGGTACGGGTCGAGCTGGAATACGACAGGGGCCGCAAGGTCCCCGCCGACGCACAGGCCGCCATCGTCAACTCCTCGGTGGTCAGCGACCGTTACGTGCAGCTGCTGCCGGTGTACCGCAAGGGCGCGGTGCTGCGGGACGGAGCCGTCATCCCCGAGTCCCGTACGGCTGTTCCCGTCGAGCTGGACCGGATCTTCGACAGCCTGCACACCACCGCCGAGGCGCTCGGCCCGAACGGTGCCAACAACAAGGGTTCGCTGTCCCGGCTGCTCGGGGTGAGCGCGGACAACCTCCAGGGGCAGGGCGCGAGCCTCAACCAGACGGTGCAGGACCTGTCCCAGGCGGTCACCACGCTGTCCGACGGGCGGCGCGACCTGTTCGGGACCGTGCGGAACCTTCAGGTGTTCACGGCCGCGCTGGCGGCGGACGACGCCAGCGTGCGGTCGTTCAACACCGACCTCGCCGACGTGGCCGGGCAGCTCGCCGCGGAGCGTGAGGATCTCGCGGCCGCGCTGAAGTACCTGGCTGCCGCACTCGGCGACGTGTCCGGCTTCGTGAAGGGAAACAAGAAGGCGCTGACCTCGGACGTGCGGGGCCTGGCCGAGGTCACCAAGGTCCTCGTCAGCCAACGAGACGCTCTGGAGGAGATTTTGACCGTCGCGCCCACGGGCCTGTCGAACCTGCAGAACGCCTACAACCCCTCCGCCGGCACCCTCGACACCCGCAACAACGCGCAAACCCCCCAGGACCCGTCGTCCCTTCTCTGCTCGATCCTGAAGACGACCGGCGACGACCATGACAACTGCGAGGGGCTGAAGAAGCTCTTCGCCTCCTTGCCCGAGGTTCCGCCGGTCCCGGCGTCGACGGGCTCGGTCGACAAGACCCTCGGCGGCATTCTGGGGGCACCGGCATGAGCGTGCGGCGCAAGGGGCGGGTGGCCGCCTGGACGGCGGTCTGCTCGCTGCTGCTGACCGGCTGCGAGTTCAACGGCTGGTATGACGTCCCGCTGCCCGGCGGCGCGGCCTCGGACGGTCACGCCTACCACGTCACCGTCGAGTTCCGGGACGTCCTGGACCTCGTGCCGCAGTCGTCGGTCAAGGTCAACAACGTCACCGTCGGCGCGGTCGAGAAGGTGGAACTGGACGGCTGGCACGCCCGCGTACGGCTCAGGATCGCCGACTCGGTGAAGCTGCCCGGCAACGCGGTCGCCGATCTGAGGCAGACCAGCATGCTCGGCGAGAAGTACGTCGCCCTGTCCGCACCGGCCGGCACACGCCCCGTCGGACGTCTCCGCGACGGCGACCGCATCCCGCTGTCCCGCAGCGGCCGCAACCCGGAGGTCGAGGAGGTGCTGTCGGCGCTGTCCGCGCTGCTCAACGGCGGCGGGGTGGCGCAGCTCAAGACGATCACCATCGAGTTGAACCAAGCCCTCAGCGGCCGCGAGGACCGGGTCCGGTCCCTGCTGAAGCAGCTCGACATCTTCCTCTCCGGCCTCGACGGCCAGCGGGCGGACATCGTGCGCGCGCTGAATGGCGTCGACCGGCTCGCGCAGCGGCTGAAGAAGGAGAAGAAAATGATCGCCTTGGCCGTCGACACCATGCCGCCCGCCCTAAAGGCCCTCGCAGACCAGCGCGAGGACCTGACGAAGATGCTCACCGCCTTGTCCAGGCTCGGCAAGACCGGCACCAGGGTGGTGAACGCCTCCCACGACGACACCGTCGCCAACCTGAAGAAGCTCCAGCCCATTCTGCAGGAGCTGAACAAAGCAGGCGACGACCTGCCCAACTCCCTAGAGCTCCTCACCACGTACCCGTTCCCGCGCAACGCGACGGACGCCGTCAAGGGCGATTACGTCAACCTGAAGATCACCGCCGACCTCGACCTGGCGGACCTCTACGGCAACGTCACCGGTAAGCCGGGCAAGGGCGGGAAGTCCCCGGCCCCCGGGACACCGCATCTTCCCGGCCACCCCACTCCCATCCCTCTCCCGTCCGTCCCTTCCCTGCCGGGCATCCCGTCCGTACCCCCTGTGCCCCCTGTGCCCTCCGCGCCCGCCGTGCCCTCGACGCCCTCCCACGGCAGCACCCTGCTCTGTCCGCCGGTGTGCACCTCCGCCTACGGCAGCGGGGACGACGCGCGTCGCTTCCCGCCCGGGGTCGATCCCGCGCTCGCCGAGCTGATGCTGAAGGGGATACTGCCGTGATCACACGTACGGTCAAGGCCCAGCTGCTGGCCTTCGCGACCATCACCGCCCTGGGGGCGGCGTACGTCGGCGCCCAGTACACGGGCCTGGTGGACGACATCTTGCACCGCGGGTACACCGTTCGCGCCGACTTCGCCGAGTCAGGGGGCGTCTTCCCGGGTGCCGAGGTCACCTACCGGGGGGTGCCGGTGGGCCGCGTGGGCGATCTGCAGCTGACCGGATCCGGGGTCTCGGTGGCGCTGAGGATCGAGGACGGCGCCCCGAGGATCCCGGCCGACACGCTCGCGGTGGTCGCCGCCCGATCGGCGGTGGGTGAGCAGTACGTCGACCTCCAGCCGCGGCGGTCGGGCGGCCCGTACCTCAGGGACGGCAGCCCGATCCCGCGCAGCCGCACCCGGACCCCACTGCCGGTCACCGACCTGGTCCTCAGCCTCGACCGGCTGGTCAACTCGGTCGGCAAGGACGATCTGCGGGTCACCGTCGACGAGCTGGGCAAGGCGTTCTCCGGCACAGGACCGAACCTGAGCCGGCTGGTGGACTCCGGTGACGCGCTGGTTGAGGCGGCATCGCAGTCGCTCCCCCAGACGGTCTCGCTGATCGAGGACTCGCGGAAGGTACTCAGGACACAGGCCGACCAAGGCTCGGCCATCACGTCGTTCTCCCGCGATCTCGCCACGCTCACGGAGCAGTTGAAGTCGAGCGACGGCGACCTTCGCCGGCTGATCGGCAGCACCGCGCCCGCCGCGCGGCAGGTCGATTCGCTGCTGAAGTCCACGCGGCCGCACGTGCCGATCCTGCTGGCCAACCTCATCAGCGGCGGCCAGATCACCGTGGCCCGGTTGCCCGGCGTCGAACAGACCCTGGTCACGCTCCCGCTCACTGTCGCGGGCAGCTACACGGTCATCCCCGGCGACGGCACCACCCACTTCGGGCTGACCGTGAACGCCGATGACCCTCCCGCTTGCACCCGGGGCTACAACACCCAGCGGCGCGACCCAGCCGACACCGGCACGCGCCATGCGAACACCGACGCGCGCTGCACGCTACCGCGCGGCAGCAAGTCCTCGGTGCGCGGAGCGCAGAACGCGCCCGGCGCCACGACCGGCCCGCACAGCGGTGACCAGGCCGCGTTCGTGGCCCCGTACGACCCGGAGACCGGCACCGTGACCGGCCCGGACGGAACGCTCCTCGAGATCGGCTCGACGGGCGGGGAACAGGCCGTGTTCGGAAAGGAGTCGTGGCAATGGCTGCTCGTGGGACCGATGGTGTGAGAGGCGGCATGAGGCTGCTGTCTGCGGGGCTCGTCGCTGCGACCGTGCTCACGACCGTGCTGTGTGCCTGGCTGGGCTGGAAGCTGTCCGACCAGCGCGCGGCGGAACAGCGCCGTCAGGACATCTTGGCTGCGGCCCGCCAGTCGGCGCTGAGCTTCACCTCGCTCGACTACCGGCACTACGACCGGGACAGCGCCAATGTGCTGGCTAACGCCACCGGCGAGTTCAAGAAGGAGTTCGCCTCGCAGACCGAACAACTGACGAGGCTGGTTGCACAGAACAAGTCGGTGTCCGACGGACAGGTCCTGGAAGCGGGCATCGTGCGGTACGACGGGCGCTCGGCCCGGGTCCTGGTCGTGGCCGACAGCAAGGTGACCAACACCGCCGCGCCCGAGGGCCAGGCGCGCACCTACCGGCTCCAGCTCGACCTCGCGTATGTAGCAGGTCGCTGGTTGACCTCCGACGTCGTGTTCGTGGGCTGACCCGGCCGTCAGGCCATCAAAGAGGAGAGACACCGTGGCGAACCCGACCTTCCGCAGCACCCGCGGCACCGGCTCACCGGCCCGCCGCACCATGACCGCGGCCACCCGCGCCGCGGCCAAGCGCGCCGGGCGGCCTGCGCCTCGCGAGTGCGGTGCCCACCAGGAAGAGCAGACCCGCTCCGGGCGCACCCTGCTCATCGATCCGCCGCCGAACGGCTGGGAGGACCCGCCGGAGCCCGAGTCACCCCAGTCGTTCGAGGGGAAGACGGAGGGCGGTGCGTCCCCGCGCAACGCCGGGCGGGGCGTGCTCACCGCGGTGCTGGGCATCGTCCTCGTGGCGGCCCTGGTCGCGGCCGCCGTACTCGGGTGGGAGTACCAGCAGGGGCGGCAGGCGGAGCAGGCCCGCGACGAGGCCCTCGCGGCCGCGCGGAATGCGGCGCCGGTCGTGCTGTCGTACGACTACCGGCACCTGGACCGGGACTTCTCCCGTGCCCGCATCCTGCTGACCGGGCGCTTCCGCGACCAGTACGGCAAGACCACGAAGACGGTGGTCGCGCCGACCGCGACGAAGTACCACGGTGTGGTGAAGGCGACCGTGGCCACACCACCCGACGGCGGCGCCCCCGCCGTGTCCGTCGTGTCGGCCACACCCGACCGGGCCGTCGTCCTGCTCTTCGTCAACCAGGTCACCCGAAGCACTCGGCTCCCGGAGCCGCGGCTGGACCTGAACAGGGTGCGCATGACGCTCACCCGCACCACCGACGGCTGGAAGGTGAGCGGCGTCGACGCCCTCTGACCAGGCCTCCGTAAGTGCCCTCGCGCGGTCGCGCGGGGGCACCGCTTCGTGGGGAACGGGGCGTCGGCCGGGCCGGGACGGCGGGCTTCACCGCGGTCGAGCGGTGGTGGCCCGGGGCGACTCCTCGCCCCGGGCCGATGTGGCCTCACCGACTCCGGCTGCCCCCTTCGTCCGGCCTTTTCGAAAAAGGTTCGTTGCTCGCGACGGACGCCGCCTGCCTCCCCGTAGAGCAGTCGAAGGCCTCACCCGTACCGCCACACACCACCCCCCTTCGTCCACTCGCGAACCCACGAGGTACCTGTGGCTCTCCTCTCCGCACGTCGTCCTCACCACCACCCGCGGTCGCGGGGGCGTCTCGCCGCCGGGTTGCTGGCGCTCGTCGCCGGAACCCTGCCGAGTGCGTCGGCCGGCGCCGCCACCCCGCCCACCGGATCGATCAGCGACACCGCACCCACAACCACGTGGAGCGCCGGGCCCTTCGCCGTCCCGAACGTCTCCGGCACTGCCGGGACGGTGAGCTGCGGGAATGTGCAACCCTGCGACGACTACGCCCTGAGGGTGTCGGTGCCCGCGGGCTACGACGCCGGTCACAGCCTGCGCATCGACGTCAGATGGCCGGGCTCCGCCGCCGACTTCGACCTTTACGTCCTCGATGCGGACGGCCGGGAGGTGGCCGCCTCGGCCTCTTCCGGCGACCCCGAGACCGTGCTGCTTCCGGCGGTGTCGGCGTCGTACCCCGTGCGCGTGGTGCCGTACGCGCCGCTCGGCGACGGCTTCACCGGCACCGCGAGCCTGATCGCCGCTCCGGCCGATCCACCGCCGAGTACGGCCACGCCGCCGACGTACGCCAACTCCTAGGCACCCGACGGCATCGCGGATGCGCACAACGCCGGTGAACCCTCGATCGGCGTCGACCATGCGAGCGGCGCCGCGATGTACCAGGCGTACACGTCGACACTCAAGGTCACCTACGACAGTGCCGGTGCCGCCACGTGGCAGGACAAGAGCGCGAGCGCGGCCAACGGCTGCCCCCAGGGCAGCACCACCAGCCTCGACCCGATCCTGTTCACCGACCCGGTCACCCACCGCACCTTCGAGTCGCAGCTCGCCGGCAAGACCGCCCTGACCTGCTACACCGACGACGACGGTGAGAGGTGGACGCCGACGGGCGGCTCGGGCGTCAACTCCGGTGTGGACCACCAGACCATAGGTGGCGGCCCCTTCGCCGCGGGCGGTCCGGGCGCCGTCACGTCGTACCCGAACGCCGTCTACTACTGTTCCCAGGACATCGCCGACGCCTCGTGCGCGGTCAGTCGGGACGGCTGTCTGACGTACGGGCCCGCCGTTCCGATGTACTCGCTGCTGGACTGCGGCGGCCTGCACGGGCATGTGAAGGTCGCCCCCGGACGCCACGGTGTACGTGCCCAACAAGGGCTGCGGTGGCAATCAGGCCGTGGCCGTCTCCGAGGACAACGGGCTGACGTGGACCGTCCGCAAGAACCCGTCCAGCACCCCCGGTGACTCGGACCCGAGCGTGGGAGTCGGGGCCGGCGGGACCGTCTACATGGGCTACCAGAACAGCGACGGCACGCCGCGCATCGCCGTCAGCCACGACAAGGGCAAGACGTGGCTGTACGACCAGAACGTCGGCGCGGCCCTCGGCGTCAAGAACGTCGTCTTTCCGGCCGTGACCGCGGGCGACGACAACCGCGCCGCGTTCGCCTTCCTGGGCACCACCACTGGCGGCAACTACCAGGACGCGGCCGGCTTCACGGGCGTCTGGCACCTGTACGTGGCCACCACCTACGACGGCGGCCGGTCCTGGGTCACCGTCGACGCCACCCCCACCGACCCGGTTCAGAAGGGGTCGATCTGCACGGGCGGCACCACGTGTGGCAACGACCGCAATCTCCTGGACTTCATCGACGTCACCACCGACGCCCAGGGCCGCGTGCTCGCCGCCTACGCCGACGGCTGCACCGGCACGTGCGCGACCGGAGGTGCGCAGAACTACGACGCGCTGGCGTCCATCGCCCGCCAGTCCTCCGGCGACACGCTGTACGGGGCGTACGACGCCATGATCCTCGGCACGCGCAAGAAGCCCTGAGGAGCCACCGGATGAAGCCATCGCCCCCGGCTGCCGTACTGGCAGGAGCCGTCCTCAGCCTGGCCGCGGTCACCGGATGCTCAGCGGCGAACAAGCACGCCGAGCCACCGCGGGCGACACCGTACGCGGCGAAGCATGCGACCGATCCGCCGGCCGGGAATGCGGTCGGCGTCGCGCCCGGCGGCTGCCCCACTGCCGCGTCACTGCCGCTCCCCAAGGAATTCCCGGAGAACCTGCCCGTGCCCGACGGCGCGGTCGTGACCTCGGTGGAGCATCGCACCGGCGGCCGGCTCGTCGTCGCCACCGTCGTCCGGGGCGGGTTCGACAGCACCCTGGCGTTCCTGCACAAGCGGCTCCCAAAGGCCGGCTACATCCCCAAGGAGGGCGAAGTGGAGGAGGACAACGCCGAGTCGAACTTCTCCTCCACGAGCGTCCGGGGCCGCTGGACCCTGCGGAAGATGTCCGACTGCGAGGGAGGGGTGTACCTGACGTACCTGACGTCTGCTGTCTCCTGAAGCCCGCCCTGGCCAAGCCCTCTCCTGACCGGTGAAACTGCAAGGGGCCACCTTTCGCGGCGAGCGGTACCACGTGCGCCGTTGCCCGAGGGGTGGCCTCCCGGACTGAAAAACCCCCTGGTGAACGCATGCACCGCGAGTCTGATCGGCCGCCCTGAAGCAGCAGTCGGCCGGGGCCGTATACGGGGGCGGGTTGTCGCTGGTGCGGTGGAGAATGGGTCTTCGCAGGTCGTCGTGTCCGACTGCAGGCTGGGAGCGGAAGCCCTGACCAGGAACTCGGGACCCGGCCCTGCCTTGTTCCTCCCGGTGTCCACCTCGCGTGTCCGCCCCCGTGGCCCTGGGACCGGGGGCGTTCCCAACCGAGGAGATCGGGAGCACTTCTCCTCGTCCATCGGTCCCGACCGGTGGCGACGGATCGCGGGTGCGGTGGGTCCCGGGGGCAGCCGGATCAGGACCGAGGGAGGTCCAGGGAGTCGAAGCGGCGCATGAGGGCGGGCTTGGCCAGGTGGGCGGCCCGCAGTTCCCCGGCCCGCCGGTCGAAGTCGGCGGTGCCACCGGTGCGGGCCTCCAGGGCGCGCAGGTCCGCCAGAAGTGCGACGGCGGCGTCGTAGGCGCTGGCGTTCTTCTGGGCAATCAGGTCGTCGACCTCACGCCACGCCTGTTCGGTTCTCTGGGCGAGCTTGGCCAAGCGCGCTTCCTGTGCTTCGGCGGTGGCGCGTGCGCGGGCCTGCTCGGCAGCGGCCCGGGCGTCCTGCTCTCGCTGCCTGCTGTCGGTACGACGGCGGTAGGCCCTGTCGAGGAGTTGGGCCGCGGTGCGCCGGCCGATTACGTCACGAGGGCCCGGGATGGTGGTCGCTGCCCGATAGCGGGCCAGGAGTCGGGGCCCTGGGGACACGGTGGTCAGCGCGGCCTCGACGAGCAGGGCGTCCTTGTCGGCGGCGGGAAGACCGGCGACGAAGGCAGCCGGGGCCGTCCGATCCAGGACGTCCGCGGTGGCGGGCCGGCTGTCCTCGGCGGCGACCGCCAGCAGGTCCGCGTCAACGCCAAGGAAGTCCGCCAGGGCCTGCTGCGGGCCGGTGAGCGAGGCCAGCCCCGGGGGGACGGGCGGCTCGACCTCGCGGGCGTAGTTCTCCTCGTCGTCCTCCGCGAGCTCCCAGGCGGTGAGCCCGGCAAGCCACGCCACGTACAGCGGCCGCAGGTCTCCCGCCGCGAGTTCAGCGCGCAGCCCCACGAATGCGGAGAGCGTGTAGGACGTCTCGAATTCCCACTCGCAGCCGTCCTCCGAGGACACGGAGAAGTCCAGCAGCGTGTGTCCGGACCGGGTCCAGACGCCGAGCGCATCCTCCATCGCGTACGCGGTGGCCTCTTTGGCCGGGAGCGACCCGGCGGGCAGACGCAGGACGAGGCGACGGCTGCCCCAGTTCGCGTAGTAGAGATGAGCGTCGTAAAACTGCTCGACCAGCTTCGTCGTATCGCCGCGGAAGTCGCCCCAGTGGTATTCGTTGACGAAGCGGGTCAGGGTGATGTCGGCGCGGGTGGACAGCGCGCGTACCTGCCTGACCTGGTTTTCGTCCAACGGGCGGTCAAGCGCGAGGAACTCGTAGTACTGGTACTCGCTCACGACTTGGCAGCCTACCGGCCTTACACACATGGGGGGTCAGCCGCGGAGCCATCCGAACAGCCCATTGCCGCGCCGCTCGCGCTCCCACTCCGCCTCCGCTTCAGCTCGCTCGGCCGCGACGCGCTCCCGCTGCGTACGACAGCGAGGACAATCATCGCCGCGGGCCAAGTCAGGGGCATCGTCAGGGTCGACATCGCCGCCGCAGGTCGGGCAGGGCCACAGCGAGGCCTCCCATTGCCGGTACTCGTCCTCCCGCCGACGTGCTTCCTCCTCCTCAGCGGCCCGCTGGGCGACGCTACGTTGTTCCTCTCGACGGCCGTAGGCATGCACGTCGTCGGGGTTCCGCAGGGCATCGGTGAGTGTCTGGGCTGAGTCATGTCCGAAGCGCCACCAGATCGCCCCGCACGGGCCGTGCTGCTGCAGCCGGTCCAGTGCGGTGGCCAGGACGGGCACCGTGCCGTCGTAGTCCCGGTACCCGTCCCGCTCTCCGGTGTTCCCTATCGGGCGGCCGGGACGCCACGTGCCCTGCCAGTGCTCCTCGGATAAGCGTGTGACCTCATCTATCCGTGCTTGCCGGGCCTTGAGACCGACCTGCTTGGTGAACACGAACGCCACTGGTGGGAAACCGTCGCGACCGGAAGCCTGCCAGAGGGTCGACCACAGGGGGACGTGCTGCCCGTCCTGGTCCTTCACGGTGCGCTGGAAAGAACCGGCGGTAGCGAACGATCTTGTCGGCCACCTTGGCGGGTGGTTCAGTGCCGTTGTCCACCTCCACGAACAGCACCGGCAGCCCGGCTTCCGGCGCGCTCAGGACCCCGTCGGCGCGCAGGCTGCCTCTACCCGGCGCGGTGAACGTGCCGGTGACGGGGAGGGCGACCTCGGTGTGCCACCCGTGAAGTGTGCCAAGCCCCGGGGGCCTGGCAGGCAGCGGCTACATCGGCCCGGCGGCGGGCGGTGTGCCGCGGCGGGCAACCGGCTTGGTCGGCTCCGGCGGTGATTGCAGGAACGCGTCGATGGTCTCGGTCACCTTCACCGCGTGTGGCGCGCCGGCCCTGGCCGCCTCCCGAGCGGTACCGCCCATCTCACCGAGCGGCCGGTCCAGCTCGGTCGCGGCCACCGCCAATCCGGCCGTGGTGAGATTCCACAACTGCTTGCTGACCGGCCGCCCCGACGGGTTCGTGCCGGTCACCTTGCCGACCGATTCCAACAGCCCAGCGTCGCGCAGGTCCTTGCACGCGTTGCGGACGGTCTGTACGTCCGCGGTGCCCGGCAGGACCAACTGCCGCAGTTGCGCGACAGTAGCGACCTTCACCCCGCCGAGCGCCAGCAGCACCAGACTCCGCGTCCGCGCCGTGGACCCGAACCGCCACCGCGTCATGCCCGTCGTCACGCTCGCCCTCCCCACCGCTCCCGGCACCGCACCAACCCACCGGCGGACCCGCCGTCCGCGCCGCCACGGCGGCAGCCGGTGATCCGGGGCTGGGGCGGGCACCCGGGGCCCCACCTCGCGACCCCTGCACGACTACTCCACCACCCCCCACTGACACACAACACCAGGAACAGCAGGAGCAAAGGGGTTGTCGAGGCACCGAACACCGGCCAATGTGTGCGCTGACCTGCGGCAACACTGCACACAACGCGAAAGGTCACCGTAGGGCAAGGGTGTAGGGAGGACTGTAGGGAACGCTGTTGGGGCGCTTGTACCCACCGACCGCAAGTGCGGGTCACGAGCCGGAGAGGCCCACAGGCCGTGCACCGCGTCCTAGCCGCCCCACCACTCACCGTCCGACTTCCCCCGACAGCCCGCGCGCCACGAAACGCACTCCGGCCATCGGGCTTGCTTGAAGCACGACGGAGAGTGGCCAGCCCGAGTGGAAACTCACCGACTACTGCGGCCGCACTCACCGACCAGGGCTGACGCGGCGGTCGGTGAGTGGTGTCGGGCTAACACACCGAGCGCCCCGCTGGTTCGCGACGCTCGGCGACGAGCAGGCGCGCGAACTTGGCCTCAGCCGACCGTCAGACATCGTGAGGACGCGGGCTACTCGAAAACCGAGCCGGCGCAAGCAGTCCGTCTCTTCCCGCTGTCCCGTCCAAGTGCACGGATCGACGCCGACAGCCTTCCGCTCGTGCCCCGTTACCTCGTTCACCACGAGTGCGCCCAGGAAGCACGGCGGCAGCGCAACCGGCGAAGGGCACTGATACTCGCCACGATGGGGCAGGACTACGTGCCGGAGCGCACGGCATGACTGACGCCATGGCGGGGCTCCGCCTGCTGCCGTGGGATGGTCCCAACGGGAAGCCCGCGTACACCCCCGACGACAATCCCAAGGGAATGATCGCGCGACTCGCCGACCGCATGGAACGCGAACAACTCACCGCAGCGTCAGACCTGCTTGAGATTGCCCGCCAGATGCTCGCCGTTGCTGAGCCGCTGACCCCGGACCAATCGCGCTTCGTAGTGGCACGTCTCTGCGACGCGCTGTCGAACACGCTGCGGGTCGCCGAGTCGCGCGGCATGCGCCTGACGACCGCAGGCGCCGATGAGTAGGCCCGAAGCTCCGCTGATGACCATGCGAATATCGCGCGACGGCGGGCAGACGTGGGGGCGCCCCCTTCGCTTCCACAGAAGCGACAACCTGAAGCCCCTTCAGTCTGCCCTGTGGCCACCGTGCGAGTGCCGCCGATGTATGCCGGGGCTGCACCGCAAATAGCGGCCCGCCCGGACGCAGCCACCAACTCGGCAAGCTGGCAGACGCCCTGCCGGTTCCACCCCGGCAGGGCGATCTGGCTATCACTCATCGGCACCAATGCTCGGGTGGTCGGCATCTTCAGCGTCGCCTGTGCCGAGGGCCAGGTCAGTCGCCTGGCCCGACCCTCCTCCCCTCCTTGCTGGTGTTTTATTCCAAGCGGCGCGGTCGCCGGTCAGCTGACGTGGACGGTCCAAGTCGGGGAGGACGACGCGACCAGAGTGGCCGTGGCGGGGCGGTAGGCACGCAGCATGTAGGTGCCGGCGTGGGCAAAGGTAACCTTGCCGGTCGCAGTACCGTTCGTGGCGAGCTTGGCGGTGGTCAGGGTTGACCAGGTGCCGTTGCTCTTGCGGATCTGGTACCGGATCCACGTTCCGGCCGCGTACGGCGCGGAGCTCGCGGTGTAGGCGACTGACCTGCCGTGGCGGGTCTTGGTGACCGGGTTCTTCACGGACAGGGTGGCCTTGACGTGGCCGGTGACCGTGCTGCTGGTCGAGGAAGCCCAGGCCAGGTTCTTGGCCGAAGTTACCGCGCGCCAGGCACCGTTGCGCTTCGCGGTGGTGGTGAAGTGCGCTGTGCCCTTGCTGTCTGCGGTCACCTTCGCGATGGTCGTCCAGGTGCTACTGCCCGCGGGGCGGAACTGCAGGGAGACCTGGGCTCCGGCGGCCGGCTTGGATCCGGTCTGGGTGACGGTGGCGGTGAGGGCCTGCTTGCTGCCGTACGTGGTCAGTGCGGGGCCGCTCAGCTTCGTGGTTGTCGCGGCCAGGACACGCAGCGGCTGGGTGGTGACGGAGGAGTCCCCGAACTGCGACACCATCGTCAGGGAGGCCTCGTGCAGCCCTGGGGTTCCCGCGGTCCACGTTCCCGACGGCTGCGCAGGGTAGGTGCCGGTGCCGATCGTCTTGCCGTCGACGGTCAGCGTCCAGGTCTGGGCGCGGCTGACGCCGTCGGCAGCGTGCGTGGTGGCGGCCACCTTCCAGGTCTTGCCAGCCACGGGGAAGGCGTCGAAGCCGGCGGTCCAGGTCGGGTCGATGCCGGAGACGACGGTGATCGGGACGTCTGTCGTGCCGTGCGCGCCGCGGTTGTCGGTGACGTCGAAGGTCAGGGTGTGCTTGCCGTACGGGAGCGGCTTGTCACCGAGCCGGGCGTAAAAGTAATCCGCGTACCCGACCAGGACGAAGTCGGATACGGGCGTTGTGTCCAGGAGCGCGCCGTCCAGCAAGACCCTGGTGCTGACCGGGTACGCGTAGTTGAGGTTGCGGGGCCACGGCTGCGTGAGACTGGCGGGGTACTTGTAGGTCAAGAAGACCGTGGACGGTGTGTTCCGGGTCACTGCCTTGACTGCGGGTGTGACGATGAAGCCGTGGTCGACGAGCGTGGTGGCCCGCACGGGACTGCCGGCACGGCCCTGGTTGTCGAACGCGACGACGTACGCGTAGGACCAGAGCGCCGACTGGACCTTGCTGGTGTCGACGGTTCCGGTCCACGTCCCGTCGCCGTCCGCGTCGGCCAGGTCGGATGCTGCCGGCCAGACCGGGTTGTCGGAGAAGTACTCCAGGCGGGAGACGCCGTCACCGGTGTCCGTGGCGACGGCCCGCAGGTCCAGGCGCTGATCTGCGGTGAGACCGACCGGCTTGAAGTTGGTCCACGCGTCGTCGCCAGGGAGGTCCGGGAGCGTCACGACGGGCCGGTCGTTGTCGACGCGCACGTCCGCGGTGGCGGCCGTGATCGTGGGTCGGGCGGTAAAGACCTCGACGCGGATCTCGTTGTCGCCGTCCTCGACGAGCGGCGCAGCGATCGTGTCGGTGCCGCCGAACGTCTTGGTCGCGGCCGTGTCCACAGCGGCGTGGAGGGTGCACGACGGCAGGCAGTCGCCGGCTGCCAGATCGATCCTCTGGCTGACCTGCCCGGTCCCCTGCGTGTTGGTGTGCCCGGCGATGCTCACCACGGCGGCGTAGGGCTCGAAGTCCGGATCGGCGTGCACGGTGAAGGTGACGCCGGCGGTGCCGGTGACGGTCTGGCCCGGGGTGACCGTGCCGGAGGAGTCGTGGTCCGAGGTGAGACTGTCGATGCTGACCTCGGTGCCACTGCCGGCGGTGTCCGCGGCAGCTGGCGAGACCAGGGCGACCGCTGCCAGGCAGGCGGAGCCGGCGAGAGCGGTGAGGGAGCGTATGGGCCGGGGCACGGTGTGGTGATCCTTAGACTCGATCGCGGCAAACTCGCAGGTCGCGGGATTGCGGGCAGCCGAACGGATGCTCGGGAGCTGGAGCGTATATCACTCTGTTCCAGCTTCCGAGACCAGGCGACTGGATCGACGTGATCGCTACGTGGGCGGGTTCACCCGGCCCTGTAGGGGACCCGGCTGACGCTTTCCGTCACTGGGATTCCTTACCGAGATAATTAGGTGACCCCGGACAGATAACGATCTTGCGGTTCCACAGGTTGGTCAATGAGGTCGCCCGCAGCCCCTGTTCTCCCGCGCGCGACGGGCCTGCTGCTCGGCGAGGACTGTGAAGCGATGAACGACTACATAAGACAGGAACCCAACCAATCTGGCCCGAGTTCTCGCTTCTATAACCTGCGCCGCCCGCCAGGCGCAGTGCCATCTGCCCATCGAGTGTCCTGGCGGTCGCCGCGGGACGTCGCACAGACGTGCCCTGCCGCCACATGTCCAGGCGTCGTTCCAGGTGACCGTCGGGCCTCAGCAGAGCGCGCGTCGCCTACTGCAGAGAAGCGCGGGTTGGTGCTGGCTCGTGGCCGAGCATGACGGGGGCTAACTCAAGCGGTGTCGAGGTCTGCCATCGGGCCAGCCTAAGCCTCGCGCATCCGCACCGAGCCGTCATCCGTGACCTCAAAGACACTGATCCGCAGCAGGCTCCGCACCGGGAGCGGCACCCGCAAGGCGTGGAACATGGAGGAGGACGGGACGACGAGGGCGTAGCGGGTGTCCGAGGACTGGTCTGTCATCCGGCGCAGTAGCTGTCCGTACGCGATGTCGGCATCGGTGCCGGGTTCCTTTGTACGTCCCTTTGCCTCGCCAATCAGTCGTTGATTGCCTCGTACGGCCTCGATGTCGGTGTAGGGGTCGGTGGGTGCGACGGGGGTCCACCCTTCCGCCACCAGCCAACGTCGGAAGGCGTCGACGACCCGGTCTTCGTCGCTCGTCCAGCTGGCTCGTGACGTGGATTCGGTAACCGCACTCGGTGCAGCGGCGAGAAGGCCGCGAACTGAATCCAGGTCGGCAACGCGGTTCCTCCGGTGCAATCGGCCCCGGCTGTTGGCGTCCAGGTCTGCTGGCCGGATCACCAGCAGGCACAGGCCGTGAGCGGGGATCTCCGCGTCGCGTCGCGCGTCGTACAGTGCCCGCTGCTCACCTCGATCGACTCCGCTCACCGTGGGATGCCCGGGTTTGTCGAAGAACGGCATGGCCTTATCGTGCTGCAACTCGCGGTACTCCACGACGAGCCGCTGTTCTGGCCAGTAGCTGTCGACTGGCAGCCGGGTCTTCCGGCCTGCGGACCCGGCGTCGCCGAGCAGCCACTCAAACCGGTGCTGACGAAGGCCCTGCTCACCGAGGACCTCGTCACACAAATCGAGCACGTACGCCTCGTCGCTGCTCTCTCTCCCACCCATGCATCGAGATGCTGCCACAGGCCACCGACAAAGGCCGCCGCACGATCAACTCGTCGGTCGTGAATGCATTCGATCAAGATCTAATGACCACCTGCCGTCGTTTCCCGCCCCCGGCCGCGGCCGGCAGGCTTGTCGCGGCCGGGGTGGTGCGCGTCGGGGCCCATATGTTCGGAACCACCGACCGAGTGCTGTGGGGCGGGCTCATTCTCCGTACTCCCTCAGCAGCTTGTTCAGATGCCGGATCTTGTCGACGTCCGACTTCGGCAGGGGATCACTGCTGTTGAAGTGCATGACGTTGTTGCGGATCCGGCGAATCTCCTCCAGCCGGGCTATGAACACCTTGCGGTCGAGCGGCCATCCGAGCTGTTCCCACAGTCCCGGGTTCTCCAGCACCCGCTGGTAGTCGCCGACGGTCATGTCACCGAAAGAGGAGATGCGTTCACACGCCGGGTCGCACAGGCTGGTGACCTCAGGCAGGGTGAAGGCCCCCGCAATGACCTGTCGCAGCCGACGGTCCATTTCGCCGATCAGTAGGAAATGCCCGGCAAGTTGGCCGTAAGCCTGGGCGACATCGGCGGCGGTGACGATCCCGGCAATCGCGTTGTGTTGGTCCCTGATGAGTACGAAGTCGTTCTCGGCCAGCGTGGGGAGGACGTCGATCAGGTCGTGGTCGTAGCGGACGTCGCGTGCGTCCACGATCGCTTGGGAGAGGTGGGCGCCGGGGTCGGCGTGGCGGGCGCGCGCTATGGACTTCCACGAGACGGATCCCCGCAGGTTGTGTGGACCGGCGAGGACGGGCAACTGGGAGAAGTCGTGGAGGACCATCAGCGTGATGGCCTCCTCGAACGTGGCCGTTGGCTTGACACTGACGATGCCGGCGAGGGCGGACGGCAGGGTTCCGACGGTCAAGCCCGTCTCACGCGAACCCAGCTCTTCGGACACTCCGGCCAGCGCCGCGGCTGTCACTGGCAGTCCGGCGAGGGGCATGTCCTCTGCCTGCTCTTCCGCAGCCTTGACCAGCTGGACTGTTGCGGTCAGGGACACCTTGTCGAATTCGGGCGAGGTGATCAGGCTGTGGTTAGCGAGATCGGCCTGGATCTGATCGTTGACGACACCACGGCCCGTCACGCCCCACCAGGCAAGCAGCTCCAGCACAGAGAGGGACAGCGGACGACCTGCCTCTGCCGATTCACGTGCTTCCTTCAGCCGTGCGTGCCGGTCCCTAGGGGACAAGGATGTCTGCGGTTGCTCCTTCTCCGGTGCTGTGGGATCGGCCTCCTCAGCTGCTCGGTCGAGCAATTCCTGACGCAACTGTGTGAGGTATCTGCCGTCCTCGACCTGCCACGCCTCCCAGCCGTCGAACGTTCCGTTCCCGACGGCGACCATGGCGGCCTTGGAAGGGGAGCGGAACTCCTCTCCATCCGAAAGCCGGATCCATCCCCGGGATGTGACCGCGGCCTCGTGCGACTCGCCGACGCGGGGTCGGACAAACCGTAGCCGCTCTTCTTCCTGGAGTAGCCCGCTGCCGAGCAAGTCAGCGATGGTCACCCGCCGCCCGTCGAGCAGGAAGCGGGCGCGGGACTGAGCCTCTGCGGGACTGGTGGTGGAATCGGTCATGTCACCTGTGCCTTGCCGCTCGAAGGGGAAGGGGGGAGCTGAGACTGCCGACCTTAGAGATGCCGACAGATGCGGGTGATTCGGATGGCTCTTTGCGACCTGCTCGCTGGTTCTGTATCTCCGCGGCTCAGGTGTCCTTTACGGATGCCGGTTGGCGCGCGGTCCCTCATGGCCATTCCCATCCAAATGCCGCGGAGTCCCAGTGGCCCATGGCGGTCAAGTCTCCGTTGCTTACCGGTGGGTATCGTCCAGGGTGAGGCGGATCCGCGCCAGGGCCTCGGGGATCTCAACGGTGTCCGTGTTGTCGGGGCATAGGACACGCGTGTCGTCGTGGAGCGGTGCGAGCGTCCGCTGGGCCTCGACGAGTCGTCTCTCGCATAGCCAGGTGAGTCTGCATCGTGTACCCAGCGGCCATCACTTACGTGGCGTCGGGATGGGGTTCGTCGTCCCGGTCGGTCGCCAGTGCGGCTGGCAGCGGCAGCCCATACTTGTCGCACAGGAATCGGGTCTGGCAGTACCGCTGGGCTTCGGCGGCCACCCTGCCGAGGACCGCGGCGTTCATGCCGGCACCGATGAGGACTCCCACGAACGGCACGACCTTGGCGACATTTTTGACCGGCACCCTGGATCCGGTCGGGCCGAGCTGCTTCATCAACTTCTCGAGGGCGGCCACGAGGCGGTGGTCGTTGCGGAGCTTCTGCGACCAGTTCACGCGTCCCTTGAGCGCGTCCGCCGCCCGTGCGGCGTCACGCAACGGCTTGGCTTTGGCCGCCTGCGCCATGAAGGACTGCTGTACCAGGCGTTGGATGAAGTTCTGCTCCTTGGGGTCTTTGGCGTCGTAGCCGTAGGAGTACGCGATGCGTGCTGCTATCGATGTGGTCAGGACCTGGACGACCAGGATGTCCGCTGTCATCGCGGCAGGGATACCGGCGACGGGGACCATGGCCAGCAGGCCCATGGCGCCGCCTTCGAACGCACCGGTGGTCCGCCACTTGAGGGTGTTGCGGGTCAGCAGTCGGTCGCAGACCTGAAGGTCCTGCTGTCGTAGTTCGGTAAAACTGTCAATTTCGAAGCCTTGCTTGAGGGCGATCTTCTCGACGCTCTTCGGGTCGTTGAGATCCATGGCCCAGTCGTTGACGAGCTCGAGCAGGGCTGCCGCGCCTGCGAGCGCCGGTCGCATGGCCGCGTCGGCGACGGCGTCGCCTGCGCGACGGATCGGTTCGGCGACCGCCTCCGGCACAGCGTCCTTCACTCGTTTCGCGGCGTTTCCCGCGACCTCACCGGTGCGACCGAGCGCGGTGCTTGCCCAGTTCGGCAGACCACGGCGGTTGTTGCGGCGCTGCCAGTGCTCGTTGAGGGTGTCCCATACCTGCGCCTCGTACGCGCTCATCGGGGGTGCACCGTCGACCAGCGGGTCGGCGTAATTGCTCATTAAGGCTCTCCATTTCAAGTTTCATCGCGGGGTCCACGCTGCTCTACCAGCCGACACGTGCGTGAAGCCGCAGTGCGGGGGCGATGTCCGAAGTCGACTGCACCGGCTAACTGCGGGGTACTAATCAAGGAACTGTGCCGCTGACAGTCAGGAGTTGGCGCACACCGCCCGTCGGACCAGACGTCCCTGAGGGTCGCAGAGGCAACGGCGCTTGCTCCGCGTCTCGGAGTGGGGGACCCTAACCGCCGAATGAAAGCCGGCGGTTAGGGAGCGATTACTGCCCGGGTGGGGGGCGTCGGGGGCTGCCAGACCCTCGTATGGGGCCCGGTTCTTCATCCGTAGTCGGAGGGGGACTTGCCGAGTCGCCAGTCGCTGGGCTTGTGGCTGCGCATCGATTCCTCGGCAGCTGCGTCAGCGAGGGCCTCCTGATTGCCGCGCTTGTCATCAGCCTGCTGGCGGATACGTCGCTGATCGGCTTTGCTCGTTCGCATGTAGAAGCAGGCCAGATGGAAGAAGCGACCTCCTTCGCACTTAAGGCTCTCACCGGTCGAGAACGCCTTGTCTCGCTTGGCGCACCTGCTTGCAGTCGTCGCGGGCCGCGCCGTCTTGGGCTCGTGCCTGAGAACACCGGCCAACTGGGCGGTGTTTTGCGCGCCCCTCTTCCGCCTCGTCTGCTCACTGCTCCCCCACATCGCAGAGTGAATCGGTCCCCGGCAGCATCATCGCCACCGGACCCACAAACCGCTAGGCCTCGACCTATGTCGGCCGTCAAGCGGCACAAGCGGTGCGGTTCGTTGGCGGGAACAGGCAGTCAGGACATCAATATCTCGACCAGTTCGCCGACCTCCGCCCGCCAGGTGCGAACCTGGTCATAGGTGGGGCCGATCTCGTACTGGTGGTAATGGCACCCCAAGCACAGGTGTGACCAGACGGCGTTGGCGCGGCGAGCGGTATTCGTCACGGTGTAGCAGCGCAGGCACAGCATCTTGGCTCGCGTGGTGGTAAGGGCGAGCCCCGGCACCGCGGCTTCGAGCGTGCGGTCGACGGCGATCTCCAGGGCGGTACGCAGGGCCAGAGAGGCCCCGCGGTGGCGGCCGGCCTGTGTGGCGCGCAGACGGTGACCGGCGATCAGCCGGTCGGCCGTCAGAAGCAGGTCTTCGACGGAGGTGGCGGGGACATTCATCACGCGGTCACCTCCGGCTTGCGCACCTTCTGCGCGATGGCCTCGATCTCGTCGACGAAGCGGTGAGGGTCGCCGATCGCGGTCCCGACGGCGTGGGCTCCGTTCTGGCATCGCTTGATGAAGCTCACCGCATGGGGGCCGCAGAGGACGCGCAGCCTCTGATAGACGTCACCGGTCCGTCCGACGTCGCCGAACAGGGCCAGGGCGGCGACCTTCATCAGCTTGTCGGCGTCGGTGACGGCGGCCTGCAGCGTGTGCTCGGGCCCGCCGGAGCGGTGGTGCTGGATCCAGGCGGCCTCGATGAAGGCGTTCTCCAGGGCGATCCGGCACAGGCTGGGCAGGACGTGGGTCCGTGCCGCCGCGGGCAGGTCAGTGGTGCTGGCGAGGGCCCGCGCGTCGTCGAGCGCCTGCCGTACCGGGTCGGTCACGGCCCTGACCCTCACCTTGGACGACTCGCCCCGCTCGACCTCGAACACGGTCACCGGCAGCTCCTGGCTCGTGAACGCACGCTGGAGCCGGGTGTCGTGGGTGAACACGACCACCTGCCGGTGCTCGCCGAGCTCGTGCAGGACCTGGGCGAGTCCGCCCACCTTGGCGGGGTCCATGGACTGCACGGGGTCGTCGATGACGATGAAGCCGAACGGGCTGTCGGCGGTCGCCGCCCGCGGGAGGAAGAGGGACAGGGCGAGGGAGTGCTGCTCTCCCTGGCTCATGACGCTGAGCGCCGAGGCCTCCTCGCCGTCGACGGAGACGTCCATGACGAGCTTGCGGACGACGGCCTTCTCGCTTCCCCGGAGGGTCACCATCTTCAGGTCGATGTTGCTCTCCTGACGGAGCCGCTCCCAGATCCGCTGCGAGTGGTCGGCGAACCCCTCCATGCGCTGCTCCCGCAGCTCGGTGGAGAGTGCCTTGATCCAGGCGCGGGCCTTCTTGATATGGCTGAGGCGGGGCTTGCCCTCTTCCGCGGCACGGGCGCTCTCCGTCCAGCTCGCCAGGCGGGTGACGAGCTGGCGCCACCGCTCGTCCCGCCTCTCCAGCTCCCCGATGGCGTACTCCTTGACCGCCGCGCAGGCATCAGCCAGCGTCGCTGCGGTCTCGTCGGCGCGCCGTACGAGCTCGCCGGGGTCGGTGATCGTCCGGCAGGCCATCCAGGCATTCCACGGGTCGGCCAGTGCGGCCGGGATGCGCTGGGGCGTCTGAATGAGGTTCTGCACCGCCCGCGAGGCCGACCGCAGCTCGCTGCGCGCGTCCTCGGCGGTCTTCGCCTCGCCGCGAAGGACGGCGATCTGCGCGGCGGCGCTCGCCGCCCACGCCGCGTCCAGGGCGCGGTCCGTGCCGCACACGGGGCACGACTCCTCGTCGGGGTGCCTATTGCTGTGATCCAGCGCCTTCTCGAGAAGGTCGGCGCGCTGCAGCGCCTCTTCGGCACCGGTCAGGCGTACGTCCTCGACGCCGGCGAGCGCCTCGCGCAGCCGGGCCACCGCGAGACCGACCTGTTCCATGTCAGGTCCCTGGACGTCGATCGAGGCGCGCAGTTCGGCGAGGAGGCCGTCGTCGGCAGCGGGCAGCCCCGCAACCAGTGCCTCGAGGGCCTCGAAGTCCGGGCGTCCCGTGGTGTCCATGGCCACGAGCGCCTGCACTGCCCGGTCGTCGTCCTCCAGCGCGTATAGCGCTTCCTTGATTTCCGGTACCTCGTCCTTCGCGGCCTTGACCGCGTCGCCCAGCTCCTTCTCCTGCCGCTGAAGGCGTCCGTCGGCGGCGCTGAGGTGGCCCAGGCCGAGGATCGTGACGATGGCGTCGTACATCTGGGCGGGCTTGCCGCTGATCATGCGATCCAGGTCGACGTACGACAGGAAGGGCCGATAGTCGGTGAGGGCCTGGCTCCAGTCCACCTGGTCGAGGGGGACGCGGCCGTGCCCGGGCCGCTTGAGCTCGCCCTCGGTGTCCGCGAAGTCCTGCCCCTTCCAGGTGCGGGTGAGGGTGCTCCGGCTGGCGTCGCCCTCGATGGCGAGCTTGACCTCGATCTCAGGCTTGGCGCCGTCGTGGAGGTTGCGCCAGTTGCTGCTGCGCGTCGCGTCCTGGCCCTGCCTGCGCATGTTCGTGCCGGTGAAGGCCGTCTCGATGCCCTCGGCGATACTGGACTTGCCGGAGCCGTTGCGGCCCACGACGAGGGTTACGCCGGGGCGGGGGCTGAGGTTGAGCCAGGCGCGCGGGCCGATGCCGCGGAATCCGGCGACGGACACGGAGGCGAGATAGATCCGGCCAACGGTGGACCGTCCTTGGGCCGCACCGTCGCCGAGCGCTTCCTGCAGGAGCTCTTTCACCGGCTCGCCGAGCGCTGCCTGGGCCAGGCGGACCTCCACCAGCTTGGTGATGGACTCGGGCCGAAGAACGGTGTCCGGCGGGGCAGCGGCGAGTGAGGGGTGGGCGAGTTGCTCGTGCGGTTCCGTCGAGGTCATGAGGTGTCTCCAGGTTCCGGTTCTGGTGCGGAGAAGGGTTGGGACACCGGCGCTCGGCGGGGGGCGCGTGGCTCCTGCGGCCGATATACCGACGAGACGAAACCGTAGGAACAGCGAGTCCATGTCGACCTAATGCAGACTGGTAACCCCGGTTATCAAGCTGCCGTCCCAATGGGAATTTCGCAGCGTGGCATTGTGTCGACACCGTTAAGCGGCAAGGTCGGAGGAGCCGTCTCGGTGGGCGACCCGCGTGGCTATCGTGTGTTTGGCACCGCTGGGGGGTAAGGCACGGCAGGGGTGGGGGCAATGAGCGGACCTAAGGCATTCGACGGTGAAGGCTCGGACGTATCGAGCGGGGTGCCCGTGGATGACGACATGATGCGGCTGCGGTACAGCCCATGGGGGGACATGGACGGTGCCCGCGGGTTGGTGGGTGACGTACCGGAGGTTCTCTACGACGTCCAGGGGGCTGCGGACCGGCTTGGCCTGCCGCACATGCGCCAGATTCCGACGGTCGCGCTCGCGGAGGCCCGCACCCTGCCGTCCGGGGTGTACGTGTTCCAGTCGAGGCGGCGGCCGTCTGGTGTCGTATCGGCTGCGCTCGTGCTGAGCAGTGGTGGCGACTCGGTTCCGTCCGACTACAAGCGGCTTCGGGACGTTGACGACGACCACATGCTGCACCGCGCCCTGATGTTCTATCGGGAGTGGAGGGAGAGCGCGCGCAGCGGTGCGTCGGCTGCTCCTGCGGCCCACGCGGTGGGAGACGTCGTACGCGTGGCCGCTCGGGACGGAGTTTTCACAGTCACCGGTGTGCGTGCGGTGCGCGGTGCCGGCCATCAGTACACGCTGCGTGGCCTCGACCGGAGGCCGATCAAGGTCTTCGAGGACGCCCTGGAGGCCGTCGACGACACGTCCGACGAGCCGGAGGACTGGATTCGCGACGCTCCTGTGTCGGCCACGGATACGGCGTTGAGACTGACGCTGGCCAAGCTGAGCACGCCGCTCACCGATACGGTGTACTCGTTCCAGTCGAGCCGTACGGTTTTCCGGCCGTACCAGTTCCGCCCGGTACTCAAGCTGATGAACTCCGACCGCCAGAGGCTGCTGATCGCCGATGAGGTGGGTCTGGGCAAGACCATCGAGGCGGGGCTGATATGGAACGAGCTGGAGCAGCGTACACATTTGGCACGCACGGCAGGGCGGCGCGCTGCCCTTCACTTTCGTGGGCTGGTGGTCTGCCCGGCGGCGCTGGTGCACAAGTGGCGCGACGAGATGAGTCAGCGCTTCGATCGGCAATTGCGCGTCCTCGACAACGAGGGCATGGAGGAGCTGCTGTCGTTGTTGCGCCGGGGCGAGGACGAGCAGCCCTTCGCGGGGGTGGTTTCGCTGGAGCGGTTGCGGCGTGCGGGCCAGCTCACCGAACTCGCCAAGCTCGAACCCCGCTTCGACCTGGTGATCGTCGACGAAGCCCATTATGTGCGGAATCCGGCCAGCAGGAGTCATGCTGCGGTGAGTCAGCTGGCGGACTGGGCCGACGCCTTGATCTTCCTCTCGGCGACCCCACTGAACCTCGGCAATCAGGACCTGTACACCCTTGTCCACCTACTCGACCCGAGCGCGTTCCCCGATTCTCGCGTCTTCGAGAGCCAACTGGAGCCCAATGGCCATCTGAACGGTGTCGCCGCCCGTCTCGCGCAGGGCGCGGGGAACACCCCAGGTGGAGGGAAGGCGCTTCTGCCGACCCTGAAGCGTGTCAATGGGTCGCGGTTCGGGCAACTGGTCACCAGACGACCTGAGTTCAAGCGCCTTCAGCGGATTCTTGATACTTCGGACGCGTTGACGGTGCGGCAGCTGTCCGAGGCCAGGAGGTGCATCGCGGATCTCAATGCCTTGGCTGGCATTGTGACCCGCACCCGGAAGGCGGACACCCCCGATGCGAAGGCGGTGCGACAGCCCGAGGACGTAGAGGTCCAGTGGAGCGTGCAAGAGCGCGAGTTCTATGAGCGGCTGCACGACTGGTGCCTTCAGCGGGCCGCCCGCAGCGGTACGGCTGCGGGGTTCGCCGCGCAGATGTGGCTTCGGCAGGCCGCAAGCTGCATCCCTGCCATGCAGAAGCGGCTGCGGGAACGCTTCCAGGAGGAAGCCGCCGACCACGGGATCGAAGAGGAGCTGCTGCTGGAGGACCACACGGAGAGCGAGATCGCTGCGGATGATGTCGCCCGGGCGGCCGACAACGAGGCCGAGCAGTTGGCACGTCGCCTGCCCGAGCTTCTCAAGCCGCTGCCCGACACGAAGTACGACGCCTTCGTCGCCATGCTCAGGAACGCCCGGACCAAGGGACTTCGGCAGGCCATGGTCTTCTCCTTCTTCACCCGCACCCTGGAGTATCTGGCTGGCAGGCTCCACGATGAGTTTCGTGTGCGGGTCATGCACGGCGGCGTGCCGCAGGAGGAGCGCACCCGCATCATGGCGGACTTCCGGGCTGGGCGCTTCGATCTGCTCCTGGTGAGCGAGGTCGGCAGTGAGGGTCTGGACTTCGAGTTCTGCAACGTGCTGGTCAACTACGACCTGCCGTGGAATCCGATGCGGGTGGAGCAGCGCATCGGCCGTCTGGACCGGTTCGGGCAGAAGCACGAGAAGATCTTCATCTTCAATATGCAGGTGCCGGGCACCATCGAGACCGACATCTTCCAGCGCCTGTACCAACGCATCGGCGTCTTCCGGTCCTCCATCGGAGAGCTCGAGCCGATCCTGCGCGGCAGCCTCCGCAACCTTCAGCGCGTCGTGCTGGATCCGAGTCTCAGCCCGCAGGAGCGCCGCCGTCAGATCGAGCGGATCGAGGTCGCCCGGGTGGACCGTGAGAAGGACATCCGGACCCTGGAAAAGGCCAGGGAGGTCCTCACCGGTCTGGACGATCTCCTCGTGGAGGGCTTCGACGAGGAGAGCCCAGGCCGCGGCCGCTACCTCGGTCCCAAGGAACTGCGGGGGCTGGTGGAGGCGTTCCTCGAGGAAACCGGATACGGCAAGGTGCGGCAGGTTGCGGATGCCGAGGACTTGGTCGACATCACCGGCAGCGCAGAGCTGCGCAAGACCATGTACGACGCCAGCAGCGCGGGAGCCTTCCCGTTCCCCAGGGGCAGCGACCTGATGGCGCGGGTAGGGGGCGGCGCGCAGCAGGCGCTGCGTGCCTGCTTCACCTCCCGTACCAGCACGGAGACGGGTGCACCGCTGCTGAGCGTGCGGCATCCCCTGGTGCGTACCGCGCACTGGTGGTTCGCGGAGCACGAGGGGAGGCTAGGCCGCTACGGCCGGGTACGGGTACCCGGACTGCCGCCGGGGTCCCGCTACCTGGTGCAGGTCACGCTTGCCCGAGTGGACGGTGCCCGTCCCCGCCGCGAGCTGTGGACCACCACCCTCGACACCACTACGGGCAGGGAGGTGCCAGAGGTGGGGACCGCGCTGCTGACCGCCCTTGCCGCCGGCCACCTCGCAGACGTGCCGCAGGCCCTGTCGGCTCGGGTGTCGGCGTCCCTGCCGGGGATCCTCGATGCCGTGCAAGGTCTGGCGGCGGAGAAGGAGTACCAGGCCAAGGACAGCTACGAGGCGGAGAACGACGCCGTGGCGGCGGGTCGGCGCGCGACGGTGGTCGACACCTTCCGCCACAAGATCGAGCAGGCCCGCCGACTCGCCGACGAGGTGGACAATTCATCCATCAGGCGCCTTCACGCCAGCCGAGTCGGTCACCTGGAGACCCAGCGTGAGGCCCGCCTCGCTCAGATGGACCGAGACTCCCGCTTCAGCCTCTCCACCGAGGCGGTGGCGCTGGTGCTGGTCGAGGGCTGACGATCACTGGTGGGGGTGGGAGTAGAAGTCGGTAAATTTGAACGCGTCAGCACCCTGCTGCCCCGGGACCTTGTTCATGGTGCTCAGCTTCACGGAGGTGCGTTCGCCCCCGCGCAGGATCGGCCACCGGTCCACGCGGAAGCGTGACTCGCGGTAGGCGCAGTCCCTTACGTAGATCTCGCCGGAGACCTTCAGCGAGAACGTGAACTCTGTGTACCGCCGCAACGAGACCGGAAGGTGAGGCGTGGGACGGCCGTCAACCAGGAAGTCCAGCGGGTCGCCGTCGACCGACAGGGCGCGCAGCGCCGCGGTGCCGTCCCGGGTCAGGCCGCGGACCTGCGTCTCGTACCGGTAGGCGAGGTCCCTCTCGCGGCGGAAGACCTGTTCCATGGTGTAGAGCGGCTCGAAGGCCGGGTAGAGCGTCTCACGGTGGACATTGCCGTACTCGTCCTGCCACTCCAGCACCAGGTCGAAGCCCGGCCGGGGAAGCGATAGACGGTGGTAGCGGTCGGAGCGCACTACCAGACCGGTCGCGACGGATTCCTCCGGCGCGTCCAGCGACTGGTCGTACTCCACTTGGGCGTGAGGGAAGATGCGTACGAACTCCTCGCGCACGAGGGGGATCTGCGACATGCCGCCGGCCAGGAGGACGTACTGGACGTCGCGGGCCAGTTCCTCCAGGGGCGTCCGGGCGAGTGAGTCCAGGTCCGGTAGCGTCCGGCGGCGCAAACGCCGATCGCACAGGGCGGCTCTAACCTGATGCATTGCCCTGTCCAACTGCGGACGGAAGGCGCGCTCCAGGCGCTCCCGCGTGTACTCCAGCATCGGCAGGGACGTGTAACCGCCGCCGATCGGCACGCTCTGGGTACCGAAGCGCGTATCGGAGAGCAGGACTTTGAGGCGGCGGGCGGCCAGCAGGAGCAGCGACCGCACGGTCTGCGGTTCGGGCAGACGATCGACCGGGAAGCCTGCTGCCCCCAGGTCCCGTTCCAGATCCTCCGCGATCCGGCGGTCCAGGTCGTCGCCGGCCTCCGCGACACCCCGGGCCGACAGGACGGTCAGTTCCGGCTCGGCGTCGTCGAGGTCCTCACCCACCGACATGAGCGCGATGTCGAGCGTGCCACCGCCGTAGTCGAAGACCAGGACGGTGCCTTCAGGGGCGTAACCGTCGCGGTCGTGGAGCCCCTCGGACCAGGCCAGTCCGGCTGCGATCGGCTCGTCAACGATGTTGGCGACGGCCATCGGGATCCCGGCCTCGGTGGCGAGGTACGCCAGCCGCTTGCGGCGGGACCCGTCCCAAATCGCCGGGCAGGCGAGGCGGAAGTCCGCGTCGTCGACCTCGGCCCCGTTGGCTTTCGCCAGCAGCATCACATGCCGCAGCAGGCCCACGATGAGCTGGTCTGGAGTGAACGCCGCCGCGTTGGTGGCGTCCGTTCTGAGCAGCAGCGGCTCGTTCCGTTCGCCGGTGATGTGCTGCTTGACGGAACGTATGGCCCCGGCGCCTCCGGTGGCCTCCGCAGCCTCCCCGAACACCAGCTCACCGCGCGGTGAGGCGGCGACGACACTGGGTATCCAGGCCGTACTGGCGCCGATCGGCACGGTCTCGGCGTAGCTGTGCGGCATTCGCTGGGCCACCAGCGTCGTTGCCGTACCGAAATCTATGCCTACCAGCGGTCTGTCATCGCTCACGCGTGTCCTCCTGAGGGCCGGCCGTCCGACGAACCGGATGGTGCGAACGGCCCCTGTGATCCGTGTCTGACTACGGTTCTGCTCGCCGGACCAGGGCTGGCAGCAGTACGACTTCTTCCTGAGAACCTGCGGCCCGCCAGGCGAATCCCGGCCGCTCGACGACGACCTGCTCCGCCGCGCCGGTCGGTGCCTGATGGCGTGAGGGATCGAATTCGGTCTCCTCGCCGCTGGTGCCGATGTCCACGAGACCGGCCGTCGCCGCCTGGGCCAGGACCCTCCGGTACAAGGCACGGGACGGATCCGACTCGTCCGTCGCGTGCGCCGCCTGGTCGGCAACCTCCGCCAGCACAGTCGCGAGCACTCGGAGCCCGTCGATTCGCGCCTGCCGCAACTGCGCCTGCGAGGCGGCTCGTCCCGTCTGACGCGACTGCCGCAGCTCCTGCTCCCGCCGCTGTGCCTGCAGGGTCAACGCCTCTCCGCGCCGAGTGGCAGCCGCCAGCTCCGCCGTCACGGCATCGAGTCGGGTGCGCAGCTCGGCGAATTCCTCACCCGCACGGTCGTACCGGCGCTCACTGGCCGCAAGATCCTGCTTGAGCTGGTCCCGCTCACTGCGCAGCGCATGAGCCACAGCGCGTTCGCGACTCAGAGCGACGTCGTGGCGGCTGCGCTCCTCGGGAGTGGGTTCCGGTGCACGAGACGGAGCCTCCGCGGTGACCGCGGGTGTTTCAGCTGCCATCTCCGGATCCTGCGCTGGGGCCTCGGCCTCGGCAGGGGCGGCCCTTGTCACGGGCTCGGGCTCCGGCTCCTGTGGTTTCGACTCTTCGCTCAACGCCTCCGGGGTCGGAGCGGCGTCGTCAGTGGCGTTGCCGTCGCCGTCGGCCTCCGGCTCCTGCGCCGGGGCGTCCGTATCGGCAGGGGCGGCCGTTGTCGCGGGTTCGCTCTGTGGCTCCTGCGTCTTCTGCTCTTCCGGTGAGGCATCCGCAGCCGAGGCGGAACCGCTTTCGGCGGAGGAGGAGGCGGTGGGCTTCGCGGCTTCCGACGCGGGAGCGGCGGGCGATTCAGGTTGCTCGGGGTCGTCCGGCACGCTGGCGAGCGATGCCAGGACACGTTTCGCCCTCTCGCGGCCTCCGTCCGGGCGATCCGGAAGTGCCTCCAGCGCCGCCGCCAGATCCTCGGCGCTGGTCGCGGCAATACCGCGCCGAAGTGTGTGCTCGGGCACCGCGGCCAGGACCAAGTCGACCCACTGGCACTCGGGGTCGGACGGGAGCCGCTGCCCGGCGGATCGCAGGAGGAGACCCAGCGCCCGCACAAGGAGTTCCTCCGCAAAGGCTTCGCGTCGCGCGGCGGGTGCCAGGGGGCTTTCGGCGATCGCCCATGGGAGCAGTACGGCGCCGCGACGCAGCAGGTGGTCGGCGCCCGCCTCCTCGGCCTCGAAGCGGGCCATGACCGCCATGACACACGCCTGCGCCATGAGCCCACGCGGTAGTTTCGCCGCCTCGTCGGCTGCGGCGCTGCCCTCCGGGGTCGTCACCAAGCCCACCAGAAGGGGCGTGACTGCCGCAACCGGCGGGGCGCCCGCCTTACCCAGCTTCGGCGACGGCTGGGCCGTCGCGCTCTGGGCGTGGCGCTGGCCCTTCGTCACGTCGGCTAGGAATTCCACGGCCATGGCCAGCACTTTTTGGGAGACGCCCTGGGGGGTGTATTCGTTCATTTCCGTCGGCCATGGGCGCAGAGCCGCCTTAAGCGCGTGAGCCGCGACGCGCTCGTACGTGGCCAGTTCCGACTGTCCGGCGCAGACCGCTTCCCGCAGTGCCTGTTCGAGTCCTCTTTCGCGCTTGGTTGCCGGCGTCGCCAGGAATTCCAAGGCCTCCCGTGCCGGCAGACTCCGCTCTTTCTCGAACGGATCGACCGGCTCATCGATGATCTTCAAAGGACCGTTCGGCTTGCTCTCGGTGACCCGAGGATGTGCAAGCAGGCGTTGACGGATGCGGTTCCACCAAGTGCGGTCGTGTTCACCGGCCAGCCCGAGCCTACGTGTCTCATCCTGCAGTTGTCTGACGGTCACCTCTCCGCCAACCTCTTCGAGGAGTGCCACCAGGACGGGCACGGGCGACTTCGAGAACTCCTTCTCCAGCCGTTGGGAGTCTCTCAGCGCTTGGTACCGCACCGATCCGACCGGTATGACCGTGATGTTGGAGGTCGGCGGCAGCGGGATCCGCTCTCGTCGGCCTCCCGGCCACTCGATGACGGCACTGTCGTCCTCGACCAGGCGGACCGTTCCTACGTACTTTTCGCCTCTAATGCCGTCCTGACGGCGCATCACCAGATATCCGCTTTCCACGAGCTCACACTATCGGTCCGCCGACGGACCGGGCAGGGCGAACCAAGGGACGTTGGCCGTAGTTCTTGACCACGGTTTCGCCGCTACGGTCGGCCTACTCCTGGCCCGCGTCGATGGCGACGTGCTGGACCGATCGGCAGGTGGTGGCCTCCGTCGTGCCCGGCAGTCAGTCGGCGCTGTTGCGCCTGTCGATCTCAGCCTCGGTCATGACCTCCAGGCCAACGACAGTGCAGGACCGGTGAACCGTCTCGATGGCCTGGGAGGCGATCTTGGCCGCCAGTTCGACGGCATCCTCGGCGGTGCCGGCTTCCGTGCACAGGCGCACCGACGCGTTGCCGTTCGGGGCGCAACCAACCGAGGGAGAGTGACCGGCCTCGTGCAGCAGTCCATGCAAGCGGTCCCACACCTCGTCGGGGAGGGCGGGGCCGTCGGCGGCGAACTCGACGTATGCGTACCAGACGGGCATCGACGGGTTCCTTTCTCATGAAGGAGCTCAGGCAACCAGGGGGAACTGCTGGGAGAGGCCGACGGCGAGCAGGCACCGCGTGTGCTGTCCGGAGCCGGCTTGATCGCCGAACTGCTGCCGGACTCGGGCATCAGGCGGCCGCCGGGAGGGGGCGGTCCAGGGAGCCGAGTGAGCGCAGGATCCGCGCTTCCTCCTTGCGGGCCGCGGAGGGCGACATACGCCCGGTGGCGCGGCGGAGGGCGAGGCCGGCGAGGACGTCGGCGGTTTCGTTGAGGTCATGTCCGATGTGCCCCTTGAGCCAGCGGACCTGCACGCGGTCGCGGTGGCGCAGCAGGCGGTCCATGAGGTGCCTGCCCTCCGGGAAGAGGAGCGTGCGGTGGGCCGCTGCCGGGTCTGCGCTGTCCAGGGCCGCGTTCGTCGCCTCGACTGCCTCGATGCTGTCGCACAGGAGGACTATGGGCGCTTCCTCGTGGCGGTCGAGGAGGCTGAGGGCGGCCGTACAGATGCCGATGACTTCGGCTTCGCCGCTGCTTGAGGCCATGGACTCGCCGTGTCCGGTTGTCCCGTCCTCGGCAGCCCAGCCGTAGCCGCACAGCGCGGAGTCGTCACCGACCGCGGCGTCGGCAACGGCCACGACGGCGGTGCCGGGAAGGTCGGTGAGCAGGGCGTAACGGTCCCTGTCAGCCAGGGACGTTGCCGTGGAACGTCCGCCGTCGCCGTCCTCGCGCATGTCGGCGGGAGTGCCGTCGATGAGGATGGTGGCGAGCGCGCGGTGGCACTGCGGGCAGGCGTCGGCCCGTTCAGCGCAGTGTGCCTGGTGCCGGGCGGTCAGCTCACACAGCGCATGCCACAACTCGGGCTCGCCGGCGGCGAAGCGTTCCAGAGCTGCGGCGCGGCACTGTGCGACGAGCTCCGTGAAAGCTCCCGTGGCCACGCATGCCCGCATCCGGTCATGGAGATCTGCGACCCGGAGTCTGGCCTCGCGGGCGCGGGCAGCGAGAACCGCGGCGTCCTGGTAGGCGTCCTCCAGGGCGTCAAGCCGCGCGCGCCGTGCAGGGAGAGGGCAGGCGAGTGCGTCCCGTTCGGCCTGGCCGATGGCGTAGCGACCCCAGGCCAGCGCGGAACGGGCCTGCCGGCTCCACCGTTCGACCACCGCGTCGTGCGGGAGGTACGGGTTCTCATCCTCCCTCGCGTCGCGCAGCAGGGCCTGGACGAAGGCGTCGTCGTGGCAGTCCCGCAGTGCGCGCACCGGTGCCGGCAGTTCGCCGCCTGCCGATTCCTGCTCCCACGCCCACCGGGCGAGGTCGCTTTCGGGCGCCTGCGATGTCGCCTCCGGCAGCCCCCTGTCACGGAGTTCCTTCCGCAGGGCCTCGCCGTAGGCCTCCGGGTACGCGGAACGCGCCACCCGCAGCTCCAGCATGTCCACCGGCCGGGAGAGTCCGGCAAGGCGGCGGGCACGCTGCTCCTTGCACACAGCGTCCGCCTGCGACCGGGCCCGGCGCACCTTGCGCGCGTGCTCCCGCAGCCGCCGCAGCCGCTCGGCGGGCTGGGCCGAGAGCTCCGCTCGCCGGACGTCCCCGCGAGCGAGGACGTCAGCGTGGGCGAGAGCGATGGCGATGGGGCCGACGAGCGAAGCGTGTTCCAGGGCCGCGGAGATCTCCGCGGCGCAGATCCCGTTCATTCGTGCGAGGACAGCCTCCTGCAGGGCGGTGAAGTCCTCGGCAAAGCGACGGACCAGATCCGTGTGCTCGGTGATCGTCACAATGGCCTTCCGGGTCGCGAGTGGTGGTGAGTGGGGCCGTGCGCATGGTGTGACCGGCGTGGGTACGGGCGACCCATGGGCGCTACCTCGGGGTGCGCCTGGTGCGGCGAAGGCGTGAGGCCCCCGGCCGTGCGGGGATGCTGAGGACGCCCGGAAGGGCCCCACCGAAGGACGGTGGCTACCGCACCTGACCCGTGAAGATCGCCGTGCGGTACCAACCCGAGCCAGAGGTGTCCATCGGCATGATCTCGATCTGGACGCTCTTGGCCGTCTTCGCGAACACGCACGCCTCCTTCCAGGTCTGCGACTTGCCCGGCAGCAGGTGCGCGTCCGGCGTGCCGCCGAAACCCGCATCCGTGTCGAAGATCTCGTCGGCACCGTCGGGGCAGGACAAGCTGACCATGCTCAGGTCGAGCGGGGACTTGGAGCCGTTCTGCACAGTGACCGAGAAAGCCAGGTACGCCTTGCCGGACGGAGAGGCGTACTCGCCGGAGGTGCCCCGGCTGAAGCCGCTCAGGTGCGCCTGGACACCGTTGTTCCACGTGGCGATCTTGTCCAGCGCGACGGTGATGGTGTCACCGTCGGAGTCGTCCTGGGTGTCCTCGGTGTCCTGGGCGCTCTGGCCGTCCTGCGAGGCGCTGACGGTGGCCGTCGGCGTCGCGGTGTCGGTCTCGGTGCCGCCGATGGTGGAGCAGGCGCTCAGGGAGCAGCCCACGGCCACCGCGGTCACGGCGAGGACGATCTTGCGCGGGTGGGTCATGGGCGCCGCGATCCGCGCGACGAGCGCTGAAACACCGTGGGTGAGCCACGCTCCGCCCCGCGACGGCTTCTTCCCGGCCAGCGGCTGCGCGTAGGCAGGGGGCATCTGCGACACGGCACCGCAGCCGGCGGCCCGGCCGGATCCGTCGGGCTGCTGGGGAGTGGACGGCGTGGAAGGCGTACTGGTCATGGCAGGGAACCTCCAGGTCTTCGTGCAATGCGCACGCTGGCGTGTGGCGATGCAGGCAAAGGTGCCCCGCATTGACCGTGGAGGTCATGAAAGAGTCCGATAACCGGGGTTATCAATCATGCGGTAAGCGTGAGTTGGCGAGTAATGGCAATCCACGATGTGCCGGAGCGACCGCAGACGACTTCGTCCTCGCCACCACCAGCCTCTGGCAACTCGACCCCGCAAGGGCTGGCAGGTGGACGCCGCCTGAGCGCACTCCACCGTGCGCCCCTGCGCGCGTCTTGACAGACGGCGCAGCTCACGTCGTTCACGGGGACGAAGCGAATGCTGATGGAGACGGAGTGGAGGAACCGCAGGACGGATTTCTAGCCATCATCCTTGTGGCAGGAATCGTGATCCTTGAGTTGCCTGAGCTGCTTCCGGACGACGCCGAAGACATCTCGTCGCTTCTACGGGAGGCGTTGCTCGTCGCACGCAGGCTGGGTTACGGCGACGATTGGGAGGAGGCCGCCGACCGGCTCTGGGAGCTCATGGTCGCTGAACCTGGCCTGCGCAAGCGCGTCGACGTCCTGGTCCCCGCCCTGGTGGAGGATCGCGGCGGTCCGCCCAACCAGGGGGGCGGCTTCCTGCCGGGCGATCCCATCCCGTTGCCCTACAGCCGGCATGCCTGTACCGAGTGCACCTGGGTATGGCCGGTGTTGGACGTCGGCGACCCCGAGCTCCCATGTCCCCGGCAGGATCTGCCCGACGTGGTCATTAGCCTCGCCATGGGTTTCGTCCAACTCGGAGTGGCAGGAGTCGTCGCAAGCCAATGGGCGGTCGGTGGACTCGCCAACTCCCTGATCACCGCCCAGTTCTACCTGGAGTGGCAGTTGTCGGGTCTCTCTCCTGCCGAGTCCCTGTGCACCGCGCAGCGATGGGTTCGGGAAACCATCAACCAGGAGAAGATCGAGTGGCTGTGGCCCGCGCACGGCGATCCGGAGCTGCCTACAGCGACGACCCGCCTGTTATGGCGGGAGTTGGTGCGACGCCCCTCCGAGGGCGTGGACTTCGCCCATCCGGCGGACTCGGCGGCCTACTCCCACATGGCCGCGTGGCTGCCGGGACCGCCTCGGGGGTACGGGCACATGCCGGCATTCGGTTGATCGCGCTTGCTTTCGCCTCGTCCGGACTGAAGCCAGAGGCCACCAAGAAGGCGCCTGCTTGGCCCCAGTCCGGACAGGTGCGCCGGTGAGGCGTCTACTGCGCGTGGGCGGTCAAGCCCGTCGCCGACTCCGCTATTGCCCCGGACGCGGTCAGGGATTCGATGTCCTCGAGCAGGACGGTGCGGATGTCCGGGCCGACACGGCTCCAGCCGAAGAAGCGGGCGGACTCCTTCACGAGTTCCTCGACAGTGATGCCGGGAATCTCCGTGACGAGACCGGTCAGGGCCGTGTGCCGCTCGGCGATGGGAACGTGCTCGACCTTGCGGGGCTTTTCAATCCCGGGACGTCGGGCCAGAACCTGCTTCCGGCGTGCCAGGTCGATGAACTGACCGTCGCTGACCGCCTGCCTCTTGCGTACCAAGGTAGTGACCGCGCTGGAGATCCGGTCCTGGATCACCTTGCCGGAACGGCCCTTCTGCCAGGCGTCGCGCACCCGGGAGTACAGCACCTCTATGTGGATAGGGCCCTCAGCGTTGAGAATCCTGTGCACAAGCTCGACGAGGGCAGTCGTGGCGCCAGGGTCGGTCAGATCCAGGCCCCTGCTGCGGTGCTGGGTGGCCAGGGTCTTTTGGAGCTGGATCAGCTCGGACTCGCTCAGCCTCCGGTAGTTCGTGCTCCAACTCGACTCGGGGGCATCGTCGGCCTCGACGGTCACGAACTCCGTGACCGGCTGAGCGGTGACCGGACGTGTGTCGCTGGCGGTCGCCACGGATTCAGATCGTGCGATCTCAGGCGTGCCTGCTGCCACGGTGTGATCGGGAATCCGCACCGTGCGGTCGGAAACCGGGCCTGCCGCGATGGCCTGTTCGACGCCCTGCCTGAGCCGTGCCTCGGCCTCGGCGCGGTTGCGGTACCAGTCCGTGCCCCAGATCCGGTGCAGGCGCCACCCGAGACCGCGCAGTACCGACTCGCGCAGCCGGTCCCGGTCCCGCGCCGCACGTGACGAGTGGTACATCGCCCCGTCGCACTCGACGCCGAGGGCGTAGACGCCGGGACGTCCGGGATCACGGACGCCGAGGTCGATTCGGTAGCCGGCCACCCCTACCTGGGGCTGAACTTCGTAGCCCCAGCTTGTGAGGACCCGGTACACCTCCTCCTCGAAGGGACTCTCGGTCTCTGCAGTGGGATCAGCGTTCGCGACTTCCAGCACCGCAGGTCCGGACTGTGCGTACAGAAGAAAGCGCTTCAGGTGCTGCACGCTCGGATTGCTCTGATCCGGCAGCTGCCCGCCGTCGAAGGAGGCCACCACCTCCATGCGCCTGCGTGCCCGGGTGGCGGCGACGTTGAGCCGACGCCATCCGCCGTCCTTGTTGATGGGGCCGAAGTTGCCATGGGGCCTTGCCCCCGGTGCGCTGGGGCCGTAGCCGATAGAAAGGATCATCACGTCGCGCTCGTCGCCCTGGACGGTCTCGAGGTTCTTCACGAAGAAGCCGTCCAGGCGGTCCTCGTTGAAGTAGCGGTCCAGATCGGGGCGGCCCGCGCGGGCGTTCTGCACGGCCTCCTCGATCGCCTGAGCCTGGGCCTGGGACAGGGCCACCACGCCGAGACTGAGTCCGGGACGGGTGGCGAAATGGTGGATGACACGTTGGGCCACCGCATCGGCTTCGATGCGGTTGTCGCGACGCCCACCGCGGTCGTAGACGCCGTCGACCTTGAAGAAGGCGACGCCGATGTCGTTCCCCTCCTCCAGGGCACCGGGGAAGGTGACCATGGAGTTCTCGTAGAACGACCGATTGCTGAAGGTGATCAGGTCCTCGTGCATGGAGCGGTAGTGCCACCGCAGAGGAATGCTGCGGATCACGCCACTCGCCTTGCCGACGTCCAGAATGGACTCGAAGGTTCCGCTGTCGTTGGTCCAGTCGTCATCGTCCTCGTCTTCGTCCGAGGCGCTGAAGAAGGAGGTCGGCGGCAGCTGCTTCTGGTCGCCGGCGACGATGAGGGCGTCACCCCGGTACACGCAGTTGATCGCATCCTGTGGCCGCACCTGGGACGCTTCGTCGAAGATCACTACGTCGAACCGGAAGTCGGCGGGCAGGAACTGGCTGACCGTAAGCGGGCTCATCATGAAGCACGGCTTGATCAACTTGACGACGTCGCGGGTCCGGCCCAGCAGTTCACGAACCGGCATGTGCCTCTGCTTGAGCTGCGACTGCCGCAGGATCTCCCCCGCCTGCCCCCCGGACGACAGACGGCGCGGGCGGCGGGCGTTGCAGGCCTCGATGACCGTCGCGTGAGCGGTCTCCACCAGCTGCCGGTCGAGGGCCTGGAAGCGTTCGACGAGCTGATCGCGGTCGGAGGCATTGACGGGACGCAACCGGGGGTCCTGGGCCAGCTGCTCCTCGATCCAGCTCTGGAGGACGGCCCTTTCGACGGTGTCGGGGAACTGCTCGCCGTCGATGCCTCGGTCTGCGCACTCGCGGACCAGTGCTCCAAGATCGAAGCCGCGCAGATGCTCGAGGTGTGTGCAGTGGTCGCGCCACTCGTCGGGGCCCTTGGTGTCGTCATTCAGAGCGCGCAGTGCCAGTTTCGCCGAATCGAATGATTCTTCCAGGCGGGCCCGGAGCGCACGTCCGGTCTCACGCGAGAAGTACTCGACCAACTGGGCGCTGAGGCGTTCCCAGTCCGAGAACTTCCGAGCCACCCCAGGGTCGGGGTCAGCCTCGCACAGCAGGTGAGCGGCCTCTGCCCGCAGTGGTGCCGATTGGCGGCCGTCCGCTGCCCGTCGTGCCCGATGCGCCCAGTCGAGCGCCGTGTGCAATGCGGCGGAGTCGGTGTCGGCTCCCTGATAGAGCCCGCCGAGCAGCTCGCGGTCGGCCTCCTCGTTCTTCGCAAGGGTGGACTCGGCACGGCGTGCGGCCACTACAGCGGCGATCACGTCGCGGCACTGCGCGAGGCTGATGTCCGAATCGTGTCTGCCACCGTCGGCGAGCACCCGGCGTACGGATCGGACCAGGGAGGCCGCATCCTCAAGGGGTGCCAGGTGGGCCTGGAACCAGTCGGCCGCATCGGCGACCGGGCGAGTCGACAGCTCCGCGCACGTGCCGGCCAGGGTGTCGCGCTCGGCCCAGCGTCGCCACGCGGACAGGTGGGTGCGGAGCTTCTCGGACTGCCGCAGCAGCTCCGGAGACGTCACGCGGCCGTCGGCCAGCTGCGCCGTCAGCAACACCCGCCGCGTGACGTCCGCCAAAGTTTCCGGCGCCAGAGCGTGGAGCCGGTCGGCAGTGTCCAGCGCCGAAGCGAGGGCGCCCAGGTCGAGCGGCACGAGGTCGCCGTACCGCCCCAGCACGCGGTGGCCTTCGGACACGCTTTCGGAAACTTCGGGTGCCTGGATGCAGTCGACAGCGTGGAGCAGCAGTCGATCCATCGGAATCTGTGTGTCCAGGCCGTTCCGGAGCTGGTCGAGAGTGCTCTCGAATCCGTTGTAGTGGCTGCCGAGAAGCCCTCGGTGGGCCTGCTCTTCCGATTCGAAGGCTGCTGTTGCCGCGCGTGCCTCACGGACGGTCTCCACTGCCTCACGAGCCTGCGCCACCGTGAGCCGCGGCACCGAGTCGGTCTCCTGACCGGTGCCGCGGACGCCCTCCACTACCTCGAGAAGGGCGATCGCCTGATCCAGCGGACCGGTGTGGGCTCGCAACCACTGCGCCAGCCCGTCGCAGCTGTGGTCCGTCAGCGCCGTACTGTCGAGCTGCAGATACGGCAGGTCGAAGCCGGTTGCCCAGCCGGCGAGGGTCTTGCGCAGACGCTGTCCGAGCTCATCCAGCTCCGCGTCCGCCGGAGCGCCGTCGGCCAGGTGGGCGGCAAGCCGTGAACGTGCTGCCGGATCCGCGACGGTGTCCGGGGCGAGGCGGTGTATCTCGATCGCCGCGTCGACGGCCGAGCGCAGCACGTCCGGTGTGCTCATCACCGTGTCCGCGTACCGGCCGAGCAGCTCGCGGTACTCCTCGATGCGTTCCAGCAGCCGGTGGTGTTTCTCCCGCCAGTCCAAGGCCCGGTCGAGCCGGTCCGTCAGTTCTCCGTTCCAGGTTTCCCGGACGGTCATCGCAGCCGCGCGCCGGCGGTCGGCGCGCCGCTGCCCGGAGAACAGGGTGCCCAGCGGATTGCGCTGCGCGGCGAGACGCTGCGCGAGCTCGGGGAAGTCCTCGGCGTCCAGTACGGCCGTGGTGAAGTCCTGCTCCGCGACGTTGCGTGCGGCGCCCAACTCGCCGACGAGGGTGGCTATGTCGTCCGCGGCGTCGCGGAGCGAGAGGAGGGTCTGCGGATCGAGCCACTCGGCGAGCGGACGGTGGGGTGTGCGGGTCAGGTCGATGAGAGCGCACAGTTCATCGGCCGCATGGGTGCTGGACGGCACCGTGACTCCGAGGCTCCGTGCCGCCCGATCGGCGTCCTGCTGCGCCGAGGCAAGCGCGCTGGCACGGTCGCCGAACAGCGCGCGCACATGGACCGCCTGGTCACGAGTGAAGGCCGAGAGATCCAGCCCGGCGGGCTGGAGCCTGTCGAGTGCCCGCTCGCTTGCAGGTGCTTCGGGACGAACGGCGTCCGGCAGTTTGTCCCAGGACATGCCGAGCCGCGACACCGCGGCCTCCCGGGCCTGCCGGGTGCGGGCACCCGCCGCGGCGAAGCCAGCCAACGCCGTGGTGGCCAACCGGTCGGCTGCGGCGTGTGCCTGGTTTAGCACCCGAGGGTCGAACCACTCAGCCGGAGGCCGGTGTCCGGCCCGGGCGAGTTCGACGACCGTACAGACGTCCAGCGCCTCGGCGTGGTTCTGCGGGTAGGACAGGCCGGTCGACGAGGTGATCGCGCGGAGCTCCCGGTCCGCCTCGGCCATCTCGTTGGCGATCAGGCTGAAATCGTCGAAGGCTCGGAGGATGGGGTCCTCGGTCCAGTTCAGGATCGGGAATCCGGCGGGGCGCAGCGCGGCCAGTTCCTGTTCTTCCTGACCGGGTGCGGGGTTGAGTCGGGGGGAGATCTCCTGCCAGAGCGGACCGCCCAGCCGCTCGGCGAGCCGCTGGGTGCGCTGGGCCTCCCGCAGGCGCGGCCGGAAGGCGTCGATCCCGGCTTCGATCGTGTAGGCGTCCTTGACTGTCAGCCAGTGCTCAGGAATGTTCGGCCGGGAGGGCAGGGTGGCCAGCAGGTCGATCAGCCGCCTGGTCTCAGCGTGGTCCGTGATGGGCGCGCCGGTGGTGCTGAGCGCCTGGTAGTCGGCGACGGCCTGGACGAGGTCTGCGAGCGCCGCGGTGACCTGCTCGAGCATCGGCCGCGGGTGCGGTCGCTCGGCGCGGAGCCCGCGCCAGGCGAAGTGGGGGTCGGCCGCGGCGCGCCAGGTGTCGGCGATGCCGCGCGCCGTCCGCAGGATGTCCGCGAGCCGTTCGCCGTCGAGTCGCCCGGCCTGGAATCCGCTCCGCGCCGTTCCGGAGGCGCCGGCAGGCGTGAGGTAGGCGACGGGCGCGTCGGCGAGCTGGGCGACCCGGCCGATCACGTCATGGAGGCTGCGCTCCAGGGGATGCCTCGACTCGTTCATGGCTGCGGCGTAGTCGGACAGCGATTCACGAACCTTCTTGGTGTCGCTCAGCACGTATGCGGGCAGCTTCGGAGCCTTGGGTTCCTCGGTGAGGGCCTTGCCGAGCTCTTGTGCCACCGCCTTGCGGCTGGTGCTGTGGCTGTGGAGGGCGAAGGCGTACGAATCGAGGCCTACGGCTTTGAGACGGCTGTGGACGACGTCGAGCGCAGCAGCCTTCTCACTCACGAAAAGGACGCTGCGGCCTGCGTGCATGAGGCCGGCGATCATGTTGGTGATCGTCTGGCTCTTGCCGGTGCCCGGCGGGCCGTCCAGGACAAACGACCGGCCTTCGACGGCCGCGGCGATCGCCTGCCGCTGCGAGGCATCCGCGTCGAGCACCAGCGGGCTGTTCTCCGGCGGGCACAGCTGGTCGATGCGCTGGAGGTCCGCCTCTTCGAAGTCGAAGCGCTCGGGCGCGAACCCGGCCGACGGCCCCAGAGCCACCGCGCGGACGAGGTCGCTGCCAAGGAGGGCGGCCTCGTTGTCGACGAGATCCTGGTACATCGCCTCCTTGTGCGAGGCGAACAGCGCGACGACACCACGCCCCTGCACGTCCCAGCCGGCGTGGGACGAGGTAACGGACCGGGCAGTG